>JBAXIO010000001.1:0-355229 GCA_037138335.1 Bacteroidota bacterium
GAGCGAAAGAACCTGACTATCATCAGAAAGAACCACAGGCCGAGAATATAAAGGAAATAATGGACCCAGGTCTGGGCAGGGAAGATATGGTTCAGGCCGAGGAGAACTGCAACAACAAACAGAAATACGATAATAATGGTTTTATATCCTTCGCGGTGTATCGTCATCCTGTGTTATAAGTTTCTTAAAACGAAATACAAAAATACAAAAGGAGCTGAAATAAAAAAGGTATCAAAGCGATCGAGAATGCCTCCGTGGCCCGGAAGTATATTCCCGGAATCTTTAATTTTCAGACTGCGCTTAAACAAGGATTCTGCCAGGTCCCCAAAAGAGCCGAAAACAACGATGAGCAATGCCAGCATAAGCCAGTCGGCCATCATGATACCCGGCACCATATAGCTGAAGCCAAATGCAGTAAGCCCGGTGACTACCGACCCTGCGATGGTCCCTTCCCAGGTTTTTTTTGGTGATATCCTTTCGAATAATTTATGTTTTCCGAATTGTTTTCCGAAGAGATAGGCTGCTGTGTCGAACAGCCATGTGAGGGTAAAATACCCGAGTAAGAATGCCGGGAAGCCCAGGAAACGTGCCGAATCGGGTGAATCGAGCAGGTTCAGCAGGCTCAGTGGAAGAGAAACATATAAAACCCCTGCGGTGGTGATTGCAATATTCTCGAGGGGTTTTTGCTTCTTTCTGTATATTTCCATGATGAACGAAAGAAAAAACATCGCCATGGCTGCATAAACCGGGAAAAAATACCAGCGTGGAGAGAGTATATCGAGGTTGGCTGTATTGACCAGGTATAAAACAAGGTACAATGTACAAGCGCAAGCAGTTCCGTAAATCTTCTGTGGCCTGATCTCTTCTGTTGAGAAAAGGGTATAGAATTCCCAGATTCCAAGTATTGCAACAACAAGAAAAATGCCTGCAAACAGCCATTGGCTGTACCATAAAGAAAACAGGAGAAGGGATACCATGCTTAGGCCGGTGATGGTACGGGCCCAAAAATTATTCATCGCCCGCGACCCTTTCCATGATTTGTTTGCTGTTCAAGACTTCCTCACGCGGAACCAATAAATCGATATCGCCAAAAGCGATATAAGATGAATCCTGCTTGTTGATCAACACACACTGAATTCCTTCTTCTTCCAGCATGCCTTTAATAATTTCGGCTTTGTACAGCAGGTTAGTGCTGAAAACAACCTCCCAGTGGGAATCATGATCCTCAGGAACCCTGGGCATTTTGGTCGTCGATTAGAAATACATAAAGTTCTCTTGGGCCGTGTGCCCCCAATACCAGTGTTTTTTCGATATCAGCGGTCCTGCTTGGGCCGGTAATCAAGGAAATCATTGAAGGGTAATTGTGGTTGTATTTTTTACGTATTCCTGCAATTGCATGTTTCAGATCGGGAACCAGCTGGGAAGTATAAGCAAGAACCAGGTGGGCATCAGGGTATACATTAATTTTCCTGCCCGGGCTTAAATGCGATGAGACCATCACAGATCCAAGCCTTGCAATAAGATATTCACAGCGTGTGATACCTATTTTTGAATCAAGGAACTCTTCCTGGTTGTGCACATACGGGATACCTGCTTCTTTCAGGATTTTTTGGATGATAGGATCGAGGCAGAAGAGCACCGACCAGTTCTTTTCAAGGATGAACTGTTTAAGCAGGGTCGAAAATTCATCTTCGCTTTCGCAGTAAACGAACTTCCCTGACACTTTTACAAGTTCCTGGGCAAAATTCACATCGAGCGGTTCGGTAATATCTTTGAAAACAGGTGATTCCTGGTCGATGATAGGGTACGGGGGCTCTGTTTTCTCAATCAGGGCATCCCTTACTTTTTTAAGTACCTTTTCGCGCGAGGTGGATTCTTCCATCATTATTTCTGCTTAGGTTTTTTCTTCTGCGCCCGGGGCAGGGGCTGGAGGATTCCCCGGCTCCTGGCCGGTCTGAAGATCAGGAGCCGGGAGTTCAATTACTAGATTTTCAGGCAGGGAAGCAGGTGTGTCGGACTTGGGATTCCTTGTCGGAAGGAATTTCTCCTCTTCCTTTTCGAAGGGCCGGGGTCCGAAAATATGCTCCAGGTCTTCCCTGAAAATAACCTCCTTCTCAAGAAGCAGGTTTGCCAGCGAAGCAACTTTTTCCTTGTTTTCGGTGATCAGCTGCTTTGCTTTTGCGTATGCGGAGTCAATGATCTTTTTAACTTCATAGTCGATGACCTCAGCAGTCTTTTCACTGTATGGTTTCTGAAAAGCAAATTCGTTCTGACCGCTGGAATCATAGAAGCTGATGTTGCCGATAGCTTCGTTCAACCCGAAATAGACTACCATGGCATAGGTCTGCTTGGTGACCTTCTCGAGGTCGTTCAGTGCACCGGTTGAAATCTTGCCGAAAAATACGTCTTCGGAAACTCTTCCGCCAAGTGCTGCAGCGAGTTCGTCGAACATCTGCTCATAGGTAGTGATCTGCCTTTCTTCGGGCAGGTACCAGGCTGCGCCAAGGGCTTTCCCGCGGGGCACAATGGTCACTTTAACAAGAGGATGTGCATATTCAAGAAGCCAGCTTACTGCGGCATGGCCTGATTCGTGGAAAGCGATGACCTTCTTTTCATGCTGGCTGATGATCTTGTTCTTCTTTTCAAGCCCGCCTACAATACGGTCAATTGCATCCAGGAAATCCTGCTTTTCAATGATATTTTTATTCTTTCGTGCTGCGATCAGAGCCGACTCGTTGCAAGCATTGGCGATATCAGCACCTGAGAAACCCGGGGTTTGTCTGGCGAGGAATTCAACATCAAGGTTCAGGTCCAGTTTCAATGGTTTCAGGTGGACCTTGAAAATCGCTTTCCTTTCTTCCAGGTCGGGAAGTTCAATATAAATCTGCCTGTCGAAACGACCTGCGCGCATAAGGGCACGGTCGAGGATATCGGCCCGGTTGGTGGCTGCGAGGATGATTACGCCTGCGTTGGTTGCAAAACCATCCATCTCGGTAAGGAGCTGGTTAAGGGTGTTTTCACGCTCGTCGTTGGCACCGGTAATGGCGTTTCTTCCACGTGCACGGCCGATGGCATCAATTTCATCTATAAATATGATACAGGGAGCTTTCTCCTTGGCCTGCCTGAAAAGGTCGCGTACCCTGGAAGCTCCTACACCTACGAACATTTCCACGAAATCAGAACCTGAGATGCTGAAGAACGGAACCTTGGCTTCCCCGGCCACAGCTTTTGCAAGCAGGGTTTTTCCAGTCCCCGGGGGGCCTACCAGCAAAGCCCCCTTGGGGATCTTGCCACCAAGCTGGGTGTATTTTGTAGGGTTCTTTAGAAAGTCAACGATCTCCATGATCTCAACCTTGGCCTCTTCAAGCCCCGCCACATCATTGAAATTGATATTGACCATGGTGTCCTTGTCGAACAGGGTCGCCTTCGATTTGCCAATGTTAAATATCTGGGCGCCTCCGCCCCCGCCCCCGCCCCGGCTCATAAACCTCATGATGAGGAACCAGGCTCCTACCAGGAGAAGAATGGGAAGGAGATATCCGAGGATGTCACCGAAAATATCTTTCCTTGATTCGGTAACAGGCGGATAAGGAAACTGTTTTTTGAACTCGGCGATCTTTGCCTGTGGTATGCTGTCGCGCCTCATATGAGCGGCAATGGTGTCGCGGGTATCTTTCAGAAGCCCGTAAAAAATATCCACGCTGTTGATCTCATAGGTAAACTGAGGGTTGCCGCTGTTAAAAGCCGAACCCAGGCCTTTTTTATTGAACTGCTTGTAAGCAGTATCACTTTGAAGCCGGTCCTTTTTGATATAAATTTCTGCCCTTTCCTTGTTGACTACAACGATCTTCTCAACATCCTGTTTTAGCAATACCTCTTCAAACTTCGTGTAATCAACGGATTTAACCGGATTGTTATAATTAAATACCTGTAAAGCAAGAAAGCCTACAAGCAGCACCCCGTATATCCAGTAAAAACTAAACTTGGGTTTCTTGCCTTTCGTCGGATTGAAATTCGGTTTGAAACTATCTTTCGGTTTGTTGTCTTTTTCTGCCATTCTGTCGTGAACCTTCAATAAAAATTTGTAACTCAGTGTTAGTCTTCAATCTTAACGACCTTGGAATCTGCCCATAACTTCTCAAGGTTGAAGAACTTACGCTGTGCTTCCTGGAAAATGTGAACCACTACGTCAATGTAGTCTATCAAAATCCATTCCGCATTTTCAAACCCTTCCTTATGCCAGGGGTTTAAGCCTGTTTGTTTTTTTACACGATGAATGACTTCCTCGGCAAGGGCTTCCGACTGCGTCCTGGAATTTCCATGCGTGATGATGAATGCATCACACACCGAATGTCCACTCCCTTTAAAATCAAGGATTACCGGATCTTTTGCTTTTTTCTCCAGCAAAGCCTCCGATATGGCTTCAACCAGCAGTTCCTGAGCGTCTTTTTTCTTCTTTCTGGGCATTAATCATACTATTACAGAGGCAAAGGTAAGCAATTAAAAATTAGGTTTCAAAGCATAGCTTTCGTAGAATCCGCTTATGTAATTTACGGCTTCCTCTGCAGTGTCTACAACTGTGAACAGTTCCAGGTCATTTTCGGAGATCATGCTCTCAGGCAAAACTTTCTTCGTGATCCATTCGGTAAACCCCTGCCAGTATTCCCGGCAGACCAGTACGATCGGGAACCTCACGAGTTTATGGGTCTGTATTAGGGTGATGGCTTCCGTAAGTTCATCCAGGGTGCCGAACCCCCCGGGAAGGGCAATAAATCCCATGGAGTAACGCATGAACATGGTCTTCCTGACATAAAAGAAGTCGAAGTTGAGAAGCCTGGTCCTGTCAATGAAAGGGTTTGGCTTTTGTTCGAAAGGCAGGGAAATATTGAGGCCCACCGATTTGCCCCCTGCAAAATGGGCCCCCTTATTGGCTGCTTCCATAACCCCTGGCCCGCCCCCGGTGATCACCCCGAAGCCGTTTTTTGTAAGCAGGTAGGCTATCTCTTCGGCCAGTCGGTAATATTTATTGCTTTCGGGAGTGCGTGCTGATCCAAAAATGGATACGCAAGGGCCGATCTTGCTCAATTTGTCAAAACCCTCAACCATTTCCGACATCACCTTGAATATTTCCCAGGTGTCGACCGAGATCGTTTCGCTCCAGGTCTTCTGCTGGAAAGATTCCCTTAATTTTTCAATTTCCTTGTTTTCCATAGTATTCATAATCAATAATTAAGTCATAGTAATCATCAGATTATAACGCATTCAGTTCCTTTTTCAAATGGATTCCGGTATAGGAGGTTTTATGCATCGCCACTTCCTCAGGTGTTCCCATGCAAACAATTGTGCCTCCGCGCTCCCCGCCTTCCGGCCCAAGGTCTATTATATGGTCGGCAACTTTAATGACTTCCATATTATGCTCGATCACCAGTACCGTATTCCCCTTGGCAACAAGTTTATTTAAAACACAGAGGAGCACTTTTACATCTTCAAAATGCAGTCCTGTAGTAGGTTCGTCGAGTATGTACAGGGTATTCCCGGTATCGGTCTTGCTGAGTTCCGAGGCAAGTTTTACCCTTTGGGCTTCGCCTCCCGAGAGGGTAGTGGATTGCTGCCCCAGTGTGATGTATCCCAACCCGACCTCATTGAGCGTGCTGATCTTGTTCAGGATCATAGGGATATTCTCAAAGAATTCCACAGCTTGTTCAATAGTCATGTTCAGGACATCGTTGATCGATTTCCCTTTAAAACGTACTTCCAGCGTTTCCCTGTTATAACGGTGCCCCTGGCAGGTTTCGCAAAGAACGTACACATCGGGGAGGAAGTTCATTTCGATCACCTTAAGCCCTCCGCCCTTGCATGTTTCGCACCTGCCCCCTTTCACATTAAAAGAGAACCTTCCCGGCAGGTACCCCCTGATCTTCGACTCGGGAAGAGAAGCATAAAGTTTGCGGATCTCGTCAAACACCTTGGTATAGGTAGCCGGGTTCGACCTGGGGGTTCGGCCGATAGGGCTCTGGTCGATCTCTATCACCTTGTCGATATTCCTGATCCCTTCGATCTTATCATAAGGAAGGGGCTTGTATTCCGATTTATAGAAATGCCTGCTGAGTATGGGATAGAGGGTTTCGTTGATAAGGCTGGATTTTCCGCTGCCGCTCAGGCCCGTAATGCAGATAAATTTACCAAGCGGGATTTCGAGGTCCACCCCTTTCAGGTTATTCCCGGCAGCTCCGTAAAGATTCAGTGATTTGCCGTTACCCTTCCTTCTTTGCCCGGGAACAATGATCTTTTTCCTGCCGCTGAGGTATTGTCCTGTGAGATGCCCGTTTTTCATGATTTCCTCCGGGGTCCCCTGTGCAACGATCCGGCCGCCGTGAACTCCTGCCCCCGGACCGATATCGATAACATAGTCAGAAGCCAGTATGGTTTCCTTGTCATGTTCGACTACGATCACCGAATTCCCGGCATCACGCAGATTCTGGAGCGCCCTGATAAGTTTCAGGTTATCATGCTGGTGGAGCCCGATACTCGGTTCATCAAGGATATAAAGCACTCCAACAAGCTGCGACCCGATCTGGGTCGCAAGCCGTATCCTCTGGCTTTCACCTCCCGAAAGCGACCTTGCAGGGCGGTTCAGCGTCAGGTAGCCAATGCCGACATCCAGTAAAAACCTGATGCGGTTTTGTATTTCCCTGATTATTTCATAGGCAATAAGCTTCTTGCGTTCATCAAAGCGGTCATTGATCTGACCCATCCACCCCTCCAGGATTATCATATCCATCCCGGCAAGTTCCGCAATGTTCTTCCCTTCGATCTTAAATTGCAGCGACTCTTTTTTAAGCCTGGAACCCTTGCATTCAGGGCAGGGCATTTTATTCATGAAACTGCTTACCCATTTCATAATGCCGGCCGGTGCAGTCTCTGCAGTCTGGGAATTAATAAAACTGACAATCCCTTCAAAATTCAGGGAGTAAGTGGATGTGATCCCCAGGTAATCATTCTTAACCCTGATCACCTCGTCGGATCCGTAAAGTATAATGTTTATAGCCTGTTCAGGGATGTCACCAATGGGTGTGTTCAGGTCGAAAGAGTATTTTTCCCCAATGGCTTCGATCTGTTTGAATATCCAAGTGTTTTTGTATTCCCCGAGGGGGACTATACCCCCCTTTTTAATGCTTTTACTGCTATCGGGAATGATCTTCTGGATGTCGATCTCCGAGATGGTGCCAAGCCCGTTACAGCGCTGGCAGGCTCCGTAAGGGGAATTGAAAGAAAAAGTGTTGGGTTCCGGCTCATCATAGGATACCCCGCTTGTAGGGCACATCAGGAGGCGGCTGAAATGCCTGGCCGTATCCGAAGCAATATCGAGAACGGTAATGGAATCCTTTCCCTGTTTCATTGCAGTGTTCACTGATCCTGCAAGCCGTTTCACCGATCCGGGTACAATATGGACCTGGTCGATTACAATCTCAATATCGTGGATCTTATAACGGTCAAGTTGCAGTCCGTGTGAAATTTCCCTTACCTCGCCGTCGATCCTCACACTGAGGAACCCCTGTTTCCGTATCTGCTCAAAGAGTTCCCGGTAATGGCCTTTCCTGCCTTTGACCACAGGCGACAGTATCATAACATGCTTCCCGGCATACTGGGAAAGAACCAGGTCAACAATCTGCTGCTCCGTGTAGCGCACCATTTTTTCACCTGTGACATAAGAATACGCATCGGCGACCCTGGCGTAAAGAAGGCGGAGAAAGTCATAGATCTCTGTAATCGTACCGACTGTTGAACGGGGATTCCGGCTGGCCGATTTCTGCTCGATTGAAATTACCGGGTTAAGCCCTGTTATCCTGTCAACATCAGGCCTTTCAAGGCTGCCGATGAACTGCCTTGCATAAGCCGAAAAGGTTTCCATATAACGCCTCTGGCCTTCGGCATAAATGGTGTCAAAAGCAAGGGAAGATTTTCCGCTTCCGCTCAGGCCTGTAAACACAACCAGCTTGTTCCTCGGAATAATCAAGTCGATATTCCTGAGGTTATGAACCCTGGCTCCTGATATTTCTAGCTTGTCTTCCAATGAATGGAAAGCTTAATGGATCTCGTTGATTCTCAAAGTATCGTGGAAGTATGTTTCTGAAACTGGCACGCCCTTTTCCAGGAATTCGGTATTCATTGCCCCGTCTTTTGGAAGAACAATCTGGTATGTCTTTTTAAGCTTGTTCGTGAGAGTGTACTTCTTCAGCCAAGGATTAAAATCACGGAGAACCCTGTATGTCACCTTATTTTTAATTGCAAAGGCAGGAAGGTCATGAATGGGTGAATCTACCTCGACAGTGTAGGTAGGGACCACCGGGTAAAAATCACCGGCCCTCAGGTACAGCCCGTATTTTACAGGATGGGTATAGATCTCCTTGAGAGCAACTATCCTGTATATATACCTCGATGTTTCATCATTAAGGAAAAGCTCGTAAAAGCTTTTGACTTTCTGGTCGGTAACGGCGTCGCTGAGGCCGTCCTGTCCCCGGTTGAAGGATGCCGCAACGAGGGTCCAGTTTCCGTATTTTGCATAGGATTCAAGGAAATACCTGCAGGCTGCTTCCGTTGACCTGGCCACATTGTACCGTTCATCAACTTCCTCATTCACTTCAAGGCCGTAATGCAAAGCTGTCGGTTTCAGGAACTGCCAGAACCCTTCGGCTTTGGAAGGGGAGACCGCATTGTAGAAATTGCTTTCGGCAAGAGCAAGGAACTTGAAATCATCCGGAACGTGATTTTTTTTCAGTATGGGCTCAATAAGCGGGAACCAGCGGTTGGACCGCTTAAACATCAGTATTGTCGATGCATGCATGAACGTATTGATCATGATCTCCCTGTCGAGACTTTCGTGAACATAAAAAAGTTCGAGGGGCATTCTTTCACCTGCAAAATCAACGGCTGAAGGGCATTCCGGTGAAAAAATACGGTAAGAACGCTGGGCAACTTCCCTGTAATCCTTTGCCGGGTTCTTCTGAACTATTACGGCAAACACCAATATTGCGGCAAATGCAAGCAGGGAGATAATTATAAGAGGTAATTTAAGTTTTTGTTTCATTGTCAGAAAGGAGTAATAAAGTCATTGAATTTCGCTGATATTTTATCCTTGTCGGAAATAACCGGTTCCAGCAGGCCCCAGTTGATGTTAAGGTCGGGGTCGTTCCATAAGATGCTCCCCTCGGATGCCTTGTTATAAATGTTGGTGCATTTGTAGAAAAAGATAGTATCGTCTTCAAGCGTTGCAAAGCCATGTGCAAATCCTGCAGGTATCCAGTACATCCATTTATTCTGGCCTGAAAGAACGATGGATTCCCATTTTCCGTAGGTGGGTGAATTTTTACGGATATCCACAGCCACATCCAGGACCGATCCCCGCATCACCCTTACAAGTTTACCCTGGGCAAACGGAGGCGCCTGAAAGTGGAGGCCCCTCAACACCCCTTTCCTGGATTTGGACTCGTTGTCCTGGAGAAACTTCAGGTCAAGCCCCAGGTTCAGGAATTTTCCATGGTTGAAGGATTCGAAAAAATAGCCTCTTTCATCTTCAAACACATCCGGCTTTATGATGAGCAGGCCTTCGAGGGGAGTCTTGATGATTTCCATAGTTCTGGGTTCTGGGTTTTGGGTTCTGGGTTCCAGTACCTGGTCCCCAGTAATCAGTATCTGACAATTCGAAAAGTATTACAGGTGTATACATTCCCCGTATGCCTGGGCTACTGCTTCCATGATCGCTTCGCTCATGGTGGGGTGGGGGTGGACCGCTTCTATGATTTCCCTTCCGGTTGTTTCAAGTTTCCTTGCAACAACCACTTCGGCTATCATTTCCGTGACATTTTCCCCTATCATGTGGGCCCCGAGCCATTCGCCGTACTTTGCGTCGAAGATCACCTTGACAAAACCTTCCCTTGCCCCGGCAGCGGTTGCTTTTCCGGAAGCGGTAAAGGGGAATTTCCCTACCAGTATCTCGTATCCGGCATCTTTTGCGGCTTTCTCTGTCATCCCAACCGAAGCGACCTCGGGATGGGTGTAGGTACAACCAGGGATATTGCCGTAATCGAGGGGCTCAACATGCTTCCCTGCAATTTTCTCAACACAGATTATGCCTTCATGTGAGGCTACATGGGCCAGTGAAGGGCCTTTTACGATATCTCCGATCGCATAGTAACCTTCAACATTCGTCCTGTAGAAATCATCCACGACCACTTTGCCGCGCTCAGTGGCAATCCCAGTTTCTTCAAGGCCTATGCCTTCAATATTTGTTGCCACGCCTACGGCGGATAGCACAATGTCGCAATCAATGATCTCGTTGCCTTTTTTCGTACCGACACTAACCCTGCATCCTTCACCTTTGGTGTCGACCGATTCAACTGAAACACCTGTCATCACCTTCATCCCGGCTTTCTTGAACGAGCGTTCGAGCGTTTTCGATACTTCTTCATCTTCAACAGGTACAATATTGGCAAGGACTTCAATAAGCGTCACTTTCGTGCCTATGGAATTATAAAAATAAGCGAACTCGGAACCGATAGCCCCGGAGCCAACGACCACCATGGTTTTTGGCTGAACAGCCAGGGTCATGGCTTCACGGTAGCCTATGATCTTTTTCCCGTCCTGTTTAAGGGTGGGAAGTTCTTTAGAACGGGCACCGCTTGCAATGATGATATGAGTTGCAGCATAGTCTGTGGTTTTTCCGCTTTCGTCGGTAACCTCCACTGTCTTTCCAGGTTTGACTTTCCCGTATCCTTTGATATGTTCAATTTTATTTTTCTTCAGCAGAAATTGTATCCCTTTGCTCATCGAATCGGCCACTTCCCTGCTGCGTTTGATAATTGCCGGGAAATCGGCTTTGGCTTCGGTTGAGGAGATGCCATATTCGGAGGCATGCTGGATATACTGAAACACACTTGCGCTTTTCAGCAATGCTTTAGTCGGGATGCAGCCCCAGTTCAGGCAGATGCCGCCGAGTTCGGCTCTTTCCACCACTGCAACACTGAACCCCAGCTGGGCTGCTCGTATAGCTGCAACATATCCTCCCGGACCGCTGCCTATGATAATGATATCAAACTTCATACAATATGAGATTTATGAATCCGCGAAAGTACTAAAAAATGAGCTGTGAACCAAGATACGGAAACCTCATAATTTCTGTTCCCGGCTTTAATTTGTTGACTAATGTCGCATAATTTTTTATTTTTGTTAAGTGCTCTCATTTTAAGTCCGCAAAGTATCAACCAAAATAAAAGCAAATGTCAAAACAAGGATTCAGTACCAAAGCCATTCACGCCGGGAATGTCGAATTCAGTCCTGGTTCGATGATCACACCATTGTACCAGTCTGTAGCCTATCCGTATGCCGATGCAAAAGAAGCCGCAGCGATCTTTACCGGTGAGAAACCGGGATACACATACGGGCGCTGGGATAACCCCACAGTAGACCTTTTCGAGCGCAGGATGGCTGCACTTGAAGGTACCGACGGGGCGATTGCGACTTCTTCGGGGATGGCGGCCATATTCCTGTTGTCGCACCACTGGCTTTCACCCGGCGACGAAGTTGTTTCGTCCAACAGGGTATACGGAGGCACGTTTGGCCTGTTTGAAACCGGGCTGAAAAAGATGGGGACTAAGGTCAACTGGGTTACACAACCCGGGGATATTAATGCATGGAAAGCGGCGATAACCCCTAAGACAAAGTTTTTATTTGTGGAGACCCCCAGTAACCCTGCCCTTTTCATTGCCGATATACCTGCCCTTGCAAAGCTGGCGAAATCAAAGAAACTCCCGCTGGTTGTCGACAATACCATATGCACTCCAGCGCTTCAGCAGCCCATTGCATTGGGAGCTGATGTTACCGTGCATTCCACAACAAAGTATGTTTGCGGGAACGGGACCAGCCTTGGTGGGATAATATGCGGGCCAAAAAACCTTATTGACGGCATCAGGCAGGGCAGCATCCGTTACCTTGGACCTTCCATGGCTCCGTTTAATGCCTGGCTGAACCTCCTGGGGCTGGAAACCCTTTCTCTCCGTATGGAGAAGCATTGTTCCAATGCCATGGCGGTGGCCACTTTTTTGGAGAAACATCCCAGGGTCAGGCAGGTAAACTACCCGGGGCTCAAGTCCAATCCGTATAACAAGATGATCAAGGACCAGATGAAAGGTTGCAGTTCCCTGCTTTCCTTTGAGTTGGAAGGCAATTACAAGGATGCAACAAAATTCATCGATTCGTTGAAGATCATAACCCATGCGACCCACCTGGGGACCTGCCGCTCCATTGTGACCCATCCGGCTTCCACCACGCATTCGGCGATGGGGGAGAAGGAGATGAAGAAAGCCGGGATCTCGCCTTCGATGATCAGGTTTTCGATAGGCATAGAAGACGAGAAGGATATCCTCGACGATCTTGCACAGGCTTTCAAGGCGGCCGGCAAACATGGGAAACGCAAAAAATAGGAGCTATTCCCGGGCCCTTCGCCCCAGGCGAAGGGCCCGGGAATAGAATATCTCAATGGACAAACCAATTCAATTCTTTTCGACAAACCTCAAGGCCGGAAACCTCAGGTTCCATGAGGCCCTGCTGAAAGGCCAGGCCCCCGATAAAGGACTGTATCTCCCGGTAAGCATCCCTCAGATACCGGTTGAAGAGATAAGGGATTTCGGGAAACAAGAATATTGGGAGATCGCATACCATGTCACAAAACGTTTCCTGAACGGCGAAATATCCGACGACGAACTCATTGCCATTGCCAGGGATGCCTATAACTACGAGGTGCCCCTTGAACATGTATCAGACCGTAAGTATGTAATGCGGCTTGACAGGGGGCCTACTGCCTCTTTCAAGGATTTCGCCGCCCGGATGATGGGAAGGCTCATGCAATATTACCTTCAAACCGGCAACCGCCGTCTTCTCATACTCACTGCCACTTCGGGGGATACAGGGAGTGCCGTGGCAAATGCTTTTTACGGCCTGGATAATATTGATATCGTGGTTCTCTTTCCAAAGGATGAAGTCACCGACCGCCAGCGGAAACAAATGACAACCCTGGGTAAGAACGTTAAAGTCCTTGCCCTTGATGCTAAATTCGACGATTGCCAGGCCCTGGTGAAACAGGCATTTTCCGACCCCTCGCTTGACCACCTGGGGCTCTCATCCGCCAACTCAATAAATATAGGGCGATTGGTACCCCAGACCGTTTACTATTTTTATGCCTATGCCAAACTCTCAAGCCCGGGGGAACAGATCATTTTTTCGGTTCCTTCAGGAAATTTCGGCGATATGATGGGAGGCGTACTCGCGATGAAAATGGGGCTCCCGGTAAAGAGATTCATTATTGCAACCAACCAGAATGACGAATTTCCGAATTACCTCTACAGCGGGAAGTACAATAAAATTGAACCTTCCCGCAAATGTATCTCCAGTGCTATGAACGTGGGCCATCCAAGCAACCTTGCAAGGCTTGTGGCTTTGTACGGAGGTATCATGGATGAGAAAGGTCTCATATTGCGTGCCGCCGATATGGACAGGATGAGAAATGAGCTTTGGGGCATAAGCATTACCGATGCCGAAACCCGCAGGACTATCGATGAAGCCTGGAAACAGCGTAAACTCCTGCTTGAGCCCCACGGCTCTGTAGGATGGACAGGGCTGATGAAATACATCCTTGAGCAGGGCGACAACTTTAACAAGGACCAGCTATGCGTTTCCCTGGAGACCGCCCACCCGGCAAAATTTCCTGATGAAATTCAAAAGATCACCGGCATTGACCCTGAGCTTCCGCAAAGCCTGCAGGGTATCGACAACAAACCTGAATTTTTTGCCGATTTGCCGAATAACTACTCAGGCTTCAAATCCTGGCTTAATACAAACTTTAAATAAAAATCAATCACTGTTCATTATTCACTAATCACTCCCCGATATGTATATTGTCTGCTCCGACCTCGAAGGCGTTTTCACACCCGAAGTGTGGATCAATGTTGCCGAAAAAACCGGCATCCCGGAACTCCGCCGTACCACCCGTGATGAACCTGACTATGAAAAACTAATGAGATGGAGGATCAGGATCCTCGAAGAACACGGGTTAAAACTCCATGATATCCAGGAGGTGATCGCACAGATCGAACCTTTGCCAGGGGCCCTTGAATTCATTCAGTGGGTAAAGGAAAGGACCCAGATCATCGTGGTTTCCGACACATTTATCCAGTTTGCCGAACCCCTGATAAAAAAACTGGGAAGGCCAACCTTATTCTGCCATACACTGGTCACCGACGAGTCAAACCGCATTGTGGATTTCAAAATGCGGCAGCCTGACCCTAAACGCAGGACGGTAGAGGCCTTGCAGGGACTGAGGTACCAGGTCATCGCCATGGGCGATTCCTATAACGATGTTTCAATGCTCAGGCAGGCCGAGGAAGGAATACTCTTCCGCCCCCCCCAGAATGTGATCAATGAGTATCCCCACTTCCCTGTTACCTATGACTATGAAGAGGTGAAGGCAATCATGTCGAGGTTTATAGGCTGATAAAAATCTTTATCATTCAGGTTTTAATCACTCCCGGTAAATTCCCCGCCCTTCCTGGGAGGAACCCGGGTCCATGGCCCTGCCCCGGGATTAATTCAAGTTTATTTCAATCAGGTCCACAGTTCCCGGTCCGGAATTATTCTTTTCCTGGATTAAAAGGACCTTTGTAACTTTGAAAAAAATTATTCCGGCTTTATGAAAAAGACAAACGATCCTTCAACCCGTATTTTCGACCTGCTACAGTTCGGTGAATACGGGGATGTGAACCCTTCCATCACTGATTCTGCAACCTACACTTTCATGCAGGCCATAACCATGAGCGAAACATTCGCCGGCCAGCAGGAAGGCTGCTACCTTTACTCCCGCCACTGGAACCCCACGAACAAGTACCTTGCCGATGCCCTTGCAGCGCTCGAAGGAACAGAATCGGCCTGGGTTACCGCTTCCGGAATGGCGGCTATTACCTGCGCGATCTTTCAGCTGGTGAAAACCGGTGACCATGTCATCTGTTCAATGACAGTTTACGGCGGAACCTTTGCTTTCCTGAACAACTACCTGAAAAAATTCAACATAGACGTTACGTTTGTCGACATCACCCGGCTGGATCAGGTACGTAACGCCATCCGCCCTGAGACCAGGATCATTTATACCGAAACAATGACGAACCCTTTACTCCAGATCAGCGATATCCCCGAGCTGGCAAAGATCGCCAATGAACACGGGATCAAGCTCATGGTCGATAATACGTTTACCCCCATGATGGTAGCCTCCGCCCAGCACGGAGCCCATATAGTGGTTCACAGCATGACCAAATTCATAAACGGAAAGAATGATTGTGTTGCCGGGGCTATTTGCGGTGATAAGGAATTTATTGATGCGCTTTGCGATGTGAACAACGGCACGGCCATGCTGCTCGGGCCTTCGCTGGAGCCCCTTCGTTCCTCCAGCATCCTGAAGAACCTTCATACACTGCACATCCGCATGAAACAACACAGCAAAAATGCCGCCTACCTGGCCGATAAGTTTAAAGCAAACGGCACCAGGATCATTTACCCCGGCCATCCCGAACACAAGGGACATGAGGTCCTTAAAAAGATCATGAACCCTGAATTCGGTTTCGGCGCCATGATCGCCATCGATATGGAGACGGCAGTGCGTGCTTCCAGGCTTATGGAGGCCATGGAACTCGAAGGCGTGGGATACCTTGCCGTGAGCCTGGGCTATTTTAAAACCCTGTTCAGCAATTCGGGCAAGAGCACATCCTCTGAAGTGCCCGAAGAGATCCAGAAGGAAATGGGGTTATCGGAAGGCCTGATCAGGTTTTCGGTTGGCCTCGACAACGACATCGAGCGCAGTTGGGAAAAGATCAAACACTGTCTCGACCAGATGATATAGCTACCCCAGGCAGGTGCTCACAAGGTTCCTGTCGCCGAACGCATCATCTATCCTTGTTACAGTTGGCCAGTATTTGTCGTCACCCGACCATGGCATAGGATAAGCCGCTTTCTGGCGCGAGTAGGGCAGGGTCCATTCATCAGCCGAAACCATGGCAGCGGTATGAGGGGCCTTCATGATCACGTTAACGGTTTTATCTGCCTTGCCCGATGCGATCTCGTCAATTTCACCCCTGATAGAAATCATGGCTTCAATAAAACGGTTGAGCTCGTAGTAAGGTTCGCTTTCGGTGGGTTCAACCATCAGGGTTCCGTGTACCGGGAAAGCCACGGTTGGCGCATGGAACCCATAATCCATAAGCCTCTTGGCAATGTCGATCGCCCCGATATTGGTTTGCCTGGTTATTCCGTTGCAGTCGACTATCATCTCATGGGCACAACGGCCGTTCTTTCCCGAATAAAGTATAGGATAATAAGGCTCAAGGCATGATTTAAGATAGTTGGCATTAAGAATAGCCATTTTCGTGGCTTCGGTCAATCCTTCGCCTCCCATAAGTTTGATATAGGCATACGAAATGGTCAGGATCAGCGCGCTTCCGTATGGGCCTGAAGCCACCGCTGTGGTCCCGGTAACTCCTCCCGTCGCGACCTCGGTATGCCTTGGCAGGAAGGGAGTGAGGTGCTTTGCAACAGCAATCGGGCCTTCGCCCGGGCCGCCGCCGCCATGAGGAATGGCGAAGGTCTTGTGAAGGTTAAGATGGCAAACATCGGCTCCTATCATCCCCGGATTGGTCAGTCCCACCTGGGCATTCATATTGGCCCCGTCCATGTATACCTGCCCCCCGTTCTCATGCACTATACTTACGATCTCAAGGATGTTCTCCTCGAACACGCCATGGGTGGAAGGATAGGTTACCATGAGGGCCGAAAGATGGTCTTTATGCTGTACTGCTTTTTCACGCAGGTCGCTGGTGTCGATATTCCCATGTTCGTCGCATTTCACAACTACCACCTGCATGCCGGCCATTGCAGCGCTTGCGGGGTTGGTGCCGTGGGCCGAAGAAGGTATCAGGCAAACGTTCCTGTGCCCGTCGCCCCGGCTGATATGATACTGCCTTATCACAAGCAGACCTGCATATTCCCCTGCAGCCCCTGAATTGGGCATAAAGGAAACGGCATCAAAACCGGTGATCCCGCAAAGGTCTTTTTCAAGTTCTTTGATCAGGTACTGGAACCCTTCAGCCTGGTCTTTGGGGACAAAAGGATGGACCCCGCCGAATTCGGGATAACTTAACGCAAACAACTCGGATGCCGCGTTCAGCTTCATGGTGCAGGAGCCCAGCGGGATCATCGAACGGTTGAGTGAAAGATCCTTGATCTCGAGTTTTTTAAGGTAACGCATCATCTCGGTCTCGGAATGATAGGAATTGAATACCTTTTGTGTCATGAAGGCGGATGTGCGGGTCAGGTTGGCCTGTATGGTCGTGATCTGCTCGCATTCCTTCGGGTTGCAGATGAACTCAGTATAGCTTTTCCCGGCGGCTTCTGCAAACAGTTTAAGCATAAGGTTGATGTCGGCAAGCTCTGTAGTCTCATCAACACTGATGCCAACATGTTTTTCACCCAGGTACCTTATGTTGATCTTCTGTTCAAGTGCCCTTTGCCTGAGGCTGCCGGCTGTAACGCCTTCGGAAAGTTCTATGCATACTGTGTCAAAGAAATGCCGGTTCAGCTGCCTGTACCCGTATTTCTTGATTTCCTGTGAAAGAACACCGGTGAGGATGTTGATATGGCGTGCGATCTGTTTTATGCCTTTCGGGCCATGATATACGCCGTACATGCCTGCCATAACGGCCAGCAATACCTGTGAAGTGCAGATGTTTGAAGTGGCACGCTCGCGTTTTATGTGCTGTTCGCGAGTCTGCAATGCCATTCTGAGTGCCCGGTTCCCGTTGGCATCAACCGAAACGCCTATGATGCGCCCGGGCATCTGCCGTTTGAAGTCTTCTTTCACGGCAAAGAATGCTGCATGCGGACCGCCGTATCCCATGGGGATGCCGAACCGCTGGGAGGAACCGAAAACCACATCCGCCCCCCATTCCCCCGGGGGAGTGAGCAACGCCAGCCCAAGGATGTCGGCTGCAACGGCAACGCCTATTTTCAAGGCATGGCAGCTGTCGACAAACGCCCGGTAATCGATAACTTCCCCATACTGATTGGGGTACTGTATCACCGTCCCGAAGAACGAATTATCCGGCGCAAATTCTGAATGCTTTCCGAAAACAAGCTGTATCCCCAGGGGCAGGGCCCTGGTCCTGATCACATCGGCAGTTTGAGGGAAAATGTCATCTGCCACGAAAAACTTATCAGCCCCTCTTTTGACCGATTCACGGTCACGGGAGTTGAACAGCATGATCATAGCTTCCGAAGCGGCCGTTCCTTCGTCAAGAAGTGATGCATTGGCAATAGGCATCCCGGTAAGGTCGCTGATCATGGTCTGGAAGTCAAGCAGGGCCTCGAGGCGGCCCTGGGAAATTTCTGCCTGGTACGGTGTGTATGCGGTATACCATCCCGGGTTTTCGAGGATGTTCCTGAGGATGACAGCCGGAGTTATGGTATTATAATATCCCTGGCCGATATATGTCTTGTAAAGTTTGTTCTTTGCAGCAATGCCTTTGATATGGTTCAGGTACTGGTATTCGTTCATGCCTTTCGGAAGGTTCAGCGAGGTTTTAAGCCTGATGGCCGAGGGTACTGTTTCCTCAATAAGCTGCTCCAGGTTCTTCACCCCGATCTTTTCAAGCATTTTCTCAATTTCGGCGCCGAACGGGCCGTTGTGTCTCCTTGCAAAATTGTCAGTGATCATAGTTATAAGTTTTTAATGGCAGATAGGGAATCGCAAAAGTACCAAGAATATCCCTGAAATCAAAAAGGCCGCCACAAGATATGCGGCAGCCTTTTTGACAAAATATCAACAATGCTTATACAGCCTGCAGCCTATTTTCTGATCCTCATATTATAGAACGAACGGTATACGAAATACAATGCAATAACAAAGAATACGGCACCTATGTATGGGGCAACGCTGAAGAAATGCTCCGAAATTGCTATTTCCATTGCCAGGAGACCGAACAGGGTTGTAAATTTAATGATGGGGTTCAGGGCTACGGAAGAGGTATCTTTGAACGGGTCTCCAACCGTGTCGCCAACAACTGCAGCATCGTGAAGGGGTGTACCCTTTTCTTTCAGGTCGACTTCAACCACCTTTTTTGCATTGTCCCAGGCGCCTCCGGCATTGGCCATGAACATAGCCTGGAATAATCCGAAGAAAGCAATGGAAACAAGGTAACTCACAAAAAATGAAGCGGCCGGATAACGCAGGGGGTTTCCAGCAAGGAAATTGGTATCCTGGTACCCCGAAAGGAAAGCAATTGCCAGTGCGAAGGAGAAAATTGCAATAAAAATATTGAACATCCCCGTTTGCGCATACTGGGTGCAAATCTTGACGACTTCCTTCGAAGTTTCAACCGATGCCTTTTTCTCTGCATTTTCATCAAGGCGGATATTCTTCTTGATGTATTCCACGGCACGGTAAGCTCCTGTTGTAACAGCCTGGATGGATGCCCCGGTGAACCAGTAGATCACAGCGCCGCCCATGAGGAATCCAAGGATCGTATAAGGGTTAAGCACATTTAGGATCGCTTCGGGGGCAATACCGAATTTGTTCCTAATAAGAAGGATGAGTGAAAAGATCATGGTAGTTGCACCAACAACAGCAGTTCCGATAAGCACGGGTTTTGCCGTGGCTTTAAACGTATTCCCTGCGCCGTCATTGGCTTCAAGGTAATGCTTTGCATTTTCAAAATCGGGTTTGAAGCCGAAATCTTTCTGGATCTCGACAGTTACCGCATCCTTATGTTCTTCAATAAGTGAAAGTTCATAAACCGACTGTGCATTGTCGGTTACAGGGCCATAGCTATCAACTGCAATGGTAACCGGGCCCATGCCGAGGAAACCGAAAGCCACCAGGCCGAAAGCAAAGATTGCCGGGTAGATCATAAATGCATCCAGCCCAAACTTGCTGGTAACATAAGCGATAAACATTAAAACAAGGAAAACCATGCCCTGCCAGAAGGCTGAGAAGTTTCCTGCAACAAGGCCTGAAAGTATGTTAAGGGAAGCTCCTCCTTCACGTGAAGCTGTAACAACTTCGTTGACGTGCCTTGATTTCGGGCTGGTGAAGATCTTTGTAAACTCAGGTATTAATGCGGCGCCGAGGGTCCCGCAGCTGATGATAATCGAAAGTGTAAGCCATAGGTTGTTCTGCAGGTCCCCGATCATCCAGTAGCTTGCTGCAAAGGTTACGGCAATAGACAGGATTGAAGTGATCCAAACGAGGTTGGTTAGGGGGCGCTCAAAATCGATATCATCCTTATCCCCGTATTTGGCCTGGGAAAACATCTTATTAATATAAAATGCAGTGATGGACGTGACGACCATCAGGATGCGCATCACAAAGATCCATGTCAGCAGCTGCTTCTGGTTTTCAACATCGCCAACAGCGAGAACGATAAATGAGATAAGGGCAACGCCGGTCACGCCGTAGGTTTCAAAACCGTCAGCTGTGGGTCCTACACTGTCGCCTGCATTGTCGCCTGTACAATCGGCGATAACCCCGGGGTTCCTGGGATCGTCTTCTTTTATTTTGAAAACAACCTTCATCAGGTCGGATCCGATATCGGCAATCTTCGTAAAAATACCACCGGCAATACGAAGTGCAGATGCCCCAAGTGATTCACCAATGGCAAAACCGATGAAACTGGCCCCGGCATAATCCCTGGGAACGAATACTAAAATAATAAGCATCATGATCAGCTCGACGCAGATCAGCATGACACCAATGCTCATCCCGGCATCAAGGGGGATATTCAACAGTTTGATCGGCTTTCTTTCAAGGGAGGCAAAGGCCATGCGACTGTTTGCCAGGGTATTCATCCTGATGCCAAACCATGCAACACTGTAGGAACCTAAGATACCAATAACTGTCCAGGAAAGGATCAGGATGACCCCCCCGAATGGCATGGCCTGCAGGAAACCAAAATAAAAAGCGATGCAGAGGCCGATGATCACAAACAGGACCACGAGAAACTTCCCCTGTTGCAACAGGTATGTCTTGCATGTCTCAAAAATAATCTGGGCCACATCAAGCATTGACTGGTGCGCTTTCAGCTTCCTGACTTTGGTAAACTGGTAATAACCGAATAACATCCCCAGGATAATAATGACAAATCCAAACATCAGCAGGTTGTTCTGAGAGGATGACAGAGCGGGGATCTTGAGGTCTGCCTCGGAGGCAAACATCGAAAATGGCAGCAATAAGGCCGCAAAAAGTATAGACAATCTTTTCATATGAAAAAAATTACATATTGTGACCCCAAATTTATAAAGGTTTTTTGAAACAATCCAATTAAAAGATACTTTTTCATCAGGTATTTATTTTAAAATCCGGAAGAATAGGTGTAAGTTTGTACTACGAATCCAAGCCTGCCTGATGGAGAAGATCCGCCTTGAAATCATCGGAATGTCATATAGCCAGTCCCAGACCGGGGCCTATGCTCTTATTCTTGGCGAGAAAGACGGGAAACGCAGGCTCCCGATTATTATCGGGGGTTTTGAAGCCCAGGCTATAGCCATTGAACTGGAAAAGATAAAAACCCCCAGGCCCCTTACACACGACCTCTTTAAATATTTTGCCGATGCATTCGGCATTGAAGTGCGTGAGATAATTATCAACAAATTCCTGGAAGGGGTTTTTTATGCCCAGCTCGTCTGCAGCGACGGCAGCAGGGTGGAAGAAGTGGATTCACGTACTTCCGATGCCATTGCCCTTGCCCTCAGGTTCAGCTGCCCCATATTTACCTATGAGGATATTATGAAAGCCGCTTCCATCATGGTGGAAGAGGATTCGGAGGCATCTGCCCCGGTGAACCCGGAAGCTCCTCCCAGGATATCCGCCAAAAAGGAATTTGCAGAACAGTCTGCTGCCGAGCTTAAAGAGTTATTGCAGGCGGCTATAGTGAACGAGGAATATGAAAAAGCTTCCCGGATCAGGGATGAGTTGAACCGCCGTAACAAGACCAGGAAATAGAACATGCAACAATATCTTAGCCTCCTTGATTATGCATTGAAAAACGGGGTGAAAAAGGAAGACCGCACAGGTACGGGGACGCTCAGTGTTTTCGGTTACCAGATGCGGTTCAACCTGGCCGAAGGTTTCCCCATGATGACCACAAAGAAACTCCACCTTCGCTCTATTATTCACGAATTGTTATGGTTCCTTCAGGGTGCGACAAACCTTAAATACCTGCACGAGAACAAGGTTACGATTTGGGACGAATGGGCTAAACCCGATGGTGAGCTGGGCCCGGTTTACGGCTACCAGTGGCGTTTCTGGCCCAAACATGACGGCACGCATATCGACCAGATCAGCAATGTCGTTCAGTCAATCCAAACTAACCCCGATTCACGCCGTCATATTGTAAGCGCATGGAATGTGGGGCAACTCGACCTCATGGCCCTGCCCCCCTGCCACCTGATGTTCCAGTTCTATGTTGCCAACGGCAAACTTTCATGCCAGATGTACCAGCGATCCTGCGACATCTTCCTTGGCGTACCCTTTAACATCGCTTCATATGCCCTTCTGCTTATGATGATGGCACAGGTCACAGGGCTTGAACCTGGAGAATTTGTGCATACTCTTGGCGACGCCCATATTTACCTCAACCATCAGGATCAGGTTAAACTTCAGTTGACAAGGACCCCGTTCCCCCTTCCGAAAATGAATATAAACCGGGAAGTGAAAAATATTTTCGACTTCAAATTTGAAGACTTTACCCTTAGCGATTACCAGTCACACCCGCATATAAAAGGTGAAATTTCTGTTTAATTTTGTACCATGCTTTCAATCATTGTGGCAATAGCCGAAAACCTGGCCATAGGCAAGGATAATGACCTCCTCTGGCATATCCCGGAGGACCTGAAGCGCTTTAAACAAATTACGTTAGGGCATACAATCATTATGGGTAAAAAAACATTTTATTCCCTGCCCAGACGCCCCCTGCCGAATCGGAAAAGCCTTGTAATTACAGATATCCCCGGCGAGATCATTGAAGGATGTATCATGGCCTATTCAATAGAAGATGCCGTGGCTAAATGCAACAAGGAGGAGGAAAATTTTATTATCGGGGGCGCCTCGGTATACAGGCAGTTCCTCCCTTTAGCAAAGCGCCTCTACCTCACAAGGGTCAGGAAACCTTTTGATGGTGATGTTTTCTTCCCTGAAATTGATTACTCCCAATGGAACCTGGTGTCCAAGGAAGATTTCCCGCTTGATGCAGGCCTTGGTTTTGCATTCTCTTATGAGAACTACGAACGTAAGGGATGAAAAAAAACGTAAATAAAGGTATCGTTTATACAGGTATGGTTTTGTCGGCTGTAATTTTGCTTTCGGCTGCCACCGGATGCAAAAAGCAAAATTCCACCTTCGATCTGAGCCCTGATGTGAATGTTGCCGATGATATCGTGTTTGCCGAACGGGGCCTGTCCCATACCTTCAACCTGCTGCTAAAAGCAAACCTTGACTCCGGCATCATGCAAATGGGTGCGGGAACCATCGATAAGGCCCTGGTATATTACAGCAGATCGTCAAATCGCTTCACCTTTTATTATCAGAATAAATACTGTGCCGACAGTGTCTTGAGGAACGGAAATATCATAGTCACCCTTACAGGCAGGTTCTTTACATCAGGTACGGCAGCCACCGTGGTATTCCAGAAATATTCTGAGGATTCGCGGGAGTTCATCGGCGGTGACAAGCTTTACAACTCAGGTATGATGATAGGAGGCAACGGTGCGTATAACTCTACCATCGACAGCCTGCTTATTGTCAAAGATTCGCTTCACACGACGGTATGGAATTCATTACTGGATTATCACCTTCCTCCCGTTCTTAAGATGCTGCCCGACAGCCTTGCCCCTGTTACCATTACCGGATCAGCAAACGGCATATCCTCAGGCACATATGCTTTCTCATTTCAGATCAGCACCCCTCTGGTGAATGATATTTATTGCCCCTGGATACGACAGGGCATCATGCAGTTATCAGTGCCGTCATCTGATGTTGCATCAGGTACCATTGAATATATGAACAAGGACAGGTGCAATAACAGGGTCACATATAATTTTAATGGTACCGTTATTAACTGGTGGATTATCAGGAAGAAATTAAGCTACTAGGGGGTATCAGGTCTTCCTCTTTTCTTTTTTCGCTGCGGGGAACAGTACATTATTTAAAATAAGGCGGTACCCTGGTGAATTGGGGTGCAGGTTAAGATCTGTTGGAGGATCCCCGACAAGGTGCTGGTAGTCTTCGGGATCATGGCCTCCGAGGAATGTCCATGTGCCTTTCCCGAAATCTCCGTGTATATACCTGGCCTCCCCAAGAGACTTGTTTTCGCCAAGTATCAGTACACTCGTTTTTACATATTTTTCATTAAATGCAGTAGTCTGTCCCATGAACCCGTGAATAAGCGATTCGTGGTCCTGGCAAAGCATGCTTGGCACCGGATCCCATTTGGCTGAGAATTCGAAGAGGGAGAATAAATCATTATTCCAGTTCAGGTTTTTAGGCCTGCTGTCTGTGACGTCTATCGATGAGATCTCATATTCATAAGGATTATGCACAAGGCTGAAATCCTGGAAAGCGAAGCATTTACCGAAGTCCAGTTTGCTGTCGGCCGACTGGTCCATCGGGTCCCCGTCAAACATCACGTCACAGATGTCAAGGCCTTCGGCCGACAATGCGACATCATAGCTGTCGGGTGCTGAACACATGGAGAAAAGATATCCGCCCCCTGCAACGAAGTCCCTTATATTCTTTGCAACAGCAAGTTTCATCTGTGAGACTTTCGCATACCCTAGTTTGTGTGCCGATTCCTCCTGGAGCTGGACATCTTCGGCATACCATGGGAAATTCTTATAGGCGGCCCAGAACTTGCCGTACTGCCCTGTGAAATCCTCATGATGCATATGGAGCCAGTCATACAATGGCAGCAGCCCGGTAAGGACTTCTTCATCATAAATTATAGTGTAAGGGATCTCGGCATAAGTGAGCACAAGAGTTACTGCATCATCCCAGGGCCTTTTATTTTTTGGTGAATACACTGCAATTTTGGGGGCTTTGTGAAGCTTGATCCTTTCCATATTAACCTGGGGGTCGGCAATCTCCTGAAGTATTGCATCAGCCTGGGCATCGGCAAGGGCCTGGCTGGTGACCCCGCGAACATTACATTCATTTTCAACCTGCTTGCTGTACTGGATCAGGAAGCTTCCTCCCCTGTAGTTCAACAGCCAGTCAACTTCCACTTCCTTCTCCAAAACCCAGAATGCAATTCCATATGCCTTAAGGTGGTTTTTCTGTGTATCATCCATTGGCAAAAGCAGGTATGCTGCCCTCAGCGGGGTAGTTGACAAAAGAAAAAAAGCGAAAAGAATAAGGCTGTTTCTAAAACGGCATATCCGGCTGGTCATGGTCATCCATTTTCGACATGATGGTGCGGGTGCGCACTGAACCATCAAACGATGTATTGGCCGAAATAGTATTCGCTGCAGCATACTCCTGCTCCGTATCGGCAAACTTGGCAAATTTGGAGATGAACTTCAGGGGGATATCCTTCAGGGGGCCGTTACGGTTCTTGGCAATGCTGACTTCGGCTGCGCCGGATGTAGAATCTCCGTGTTCGTCAACATCGATTTTATAATATTCAGGACGGTATATGAACATGACCATGTCGGCATCCTGTTCAATAGAACCTGATTCGCGAAGGTCAGAAAGTATGGGTTTTGCAGCGGCGGACCTTTTTTCGGGTGCACGGCTTAGCTGGGAAAGAGCAATTACAGGAATGTCGAGCTCCTTGGCAAGGCTTTTTAACCCCCTGGAAATACTGCTGATTTCCTGTTCCCTGTTCCCCTTGGTCTCATGGCCTCCCTGCATCAGCTGAAGATAATCCACAACGATCAGCTGAATGTTATGCCTTGCTTTAAGTCTCCTTGATTTAGCACGGAGGTCGAATATTGACAGGGCCGCAGTGTCGTCAAGATATATCGGTGCATCCAGGAGGTCCTTGATCTTGACATTAAGCTGTTTCCACTCATATTCTTCCATCGTCCCCTTGCGTAGTTTTTCCTGCGGGATTTCAGTTTCGGATGAGATCAAACGTGTAACCAATTGGACCGCCGACATTTCAAGGGAAAAAACGGCAACGGGTTTTTTAAAATCAATAGCCGCATTCCTCGCCATGGTCAGGGCGAAAGCGGTTTTACCCATACCGGGGCGTGATGCAATGATGATAAGGTCAGATTTCTGCCAGCCGGATGTGATCCGGTCGAGTTCGGTAAACCCGGAACCTACCCCCCGGAGTGAGCCCTCATGGCCGCGGGCGGCAGTGATCTCACGGATAGCCTCTTTAATAATAGATTGCATATCCATGTATGTCTTGCCAATACTGCTTTCGCTTATCGAAAACAAACCGGTCTCGGCCTTGTCAAGCAGGTCGAAAACATCGGTTGAATCTTCATAGGCATCCTTGATGATCTCCGAAGAGATCCTGATAAGTTCCCTTTGTATATATTTCTGAAGAATGATCCTGGCGTGAAACTCAATATTCGCGGCAGAGGCAACCCTGTTGGTAAGGTTTGTGATATAATAGGCGCCTCCTACAATATCCAGTTCCCCTGCCTGCCTGAGGTCTTCGGTCACTGTTAGAATATCGACAGGCTGGTTGCTGCCGTAAAGCCTGTGGATGGCAGAATATATTTTCTGGTGCTGCTCCTTGTAGAATACTTCAGGCTTCAGGATCTCAATAACTTCAGCCAGCTTATCATTCTCGAGCATCATGGCTCCAAGTACCGCTTCCTCAAGGTCAACGGCCTGGGGAGGGACTTTCCCATGTTCGAAAAAGGTATCCGGTACAGTGCCCGGGTTACTTCTCCTGCGCAATCCCCTCGATTGATCTTTATTTGCCTGGCCTTCGGCCATGCTTCCCTTGTTCTGACTGCTCCCTCTTTCTTCCATCCGCCAAAAATACTATGAAACTCAAAGATGTAGGCCTATTCACACAGAATTAGTTTTCAACAATCATAAGGCGAAAAACAGCCCTATATGCCCCCAGGCATGCCACCACCTGTGGCTGAACTCAGGGCTCAGTAAGTTCTGTTCCAGTTCGATCCCGACCCCGCCAAAGGTCATGGTAAATCCCAGTGACGACTGGGTAATGATATTCGAAATGGCCGAAGCAGGAATGGTATACTCGCTGTTTGTGTTGATCATTCCCCCCTCCAGTGTGGCATCATAGGCAACAATCCTGGCCATGCCTTTCAAGGTGAAATAATACTGGGTAACCCTGGCTCCCCCGGCTTTAAGTATCCGTTTTTTTCTGATTCCCAGGTCGGAGAAATAATCGTTGAACCATCCCATCCTCAGGTTGAATCCTCCCCCGAAGTTAGTGTACAAAGTGCCTAACATTCCCGTTCCTGCCAGTATCAGCTGTAAATGTTCACTATTGACAACCCCTTTCTCCAGGGCAAAACTGTAATCAATAACGGCATCGGTACAGATCTGGTTTTCCCATCCGAGGGGCTCGTTGTTATATGGGACATATTTGTGAAAAAGGTCCTGTACCTTGCCTCCCAATGAAGGAGGGCCTATAACCCCCAGGTCCAGTTCGGAGGTCTGGCGGAAATGATGTGTTTCATCGTTTGTGACCTTGAAACTTCCGATATACAGGTAAGCCGAGTAAGGCCTGTCACCATACAATATGCCGGCTTTCTTCGTAGTTGAGGGAGTATACAGGTTCTGGACCAGCGAGAGCCCGTAGTAATTTTTTGCTTTGCTCCAGTAAGGCAGCAATATATGCTTAACAGGGTTGTCACTGATGGCCGGGGCCACGAAGTCGAACCTGATGCCGTTTGTGTAAAACTGGTCGGTGTAATCGAAAATATCATTGTCAAACCCTATTTTCAACAGCCTGTCGGGGCTCAGGCTTATTACAGAGCTGAAAATCGTATCTCCGCTTTGATGCAAAACCAGATCCCTGTTCAGGGGCTCCGACAGGTCGAGCTCGACCCCTTTTGCCCTCAGCATGGCAAGATTACACTGCCGTATTGAATCGGGCCGCTTTGTAGGGGTAATAATTACAACCCTGACAGGCTTGCTCCTGTGTTTCTTATGTTTAGGAAGACTGATGCCGGAGAGGCCCTGCTTCCCTCCCTTTGCCGGTTCCCCATTATATTCACCTTTGCGGGTTCCCTCAACAATGGCTTTAAGCCTTGCAGGCGGGATGACCTTATTTTTCACTTTTCCTCCGCCAGAAGTACAGGACAAAAGAAAAACCAGGAGCACGGTGATGACGGGAAGCCTCATAAAGCCTGCAATTTAGCTAAATCAAAGGCTTGTTTTATTCTTTTCTATGAAGCTTATAATATGCCTGTCGAAAAGATCTTTGTCGGTCCCGTGAAATTCAACACTTATCGGGATATAATAAACAGGCAGGTTCTTTAATGCAGGAAGAAGCTCAGCTGTCCTCAGCCTCATTGCATCCTTCTCAGTTGTAATAATTACCTTTTTCCTGGTGGGGATGTCGTTGAACCTGCTCACGATATCCTGGATGTCGTTCTCAGTAAAGGCATGATGATCGCCAAAGCCCATCACTATCACATTGGAACAGAGCCTTTCGATATGTTCCTGCAGAAGGCTGTAATCGGCAATGCCTGTAAGGAGAAGGATACTGGCTAATTTGAGCGGGATGACCGGCTCAGCGGTTTCCGACAGGGGATAAGGTTCACCGTAGTTGATGTAGGAAAAAAAGACCTTCTGCTGATTTTGGGGCGCAATCTCATCAAGTATCCTCCTTTTTGAAATAGGAGAAAAAATTTTCGGTGTTTTTGTCACAATGATAATGTCGGCCCTGTTTGCCCCCTGGCGGAATTCCCTGAGTGTCCCTGATGGAACTACATGGTCTTCGGTGTATAACCTGGAATTGGTTGTCAGGAGTATGGATAAGCCCGGCCTCACATACCGGTGCTGAAAAGCGTCATCCAGCAATATTACGCCGAGGTCGGGATATTTGTTGAAAAGGTTGGTAATCCCCCTCTTCCTGTTCTCGTCAACCGCAACCCTGATGTCAGCGAATTTCCTGATAAGTTGAAGCGGCTCATCTCCAATATACTTGACATTTGACCGCTTCGAGCCGATGATAAACCCCTTGCTTTCCCGCCCGTAACCACGGCTTAAGGTAGCCACGGAATATAAAGGAGAGAGGAGGCGGATAAGATATTCAATGTGAGGGGTCTTGCCGGTACCTCCCATGGAAAGGTTCCCGACAGAGATTACCGGTTTTTCGAAACGTGCCGATGGTAATATCCTCAGGTCAAACAATAAGTTCCTGACCAGCATTACGAATCCGTAGAGAAGGGAAAAAGGATATAATATGTACTGCAGCAGTTGCATCTCAGGCCGGAAAATTAAGAAAAAAAATGAAATGTAAGGTTACTGGAGGGTTAAATATGATTGGCCTCTTTCAGAATGTACCTGAGATTTTTTAACAGTTCTGATATGCCGGTTTCCAGTTTGCTGGTTTTGACAATGAAATCAGAAGCCCCCGATTCAAGCAGTTTCATCGCCAGAACAGGATCGGCCGAGGAAGAAAAATAAATTATATTTACTTCCGGATAATTGTCTTTAACCTTTCTAAGGAAGTCAAAACCGGTATAATTGCCGATATCATAGTCGGTGATGATAATATCGGGGGCCATGTTCTTTTCAATCCTGTACAAACATTCCTGGCCGTTTGGAAAGTTTTGAACCTGGCTGAATTTATTGATGTTCAGATGGTACTTGATCAGGCTGTTGTGGATAGGGTTCCTGTCGACAATAAAGATTCTTGGTATTTGCATGGTGACCTGACCAGGTTTTTTACTAGGGGCAAATATTGAAAATAATTGAGCGTTTTTGTATTGTGTTTCTGAAAACTTGTAAACAACTTACTAACATGAAATCAGCTGTAAATCGTTGAATTCCTTATTTTTGAACCGTAAATTTATTGATATGAAACTGAAAGAGCTGACGTCCTTCCTTGAAACCATTGCACCCCTGGCATTCCAGGAAGATTATGATAATGCCGGATTGCTTACCGGGATCCCTGAACAGGAGATAAGTGCGGCCTTGTTATGTCTTGATATAACACCAGGCATTATTGATGAAGCCCTGGGCAGGGATTGCAACCTGATCATCTCACATCATCCTTTTATTTTCCGCGGACTGAAGAAGGTCGAAGCGGGAAAAACCGAATCTGACATCCTTGTAAGGCTTATCAAACATGATATTGCAGTGTATGCAATCCATACGAACCTGGATAATGCCACAGGGGGGATAAATGAGTTCCTCTGCAGGAAGCTTGGGGTTTCGAGGATGAAGATCCTCAGGGAGAGACCCGGGATGCTTTCGAAACTTGTAACCTTTTGTCCTGTTGGCTATGCCGATAAAGTACGACAGTCCTTATTCGACGCTGGTGCAGGTGTCATAGGGAATTATGATTTCTGCAGCTTTAATATACCCGGGAAAGGCACATTCAGGGCTTCTTCTGATGCCAATCCGTTTGTCGGCCAGGCTAATTCCTTTCATTCGGAGGATGAAACAAGGATAGAAGTTGTTTTCCCCGACTATATTAAAAGCAAACTTATCAGGGCTTTGCTTGCAACCCATCCTTACGAAGAGGTTGCCTATGATATTTACTCCCTTGCCAACACATTTCCCGGCTGCGGGGCAGGGATAATAGGCGAATTGGAAAAGCCCCGGGATCCGGCTGACTTTCTTTCCCTTGTTAAACAAAAGTTGAACATAAAGATGATAAGGCATACCATCCTGCCTGCAGGAAAAATTCAAAAGGTGGCGGTTTGCAGCGGATCAGGCAGTTTCCTGATTCCAGACGCATTGAAAGCCGGGGCGGATGTTTTAATTACCGCTGATGTTAAATATCATGATTTTTTTGATGCAAACGGGGCTATCCTGATTGCCGATATAGGACATTATGAGAGCGAGCAATGGATAAAAGACCTATTGACTGAAAGATTAATTGAAAAATTTCCTACCTTTGCAGTCCTTTCTTCAGGACTGAATACAAATCCTGTTAATTATTTATAAAGCATTATATGGCAAAGACAAAAGGAGAACCTATTGCAACCTCAAAGCCTTCGAAGATGGCTAAAAAGCCGGCCGTAAAGGAAGTAACGGAAACCGTTAAGCCGGAACCCAAAGAAACCAAAAAGAAGTCAGCACCGGCAAAAGAGGAAAAACCTGCTGAAAAGGTCCACTCAAAAGCAAAAACCCAGGGTGTTGATGATAAGGTTGAAGTATCGATTGAGAAGAAACTGATTGCGTTATACAGTCTTCAGCAAATTGATTCCCAGGTTGACAAGATCAGGATTATCAGGGGGGAACTTCCGCTTGAGGTCCAGGACCTTGAAGATGAGATTGCAGGCCTCGAAACCCGTGTTGACAATTACATACAGGAAACTGTGGCCGTTGAGAAATCAATCGCCGAGAAAAAGATATTTATCAAGGATTGCCATGCCCTGATCAAAAAATATGAAGATCAGCAAATGAATGTCAGGAATAACCGTGAATATGATTCTCTTACCAAAGAGATTGAATTTCAGAACCTGGAGATCCAGCTGGCCGAAAAGCGGATAAAGGAATTCCAGGCTTCGATGGAGATTAAATCGGAAGAGATCGAACGTTACCAGAAACTCCTGGCCGATCGCAAAAACGATCTTGAGATCAAAAAGAATGAACTCGATGATATCATTGCTGAAACCGAAAAGGAAGAGCAGGACCTTATATCGAATTCTGAGAAGAACCGCAAATACATAGAGGAGAGGCTTTTAACAGCTTATACCCGGATCCGTAAGAATGCCAGGAACGGCCTGGCCGTTGTACAGATCGAACGCGATGCCTGCGGCGGGTGTTTTAACAAAATACCTCCACAGCACCAGCTTGATATCCGTATGCATAAGAAAATAATTGTTTGTGAATATTGCGGCAGGATCCTTGTCGATGATGAAATTGTGAAAAGCGTGCGCTGATGTGCCCTTCTCATAAAAGACCAAAGGCCCGGTTCAGCATAATTTTCCTGCTTGTCTGGGCTTTTTTATTTGCTTCATATTCTTCATTTTCCCAATATAACTATACACCTGGTTGCCAGAAGGCTTACCAGGCGATTCTGAACCTTCAATTCCAGGAAGCACGGCAACTGATATCTTCTGAGAAATCTTCCGACCATCTGAACCTCATCCCTGTTTATCTTGAAAATTATATCGACTACCTGACCCTGTTCATAGGGGAGGATCACAGCCAGTATGATCAGATCAGGCCCGGGTTCATGGCCCGGCTGGATGCACTCGGGAAAGGAATGAATACTTCTCCGTATTTCAACTTCTGCCTTGGGGAGTCAAATCTTCAGTTGGCTTTTGTACAGCTGAAATTCGGGGAATATACACAGGCGGCGCTGAGGGTTCGAAAGGCAAATCAGTATTTTAATGAGAATGCCAGGCGCTTCCCCGATTTTTTACCGAACAATATTGGCCTTGGCATTACACATTTTTTTGGCGGGCTTGTTCCCGACAGTTACAAATGGCTTGCAAACCTCATGGGGATAAGCGGCTCGGTAAGCCTTGGGCTCGGGGAGCTAAGATCCGTTGCGAATTATAGCGGGAACGATGTGATTTATAATCAATTCAAGCCACAGGCGCTGCTTTACATGGCCATGGCCAGTGTGAACCTCGGGAAAGATAAGAGTGAAGCCCTCAAAGTGGTCGAACTTTTCAGCAACAGCAATTCAATCCAGAGCCCTCTTATAACTTTTGCCAGGGCCAGCATATTAATGAAGAACGGGATGAATGAAAAAGCCCTCGAAATACTGGTGCAAAGACCGCACGAACCCGGGTCGTTCCCGTTTTATTTTCTTGATTTTATGGAAGGGAATGCCAGGCTTAACTCTTTGGATACCACGGCACTGAAGAACTATTATTATTTTCTTGGACATTTCAGGGGTTTGCATTACGTTAAATCGGCCTGGCAGAAAATTGGCTGGCTGCAGTTCATCAAAGGTGATACTGCCGGGTACCGTCAGGCCATGGCGAAAGTGCTATCCGGCGGAACTGCCAGCGGGGAGGAAGACAAGCAGGCGCTTTATGAAGCCCAGTTGAAACAGCTTCCGAACCTTATCATGCTAAGGGCCCGGCTGCTTTTTGACGGCGGATATTATGACAAGGCTGCGGCGGAATTACTGAACCGGTCCACAAAAACATTCTTATTTTCAAAAAAAGACCTGGTTGAGTATTCTTACCGTTTAGGCAGGATTTATCACGAATCGGGGAATCCCGTCAAGGCCCTGGGATATTACAGGATTACCATTCAGAGGGGGAAGAATGAGCCCTGGTACTATGCTGCAGCCTCAGCTTTGCAGATGGGCTTTATTTATGAAAATAACGGGGAACCGGTGAAGGCCGACAGCGCTTATCATGTATGCCTTGAATGCAAGCCGGCCGAATATAAAAACAGCCTCAGCCTGAAGGCCAAGGCTGGAATAAGCAGGATCAGGCAGAACAGTCATTAAAACCTGAACCCTATGGTTGTCAGGACCGTACTGGTCGTATAGGTGTTTGTTGACGGGACCATGCCTGCATAGTTATACAGGTAGTACTCTTCTTTTGACTGGGCCCACTGGTAAGTGAGGTCGGCATAAAAATGCTTGATCCTGTAACCTAGTCCTCCCGAGAGGGTATAACGTGCCCCGTCAACTCCCGAAACCGTATATGGATTGCTGAAATAAGCCGCACCTGCCCTTATCCTGAAATCGGCTATCCTCCATTCGGTTCCAGCACGGATGTTCCCCCATGACTGAAAACTGCCTGCAATTTCATCATTGACCGTTGTATATCCGTAACCGGATGAATTGAGTTTGGCCTGGGAATAGTTGACATATTCATATTCTGCACTCACCAGGCCGAATTTCCCGATAATAAATGCAAGGCTTCCTATGGCCCTCCAGGGTGTTCTCATATAATAATTATAATCGCCGACGGGGGAATTGATCACGCCGTTCCACTGTGTGGAATCTTTAAAATAGGATGTAGTGGTTGAATACCAATGATCATGCATGTTGGAATACCATGTTGGAGTGTGAACGGCTGCACCGATCCTCAGCCATGCAAAAGGACGGTAGATCAAGCCTCCTTTAAGGACAAAACCGGTTCCATGAGTTTCCAGGTGGTAGTCGTAATACATAGATCTCAGGTAAGGAATGGTATCCCCTTTATTTGACTCTGAATAGGTAGAATTTTCATAATACCTGATGAACGGCACCCCGAATGTGATCCCGAAATACAGCTTATCGCTTAGGTTTGCGCCCAAAGTGATATCGAATTCGTTTATTGAGCCGAAGGTATTCACCTGTTTCGACTGCCATGCACCTCCGTGAGGCTGGTCGCTGGTATAGGATTTGCTTCCGGCGTCCCAATAAATCAATGCCGCATCATAGGCAGGTCCAATGTCAAAGGGATAATCTGAAGGTACTGCTCCGGGTGTCTTGTTAAGTTTATCGGTATAGACATTTAAGAGGGAGCTGTTATGATTCGGTCCTGAAATCGAGAAGGAAGAGTTGAAGTCGTTCTGCCTGTTCATCCCGAAGGCCACATTGAAGTTCCGGAAAGGCCCGGCTGCCCCTGCCTGGGGCTTGAATGTGAAGACAAAACCCATATTGCCCATGCCAACATTCACTACGTTATTGGTATTCATTTGTTTAAGGTAGTCTGTCCGGACTCCTTCTACCGATGGTGCTATGGTCATCGAGAATTCTGATCCCTGGTAGAGCCCAATCCCGGCAGGGTTTACTGCCAGGGCTGAGAAATCAGCACCCAAAGCGCCGAATGCCCCGCCTGTTCCAACAAACCTTGCGGTTCCGGAGTAGTATATCCTTGAATACCTGAGCACATCTGAAGATGTTTGGTTAAAGGCAGTCTGTGCAAACAGCAGAGTGATGAAAATGACTGTCAGTTTTTTCATATTCATAGTATTTTTAGCAATTGGAATGTTTGGTTGTATTATTTTCTCGGGCTTCCGCCACCGCCGCCACCGCCGCCGGAACGGCTTCCGCCACCGCCACCGCTGTAACCGCCACCGCCTGAGCGGCCCCCGCCTGATGGAGCCGAATAAGAGGGGGAAGAATGGGAAGGTGTTGAAGAGCCGGGGGAATAACTTCTTGAAGGAGAAGAACTGCCCGGGGAATAATTCCTCGGGGAACTGTATTGCCGTGTACCCGAGCCTGTCGAACTGCTTCTTGTCCCTGAAGGGGAAACATATCCCCTCTGGTCAACCGAAGATCCCCCGCGGTTGCCGGTTGATGTTCCTTGGCGCCCTGCGGAATTCTGGGACTGCACACGGGGATTGATATATTCCTGGCTAGAGCGTGCCTGCCTGTAACTGCCTGGTGTGTAGTTCTGTACCTGCCCCTGGCGCTGGGCCGGTGTTGTACCGGGCTGGGCATATCTTGGTGCGGGCTGCTGTCTTGTTTCACGGTAAGCATTGTTACTGCCGGTGTTCCTGCTATAAGTCCCCTGCCTGTCGTTTGAAGGGCGGGTGTAATGGTAACGCTCCTGGGATGCAGGTGGTCTGCGCTGCGTGGTCACAGGATCAGTACTCCGAACTCCCGGTGAAGGCTGGGTACCTGTACGTGTTGTGACAGGATCTCCATTGCGGTTAGAGGGTGAGGGCGATGTGCCGGACCGAACGGAAGATGGAGGCAGTGAACGGTCGTTTGCATTAACAACTGCTCCTCGCCCGTTCCTCGCGGTGGAAGCAGGATTGGAAACTTCTCCCCGGCTGTTACGGGAATAGGCTGAGTTGGTAACAACACTCTCCCTGTGCCCGTAATATGAATTATAATATCCGTTCCCTTCCCCATAATAAGGATTATAGCAGCAATAACAATAAGGATTATAACCCCAGTAAGGGTAACCCCAGTAATAGGAATCCCAGCCAAAACCCCATCCATAATACGGGTAACCCCATCCATAATACGGGTAACCCCAGCCATAAGAAGGATAGCCCCAGCCGAAACCCATCGAAAAGGAAGGATCATAAAAGCCTCCCCCGTAACCGAAGTTAATGGAGACATTCGGATTGCTTGAGTAGATCACAGTTGTATCGGACGTGGTGTTGTCAAAATAACTTTTTGTGCTTTGGGGATGCTGGAACTTCTGCAACCTGTCGGCATAGGAAATATCACTGTAATCCAGGGTTGCTGCCTTTGCAAGGCTGTCTGGGGCGGCTTTGGCCTGGTCGGCGGCCAGAGCAGAAGTCAGATCCTGGTTGTAATTGGGTGATTTGGCCGGCTGGCTCTTTTGACGGGCAGGAGTAGAATATACGTCGTCGTTATTTACCGAAAGGGCCTGCTGCTGCGTTTTACAGGCGCTCACCAGGAGGCTGATGATCACTGCTATAAATGCTACTCTTTTCATGGCTTGGGTTCCTTTATGTTTCAATTTTTCGTACTTTTGCTGGGCTTATATAAGCTAAAGAAAACAGCAAATATCATACCAAAGTATTAAATGGCTAAAGATTTCCCAACCCGTGCAGAGAATTATTCCCAATGGTATAATGATCTGGTAATCAAGGCCGATTTGGCCGAAAATTCTGCCGTCAGAGGTTGTATGGTAATAAAACCATACGGTTATGCTATCTGGGAGAAGATACAATCAACCCTGGATAAAAAGTTTAAGGATACCGGACATTCGAATGTGTACTTCCCGATCTTCATACCGAAGTCTTTCTTCAGCAAGGAAGCCAGCCATGTTGAAGGATTTGCGAAAGAATGCGCCGTGGTCACCCATTACAGGCTTAAGAACTCACCCGACGGTAAAGGTGTTATTGTTGACGAGGATGCAAAACTTGAAGAAGAGCTAATCATTCGTCCGACTTCAGAAACGATCATTTGGGATACCTATAAGAACTGGATAAAATCATACCGCGACCTCCCGTTGCTTTATAACCAATGGGCTAATGTCGTGAGGTGGGAAATGCGGACAAGGCTTTTTCTCCGTACTGCTGAATTCCTCTGGCAGGAAGGCCATACCGCCCATGCAACTAAGGAAGAAGCCATCCGCGAAGCGGAAACCATGCTGGATGTTTATGCTGATTTCGCTGAGAACTGGATGGCCATCCCGGTCCTGAAAGGTGTTAAATCGCCTGGCGAACGTTTTGCCGGCGCCATTGAAACATATGCAATTGAGGCACTTATGCAGGACGGTAAAGCGCTCCAGGCCGGTACTTCCCATTTCCTCGGGCAGAATTTCGCAAAGGCCTTTGATGTGAAGTTCCTCAACCGTGAAAACCAGCTGGATTACGTATGGGCCACTTCATGGGGGGTCTCAACCCGACTGATGGGTGCCCTGGTGATGGCTCATTCTGATGACAACGGACTGGTTCTGCCTCCTAAGCTTGCACCGATCCAGGTTGTGATTGTGCCGGTATTTAAAAATGAAGAGCAGCTGGTTGCAATTTCAAGCGTCGTGATTCCGGTGAAGAAGGCCTTGGAAAGCAGGGGGGTCTCGGTAAAATATGATGACAGGGACACTCATAAACCCGGCTGGAAATTTTCGGAATATGAGTTTAAAGGGGTCCCCCTGAGGATTACCGTCGGCCCCCGCGATATAGAGAACAAAACCGTTGAGATCGCCCGCCGCGACACACTTGAAAAGGAAACCCTGCAGATCACCGATATAGAGGAAAAAGTCGTTCATCTCCTCGACCAGATCCAGAAAAACATGTTCGACAGGGCTTTATCGTTCAGGGAACAGAATACCTTTAGTGTAAATACTTGGGATGAGTTCGTGGATACCATCGAGAACAGGGGAGGTTTCATTTCGGCTCACTGGGACGGAACGGCTGAAACAGAAGAAAAGATAAAGGAAGCAACAAAGGCAACCATCCGTGTTATACCATTAAACAACGTCAAGGAAAACGGGCGTTGCGTTTATTCGGGGAACCCTTCCGAACAGAGGGTGATCTTTGCCCGGGCGTACTAGGGATAGAAAGGTTCCAGCACCCCGCTTCCTGTTATTTTCCCACCGACTGTGGGTGGGTCGCCCGTATAATAAACACTTCCAATGTTTGATATGATTGCATACAGGTTGACGCTCACATTAACATAACAGTTGTTTGTCCCCCTGTTATTAACAGAACAATACCTCGTGGCAAGGTCCTTCGTTTGGATCAGACCCATATCGTTCAGGTAAAAATCGGCAATGTCGCAACGCCCGTGCAGGTTATAGTCGGCAGTCCCCATATTCATTATAAACCAGCCCTTATTATAGTTCAGGGCCAGGTCAAAACTCCCGCATCCGCCCCAGACTTCTATTTTAATTGAATCCCCCGAAAGCGTGTTTGCCGAACTTACATTGCCGGCAGCATTGTAATAAATCTTCCAGAGATGGTGCACTGAAACATGCACATCAAGTGGTTTTTCATAGCTTCTGAGCCAATTGCAGGCGTTGAGGTTGCGTATCGTCAGCTGACGGTCATGTATTTCGGTTGTGATCCCTGAAATGACATTGCTCCCGGCTTCAACCGTAATCCTGTTAACGGAATCCTCCGTGAGGATGAGATTCACGTTATCGCCAAGATCAATACTGTCGAATGGGGTTACAGGGCGTTCCTGCATGATTACAGTTCCTGAATTGGTAAAACACTTCCCCCCCTTTGAGCAGGACATAATTGAGACCGATCCCGAAATGCCTGCCAGGATGAAAATGAAGCAGTATATGATGCTTTTATTTGATCGTTTTTTTACCATATAATACATTAAAATTATAACCCAGCCCCCAGCCGATATAATCGGCCCGGCCGAAATGGACCTTCAGCAGCACATGGGCAAACAAGTTCTTTGTGAAATTATACTGGAAGCAGAGTTTCTCATAAAGGGGACCGTTACTCTTTTCCTTGCCCGAAAGATATACCCCGAGGTTCATAATAAAACCCAGTTTCCCGAGCATCAATTCATACGCAGCATTGATTCCCGGCCTTGCGATGTCGACGGGGCTGGTTGTGGTTATTCCGGCCGACTCCAGGATCTTTTTATGGGATGCATCGTACGAAAGGTCGAGCCCCATACCAAATTTACTTTTCCTGCTGACCTGGAAGAATGTGTTTTCAAAAAGATGGTAGACTAAAAAATTCTGCCCGAATTCCGATTGCATATTTTTATACCCGATGGCAGCCCCGAAATTGAATTCAATAGCTTTCCTGATCGTGGTTGAAAAGGGTTCGGTCGGAGCGATATAACGGTCGCCGATATCTTTATTGTCCCTCACCGGTTTGAATGCAAGTCCGATGTTGACAAGAGGAGCATTCAGGCCGTAATTGGGAGTTTTAAGTGAGCCGTTCGAGAAGTGCTGAAGGCTTATGCCTGCAGTCAGTGTAAAGTATTCGCTCAGCTCGTAACGGGCCTCCAGCATCAGGTTGATTGCGGCATTGAGGTGGGAACCGATAGCGATGTCCTTATAGTTGTTAATCCTGTCGAACTTCTTTGTGAGATAGCCCAATCCAAGGGCGAAACGGAACCCGAAGGTAAAAGCCTTCGATTTAAATAAGGGGAAATTGACGAAAGGCATAAGTGCAAAGGAGCTTCCGAGGATTGGATTACCACCCAGCGGGCTGTAGAAGAATGTCATGCCCAGGATCGGGTAGTTGAATGCCCTCTCCCAACGCTGCCGTCCGTAAGTAAGCTTTTCAATACTGAATTCAAAAGCAGGGAAATGAGCATTGAACAGCTGCAGTTCGAGGTGCTGGGCGTAAAGGAACCCATAATGGATCTTGGCTTCCAGGATAATGTTGGAAGTAAACAGCTTGTGTTCATACTGGGCTCTTGAGCTGAACGGACAGCTAAGGATGATCATCAGGACGATGGTCATAAGCAGGCGGATCCGGAATTTTTTTTGCTTCAAGGGCTTAAGCATTTTCAATATTTGCGTCTTTGCAAAATTATGGAACATTGGACTTCAGCCGCTATTGCTGAAATGCTTATTTTTGCCAAAAGACCGATAATGCAGGAAAAACTTGCCGCTTTTGGGCGATTACTGGAAATCATGGACGAACTCAGGGCCAAATGCCCCTGGGATAAAAAGCAGACACTCGCAAGCCTGAGATATCTCACCATTGAAGAAACCTATGAATTATCCGATTCCATTATTGAGATGGACCTTGAATCTGTCAAGAAGGAGTTGGGAGACCTCATGCTGCACCTGGTTTTTTATTCGAAAATTGCATCGGAGACCGGGGCCTTCGATATCACCGACGTCCTTAACAACATTATCGAGAAGCTGATTCACCGCCACCCGCATATTTTCGGTGATGTAATCGTTAAGGATGCAAAGGAAGTACATGATAACTGGGAAAAGATCAAACTGAAAGAAAAAGGGAATAAATCGGTACTGTCAGGGGTTCCCCAGTCCCTGCCGGCCATGGTAAAAGCATACAGGATACAGGAGAAGGCCAGCGGTGTGGGGTTCGACTGGGAAAAGCCCGAACAGGTTTGGGAGAAAGTTCAGGAGGAAATCCTGGAATTGCGCGAAAACGTTCAGAATAATTCAAATCATGCCAGAAAGGAAGACGAGCTAGGCGACCTCCTCTTCGCCCTGGTCAATTACGCCCGGTTTATCGAAGTCAATCCTGAAGACGCCCTGGAAAGGACAAACCGGAAGTTCATCCGCCGTTTCCAGTTTCTTGAAGAAAGCGCGAAAAGCCTGGGGAAATCACTTCACGAGATGAGCCTTTCAGAAATGGATGTTTACTGGAACAAGGCCAAAGCAATGGAGAACCCCTTGTGAAATGACCCTGATGTTAATGGATGTAAGTAAAAACGAGGCCAAGGAACTCGGGAACCTCTTGTGAAATAATACTGTTAGCAATGGATGTAAGTAAAGACAGGGCCATCGAAATCCAACCGCACTTATGTTCGTGAGAAGAGCATTCCTTTTGCTTTTTGCGATTATTTCCATGCCGGCATCTTATGCCCGGGAGGTACCCGATACCCTGCATAAAAACCCTTCGATGATCGATCTCCGGCTGGTGAAGTCGGGGCTTGCCGATGCCAGGGATATTGTTATTGCACCGGTGAGGTGGAACGAGGCCCGGTGGGCCATTGCATTCGGGGTAACAGGACTTACGATAGGTCTTGTAACCCAGGATCTTGTTATTCAGCAGTTTGTACAGAGAAACCGGACGTCCTTCCTGGATGCAGTAAGCAAATACGCTCTTGAGCCATGGGGAAGCGGATTGTATACCATTCCGGCGATGGGCCTGATGTATGGATTAAGCTTCGCCCTGCATGATAAAAAAGCCAGGATGGCTGCAATGAAAGGAGTTGAAGCCTTTGTTTATGCTGCAATAGCGGCCCAAATATTAAAACAGCTTACCCACCGGGAGCGGCCGGTCCAGAGTGACACACCTGACCCGTTTTACTGGCAAGGGCCAATAGGGCCAATCAATCTGACTTCTTTTCCTTCAGGCCATTCCGCGGCCGCTTTCGCAGTGGCCACGGTCATCGCGTCAGCGTATAAAAAAACGGTCTGGGTCCCAGTGCTCTGCTATTCACTGGCTTCGCTCACGGCCTTGTCCAGGATCTATGATAATGAACACTGGATGTCGGATGTGGTGATGGGCTCAGCGATAGGTTTGGCAATAGGCCAGACCGTTTTCAGGAATTCGGTCAGGTTTAAGCTTATACCCACTGGTCCTGAAGGGCCGGGGTTAACGCTTGTTTACCGTTTGTGATCAATGTTTTGAAAGGTAGCTGGCAACACCTTCAGATGAGGCCTTCATACCTTCGTCACCCTTATGCCAGTTGGCCGGGCAAACTTCACCATTCTCTTCGAAGAACTGTAATGCATCAACCATGCGGATCGCTTCATCAACACTGCGCCCGAGGGGAAGGTCGTTGATCAGCTGATGGCGCACGATGCCTTGTTTGTCGATCAGGAAGAGACCGCGGTATGCAACGGGCCCGCCTTCAAATTCCATGCTGCCTTCTTCGGTATAGAGATATTCACCGGCAAGTACGTCATAGTTTGCCGAAATAGTCTTGGAAAGGTCGGAAACGATTGGGAATTTAACGCCTTTTATTCCGCCGTTCTTCTTTTCAGTGTTGAGCCATGCCCAATGTGAAAACTTGGAGTCGATGGAACAACCAACAACAGCCACATTGCGTTTCTCAAATTCGGCGAGTTTTTCCTGGAATGCCAGGATCTCGGTCGGACAAACAAAAGTAAAATCGAGGGGATAAAAGAAGAACACTACATGTTTCTTCCCGATAAACTGTTCAAGAGAAAATTTTTCTACAAATTCACCGCCGTTGATAACGGCATCAGCTTCAAAATACGGAGCTTTTTTTCCAACTAATACTGCCATAACAAATCAATTTAAGTTAATTACTGTTTAATGCCGCAAAGATACGGCAATTATTTAGAAACGTTATTAATAAATGGTTAAATTTTTAATGTCTGCGGATGGCAGGGTGCCTGGATAACTGGATAACTGGATGGCTGGTCTCCAGGTAACCTAGTAACCCAGTAACCTAGTAACCCAGTAACCTAGTAACCCAGTAACCCAGTAACCCAGTAGCCCAGTAGCCCAGTAACCTATAGCTTGATATCTTTAATGTTGAACTGAAGCAGCTCATTCTTGCGGAAATCAAAGAGGGTGAGCTTTCTTATCTCGTAATAACTCTGCCAGTATGTTTGCAGGGCATTGTAATAGTTTTTCTGGGCGTTGTCGGTTTCGATCTGGGCATTGTTGAGGTCGAGGATGCTGTTGATCTTCCCGATGAGGTACCTGCCTTTGGTGACGTCATAGCTTTTGCTGGCAACCGTATCGGATTTGGCGGCTATCATCAGCTGGCGTTCCTGCATGTTGAACTGGACGACTTTAAGGTAAATGTTCCTCTGGAAATCAACCAGTTCCTGCTCCACCGAATTTTTTACAATTTCCTGCTGTGACTGCGCCATTTTGATCTTTCCCCTGGCCACTCCCCAGTCGACGATAGGCACCGTGAATTGCAGGCCGACCTGTTGCTGGTCCAGGGGTTTGTAATAGGCGTCGGGAATATTGTCTCCGCTTTGGGTCAAACCGAAAATAGCGGTCAGGTTTGCATCGAACCTCCCTTCGGTTTTGGCCCTGTTAACATCCCTTGCGGCTTCAAGCAATCGCCTCTGGAAGTCAAGGGCGCTCGACGTATTGTGAATAGCCTGCTGGACGGCATTCACCGGGTCGATGTGGAAGAAGCTGATATCGGCCGGGGGCATAAGGTTGATACTTGAGGTATCCTTGATGCGCAGGTAGGATTTCAACCTGAACATGGCATTGTCAACGGCAAGATTTGCATTGTCAATTGCTGCCTGTGCTTTCAGAAAATTCAATTCAAGCTGCAGGAGATCGTTTTCTGCTATTTTCCCCAGCTGGTACCTGCCTTTTGCTATCCGGTAAAGGGTATCGGAGTTCTTCAGGTTGGTCATTGCGATCTTTTTATCGATCTGCGCCTGCAATAACCCGAAGAAATAATTCGTAGTGGTCATCGAAAGCTGTTCAATGTCTTCGAGATAGCGTTTTTTTGCCTGGTCGAATTTAAGTGGTTGTATTTTACGGTCCCAGCGGTAGGGATTATACTGGAACAGGGGTTGCGTATAACCTATGTTAACCGGGGTTGACAAATAAGAAGTGATGGTTGAATCGGTATGGTTGTCCAGCCGCTGCAGCCCGCTTTTGAGAAACACGTTACCCCCGGTGATACCTATTTTCTGGTTCAGGTAGGCATTGGCGGTATAGGTGGTATTCTGCTGATGAACATAGCTCACGGACCCGTCGGGATAAACATATTTCTGAAATCCGCTTTGTATTTCAGGTATGGTGCCGTCCACGTATAAGTTTGGGAGGTAGGTTGCCCTGAAAGTCCTGTATTCCCAGAAGCTGGAGCGGAAGATCTGTTTGGCGTTAAGTGCGTCGGCCGATTGTTGTCTGGCAATATCAAGAGCTTCCCTGAGTGTAAGCGGGCGGCTGGTAGTCTGGCAGCCTGCCTCATTTATGGGCAGGAAACCAAGTGAAATCGATATCAGCAATAAGGAAAGCAGGGCTTTCATAGTCATACTGTTGTTTATTCGTGACGGAGTGATTCTACAGGATCTGCAACTGAGGCCTGCTTTGCAGGCATATAACCAAAGATTATCCCGACCGAGGCCGAGACTCCGAAGGAAATAATGATTGACAAGGGGGAAATGATGGTGAGTATGCTGGTAAACTGCATGATAAGTTTGGAGAAGATGATCCCCAGGATGATCCCGATGAGCCCGCCTGTAATGCTAAGGAGCGTGGCTTCCATAAGGAACTGTAAGGCAATATCGCGTTTTGTCGCACCTATTGCCCGCCGTATTCCGATCTCCTTTATCCTTTCCATGACCGAAGCAAGCATGATGTTCATGATCCCGATACCCCCGACCAGGAGTGAGATGCCAGCGATGCATCCGAGGACTATGTTGAATATATCCTTTGTGCGCTGTTCCTGTTTCAGGAGCAATTCGGGGACCTTTATCTCGAAATCCTCCAGTTTCTGGTGCCTTCTCAGCATCATCCTTTTCAGCAGGTCGGTGGTAGGAGTGATCTGGCTGCTTTGTTTCACCTGGACCACGATCTTGTCGACCTGGTTTTTTGCCAGGTCGTCTCCATCGCGGGAGCCGGAGATGACCATGTCGCCGAAATCCATTTCATAGCTTGAACCATGCAGAGAGGAGGCAGTGACCATAGTACGGTCCTTCACTCTTCTCATCATGGTCTGGATCGGGGCAAACACCGAGTTGTTATAATCGGAAATACCCAGGTTCTCCATTGTGGACTGGTTCACTTCTTTTTTTCTCAGGACCCCTATGACTTTCAGCCACAACCTTCCGCATTTGATCTCCTGACCGATTGCGCTTCCGTTGGGGAAGAATTTCGACTGGATGGTCGAACCGATTATGCATACGGCTTTGCCTTCTTTTAGTTGTTCTGCGTTGAACATATCCCCCTGCTGGAGGTCGATATTGAAAAGGTCGAAGAAATCGGGCGTCACCCCGCTGATTTTCGTGGAATACCTGACAGCATCCCTGATCACGTCGGCTTCATATATGACCACAGGGCTTACCCTGAGCACTGTAGGGATCATATCCCTAATACTTTCGGCATCTTTCAATGAAAGCCCGGGGGAGAACTTGCCCTTGTTTTTATCGGAAGAAGAGTTTGAACTGCTCTGGTCGCTGCTCTGGCTGGAACTTCCCTTATTTTTTTCAATTTTTGGCGTGATGATGATATTATTCACGCCAACCAGTTTCATCTGGTCGAGGATCTCTTTCTGGGCCCCGTTGCCTATTGCCATCATGGCAATAACAGCTGCAACGCCAAAAATAATGCCGAGGGCTGTAAGCATGGAGCGGAACTTATTCAGAAAGACCGCTTCAAGTGCTATATTGAAGATATACTGATAGCGTTCGAACACGGCTTTCCTATTTGTTCTTGATAATTACTACCGGGGCCCCGGCTGGAAGGGTCTTTTTGGAGGAGTCGCTTTTCGGCGGGGCAGGTTTATTCTGTTTCGGCTTATACTTATCCAGGGTTTTTTTATCGAGCAGGACCATCTTTAGTTTCTCGGCTTTTTCGGGTGGTACAAGCATAACCTCTTCATTCTCTGTAAGCCCTTCCCTTATGACGATCTCATTTTCATTACTTTCGCCTACGATGACCTGCTGGCGCAGAACTGAACCTCCGTCTTTTTTATATACGAAAGTCACGCTGTCGGTATTGAAAATAGATTCGATAGGTGTGAAAAGCACATGGTCAACGATACTGGTTTCGATGGTGTTCTTCGTTGTCATAGCGGGCCTCAGTATGGAGTCAAACTCGTTGACGATGATCCTTACCTCGTAAACCTTTGCATTGCTGTTCTGGAGCTGTTCGCCTATATTGGCCACTTCCAGTACCTTCCCCGTGAATTTCTTTTCGGGGAAAGCGTCGATGCCGATCTTTACTTTTTGCCCCACCTTGACTTTACTGATGTCGATCTCGTTCACATAAGTTTTTGAGATCATTTCCTTGAGGTTGGGCAATTCGGCAACCACGTTGTCCCAGGCATTGATCATGCCCCCCACGCCAAGTTTGCTGCCGTCCCAGTTCCTCTTGTAAATGACCATTCCGGCTTTAGGAGCCTTTACCGTAAACTGTTTAAGCCCCTCCAGCATATCGTCCAGTTTCCGTTTAGCCTGGCTGTAGGAAGCATTGACTTCCTGCATATTGGCAACGGCCTTCTGGTACCTCAGTTTGTAATTCTTCTCAGCCTGGTCGAGTGCCCGTGTGGCTTTATCGAGCTCAATCTCAACCTGGCGGATCGTTGCCGGGGGTTCGTACTTGGATTGTTCGAGGGTGATCTTTTTTTCCTCCAGCGAGAACTTCAGGTTGATCAGTTCATCCCTTGCATTTCGAAGTTCCAGGGAGGTATCGAGCCGGGTTTTGGTCATCTGGGATTCCAGCTTTTCGGTATTTGTTTCCTCGTCCTTGATTTTCCCCGAGATCTCGGTCCTGTCAAGGGCTGCGACATACTGGCCGGAATCCACCACGGTGCCGTCGGGGATGATATCCTGCATTTTAACCTGCCAGATACCGATCTGCCTCAGGCAGGAAGGCCCGAATATCTTTTCGGAGCTTTTGGCGATCAGTTCCCCGGTAACGGAAACCTCGATCGGGAAATTCCCTTTTTTGACTTTGGCGATGATTTGCTGTTCCTTATTCCCCTTGGGAAAGATGAGGTAAACAACGATTGCGACAATAAGAATGCCTGCGAAAATGAGGATATACTTCCGGGAAGCCATAGAAGTGAAATTAGATACAGGTAAAACTACCTAAAGATTTATAAGTGCCAAAAAATTATACTATTCTAAGCGTCAATGTTGGCATATTTGGCATTCTTCTCGATGAATTCCCGTCTTGGCGGAACGTCATCTCCCATCAGCATAGAAAAGATACGGTCTGCTTCCGTACCGTTTTCGATCGTTACCTGCCTCAGTGTCCTGAACTGCGGGTCCATTGTTGTTGACCACAGCTGCTCGGCATTCATTTCTCCCAACCCTTTATACCTTTGGAGGTGAACCCCCGATTCCTTTCCGTTGCCCGAATATTCAGCAATAATCCTGATTCGTTCTTCTTCAGTCCAGCAGTACTCCTGCTTATTCCCTTTTTTAACCAGGTAGAGGGGGGGGGTTGCAATGTAAACATATCCGTTTTCAATAAGTTCCTTCATATATCTGAAGAAGAAGGTCAGGATAAGGGTTGCGATATGACTTCCGTCCACATCGGCATCAGTCATAATTATTATTTTATGATAACGCAGTTTATCAAGGTTTAGTGCCTTGGTATCATCTTCTGTACCGATAGTGACACCCAGGGCGGTAAACATATTCTTGATTTCCTCGCTGTCAAAGATCTTATAGGCCATGGCTTTTTCCACGTTCAGGATCTTCCCCCTGAGCGGAAGGATTGCCTGGAAGCGCCTGTCGCGCCCCTGTTTGGCAGTACCCCCGGCCGAATCGCCCTCAACCAGGTAAATCTCGCATTGGGAGGGGTCGCTCTCGGAACAGTCGGCCAGTTTGCCCGGTAAACCCGCCCCTCCAAGCACGCCTTTTCGCTGCACGAGTTCCCTGGCTTTTCGCGCTGCATGCCTTGCAGTAGCTGCAAGTATAACTTTATTAACGATGGTCCGGGCTTCCTTGGGATGTTCCTCGAGGTAATACGAAAGAAGTTCGCTTGCAAGCTGGTCAACAACCCCCATAACCTCATTGTTGCCGAGTTTGGTCTTGGTTTGTCCTTCGAACTGGGGTTCCTGTACTTTCACCGAAATAATGCAGGTAAGGCCTTCACGGAAGTCGTCGCCGTTGATGTCAAACTTGAGTTTGGACAGCATGCCGGTTTTCTCTGCATAGGATTTCAAGGTACGGGTCAGCGCCCTGCGGAAACCTGAAAGATGGGTGCCCCCTTCATGGGTGTTGATATTGTTTACGTAAGAATGGATGTTTTCGGCAAACGAGGTATTGTATTGCATGGCGATCTCGATGGGGATGCCCGAGCGTTCACCTTCCATGGAAATAGGCTCGGGGATAAGTTTTTCGCGGTTTGCATCGAGATAGTTTATGAAATCGGTAAGACCGGTACTGGAAAAGAATACATCCTCCAGGTGGTTCCCCGAATCATCCTTCTCGCGTTCATCGTGGATCGTAAGCGTTATCCCCTTGTTGAGATAGGCCAGCTCCCTTAATCGTGATGCAAGAATTGCATAATCGTACCTGCTGGTGATAAAGATCGAGGAATCGGGTAAAAAATTCACGATGGTTCCCGTACGTTCCGTTTCCCCAACGACCTTCACTTCATACAGGGGTTTCCCGTAAGCATATTCCTGTTCAAATATCTTGCCGTTCCTATGAATGGTGACTTTAAGCCTTGACGAAAGCGCATTTACCACCGATACGCCAACACCGTGCAAACCTCCTGAAACTTTATAACTGTCCTTGTCGAACTTGCCACCTGCGTGAAGCACAGTCATAACAACCTCGAGTGCTGATTTCTGTTCTTTTTCATGGAAGTCGGTCGGGATACCACGGCCGTTATCGGTGACTGTAATTGAATTATCAGGGTGAATCAATACATCAACCCTGTTGCAATACCCGGCCAGGGCCTCGTCAATAGAGTTGTCAACCACTTCATATACAAGATGATGTAACCCGCGTATGTTTACGTCCCCGATATACATTGCAGGACGTTTGCGAACAGCCTCAAGTCCCTCAAGAACTGTGATGTTTTCGGCAGTATAATTCTGGCTCGCGGTTTCTTTTTCAATGTCAGTCATAATCAGTTGCTTATATTACATTAATATACTACACAAAGATACGAAATTAATGCCATTCAGAATGAATGAAAACATCAATAAAATCAGGGATTTTATTAACAATTTGTTCGTTGAAAAAGATTACCGGATAAGGCGCTTCCCGCCGATGACAGGATATCCAGTTATCCAGTCATCCAGTTATCTGGATCTCAGCAATGTTTCAGCGATAATGCAGGCGGATTTCCCGTCACCGAAATCCTGTCTGCGTGGGGTTGTGGGCAGGGCCGATCTGACGGCCAGAAGGATTTTATCCGGATCGGGGCCGGTAACGATGTTCCAGTTATCATGCAGGGTCTCGACCCATTCGGTTTCGGTTCTCATGGTGATGCATTGCCTGTCAAGAAAATAGGCCTCTTTCTGCAAACCTCCCGAATCGGTCAGGACTTTTTCGGCATGCATTGTAAGCCACAGCATCTCAAGGTAGCCAACCGGGTCAATGATGATCACATTTGAAGGTACGCTGACCTCGCTTTTCAGCAGACGGGCAGTACGGGGGTGTATGGGCAGCACCACGGGCAGGCCTGTTTGTGAAAAGGCAAAGAATATATTCCTGAGATTCCCGGGATTATCAGTGTTTTCAGCCCTGTGAATAGTTGCCAGCAGGTAAGAGGCGGGCAGGCCGGGGGTACGGTATTTATCCCCCCGGGAAACAACCATTTCCCTGTAGAACAGCACCGAATCGTACATCACATCCCCGCTGAAAACGGTTTGCTTCTCAAGCCCTTCATTTTTCAGGTTGGTGATTGCGGTGAGGGTAGGGGCAAACAGCAGGTCAGAGATCCGGTCGGTGACGATACGGTTGATCTCTTCAGGCATCAGGCGGTTGAAGCTGCGGAGCCCTGCTTCGACGTGGGCGACGGGGATATGCAGTTTTGTTGCTGCCAGGGCCCCTGCGATTGTCGAGTTGGTGTCGCCGTATACAAGGGTATAATCAGGCTTTTCTTTTATCAGGACATCTTCTATCCCTTTCAGCATCATCCCGGTCTGGTAGGCATGGCTGCCTGAACCCACTTCAAGGTTATGATCAGGTTTGGGGATGTCGAGCTGCCTGAAAAAGATATCGCTCATATTCTCATCATAATGCTGGCCTGTATGGACCAGTACTTCCTGCAGGCCGGGGGTGGAGCGCAGCACCCTTGAAACAGCCGCAGCTTTGATGAATTGAGGCCTTGCGCCTATAACCGAAACAATTTTCATACTTTCAGCATCACATCCGCAGACAAAAAAAATAAGCAACAGTTCTGTAAGCGGGATTCTGTTCCGGCAAGCCGGTTCCTGTCATTTATCTAATCCGGAAGTCACCCTCCGGCTTCAGCGGCCTACCCCCCGGCATCGGACGAGCAATCCTTGGCATCCGGTATACATGGCCTTTCAACACATGGGGTTTACCCTCCGCGGCAGTCACCTGTCGCGAACGTGAGCCCTTACCTCACATTTTCACCCTTACCTTACGGCGGTTTTTTTCTGTGGCACTTTCCTTCGCCGGCTTTGGGCCGGCGCCTTCCCGTTAGGAAGCATGGCGCTCTGTGTTGTCCCGACTTTCCTCTGCGTCACCGCAGCGACAGAACGAACTGTTGCAGCACAAAGGTACAAATAATCGGGATATTCTGCATACCTTTGCAGCCCCCGAAAACCTCCCTATTGAAAGACTTAAGCACAGGCAACGAAGGAAAACTGATCCTTAAATTCGCGATCCCTATGTTGCTTGGCAATGTGTTCCAGCAATTCTACAGCCTGATCGACAGCATTATCGTGGGCAAATATATCGGCAAGGGGGCCCTGGCTGCAGTGGGAACCTCAATGCCAATAAGTTTCCTGCTGATCTCGCTTTTCATCGGCATCACTATGGGGTTTACCATCATCGTTTCCCAGTATTTCGGGGCGAAGGATATGGTTAGGGTGAAAAAAGCCATCAACACCCTCTATATCTTTATCTTCATATCCTCCATTTTCATGAGCGTGATAGGCATCCTGCTCTCGGGCTGGATCTTCAGGCTTATCGGGATGGATCCATCCATTATTCCCCAGGCAAAACTATTCCTGAACATTTTCATGGGCGGGCTGATATTTCTTTTCGGCTATAACGGCACCAGCGCAATTCTCCGCGGGCTGGGCGATTCCAAAACGCCCCTGTACTTCCTGGTAGGATCGGTAGTGCTGAACATCATCCTCGACATCCTTTTCGTACCGGTGCTGGGCTTTGGGGTATGGAGCGTGGCGGTTGCCACGGTTATCTCTGAAGGCGCGGCTTTCATTTGCCAGATCATCTACCTGAACCGCTATCATAAAGTCATCAATTTTTCATTCGCCGACCTGAAATTCGACCCCGAGATATTTAAAAAGGGGATCAGGATCGGCCTGCCAACCGGATTACAGCAAACCTTCGTCGCTGCCGGTATGGTAGCCCTTTACGGGATAGTAAACAAATTCGGTGTTGACGCCAATGCGGCATACAGCGTTGCCGGCAGGATCGATAATTTTGCCGCCATGCCTGCCATGAGCTTTTCAATGGCCCTGAGCACTTTTGTAGGACAGAACCTGGGAGCTAACAAGCCCGAAAGAGTCATTGCCGGACTGCGTTCAACCCTTGCGATCACGGCAGTGATCTCAGTGGCTGTTTCCTTCATTACCGTGCTTTTCGGGAAGTATCTCATGCGCATGTTCACCAATGACCCCATGGTCATTGAACTGGGCAGGGGATACCTTGCCGTGATAGGCTCTTTTTATATACTTTTCTCGACCATGTTCGTCCTGAACGGGATCATGCGAGGCGCAGGCGACACACTGATACCCATGTTCATTTCACTGATCTCCCTCTGGCTCATCAGGATCCCGATAGCAACCCTGTTGTCGTCGCATCCCGATATCGGGATTTACGGAGTTTACTGGTCTATGCCCATCGGCTGGTTTTTCGGCGCAAGCCTGTCATTCATTTATTACCTGACCGGGCGCTGGAAAAAGAAAGCTGTGGTGAAATATGCTGCGGATGGGAAGAGGGTGGAGTGATACGGGATACGGGATGTATAGATAGCAGGTTAAGCAATCATGCCGTCCAGTAAAACAGATAGTTTCCGGGTCAGTTCCAGCCTTGAATACGGTTCAATATTACTGCTGCCCGAACCAGGCCGTCCGCTTACATAATCATTATAAAGACTGCGGATGTGATCCTTCATGGTCCCGGCATCCCCGAATCCTGCGAGTAATCCGGCATTTGTCTCTTTGAGGATGGCCGCTGCGTCACCTTCAGGCGGACCAAGACAAAGTATTGGGCGGCGGGCCGCCAGGTATTCAAAAAATTTCCCGGTAAGTATCATCTTCGCATTCGGGGTGTTGTTGATGATAAGGAGGAGCACCCTCGATTGCTGCTGGCATTTTACAACCTGGTCGTGCGGCATGTAATCTATCTTCCTTACGAAAGATGCCAGTGTGTGCTGATCAATAGCCTCCATCACTTTGTAGTCGACTTTACCCACGAGTTTGATCTCCAGGTCGGCTGCAAAACCCGGGATTTCGGCAATGAGCTCCTGCAGGGCGATCCATAAGGGTTCAGGGTTACGGGTGGCGACCAGGGTCCCGATATGCGCGATGGAGAATTTCTTATCCATTTCGGCCGGATGGTTGTGATCGGTATCCTGGGGGTCATACCCGTTTGTGATCACATCATAGTTGCGGGGCCACAGGGTATTGCAGTCTTCGGCCATGGACCGGCTTATCACCGTAACCATATCCGCCCTGCTCAATACCTGTTTTTCAAGTTTCTTATGAAGGGCATCGGCCCGCCTGGTCAGTTTAAGGTCCCTGTAAAAGTCAATATTCGTCCATGGATCCCTGAAATCGGCCAGCCAGGGGAGTTTCAGGCGTTCCGACAGGTTCATGGCGATAAGGTGCATGCTGTGGGGGGGGCCGGTGGAGATCACAGCCTCCACAGGGTTTTGCCTGAGATAAGGGAGAAGGAATTTAACCGAAGGCCTGATCCAGAACTTACGGGCATCGGGGATAAAGAAATTGCCCCTGATCCAAACCGAGAAGTTTTCAAGTAAGGAATTCTTCTTTTTCTCGGAGAGAAAAGCAGCATTGATCTTGTCCCCCTTTTTCTGCCCCAGGAGTTTTTTATATGTATCGTAAGGTTCCCATATGGGATGTTTGATGATTTCCAGGTTTTGGGGGACGTCTTTAGCAAGGGAATTATCGGTTTCGGGGAATTCGGGGTTCTCGGGGGTATAGATCACCGGTTCCCAGCCGAAGCGGCGGAGGTATTTGACAAATTTCAGCCAGCGCTGAACGCCGGCGCCGCCGCTGGGGGGCCAGTAATAGGTTATAATGAGGACGCGTTTCATGCCTTGGTGGCAAACAGGTCTTTTGCTGCTATCACGATTCCTGCAATGACAAGCAAGATAAGCACTATTGAAGATATCATGCTTACTTTCTCGCCTATGTAAAAAGCCCTGGGCTCAAACCTGAATTCCACCGTATGTTCACCGGCCGGGACTACCATAGACCTTAATACGTAGTTTGCGCGGAAATGAGGTGTGAGTGTTCCGTCAACGTAGGCATTCCATCCTTTCGGATAATATATTTCGGAAAACACCACCAGCCCGGCATTCCTGGTCTTATACTTGTATTTCAGGTCGTTGGGCAGGTATTCGGTGAGCCTGATGTAGTCGAGGGTATCTTTGCCCGGGGTCCATGTTTTAAGGTCCGGACCGAATTTTTTATCGACGACGGCGGTTTTTGAAGGATCGAACCCGTTAAGGGCGGCGAGTTCCTGGTCGGCATTGTCGACAAGTTTGTATTCGTCTACAAACCAGGCATTTCCCAGGGCCTGGGGGTTATGCTGGGCAAGCGGTTGTTTGTTCTGGTCGGGAATGATGACATAGCGGGTGTTAAGCATGTTGATGACCGCCATATTGTTCTTTTCAACATGGGTTTCGAACAATTCCTGGTAACGCCTGAGTTTCGCACCGTGATATCCGCCAAGCGATTTATGGAAATACGAAGTGCTGGCGTCCATCATCGGGCTTACGGTAAGGTTGAGCACCCTGTAATCGGGATCCTTGTCGGCAAGGATCATCTGGTCGGCGGAAGTAGGGTCAAACGGGGTTTCCACCCTGGATTTGGATGTGAAACTTTCGTTGTTGAGGTACCTTTTAGCGACGGTGAACATATCGCCAAGCACAAATACGATAAGGCCGATATAGGCGTATTCCTTTTTCAGTTTTTTGTTGATGACCAGCCAGAGGGTGGCGGCTGTAAGTGCGATGAATATGAAGGAACGGAATGCATCGGCCCTGCAAACTGCTTTGCGGTCATCGCGGATAGCCTGCATCAGCCAGTCGGGGAAGGATTTGGCCAGGGAGGCGTCGTTAGGACCTGTAAAGCTGAGGAACATGTCGGGAACGAGGGCAAATACAAGTGACAGTCCGCCCGCTATCCCGAATGCGATATACAATGCCCTGTTCAGTTTCGCTGCGGTGTCTAACCCGTCAAAAACAACTTTGATGGCAAGGAACCCAAGCAATGGCATGGTAAGTTCGGCTATAATGAGGATCATGGTGACCGCCCTGAATTTATTATAGCCGGGGAAGTAGTTCAGGAATAAGTCGGTAAGCCCCATAAAATTATGCCCCCACGAGAGCGTAATCGAGAGTATGGTTGCTGCAAGCAGCCACCACTTGAGGGGGCCTTTCACGATGATCAGCCCGAGAAAGAAAAGGAAAATAACGATTGCACCGATATACACAGGGGATGTCCAGGGCTGGTTTCCCCAGTACATCAATCCCGACTGGGCAGAAAACTGCCTGATGTTGTCATCGGGGATATTGTTTGTGCGGAGGACTTTGGCGATATTGGAGTTCATTCCGGGCGATTCATTTGAGGAGCCTCCGTAAAAATCGGGGATGAGCAGGGTCATGGTTTCGCCCACTCCATAACTCCACTGAGTTGCGTATGATTTATCGAGGCCCGAGGTGCGGTTTGACTTCTGGCTGGTGAGGTCCGATTTTCCCCTGATGGTATAATTTCCGTACTCATAGGTGGTCCAGAGCAGCGACAGGTTTGTGAGGATTGCAAAAGCAAGAGCGACCAGCAGCAGGGAGACCGATTTGAGATAGGGCACGAAAGTTTTATTCCTGAAGGCATACAGCAGTTCAACCAGCCCCAGTGTGATGGCTGTCAGGGCCAGGTAGTATGTGATCTGAAGATGGTTTTGTTTCACTTCCAGGGAGAGGAAGACCGCTGTGAGGATAAATCCCCAGAGGTATTTTTTTCTCAGGGTAAGTATCATGCCGGCAAGTACCGGGGCGATATAGCCAATGGCATGTGCCTGGGAGTTGTGCCCGGCTTCAATGATGATGAAAAAATACGACGAGAAGGCATATGCGATTGCTCCCGCAACCGAGAGCCAGGGATTAAGCCCGAGAACCAGCAGGAGTAAGAAAAAACCGATGAAATACAGGAATACCATATTTGCAGGGTGGGGCAGGCCGAGGGTGAGGATGTTGTCGAGAAAGCCAAGCACGTTGCCGTTATATCTTGTTGAGATCTGGTATGCAGGCATGCCGCCGAACATGGAATTCGTCCACAAGGGTTCCTGCCCCGTTTTGTCCCTGAAATCGGTAATTTCCTTGGCTGCGCCTTTCCAGTGCATGATGTCGCTCTGGAGGATCTGTTTCCCTTCAATAAGGGGGGAGAGGAATGACATTGTAATGACCAGGAAAATAACAAGGGCGGCCAGGTAAGGCCATGCCGATTTGAAGTTCAGGTTTTTCATGCTTGGGTCTTTAACGAATTGGTTGTCAAAAATAAAAAAAGAAGATAATGTGAAATTATCTTCTTTTCATAACATCATAACCGGGTTAACGGTATTTCCAAAACCGTGAAAATTATTTCTTGTCGTTTTGTTCGTCTGAAACGGTCAGTTTTTTTCTGCCTGTTGCTCTTCTGTTAGCAAGAACCCTGCGTCCGTTAGCTGTAGACATTCTTTCACGGAAACCATGTTTGTTCTTTCTTTTTGTGTTCGAAGGGTGAAATGTTGGAGCTGCCATTGTATTCTTATTTTAGGGCTGCAAAGATACAAAATTAATTTAAGCAACCAAATGAAACTTAAAATTTTCGGGGCCTGCCCCGGTTTATGCTGCCGGAGCAGGGTTTGGCCGGGTTTCAGTTACCCGATTTGCCGGTGTTTATTTCGAAGGGATGTTTTTTAATGTTTCCAGCAGGTAATCCCAGAATTTCTGTACTGAGGCGATCTCTGCTTTTTCATCCGGTGAATGGGGTGAAACGATGGTCGGGCCTACCGAGATCATATCCCAGTTGGGATAAGGTCCGCCGAGGATGCCGCATTCAAGGCCTGCATGGATAGCTGTTACGAGCGGTTCTTTCCCGAACATTTTTTTATAGAGGTCCTGCATCAGTTTCAGGATGACTGAATCGGGATTTGGTTTCCATCCCGGGTATTCTCCGTCGAAATTGATATCTGCACCGGCCATGGTAAAAACGGCATCGACCATATTCTGGAGGTCGAGTTTTGCCGAGTCAACCGAGCTGCGGAGAAGGGTTTGGCCGATCACCATATTGTTGTCGGTTTTAAGGACCCCGATGTTTATGGATGTCTCAACAAGTCCGGGCATTTCATTGCTCATACGGATCACTCCGTTGGGGCAGGCATAAAGGGCATTGATGATATTTCCCTGGCTTACTTCATCAATCAGGGAGGCAGGTTTTTCGGCAGGGGTGAGGATGATCTTCATATTGGGTTCCACGGCCGAGAGTTCTTTCCTTATAATTTGTTCGAGACCGGCAACCATTGCTGGGAGGGCGTCTTTATGCTGAACCGGGACCACTATCGTTGCACTGGCTTCCCTTGGGATGGCGTTCCTGAGGCTTCCGCCTTCAAGCGCGGCAAGCCTGAGCCCGAAATTTTTACTGCCTTCCCAAAGCACCCTGGTCAGGACTTTTATTGAATTTCCTCTTTCAAGGCGGATGTCAACACCACTATGGCCGCCTTTCATTCCGGTGACAGTAATTTTGTATGCATCAACTGCAGGGGGAAGGGCCGCAGTTTTGAAACGGAATGAGAAGTTGCCGTTTGTGCCGCCTGCGCAACCGATGTATAATTCGCCTTCTTCTTCGGTGTCAAGGTTAAGGAGTATATCGCCTTTAAGGACCCCGGGTTTGATGCCCATAGCCCCGGTCATCCCGGTTTCTTCGTCGGTGGTGATGAAGGCTTCAATAGGGCCGTGCTGTATGTTCTTTGATTCAAGGACAGCCATTGCTGCTGCAACGCCCAGGCCGTTATCGGCCCCGAGGGTAGTCCCTTTTGCCTTTACCCAGCCATTATCTATATAGGTAGTGATGGGATCTTTTTCAAAATCATGTGCGGTATCGTTGTTCTTCTGGGGGACCATGTCCATATGTCCCTGCAGTACCACGCCTTTAAGGTTTTCCATGCCGGCGGTGGCAGGTTTGCGGATGATTACGTTGCCTACTTCATCCTGTATGGTTTCAAGGCCAAGGTCTTTCCCGAATTTAACAAGAAAATCCCTCACTTTATCTTCGTGTTTCGAGGGGCGGGGGATCTGTGTAAGGCTGTAGAAATTCTTCCACAGCAGAGCTGGTTCGAGGTTTAAAATATCTTTACTCATGGTTTAGGGATTTTACATTGGTACTGAACGACAAAGATAGGAAAAAAAACTATTTGCCGACAGTTTCCTGATCTTTTTGGATCTCCCTGAACGAGATGAATCTCTGCTGGTAGAGCATCGACAGGAAGGTGCTTACGCGGTCCTCTGTTTCTTCCGGAGGCTGGAGTTTTTCAGGAAAAGTATCCCTGAGTTTATTGCATATCTCCCCCGTGTTTCGGTTCCCGTCGAGTTGTTCCCAAACAGCTGATCCGAAAGCATCCAGTTTGATTTTAATAAATTCCTCTTTCCATTTCGGCTGAAACAATTTGTTTGCAAGGTTGTTCTTAAACCTCGGGAGGAGGATGTTCAGGGTATCTTCCTCACGTTTCTCAGATCCCAGCAGTTTTATGGGATGGAGGTCGAGGGTGTTAGCCTGTTTGAGGATTTTTCTGCGTTTGAAAAACGATACTTCCATAGGGTAAGATAAAACGGGGCTGGCAACCTTTCAGGTGCCAGCCCCGTGATGAAGGATATCCCGGTTACATGCCTGATGCCGGGGGAGCCGGTTCATCGGGCTTCCCTGCATTCTTAAGGGGTATCTGGATGAGTACGAAAGCTATAATTGCAATAATAACAAGGCTGATGAAGTAGGTCGGGTTTTTGAAGAACACGAAATGGTCATAGAGGAAGATCTCGAAAGCCGCGAAGATGGCAATAACGAGACCCATCAGGGCCTCTCCCGCAATCATCCCGGATGCCAGCAGAACTCCTGTGTTCTCGACCCGTATCTTTTGTGCTTCATTGAGTTTTCGTTTACCGGTAAAATAGTCAACACCGCCTTTGATCAGTCCGCCGACAAAAATCGCGAAAGTGGTTTCAAGGGGGAGGTACATACCCACGCTTACGAGCATAGGGCTGCGCACCTGCATGAGGATGAAAGCCACACCCATGAGCATCCCCGAAATGATGAGGGGCCATGCCATGGCACCTTCAACAATACCGCGGGAAAGGATAGCCATAAGGCCGGCCTGGGGGGCCGAAAGGTTACGGCTGCCGAACCCTCCCTGGTAACCCAGGTTTTTACCCGAAGCAATATCGCCTTCGTTGAGGTAAGCAAGTACTACAAACATCACGGCGCCTGCGAGAATAACGCCGATGATATCACCGATCTGCATCCTCCAGGGGGTACCTCCGAGGATATGTCCCGCCTTCAGGTCCTGAAGCATTTCACCTGCCACGGCTGCTGATACGCAAACGATAGCGGCAACGCCAAGAACGGTAGCAACGCCTGCATTACCCTGTACGCCTAAACCGACGAGAATAAGGGCTGTAACCACAAGTGCAGTCAGTGTAAGTCCGCTGATAGGGTTATTGCTCGATCCCATGATGCCTACCAGGTAACCCGATACGGCTGCAAAGAAAAAGGCCAGGATGATCATGACGGTTGAAGCAACAATAGCGATCAGGATATTAGTCTCGAAAATAAAGAAGGTGATGCAGAAAGTCAGGACTGCAACTGCGAGAATGCCTATAATGATAGCGCCGAAGCTAAGGTCTTTCTCGGTGCGGGGAGCGGCATGCCCCATGCCCTGGGCTGCTTTTTTAACGTCGGTGATAGACCTGCCCACTCCAGTGATCAGGCTCTTTCTCATTTTATATAATGTGAAGCCGGCGCTAACAAGCATCCCGCCGATTGCGATAGGCCTTACGATGAATTTCCATATCTGGAGCATCTGGTAAGCCGGGTCATTTACCTTGGTCATGGCCTGTTCCAGGGTCAGGGTTGCGTCTTTGCCCATCAGGAAAGCGGCCCATGCCTGGAAATCCATGCTCGGTAAAATGAAATACATGATCATGGGTACCATGAGTCCCCAGGCAAGGAGGCCCCCGCTGAAGTTAAGGGCGCCCAGTTTGGGGCCGATGATATAACCTACACCCATGTATGCAGGGCTTACTCCGGGGGAACTCATCATCATCCCTCCCTTGCCCGTGAAAACGGTGCCCGAGATGGTTTGTTTGCCCCAGTAAACGAATTTTTCCCAGAGATACAGGAAGAATTTGAGTTCTCCGAGAAGCTTTACAGCAGCACCCAGTCCCATGGCCCAGAACAGGAATTTGGACCCGCCTGAACCGCCCTGTCCTGCCTTGTGGATCTCGGCAGCGGCAACTGACTCGGGGAAAGGAAGCTCTGCATCTTCAACCATTACACGGCGAAGCAGGGCAACAAACATGATGCCCAGGATACCTCCTGCGATCAGGATAAGCGATGAAGTGATATAGTGACCCATGGTGAAGAACTCAGGCCATATACCCGACACAAAAAATGCAGGCAGGGTGAAAATTGCGCCGGCAGCCACGGATTCCCCGATGGAACCGACAGTACGTGTGAAATTTTCTTCAAGGATCGTCCCCCGCATGATACGGAGCAGGGCCATTCCAAGAACTGCGGCAGGATAAGTCGCGGCTATCGTCATCCCTGCTTTAAGACCCAGGTAGGCATTTGCAGCCCCAAGGATAACGGCAAAGAACAAGCCTACGATAAGAGCCCGCAAGGTGAATTCCTTCATATGCGTTTCGGCGGAGACGAAGGGAACATACTTTTTTGCTTCAGCCATAATCGTGATTTTTTTAATTTTTTGCTAAATAACGAAAAAAGAAGCAACCTAACAAGGAATTTTGAATTAGTGAAAGGTGAATAGTGAACAGTCAGCAGTCAGCAGTCACTGATCACTAGTCACTAGTCACTGATCACTGGTACAGATGCAGGAGTTTTTTGGTAAGGAAATATTCTTCAGTGAAATAATCGGAAAGGGGGTAAACCGTCCATTTTGACTGGAGGCTTGCCAGTTCTTCCTCGAAATCGCCTCCTTTTAAATACAGGAATCCGTTTTCAAGGCTGTTATTCCCGTTCCTGATGATAAGTTTTTTTAGTTTGGCGCTGAAATCGGCAATATTGGTCACTGCCCGGCCAAGGATAAAGTCGTATGGCTGTTTTAGGTCTTCGTACCTGCAGTTGAGGGCGCTGGCATTGTTGAGTTCCAGTTCTTTGATAATGGAATCGGCCACATGGATCTTTTTTCCTATGGAATCTACCAGTACGAATTCCGATTCAGGATGCAGGATGGCAAGCGGTATGCCCGGTAACCCTCCACCTGTCCCTGCATCCATGATCCAGGTGCCGGGATTGAATTGAATGATTTTGGCTACAGACATGGAGTGAAGTATATGCCTTTCCTCGAGGTGTTCAATGTCTTTGCGGCTAATGACATTGATGCGGCTGTTCCATTCGGGGTATAATTCAAGCAGGCGGGCAAACTGCCCGAACTGTTTTACCGACAATGAAGGGAAGTACTTCCTGATCAGTTCCATAAAAAAGTCCGGGTGCTGAAAAACACCCGGACGGAATTATTGAAATAGTTTCAAAGCTTCGGAAATTTATTCCGGGCTTATTCCTTAGGGGCTTCAGCAGGAGCTTCGGCTTCGGGGACTGCTTCTTTGGGTTCTGCCTTCTTCTTTGCTTTAGGAGCTTTTGGCTTCACTTCAGCTTCTTCTGTTTTCTCGACAGCTTTTTTGGCGGCAACCTTCTTTGCAACTTTCTTTTCTTCAACTGCGGCTTCCACTGCAGCTGCTTTTACAGGTTCCTCGGTCTTTGCTTTAACCTTAACTTCCTTTGGTTTAGGAGGTGCAACAATTCCTTTTTTCTTTCTCCGGGGACGGCTCACGCCGAAAGATCCAATGATGATCTTCCCTCTTCTTGATTTTTTATCACCTTTTCCCATATGTCTGTTTATTAAAATTTTACCGTTGAGCCGGAAACTGGCCGGATTACGATTTACGAATAATTTCCGGAATGCAAAGGTATAAAAATCATGCTACTGAAACAGGTTCAGCCCGGATTTTTCTTCAGAAAATCCCTGATCACCACATCCGACTTTCGAACCGAGCAGGCTGCCCAGCGAAGAAGGACGTCATTTTTTTCTTCTTCGCCGAGGGTCCAGCTTATTTCCGATTCGCGAAGGCGTTTCGTGAGGGATTGCAGCAGGATCGCCGCCGAAACACTGATGTTAAGACTTTCGGTAAACCCGAACATAGGTATCCTTATGAACTCATCGGCCATGGATATTGCTTCTTCCGACAGACCCTCGAGTTCCGTCCCGAAAATCAGGGCGAAGGGGCTGTCGATGGGCAGGCTGCCGGGGGTGAAATCGTTTTTATGGGGAGAGGTGGCGACAATCCTGTACCCTTTTTCTTTCAGGGTACTTATACATGCAGCAGTGTTTGAACCTGTTTTATTATATTTATATAAGGTGAGCCATTGGGCGGAACCCAGTGCGACATCGGGATTCACTTCATATTTATTCCTGTTTTCAATGATATGCACATCCTGTATGCCGAAGCACTCGCAGCTGCGCAGCACAGCGCTTGCGTTATGCGGCTGGTAAATGTCTTCAAGGATAATGCTCATATGACGGGTGCGAAAGGAGATGGCCCCTGCAAACCTGTTTCTTCTCTCTTCGGTCATCATGCCCATCAGGTGGTCAAGCAGTTTTAATTTTCTTGTACGGTCAAGCGTTTCAATATCTGTAATCATGGATGCGCATCTGAAATATTCATTCCAAAGGTAAAAAAATGAATCAGTTGTAGGGGGTAAAGGGAAAAAATGTAACTTTGCAACCTCAAATTTTTCAAAAAGATGGCACAAAAGCTTGATAAACAGGCAGACAAGACTGAAGAACGAATTGTTGCCGTAGAAGAGGCATTCGGTAAAACCGAGCAATTTATTGAGAAGAACCAGACGGTCATTCTTATCGTGATCGGAGTAATCATTGTGCTCACCCTTGGTTTCTTCGGATTTAAAAAGTTTTATATAGCCCCCAGGGAGAAAGACGCACAGGGACAGATGTTCATGGCCCAGAAATATTTCGAACAGGATTCCCTTAAGAAAGCGTTGAACGGCGACGGACAGTATCTTGGTTTCCTTGCCATCATTGATGAATTCGGGATGACAAAATCGGCAAACCTTTCTCATTATTATGCCGGGATGTGTTACCTGAAGCTTGGCCAGTTTGAGAATGCAATCACCCAGCTGAAGAAATTCAGCGCCGGTGATAAAATCATATCCCCGCTTGCAAAAGGGGCCTTAGGCGATGCTTATGTAGAGTTGAACGACATAAAAAAAGGGATCAGTTATTATATTGAAGCTGCTGATCTTGGCAAAAATGAATTCATCACTCCTTATTTCCTCATGAAAGCCGGGATGGGTTATATTGAGCTTTCCGATTTTGAAAACGCCCTGAAAGTCTATAAAAGAGTGAAGGAAGAGTATCCCCGTACCAACGAAGGAAGGGATGCCGAGAAATACATTGCATTTGCCGAAGGGAAGATCGCAGGAAAGAAATAAAGGGGTATTATCTTTTTTTAACGAACTTTGCCCGGGTAATCCCGGGCATTTTTTTATCCAATATCCAGCTATCCAGTTATCTAGTTGTCCAGCAATCCAGTTATCCAGCATCATGCAGCCCATATCCAATATCCAGCATCCAGCATACCGCATCGTCTTTTACGGAACCCCCGAAATCGCTTTGGAGTCATTAAAGGCATTGTTTGAAGGCGGATATCAGGTTGCCGGAGTCGTAACGGCTCCCGACAGGCCGGCCGGAAGGGGGATGAAGCTCAGGGCCTCCCCGGTCAGGCAGTATGCCGCTGAGCATGGACTGACAGTACTCCAGCCCGAAAAGATGTCTGATCCTTTTTTCATTGAGCAGCTGAAAGCCCTGAAGCCCAACCTGCAGGTTGTGGTTGCCTTCAGGATGATGCCCAGGGCTGTATGGGAAATGCCGCCTATGGGGACCTTCAACCTCCATGCCTCGCTTCTTCCTCAGTACCGTGGAGCCGCCCCGATAAACTGGGCCGTTATTAACGGGGAGAAGGAAACTGGACTGACTACATTTTTCCTCCGCGACAAGGTCGATACCGGGGATATTATTTTCAGGGAAAGCATGAGTATCGGCCCCGAAGAAACAGCCGGCGAGCTTCACGACCGAATGAAGGTGAATGGGGCTCAACTTGTAGTAAGGACAGTGCAAAGCATTTTTGCCGGAAATGTAACGACCTTCGACCAGTCCCGCTTCCCGGTTCCCGGTTCCCAGCTAAAGCCTGCGCCCAAGATCTATACCGAAACATGCAGGATCGACTGGACACAGCCATCCGAAGTCATATTTAATTTAATACGGGGCTTATGCCCTGTGCCCGGAGCCCATACCGGGATAAAACTGAAAGACGGTACAATGGCTTCAGTTAAAATTTTCAGGGCAGGCCTGGAAAAACAGGGGCCGTCTGCTGCTACGGGAGATGTAGTAAGCGATGGCCGCAGTTTCCTCAGGATCTCGGCTTCGGATGGAGACCTTTGCATATATGAGCTCCAGCTTGCAGGCAGGAAACCCATGAGAACAGAAGAATTCCTGAGGGGGTTCGGTAAAAATATCGTCTGAATGCCCTGTGAATATTACGTTTCCCTGATGGAGTTATTAACAAAAACTTCGATTTTTCAACATTTTCAATGGTTTTCAGCTCGAACCTCTTGACAAATTCCGTACAGACCTTATATTTGCAGGGATTATCAAATTTGAGTATTAATTTAAAACCTTAAAAAATGAACAAGGCTCAGTTAATCGAAGCAGTTGCAAAAGATGCAAAAATTACCAAGGCAGAAGCCAAAAGGGCTCTGGAAGCTGTTATCACTTCCACAACCAAGGCTCTTGGCAAAGGTGAAAGAGTTGCTTTAGTTGGATTTGGCTCATTTGCCGTTTCAAAGCGTGCTGCCCGTAAAGGCCGTAACCCCCAGAATGGCAAAGAAATCAAGATCCCTGCAAAAAAAGTCGTAAAATTCAAAGCAGGTGCAGAACTTGTAAAGAAAGTTAAGTAAACAGCTCACGCAATTACTTCACGAAAAAACCACCTCCATAAGGTGGTTTTTTTTGTCTTAGCTGAATCTGTATGAAGAAAAACAAACATACACTTGCCTGGATAAGCATTTTTCTTGCCGGGTTAACCGTTATCAGCCTTGTCGGGTTCAGGCAATTTCTTGATAATTACAAGGAAAAGTGGAACCTTCAATGCCTGCAGATTCCAGTGAAGCTTCTTGCAACCACCCGGAGGCATGCCGACCAGCTGCTTATGCTGCAGAAAAACCTGGCGATGTACCTTAAATACGAGAGAGTCAATCTTACCCTTCCCGGCCGGGGGGCCGATATGAGGGCCAGGTTCGTGTATTCACGGTCCAATGCCGACAGCATGCTTGTGCTTTCACCCACCAAACTTTCCGATAAAGAAGTGAATTCATGCAGGATGATCCTGAATGCGTTATATCCCTCGGTCAGGAATATTTCAAGCGACTACGGCGAAGTCGAAAGAGTGTATCTCCGTTTGAATACCGGGCATGTTTTATTGTTCCTGTTTGCCAGTAATCCACCCGATTCCATTCTGATTCGCGGGTATAACGAAACGCCTGCAAGGTTTCAGCTCAGGGACCTTGGACTAAACAGTGTGGAACTTACCCCGCCATTCATCGGCCGCATTTCAAAAAAGGAACTTATGACCCTTTATACCGGGCTGGAATGCCAGGACAGCATCAGCGGCCAGATATGCCTTGATCTTGCCACCAGGTATTACAACAACTGGCTTGAGCTGAACCTTGAACATGCCAAACTGGTCCTTTTTGATACCAGCGGCACTATCCTGGCTTCGAATGACAAACGGTTTTCAAGAACAGATTCCCTGCATAACATATACAAGTCGATGCCCGGTTTTAATATTAACCCTGCTATCAGGGCGGCTGATCCCGACAAGCCATTGTATTTTGAAAAGGACGAAGGCAGTTACTATGTATATTTTCACAAGTTTGGCAGGTCCAAGGTCCTTGCATTATATGCAAGTAAGAACGAGGTAAGATTGATCATTTTTATTGAGTTGATCCCGTTCCTGCTTGCCTTCATCACACTCTGGGCAGCTTCCTGGGCTTACTACTCCCAGAGGCGGATCACCAAAAAACTCAAGAAGATGTCGGCAGAACTGGAGGTTGCTAAACAGGAAGCCGAAACGGCCAATGATGCAAAGAGCGTGTTCCTCGCCAATATGTCACATGAGATCAGGACGCCTATGAACGCCATTATAGGGTTTTCACAGATACTCACGACCATGGTCAAAGACCCTGTGCAGGCAAATTACATATCCTCTATAAGTTCCAGCAGTAAAATACTCCTGAGCTTGATCAACGACATCCTCGACCTGTCAAAGATTGAAGCCGGGAAACTTGAAATCCGCCCGGAACCGTTCAGCATCAGGAACCTCTTAACGGAAGTTGAGTCGTTGTTCATGGCCAAGGCAACAGAAAAGGGACTGGTACTGACCGCTATGGTTGATGAACGCCTTCCTGAGAACCTGGTTTCCGACGAACTGCGCATCAGGCAGGTGTTGCTGAATTTCATGAGCAATGCAATAAAGTTCACCGATGAAGGAGAAATCATCCTGGCTGCGCAACTCCTTTCCCGGAACGGGAACAAAGTTGACATGATATTGAGCGTAAAAGATTCAGGTATCGGGATCAAAGAGGAACAGTTAAAACATATTTTCGGCGCCTTTGCCCAGGTTGAGAACCAGGATACGCGCAAATACGGCGGCACAGGCCTTGGCCTGGCCATTACCGAAAAGCTTGTGACCCTGATGGGCGGGAAGGTGGAGGTGGAGAGCGAACCCTTTATCGGCAGCACATTTAAGGTTATCTTACCTTCTCTGGAGATATCAGAGGATGATCTTAACTCGCCTTCGGTGCAAAAAAATATGCTGGGCAAGGTGAGGTTCCCTGGTTCCGCTGTATTGATTGTCGACGATGTCCTCAACAACCGCAGGGTCCTGTACGGTTTGCTTGGCGGAATCGGGCTGAAATGCCTGGAAGCTTCCAACGGGAAGGAATGCCTGGAAATGATCAGGGCTGAAAAACCTGCCCTGGTGCTGATGGACCTGAGAATGCCCGTAATGGATGGTTTTACAGCCGTGAAGGAGATACGTTCAGATGCTTCCCTCAGCGACCTGCCGGTGATCGCTGTAAGCGCCTCGGCCTTTCACCAGGATGAACGGGACGTCAAGCTGAAAGGATTCGACAGTTTCCTGAGGAAGCCTGTCATAGCTGATGAACTGATCAATGAATTATGCAGGTTCATTCCATATGAAAACATACAGCCCGAGGGGATAATCCCTCAAGCGGCCGTGATTAAAGCTGCCCCCGTTAAACCCGAAGTCCTCACAGCCCTTGTTGCGGAATTATCGGGGGAAGTAACGGAACTGGCATCTTTGGCCCTGAAAAAGCGGTCCATCCAGTCTTCAAAGGCCTTGCTTGACAAAGTAAGCAGGCTTGAAGCTGTTTATCCCTGGGAACCTTATACCAAGTGGGTTGAATCCCTAAGCCTTGCCGTTGAGTCTTTCGATATTGCCCTTATGGAAGTGGCTTTACGGGAGTTCACACCTTTAATAGAAAATGCAAGGGCTGTTTTATCTGGTATAAACAACAAAAAGTAAATAATGGCTGAAAAAATCCTGCTGGTCGACGACCAGCCAAAGAACATACAGGTCGCCGGGACATTGCTGACGGCAAATGGTTACGAAGTTGAATTTGCAACGGACGGTTTCAGGGCCCTGGAGTGGCTGGCAGAAGAAAATTTTGACCTGGTCCTGCTGGATGTGATGATGCCGGGAATGGACGGGTTTGAGACCTGCCGTAAGCTGAGACAGCTCCCGGGAGGGCCTGATATCCCTGTCATTTTTTTAACGGCAAAGTCTGATACGGAAAGCCTTGTGGAAGGCTTCCAGGCAGGAGGAATGGATTACCTCACCAAACCATTCCAGGCCGAAGAGCTGATGGTAAGGGTAAAGACCCACCTTGAAATGAAGCAGATGAGGACCAGGTTAAAGGATGTGAACAAATGGCTTCAGGCAGAGGTGGCTTTAAAGACCGTGGAGTTAATGGAAAAGAACCAGGAGCTTCAGAATGCCCTTACCAAAGTGCAAACACTTGACAGCAGCAAGGATAATTTCCTTAAGATCATCAGTCATGAGATCCGCACTCCCCTGAACGGGATAATAGGCGCAAGTTTTTTGCTGAAAAGTATGGCCAGTTCGCCTGAGCAGAAGGAGTTTTTTGAAATGCTTGATATCTCACTGAAGAGGCTTGAGAGCTTTTCATACGCAGCCCTGCAGATCACCCAGCTAAGGGCCTCAGGCAACAATTTTCCAAAACAGTCGGTTGACCTGCATGAGCTTGTTGAGGAAGCAAAGACCATTGCATTGGCTGGCCAGCAAAGGCAATTTTTTCTTGAGACTGCCTATATACCGCCCATGCATATAAACAAAGATCTTTTTCTTACTGCATTGGTCAAGCTGCTCGATAATGCGGTACGTTATTCCCCATTGGGTTCCGGCATAGTATTGAAGGTACAGAAGCATGCAAACGGCATTCATTTCACACTGACCGACCAGGGCCCCGGATTTTCGCCTGAAGTACTGCTCAGGAAATTTGAACTTTTCGTTACCGGCGAAACCCATGTTGATAAAAACCCCGGGATGAGCCTGCCCCTTGTGAAATTTATCGTAGAAGTCCACGGAGGGAACATTGACCTGTACAACAACCCTTCAGGCGGGGCTGTTGTTGAGTTCTATATTCCTGAAATTTTTTCCTGAAATAAAAAAAAACCAGTATTTTTATCCCCTAATTAAAACTCACAAATATGAAAAAGATAATTCTGCTTTTTGCCATCGCAATGTTTGCAACCCATCTGTCGTACGGCCAGTTCGCCCTCGGTATTAAACTGGGCTATAATGCGAGCAAACTCTCGACCAACATTGATACTATTAAATCGCAGGTCAACAGCGGGTTCCATATCGGGATCTGGACACATTTCGGTAAAAGGCTGTATTTCGCACCCGAACTTCTTTATACTTTCAGCGGGACCGTGTTCAGCAGCCAGGGCAACATTGTCACCAAAGACTGGAAGGAAAAAGTCACGGTTGGCAGCTTTGATGTTCCCCTCTTACTCGGATTCAAGATCATACATTCATCTCTCATCACCTGGAGGATTGAGGTTGGTCCCGAAGTTTCTTTTGTGAGCAATAAAAAGGTGAAGGAAATGGGCAGTATCACCGGGCCCATCACCGGGGCAAACATCAATACGGCCAACTGGTATGTTCTCGGCGGCACCGGGATCGATGTATTGTTCTTAACCTTTGATATCAGGTATCAATACGGGCTTAACCAGTTCGTAAAAGACGTCACCAATTCCGGCTTGAAATCCACGAACAGCATGTTCCTGGTTTCGGTAGGCTTCAGGATTTTCGGGGACAAATAAAGGGATTGACGATTTACGATTTCAAAGAAATCATTCGTAATTATTCGCCTTATTGTTACTTATATTGGTGCTCTTTTCGGCTCTGCCGAACGTAAATCGTAAATTTATAGTTCCGTCCTGAACCTGTAAGGCAGTTTTGCATCCTTACCTGCGTATTCAACGCCTATTCTTGGGCCCGGCCATATCCTTGAAGGATCAATACTGATCCCGCGGTCTTCTATCCATATCCCGTCTTCTTCAGCCTTTGAGGGTTTTCGCAGCAGGCTTCTGCCGGTATGTGAAAAATGGATTCCCAAAAGTTTAGCCACTTTGCCCGGGCCGTCACCAATATTTTTTACCAGTTTAGGCTTGCCTGTGCGTTTCAGCATGATCCAGGGATTATCAAGCGGTTTGACGGCCCTCACCAGCACCGCATGAGGAATATCAATACGGTTTGTCACCACGTTGAACAGCGAATGCATTCCATAACAGAGGTAAACGTAGGCGGTACCGCCATCATGGTACATGATCTCCGTCCTGGCAGTGCGCCGTCCGCCGAAAGCATGTGAAGCAGAATCTATAATGCCGTTGTAGGCTTCAGTTTCATATATGATCCCGGATGAGGTTATCCCGTTAATCCGGCTTACGAGCACTTTGCCAATCAGCTCACGGGCTATGAGAACAACGTCTTCTCTCGAATAAAAGGCATAGGGGAGGATCATGGGGCAAAGATCGTAAAAGGAATTACGATTTACGATTTTTTGAGAATTATCCTGGAATCATTCGTAAATCGTACATCGTAAATCCCACATTGTATAACTTTGCCCATTAACATCCAAATAAAATCCATGCCTGTTTCCGAAAAATCCCTGTTATACGATGAGCTCCCGTTCTGGTCGGCTCCCTTCGGGCTGTTGCTGCTCGATACCGTGAAATATAAAACGAGCATGAAGGTGCTAGATATCGGCTGCGGATACGGCTTTCCCATGCTGGAACTGGCGGGCAGGCTGGACAAGGGCAGCGAGGTTCACGGGCTGGACCCGGCTGATGATGCGATAGAAGTCCTTAAGGAAAAGATCAGGATGCGGGAAATTGCCAATGCCTTTGCGGTACAGGGGAGGGGGGAGGACATGCCTTTTGGAAACGGGGTTTTTGATCTCATAATTTCGAATAACGGCTTAAACAATGTGAGTGACCAGAGAAGGGTGCTACTCGAATGTTTCAGGGTATGTAAACCCGGCGCCCAGATGGTGCTTACCATGAACCTTCCGCATACCATGACAGAATTCTATGATGCCTTGAGGCAGGTGCTGGAAAACCTGAATCTTCCTGGATGCATTGAAGCTATGGATGCACATATATTCGATAAACGCAAACCGCTTGAATACCTCCGGGACCTGATAAGCGGCAGCGGTTTCCACATTATCTCCGCACAGCCTGATGGTTTCAAATACCGGTTCACGTCGTCACTGGCTTTTTATAACCATTACCTCGTAAAGAATTTTTTCATGCCGCACTGGAAAGCATTTTTACCTGATGGCCGGCAGGAAGAGTTATTGTCGGAAGCTGCATTGATCCTCGACCGGGAAGCTGCTGAAAAAGGGAACCTTGAGATCTCGGTACCCTTCGTATGCTTTGACTGCAGGAAAGTGCTTTAGCGAGGCCTCTCACGCAAGCCGACCTGTGTGGAGGTGTGGAATGCGGGCGAAATCATCTCCACCGGTATTTCCCCTCGCCGTCCTTCACTACCTTCCCGTTATCCATCAGCCAGCGCACGACAAGGATCACCTTATCTTCATGAAAGATTGATGCAGCAGCCACAAGGCTCCCTATATCGGCGCCCCCGATTTTCAGCACCGGTTTGATCAGTTTCAGTACCCCGTCGAATTCCATTTCATTCAGCCCGAGCTTGTTCCTCTCAACGCAGACATCGCAGCGGCCGCATCGTTTTGAAGCCTTCTCCCCGAAGTATGCAAGGAGCTGCTGGCTTCGGCATTTATTGGAGGTCTCGGCATAGTGGATCATGGCTTCAAGCCTGAGTTCAGCTTCCTTCAGCCTGTCCTGGTAATACACGGGGGAGATGCGGATATCCTTGCCGTCGAGGCGGTCGTCGAGGTAAACCAGCTGGGGTTTATCCGATGCCGGGGTATAATCGATGAGTTTCAGCTTTTCCAGCCTTTTCAGGTGTTTCACCAGGTCTTCGGTGCTGATGCCCGCCCTCCGGGCCAGTTCGGCTTCGCTGAAGCCAACAAACTCGGTAAGCACACCTGTATAGGAGCGGAGAATGGTTTTTAACAAAAGGTCGTAAAATTCGTTTTCAACCTGGAAGCGGTAAAGGGTTTCCTTGTCGGCTTTCACATAGATCCTCGAAGGACGGTGAACAGCATCCGAAAGCATGATATAGCCTTCTTTTTCGAGAAATTTCAGGGAATTGTAAGCAATAACCGTCTGGAATTTATATTCAGCTGCAAAAGCTGCAAGATCCATATCAAACCTGGCATCCCTTCCACTCCCCACAGGTATCTGGAAAAAATTCCCCAGAGCCTGGTATACCGACCTGATCGTGCCGAGTTCGGGGAAAGTCCGTTCCAGGTTCTTCCGGGCAGCCAGGAGGTCGGAATTTTCATACAAAAGCACGGCATAAGCCTGTTTTTCGTCCCTTCCCGCGCGGCCCGCCTCCTGGAAGTAGGACTCAACGCATTCGGGCAGGTCCATATGCACCACCACCCTCACATTGGCTTTGTCGATGCCCATACCGAAAGCATTGGTGGCAACCATGACGCGGACTTTCTCACTGATCCATGCATTCTGCTTCTGGTCCCTCACTTTCTGGATGAGCCCGGCATGGTAATAATCGGCGCTGATGCTGTTCTTTTTCAGGAATTCGGCAATCAGCTTGGTCTCCCTGCGGTTCCTCACATAGATGATGCTGCTGCCTTTGACATTGTTCAGGATCTTAAGCAAACGCCCGGGTTTGTCTTCCTCCTTAAAGACTACATAAGCAAGGTTCTTCCGTTCAAAGCTTTTACGTAAAAGATGTTCACGGCGAAATTGCAGCTTCTCCTGTATATCTTTTACCACCTTGGGAGTTGCCGTCGCAGTAAGGGCTAGCAAGGGCACCCCCTGTATGAATGGCCTTATCTCTGCTATTTTTAAATATGGGGGGCGGAAGTCGTAGCCCCATTGCGAAACACAATGTGCTTCGTCGACCGCGAGCAGGTTGATCCTGGTTTTTCGCAGCAGTTCCCTTATCCGTTCGGTGGCAAGCCGCTCAGGCGAGATGTACAGGAGCTTGATCGCCCCGAACCTTGCGTTGCTCAGCACCCTTTCCTGTTCATCGGGATGCATCCCCGAATGAACGGCTGCTGCGGCAATCCCCTTGCTTTTCAGGCTGTCGACCTGGTCTTTCATCAGTGAAATCAAAGGGGAGATCACAAGGCACATTCCGTCCATAGCCATTGCCGGGACCTGGTAACAGATCGATTTGCCTCCACCCGTAGGCAGGAGGGCGAGGGTATCCTCCCCCTTCATGACCGACTGGATGATCTCTTCCTGCAAGGGCCTGAAGGAAGAGTACCCCCAGTATTTGGTTAGTATTTGCTGGATTGAGGGGGACATTATTCACGAATCACTTCGCGATCTTATAAACAGAGTCTATCACCGTGCCATCCACCCACTTTACCACCGCTACGATCTCATCGGTGAATTTGGGTTTTTCGGGCTTGCCGCATATCTTTTCGGCTTCGTCTTTGAGTTCCTGTATGGTCCTGATGGGCAGGCTGGTGTTCTTCATCTTCTCGATGAGGTCGGTACGGAGGGGGTTGATCGCAATGCCCCTTTCAGTCACGATCACATCGATGAGTTCGCCCGGACCGCAAAGAGTGGTCACTTCATCGCGGATCACCGGTATGCGGTCACGGAACAATGGTACGGGAAGGATCACGGTCTTGCCGAACAGGGTGTTCATCCAGCCGCCGATACCGTGTAAGAGGTAGCCGTCGGAATGGGTCACTACGTTTGCATTGAAGTTTACATCGACTTCGGTTGCACCGAGGATCACGATATCGACAAGTGAAGAGAAGTTCCCTTTGCCGTGGTAATTATAGCTGGTGAACGGACTGGTCCATGTATGATGCGGGTTGTCGCGCATCGACCTTACCCCGTCGAGGTCGAAAGTCTGGCCGTCGAGAATATACTCTACAAGCCCTTCCTCGAGCATTTTAACAAGGTATTTATTGCTGCCTCCACGGGCGAACCTTGCTTTCCATTTACGTTCCCGGAGGATATCGGCAAAATAAATCCCGATCGACAGGGACGTCCCGCCGGCGCCTGCCTGGAAGGAAAACCCGTCGTAAATGATCCCGGCTTCATCGCAGAACTGTGCGCTCCACTCGGCCAGCAGGAGCCTGTCGGGGCTCTTGGTGATCTCGGTTGTGCCGCTCACGATCTTCTCGGCTATCCCGATCTTGTCCATCACGACTACGTAATCCACATAATTCCCGTTGATCTGCCAGGGGATGCATGGGAATTTTACCAGGTTGTCAGTCACCACGATCACATGATCGGCAAACTGTGCGTCGGCCAGTGCAAACCCAAGCGGTCCGCAGGCTGTGGGCCCGTTGACGCCGTTGCAGTTGCCGAATTCATCAGAGGTAGGCGCAGCGATCACGGCGATATCGATATGCACTTCCCCGTCCTGTACGCTCTGGTAGCGGCCCCCGTGGGAACGGAGGATGCCCAGGCCTTTCATTTTGCCATCCGAAGTAAACCGGCCCAAAGCGCCGTTCATACTGCCTTCGATATGATCGATGGTTCCGTCTTCCAGGTATTTCGTAAGAGGTTCATGGCAGGGGAAGGAAGCTGAGGGCAGCCACATCAGTCCTTTGACACCCAGTTCATGGGCAATGTCGAAAATGGGATTGGCAACCAGGTCGCCGTTCCTGAAGTGATGATGGGTCGAAATGCACATCCCGTCCTTAAGCCCGCATTTGATCAGGGCATCTTTTAAAGATCCTACAATTTTGTTCCCGTCTTCAGGATAATCGGCGCAGGAAGCAATTTTCGTTGAAGCTTTGAATCCTGTAGGTTTGTATTTTCCGACGCCCATGTATGGCACTGCAGGTTTCCCGTTGATTATCGTAGGCACAACCCGTCCCGCGGCATTGGTTACCAGTTTATCATATTTGCTCATAACTTTCCCTCCAGTTTTCGGCAAGTTTGTTCATTTTAACAGCAAGGTTTATAGTATTCAGGGCCCGTTTTACAACAGGGGGGTCTATCATTTTATTTCCGAGTGCAACAACTCCCAGTCCTTTCTTTTCCGCTTCATGGAAAGCAAAGACGATTTTCTTTGCTTTATCTGTTTCTTCGGATGTGGGGGCGAAAGCTTCATGAATTACTTTTATTTGCCTGGGATGTATGCAGCCCATGCCGTCGAAGCCGAGGGCTTTGGAATTCAAAACATTCTGCCTCAGAGCTTCCATATCGCCTATGTCGGAGAACACCGAATCGATAGGCTGAATGCCGGCGGCCCTGGCTGCATTCACGACCATGCTGCGTGCAAAAAACGATTCTTTGCCCTCCAGTGTGCGACGGGTGCCGAGGTCGGCGGTGTAATCCTCCAGGCCTATGGCCAGCGCGACTACGTTATCCGCAGACGAAGCAATAGAATAAGCATTGATGACCCCGAGAGCGCTTTCGATGATGGGCATGATCCAGACCTTGGTGACCGGTGACTGGTGACTGGTGACCAGTGACTTGATCTTTTTATTCACAGCCTGGACCTGTTCTGCATTTTCGCATTTGGGAAGCAGGATGAGGTTGACATTATGGGCAACGATATATTCCAGGTCTTCGATTCCCCGTTCGCCCTGGTTGATGCGCACCATGCGTTCGGCTCCATAGAAATCGATGGAGCGGAGGGCATTGCGCACAAGGAAGCGGGCTTCGAATTTCTTTTCAGGCGCTACCGCATCCTCCAGGTCGAGGATGATCCCGTCGGGATGGTGGATACCGGCATTGATCATAAGCGCAGGGCTGTTGCCGGGGAGGTAAAGCCTTGAAAAGCGGTTCCTGTCCCTGGTTGTGTCATACTTATTCTCCTCCAGGACCGGCATGAGGAATTCCTTATCGGTTTTGACCAGCTTTTTTATTGCAGCTTCTATGCGGGCTGCCAGCACCAGCGGAAGTGCGCCAAGGTCTTCGATTTTCAGGTTCGCATGTTTGATGACGAAGAACCCCATGATCTCAAGGGCCAGCTTACGTATTGATTCTCCAAACATTACCCCAACCTTGGATTCGAGCTGGAGGTTGATCCCACCTGCTGTTGTAAGTTCAAGTGTAACAAAGCAATCGGAGCGGATGCCTTTGCCTTTATTACCGGTAGTTACAATTTCTGCCATAACATTCAGAATATGTTAGTGAATTAACAGTCAAAATTACTAAAAAAAGGCATTACTTTTGTGCTAAAATTGCGAAGGCCCATTATGGCAAGAAAATCAGGGAAATCAGCAAGATCGGGATCCAGGGGAAGTTCAGGAAAAGGTTTCAGAAAATGGTTCCGCACATATAAAGGGAATATCCACGTAGTTTTGTTCCTCCGCCTGCTTACGGTGACGGTATTCCTTTTCCTTTCGAGGGCCGTGTTTTACGTATTCAACCTCAAGTATTTCTCAAACGTTCCTTCGTCAGAAGAGCTGATGATATTCTACCACGGTCTGAGGTTCGACCTGGCGGCCATACTGATGGTCAACCTGCCTTTTATCGCGATGTACCTGCTCCCGTTCAAATTCAGGGAGAAAAAAGGGTACCTGCTTATTGCCGACATTTATTTTTACCTGGCCAATATTACGGCCCTGCTGGCTAATTTTGTCGATATCATTTATTTCCGCTTCACTTTAAAAAGGATCACTGCGGATATCTTTTTGTATTTACAGGTCGGAGGGGACTTCGACAAGCTTCTTCCCCAGTTCCTGAAAGATTTCTGGTATATCCTCATCGCCTTTATCGTTTATATCTTGCTGATGGTCCTGACCGCTTCCCGTTTCAGGGTAGGCAGCACGGGCCAGAAGATAAAGGGAGGGAACTTTAGTTATTACCTGGTAAATATTTTAATGGCTCTCATATTTGCCGGATTTTCGGTAATAGGGATACGCGGCGGGCTGCAGCTGAGGCCCATCAATGTTGTGACTGCCGCCATGTATACAACGGCCAGGAATGTACCCCTGGTGCTGAACACCCCCTTCTCAATTCTCCGTACCTGGAACAATGAAAAACTTAATTCCCTGCGCTGGTATAAAACCGAAGCCGACCTTGATAAAGTGTATAACCCCGTCCACCAGGGAAAACAGGGGAATTTCAAAAGGATGAACGTGATGATCATCATCATGGAAAGCTTTTCGCGCGAACATATCGGCCTGCTGAACCGTGACCTCGACAACGGACGTTACCAGGGTTTCACCCCGTTCATGGATTCCCTCATCCGGCACAGTTTGTATTTCGATGCCTATGCCAACGGGAAGACCTCGATACAGGGGATCCCCGCTGTGCTTTCATCCATCCCTTCGCTGATGTACGAGAGTTTCATCCAGACTTCCTATGCCTCGGGCAAGTTCACAAGCATTGGCGGGCTCCTTAAAGCCAAGGGGTATTCCACGGCATTCTTCCACGGGGGATCTAACGGAACCATGGGGTTTGACTCCTATACCCATTACGTAGGCTTTGACAAATATTTCGGGCGTAACGAGTATCATAATGAGGCTGATTATGACGGAAAATGGGGCATAAGGGACGAGCAGTTCTTCCAGTATGCAGCCAAAGAAATCACTGCGATGGGGCAGCCATTCTGCGCGGCCTTCTTCTCTTTATCCTCACATCATCCGTATTTTGTGCCGCCGAAGTATATCAACATGTTGCGGACGGGCAACCTGCCGATCCAGCAAAGCATCATGTACGCCGACCTTTCCCTGGCCGGGTTTTTCCATTCCATCCAGCATTTACCCTGGTATAAGAACACCTTGTTCGTGATCACTGCCGATCATACATCCGAAGCCTATTATCCTTATTACCAGAGCAATGCAGGGCAATATGCAATTCCTTTGCTGTTTTACAGGCCTGGCGATGAGATTAAAGGCATGTCGAAAATAACAGCCCAGCAAACCGATATCATGCCAACCGTTTTAAGTTACCTTGGTTATGAAGGGAAATACCTTGCTTTCGGCACCAACCTGATGGATACCTTAACCCCTCATTTTTCGGTTCATTACAGCAGCGGGGTATTCGGGATGATGAAAGACAACTACCTCCTCGAGTTTGACGGGTCCAGGAGCACACATTTGTTCAACCTGCCGAGGGATCCCATGCAGAGGACCAACCTGCTCAATACAGAAAAAACAGAAAAGGAAAGGCTCGTAATGTTTATGAAAGCCTTTCTCCAGCAATATAATAACCGTCTGATCGAAAACAGGCTGATAGTGGAATGAAAAAGATCATCTTTATTGTCAATCCCATTTCGGGGATTGGGAAACAGAAGGGGATAGAAAAGCTGATATCAAAGCATCTCGACGCCTCGGTCTTCGATTATTCTATTCTCTATACTGAAAAACCGGGCCATGCCGCTGAATTAAGCCGTGATGCCGTCAACCGTGGGATTGATGCAGTGATTGCGGTAGGAGGGGACGGCACGGTGAATGAAACAGCCCAGGGCCTCATCGGAAGCAAAACCGCCCTCGGGATCATCCCCACAGGCTCAGGCAACGGCCTGTCGAGGCATTTAAAGATCCCAATGGACCCGGCAAAAGCCATCCGCATTCTGAATAATTATAAAATCAGCAGTATTGATACCGCCACACTGAACGACAACCTGTTCGTAAGCGTGGCTGGTGTTGGCTTTGATGCCAGGGTGGCCAAGGAGTTTGCCAAATCGGGGAAACGGGGCTTCCGCAAATATTTCAACATTGCCACAAGCGCATATACCCATTACAAGCCCCGCAAGTATACCATGGTTATTGACGGGGAGGAGATCACCAGAAAGGCGCTGATGATCAGTTTTGCCAATTCCAGCCAGTTCGGGAACAATACCTCGATAGACCCAAGCGCAAAAATTGATGACGGGTTTATCGATGTGTGCATCGTCAGCAAGGTGCCTTACTGGAAAACCCTTTTCCTGGCGCCCCTGCTGTTCATGAAACGCTTTGACCGGACCTCGTATGTCGAGATCATCCAGGCGAAGGAGGTGGAACTGGTGCGGAAGAAAGGCAAGAGCGGGCATGTCGACGGGGATCCTTTCGTAGCCGGCAAGAATGTTCATTTAAAGATACAACCGCTGTCGTTAAAAGTTATTATTCCTTAAAACAGAGATTATGCTGCTCACCTCAAACGTAAATGTTCAGAGTATAGGAAGCGGGTTCAAAACACTACTGCTGAATTGGGGCTTTGGAGAAACAGCTGCCGGCTTTGTAGTTGATTTTTCGTCCCTCTTCGTGGTTTTGCTCATCTCGGTGGTCATTTACCAGGTCGCAAAGTTCTTCATCAACCGGGTGTTAAAGCGGATGGTCGACAAATCGGAGAACAAATGGGACGATCACCTTTATGAACAGAAGGTGTTCACCCGTCTTACCCTGATGCTGCCGCTGATCATACTCCAGGTCTCACTGGCCCCTACGATTTCCGATTATCCCCATGCAGTGAATATTCTCAATGTGATACTGAAACTCCTGGAGGTAGGTATTTTTCTCCTTGTGGGTGTATCCTTTCTTAATGCATTATACAAGATCTACGGGGATTATGAACTTGCCTCATCAAAGCCGATCAAGGGCTATATCCAGATAGGGAAGATCATTCTTTACATCATCGTGGGCATTGTGGCTGTTTCGGTGCTTATAGGCCAGTCCCCCCTGACCCTATTGGCAGGGCTCGGCGCCATGAGTGCAGTATTGATGCTGATATTCAAGGACTCCCTGCTCGGGTTTGTTGCCGGCATCCAGCTTTCAAACAATAAGATGCTCCGGATCGGCGACTGGATCACCATGCCAAAGTACAATACCGACGGCACGGTGCTGGATATTTCCCTTGTTACCGTAAAGGTCCGCAACTTCGACAATTCGGTAAGCTGTGTCCCCACTTACACCCTGATCTCCGATTCCTTCCAGAACTGGAGGAGCATGGGGGATGCCGGTGGCCGCAGGCTCAAGAGGCAGGTGAACATCGACTTGTATACCATCCGTTTTGCCGGCGATGAGCTTGTAACGGACCTTAAGAGCAAAGGACTGTACAGGGAAGTTTCAATGGCCGAGACCGGCACTATGACCAACCTCGGGCTTTTCCGCAGGTATTTGTACAGTTTCCTTAAATCAAACCCCCTCATCAACAAGGAATCCACCCTGATGGTAAGGCACCTTCCGGCCGGGGATACCGGCCTTCCCCTGGAGATCTACGGGTTTTACAGTCCGCCCGACTGGGCAACTGCCGAAAATACAACGGCCGCCATCTTCGAGCACATTTACGCTATATTGCCTGAGTTCGGGCTGGCGGTTTACCAGAGGCCTTCGGGGATAACTTTAAAACCTGTTTTATGAAAACCCTGACTAAAATCCCAGTCATCAGGTTTCTCATGGTTTTGTTGCTGCCATGTCTCCTGATAAACTGCAAAAAATCCGATAACGGTACTACTGTAACCTTTCCTGCAGTAATAACCCAGACACCCTCGGCAATCACTGATTCTTCGGCCAGTGTGGGAGGGTTTGTCACATCCGACGGGGGGCTTGCTGTTTTTGAGCGGGGCATTTGTTTCGCAAAGGTCCAGAACCCGACTATTGCAGACCGCACGGTTAAAAGCGGTTCAGGAACTGGAAGTTATACAGGCATCATCAATGGGCTTGACCAGGGTACGCTGTATTATGCAAGGGCATATGCCCTGAACAGTGGGGGCACAGGCTATGGCAGCCAGGTGAGTTTTACCACGACGCTAAAACTGGCGCCTGTTGTGACCACCGATTCGGTGAGGAATATCACTGCAACCTGGGCTAAATGCAGCGGTAACGTTACTTCCGAAGGAACTTCAGCGGTGACTGCAAAAGGCATTTGCTGGGGTACGTCGCATTCCCCGGCAATAAGCGGTGACCATACCGTGGATGGGAGCGGCGGTGGGGTATTTACAAGTACCGTTACGCCACTGAACCCGGCGACAGTATATTATATCAGGGCCTACGCAACAAACAGTATCGGCACATCCTATGGGACCGAATTATCATTCACTTCAGGCGCATTACAGCCGCCTTCAGTTACAACAGATTCTGTGAATAATATAGGCCAGACAGCAGCCAGCTGCTATGGTGACGTAATTTCGGAAGGCACCTCGGCAGTTACAGCAAGGGGATTCTGCTGGGGCACTTCCCATAACCCTGCGGTAGCGGGGAATCATACTACGAATGGAAGCGGGGGAGGGGTATTTACCGGCAACATCCAGGGCCTGAGCTCCGGTACGGTATATTATGTAAGGGCATATGCAACCAACACAACCGGTACCTCATATGGCCTTGAGCTTAGCTTTACTACCGCCGGACCTGAGACCGTGACAGATATTGACGGCAATGTATACCATGTAGTCACCTTCGGCACCCAGGTATGGATGGTCGAAAATCTTAAAACCACAAGATTCAATGATGGGAGCGCTATACCAAATGTAACGGATGCATATGCATGGTGCCTTCAGACCGGGCCCGGTTATTGCTGGTACAACAATGACCACACGGCCTATGGAAATCCTTACGGTGCAATCTATAATTTTTATGCTGCTTCCTCAGGCAAACTCGCCCCCGCCGGCTGGCATGTCCCGACACATGCAGAATGGACAACACTTACAGATTACCTGGGAGGGGCTGCAGTTGCCGGCGGTAAGATGAAAGAAGCAGGAACTTCCCATTGGACGTACCCCAACACCGGGGCCGACAACAGCAGCGGGTTCACGGCTCTCCCCGGGGGTTACCGCAGCAGCGCCACCGGTGAATTCCATAATGTCGGGATGGACGGCTATTACTGGACAAGTTCTGAGTCGGTCCCGCCGAATGCCTTCCTGAGGTATTTCTATTACCAGTCAGCGGCTGTATCCTACAGGAGCAACGCCTCTTTAAACGATGGTTTCCCTGTCCGCTGTATTAAGGACTGACAGCTTATCCTTTGCCAACGGAATATAAAAATCTATGAAAAAAGCACTGATTGCCCTGATTTCCCTTGCATTTTATATCCAGTTGCCCGCGCAGACCGCATACATAGCGAGGCTCCCCCAGGAATTTCACAAGGTGATGGGTTGCGGGCCTACCACCGCGATATATGCCGGGGATAAGGCCGATCACCGCGCGACCTTTATCTATGCCGTTTTGCACCAGAAAAACTGGTTTGATGAATTTCTGAAGAAGTGAGAAAAACTGCCGGATCCCTTAAAATTCAAAGGCCAGCCCGATCTTGGGAATAAAGTGGAACTGGTAAAAACTCGGTGCAGCAAATACGCTCCACCTCAGGTTTACTGCTTTAGTATAGAAAGACCATCCGAAACGGGGGTCAATGATGGGTCCCTTGTCATCCCCCCAGGCATCACCCGTCCAGGTGCTCCATGAATAACCCGCTCTTACTGAAATGTAGGTGTAATGGGTCCTGGTTTCATTGATATCGCGAAGATTGAACCTGAATTGCATGTAGACGTTGATAGTTTCGGTGTTATATGTAGCAACACCTGCACCTATGGAAAACGTATTGGAGAACTGGTAGCCATGGGTGGTAAAAACCTCAAGTACCGCCCTTGGTTCATTGTTTTTTGGGAATGTCCCTCCAAAAGCAACCCCCACATCGCAGAAATATCCTTTGTTATGTTTGGAGTAGTCTTTTGCCTGGGTGTTCAGTACAAAGGAACAGAACAGCAGGAGAAAAACGGGAATTCTTGTCTTCATTCTATACATAGCTAAACCAGTAAATGAAGCATAACATAGGTGTAAAAATCTTGTCCGGCTTCCTTATGATCTTTTTTGGGAATATCAACTTTCTTTACATCGCAGCCCGACATCAGGAATGCCTGGTAAGCGCTTTCGGTGTTCTCATAAGGCACTATGGTATCGTCAGTCGCATGCAGTAAAGTTATCTTTGCCCTGGGCACCCAGTTCGTCACTTTCCCGTAAATGATCAGGCTGTTGTTCCTTAATGCCCTCCTGAACTTTTTTGTATTCGCATTGTTAGTGTCAAATGCCTGGGGGGCCATGATCTTCGTTAATTTTTTCTCCCCCATCTTGATTGTAACTTCATCAGTCGTATATTGTTTCGACAGGATCCAATCCTGGTAGTGCGAAAGAAGCGGTTCCGCAAACATCTGGCTGAGATCCAGGTTCAGGCTGTCTCCGTAGTTCATGCCAAGGATCAGCAGGGGGATAGTAACGGGCTGGCTGCTGTAATCTTTGGCTACAAAGGTGTCATAGGATTTGATCAGGTCATAAGCGCCCCCGCCGGCAAACACCTGGTCTATAATGAATGCATCCTGGTATAAGGGCGTTGTCTCAACAAATTTGAGAAATGCGAGTGAGGCCTGCCCCCCCTGGGAATATCCCATAACAGTCACTTTATGAGCAACTTTCCGGCTGATGGAAGCAAAATATTCCTTTGCGGCGAGAAGCATATCCGCAGAAGCCTGGCCTGTGCTCCCTACATCATAATAGGGATGGACCTTATCCCTCGATGCACCGTACCCTATATAATCAGGGGCAACAACCACATAACCAAACAGGGAGAAAAGGCCTTCGGTCACCCCCATTTTCTGGGAAGGGACCTCGTAGTCGGCCCCATAGGTATAATGGAGCGCTAAAATAGTTCCCAGCCGTTCATAATCCACATCGGCAGAAGGGTAAAATATTGCCCCGGAAGCAAGCATGGGCTGGCCTTTTGGGTCGAGGGTATTATAAACAATCGAGACGATCTTGATTTTCTTATTCGGCAAGGCCTTATACAGGGTGGAGTTCGGGTTTTGCTTAAGCCTGGCGGCCAGGTTATACTTGTCGATCACCTCAACTTTGTCGACCCTGACCAGGAAGATAAATTCATCAAGGGGTGCCTTCTTGCAGGTAGTTAAGGTAAAGAGCAGCAAACAATACAATAATAATTTCTTCATCTTCCGTTATGCTGTATGTGATGCCGTTAAAAAAGAAATGCGCATGAGAGTTCCATCCCCATCTGTCTCAGGGCGGCGTAATCATCAGAATTGATTTTGGTCAGGTTCCATCTGTATCTTCCTTCCAACTCAAATTTCCAGATATCAAATCCCATCCCCGCGCTAATCCCGAAATAAAATTTATTCAATTTGGTGAGGGGTTGGGTATGGTCTTCATCAAGCGTGCTGAAAAAATCCCCATATTCTTTGATAATATAGGATCCATAAATATTACCAAGGGCATAGGGCCTGAATATCTTGCTCAGTTGAAGGCCGAGTTTGAAACTTAGCGGGATATCAATGGACTGGATCGTGGTAATACAGTCTGTGACATAGAGAAGGTCCACATTTGTCACTGATTGGGTAAATAAAATCTCCGGTGTTATGGAATAATTTAAAAAGCCCCCCCTGGTATACTGGAACAAGGCGCCGGCACTCCAGCCGGGTTTGGGATCAAAGTCGGAATAATAGCCTTTGCCGTAGTTTTCCAGGTGGATGTAATTGATGCCCCCCTTGATCCCAAACCTGTAGGGCCGTTTCTGGGCGTATACGCAATTCAGAGTGCAGGCAAGCAACAGCAATAATATTGTCTTTCTCATATCGCCCCGGTAAGTTCAATGATTTCATTAACAATAATCAAATATAAACAATAATAAAGAATCCTGAGCACATTATCCTGATTTAATCTGATCGGACTTCAATAATCGGTTTTTCTTTTAATAAATCCTTTATAGGATCCCGGTAATTTTATCGAAAAGACCGTCGTTGAATTTTAACCTCAAATTCTAACGATCATGAAAAGCATCCTCAAATATACAAGCGACGGATCCATGTCGGGCAGCTGATCAACCCCAACCCGGTTCAACGATATGCCTTCCCGCTCATATCACGCCTGTCTTTTTAAGAACCTCGTCCTGATCACCCCGTTTGAGGTCCGCGCACAGATGAAGTAAACCCCCGACGGGAAATTCTGAACGTCGAGTGTGATCTTTCCCCGGGGGGTCTGCACAGTATATACCATCCTGCCAGTCGCATCGTATATCTCAAGTTCATTTACCGGGTTTTGGGTGTTGCGAAGGTCGATTGAAAGCTCAAAACGGGCAGGGTCAGGATAAACCAGGATCTTCTCATTGGCAGTTTCGCGGATCCCGGCGGCCGAAGCATCAAACTTCATAACCGAAGCCCTGTTGAGGTAAGCCGAATCCTGGAAAGCAATGTAAAGCAATCCCGAAGAATCGAAGGCAGCGGATGTATAGAAAGCCCTGTTCCCCGTAAAACCGGCCGGGCCCACGTTAACCCAGTCACTGCCGTTAAACGTCATGGCCGTGGCCGACATTGAATTTACGTAATCAACATAAGATACATACGGCTGCCCCCCGGGGCTGAATAAAATGTTGATATTGGATTCATAGCCTGCCGAAAACCCGCTTGGGCCTGCCGCTACCCAGTTTGATCCGTCAAATTTCATGACCGTTGCATGGTCTGAGGATGAAGAAAAAGCAACATAGGGCACATTCCCCTTGCTGATGGCGATTCGGGTCTCAAACACTTCTGAATTTGAAAATCCCGGGGTTCCTACATCCACCCAGGATGTCCCGGTAAATTTCCTGACTACGATCTTATTGTCATAAACAACATCGGCATACACGATATAGGGTTCCCCCGAAGGGCTGAAGGCGAGGCTGGTGTATCCCACAGCCCCTGCCGATAAACCCGGAACGCCTACATTGACCCATGCTGTGCCGTCGAACTTCATCACCGTTGCTTTGTATTCCGCCCCTGCATCCTGGTAAGCAATATATGGGATACCGGCAGGGCTTACCACAAGACTGGTATACGAAATCATCCTCAATGAAAACCCCGGGTTCCCCAGGGGTTCCCATGAGCTTCCGTTAAATTTCATCACCGTTGCTTTCCATATCAGCGGGCTGTCGGCATAAGCTGCATAAAGTTCCCCGCCCGGGCCGGCGGCGAGCGAAGGCTCCTCGGCTTCCCCTGAAGAAAATCCCTGTATCCCGGCATATTCCCAGGAGGTACCGTTGAATCTCATTACGGAGGCCTTTTTCCCAAAATCAAAATCAACGTAAAGAACAGCCGGCTTCCCGTTCGCCTGTATAACCAGGCTTAGCTGGGACGCAGAGCCGGCAGAAAAACCCGGCTGGCCAAAATATTGCCAGGAGTTAAGCATTCCAGACTTTGGCGCAGTAAGCGCATCAACCCTTACCTGGGCAGAGCAGGATGTCTGGACCCAAAGATTAGCAGCGATCAGGAGGGAGATAAAGGATAGAAGTTTTTTCATATTACAGGGATTTTATATAATACAAAGTATTTTAATATAGGACACAAATAGATACGTTTGCGTTGCCTGGAAAACAAAATATGTATCCGGTTATAGCCGGGCCGTTTCCGTTATAATATTACAGGCGGGTTTATGCCCCGGCCTGAAAAGTGAATTTTCAATCTCATAATAATCAGGAGGAGGCATCGTTATATCATCCTGCAAGCACCCTCACAATTGATCTACCGCGAACATATTCCGCCCGCTCCCCTGAGCGATTTCATCGAGAGCATGTATTATCTGAAGGGGGAGATGGGGTTCGAAGAAAAAATGATACTGCCCGATTTCAAAACCGACCTGCTCTTTTTATTTGACACAAGGCTTTCGGGGGAAGGCGGGATCAGCAATTCCGGCTCGACCGGTTTTGTAAGCGGGTTCAGGAGAAACACCCTCCGGTTCAGTTACAACGGACATGTTGAGATGCTCGGCGTGCGTTTCATGCCTTACGGTTTCACCCAGTTGTTCGGCATAAGCCAGCAGGAGATCAGCAGCCTGCTCCAGGCAGGGGATGTGCTGCATTCATCCAGGTATGACGAGATCCTCGAGAGGTTGTTCCTTCAGCCCGATCCCGGCATCAAGTTCGGGATAATCGAAGCCTGGCTGATGAAGGCATTCATGGACGCAACCATAGAATCAAGCCTCCCGGTGCGGGCCATACACCGTATCACGGCCACGAAAGGCATTTTACCGCTGAGGGAGATTTGCAGCCATTCAGAAAGCGAATACAAGCAGCTGCAGCGGTTCTGCCATAAGGAAATGGATATGGCCCCCAAGGCCTTTGCCCGGATGGTGCGCTTCGAACAGCTTCACCGTAGCATACAATCCACCGGCAGCCCCGACTGGATGTCGATGGTGGCCAATTTCGAGTTTACCGATCAGAGCCATCTCATCCGCGAGATCAGGCAGTTCACCGGGCTTCCGCCCAGGGCGTTCCTGAGAAATATCGATACGTTTATTTAGATACTGGTAGCTGGATAGCTGGGTAACTGGGTAGCTTGGGAACAGGGTGCAGGATTGGTTTGTGAATCACGAGCATCACGTCCGTCACGAGCATCACGCCCATTTGTCCGTTTTTTACAATTTTAGTTTCCAGGGCAAGGGGAAATTTGCAGCCTGACCAATCTAAAAAACCTTATGAACAAAACCATGCTGCAAGTATTCCTGCTGGCGCCCGTATTGCTTTGGGGCCAGAACCCGCAAAATCCGCAAATCCAGAATCGACAAAACTCACAGAACCCTCAAGTCCAGAATCCACTAATCCCACAACCTTCATCCTCAATCCAACATCCTGCATCCCGCATCCCGCTGCAGGTGATCCGCGGAAAAGTCATAGATGCAGAATCAAAATCGGGGCTGCCCGGCGCCAATGTGATAGTGCTCAATACCGATCCTCTCAAAGGAACCGTTACCAACGATAAAGGTGATTTTATACTGGCGGATGTCCCTGTTGGTAGGCATACGCTCAAGGTCACTTTCATGGGATACAAACCGGTGACGCTGCCCGAGATCATGCTGTCGTCGGGGAAAGAAACCATGCTGAACATCGAACTCGAAGAAATGGTGATCACGGCAAAAGAAGTGGAAGTCAAAGTCACCACCGACAAAGACAAACCCGTGAATCCCATGGCTATGATCAGCGCCCGCTCTTTCAATGTAGATGAAAGCCGGCGTTATGCAGGTTCCGCCGACGACCCCATGCGTGCCGTCAGCAATTTCGCGGGGGTAGCCTCCAGCGCCGATGTGAATTCAAACGCCATAGTCATCCGCGGGAATTCTCCCAAAGGACTTCTGTGGAGGGTCGACGGGGTTGACATCCCTAATCCCAACCACTACGCATATGTGGGAAGCTCGGGAGGGGGCATCACCATGTTCAGCAGCCAGGTGCTGAGCAATTCCGACTTCTACACTTCGGCCTTTCCCTCGGAATTCGGGAACGCCCTTTCGGGGGTCTTTGACATGAGGTTCCGCAACGGCAACAGCAACCGCCGTGAATACGCCGTACAGGTGGGGATACAGGGTCTGGACCTTTCGGCCGAAGGCCCTTTTGTGAAAGGCAAACCATCGACCTACCTCTTTAATTACAGGTATTCCATCCTGGCCTTCCTGCAGATTATCGACCCGTCCATGAAAAACAAGATCCCCCAGTACCAGGATATCAGCTTCAAATTCAATTTCGTGACCCCCAAGGCCGGCACCTTCTCGCTCACCGGGATAGGGGGGATCTCACGCTCGACATACGAGCCTGTGCACGACAGCCTGGAGTGGAAAAGCCTCGACGACCGCACCCTATCGACCCTCAACAACAATATGGGGGCCCTTGCATTAACCCATACCATTAAAACCTCTGCAAGATCCTTCCTCCGCTCATACCTCAGCACCACCTACAGCGACATTTATTTTGACAACAACTATCTCGACACCGCCTACCAGCCCGTGCCCCAGCAAAACGTGAACCATAAGAACTGGAGGTTCACCGCAGCCAGCATGCTCAACTACAAATTCGGCCCAAAGCATACAAACCGAAGCGGGCTGGTGTATTCCGAGATGTTTTACAATGTAAATATATGGTCGCGAAATCCCTTTACGGGGGTCTATTCCCAGTATGACCACGGATCAGGGAACACAGGGCTGCTGCAGGCCTTCAGCGAGTCAAAGTTCAGTTTATCGAATACTTTAACCATAAACGGCGGACTGCATTTCCAGTTTTTCAGGCTGAACTCCCGCTGGGCGCTGGAGCCAAGGTTTGCCATAAGGTGGCAGTTTGCACAGAAACAGTCCCTCAGCTTCGGTTATGGGATGCATTCCCAGCTGGAGGATATAGGCGTTTACCTCGCCCAGGTTCCCCAGCCCGGCGGAAGCAGTGTACAGCCCAACAAAGGACTTGATTTCAGCAGGGCCCATCACCTGGTGCTGGGGTACGACCTCGCCATCCGCAGTGACATGCGATTCAAAGCCGAAGCCTACGCCCAGCTCCTGTATTCGGTCCCCGTGATGCCCAACAGCTATTATTCCCTCATCAATTCAGAAGGAGGCTACCAGAACGACACCCTCGTGAACAAGGGAACAGGCAGGAACCTCGGTCTCGACCTCACCTTCGAAAAGTTCCTCACGAAAGGATTATACTACCTATGTACCGTTTCGCTTTTCCAATCACAGTATAAGGGCGGGGACGAAGTCATCCGCAGTACAAAATTCAATTCAAACTACGTGGTGAACCTGCTCGGGGGAAAGGAGTGGACCATCAGAAAGAAAAATATACTTGGAGTGAACCTCAAGCTGAGCCTTACCGGCGGAGAATATTATGTCCCCATTGACCTCAATGCCTCCATTGCCAGGCACAGCGAGGTTTTGGACGAAGCCGCTGCTTACACTTTGAAGCTTCCTGACTTTTATTACGTCGACCTCACCCTCACCTATCGCACCAACCACAGGAAATACAGCGGAATCTGGGCTATACAGTTCAAGAACCTGCTCAACCAGAAGCCCGATATCGGTTATGTGTACAACGACTTTAATCACAGCATAGAAGCCGTGAAGTCGATGGGCATCATACCTTTTATCAGCTATAAGGTGGAGTTTTAAGGGGTACCACCGGCAGGGCAGGAAATGCTAGTGCGATAGCAATGACCAAACAATGCATCATATGCAGACGTGCCTCCTTATTGATTGTTTATGGCAAGAAACGCCATGTTTCCAGGAAGGAGAATCCGTTTGCAGGAATATGCTCCCGGCAGATCGTTGATGATCCTGCCTTTATTGATGCGGACCAGGAAAGTACAGGAGCCGGCCAGTGGTAGTTTCAGCTTAACATCAGTTCTCAGTTCGGTGAACCATCCCATATTTTCAAAGTAATAACGGCAGGTGTCGCCTTCAGTCCAGTGCCCTCTCACCTTGCTGTTGGGAAAACCGAAAGCATTAACCTTGTATTCCAGGCGGAGGGCCGTATCAGGTACAATCCTCACCGTAGCGTCCCCCAAATCAAACAGGACCACCCTTGGACTGAGCCTGGCAAACTCCGCATTGGTCAGGTGGAATTCCTTGGAGGAGATATAAGGCGTCGCGAGCATCAGCCCCACAGTGATCACAGGCAGCAGTATGCCCATAGCAAGTGTGATCCGCCTGGCTTTTTTCTTCTGGTCTGCGGATGAGAGAACGGGAATTTCAATGGGTTTATCGACCCTGAACAGGTAATACCCGCATAATGCAACCAGCCAGACGAGCAGCCCCGCCCATAGCACATCGCTGGCAAAATGCCCCCCCGCCATCATTCGGGCGATGCCTATGATAATTCCATAACCAATGCCCATTGCCAAAACAGAAAATGCGAGGATCTTCTTTCGGTTCCTGAGAAACAAATACGGAATTGCCAGGTAAAACCCCATCGAACAATGTCCGCAGGGAAAACTCTTGCCCTCATTCGTGGCTCCTTTTTCGCAAACGCAGATGAATTTTTCGGTGCCCCCGAATTCCGTGATCTCACGTGGGCGCGGGCGACCCGTATGATCCTTCAGCAACAGGTTAACGATAAGTCCAGGGCCGACGAGCATTGTAAAGATAAGCACCATGGATGCCTTGCGGAAATTGATGTATTTCACGTTCCAGTATGAGAGGGTGATCATCACCAGCCCGGCAAATGCAAGGAAGTACCCTGGGAAGATCCCGAAACGGTAAATAAAATCCCAGAAAGGATGGAACTGGAGCATCCAGCCTTTTTCAGGCGAATAAAAGTATCGTTGCAGGGCAATATCAGCATTAGTCAGACGGAAAACCAGTGTAAGCAAACCCATGAGCAGCAGGATTATAGAAAAATCCTTAAACGCCCTGGTTCTTATGATTTCACTGAATTTCATCCCCGAAAAATTGAGGATTTAAAGATAGGGATTTTCGCCGGAAGGAGGCATCACAGTGATACTTCTTTTGTTGAAGCTGATTACGAAGTGCGGATCAGCCGACGGCTGCAGTAACTGCCACGGCCGATGCTGCTTCGTCCCGGTTTTTCAGGATCAATGCATATGTAGCGGCCAGCATCAGGATGGCATCCATGGGGTCGTTGTTCAGGATGGCGACTTCCCCTGATCTTTTCATTCCATCCTTCATATGCAGCCTCATGAGGAGCATGTTGTTCTTTGTCCAGATCCAGGATTTACCCCAGAAGCCCTCCCTCATAAGGTCATAGACTTCACCTTTCGGACTGGTGAAACTCAGCAACCGGCGGCTCATCTTGCCTACAGTGATTTTCAGTAAATCCGTTTCTTCGCCTTTCTTCCTCAATATGATGGAAGACTTCCAGAATCCCTTTCGTTCAAGGCTCCATTCCTGTTTGGCGGAGCTTACATAAGCCAGGGTGCCAAACATTTTGGGCAGAACGATGGTTCCGACCACCTCCTCGCCAATGGCCAGTTCATACCTTGATTCCTTGATTTTCGGCTTTCTTAACTGTATGGTAATGCCGGGAGATATTTGCAATTTATAATTATCCATTTTCGTGGTTTAATGAATTTGTAGTTTAATTTAGACCAGTTCAAAATTACAGAATGATTGCGGACAATCGGCGACCAGGCACAAAATTATCATCAAATAAATTATATCTATGTTTTTTTAACTGTCAGCAGCAATTCAGGATCAATATTATATTGACAGCGGATGAGTGAGTGGGATGCTAGCTGTCATAAGATAAATAACCAAAAGAAAGGGAAACCGGAAATATGTATTTCGGTAAATATGTAAAAAGGCCAGGATTATCTTGTAACCGACGGGAAACTACTTTCCGCGAGTGATGCAATCATGCAGGAGGCTATTCAGGAATTGTTACAGGCAAAGCCCGACCTTGTCCTTATTCCCGGGGATCTTACCAAAGATGGTGAACTGGTTTGCCATAACTCTGTTCACACATACCTGGAGCAATTGATCCAGGCCGGGATCAAAGTCAGGGTTATTACCGGTAACCACGACATTTTCAACCCGCATTCGTATCAGTATGACGGCGCAACACAGACAAGGGTTGCGAATATCGGTCCGGCTCAATTCAGGTCGATCTATTATGATTGCGGATACAGCGATGCGCTGTATACCGATCCGAACTCCCTGAGTTATGTGTCCGAGCCTTTGCCCAATCTCTGGCTCATCGCAATTGATTGCTGTAAGTACGACAGTGTAATCGACACGATTTACACTGCAGGAGCGATCAGGCCGGGTACCATGAAATGGGTGCTTGACCGGATGGCGGAAGCAGCCCTGAAAGGGAAAACAGTTTTTGGCATGATGCATCACGGATTGGTGGAACAATTTTCAGAAAAGCACGTGACATTTCCAGGCGGACTTTATGTTCAAACTGACAAAAGAGGAATTCGACAACTTGATGTTCCAATCTGGAACATCAAGTTGGGGTGGAACAAGAAAGTGGCCATACGCATTTACCGAGTTGGGGGTCGCAATGCTATCAAGTGTGTTGAAAAGCGATCGGGCCATTATGGTTAATATCCAGATCATGCGCGTATTCACGAGGATAAGAAGGTTACTTGAATCCCATGCAGAGATACTCAAGACCTTGGAGGAAATACAAGCAAAGGATATCGAGCAGGATAAACAGATCTTGTTGATTTTTGAATACCTGAAACAATTAGAAGAGTATAAAACTCAGCAGCAGTTTATACACGAACGCAGAAGAATTGGATTCAAGCGAGAAAATGAGACTTGAAAACAGCGTTAAGTGCCATTTCATAGGGATCTTTATTATTGACTGCGGATGGGGGAGCGTGGGTTTTCAAATATCCACCTGCATTGCGTACCAGGCTGCAAGGGATCACATTTAATGATCGCGAACACCAAAATCTTTAAGGTCACAGTTTGTGACCTTAAAGATCAGCTTCGTTTAACCAATTCAATGTTTACTTCTATTGCTTTTTCGGAATTGAGAACCGAAGAAAGCATGGCTACACCTTGTTCCGTAAAGGCAAACGGATTGTATTTTGAATGCTGTCCTCTCTTTAAGGTCGCAAATTGCGTCCTTAAAGAATCGTACTCATCGGGGGTGAGCTCAAACATAAAATCTTCAGGAAACCTGCTGATATTGCGGCGTACACGCTCTTTTAACCGCTTTGTTTCGACACCATAAAGCACAGCCAGATCGTAATCAAGCATGACTTTATATCCTCTCAAATCATAGATTAATGATTGATAATCAGCCTTTATCAGAGAAGTTTCCATCTTTAATCGTTTAAGGACGCAATTTGCGACCTCAAGTGACTCAATCTTTAAGGTCACAATTTGTGACCTTAAAGAATTTACCCCTTAATCCGCCAACTCATTAAAAGTGATACTCAACCCGCATAATTCTTATAAGTTGGGCCACTCAACGAGGCTCCCCTGTAATACTTCTTTTTATTGACTGCGGATAGGGGAGCGGGGAAACCCCTTTAAGGTGCCAAATTGGTACCTTAAGATTTGATTTTCATCCGGAGTCAGTTAAAACATGAAATTTGGTGGGAACCACAAGGTTTATAAGGATGTTAAACTTACCAGATTATTGGCGGGGTTGCAATATAATTTAGCCTGGGTATTCAGCAACAGGTTCATTCCATATATGGCTTGAAATCGTCCAGAGGAGCGTCGAAATCAGGAGCCATTTTAATCTTGCCTTTCAGACAGCCAAATCCCGATTGCTTCCCGTTGCCTGGTTTTTTATTCTTTGTCAGCAGAAAATCAACGAAGTCCATAACTTCATTTCTATGCTCGGCGGGAAGCCGGTAAATCTTTGAATAAAGATTGGCGTCTGACATTGCCAGTGTTTTGTAAAAGATATTATGGAATTCTATTTAATTCATTCTATGGACGGATACCAGGTATCAGACAGAATATCGCCCTTCCATGATCCCCGACAGTGAAAGGTCTTCATCAAGGTCAGGCCAGTGAAGCCCGGTACCGTTGCATATTATCTCAATATTGTTCTGCTGTTCGAACGAAGCGTTTTTTAGCTTTAGATTGAGGTCGACAGGGAAACGAATCTCTTTACTGTCTGATAGTAAGATGCAAATTTTGTTATCCTCACACCAGGCTTTTGTCGCTTTAAACAATAATTCAGCCACCATGTATAAATTATTGAAGCCCAATTCACGAAGAATTTCCGGCATACACTACAAATTTACGTTTTTTTTATACTGAATACAACTATAAGGTTTAGCGAAGTTTTCACAACAACCTTAAAGGTTAGCTAAAAAAATGACCCACCTTCATGCAGATCTGGCCCGACAGCCTCAGGGCGAAGAAATCCGCCTGAAAGGTTTTTCAATAGATCACTTTTTTTGGGGACTGCGGATGAGGGAGAGGGGAGAAATAAAAGTCCACCCTAAGCGCCCTGTTCTAATGGGAAGGGGGGTGGACATGTTGATGCAAAGATAATAATTACAGAAAGGCCATTACCGCAAATCGTTGATTTTGTGCTGTAATTCAACGCCAGAATACTCCTTTTTCAAGTCCATTAATCCATTTTCCCATGAGAAAGAAAAAGTATCGCCCTCACCCGGAACCTTCTTTGAAGCTGAGTATTTTGATTTTAAAAATTCTATGTATACAACTAACTGCCTTTGAATCTGTTTAGGCAGATTCTCAAAACCCGATATGAATGATTTGAATTCCATTTTGGTAGACTGATATGCAAAGATACTCTGAAATTGACTTAATCCTTTCATTTTACCCCTAACCCCCAAGGCCTTTTTCAACAATGTCGAACAAGGATTTAGGATGAATGATAAATATCAATTATTTAAGAAGAGCAGATAAACATTCAATAAATCGCTTCGTGTCGGCAATCAAAGTTTGAATATCCGGAGGTTCAATTTCAAATTTTGAACCGTAATCGCCTTCCTGTCTAAGATCAAATAATTCATTGAAGAGTTCTCCAAACTCGACCGGAATTTTTCCCGTCTTGATAAAGTTAAGATTGAACTGATTCTTGGCCCCGGCATGGGATTTTACCGATAGTTGGTTGCCGTACAGGAGAGCATCAACCATATAGAAACAAGCGTAATAGCATCGGTTTACTGCTGAAGTCAGTAATTGATTTTCAGCCATTAATTCTGCTGCTTTGATTGATTCAGCTGCTTTATCTATACGATAAGAGATATAATCCGATTTATATGCCGGACTCATAATTGAATTCCCTCTGAAGTAATGTTTTGAAAAAATGGAGTATCAGACTGGTTATTAGTCCATTCGTCATTGGAATAGACAAAGGCCGAAATTGGCTGGCCTGTATCGAGTTCAACTTTAAATAACTGTTTCCTGAGCGTTCTTTTAACTGCAAAATCTACTTTATCCCGGTTGAGCAGGATTAATATATCCCAATCGGAATCTTCTCTGAAATCCCCCCTTGCCCTTGAGCCGAATAAAAACAGCCTCGCGCCCGGATCAAAAGAGAGGACGGATTTTTTAACATCATTCAGAAATAAACTTGCCTGTTCGGTCATTACACAAAGATACAGCAAAACTTTAAAATGGTACAAATCCTCTTTCAAGCCCAATTGCCTGATTAGGAAACCTATAATTGGTTTTATAGTTTTTATCATCATTAGCAGTTGTTCGGAAATTCCGAACAACTGAAAGGAACAGGTAGAATAATATGAAGGTGAAACGCTTTGGTATACATAATTCTCATGAAATGAGCCATTCAACAAGGCTCCCCTGTAATACTTTTTCAAATTGACTGCGGATAGGGGAGCGGGGGACTTCTTAAGGTGCCAATTTGGCACCTTAAAGACCAGCTTCGTTTATCCTATTGCAATGTTTACCTCAATGGCTTTCTCTGAATTTAACACTGAAGAAAGCATTGCGACACCTTGTTCTGTAAATGCAAATGGAAGAAATTTTGTGCCTCCTTTCTTTGAGGTCACAATTTGTGACCTCAAAGAAAGCACCTCATCTTCAGTTAGTTCGAACATGAAATCAGCAGGAAATCTTCCTATATTCCGTCTTACTGCCTGTTTTAAAACCTTCGTTGGCACCTCGTAAAGTCTTGCCAGATCAACAACCAGTATCACCTTTTCTCCCCTGATATAATGGATCAACCCACTTATGGTCTCCATTTTTAGCTGCAATGCTGTCGTCATATATCTTTAACATTAAGTTAATCAATTGTTTCAGAACTTGAGGTCGCAAATTGCGACCTCAAGTGACTTAACCTTTAAGGACGCAATTTGCGTCCTTAAACAAACAACACTTAATCCACCGACGAGCTAAAAGTGATACCCCGACTGGCATTATTCTGGTAAAATGACCTAATCCAAGGAGCCATTCCTGTCATATTTCATTTAATTGACTGCGGATTAGGCAGTGGCGGGGATCTGTTAAAATCAGAATTTGCAAACTTTATGGATTATCCAGTCAAGAATTCCTTGACAACTGAAAATTCATTTCAGAGTGTCACTTTTCCGATTATTCCGGATTAAGTATCATGAGGATTGAAATGTACCCTCAGGTAGCTGACACTATTGTAATCACCTCTTTTATTAACTATCTTTGCAACAAGAATCAGTCAAATGACAATTCAACAATCTGGATCGGAAATAGTTATTCGCTTGTCCTCAAGACTAAAGCTCAAGGACATCAAGGAATTTATTGATTATCTTACCTATAAAGAAGCTATTGCTGATTCCAAAGCAACACAAACTGATATTGACAAACTTGCCAGGGAAGTTAACAAGGGTTGGTGGAAATCAAACCGGGTAAGATTTGTCAATGAGAATTGTGATTGATACCAATATTCTTTTCAGCGCATTACTTAGCAGGAAGAGCACTTTGGGTAACATGATCCTTCTCTCGGGATCCAGGGTAACCTTCTATGGTGGCAATCATCTAAGGGATGAGATCCAGAGGAATTGGGAGAAGCTTAGGAAAATGTCAGGATTGTCTGACAAGGAGTTAAATGACTCATTCTTTGTTCTTTCTAAAAAGGTAAGCTTTATTGAAGAGGAACTGATTCCTTTGGAGATATGGTTAAAAGCCGAAAAGCTCACCAGAGGAATCGATATTGATGATGCGCCCTTCATCGCTCTGGCTGAATATCTAAGTGCATTTCTTTGGACTGGGGATAAAGTGCTATATAACGGACTTAAGAACAGGAATTACAAGAAAATTGTCAATACAAAGGATCTTCAGCGTCTATTGTCTCACAGACACTCCTAGCTTTTCCTCCATCGGACTCGATTGGGTTACTCCATAGCACCTTTCCCTTGACTTTCCCTTCCCGTTGTCGTATCTTTGCAACAGCATCAGGAATCCTTGAGTGGATGCCAACCGAGCAACGAACGCCACGGTGGCAAAGCGATGCGGACTTATGGTCAAAAGGGTTCGTTTTTTTATTTCCCGCACCTCATCCGCAGTCCATCCTGAAGCAATGATGTTTAACCTTTAAAACCATTGCATGATGGAAACAAATTCATTGAATTTTTTCGGAAGGGAGCTGCCTTCATCCCTGGGGTACGGAGTACTCGACAAAAGCAGCGTGAAGATCGAAAACGAGGTGATCAGCGCCGATTACCTCCTCGAATGCGACCGCTCGGTGGTCCACATTGTTAAGTGGGAGAAAGATCGTTGTGAGTTGAGGACCCTGATTCATGGGGAATTTTGCGGCACCAGCACTTATCCCGGACTGGAGCATGTCCTCACCAACGATTTCTTTGTGAGGGACTTCAGCAAAGATCCCGTATTCCTGTTCCTTAGCAAAGAAACCAGCCGGCAGGGAAACATCTGGATACAACATCCGCCCTCAAAAGAAAAAGAGCAGCAAAAAATCATTCATTACCCCGCCGGGCTGCTGATGCTGTTCAGGCTGCCTGTCCTTACGAAGAGCCCGCAGTACAACAGTTTCCTTGAAACCCGAAAGCCAGGTCAGCCCATCAGTTTTTTCAGGGAGGGCAAAGGATTTTTACTCATTGCCGATGCGTCTCAGACATTAAAGCAATACCCTGTGATCATCGCCGATTTCATTGTCCCCCTGGCCCGGATGTGGAGCGCGGCAGGGACATTCGCAGGCCGCGGCATCATTGATCCCCGCAAGCCCAACAGGCTCATCATCGACGAATCGGGAAATGCCGAATCAACCTTCATGCAGATCTATCCCGGCGACCTCAGCAACCCCTGTTTCGCCATAGTTTTCAAGGATTGCGACGAGAAACAAAGGGAAGGAATTGCGAAACTGTTATCCGACAGCCTCAGGGCGAAGAAATCCGCCTGAAAGGTTTTTCAATGGATTACTTTTTTTCGGGACTGCGGATGGGGGAGCGGCGGGGATCCGTCAAAGGCAGAAGTTGCGAAATAGATGGATTTTCAGAAGACAATTTCAATATTTACCTTACCCCCAAGACCTTTTTCTACAATGTCAAAAAAGGTTTTGAGGTTGATGTTAGAGCCGTCATTTTCGACCCGAGAGATATAGCTTCTTTTCTTTGAAATGATTGATGCAAGCTCTTCCTGGGTCATGTTCCTGCTTTCCCTGGCCTGGCGGATCATTGCACCGATTACAAAAGATTTGCTCTCTCTTTCAAGTCCGTCGCGCTCCGGCGTTCCCAACTCGCCAAAGATTTCATCCTTGATTTTGGACCATGATTTTGTGCCGGAATGTTCTTTTCTCATATCAGTCCTATGGTTTTTTCTTCGAAGAATTCCTCAAAGTAGTGCCTGTAAGCAATTATTGTTCGAACTTTCTCCAATTCCTTTTCAATAGGCGAAGGTAACTTTAAAGTTACTTTGCTGCAAATGAAATATCTTCTCGGAAATTTATATTTAAGGACTTGCATCCCTTCAGGAATGCATCGGAATTCATCCGTCCCGTATGATAAAATAACAAGGATTTTCGTTATATTTGTGTTACTTGATGATAATTTTAAATTTTATTAAATCGTTTATCTCATTCATACATTCAGCAGTGTTTTTTAATACTTGATCTTCCCAAAATCGTAATACTGTCCATCCCATTGATTCCAGTTTTATTTTTACTTCGATATCTCTCTCAATATTTCTCTCTATCTTAGGTATCCAAAAATCTCTATTACTCTTAAGTTTACGTTTCTCTTTTTCCCATTCCTTCCCATGCCAGAAACCACCATCGACAAATATTGCAATCTTCAGAGGAGTAATTGCAATATCGGGTTTACCAGGTAACGTTTTGAGGTTTTTCCGATATCTTAACCCATTATTCCAAATACACAATCTTAAGGTTTTTTCTGCCTTTGTTTCTTTGCTTTTTATTTTCCTCATCAGCCTTGATCTTTCAGGCGTTGTTGTGAACCCTGAACGTGGGTTGAATTCCGGAACTTTTGGACCTTGTTTGTTTAATATCATTGTTGATATCTTTATTGCAAATGTAAGTTGACAAGCAATTTTTTCTTTAAACTTGTATACTAAGGTTATTTTTTTTATTTATCTAAATATGAGTGACTTGAAGGCTGTATGTCTTGACGATTTTATTAATACCGATATTAAATCTTTAATTCAAGAAAGGCTACAATTTCGTAAAGCGGCATTAACGCATTATCTCCATAATCATAAGAATCCGATTGCAGTTGCATATAAAAAAGAAGCCCTTTCATTTGTAAAAAACTCACTTGAAATAAGCAATCCCGAATTAACAGTCGATGACAATTTAGCAAATATTACATTACTTGAACTACTTAATGATCCATTTTCGAATATCTTATATCCTCCTCCGCTAAATCCATCATTTACTTTTATTGATCTTTTCGCTGGAATTGGAGGGTTTAGACTTGCTGGCCAGCGATTAGGTGGTAAATGTGTATTTTCAAGTGAGTGGGACTCACATGCTCAATCAACTTATTTAGCGAATTTTGGAGAGGTTCCATTTGGAGATATTACGACAGATGAAATAAAAAACCTGATTCCTGAAAAATTTGATATTCTTTTTGCTGGCTTTCCATGCCAGCCGTTTAGTTATGCAGGGCGTAATGCAGGTTTTGAGGACAAGACAAGAGGAACATTGTTTTTTGATATACTAGATATTTTAAAGAAGCATACCCCGGCTGCTTTCTTGTTAGAAAACGTAAAGGGTTTGAAATCTCATGATGGTGGTAAAACTCTCAGTCTGATAGTAGAATCATTGAGAAATCTCGGGTACAATATTAAGTGGCATATATTGAACAGTTATGATTTCGGATTGCCACAATATAGGGAGAGATGGTATTGTGTCGGATTAAGAAAGGAAGTCGATTTTACCTTTCCAACGGGCAACAGTAGAGGTGTTTCGTTAAAATCGATAATCGATGAAGATTCAAACAGAAATTCTAAATTAAAACTTTCTGATTTCGAAATCGATAGAATCAATTTTCATTTCAATTCAAAGGGGGAAAGAGTCCAGCATGACAATTCTAGGTATGCTTCTAAGACTAAGAAAGGTCGGCATGGGGTGTATTCCTATCAAAAACCTGATGGTTCATTGCGTTTTCATATTGGGGATAAAGCGAAAACGCAAATTCAGGAAGCTTTCTATGCTTGTCTTGAGACATACGCCCCTACTATTATTGCAAATCGAGTTCCCAAATTATGGGATCTAAAACGTCGGTTGTCGGTATTGGAAAGTAAACGACTACAGGGATTTCCTGATGATTTTAAATTTATCGTGTCAGATAATCAGGCATACAGACAACTTGGGAATTCGGTTTCAGTTCCAGTTTTGAGTTCCGTCATCGAAGAAATTATCAGGTATATATAAAGCCATTATTATGAAGTATATTGATGAACAGTATCTAATCGATGCTTGGCTTAGGATTATCACCAGTGGAGAATCGTCAAAAGCATCACTTAATAAGTTTTTTGGCCTGCTTGAAATAATTAATCAAATTGACGAAGGACAAGCTCCGTCAATTCAAACTAATATTTGTTATTCAGTCAGGACAAGTCAGCTTTCTAATGCATTACAGGACCTATATTATTTTGGAGCTTCAAAGAAAGATTTTACAAGTTCATTATTTTATTACGCAGTTTTTCCATTTGATTGGCAAGACAATGTATTCCAGATATTGCTGAAAAATAAATCATTATCTATTTCAGATGTTGCGACAATTTGTCTTCATAACAACCCATTCCAAGATAACCAATCAAGCTCGGACATTGTTAACCTTTTCAGGACAAAGTATAAAATATCCTCTGCTGAGGAAATGTTTTTCACTACGGAATTGACTGAAATAAACTTCTCGACTGAAAAATCCAATAGGATAAATCTGCTTAGAAAGTTCAAGGAGCTTTTTAATTCTTTAGATTCCTATAATTTTACTATTGGTTTTGAAAGATCATTGCTGAAATCAAATCCTGGTAATTTACCACAAGGGCCATTCATACAACCACTATATGCCTCCCTTGAAGGAAGTAGGATGTTGCTTCTATCTGATTTCGATTTGTCGCAGCATTATAATATAACACCTTTTGGAACCCCGAAACAGCCACAATCAACACCAACAATTTCAATTGATGACATTCCTAGGAATAAAATAATTTATGGAGCACCAGGGACTGGTAAAAGTTATGAATTGCATATTCAAGCTAAAAAGAGCGGATTTCGCGATGAAAATACCATAAGGATTACATTTCATCCTAATTACACCTATCAACAATTTGTTGGCACCTATAAACCTACGCCATTATACAAGACAATTGCAAATGAAAATATTGAACTATTTGGCAGTAACAGGTTTGAGAAATTAAAAGCTCCGTTTGATAAAGAACCATTAATTGATTATTCATTTGTTCCTGGTCCTTTACTGAATTTGTTGATAAAGTCGTATGAGAATATTAATGATAGATTTCTTTTAATCATTGAAGAAATTAATAGAGCTGTTGTTTCTTCGGTTTTTGGAGATGTATTTCAGCTTCTGGATAGAGATGAAAACACTGGCGAGAGTCAGTATGATATTCAGTTCAACCAAGATATATTGAATTTCTTATCAAGTCGAAATATTCATGGCTCAAAATTTAAATTACCCTTTAACTTATATATTTGGGCAACGATGAACAGTGCCGATCAAGGAGTTATGCCTTTAGATTCTGCATTTAAAAGAAGGTGGAGCTTTGAATATTTGCCTTTGAACGCTAAAGCAAAGGAAGTCAATGATCAAATGATTTTCTTTCAAAATAAATTGTTCAATTGGAATGGATTCCGGGATGTTTTAAATAAAAGGCTCATTCAACTTGGAGTTCCAGAAGACAAACTAATAGGTCCGTTCTTTTTAAACAAAAAAGAGCTTCGAAATACGAGTTCTATAAAAAACAAATTACTCCTTTATTTAAGGGATGACGTTGTTAGGCATAATCCCGAAAGCCTATTCAAACAAAAAACTTTTTCTGAGATTGTTTTTGCTTATGATTCCAACTTGGAAATATTTTCCAACCTCAATTTAAAAGATGAAATTGGTGTTGACATTCCCTTACAAGAAGAGGATCAATAAATATTGAATGTTTGCAATTAAACATCATTTATTGTTTGTTGAGGATGAATACCTTCAACCATTGGATTTTCATTCCTCACTTAACAATGATAATGAGTTGATATCGAATTTGTTCGAATTATCCTATTTGAAACAAAACGAAAAAGGATTTTGGGCGTTTCAATTTGTGGGTGTCATTGTTAGTAATGGTACTATTATTTGTGTCTTACCAAAATACTATCATAACAAACTTATTCATCCTGAAGATGCCTTTGGTGATTTTATTAAAATTTATAAAGTTTTAAAATCTTTTGGATCCGAAGATTCTGACATTCCAGATTGTCAACAAATGTCAAACATTGAAAGTCTTAATAATTCAGAGATTGTTCTAGCAGAAAAATTTTTAAAGGATTATTTTGAGTACGGAATTTTCATCAAATCGAAGAATCACGAAATTGTCATGTCGGATGGTGATACAAACTGGACAAAAACAGTTGATCTAATGCATCCGTATTTTTCTCGAGGAGCGCCATTTTACAATGATAAGTATTCAGATACCTCAATTACGGAAGAAACTAATTTAATTACTCAAACGCACAAATGGATTCTTAAATATTGTTCTGAGAAATACGGTGAATTATTAGACTTTTCTTATAGTGTTTTATTCGATTGTCCATCTGAAATATATTCTATTTCTAGTATCCAAGGCATTATAATCGCAATCGATAGAGAAATGAGGGAAACATTTATCGATTGGGAAATCAGACTTTTAAAAAGAATGAAACTTTTTTTGGAAAAGTTATTTACCTATAATGAAAATGAATATTCGATCTTCGGTACAGGCTACTTCAATCAAATTTGGGAAAAAACTTGCAGTACTATTTTTGCAAACCAGATACAAAGCTTTCGTGATCAAATACCTTTTCCATTATGGAATGACCTAACAGGTCATTCCATAATGAAAGAAACCTTAAAACCTGATATCATAGCAACTTACAAGGGGGAATTTGATGCTTTATTCATTTTCGATGCAAAATATTATAATATAATATTAAAACATAATCCAAGGTTTGATATTTTATCAAATCCGGGAATAGAAGATATCGGAAAACAATTTTTATATAACAAAGCTTTCGAAAAAGCTCCATTTGTTTATAAATTCAATTGTTTTTTATTCCCAAATATTCAACATCCATTCTTTGACATTTTTGGTTCAATAGAGTTTGACCTTTTTCAAAATCAGAAAATATTTAACATATATATTTCTGCAAACAAGGTGTTTGATTCATATTTGCAAGGTGGTGAAATAGGGGTAGAAAATCTTATGATACTCGCAAAAACAATAATTGAACTTCAAGATAATTCGGCCGTTTAATTCTTCTAATATTTTTATATTAGTTAGTAATGTGCTCTAAGTCTGCTAATTTATACTTCATTGTCTATTATAGACATTAAATTATCAAAAATACTAAATCCAAAAGTTTCAAAATATGCTTTTATAGCTTCAAGATGCATAGCCTCTTCGGAGCAGCAGGCTTTGAATGACAGTATTTTCCCATATTCATGATGGTCAATATCTGATTGTGCAGAAAAGATTGTTGCAACATCAATATTGTATTTTAAATTGAGAGCAGATTGCACATTTATGTTCTCATATACTTCTCTTTCAGGTGGAAGTGTACCTGGTAACTTGAATAGTTTTTCAGATGGGCTTTCTCCAATGTCAGCATCACGAATTCCGATTGTCTTTAAATTCATTGAAAGTAAAAGCTTTACAGTATTAGCAACAGCACTTGTATCGCCCATCGGAGAAATTTGTAACGATTGAAGTAAGCCTGGTCTTAACTTTCTGATTGCCTCTGTTAATTTCAATAAAGCAAAATTGTCTTCAACACAAATTGTTAGTGCTTTTGTATTTCCATCTGTTAAGATTGATTTTGCTCTGCTTGAAGATACCCTATCTAATACTTTAACACCACTTGTATCCCTGATAAGGAATTTTCTTCCTTCAGGAGGAAGTGCGTCTAAAATAATACTTGAATGGGTGGATAAAATTATCTGATGTTTTTTTCGATTACAAACATCCATCAGATATTTGATAAACTTGTATTGAGCATCTTCATGCAAGGATGTTTCAGGTTCTTCAAGTACAAACAAGCTATTGTCAGGCTCATTCTCAAAACGATCGATCATATACATTAAACGACCTTCCCCAAATCCCATATTATTTTCGGAATATGAATAGCCATACTTTTCGACAAGACCAAGTTCAATACTACGATTGCGATGGGTTATTACCTGAAAAGCAACCTCATTATACTTGTTATTTAAAATGTTGGAAACCTGAGCTTTTATCTCATCTGAGATTATCCTTTTTGTTCCTACAGTAAAAAATCCCGACTTGTAAATACTAAGGTCTTTTCTTTCGACTTTTGGAATATAAAGTGCAAAACCAACATAAAAGGAATGTCTTTCAGGTTGACGTTTATAACCTGACCATTCAGAGGATGTTCTTGAAATTGTTAAATCTTGCACTTGTGTTGTATTTGTAGCATATTGAAGTTTAACTGACGCACTACTGGTGAATGGATTAGGGTCGAGTTGGCTGACTGGAAAAAAATCCTTCACATATCTTCTTTTGTATTTTTTATTTGTTTGAGGTTGCTTATATGCACAAACAGCAAGCTGGCCTATAGTGCTTTTTCCTGCACCATTTGTGCCGCTTATTGCCGTAATTGGGTATTCGAAGTTCAGATGTAAGTTTGAAATACCCCGAAATCCATCGATTGTCATCGTTTTAATAACAGCACCAAAGTTTGAATACAAATTCGTTCCTTGATATTTGCTTAGTAATATTTTTCTCGTGTCTGCCATAATCCGCTGGTTCTTTGATATCAATTCTGTTAAAATTTTAATTATTGGTCGATGATTCTGATAATCAATATTTTGTTGTGGATTAATAATTTAATCCTGATTAATTCATTAAAATTATAACAATTCTCGAAGTATTCGAATGTCAATATTTCCATGGAGGTGAATAAAGTGCAGCTGAAATAGCGGTCAATAAAAGGCCGATAACTGCTTCGATTATAACAACCTTGATAACCTAAAGCTGTTTGCTTCCAGGATGGACAGTATTGATGCGGGTTTAGAAAGTAGTTTCCTTACTTATCGACTAATTATTTTACATCAACCCGAAGGTGAGGTGCCCGTTAGCGATTAGCTTCCGTTCGATACCTTAAATTCATTTTTTTGGTCTGAATGGGCATTCCTATCTATACAAACTTTTTATCTTTGCTAATATGCAAAGGAATTATCAGATAATTGCGACAAAGTCTTTAAAATCCTTACCATTTATTGCCCATATACCTCATTCATCAATAATTGTCCCGGCAAATGTAAGACCTGAAATCGTTTTAAATGATGCAGATCTTAACCAGGAGTTGCTGGCATTAACTGACCGATATACCGATGAATTGTTTGATGGGATTGTCAAGCTTGGAGGATATGCTTTTGTTAATAATTTAAGCAGGTTGGTGATTGATCCTGAGCGATTTCCTTCTGATCAAGAGGAAGAGATGTCTCAAAAGGGCATGGGAGCAGTTTACCGCCTTTCTTCGCAAGGCCGGATATTGAGGGAAGAAAATATTTACAAAAAATGCCGGGGATTCCTGATGTCAAGGTATTTTTTTCCTTATTCATCGGCATTTGAGGATTTAACCTATAAGTTGCTGATTGAGTTTGGCCGTTGCCTTATTGTTGACTGTCATTCATACCCGTTGATTCCCTTGCCTTATGAAAAGGATCCTGAAGCCGCCCGGCCTGATATCTGCATTGGAACTTCGAAATTTCATACGCCGGCGATAATCATGGATATTATCAAAGATTATTGCAAAGAAAATGACCTTTCATTAGGCTTTAATGCACCCTTTAAAGATACCTATGTTCCCCTGAAGTTTTATAGAAAGGATCAGCGAGTGAGCTCCGTTATGTTTGAGATCCGAAGGGACCTTTATATGGATGAATCAAGTGGTCTTAAGAATGAAGGATTTGACAGAATTAAAGCTCATATCGAGGTATTAACAAAGATCCTTATTGATGCTTTCATGAAATTTTAATGAGCCTGAGAGTATTGAGAATTCCTCTGAAAGTCTTAAAGTTATCTTCGAATTGTCTCTGACCATATTTCCTCCAACTGGTTTGCTTTATAAAGATAGGCATGTTTATGATGCGCCGGAAAATCTGTCAGTTTTCAGCTGATTTGGATAGAGTATACCTTGACTGGACTTTAACTGGACCTTAAGTATACCTTAAGCATTCATTAGAAAAACCTGCCAAATCTGCAGAATTGGTTGCATATTGGGGGTGGTGATAGACGTGGAAGCGGTATACGACGAAACAGTCAATCGCCGAGATCTTTCAGGTTCGGTTGTATCACTTTTCAGGTTTCTGCGGATTAAGGTGAAACTGAATTAAATGGATAACCTTGTTCTACTTGCCGAAGGGGTAATAATCAATAAAATTTATATTATCAGGAGCAAAAGAGTTATGATCGACAGGGATCTGGCTGAACTATATTGTGTTGAAACAAGAACTCTCAATCAGGCTGTAAGAAGAAATATCCAGAGATTCCCTGATGACTTTATGTTTCAATTAAATGATGAAGAATTTCAAAATTGGATGTCACAAATTGTGATATCCAAAAAAGAGTTGATGGGATTAAGGAAAAATCCTCTCGTTTTCACAGAACAAGGTGTAGCGATGTTATCAGGGATTCTTAAGTCATCGCATGCCATCAACGTTAACATCGCAATAATGCGGGCATTTGTCATGATTCGCGAATACCTGGAATCCAGTAAAGAATTGAGTTTGAAGATCCAGGAACTGGAAAAATCAATCATCGGGCAGGATGAAAAAATTAAACTGATTCTGCAAGCCATTAAAGATTTGATTACAAAAAATGAAGTTAAAAAAGTGTCACGAAAGCCAATCGGTTATTGAAAATTTCATGAAACTGATTTTAATTAAAGCGATTCTGACGATATGCGCAACTTTTACCCGGCCTTTCCAATTTGTGACGCAGTGCGTCGTGAATTGAGCTGGACTAATTACCGTATACAAGTCAGAATTGATGATGATGAACTGCGATTGCGAAATTATCACTTTCCTGACGTCAGGAAGGTGATCGAGGCAGGGAAAGGTGCACAACAGGAAATGGATGAGATTCTACTGACACGCTATGCTTATTACCTCATAGCCCAGAATGGTGATAGTAGAAAACCTGAAATTGCGTTTGCCCAGGACTATTTTGCTGTGCAGACCCGCAGGGCCGAGTTGGTTGAACGACGCCTTTTAAAATTTGAAAGAGTAAAAGCCCGGGAAAAACTAAGCCTTACCGAAAGCCATTTATCGGGAGTTTTATACGAACGAGGAGCAGATAGTCAAGGTTTTGCAATAATCCGGTCAAAAGGTGACCATGTACTTTTTGGGTTAAACACCATGAACTGCCTGCAAAACCGCCGCTCCCTCATCCGCACTCAATAATGGTTTAATTTATTGGATGCTTAAGATGCGTTTTATTAACTTTCTGCGTTAATTCTATACTTGTCAAACTCTTCATTAAGAAGTCGATGTTAAACAGGATCTCATTAAAATGTTTCTTTCCGGCCCTCCTGCTTCTGTTCGCAACCTCCGCCTGCCGCACGATAAAGGTCGAGAAGCCGGCCGAGCGCTATGATGCGCCGGAATATCATCCGCAGTATTCGAATATTACTGTTCCCCTGGAGGTGAATAAGGTGCAGCTGAAAAAGCTGGTGAATAAACGGCTTACGGGTCAGCTGTATGCCGATACGAGCTTCGACGATAACGACAGGGATAACCTCATGCTGTTTGCTTCGAGGATGGACAGCATTGATGTGGGTTTCGAAAATAATTTCGTGACGTACCGCGTGCCTCTGAAGATCTACCTGCGAAAGCGGATCGGTATGCAGGTGCTTGGCATGAACCTCGGCGATATTAAAGATGCGGATGCGGCGGTGGCCCTGAAGTTCAAAACGAAGCTGAATATCAACAGGGACTGGAGCCTTGCCACCGTGACCCTGCCTGATGGCTATGACTGGATCAAAACGCCTACGGTTTCTTTCGCGGGCTTCGACCTGCCGCTGCCGCTGATTTCCGACATCCTGCTGCAGGGCAGCCTGGGTGACGTTGCGAAAGGGATCGATAAGTCGGTGAAGTCGGCTGTGGACCTTCGGAAGATTGTAGGCGACGCCTGGACTTCCATGCAGAAACCTGTCCTGGTCTCGCCGGGTGATTCCCTCTGGCTTAAACTGAGCCCCGCCCAGCTGAGTTTGCTGCCAATCCAGGGTAAGGGCGGGAATATGCTCTCTTCGCTGGGGCTTAAGGCGCTGGTCGAGCTGTATTACGGGCGGGAACCTGCCTGTACCGTAAACCCTGAGCTTCTCCCTCTCAAACTCACATCAGCCCTTCCCGAACAGTTCAACATCAACCTCAGCCTCGATATTCCGCTTTCGTATATCAATTCGCTCGCGCGGATGTCTATGCGTGGCTATACCATGAGTTACGGGCGTTACAAGGTGATCGTCAAAGATATCACCATCTACGGACAGGGGGATAAGCTCATCGTGGAGCTCCCGGTGGAAGGCACGGTGAAAGGCACGATCTACCTGGCGGGGATGCCTGTGTTTAACAAGGATTCACTGACGATAGAGCTGTCTGACCTGGATTTCTCGGTGGCTACTAAGAATGTGGCCGTGAAGACGGCTTCCTGGCTGTTTCACTCACCATTGGTGAAGAAACTCCGCTCCAGGCTGGTCTTCCCGGTGGGCGAACAGCTGCGCTCAGCGCGTGCAGCCGTCGCTGCAACTTTGAATGAGAACCGAGGGGTCGAGAATTTCAGGATCAACGGTCAGGTCGATCGCCTGGAACCCGAAAAGATACTGATCACGCCGCAATCGGTGAAGGCGTATTTTGTGCTGGTGGGGAAGGTAGGGGTGAGCTTGAAGGTGGAGTAGGATACAGGATGCAGGATACGGGATGCAGGATGCAGGATACGGGATGTGATTAATTAAGTACATTTGTAAATCAATCCGGTGATTTTGAGCGGTAAGGCAATTCAAAATATGATTTTTCCACATCCTGGTGATAGGTGGATATGCTGTAAATTATTATGGTTATGTGAGGCCAACCGGTGATATTGATATCTGGCTTAAGCCCGATGAAGAAACAAAATTTGCATTCCTTGCCATGTTGGAAAAAGCGGGGATTTCAAATGAATCCAGATCCCTCATCGCCGGGTTGGATTTTACCTCGGCAGCAGCCTTTCATATCGGCCAGGAACCATTCAGGTTTGATTTCCTTACGAAGATAAACGGTGTTACTTTTAATGAAGCGTGGAATTCAAGGATAATTGCGCAACTGGGGGACCTTGCGCTGCCTGTTATCTCACGGAATCACCTTATCCTTTCGAAAATTTCCACAAACCGCACCCAGGACAAACTGGATGTGGAGGAGTTACAGAAACTCTCAGGCAATTCGCCTTTGTGATCCATCCGGGGGTCCCGCCGCACCCTCATCCGCAGTCTCACGGATTCTCCACCGCCATATAATAAAAGATCAGCATGAAATCATCGAGGCTGATTTGAAATATACCGTGGTCGCGGGCATAGCCGTTCTCAGGCGAATCGGGGCCCTTGGGCTTCCAGCTGGTGCCCCAGGGGTTCCAAACGGTGAGCATTTCGGTCTTCGGATCAAAATCCATGATGGCATACACATGATGGGAGGGAAGCTTGCCTTTGGGATCCTTGGGGACCGAAGCCTGGGCCATCAGCCTGTGCTCCCTCATACGGATCAGGGCATCCCTTACCTCGCGGCGGCCGGCATTCACCCCGAACTTGTAGTCGATAACCTCGTGGCCGGTCCACAGTTTCACATCGGTGACCCCGCTTCCGCCGAGGTCGATACGGGCTGTGGGATCGGGGATCTCCCCGCGTTTTTGATTGGTCATTCCCTCGACAACGCCCAGCGCTTTTTCAAGCACGGGCATCCATATCCCGTCGGAGAGGGTTGAGGGGGAATCGTTATAAGCCATCTCGGCGTCGGTGGGGGCTGTCACAATAACCGGGAGGGAGCCGGGAAATTTCACTGCAAACTTCTCCTTTCCCATGGTTTTGATGCCACGGCTTATCTCCTCGATACGGTAGGTCACGATCCACCCTGTGCCCGAGAAGAAATAACAGTCGCCGGCCGGCCCCTGCTGCATCAGGCTGAAGGTTGGACCGCCGTTTGCAAACAGCTCCCGTTTGATGCCATTGATCTTTTTAATATTTTTCATGTAGGCGGATGTCATTTTCCCCTTGCTCCGGCTTATTGCCTCATCAAGGCTGATATCGCCGATTTTGCCGGCTTTCATTGACTTGAGAAGGGCCACAAGTGCTGCTGAAGGCTCGGCCCCGTAATCGGGATTCTTCAGGCAGGCGATAAACTCTTCCTGGCTGATGCGTTGATGTCCCTTGCCCCAGGAATCCCAATTATTCCTGAACACTTCCTGGAGAGGGGCAGCTTTTATACCGGTAGCTTCGGTTTCATTGGATTCGTCGAAGGGATCGTCGATCTGCGCGAAGACCGGCATCCACAGAAACATAAAAATAAGGAGGTAAAGGGTTTTCATGGCCTGCTGAGTTTGGTCTCCCGAAGTTAGGAATTATTATTAAACAGCCAGGAATGGCCTGCTTTAATTATTGAAATACGCCCGGAGTAAAGACATGCAAAATCCCGTAATTTAGCAGCCTGGGACAAGCCTGCCGCAGTGGATGGGCTTTTTTCATAAAACCTGAAAATGGGCAAACCTGAAAATACAAATACCGGCCATCGTTTTACAAACAGCCTGATCAACGAAAGCAGTCCGTACCTCCTGCAGCACGCTCACAACCCTGTGAACTGGCATCCCTGGGGAGAAAGGGCCCTGGTGGAAGCAAAAACAGGGGGTAAGCTGCTGATCGTGAGCATAGGCTATGCGGCCTGCCATTGGTGCCATGTGATGGAACATGAGTCTTTCGAGGATGAAGCTGTGGCCGGATTCATGAACGATAACTTCGTTTGTGTGAAAGTCGACAGGGAAGAAAGACCCGACCTGGACCAGGTATATATGGATGCAGTGCAACTGATTGCTGGGAATGGCGGATGGCCATTGAATGTGATCTGTCTGCCCGATGGAAGGCCTGTGTACGGTGGAACTTATTTTCCGAAAGAGAGGTGGCTTGCAATGCTGGAACAGGTCCTGGATTTTGTAAGAAAAAATCCTGCTGAGGCGGAACAACAGGCTAAGTCACTCACCGAAGGGATCAGGGGAAGCGGGATGATCCATGAAAATAAGGAAGCAGCGGAATTCACCATGGATGACCTGGATAAGATCTTTTCAAACTGGAAAAAGGGAATTGATTTTATAAACGGCGGACTCCAGCATGCCCCGAAGTTTCCCCTGCCAGTAGGTTATGAGTTTTTGTTGCATTACCATTTTCTTTCCGGTAATGCCGATGCTTTATCGGCTGTGACCACTACACTGGATAAAATGTCGGAAGGCGGGATCTTTGACCAGCTTGGAGGTGGATTCGCACGTTATTCTACGGATGCCCTTTGGCAAGTCCCGCATTTTGAGAAAATGCTTTATGACAATGCACAGCTTGTAAGCCTTTATTCGAAAGCATTCCAGGCGACACAAAATCCGTATTATAAAGCGGTGGTTTATGAAACATGCGGGTTTATTAAACGGGAGATGACATCCGCCGAAGGCGCATTTTATTCTTCCCTCGATGCCGACAGCGAAGGTGAAGAGGGGAGGTTTTATGTGTGGAAATATGATGAACTGAAAAATATTTTGAATGAGGATGCCGGCTTGCTCATCGATTATTACAGCCTTACCGAAGAAGGCAACTGGGAGAACGGTCACAACATCCTTTACAGGCCTGCATCAGACAATAAAATGGCAGAATTGTTTGCTATGCCGGAAGCGGAGCTGATGAACAGGATTGCGAAAGCAAAGAAGCTGCTGCTGGATGAACGCAGCAAACGGATACGCCCTGCCCTGGACGACAAGGTCCTTACATCCTGGAATGCCATGATGCTGAAGGCTTATGTGGATGCATACAGGACTTTTAACGATGAAGGTTTCCTGGTTTCTGCAATTACAAATGCTGAATTCATACTGCAAAACCTCAAGAATCAGGACCATCGCCTTGACAGGAACTATAAAAACGGCAGATCCTCCATCAATGGCTTCCTGGATGATTATGCTTTTACCATTGATGCTTTTATTGATCTCTGCCAGGCTGCCTTCGATGAGAAATGGCTGATTGAAGCTCAGAAGCTGATGACCTGTGTTATCGAACATTTCTATGATGAGCGCAGCGGGATGTTTTATTATACATCCGATCTTGATCCTGCCCTGGTAGCCAGGAAAATGGAAATTACCGATAATGTAATCCCTTCGGCAAATTCAGTAATGGCGAAGAACCTCTTCATCCTCGGGCGTATGTTTTATAATGAAGATTACCTGTCCAGGTCGAAAAGGATGCTGAACAATGTAATACAGGATACATTCCGGGGAGGAGCATATTACGCCAACTGGGATATTTTAATGGCCTGGTTTGCAAGCGACCCTTTTGAAGTTGTCATTGCCGGTGACGATTGCCTGTCGAAACGCAGGGAATTTGACCGGTACTATTTACCCAATGTGTTCCTTTGCGGGGGCAGGGAAGAAGGGTCCCTCCCCATTCTCAAAGGCAGATTTGCAGGGGGGCCTTCAATGATTTACGTTTGCAGGGATAAAGTGTGTAAAATGCCCGTGAGCGAGGTGGCGGAAGCAGTTAAACAAATTTTATAAGCCGTGTTAAATGAAACGTAAATTCTTTAGGATTCTCGGGGTTTCCCTGATCATATTAACATGGATCATCTGGGGGGTGATCTTTATCCTCCCATTTCTAAAACTTACCCTGAAACAGTATGCTATTATTTACCCTGTTCTTTTAGCTTCAACCAGTATCTTCTGGGTTGGAGCCGCCCTGGTTGGAAAAGAACTGGTTCAAAAATATAATCTCCTCCCGAAGATCAAAAAGTGGTTCAAAAGAGCCGTCAGCTCCATGAAAAAGGATTAAATCAAATCCCGGGTCGACTGTGTTTGGCTTGCGTAAAAATTGTTCGATAATTGTTGTTTTATGTGCCGGCTTTAACTGAACTTTGCATTATAATTTTAAGGTATAATCATGGCAATACTAATGAAAATAAGGAAGCTTGGAAAAAACGGTCCGGAAGTTTCAGCCCTGGGCCTCGGCTGCATGGGTATGAGCTATTCTTACGGCCAGCCGGGCGATAAGAAGGAGATGATCTCTTTGATTCGGACTGCCGTTGAACGTGGTGTCACTTTTTTTGATACTGCGGAAGTCTACGGACCGTTCATCAACGAGGAACTGCTGGGCGAAGCACTGGCACCCCTCCGTAAACAAGTCGTGATCGCCACGAAGTTCGGCTTCAGGCTGGATCCGGCCGGCGGACCGAAATGGATAGGTCTTGACAGCCACCCGAAACATATTAAAGCGGTGGCCGAGGCTTCGCTTAAACGCCTGAGGACCGATGTGATCGACCTGTTTTACCAGCACAGGGTCGATATCAATATCCCAATGGAGGATGTGGCCGGGGCGGTGAAAGACCTTATCAGCGAAGGCAAGGTGAAATATTTCGGGCTTTCCGAGGCGAGCGTGAAATCGATCCGCCAGGCCCATGGCGTACTTGAGGTTACCGCCCTTCAAAGTGAATACTCCATGTGGTGGAGGGAACCGGAAACTGAAATCCTGCCCGTGGTTGAAGAACTCGGGATCGGCTTCGTGCCTTTCAGCCCGCTGGGCCGGGGTTTCCTCACAGGAAAGATTGACGAAAATACTACCTTCGATGCCAGGGACTTCCGGGCGAACCTCCCGCGTTTCACCCCCGAAGCACTTAAAGCAAACCAGGCGCTGGTGGAACTTCTTAAAGGGATCGCGGTACGTAAAAATGCCACTCCCGCCCAGATCGCGCTCGCCTGGCTGCTCGCCCAAAAACCCTGGATAGTTCCCATCCCGGGCACGAAGAAGTTGGAGCGCCTGGATGAAAACCTGGGTGCGGTTTCTGTTGAATTGACTGCGGATGACCTTCTCGAAATCGAAGAAGCTTCCTCCAGAATCAAGATCCAGGGCGGAAGGTACCCCGAGAACCTGCAGAAGATGACAGGGAAGTAAATAAATCAATATAAACCCCGGGGCAGAGCCCTGGAACCGGGTTCCGCCCCAGGGGCGGGGAATTTACCGGGAGAGATTAAATAAAAGGAGATAACATTATGCTGAATTTTGAATTGTACAACCCTACCCGAATCATTTTCGGGAAGGACAGGCTCGAGAGTATCGACAAATATGTACCTGCGGGTGCGCATGTGCTCATCACCTACGGGGGCGGAAGCGCTCTGAAAAGCGGGCTCATCGCAAGGATCAGAAAAGTTCTTGGAAACAGGAAGGTGGATGAATTCGGGGGCATAGAACCCAATCCGCGCTATGTGACCCTGATGAAAGCCGCTGCGGTGATAAGAAAGGAAAAGATCGATTTCATCCTTGCAGTGGGAGGGGGCTCGGTAATCGACGGAACCAAGTTCATCTGCCTGGCATCTTACTTCAAAGGAGATGCACTGGAAATCCTGAAAGCGGGATTCAGGCCGATCACCCCTGCTGAAGTTGAAAAAAACGTTCCCTTTGCCGCTGTCCTCACATTACCGGCCACCGGTTCGGAGATGAACAGCGGGGGAGTGATCAGTTACGCCCACGGAAAATTTCCATTCAAGAGCGATATGACCTTTCCTGTATTTTCAATCCTGGATCCTTCACTTTCCTTTACACTTCCACAGGTACAGCTTGCCAACGGGGTGGTTGACGCATTCGTGCACACTACCGAGCAATACCTTACCTACCCTGTTGATGCAAGGTTGCAGGACCGGATGGCTGAAGGCATTCTTCAAACCCTGGTTGAGATCGGGGCAACAAACATTGCTGAACCTGAAAACTATGATGCCCGGGCTAACCTATACTGGAGCGCGACTATGGCATTGAATGGTTTCATCGGGGCCGGTGTGCCCCAGGACTGGGCCACGCATATGATGGGGCATGAGATTACCCACCTGTTCGGGATAGACCATGCACAAACATTAGCCATCATCCTGCCGGCCCTGCTTGAAGTAAGGCGCAAGAAGAAACATGCCAAGCTCCTTCAGTACGCCGAAAGGGTATGGAATATCACCGAAGGCAGCGAGGACGAAAAGATCACCCTGGCAATCAAAAAGACCCGTGATTTCTTTGAAAGCCTGGGTTTAAAAACTCGTCTTTCGGAACGTGGGATCAAGCCCGAACAGGTCGATATTTTAGTCGAACACCTCAGGGCACACGGGTTTACGGCCCTGGGCGAAGCCGGCGACCATGACCTGGAAACAAGCCGCGAAATCCTTACGAAAGCCCTGTAAGCAATTGACCCATTGAAAACCTGCTACTTTTTCAACAGGCAGTCATCGATTTGCCTGAGCAGGTTACGAAACAGCTCGGTGCTGTAATTACGCTGGAAATACGCAATACGGCCGTGCCTGTCGACAAGGAAGAAGTTGGGGTAACTGAGTATCCCGTATTTCTTCTCTATAACAGAGGCGTTATACAGGCAGATCCCTTCAAGACCATGATCATTGGCGTATTTCTGAACTTTCTCCCGGGTGTCGGCAGCACTGGAAAAGACATTGATGAAGAGCAGATCCTTCCTGTCATTGTATTTCCGGCGCAGTTCTTTCATGACTTCAGCCCCGTACAGGCCATGAATGCACCAGGTTGAAGTGAAATCGAGGACGATTATTTTGCCCGCCAGGCTGTCGGAAGAAACAAAACGGCCTGTTTTCATTTCGGGCAACAGCCAGCCCGGTGCCTGGTCGCCGATCTTAAATGGTTCAGAGACGGGAAGGTTATCGTTGATTTCAACTTCTTTGGGAAGGCTTTTATCGCCCATCAGGTAATCGAAGCGGGGTGCAGATGATTTGATCTTTGAATATTTCACACTGGTATACTGCCCAACCGCTATGTTTTCCCTGTTCAATGAAACACTCCCTCCCCTGAAATCCTTTATTACCGCGACCGGCAGGTAAGTATGCCTGTCAACCAGGATCAGCTTTGAATATGAAAAGTTCTTTTTTGGCCTGTCAAGCCTGATCCCGCAGCATTTCACCCCGTCGACCAGGGTATCGCTGATCACCTTCAGGCGTACCCCGCTTCCGGGTTTATCGGCCGATGTTTCATCAAGTATCGAGTTTATCTCCGTGACGGACTTGAACAGGGAGAATATGTAATAACTTATGGAAGTCACCTCGGGTGCAGATGAGCCGTTCGGCAACCTGGTTGACCTGAATCTTTCAGGATTGTCTTTTACCGACAGCCTGATTATGAAGTTATAATACTCGGGACTGTAAGAATAAAATGCGTTGCCGTTATACTTGTAAAATCCCTGGTTCCCTGTCGAAAAAAAATAATACATCCCGGCGATCGTGTCGGACGGTATTCTTTTTAAACTGCAATCGGCAGCAAAACGGTTTGTGTCGCCGCTCAGGATGTTGGTTTGGCATATATCAACATGGTAGCTTGTTTTTTCAAGCCCGTCGATGGCCCGTACTGACTTCTCAAGTATCTCCTTTGCATCCTGTGCCCTCAGCAGCAGGGTAAATAGGAGGGAAGCGGTGATCAGGAATGTTCTCATTGGAGAGTGGAATTTCAAAGGTCCAAATTACAACTATTTCGCCGACCAGCCACCAGCCATAAGCCATGAGTCACCAGTCACCAGTCACTATTCACTGTTCACTGTTCACTGTTCACTGTTCACTCTTAAATCGTAATTATTCGCATTATTGTTAATTTTATTGGTGCTCATTTCGGCTTCGCCGAACGTACATCGTAAATCCCTAATTGTTATCTTTGCAGCCCGTCATCCGCAAACAATAAACACTTTATAAAAACACAATCGTATGGCATTCAATCTCAGAAACAGGAATTTTTTAAAGGAACTGGATTTCACTCCCAGGGAAATGCGCTTTTTGCTGGACCTGGCTATTGACCTCAAAAAGGCCAAGTACACAGGAACCGAGCAGCAGAAGCTAAAGGGAAAGAACATCGCACTGATCTTCGAAAAGGCATCTACACGCACCCGCTGCGCTTTCGAAACAGCCGCTTACGACCAGGGAGCTAACGTAACTTACCTCGGTCCCGAAGGTTCGCATATTGGCAAAAAAGAAACGATGAAGGATACGGCCCGCGTTCTGGGGCGTATGTATGACGGCATAGAATACCGCGGCTTCGGTCAAAAGATCGTTGAGGAACTTGCCGAATACGCAGGGGTCCCGGTATGGAACGGGCTTACCAACGAGTTCCACCCGACCCAGATCCTGGCCGATTTCATGACGATGATGGAGCACAGCGACAAGCCCCTGCACCAGGTGGCTTTCGTGTATTGCGGTGATGCCCGTAACAACATGGGGAACTCTCTCATGGTGGGCGCTGCTAAAATGGGGATGGATTTCAGGGCTTTCGCGCCTAAGAAATTCTGGCCCGAGGAAAGCCTGGTGAAGATCGCCAAAGAAATCGCAAAGTCAACCGGGGCTAAAATAACGCTCACCGAAAAACTGAACGAAGCCGTGAAGGGTGTCGATTTTGTTTACACCGATGTATGGGTTTCCATGGGCGAATCGAAGGAGGCCTGGGACGAGCGTATCAAGCTGATGCTTCCTTTCCAGGTGAATTCAAAACTGATGAAGGCTACGGGAAATCCTAAAGTGAAATTCATGCACTGCCTGCCGGCTTTCCACAACAAGGATACTGAAATAGGTCTCGATATCTACAAAAAATATAAGCTCGACGGGCTGGAAGTGACCGAAGATGTATTTGAATCGGAAGCATCCATAGTATTCGATGAGGCCGAAAACCGCCTGCATACCATCAAGGCGGTGATGGTGGCTACGCTGGGAAACTGATCCCGCTTACTGTTTCAGGCACATCCCTATCATCAGCTCGATTTCATTCTGCAGCTTCTCTGCACTTTCAAAACCTACGCTTTTGAACCGGATCATTCCGTTTTTATCGATGATGAATTTGGTAGGGATCCCCTCGACTTTGTATTTGCCTATCACCTGGTCGTCATAATCCATGAGCACGGTGAAGCTATATTTACTGCCGGAAATGAAATCTGAAGCTTTTTTCAGTTTTTCGGCCGCCTCGCCCTTTTCCCATGAGTCGACGAACAGGAACTGAACATCGGGATTGCTGCTGAATTTTTTCACCTCTTTCTGCATGCTGGGAAGTGATGCTTTGCAGGGTCCGCACCAGGTGGCCCAGAAATCGATCACGACCACTTTCCCCCTGAGTTTTTCCAAATCAACTTCTTCTCCCTGCATGGTCTTTAATTTAAATACAGGCGCGTTCTCACTGAGCATGCTCTTTTTGAGCCCGGCTTCGATCTTAAGCTGTGCTTCTTTCTCAAGAGCCTGGATGTATGTGTCAAAGCCGGCGTCGGATTTTTTCTCTGTGATATAAAGCCTCTTCAGCACTTCCTTTGCCGCTGATCCTGCCTTCCCATCCCTGACAAACTGCTCAAGCTGTGGTTTGCATTTGGAGGCGGGCAATGTTTTTTCGGCCAGCAGGGCCCAGGTATCGTTTAAACTTGCATCACTCCCTTTGGTAATTGTGATTGCGGCTTCCTGGGTGTAAGAGAAGCCCTTTTTGTAATTTCCCAGTTTAAACAGGACCATGGCATAGGTGTCGGCATAGCTGGCATAGGTCCTTTCCCTCTGTTTTGCCCATGCACTGGTGGTGATGTAAACAGGCTTGGTGCCGGAGGGTGCAGTCACTTCTTTCTTTGCTGTTGCGGTCGCCCATGCCGACATTTCTTCGGCCTTTTGCAGGTTCTCGCCGTTTTCCTGCATTTTCCAGGCAAGATCGTTGTAAATGGATGCAAGGGTCATTTTGTCGCTGAAACCGGTCTCCTGCTGCTTCAGAAGGTCCCATTGCTTATTTTCGGCATAGCCCTGGATGATGATGATTTCACAATTCGATTTCAGGTCTTTGTACTCTTTCCACTTTGGATCGGTTTCAATGTTGGAAATTATGGTTTTTGCAAGCTCCGTTCTTTTGTCCTTGTCCTCAGTCGAGTAAAACTGTTTTAAGGCCTCCATGATCTTCCACGTCCCGTCGGGGAATTTTACCTTTTCAAGACTGTCGATGAAGGCCGACTGGGCAGGAAGTTTGGCCGTGCTGTAAAGGCTTTTCACCCTCGTGAAATCCTTTTCCTTTGTAAGCCCGGCTTTCATGGCCGATTCGATCTCCTTTTCTATAATGCCCTGGAGCTGGTCTTTCTTCAGTTTCCCTATAAGATAATAATAGATCGCTTCATTTGCCCTGGCGTTTTCGGGGTAAAGCGAACGTTCTTTTTCGATCGCAGCCAGTGCTTTTTCAGGGTTGGCTGTAACACCTGAATTCGTGCACAGGTTCATGAAATAATTGGAAAGGCTTGCATAGCTTCCCTTGCAGATCTTGCCGCCCTTCCATAACTGGATGGTATACCCGTCATTGAAATTATTGTCGAATGTCTCACCGGTGAAAAAAGCAAGCTGGATGAAGTTCACCGAAGTATCGGTGGTGATGGTTGCAGTATAATCCTTAACCGAAAGGGTGAGGGGTAAGTCGTCGGCTGTTGTCCCTGAACTCCTGTACAGGTAGAATGCAGCCTCAACTTTTTTGGAGGTATTTGCCAGGTCGCCTGCCGGGCGGTAGGTGATGGTGATGACATCACCGGGTTTGGGGTTTGCCGGCTGGATCGTGATATTCTGCTGGCCTTTGGATACAACGCCTGCAAATAAAGCAAGCATAAGGATCATTAGTTTTTTCATGTATTCTTATTTTATTTGCTGATGGGGTTACATGTTATAAAAGACTTATCTTCTGCGATAATATTCCAAAAACCCGAACTCATTACTTTTTCTTTCGTGCGTTCCCGCGGCTGATGGCCGTCCTCGAGATACAAGGTGCCACCTGGTTTGACCAGGCGGTTGAGTTCTTTAAGGAAGGCAACAGGCTCACTCACCATGTGGAACATATCCAGGCAGTAAATGACATCGGCCGAGCCTGAGGGGATATTCACGGTTTTACCGTCGGTAAGCACCGGCCTTACATTCTTCAATTTGTATTTCTCTATCCTTTGGTTTGCCGATTCAATGGCAAGTTCATGAATGTCCACGGCATAAACCAGTCCGTTTTCACCGACCAGCTCTGCTGCTGGTTTAAGGAACCTTCCTGTGCCCGAGCCGTAATCAATGACTGTTTGTCCTTTTTGAAGACTGAATGGCCTGAGGCGCTGATCGGGTGATTTGAAAAGGTCGGAGATGTTAAACATAAATGCCATCATCTTAAATGCCCAGCCGGGCATCCTGTCCATTTCACCGCCTGTTAGTACTTTTTTCATGGTCTTTACTGTTAAGCGAATAAATAACTGATACTGAATTTTATCCGGGCAAACTGGCCGCAGGGATCACCTTCCCGTTCTCGCACATGAGCATGCGTGCCGGGTATTTGTCGATGAGGCCGTAATTATGGGTTGCTACCACAACAGCCCTCCCTGTCCTGCTGATATCCATGAGCAGGGAGATAATGCCTTCGGAGCTTTCCGGGTCGAGGTTCCCCGTTGGTTCATCCGCCAGGATGATCTCGGGATCATTGACCAGGGCACGTGCAATAGCCACTCTTTGCTGCTCGCCCCCGCTCAGCTGGTGGGGCATTTTGCTGCCTTTATTCCCCAGGCTTGATTTGGCCAGGACTTCCATCAGCCGTTTCTGCATCTGGCGTTTGTCTTTCCATCCTGTTGCCCTCATCACAAACAGCAGGTTCTCATTCACGGTGCGGTCGGTGAGCAACTGGAAATCCTGGAACACTATCCCAAGCTTCCGCCTTAAAAAAGGCACTTCATCATACTGGATCCGGCGGAGGTCGTAACCTACAACCTGGGCCGTGCCGTTTCTCATGGGCAGCTCGGCATAAATGGTTTTCAGCAGGCTGCTCTTGCCGCTGCCTGTCCTTCCGATCAGGTAAACAAATTCACCCTTGCTTACACTCAGGCTCACGTTGGCAAGAATAAGGTTTTCGTTCTGGTAAACCGAGACCTTGTCAAGTACTATGGTACGTTCCGAAAATGGCTGATTCATGTAGTTCTTCGTTAATGTGCCGGTAAAACCACTCCTTCAATTTTCCTGTAATCCGCCTCGTCTTTCAATGAGATATAATCCACTTTCATGTCATCGATAAAGATCGGAAGATATCTGGCCGGGTTGTAAAAATACACCTTCGAAACGGCCTCCCTGGGAAGCCCTGCAGGGACATAGAACGCTACCTGGACCTTCACCCATTCGTCGGGCCTGATGAAGTTAAGCAGGTAAAACGGGTTATAGCTGATGCCCTTGCCGTTCACGCTGAAATCGGCAACCACGGTGGCATCGGTGCGTTCACGGGGCGAGAGCACCATAGCGGTAACACGAATGATGCGGTTGGCGGTTGTGAAAAGACTGTCGGCCTTCAGCTCCATCCCCGAACTGTAAGGAAGCACGGTATCGGCTTTCGACGACCAGCTTCCGCTGTAAGAAACCAGGTTGGTGCGGCTTTTATTGTTCATCCAGGGAAGCTCCTTTTCCATATCGTTGCTGAAGGAAACCACAGTAACCACAGCATCTTTTGGAATATATGCCCTGGCTGTTTTATCGGTGCTGAAAAACGAGTCCCAGAATATTTCGGAAGTGATGACATACGGGGGGAATATCCAGCGGGTATGCTGGTAATACTGGAATATGTTCAGGGCCGACAGGGCGATGAGCAGGATGGTCAGGCTGCGGCGGACATTCAGCGATTTGAAATTCCCGTAAAGGAAGACCAGCAACAGCCCGACAACTGCATAAATGTCGATAAAGACCCTTTGCCCGCATTTGGAAGCATAATACCATACCCACCAGCTGGAAGCGACATAGGTAAAGAGGACAAGGAAAATGAGCAGGACCAGTGCATGGAACCAGCTTCTGCGGTATAAACCGACGAACCCGAACATGGAAACAAAGGCCACCGGCGTATAAATAAACCATCCCCTGTTGTAACTCCCCAGGATCCCCAGGAAATGAGGGCTTAGAAATTTAAATCCTTCGTCGCCATAAGAATATACTATCCATTGATTGCATTGCAGCTTCCACAGCAGGAAGGGAATGAACATCATCAGTAAAAAAACAAGTATTCCTATGATGGCGGATGACTTCGCGGTTTTGAGCCTGGCCATGGTATCGGTAAGCCTCTGCCTGCTCCCGGTCACAAAAGGAACCAGCAGCAGCACCATCACATTGGTGGGACGTATGAGTATGATCAACGCCAGCAGGAACATAGAGATCCCGAACCACTTTGTTTTAGCGGTATGGGTAAGGTTGTACGTTGTAAGCAGGAAACTCGTGATCAGCGCAAATGAATATACATGGGTCATCGAGCCTTCAGTGATAGTATAATACAACAGGTTGGTCCCAAGGGTGACCACGGCTGCAATGAAGGCGGCATTTTGTTCCGAAGACCCGAATTTGATCAGGAGCTTCATCAGCGTTCTTGCGCCGAGCCATAAAAAGAAGAGCGATGCGAGGGCGATCATGTACTGGTAGGGGAGTGAATACCCGTCGGTATGGAACAACTCCAGCCAGGCGATGAAATGGGCGGTCAAAAAGAAAGGGGTCCAAACCAGGGCCATGCCGGGATAGGTCTTGTTCACCACCCCCTTACCTGCTTTCATCCTGAATTCCTTGAAGGCCGCCTTGTCATGGGGATAATAAACCCATTCATAATCCTCCACGAATTTGTACTGAAGGTCATGGTGTATGAAAATTGCCGGGAGATAGGCGTAATAAGCTTTACCGTCGCTGTTGATGACCCTGTCCCAGGGCTTTTCGGGGCTCTTGAAGCCGAAGAAAAGACAAACGTACAGCAGGACGATGATCTCAGGCGTATACCGGTAAATATACTTCATTCGGCCAGGTTGTTGCGTTGACGTACCACTTCGTACAAAAGGACCCCTGCTGCCACTGAAACATTGAGAGAGGAAATATCGCCCATGATGGGGATGCTCACCTGCTCATCGGCAAATTTAAGATACTCCGCCGAAATGCCCCTGTCTTCCGATCCCATGATGATGGCCAGGGGGCCTGTGAACTTTGCCTCAGTATAGTTTTTCTCTGCCTTCTCGGTTGCGGCGACGATGGACAAGCCGCTTTCCTTCAGGAATTTCAGGCTGTCCTTAAGGTTGGCCGACCTCACCACGGGCAGGGTGTATAAAGCACCTGCGGAGGTTTTCACCGCGTCGGAATTGAGCTGGGCCGAACCAAAGGCCGAGATCACCATTGCGTCGGCTCCAGAACAGGCTGCCGTACGGGCAATCGCCCCGGCATTGCGCACATCGGTCACCTGGTCGAGGATAAGGATCAGGGGTGTACGCCCGTGTTCAAAAATAAAGGGAATGAGGTCCTCGAGCTTCTGGTAAACGATCTCGGTAAGATATGCTATCACCCCCTGGTGGTTCTGTTTCGACTGCCTGTTAAGCTTCTCAACCGGCACGAACTGGTATGGGATCTCGACCTCTTTGACCAGTGCGAACAGCTCGTGGAAGCCCGGACCCTTGAGCCCGTTCTGGATGAGAAGTTTGTCGACCTGCTTGCCGGCCCTGATCGCTTCGATCGCCGGCCGTATCCCATATATGTATTGTTCTTTTGGCATCTTCTTATTCTTTATCTTCAATGTCTGATTTATCCAGCAAGGTTCTCGGTATTTCCTTGGCTGGTTTTGCTCCTAATTCCTTTATTTTTTCCGCACGGCGGATGAGGTTCCCCTTGCCCGTGCTTAATTTGTTCATTGAAGCATCGAAACTCTGCCTTGTCGAGTCCAGTTTACGGCCTACATCTTCCAGGTCCTCAAGGAAACCAACAAATTTATCGAGCAGGTCGGCGCTTTGTTTTGCTATCTCAACGGCATTCTTATTATAGTTTTCGACCCTCCAGAGGTTGGAGATCATCCTCAGGGCCGCGATGAGGTTTGTGGGGCTTATCAGCAGCACCCTGCGCTCGTAAGCAAACTGCCAGATATCTGGCTCTGCCTGGAGTGCAATGAGGTACGCGGGCTCTATGGGCATGAAGAGCATCACAAAATCAAGGCTTTTCAGCTGGTACAAGTCCTGGTAATTCTTTCCGCTGAGGTCGTTGATATGGCTGCGCACACTGAGCATATGTTCCTTAAGCGCCTTATCCTGTTCTTCCTTCGTTTCGGCGGTGGCATAGCGTTCGTAAGCCAGGAGCGAGACCTTGGAATCTACTACCAGGCTGCGGTCACCGGGATATGCTATGATGACATCGGGTTGGAGGCGTTTCCCTTCGGCGTTTGTGTAGCTGGTCTGTACAGAATATTCCCTGTCGCGCACCAGCCCTGATTTCTCAAGTATGCTCTCAAGTATTATTTCACCCCAGTTCCCCTGGGTCTTGGCCTGCCCCTTGAGGGCATGGGTGAGGTTGCTGGCCTCCTTGCTGATCTGCTGGTTGAGCTCGGCCAGGTTCTTTATCTCTTTTTCGAGCGAGAACCTTTGTTTGGATTCTTTATCGTAAGTATCCTCTACCTTCTTCTCAAACTCCCTGATCTTCTCGCTCAGGGGCTTGAGTATCTCATCGAGCTTGGTCCTGTTCTGCTCGGTGAATTTCTTAGTTTTCTCTTCGAGGATGTCGTTAGCCAGGTTCTTGAATTCGTTCCTGAAATTTTCCTGCAGGCTTTCCAGGTCTTTTTTAAGTGTCAGCAGCTTTTCATTCAGGCCTTCATTCTCGGTGGTTTTGCGCGACAGCTGCGAGTTAAGCCCGTTGATGAGGGCTTCTTTTTCTTTTAATTGCTGCTGGATGGCCGTGTTCTGTTGTTCCAGGATCCTGCTGCGTTCCTCGGCGGTTATCTTAGCCGAATTCAATGCTTCAGCCTGTTTGCGGATTGTCTCAATATCAGCGATGGCGGCATCCCGGAATTGTGGCTTTAGCCTGTAAAAAAGGATAATGAAGCCTGTTACAAGCAAGAGACCTAAACCAATAAGAAGAATTTCCTGCATAATATATTTAATGTTGTAAAATTAGCAATTTTCGCTCAGATATTTATGCAGGCATCGTACTTTTGGGCATCAGTTTTCAACAATCCAGTGATCAGCATCGGCATTATATCGGATACCCACGGCAGGTTCCTTCCAAAAGTAAAAGCGTTCTTATCGGCATGCGATGAGATCTGGCATGCCGGGGATATAGGTTCGCTGGAACTGGTGGATGAAATGAAGAAGTTCAGGCCGCTGAGGGCGGTTTACGGCAATATCGACGGAACCGCTGTACGTTCGGCATGCCCTGAGGTGCTGTTGTTCCGGGCCGAAAAGCTGAAGGTCCTCATGACCCATATAGGAGGATACCCGGGAAAATATCATCCGCAGTCAAAACAAATTATTGAACTTGAAAAACCGGGCTTGTTCGTATGCGGGCATTCCCATATCCTGAAGGTGATCTATGATAAAAAATATTCCCTTCTGCACATCAACCCTGGAGCGGCAGGAAGCTACGGCCTGCATACTTCGATAACGGCCGTGAGGCTGAAAATCGAGGGGAACGGAATGAAAGACCTTGAGGTGCTGGATATTTCGAGGTAAGCTTACCTGAGCCTGTCGGCCGACCTCACCAGGTTTTCATCCTTGCGGATGAAACGGTTGGCAAGTACGAGAAAGACCAGGCTGATCAGCGGGCAGAAAGCCCCGAACTGGTACGCCGGCTGTATTCCTGTGAGTTTTTGCACCGAGCTTATGTAATAAATAAGTACCACGATGATCAGGACAATGGCGATCAGGATGTTGAATGCCAGTATTTTGATCTGGAGCTGGCGGTTTCTGTACAGGAACAGGACCAGTATCGGGAGTATGATGTTCACCGAGATGAGGGCTGTAAGGGGAAAGCCGAACCATGAGGAGGTCAGGAACCTGGGGTTGGGATCCATGCACTTGAGACTGGTGGCAAGGAGTTTGTAATTGCCGAGTTCGGTTCCGCTTAAAAAATCGGCCACAGGGAAGAAAAGCATCAGTACTGCAGCTGCAGCAGCGATGGCAAGAAACAGGCTTTGAATACGTTGGATCATAGAAGTGCATATTTGATGTACTATGCAAAGGTCGGCAATTTTTGTAAAATCAGGTATTTTTTTTGACATTAGTGATTTAATATGTATCTTTGTACGCGATATCGTTCCCATCTGACATATACGTTATTATTCACGGAACAATTCTTTAAACACAATTCCATCCATTTGATTTAATGGTAATTCTAAAACCAAATTCATTTTTACATGTATGATATTATATCACTCGACAGCAAAGAGCTGAACGAGTTAAGGGAAATTGGACGCCAGTTGAATATTCCCAAAGTAGACAAACTTGAAAAGCAGGACCTGGTCTATAAGATCCTCGACCACCAGGCTCTCAATCCTTCCCAGGACATCCTCGAACAGGAGCAAAACCAGGTACGCCGTTTCCGCGGAAGGCCAAAGAAAAACGCCGATCTTCCCCAGGCTGAAAAGCCGGTTGTGCCCCAGGCTGAAAAACCTGCTGTCGCGCAGGGGGAGAAGCCGGCCTTCGTCGCCAAGGAAAAACCGAATTTTGTACCCAGGGAGAAATCGAACTTTGTACGCAAGGATAAACCGGGTTTCGTTCCAAGGGAAAAAAGAAATTTCACTCCCAAGGACCGTCCAGCGAACCAGGGTGTTCCGGGTTCGGAACCACAGCCCCGGGACTCTAAAACTGAAACTGCAAAACCGGTAAATGAAAGTTTTGAGTACGTTCCTGTTCCTGAGCCTTTAAGCCTGTTTGAATCGTATAACGAAACAAACAACGAATCGCCCAAGGCCGAGGCCCCGGCTTCGGGTCCTGAGAACCAGTCGGAGGTTACTGAAACCCCCGGTTCAGCCCAGGAAAATCAAACCCAGGCTTCACAGGAAGAACGCCGTGGAAGGGATTTCCAGCGCAAGTTCCAGAGGGAACAAAGGGAACCGAGAGAACAGCAGAGGGACCAGAGGGAACCCAGGGAAACCAGGGAGCCCAGGGAACCGAAAGAAGAATATTCCTGGGAATTCGAAGGGATCATTACGAGCGAAGGCGTACTTGAGATCATGGCCGACGGCTATGGTTTTCTCCGTTCTTCCGATTACAATTACCTGAATTCGCCCGACGATATTTATGTGTCCCAGTCCCAGATCAAACTTTTTGGCCTGAAAACAGGCGACTCGGTAAGGGGTACCATCCGTCCGCCGAAAGAAGGTGAAAAATATTTCCCCCTCATCAAGGTTGAGCTGATCAACGGGCGCAGCCCCGAGGAAGTGCGCGACAGGATACCTTTTGATTTCCTTACGCCCCTCTTCCCTATGAAGAAATTCAAACTTACAGGCCATGCCGAGAACTCGATGTCGACCCGTATTATAGATATGTTTGCACCCATCGGTTTCGGACAGCGCGGTTTGATCGTGGCACAGCCAAAGACCGGGAAGACCGTTCTGCTAAAGGAAATTGCAAATGCTATCGCCGCTAACCATCCCGATGTATATATGATCGTTCTTCTCATCGACGAGCGTCCCGAGGAAGTTACCGATATGCAGAGAAGCGTTAAAGCCGAGGTCATCTCTTCAACTTTTGACGAACCGGCCGACAGGCACGCACGTATCTCCAACATTGTTCTTGAAAAAGCCAAACGGCTTGTTGAATGCGGCCATGATGTGGTTATCCTGCTCGACTCCATAACCCGTCTTGCAAGGGCATACAATACTGTTGCCCCTGCTTCGGGAAAGGTACTTTCGGGCGGTGTGGAAGCCAATGCCCTTCAGAAACCCAAGCGTTTCTTCGGAGCTGCCCGCCAGATCGAGAACGGGGGGTCGCTTACCATCATCGCAACGGCCCTTATCGACACCGGTTCCAAGATGGACGAAGTGATCTTTGAAGAATTCAAGGGAACGGGCAATATGGAGCTGCAGCTCGACAGGAAACTCTCCAACAAGAGGATCTGGCCTGCCGTGGATATCGTTGCTTCCAGCACACGCCGTGAAGACCTCCTGCTCGACAAGGATGTTCTCGGCCGCATCTGGGTCCTGAGAAACCACCTGGCCGATATGAACCCCCTCGAAGCGATGGAGTTCCTGAAAAACCAGATGAAGTTCACGAATACCAACGAGGAATTCCTGATCTCCATGAACGGGTAAACACTGATTTAATTATGAAAAAAGGGGCCGCCTGGAGATGGGCGGTCCCTTTTTATTTAAGGCTGTGCCTGAATAAGGGCTTTTTCCCCCTTTTACAGCTTATTCCTTTATCCTGCAGAATTTCCCAATGTATTCTTTGTTCCCTGTCCTGATCCTGGTGAAATATATTCCCTGGGGATAATTACGGATGTCGAGGATTGTACTGCTTTCCCCGGTCGACGATGAAAAGATCTTTGTGCCCGCTGCCCCGTATATTTCAAGGGATTCGGGGATACCGTATTCGCGGGGAAGGGATATGCTGATAGAATTTGAAGCCGGGTTCGGAAAGATGACAAGGCGTGGAGTTTCAAGGTTCGGGATCCCAACGTACAACGAATCCAGCATCTTGACGGTCAACCGGTTGGAATATGCCCCGTCCTCGAATGCGACGTACAGTCGCCCGACCGGGCTGCAGGCAAGGCTGGTATAATCGGCCCAGCCTGTCGAAACGCTTGTACTGTCTGAAGGTTCCCATCCGTATATCTTATCTGCCATAACCTTCGGAACATGATAATCCGAGATATCGATATACGACAGAAAAGCCCAACCGCCTGGGGTAATGGCCAGGTTAAGGTAATGAACTTCACCTGGGGATATCCTGCCCTGGCCCACAGTATCCCAGGCAAGCCCGTTATACATCCTTACCGTGGCGTTTACAATTTCATCCCAGTAGGCCACATACGGCAAACCCACTGCACTGAATTTAAGGTCGATATAATGGGCGGGTCCTTTCGAGAACCCTTCCGGCCCTACATTCTCCCAGCTTGTTCCGTTAAATTTCTTGACCGTGGCCTTCATTGACTTCCCATAATCCTGGTAAGCAACATAAGGAACCCCGCCTGGGCTGAATGCAAGGCTGATGTAATCTGCTTCATCAGCCGAGAAACCGGGAGGACCTAAATATACCCAGGAGGTCCCGTTGAATTTCATAACCGAAGCTTTATTTGAATGGAACCCATCCATAAAGGCCAGGCATGGATGGGACGGTTCCGTAGGGGGCAGGGCGAGAGATGTATAATTTGCAATCCCCTGGGTAAAACCGGGGGAACCTACAGGAACCCATTGATTGTCGTCTAAGGCCATTACCGTTGCTTTATACCCGTTCCCGGCATCAACATAGGCAACGAACGCCTGCCCGGAAGAACTGATATCAAGGCTGGTGAACCAGACTTCCCCTGCCGAGAAGCCTGCAGCACCGGCAGTGCCCCATTGCAGGCCGTTGAATGTCATGACCGTGGCCTTCGACATGTTACCGTAGTCCTTATAGGCGACGTAAGGTTTCCCGGCCGAACTGACCTTCATTGATATATAAGCTGCCTGCCCCGATGAAAACCCTTCAACCCCGACCACCTTCCATAGATAAGACATGGGTGCTGATTTCTCCTTACCTGCCTGGGAAAAAACCAGCAGGGGAAAAAGCATTGCAAATATGAAAAGCTTTGGTTTTAACATAAAATTTCTAATGAGCAATAATGATCTTCCCTTTCCCAACAGCACCCCGGGGCTTTTTAAGAAGGCAAAAATATATCCCGTCCCCAAGGCAGGAAACATCAAACCGGTAATCATCCCTGGAATTGATATTTTGGGTAAATACATTGTTCCCCAATGTATTGTGAATTTCTATCTGCACGTCATCTCCTGGTAACCATCCCCCTTTTAAATGAAACTCCCCCTTGCCGGGATTGGGGAATATAAAAAGATCTTCCTTCCCGGATGTAAGTTGTTCAATTCCAACGGTTGTGCAGCCCGCTTTGGGAGCTGAATAAATATTCTCCCCGGCAAGGAGCTTATTAAACATGTTCAGGGTGATTTTTTTGATTTTTACACTGTCGTTACCCCCAAAACCCCCTTCTCCGCCCTGTCCCCCGTTCCTTGCGCACCAGTTAGTGAAACCAACGTTGATGACGTTGCCTGATGTGGGATATTTTTTAAATGCTATGAAAGTTCCGTAACTTTTTTGAGGACCGTAGTAGTAAATGCTTTTTCCCCAGTCATAAGCTATAAGTTCAATTTTACAGAACCCCAGGCTTGTGGTGTCAAGGACAGGGTCCCCGTTATCAGATGTGCTGTAAAATAAAGTGGCATCATACTCCAGTGACTGGCAGGAAAGAATATCATGGAATGAAAGCCCGGTTCCTTCGAGCAGGGGGGAGCCCGGCTGTAGTATATTATAACCGTACCACCCATGGTAGGGTTTCATCCCGTATGCCCCATGAACAAAATCGGCTCCAATGCTTGTCAGTGAGGGATAATTAAGGGAAGAGTCCGGCCAGTTTATCGTTTTCAGGAGATTATCGGGTTCGGGGTCGAGCCATTTATCCTTATAGCATATCAGCCTGGTCTTGCCATTGCTGTAACGTACCTGCCACCACATGGTGTTTCCCGACAGTACCATCGCATGCTTCCCTGAATCAACGAACGAATCGAAGTTTAGTCTTGCATCCCTCGACCAGTATTCACTGTGGCCAGGCACAACAATAATTTTGGATTTGCTGATCTCGCTGTAATCATCCATGTCGTTGTCGGCAATATATTGAATGCTGTAACCGGCCAGGCTGTGGATCCATTGAAGAAAACGACTGCAGTAAGTCCGCACCTCGTTGATTATAAATGGTGAAAGCGGCCTTTGAAAGGTTACAACATGGGCCCGCCCCTCAGGTGAATCGAAATCATAAAGTCCTTTGCCGCCGGCTTCATTGTAGGCGGCTTCAGTATTGCTGGGATATACGACAGTGATGTCGGCATTCTTCAGCGGGTTCTTTACAATGAAAAATACTTTATTCTCCCATTGGTAGATACCGCTTTGCAGGTGGGCCGGGATAATATAGGTAAAGGTGACATGGTAGCCAAACCCGTTCACCCAGGGTTCGGGATTTGAGATACCCTGTGGGAGCAGGTCGGTAATTACTGAATCCCTCCTGTTCCCTTCAACATCGAGAAGGTAAAGTTTCCAGCCAGGGATAACGATGGATGAATTCAGGTATACCAGGGCGGTGTCACCGGGATGATACGACAGCTTGTCCATATACCCGTCAACAATGGTAAAAGCCCTTGCGGAGGACGCAACCATGAAGAAAACCAGGCAAAATAAAACTATTTTCCGGGTTGCCTGTTTGGGCCTGACTGTAATCCCGTTCATTAGTAAAAGATCAAGACAAAACTTTTACAAATATAACAAGCGGGGCATTAAAAGCAAACCCTTGTTAAAATATCCCGGCCTGGCCGGTGATCCTGCCGGCAAGGTCTTTAAGGTCGATACCGTCGTAATCCCCGCTGCTCATGAAAAGAAGTATGGAATTTTTCCAGTCCGTTTGAAGGAGCCTGGAACTGAGCTCCTTTGAATCGGTATATACTTCCAGCCCGGGGTTACCGAAACCTTCCTTAACCTGTTCTGCCGTTATCGGCGGAAGTCGTTTCAATTTGATGGCATGTGGGCTGAAATAAACTAAAGGGGTGTCGGCTGCATCGAGGCTGCCGTTATACTGGGCCAGGAACTCCTTGCTCAGGCTGCTGTATGTGTGAAGCTCAAGGCAGGCTGTGATGTTCTTCCCCGGGTACTGTTCCCTCACGGCTTTAAGGCTGGCCCTGACTTTCGAGGGGGCATGGGCAAAATCCTTGTATACTTTAGTGCCGGGATTTTCAGATACAAGCTCGAGGCGTTTAGATGCACCTTTGAAGGATCCGACCGCGCTTAAAAACACTGCGTCGGCCACGCCGAGTTCCCTGCAGATCCATCTTGCCCCGTTCAGGTTCATCAGGTTATGCCTTCCGAAAACCTTCAGGGGGTATATCTTCCCGTTTTCTAAAAGGGAACTTATGCCGTCAGAAATGAAGTATTCAGGAACTGAATAGGGGATGAGCCTGATATCCTTGCGGGCCCCCGGGCATATCCGGCATAAAGTATCGTCATCCGCACAATAGATCAGGGTCCCTTCCTTTGAGATCTGCCGGATAAATTCCCTGAATTGTTCCACGTAATTGTCGAAAGTAGGAAAAACGTTGATGTGGTCCCAGGCAACTCCGCTTAAAAGTGCAATGTCAGGCTTATATAAATGGAATTTCGGCCGGCTGTCGATAGGGGAGGTCAGGTATTCATCTCCCTCGAATATCATGACCCCTGCTTTCTCGCTGAGCCTGACCATGACATCAAACCCTTCAAGTTGTGCCCCTACCATGTAATCACAATCTATTCCGGCAATCCTGAGGACATGCAGTACCATTGCGGTGATCGTGGTCTTGCCGTGGCTGCCACCTATGACGACCCTTTTCTTGTCTTTTGACTGTTCGTAAAGGTATTCAGGGTATGAGAAGATTTTTAACCCGAGCTCCTTTGCTTTTAAGAGTTCAGGATTGTCGGCTTTGGCATGCATCCCTAGGATGACTGCATCAAGCCCTGAAGTAATGCGGGAAACATCCCATCCCTCCGATGGGGGAAGAAGCCCGAGGCCCCTGAGCCTGCTTTTCGATGGCTCAAAGATCTCATCATCCGAACCGCTCACAATGTACCCCTTGTTGTGCAACGCCATTGCGAGGTTGTGCATTGCGCTCCCCCCTATGGCAATAAAATGTACCCGCATAATCTTAATTTCTTCAAAATTACATTTTTATTATTATGTGGAAAACCTTGTATTCAGCCCCGGATTTTTATAATTTCACATTCTCAAATCACTGGTTTTCATTAAATTCATGAAAGGTATTATAAGTCAATATGTTAAGGATCTGTCGGCGGCCGGCCCGGCCCGGGCGATAGAATATTTTAATATTCTTTTCCCTTCACAATGTATTTTTTCAACCAGCCTGGGTCCTGAAGACCAGGTCCTGACAGAGATCATTGCAACCCAATTCCCTTCAATCAGGATTTTTACCCTCGATACGGGTCGCCTGTTCCAGGAGACCTATGAACTCCTTCATATAACCCGGCAGAAATACAACACGAAGATCGATGTGTTTTTCCCCGATCATTCCATGGTTGAAGACATGGTCAATACCAAAGGCATCAACCTGTTTTATGACAGCGTTGGGAACCGCAGGGAATGTTGTCATATTCGCAAGATCATTCCTCTTTCCCGGGCACTTGAAGGGATGAAGGTATGGATCACCGGGCTGCGCAGGGAGCAGTCTGAGGCCCGCTCGGGAATTCAGATGGTTGATTATGATGAAACTCAGTCCATCATCAAGCTGAACCCCCTTGTCGACTGGAAGGAGGCCGATGTGTGGTCGGAAATACGGGCGAAAAAAATACCTTACAACGGGCTTCACAACAAGGGGTTCCCGAGCATAGGCTGCCTTCCGTGCACAAGGGCGGTCATGCCCGGAGAGGATTTCCGCTCCGGACGCTGGTGGTGGGAAAACGGGTCAAAGAAGGAATGCGGGCTTCATAACAATGAAAAATAAATACTATGAGCAATACGATTGATCTTATCGGTTTAAGCCGGACGTTTGACGAGAGGCTGGAGCAGCCTACCCCCCTGTACCAGAATGAATATCATTCGGTATATTGGCTCGGGACACCCGAAGATTCTGCATTCCGATGCAATACCTACCTCATAACCGATGGGGATGAGGCAATTATTGTCGACCCCGGCGGAGTTGATGTTTTCGACTTTATAAGGCGGAGGGTTGAACAGATCATTGTACCGGCGCATGTGTCGGCCCAGATACTTTGCCACCAGGATCCCGATGTGGCAGGTTCCATGGTAAGGTGGCTCGACGTCAATCCCGAAATGAAAGTCATAACCAGCACCCGTACCAATATCCTCATCTCCCATTACGGGAGGGACGACTATAATTTTTTCAATATCACCGAATCTTCATCATTTACGTTCTCTTCAGGACGCAGCATCCGTTTTATTGAGGCCCCTTTCCTTCATTTCCCGGGCGCTTTCACTACATATGATGAAACCTCATCTTTCCTGTTTTCGGGGGACATATGGGCTGCCATTGATATGGACTGGAAACTGGTGATCAGCGACTTTCATAAGCATGAATTCAAGATGAACCTGTTTCACCTTGATTATATGGCCGGGAATATTGCCGCCAGGGGGTATATTGACCGTTTAAAGGGCATTGAGGTTAAGGCGATCCTCCCCCAGCACGGCTCGGTGATCCCTGAACCTTTTGTACAGGATGCTTTCCGCTATTTAGCCAATCTGCGTTGCGGGCTCGATATCCTTTATCCCGATAAAAAAAGAAGATAATAAAGCTATTTAAAGCGATCGACATATGTCAGAAGATTTAAAGAAACGGATTCAGGCTCTTGAGTCTGAGCTAAAAGTGGTCAGGCTCGCTTCCATGCAATGGGAAGAAATACAGCGGACCTATCAGAAATCGAATGACCGGCTTCAGCAGGTTTTCTTAGAGCTCAACCAGGTCAACGAACGGCTCACCATGGCCTTCGAAGCCAGCCAGCTGGCCTGGTGGGACTGGGATTTTAAAAGCGGGAAGCTCGACTGCAGCGAAAATATGGCATTGCTGCTCGGGCTGAAGAAAGAATTCCTGCCTGCGACATTTTCGGCTTTGCTCGACCTTATTCATCCGGAAGATGCACCGGAAGTAAAATCAAACCTTGAAAAACACCTGAACGGGGCAATATCTTATTTTGAATCTGAATACAGGCTGAAAACCTCATCGGGGGAATGGAAGTGGGTGTTTGACAAAGGCCGGATAATTGAAAAGGATATCCTGGGAAAACCTGTGCGGCTTCTTGGAGTGACCATGGACGTTGAACGGAAAAAAGTACATGAAAAGAAACTTCTCACCGAATTTGAAAAAGCCGATGAGGCCAACAGGGCTAAAAGTTCATTCCTCTCCACTATGGCTCACGAGATCTTCACCCCCCTTTCGGGCGTTGTTGGCATGGCCGAGATATTGAAGCAATCGGAGCTTTCCCCCGAACAGATGGAATACCTGGAGATCATCACTGATTCGGCAACCAACCTGCTGTCGGTATTCAACACCATCATGGACTTTTTAAAGATTGAAGCCGACCAGATAGAGCTGACAAGTTCTTTCTTCAACATTTATGACCTGATGGATGAACTCATTTCGGTAATTGTCCCGGAAGCTGCGGAAAAAGGGCTGGAGGTGGCCACTTTCATCGACCCGAACATCCCCATGCGCGTTAAAGGGGACCCTGCAAGGTTGACGCAGGTATTGAGGGTGTTTGCCGATAACGCGGTGAAATTTACCGAGAACGGGGAGATCACAATTGAGGCCCATTTCCTTTCCTGGGATGAAGATACCGTTAATGTTCAGTTCAGGGTCAGTGATACCGGCATTGGTATTTCCGAAGAAGCCCTGAAGAGGATCTTCACTTCATTTACAAGGATAAGCCCTTCGACCGGGAAATACGGTGGGAGCGGGCTTGGGCTTGCCATAGCCAGGCACCTGATCGCAAAGATGAAAGGGGAAGTAAATGTTGAAAGCACACCTTCCCGGGGCTCATCTTTCAGCTTTAATGTATTACTTGAAAAGTCACCCGGCTCTGAACCTCCTGTTGCAGATCCGAAAATAAAGGGCCTGAAAATACTATTAATAGATCCTTCAGCCGTCAATGCCAGGGTGTTGATCGATTACCTGGTCAGGCTGGACTGCGATGTGGAACATGTTATCACTTTAACCGACGGCATGCAGGAAATTTCACACAGGAATAAGATCAATAAGCCTGCCGACCTGGTCATCGTTGACCTTGAGGCAGCCAAGCTGGCCCAGGGTTCATTCACTTCAAACCCGGCCTGGGAAAAGGCTTGTAAGTTATTGCTTCATTACCAGGGTTCATCCATCCCGAAGAAAATCTCCGAAATGGGATTCGGCTCCGTTTTGAAACGTCCGTTCCTTCCCGGGGAATTCTGGACATCTGTTTACAACACCATCACAAAGAAAGTTGTGGCACCGGTTACAGAGGTTGCAGTGAAACCCCTGCCAAGAACCGAAACCAGGAGCCTCAGGATATTGCTTGCCGAGGACAATCTTATCAACCAGAAAGTTGCTACGGTTACCCTGAGCAAACTGGGTCACCATATAGAAGTGGCCGAGAATGGAAAAATTGCGGTTGAAATGTTCAAAAAGAACAAGTATGACCTGGTCGTTATGGATATCTTTATGCCTGAAATGGACGGGCTGCAGGCAAGCCGGGAGATCAGGCAGATCGAACAGTCGGATCCTTCAAAAAAAGCTATTCATATTTGTGCCATCACCGCCAATGCCGACAAGGATGATGAGGAGAAATGTTATAAGGCCGGTGTAAACAGTTATATCACCAAGCCTTTTAAACTGGAAGAGCTGATTGAGATACTCGACAGTATAAAGTAGGCAGCTTCATTTCCCGGGCAACCTTTACAATACTGAACACTCTTTATAAAATATTAATGAGTCAGGCCCGGTTTAACAATATTTTTTCATAACTTTGCGTTCCATTTCATAAACCTACAAATCAATACAATATGCAGAAAATTTTGCTTTCAGTCCTGTTCGTAATGTTCGCTGCTTTTGCAGTAAATGCCCAGGATGCAGCCCAGCAGCAACCGGTAAACCCAAATGCCCCTGAAATTTCTTTTGAGAAACTGGTGCATGATTACGGCACAATCTTTCAGGGTGCCGACGGAGCCTGTGAATTTAAATTCTCAAACACCGGGAAAGAACCTTTGATCCTTTCCAAACCAATTACATCCTGCGGATGTACCACTTCTTCATGGCCACAGGAACCTATACTCCCTGGTAAAAGTGACGTGATCAAGGTGACTTACAACACGAATAACGTTGGCCCGATCAACAAGACCATCACAGTTAATTCGAATGCCAAGTCAACATCGGTAAGGTTAACGATCAAAGGGACAGTAGTAGCCAAGCCGGTTTCTACAACACCCGAAAAACAACCTGAACAGGGCGCGACCCCGGTCAGTAAGTAAATATCAGATAATCACTGCCAGTACAGCCAGCCAAAAGCTGGCTTTGCTGCTTTATCAAAAACATCAGCCATGCCAACTATCTCAGACCGCGGACAAATTTGTCCTCCCTCCCCAATCCGGAAACTCGTTCCCTTCTCCGATGAAGCCAAGAAAAAAGGCATCAGGGTTTACCATCTCAATATAGGGCAACCCGATATCCCCACACCTGAAAATGTGATGAACAAGATCAGGAATACCGATCTCAAAGTAATCGAATACAGCCATTCGGCCGGGATTCCTTCATACCGCAAAAAACTGGCCGAATATTACCATAATTGCGGCTTAGAGGTCAGTCCTGAAGAAATGATAGTTACCACCGGCGGATCCGAAGCGATCATGTTTGCCATGTTCACCTGTATGAACCCCGGCGACGAGATCATCATCCCCGAACCTTTCTATGCCAACTATAACGGTTTTTCCGTTGCAGCAGGAGTGATTGTCAAACCGATAGATTCTGTTATCGAAAACGGCTTCGCCCTTCCCCCAATGTCGGCGTTTGAAAAGGCCATTACACCCAAAACAAAAGCCATCATGGTTTGTAACCCGAACAACCCTACAGGCTACCTGTATTCGAGGGAAGAGCTGGAACTTCTGAAGGAGATCGTTCGGAAACATGACCTGTTTTTGTTCGCCGATGAGGTCTACCGTGAATTCGTGTATGATGGTAAGGAACATTATTCGGTAATGAATCTTAAGGGGATAGAACAGAACGTAGTCCTTCTCGATTCCATCTCGAAGCGTTACAGTGCTTGCGGAGCCAGGATCGGTGTGATGATATCCCATAACAGGGAAGTCATGTCCACTGCCATGAAGTTCGCCCAGGCAAGGCTGAGCCCGCCGACCTTCGGACAGATCGCAGGGGAAGAAGCCATCAGCACACCAGATACATATATTAAAGAAGTACTTGCCGAGTACCTGCAGCGCCGCAATGTGGTCGTGGAGTCAATAAATAAAATGAAAGGTTGCTTCTGCCCTAATCCCGGAGGGGCTTTTTATGCAATGGCCAGGCTTCCCATCGATGACTCTGATAAATTCTGCCAATGGCTTCTCCAGGATTTCAATTGCGAAGGAAAAACCGTAATGCTGGCTCCGGGAACGGGATTTTATTCCACCAAAGGACGGGGGATAGATGAAGTACGGATAAGCTATGTGCTTAATGTGAATGACCTGCGCGAGTCTATGAAATGCCTGGAAGCGGCTCTAAAAGTTTACCCGGGACGGTTGGAGAAGTGAACAGTAAATAGTGAACAGTGAATAGTGACTAAACAATAATCCCTGGTCCTTAGTCACCAGTCCCCAGTCCCCGGTCCCCGGTTACTCCCCTCAGGGATACAGCAAATACCTCGCCCTTATCTTTTTAAATGCCTCAATGCCGGCTTTCCAGCTGTTGCGGATATCTTCTTCTTTCATGCCTTTGATCAGCTGCTCCTGGAGTGCTGAGGTTCCTGCAAGCTGGTCAAAATACGGATTGAAAAAATCGGGCTTGCCCCCAAGGGAATGAAACGCCCTGATGAGCCACGAAAGGTTGATCCGTCCTTTGTCGGCCATATGCTGCTCGTAATAGTGCTGAAGGTTTTCACCGAAACAGGTCTTGTCTTTATACATTGGTTTTGAATCCATCCCTTTAATTGCTTCCGGTGTGAAGCTGTATGAGTAACCCTGCAAACCCGGATGGCCGTATACCTCGAATGGGGTTGGCGTTCCCCGTCCCACACTGATCACCGTTCCCTCGAACAGGCATAGCGAAGGATAAAGCAGTATGGAATTTGCATCGGGCAGGTTGGGTGAGGGTTTCGCCCCGGGGAACCATGCAGTCTGGTGTGTATAGCCCTCCAGCGGCAAAACACTCAGGTCGCAGCTGATCCCTCCTTTGAGCCATCCTTCCCCGTTTACCATCTTTGCATACTCGCCAATGGTCATGCCGTAAACAACCGGCACAGGGTGCATTCCTACGAAAGATTTATATTTCATGTCAAGTACAGGACCGTCAATATAAAACGCATTCGGGTTCGGCCTGTCAAGAACAAGCACCGCCACATGGTTCTCGGCACAGGCTTCCATAACCAGGCTCAAAGTGCTTATATAAGTATAAAAGCGAGCCCCCACATCCTGTATGTCAAACACTACTATGTCGAGCCCTGCCAGGTCCATTGCAGCGGGCTTTTTCTTCAGGCCGTAAAGGCTTATGGTCCTCAGGCCTGAACCGGGATCAGTATAATCGGCTGATAATTGCCCGGCCTCATCCTTCATCTTGAACCCGTGCTCGGGTGAGAAAACCACTTTCACGTCTACACCCGAATTAATAAGCGTGTCAACGATATTGGTATTCCCTACAACGGAAGATGCGTTTGCAACCACGCCTGTTTTCTTGCCGTGGAGGAGTTTCATATACCTGCCGGTTTGACAGGCAGCCGGTTTTACCTGGGTAAAAGCCGTCAGGTTGAACCCAAGAATAAGCAATGCTGCAAGGATAAGTTGGGGTTTGATTCGGGTCAGCATGGAATAAGTTTCTATTTTTGTAAAGATAAATCAATTTGTTTGAACACCGATCTCTTCATAGCCCGCAGGATGATTAAAGGCAGCAGGGGGCATTACTCCCGCCCTGTGATCAGGATATCCATCCTCGCTATTTCACTGAGCCTGACGATCATGTTCGTCTCCATAGCCATTCTCACAGGGTTCCAGAAGGAAATCCGCGATAAAGTTATCGGATTTACCGGACATATCCAGATCACAAGGTTCTCTGAGAATACAAACCTTGTGCCCTTCCCGGTCGAAAGCCGGCAACCATTCCTCCAGGGCATGCGGATGCATCCGAAGATTAAATATATACAGGCATATGCGAGCAAGGCAGGTATAATTAGGACTTCCGACCAGATCCAGGGTGTCGTTCTTAAGGGGGTGGGAGAGGATTATAACTGGGGGTTTTTTCGTAAACGGATGGCCGAAGGGAATATCCCTGATTATTCTGATACCGCTCAGAAAAATGATGTGATCATATCCAGAAGCCTTTCCAATTTGCTGAACCTGAAGGTCAATGACCCGGTAAGGATGTATTTTATCTATGGGGAACATACTGTCGGCCGCAAATTCAGGGTCAGCGGGATCTTTGAAACAGGACTGGAGGAATTCGATAAGTTATACGTGATCGGTAACCTGGTCCACATACAGAAGATCAACGGATGGAACAGCAACCAGATCGGGGGATTTGAAGTGGTGCTCAAAGATTTCAGGGATATTGAGGAGATGGGGAAATATGTTTACCACCAGATCGGTTTTCAGCTGGATGCTTCCACCATTTACCAGCTTTATCCCCAGATCTTTGACTGGCTTGCCCTGCAGGATATGAACGTGGTTATTATCCTTGCCCTCATGATCTCGGTCTCTGCTATCACCATGATCTCCACTTTGCTGATACTCATACTAGAGAGGACTTCCATGATAGGTGTGCTGAAAGCCCTGGGGCTCTCCAGCCGCCGTATACGGAAGATCTTTGTTTATCATGCGCTGTATATACTGGGGTGGGGGATAGGTATAGGTAATCTTACAGGGTTCACGCTTTGCCTGGCACAACAGCAATGGGGACTTATAGGCCTGCCCCAGGAATCCTATTACGTCCCTGTGGTCCCCGTGCATCTTGACCTTTTCAATATCCTGATGCTCAATCTGATATCCGTAGTTGCCTGTTACCTTATGCTGATCATCCCTTCCCTGATCATTACCAGGATCAATCCGGTTAAAGCAATACGGTTTTCATAAAAAATGTTAAAAACACTGCGATAGGATGATGAATGAGGAATGTCGGAAATACCTTTCCTGATTTTGATTACCTTTGCACCTTATTTAAAAATTCCCGCTATTGACTGAAATAACTCAGAAAATAAAGGAATTGGACGGCAAGCAGCTCTACCACTCTTTCCTTGCCGGTGCCCAAAGAATTTTCGAGCAGCAGAAGCTGTTAAATAAAATCAACGTTTTTCCTGTAGCCGATGCTGATACCGGGACCAACCTGGCCTCCACCATGCGTTCCATTATGGATGCGATTATCCCTACCGATAACCTGAAACAGACTGCTGTCGCGATGGCCGATGCCGCCCTCAGCGGTGCAAGGGGAAATTCAGGCATCATCTTCGCACAGTTTTTATACGGCTTCAGTAACGAACTCAGCTCTGCCCAGACCCTCGATATCAAATCATTTGCCGAAAGTATGAAAAAGGCCGTTGCGTACGCTTACGATGCAATTGCCAACCCGGTGGAAGGAACAATCCTCACTGTAATAAAGGAATGGGCCGAACATCTCGACAAGATCAAGGACAGGATAGATGATTTTATCAAATTGCTGATAGAAGCGTATAATAAGGCTCTTGAAGCTCTGGCTGCGACGACAAAAAGACTCGAAGTGCTTGCAAAGTCTCATGTTGTGGATGCAGGAGCCAAGGGTTTCGTCTATTTTCTCGAAGGGATCAAGGACTTCTTTACCATGGGCCAGCCCGAATCAGCTATAACGGCCCATGCCGATCAGTCGGAGGGCGAAGAGGTTGACATACAGCATGATGTTATCACCTTCCGCTTCTGTACCGAAGCCCTTATCAACGGGCAGAACCTTGACCTTAAAAAGATCCGCGGTTTCCTTGAACATTCAGGTGATTCCCTGGTAGTTGCGGGTTCCAGGAGCAAAATGAGGATCCATATCCATACCGATCATCCCATTGAAGTCATGTCGCAGCTTCACAGGTTTGGTGAGATTACTTACCAGAAGGTTGATGACATGATCTTTCAGAACAATATACTGCTTGAGCGTAAATCGGATATAGCATTAATGACCGATTCGACCAGCGACCTGCCCCGGGAACTGACCGATCGCTATCAGATCCATGTAGTTCCATTGAACCTGCATTTCGGGGAAACGTATTTTCTCGACCGCCTTACAATCAATCCTGAAAAGTTCTACCAGAGGCTGGAAAAATCTGAAATCAGTCCCTCCACCTCCCAGCCTTCGGCTAAAGACTTTCAGAATAAATTTGAGTACCTGAGCACGCATTATAACAACATTATTGGGGTCCATCTTTCAAGCGGGCTCAGCGGGACCTTCGGTAATGCTGAAATCGCAGGGAAGGAAGTTGCGGGCCGTACAGGCAAGACTATTGAAGTGATAGATTCCAGGGTGCTTACAGGAGCACTTGGCCTGATTTTAATACGTGCCGCCAGAGCCCTTGAAGAGGGGATGTCCCATTTTGAACTTTCAGCCAGGATCAGGGAGTGGATCCCTAAGAGCGGTATCAGGGTGAGCGTTCAAACCCTGAAATATATCATCCGTACCGGGAGGGTAAGCCCGATGAAGAGTTTTATCGCCCGGGTGCTGGACCTTAAGCCGGTTATTTCACTGGATGAGAATGGCAAAGCCGTGTTGTTCAGCAAATCCCTTACCGAAAAAGGATGTATAAGTAAAGTGGTACGCGATTTTGAGCGGATGCTCAGGAAGAACAAGATATGGGAATACGCGATCACCCATGCATCAAACCTTGAAACAGCCAATTACCTGGCCCTGGAGATGGAAAGGATTACCGGGAAGAAACCTCTCTACCTGGATCATGCATCCCCTGTTCTGGTTGCTCATACCGGCCCGGGGATAGTTTGCATCTCCTACATGCTGGAATAATTTTTCTATCTTTGGTTCAGCTTAATTCCAATTAATACAGGATAGTATGTTTACAGAAATCGCCCTGCTGATATTGATATACATGTCCTTTGTTTTTGTGCTTGCGCAGATCGCAAAAGACAATTCCATCGTTGATATTTTCTGGGGCCTTGGTTTTATCCTTATAGCAATATATTCCTTTATCCAGGATACAGAACCTGACCTTCGCAAGTGGATAGTCACTTCCCTGGTCGCTATATGGGGGATCAGGCTCTCGGTGCATGTTTTTCTAAGGAATCGGGGCAGGGGAGAGGACTTCAGGTACAGGCAATGGAGGGAGACCTGGAAATTTTTCATACTGAGAAGCTATATCCAGATCTTTTTATTACAGGGCTTTTTTATGTTCATCATAGCCTCACCGGTATATTACATAAATTTTTTCTCTAAAGAGCCGCTTGGATTCTGGGATACCTTCGGTTTGGTTTTATTCGGCACGGGTTTTTTGTTTGAAGCTGTCGCCGATTACCAGCTTATGAACTTTAAAAAGAAACCCGGGAACCGGGGAAAGATAATAACTTCGGGCCTGTGGGAAATCAGCCGCCACCCGAATTATTTCGGGGAAGCCCTTGTATGGTGGGGCTTTGGCTGTTACGCCATGAACCTGCCAAACGGCTGGATGACCCTGATAAGCCCTGTCATGATCACCCTGCTGCTGCGATTTGTTTCAGGTGTACCCATGCTGGAGAAAAAATACGAGGGCCGGCCCGATTGGGAAGAATATAAGAAAAACACCGCGGCATTTATCCCCTTTGTCAAATTCCTATAACACTCCATATGCTTAACAAATCACTGCTGCATCCCGAAAGTATTGTTGTTGTCGGAGGATCCAATGACACGCATAAACCTGGAGGTGCGATACTGAGGAACCTTATTGAAAGCAGGTTCAAGGGCCGGCTTTATGTTACAAACCCTAAAGAATCGGAAGTTCAGGGGATCAGGTGTTACCAGGATCCTTCACAGCTGCCAGATGTGGACCTGGCTATCATTGCCATTGCAGCCAAATTCATTCCTGAAACTGTGGGGTTGCTGGCCTTTCAGAAAAACACCAGGGCGTTTATAATACTCTCAGCCGGTTTCAGCGAGGAAAGCCATGAAGGGAAGCAACTCGAAGATAAGCTTGTTTCTATCGTCAACCATGTTAACGGCACCTTAATCGGACCGAATTGTATCGGGGTCCTTACTCCTGACTATGCCGGGATTTTCACAAAACCTATCCCGAAACTCGATCCCAGGGGTTGTGACTTTATTTCGGGTTCAGGAGCCACGGCCTGCTTCATAATGGAAGCAGGGATACCTAACGGGCTTACTTTTGCAAACGTCTTCTCGGTTGGCAACAGCGCCCAGGTTGGAGCCGAGGAGATCCTTGCCTTTCTTGACGAAAGTTTTGATCCGGAGAAGAGTTCAAGGGTTAAACTTCTGTACCTGGAAAATGTCTCAAAACCCCAAATGCTTTTAAAGCACGCTTCTTCACTGATACGGAAAGGTTGCCGCATTGCCGCTGTCAAAGCCGGGTCTTCGGAAGCCGGGAGCAGGGCTGCCTCATCGCATACCGGTGCACTTGCCAGCCCCGATGTGGCGGTGGATGCTTTGTTCCGCAAAGCCGGGATAGTTCGTTGTTACGGCCGCGAAGACCTGATCAGCGTCGCTTCGGTTTTCATGTATCCCCCGCTGAAAGGGAAAAATATAGCTGTTATCACCCATGCCGGCGGTCCTGCCGTAATGCTTACCGATGCCTTGTCGAACCACGGCCTGTCGGTTCCGCGCATTGAGGATAATACGGCAAAAGAACTCCTTGCCCAGCTTTTCCCGGGTTCATCGGTTGCCAACCCGATCGATTTCCTGGCTACGGGGACAGCCGGACAGCTGGGCACCATCATCGATTATTGTGATAAAAAATTTAATGAAATTGACGGGATGGCAGTGATCTTCGGCACCCCGGGCCTTACTGAAGTATTTGATGTTTACAAGGTCATCGATGAAAAAATGATGACATCCCGTAAACCGATCTTTCCCATCCTTCCTTCCGTAATGACAGCCAGTGCTGAAATCACAGATTTTATTCAAAGAGGGAAGACATTTTTTCCCGATGAAGTGACCTTCGGAAAAGCACTTTCAAGGGTCTATTATACCCCCGGGCCTGCTCCCGCCGATGCGGAACTTCCGCCTGTGAGAACCGATGTGATCCGTAACATCATAGATGCTGCACCCGACGGTTACCTGCCGCCTTCCGCAATCCAGACTCTGATGGATGCCTGCGGCATCCCAAGGGCAGGCGAAGCTGTTGTTACAAACAGGGAAGATGCCGCAAAAGCGGCAGCCAGGCTTGGGTTCCCGGTCGTGATGAAAGTCGTTGGCCCTGTTCATAAATCTGATGTGGGCGGTGTGATGCTGAATATAAAAGACCAGGCAGCTGTTATGGCTGAATTTGACCGGATGATTACGGTCAAAGACACTACCGCAGTGCTTGTCCAGCCTATGCTTTCAGGCACCGAACTGTTTGCAGGGGCAAAATATGAGCCTAAATTCGGGCATATGATACTCTGCGGCATGGGCGGCATCTTTATCGAAGTACTCAAAGATGTATCGGCCGGCCTTTCCCCCCTGTCAAAGGATGAAGCCCTCACCATGATCCGCAACCTGAAAAGCTATAAAATAATCCAGGGTGTGAGAGGGCAAAAAGGTATAAGCGAAGAAGCTTTTGCCGGCATTATTGTGCGTCTTTCAGCCTTGCTCGAAGCCGCCCCTGAAATTGCAGAACTCGACTTCAACCCCCTGCTGGGTAAAGGAGAAATAATCCTTGCAGTGGATGCAAGGATAAGGGTTGACAGGAAAAAAACCTGATTTGTAGCCCGACAGTTTTGCTTGCTATTTGCCTTGCTGCGCCGGGTCCTGCTTCGTATAATCGATCTCCGAACCAAGAGCGCTGTGAGGGATCAGAAAAACGACCAGGAACACGATACCCGCTATCACCGGCCACGACCTGTTGCCTGGTTTAAAGTACTGCACCACCAGCGCGATGATCCAGAAGACCAGTCCCACAAACGTTTTGTTATCGGTAAGGTCATGCCCGAACGGCCATCCGGTCCAGTAGGCATCAAATGCGTATTTCTGAACAATGGGGCCGAGTATGAGTCCTCCTGCGAAGAAAAAGATCACGGTTAACCAGATATAACGCAATACGAATTTACCTTTGAATATTGCCTGCAGGCAGGTTACGGTCGATAGCAGCATGGCCCCGAATATCGCGATGATATGCAGGATCAAAACAAACAGGGGAACGCTGCCTTTGAACCTCAGCACCACATCATGATCATCATTCAGGGGGTAAGTCCGGCTGTTTTTCACAAGGGCTACCTTGTATGAGACTTTGCCTGCTGCCGGCTGCATCGGGATCATCGAAACAAGTTCGCTGCCCTGGCGGATCATGGCCACAGATGTCCACTCATCATTGCTTTTATACCTTTTATAAGTGAATATGCCGTGGACCGACGTATCGGCAACCGTAACCCTGACCGGCATGTCCTGCCCGCATTCACCCGAACGCGGAAGTTTATATCTGATGAGGCCCGACTCAAGCTGCAGCCTGCTCCGGATAGGGTAGGTGGGCCCCGTCATTTTCTGATAAACGGCAAGGCCTGCCGTAAAAAGGAAGGCAAACAGCCAGATCAAAGCGGTTTGGTATTTTTTCATCTTTGGTTTTGGTTTTTTGGTTTGCCTGCAAAGTTAATTATTTGACTCCAAACTTTTCAAAGAGATCATATGCAGCTTGCTGAATATTTGTACGGATGTTCATATCCCTGAGTTTCTGGTTTGCTGCAGAGGGGCAAACACGGTTGGAGAGAAAAACGTATACCAGCCCGTTCGCAGGGTCGGCCCAGGTATAAGTCCCGGTAAACCCGCTATGACCGAAGCTTTCCTGTGAAGCCCCCTCACAGGTGGGACTGTCAGGTTTGTAGTTCGTGAGGGGCTTGTCGAATCCCAGGGCCCTGCGGTTCCCGCTTCCCGGGAACTGGCAGCTAGTGAAAGTCCTTACCGTGGAAGGGGAGAAGAACTGCTTGCCCCCGTAACTGCCCTGGTTCAGGAGCATCTGCATGATCACTCCCAGTTCAAGTGCATTGGTAAACAGCCCGGCATGCCCCGAAATACCCCCGAGCATTGCCGCACCCGGATCGTGAACGTAACCCCTGATGAGCTGGTGGCGGAATTCAGTGTCGTTCTCGGTAGGCATTATCATGCCCCTGGCAAACCGTTTGTACGCATTGAAACAGGTATGTTGCAGACCGAGAGGGCCGTAAAAGGTTTCATCCAGGTACACATCAAATGGTTTCCCGCTTATTTTTTCCACGACCTGCCTTAGCAGGTAAAAGCCAAGATCGCTGTAAAGGTATTTCCCTTTTTCCCCCAGGGGCGACCTGGCGATCTGCCGGTAAACAGTATCCTGCCAGGCCTTGCTTATAAACAGGCTGTCGGCTACTTTTGAACAAAAGACCGAGCCCGAATCCCTGCTGAAAACTTTTTCATTTAGCCCCCCGGGGCTGATATGCGATTTGTAAAAAGGGATCCATGACTGCAGGCCCGCCTGGTGGGTCATGACATCGCGTATGATCAAAGCCGATTTATTTGACCCGGCCAGGTAAGGCAGGAATTTTCCAAGGCTGTCATCAACGCTTAGTTTATCCTGGTCAAACAGTTTCATGACGGCCAGGGTGGTGGCGGCTATTTTGGTTACCGATGCAATGTCGTATAAATCGTTTGTGTTCACATTGATCGTATCGTTATACTGCGGATGGCCAAATGCCTTGTTATAAAATACTTTGCCGTTTTTTGCAAGCAGCACCTGGCATCCGGGATAAGCTCCCTTTGCTATCCCGTCCAGGGCAAGTGAATCGATAATCCCCAGGGATGCTTCAGTTAACCCTGTTTCTTCAGGCATTGCAAAGGATATCCTTGTTTTATCGGTTTCCTCCCCTGTACCATACCTGAAGCCCGCCGGGCTGACGGGAAGGTGGCCCTGGGAACTGATCCCGCCGAAAAGCACCTCGGCGGCAAGCAGCCGGGTCACGGGAAAATCCTGGTATGCGACCAGGATGGATTCCGTTCTGACTGGTTTTAGAAGAAGGCTTAACGAATAAGGATTGCCAAAAACCACCAATACAGTCCTGCTGATCTTCGACAGGGTATCGGCCAGGTGCAGGGTTTGTTTCGAGAGGTTGAAACTGTCGGCAGGGTAGCCGGTCATATTGTGAAGGCCTATGATGACAACATCGAATTTCTTAAGCTTGCCAAGCACACTGTCCTGTTCGGCCCTGCTGAACTTCCGGGGCAGGAAGAACGGGCTTACCTTTGCGTAGGAATTTAAAGCTTCCGGGAACTCCATGCCGGGCCTGTCACCTATCCCCAGGTAAGCAATATGCCTTTTGTCAAGGGAGATCAAAGGGATGAGCCCGAGTTCGTTTTTGACCACCGTCAGGGCCGAGGCAAAGCCTTCTTTCTGCAATGCCAGGGATGCCCTCGTATTGAGGTCATTATACAGGTTAAGGGTGCTCACAGGCTTGTTGCTTGCCCCCAGGCCGCTTTTTAACATCAATATCCTGAAACATCTCCTGTCAATCTCCGCCCAGGGGAACAGGTTGCTGTCGGCAGCGGCTTTGATAACCCTGATCGCTTCCTCCACCTGCTTGGGAAGAAGTAGTATGTCATTTCCGGCTTGCAGGGCTTTCAGCTCAATCTCGCCCGGCTTGTAGTATTTTACCACACCCTGCATGTCCAGGGCGTCGGTGATCACAAATCCCCTGAACCCCAGTTCCTCTTTCAGGAGCCGGGTTACAACAGGCTTCGAAAGGGTGGAAGCTGCATTCAGCGATGAATCATAGCAGGGGAGGTAAAGATGGGCTATCATAATTCCCTTTATACCATTGTTTATTAACGTTTTAAATGGAAAAAGTTCAACGCTGTCCATTCTCTCCCTCGAATGTCTTATTACAGGCAGGGTCAGGTGTGAGTCGGAATCAGTATCCCCATGGCCGGGGAAATGTTTGGCAACGGCCATAACGCCGTTATCCTGCAACCCACGCATATATTGCAGGCTTTTGGCCGCAACCCTGTATTTGTTTTCACCAAACGACCTGAAATTGATCACCGGGTTATCGGGGTTGCAGTTAATGTCGGCTACAGGTGCGAAGTTGATCTGGATGCCGAGCCGCCTGCAATCAGCAGCTATCCTTGATGCCACCTGGTAAATCAGGGTATCGTTGGAGATGGCTCCGATGGTTATGGGCCTTGGGAAAGCGGTCGCACTGTCGAGCCTCATACCGAGGCCCCATTCGGCATCTATAGAGATAAGCAGGGGAACCTTGCTAATTTCCTGCAGCCTATTGGTGAAAACGGCCTGGGCGTAAGGCATCCCCTTGAAGAAACAAATGCCCCCTGGCTGGTTTTTTAAAACGACCGCGGCAAGGCTGTCCCTGTAAGTCGAATCCTTGTAAGAATAGGCCCTTAAGATGAATAACTGGGCGATCTTCTCCCCGGGTGTGAGTTTCCTGATGACCGAGTCGGCCCAGAGGCTGTCGGACCTCAGTATACCCTGTGCCTGCACAACAGGACCAGCCAGGAAAAATATTGTCAGGAAAAAGATCAGGTGCTTCATTATAATATAAATATTAGTACCCTGCTGTACGGGCAAAACAAAAGAAGCTAAAAATGCCGTGGGATACTTTAAATCTTATCCAATTTTATTAACATCAACCCGGCTTGCAGATTGGATTCCCATATCTTTGGCCGGAATAAGCCAAATTAACTTATCGAGATGCCGACAACAGAAGAACTGCAGCGAATTGCCACACAAGTCAGGAGGGATATTATACGAATGATCAACGGGGCCGCCTCGGGTCATCCCGGAGGGTCACTGGGGGTAGCCGACTTTCTTACAGTCCTGTACTTTGAGATAATGCGCACCGATCCCGGGAAATTTGACATGGACGGGAAAGATGAGGATCTTTTCTTCCTTTCAAACGGGCATGTGTGCCCTGCATGGTACAGTGTAATGGCAAGGTATGGGCTCTTCCCGGTTCCGGAATTGGGCACTCTTCGTAAACTCGGCAGCCGTCTGCAAGGGCACCCTTCAACTTTCGAAAAACTCCCGGGGGTGAGGATGGCTTCAGGTTCGCTTGGCCAGGGCCTTTCGGTTTCAATAGGAGCCGCGATCGCAAAAAAAATGAACGGCGACAAACACCTGGTTTATACTCTTTGCGGGGACGGGGAACTTGAGGAAGGTTCGAACTGGGAAGCGCTTATGTTCGCTCCTGCGAAAAAGATCGACAACCTCATAGCAGTAATAGATTACAACGGACAACAAATTGACGGCCCTGTTGATAAAGTGATGCCCCTCGGAAACCTGAGGGCCAAATTCGAAGCCTTTGGATGGGAGGTGACCGAAATGGACGGCAATAATATTGCAGAAGTACTGGACGTTCTCAATAAAGTAAAATCCCTTACCGGGCAGGGAAAACCCAATTTGGTCATTATGCATACGCATATGGGTTTCGGAGTGGATTTTATGATGGATAACCATGAGTGGCATGGGGTCCCTCCAACAAATGAACAGGCCGCCAGGGCTTTAAGCCAGCTGCCGGAAACCCTGGGTGATTATTGATAAGCATGCAACCGAAAGCAAAAGGAAACCGTATACTGAGGCTGGTCCTGTTAAGGATTGCAGCGGCCTGCATGATTTCAGGCATGGTCGTTGCATCTTATGTTTCTTTCGGGCAGGCCAGGAAGGAACCTGAAAAGCCCAAACCCATCACACGTATTTTATTTGTTTTTGATGCATCCCAGAGCATGTACGGTAGATGGCAGAGTGACACCAAGTTCAATATCGCCACACGCCTGCTCTCGGGGCTGCTCGACAGCCTGCGCAACATCCCCGACCTTGAGCTGGCGCTCAGGGTTTATGGCCATCAAAAACCTTTTCCGCCCCAGGACTGCAACGATTCAAAACTCGAAGTCCCTTTTGCAAAGGACAATATTGCAAGGATCAAACATGTGCTGAAGGTCATTAGCCCTAACGGTACTACCCCTATTGCATATTCCCTCTCTCTCTCAGCTAAGGATTTCACACCATGTGACCACTGCCGCAATGTGATCATCCTTATCACCGATGGATTGGAGGAATGCGGGGGGGACCCCTGTGCGGCCTCGGCCGAACTGCAGCAGAAAGGGATTGCGCTGAAACCGTTTATTGTTGGGTTGGGGAAAAATTTCAAGGACCAGTTTGAGTGTGTGGGCACATATTTTGACGCCAGCAGCGAAAAGGAATTTACAAATGCCCTGAAAGTTATTATAAGCCGCACCCTGAACCCCACCACAATGCAGGTCAATCTGCTTGACCAGAATGACGACCCTACCGAAACCAATGTGGCAATGACATTTTATGATACCAGGAACGGCCTGATCAAATATAATTTCATTCATTCCCTCAATGCAAAGGGACTTCCCGATACCCTCGACGTGGATCCCCTTGCCACATACAATATCGTTGTGCACACTATCCCCCAGGTCAGGAAAGATTCGGTCAAGCTTACCCCCGGAAAGCATACCGTGGTGGGGATTGACGCCCCCCAGGGCTATCTCACATTTAAAGCAAGCGGGAATGCCACCCTGAAATATTTGCCCTGTATCATAAGGAAAGCCGGACAGCCCCAGACCCTCAACGTTCAGCAGTTCGACCAGGTTGAAAAGTACATTGTCGGGAAATATGATATCGAAATACTTTGTTTGCCCAGGATCCTTGTGAAAGATGTGGATGTTACACAGAGCCATACCACGTTTGTGGAAATACCGACCCCGGGGATCGCAGTCATTCAAAGGGCGACCAACGGGTACGGCAGCCTTTATATAGAAGAGAAAAAAGGACTCAGCTGGGTATACAACCTCAAAGACAACCAGCAGCAGCAGGAAACACTATACCTGCAACCTGGAAATTACAGGGTAGTATTCAGGCCGAAATATTCAAATTCATCATCCTATACAGAAGAAAAGTCATTTAAAGTCGAATCGGGGCAAACGACAAACGTAAAGATGTATTCGAATTAAAGTGAAGAGTGAACAGTGAACAGTGAAGAGTGAACAATGACTGGTGACTAGTGATAGGTGAGCTGTGAGCAGAATTAAGGAGAAAAAACAAAACGAATTATGACTGAATATACCAATTCCGGTTCCAAAGATACCCGCTCGGGTTTTGGGGAAGCAATGCTTGAACTTGGCAGGACAAACCCCGAAGTGGTGGTTCTTTGTGCCGATCTTACCCCTTCAATGAAACTTGAAGCCTTTGCAAAGGAATTTCCCGACAGGTTCATCCAGACCGGGATAGCCGAAGCAAACATGATCTGCATAGCCTCCGGGCTGACCATAGGGGGGAAGATACCGTTTACCGGCACCTTCGCAAATTTTTCGACCGGCAGGGTATATGACCAGATAAGGCAATCGGTCGCCTATTCTGAAAAGAACGTGAAGATATGTGCCTCACATGCCGGGATCACCCTGGGAGAAGACGGGGCCACGCACCAGAACCTGGAAGACCTTGGCATGATGAAGATGCTGCCCAATATGACCGTGATCAACCCCTGTGATTTCAACCAGACAAGGGCGGCCACCCTTGCAGTATGCCGTCATAAGGGACCGGTTTACCTCAGGTTTGGCCGTCCAAAGGTTCCCAATTTCACGCCGGCCGGACAGAAGTTCGAAATCGGGAAAGCCCTGCTGCTCAACGAAGGCAGCGATGTGAGCATCTTTGCAACAGGCCACCTGGTGTGGAAGGCGCTTGAAGCCTGCCGTATATTGGAGGAACAGGGGATCTCATCCGAAGTCATCAACATTCATACGATAAAACCCCTGGATGAGGAAGCGGTACTGGCTTCTGTGAGTAAGACCAGGTGTGCCGTTACCTGTGAAGAACATCAGATGAACGGAGGGCTTGGCGACAGCATAGCCCAGCTGCTTGCAAGAAAATGCCCGCTGCCCTTGGAAATGGTGGCTGTTCAGGATACTTTCGGCGAAAGCGGGACCCCCGAAGAACTGATGAAGAAGTTCGGCCTCGACACCCCTGATGTGGTCAGCGCGGTAAAAGCCGTGCTTGCCAGAAAATGATCCTTGTCAGGCTTTCTTACTGAAGATCTTTTGAAGAAAAGCCACGATCATGGGAAGCAGCGAAATGAAAATGATTGCTAAAATAGCAACTGTGAAGTTGTCTTTAATGAACGGGATGTTGCCGAAAAAATAACCGGCCAGGCTGAACAGTATAACCCACAGCACATTCCCGAAAATACTGAAACTTATAAACCTAATGTAGGTCATGCTGCCCACGCCTGCTACAAAAGGGGCAAAGGTCCGGATGATAGGCATGAACCTGGCAATTATAAGGGTCTTCCCGCCGTGTTTTTCATAAAAGGCATGCGTTTTATCGAGATATTCCCTGCGGATAAGGCGGTAGTTCTTCTCGTATACTTTATGGCCGAGGAACCGGCCTATGAAATAGTTGGTGTTGTCGCCCCCGAAGGCAGCGCAGATGAGCAGGATCATCAGGGGCATCATCTGCAGGGGCTCACCTGGCATCGCAGCAATGGTACCAGCGGCAAAAAGCAGGGAGTCACCTGGCAGGAAAGGGGTGATAACCAGCCCCGTCTCCATGAAAATGATGAGGAAAAGGATAAGGTAAGCCCAGGTCTGGTAGTTACTGACGATTTCAAGCAAGTGCTTGTCGATATGCAATACGAAATCAATTAATTGCCTGATCAGTTCCATAGGCTTCAGTTTAATAATTAAGAAAGGGCAAAGTTAGTCGTTTTTTATTTTCTGCTTAAGGGACGGCGGTTTTCTCTATGCGAAGAAAGGCATCCTTCAGCAGGAATGGCGTGATCAGGGTTGTAAGCAGGGCCATTACCACCAGGATCGAAAAGATGGGGACATCGATGAAGCCTTTCTGGAGGGCAATATTGGCGATGACCAGTTCCATGATGCCGCGGGCATTGAGCCCCAGTCCTATGGTTATTGACTTAAGATTGTCAAACCCGGCAAGTTTGGACCCGAAATAACCACCGAGGATCTTGCTCAGGAAGGATGCTATCAAAACGACTGTGAGCAGCAAACCGTTGGTGAGGGCGCTGGCATCAAACTGGACTCCCATGATGGCAAAAAAGATGGGTGCGAGAAAACCCATGGTGAAACTTGCAGTGGAATGCTTCACCTGTTCAAACTCTGATTTATGGAACAGGTCCCTGGGGAACAGCATAGCCCCGAAAAACGCCCCTACAATAAAATGAAGCCCCAGCAGATCGGCAATGCTTGCGAAGATCAGGACGAACAGAATGACCATGGCAAACATCGACTCCTTCCCTTTGAGGTAACGGAGGAAACTTTCCATCTTGGGATTGAGGGTGCTTACCCTTTTCTTTGAAATGCCGATAAGCCTGTATGCAGCAACCAGGAAGAATATGAAAAACACCACCTTGCCGCTTGTAAAAAGTATCGAGAAGGTTACGTCCCTAAGGGTACCCGAGGTGCCGTTGTAATCGAGGATGACACCGAGTACCATCAGGGAGATGATATCGTTAAAAATGGCTGCCGAAATTATTCTTTGACCGACGTCGGTTTGCAGCTTGCCGAGGTCCATGAGGATGCGGATACTAACGGGAAGTGCAGTTATGGCAATACAGAGACCGAGGAATATTGTGAAAATATTGCTGAAATGAAAGAGATGCCCGATAAGCAGGCCGCTTCCCAGGGGGATCAGGAACCCCAGCAGGGCGATCCAGAAATTTCTCCCCCGGATCGAATTCCTGATCTCTTCCGCCTCAATTTCCATCCCGGCCATGAAAATAAGCAGGAACACTCCCAGGTCGGCAATGGGTTTGATGTCACCTACAACAGGAATGATATTGAAAAGGGAAGGACCCAGGATCACACCGGCAAGCACTTCGCCTATCATTGCAGGCTGGCCAAGGCGTTCGGAGAGTTCACCCAGGATCTTGGCCGCGAGTAAAAGAATCAGCAGGTTGACTATGAACGGCAGCTGGGTGTGAAAAACATGGAACATACTCTAACATCATCCTTACTGAATGCAAAATTAGTCTTTTCTGATTTGCAAACCGCTGTATTAATTTACCTTTGCGCGGTGAATCAGGATTTTTTAATCAATTTCGGACTTTTCCAGACTTCCCTTATCGAATTGACAGCAGTGCTGTTCGGGCTGGTCAGTGTGTGGCTGGTCAAGAAGGAAAACGTTTGGGCGTTTCCCATCGGAGCGGTTAATGTGCTTCTGTCGGCCTGGATTTATTTTAACGGCAGGCTTTTTGCAAATGCAGGCATCAATGTGTTCTACTTTATAATGCAGATCTACGGCTGGTACAACTGGATCAGGAAACCCGGCGACGGCGGCCCGCTCGTGATCACATCCTGCAGCCTCAAAGAAATGTTCTTTTACTCGGCCCTGATCATAATACTGTTCCTGGGCTTGTGGTACCTGCTCGGAAAGATGCCCGATAATAAATACGTGGTTTCCGATGCATTCACATCGGCACTGTATGCAGTTGCCATGTGGCTCATGGCCAGGAAAAAGATTCAGCACTGGATACTCTGGATCATCGGTGATGTGATCATGATAGTGCTTTGCATTATACTCAAATGGTATTTTATCGGCTTCCAGTACTTCGTGTTCACTATTATTGCATCCCTGGGCTGGATGGAGTGGAAATATAAAGTCAAAGGCACACAAACTTACTGATTTGACCGGCAAGCTCAGGAAGATAGCAATCACAGGCCCTGAATCCACCGGCAAATCAATGCTTGCCGGGCAACTGGCCGTTCAGTACGGGACGGTCTGGGTTCCCGAATATGCCCGGGAATACCTTGAACTGAACGGGCCGGCATACAGGGAAGAGGATATACTTGCCATTGCCCGGGGCCAGCTTGAACGGGAAACAGAGGCCCTTCGGAAAGCTTCCGGGTTTATTTTCTGCGATACTGAATTTGTTGTAACCAAGATATGGAGCGAAGTTAAATACGGAAGGTGCCATCCCTGGATCTCAGGTCAGGTTGAGAGGCATGTTTACGATCTTTACCTCTTATGTGATATCGACCTGCCCTGGGAATTTGACCCGCTTAGGGAACACCCGGGCAGGAGGAAAGAACTTTTTGAGTTATATTGCAATGAATTAACAGCAAGGGGCTTCCCGTTTTTTATAGTCAGGGGCTATGGCCGGGACCGCCTCAGCAACGCGATCAGTATAATAAATGAACAGTTTAACATAAGCTAGCATACTTCAGGTTCAAACTCAGGGCAGGTGGGCAAACCGTTAAAAATATTATTCGTACCCCGTTGGTATCCGGGCCGCCTTGACCCTATGCCAGGCCTGTTCATCAAAAGGCAGGCCGAGGCCCTGGCAAAAAGGCATTCGGTCATGGTTATCGCGGTTTTCCCGGATCCTTCATCCGGCAAAAATTTCGAAGTAGTCCATTCCGAAGAAAATTCCGTGCAGGTTTGCAGGGTTTATTATAAAACATCCGGGGGCATCCCCATACTGTCAAAACTGATCAATGTTCTCCGCTACGTGAGGGCCCATCATCTGGGCTATATGAGTTTTATGCCGTTCGGGGTGGATATAGTTCACGGGCATATTTTTACCCGTGAAATTTTCTTTGCATGGTTTATGGCAGGGAAACAGCACAAACCCTATGTGGTCTCAGAACACTGGTCGAGATATTTTCCTGAGAACGGGACGTACCGGGGGGTAATCAGAAAATGGATGACCCGCTTACTTCTTAAAAAGGCCGGCGGGCTTATCGCAGTTAGCGGTTCCCTTGCGGAGGCAATGAAAGCTTCCGGATTGGAGCACCCGAAAACCTTTGTGGTCCCCAATGTTGTGGATACCGGCTTATATATCCCTCCTGCAGCAAAATCTCCGGCTGCGAAAGCGGTCATTCTCCATGTGTCCTGTTTTGAAGATAAATCCAAGAATATAACAGCATTCCTTGATGCAATGGCTGAGCTTTACTCACGCAGGAAAGATTTCAATGTGCTGCTGGTTGGTGAGGGGCCCGACAGGCTTGCCATGACCGGCCATGCGTATAAACTGGGATTAAGATATCCGCAAACAGAATTTACCGGCCTTAAAGAGGGTGCCGAACTGATCAGTATCTACCAGTCTTCTTCCTTCCTGGTCCAGACCAGCCACTATGAAACTTTCGGAACTGTAGTTATAGAGGCCCTGGCTTGCGGACTTCCGGTTGTTTCAACAGGGACGGGGATTGCGCCATCGGTTATCAATAAAAATAACGGGATACTTATTCAACAATCCGATGTTGATCAAATTGTTAAAGCGGTGGATCAAATGCTGAATTATTATCCTACCTTTGAAATTGGCAAACTGCATGAAACAGTTTCCGGTACGTTCTCTGAAGAAACCATTTCAGAAAATCTTTCTTCTGTTTACTACGAAATAATCTGTGCATGTCAGAAGGATTAAAATTCGGTATTATGTGCTCCGGCACATCGTTTCAGAAATGGCAGGCTGAAGCTGTCAGGCTGCTTGTTGAAAATGGCCATACTCCCTCCCTGCTTATTATAGATGCCAGGGTTGCCTATCCGCAGCCGGAATCCAAACCCATTTCAAAAACACAGAAATATTCACTGCTTTGGAGGGCCAGCCACAGGCTGTTGTTCAAGTCGGAACAGAAAGCCCCGGTTGAAATGGAGACGGAACTCCGTAATGTTTCCCGCAGGATATGCACTGTTACCGAAGACAATTTTTCTGAATTTTTCACCGATACCGATCTTTCGGCAATAAAATCTGCAAATCTTGATTTCATCCTCCGTTTCGGATTTAATATTATCCGCGGCGAAATACTGTATGCGGCTAAGTACGGGGTGTGGTCCTTTCATCATGACGATGAAATGAAATACCGCGGGGGCCCCCCGGGATTCTGGCCTGTTTATAAGAATGACCCTGTAAGCGGCGCAATGATGCAGCAGTTGACCGGGAAGCTCGACGCCGGCGTGGTTTTAAAGAAGGCCTGGATGAAAACCCTGTTTCATTCCTACAGGACCAACCTGGATGTTTTATTACTGACTTCTTCTGCCTGGCCGGCCGATTTGGCGAACCAGATCATGACCTTAGGGTTTAATCCTGGTCCTCCTTCTCAAACAACGGCCCCGGTTTATAAAGTCCCGGGAAATGCGAAAATGATGGTCTTCCTTTTAAAGCTCCTTAAAAACAGGATGAATTTCTACTGGAATGACCTGTTCAGGGCTGAGCGATGGAATATCGGCATAATAAACCGCTCTGTTCAGGAAATTGCATTCTCTGAGAATCCTTTGGTTGGTGATGATGTACTGTGGATGAGGGAGAGGAGTTCGGGGAATTACTTTGCTGATCCCGGCGGATTTATTGAAGAAAATAAGGTTCACATCCTTATGGAAGATTATTCTTATGCCGAAAATAAAGCCAACATCTCCGAGGCCGTTTTTGATCCTCTATCAAAAACATTTTCAGTGCCCCTGAAATCCATCGAGACCAAAGAACACCTGTCATACCCCTTTATTTTTGTTTACGGGGAGAGCATTTACTGCCTCCCTGAATCCTACCGTTATGGTTATATCGGATTGTACAAACGCAATTACTCCGAAGGTATTTTTGTTGAAGACCATGTTCTTCTTGATCATATCGATGCGGTTGACCCTACATTGATAAATCATAACGATAAATGGTGGCTTTTCTTCACCCTGAGGAAGTATTCCAATACGCATCTTTATATTTATTTTGCGGATGAGCTCAGCGGGGAATATAAACCTCATCCCTTAAACCCTGTCAAAATGGACGTCAGGTCCTCAAGGCCGGCAGGATTGCCTTTTATCAACGAAGGGGAACTTTTCAGGCCGTCCCAGGACTGTTCCGAAACCTATGGGAAAAGGGTGGCCATAAACAGGATTATTAAGCTCTCCGAGACTGAATTCGAGGAAGAGGTGGTTAAATTTTTAGGGCCTATAAAGGATTGCAGGTATTCCCAGGGATTCCATACAGTTTCCGGGCTTGGACGTTACACCCTCGTCGATGCCAAACGCACAAAATTCAATTTTTCTCACTTTGGCCGCCAGACCCGGCATAAATTCAGGAAACACTAGCATCCCGGATGTTCAGAAAGATCATTGGTACTATTGGGACCCGCGTAATCAGTGCATTCCTTACACTTCTTATCAGTGTCCTTAATGCACGCTTCCTTGGAGCTGCAAATGTGGGCACCATTTTCCTGATCACTCTCTCAGTCACCTATATCCAGCTGTTTAACAATTTCATCGGCGGCGGGGCCCTGGTTTATATGACCCCCAGGGCAGGCTTTTTCAAGCTATTCGTTTCCAGTTATGCCTGGACCTTCGGGATAACAGTTATCAGTACCTTATTATTCTATTATACAGGTACACTGTCGAGGCACCTTGAAGTAATACCGCACGGATACTTCCCCGAAGTGCTGGCCCTTGCCTTCGTGATGTCATTTACTTCGGCTAACTACATGCTGCTGCTGGGAAAAGAAAAGGTTGAAGCGTATAATATTTTAACCGTACTCCAGATCATCGTTCTGATCATCTGCCTTGTGTCCGCTGTATTCCTGTTCCATGTCAGGACCGTGATGGCCTATTACTGGGCTATCCTGATCTCCTACCTGGTCTCGTTTTTATTCAGTTTTTTCCCCCTGTTGAAATTCCTGAAGATCGAACCTTTAAACGGTCTGAAACCGATATTCCGCGCCATGTTCCGCTTTGGCACATATTCCCAGTTTGCCAACATCTTCCAGCTGATGAATTACCGTATCGGGTATTATATGGTTGATTTCTGGTTCGGCAGGGCAGCTCTCGGGGTCATGGGACTGGGGTTCAGTATTTCGGAAGGCCTCTGGATAATCAGCCGCAGCCTTGCCATGGTGCAGTTCACAAGAATATCCAACGCCATGGATTTTGATTACAGCGTTAAGCTTACACTTACCCTTTCGAAAATAACCATTGTGGTGACCTCAGCAGCAGTCATTTGCCTTGTTGCCCTGCCCGAAGTTGTTTTCAGGATGATATTCGGACCTGAATTCGGGATGATAAGAACAGTCATTGCCTGCCTGGGGGTCGGCATTATAGCCCTGAGTTTCGGTATGATCCTGAGCCACTTCTTTTCAGGCATCAATAAGCCTTACCATAATACTATCAGTTCGGCAATCGGATTGGTCTTTACCCTTGGCCTTGGCTTGCTTCTCGTCCCGAAATACGGTATTATCGGAGCTTCCATTACCGCATCCGTCTCGTATATTGCATCAACAATATATCAGTTTATTGTTTTTACGCGGATGAGCCGTCTGAAACCCAGGGATTTTCTGTTAACACCGGCCGAGATCAGATTGCTTCTCTCTGAGATCAGGAATATTACCTGGAAAACTGATGCTGCCGGCCTTAATTGATTGTGAGTGATTTCCTGGCCAGCACATGGTTATCGGAAGTCAGGACAAGCAAATAATTTCCCGATGAAAGATTCCCCCTCAGGAACCTGATCCTGTATTCGTCGGGGGAAAATGATTCGGGGGACATATGTCTTACTGGATGCCCGGTAATATCGAACAATTCAGTGCTTAAGGCATTTTCGTTCAGGTTATGCATGACAATTTCGGCGGCATCCCTCACCGGGTTCGGCATGATGAGGATTTCAGGCAATGGCCCCTGGTTTGTTGCGGGGCCTGCACTGGTCCATAGGGTGCTCAGCGATGAAAGCAGGCTGGCTTTCGGCCCGCCGTAAGCTCCCATGTCATTGCGCAGGCTCCCTTTGGAAGGGAACTTTGCCGATGATGGGTCCAGGGGATCCGGGTTGTCATTGAAAACAGCTGAAGAATCCCCTTTATCGATGCATGGGGAGATGCCCGAAAGAAAATAATTGATGATATCGAATTCAGGATTTTCTTTGATATTTCCGGCTCCGGCATATCCGTCCTGCACGTCATTACAGGTTACTGTAAGAGTGCTTGCCCCTGAGTATATCTGCTTTCCGGTGGAAGCTGTATTGCCCCAGAGGATATTGTTGTTGATTGTTGCGCTTGTGTTAAGCGCCCAGATGCCGCCACCGGGTCCTGTCGAATAGTTGAAAATGATAGTGTTGTTGACAACATTTCGGGGTAATCCCAGGGAATTTTCCCCAAGAAGCCAAACACCGCTTCCACCGAAATCCTGCCCGCCCGAATTATGGGCTATCAGGTTGTTCCTTAATGTGCACCCGCAATAATTGAATACAATACCGGCTCCATACCTGCCCTGGTTGTTGTCGATAAGATTGTTCTGTATCAATGGGTTGCTGTCACCGCATCGTATCGCCCCCCCGCCGGCACTGGCCATGCCCCCGCTCATGCTTGTAGCCTGATTATGGGTTATATGGTTATGGAGTATCCTGGGTGAAAGATATTGAACCAGTATCCCGCCGCCTTCCCTGTATATATTTCCCGGGTTGTGCTCATCATTCCATTTCGTGCCTGTACCTCCCGTAATTTTAAAACCGATAATGCATGCACTAGTATCAGCCATGGTTGACGCGACTTTACTCGCAATGAGAACACAACTTGCAGAATCAGGTATAGCGGGCTGGCTCCCGTTGATCACGGTAGCGTCAATGGTTGCGGTATCCCGGGTCAGGATGAATGTACTGGCCAGTACTATGCCCTTTGCCCTGAAATTGATGTTTTCGAAATAGGTTCCAGGTGAAACCAGAACCGTGTCATGAACAGATGCTGCGTCAATCGCTGCCTGTATTTTGGTATATTGTGAAGGGACAAGCAACTTCGCTGCATTCATAAAAGGACTTGCTGCAAATATGCAGGTCGTTAATAGTAAGGTTTTTTTCATGTTTTACAGATTTCGGGCAAAAATATACGATAATACAACCGGGCAAAACCCTTATCGGTAAAATCCTGAAAATGATCTGTCACTCACCTATAAACACCGGCTTCCTCTTTTCATAAAATGACCTGATCCCTTCGATATAATCGGTACTTGTGCCGGCTTTCCCCCTCAGCATGTCGATATGTTCAAACACCGAAGGCGATATGGGAAGGGAATTCCCCAAAATATTCAGCTGCTCTTTAATGACCTGGATACTCAGGGGGGAATTGGCAATGATGCGGTTGGCAATCTTTATCGTGAAATCCTCAAGTTCTTCAGGCCCTACAATATGATTGATGATCCCCAGGCTGTGTGCCTTTTCGGCCGATATCGGGTCTGCCGTAAAGAACATCTCCTTCGCAATATGGGAACCCATGATATCAAGGAACTGCAGTATCCCGGAAGTGTTGTAGGGCACCCCGATCTTCGCAGGGGTTATCGCAAGGCATGTGTCTTTGGTCCCGATAACGATATCGCATATAATTGCAACATTGCAGGCTCCTCCCCATATGCTTCCTTCAGCCATTGCAATCACGGGTATGGGGATCCTCATGATGGACCGTATTACCTTTTGCAATGGGTTGTCATAGGCCAGGGGGTCGCTGCCGTCGCGGGGCAATTCGTCGATGTTAAAGCCCGACGACCATACCTTGGCCCCTTTGTTCGCCCTGAGGATAATAACCCTTACCTTTTTCTGTTCCATTTCATGCAAGGCTTCCAGCAACTCATTCAGAAGATCGCGGCTTAAGGCATTCCTTTTGGCATCATGATTGAGCGTGATCCACCCGATCATCTCTTTTATTTCCTGCTTGACTAGTTCCATAGCTTTTTCGGGATAATATTGTTACTGTCTGCAAAATAAAGGAAATCCCTGCTCCTGTGAATAACTTTCGCATAATATTTGGAAAATCCGTCAAGGCGGCCCCTGAGTTTACTTTATATTTGTCGCGGCCGTAAGAAATTCAGGCCAGGGCATCCCGGGCTTGAACCGGCGGGTGCTTTTTTGATTTTTCAAACCCTGAACATGTTTAAGGAAGAAGCCTATAATGAAGACAGTATAAGGTCCCTGGAGTGGAAAGAACACATCCGCCTCCGCCCGGGTATGTATATTGGCAAACTGGGTGACGGTTCCTCCCCCGATGACGGGATTTATGTCCTTATCAAGGAAATCGTTGATAACGCCATCGACGAATATGTTATGGGTTATGGCAAAACAATTGAAATAACCATCAAAGACCAGCAGGTTTGCGTTCGCGATTACGGGAGAGGCATCCCCCTTGGCAAACTGGTTGAATGCGTTTCAAAGATCAATACAGGTGCAAAATACGATTCCAAGGTCTTTAAAAAAGCGGTAGGGCTCAACGGTGTGGGAGCCAAGGCAGTCAATGGGCTCTCATCTTTTTTCAGGGTTCAGGCCATACGCGACGGCCTCACCAGGATCATTGAGTTTTCACAGGGTGAACTCACCCATGATGAAAAAGAAAAACACTGCGACCTGAGGGCCGGGACCATAGTTACCTTCACACCCGACGAGGACCTGTTCGGGAAATATCATTTCATCCCCGACTACATACAGAAAATGCTATGGAACTACGCGTTCCTGAATAATGGCCTTACCCTGATCTTTAACGGGGAACGGTATTATTCCCAGAACGGCCTTCTGGATCTCCTCAATTCTTATATTGATACACCGAAATTATACCCTGTAGTCCACCTGACGGAAGGGGATTTTGAATTTGCCTTTACCCATTGCGAAATGTATGGCGAAGAGTATTACTCTTTTGTTAACGGGCAGCATACCACGCAGGGAGGTACACACCAGGCCGCATTCCGCGAAGCCCTCGTAAAAACAATACGGGAGTTCTACAAGAAGGACTTTGATACGAATGATATAAAAGCTTCATTGATTGTCGCATTGAGCATCAAAGTGCAGGATCCTGTATTTGAATCCCAAACCAAAACGAAACTGGGATCACTGTATATTGAACCCGACGGACAGACCATCAGGAACTACATCATGGATATTGTCAAGAAACATCTTGACAATTACCTTTATATGAACACCGATACGGCGGAGGCGCTCCTCCGGAAAATTCTTCAATCGGAGAAAGAACGCAAGGAATGGGCCAATATCAAAAAGATCGCCAAGGAAAGTGTAAAGAAAGTAAGCCTTCATAATAAAAAGCTGAGGGACTGCCGTATCCACTATAACAACCATGATGACCGCAGGTACGAATCCACGATTTTTATCACTGAAGGGGACTCCGCCAGCGGTTCAATCACGAAGGCTCGGGATGTCAATACCCAGGCTGTGTTCAGCCTGAAAGGCAAGCCACTGAACTGCTTTGGGCTCAGCAAAAGGGTGGTATACGAGAACGAAGAGTTTAACCTGCTGCAGTCTGCATTAAATATCGAAGAAGGACTTGAAAACCTTCGTTATAACTATGTAGTGGTGGCAACTGATGCCGATGTGGACGGGATGCATATCAGGCTGCTGATGCTGACGTTTTTTCTGCAATTTTATCCTGACCTCGTCAGGAATAACCATCTTTTTATTTTGCAAACACCGCTTTTCAGGGTGAGAAACAAACAAAAGACGATCTATTGCTACTCCGAGGAAGAGAAAAAGTCGGCTATGGAAAAGTTGGGCGGAAACCCCGAGATCACACGTTTCAAAGGCCTGGGCGAAATCTCTCCCGATGAGTTTAAATATTTTATTGGAGCGAATATGCGCCTTGACCCTGTAATTCTCACAAAAGATTCATCCTTCCAGGAGGTCCTGAATTTTTATATGGGGAAAAATACACCCGAACGCCAGAATTTTATTATCGATAACCTGAAAGTCGAAGAGGATGTATTGGGGGAGGCAATCCTGGCCTGATCATTTTTTGTGGAATGGCCAGCCTAAAGCTGTAAATCTCAGCAGCGCTTCCCTCCGGTGAAGAAGATCTTCCAGTTCATATAACATATTCCGGTTTACCTGCTCAGCCATCGGGATAACCCATTTCTTTGTTTCATCAAGATATCGGCGGATAAACTCCTTGTCGAAAATATCGGGATGCAGGTCGGTCAGGTTGCTTATACGGTCGGCACATTTAAGCGTTTTTGCGTTTTCACTGCCTTTCAGCAGTAACCTTTCAAGGTACTGGTCCTTTGTTTCTTCCTTCATACGGGTAACCTCCAGAACCAATACCAGCACGGCCGGACCGTCCACGTCCAGGTTTATTATCTCGTCACGCGAAACACATTTTACATCTTCAAAAAGATCATGTATAACAGATGCTTTGAGCAGCACATGGTCCACATAATGATAATCGATCAGGATGGCATATGTGCTGAGGGCATGCCTGAACTGGTTCCCGCCGACATGACGTTTGATCCCCCGGAGTGCAGTGGCTTTTTGAACATACGGTGCAACAACCATGTTCACTAATGATTCTCTCTCAAAGTTTTCCATATAGTGTTTGAAATGCTTTACCAATATACTTGATTATATCTCCTGCGGTCAGGGCTTCCTCCCCGGTTTCCATACAGGCGATATCCCCTGCACGGCCATGGAGAAATACCCCCAGGAGGCAGGCATCCAGGGATGAATAACCCTGGGCTTTCAATCCTGTGATCAATCCTGTAAGAACATCCCCGCTGCCGCCGGTGGCCATCCCGGGATTTCCCGTGGAATTGAAGTAACATTCCCCTTCAGGGGTTGTGATTGCGGTATTGGCACCTTTCAGGACAACATAGGCCTGGTGGCGGAATGAAAACTCACGTTGCATCTGCATTCGGTCAAAATCATCCTTGTGCCTGCCGGTAAGCCTTTGAAATTCCTTTGGATGGGGCGTGAAAATACTCTGTTTCGGTATAAAACCCAGCCAGGTTTTGTTTTCTGCAATAATATTTATTGCGTCGGCATCGAAGACTATCGGCTGGCCGGCTTCCTGGATCAGCAACTTGAGGGACTTTTGTGTCTGTTCGTCCATCCCCAGGCCACATCCTATGCCGATTGCGGTATAGGGCGAAAGGTCGGGCAGCATGCTTACAAGCCTTTCATTCCTGTCGATGCTCATCAATGCTTCCGGGGCGGAAGTCTGCAGTATGGGGAACCCTGACGAAGGCGCATGAACCGTGACAAGTCCGGCCCCCGATCGCAAGGCTGCATTGGAGGCAAGCACCGCAGCTCCCATCTTGCCATAGCCGCCACAGATAAGCAGGGCATGCCCGAAGGTTCCCTTGTGGTCAAATTTATGCCTTCTGATCAGCTTCGGCTCAAGCATCTGGCTGTCAATCAAATAATTCTTAACAACAGCTTGCTCTATAAATTCCCCTGAAATGCCTATATCGAGCAAATGCCATTCCCCCAGGTAAATATCATTCTCCGGGAAGAAAAATGCCAGTTTGGGAGGAGAAAATGAAAGGGTGTAATCAGCCTGGAGAACTACCGGTTTCTCAACAGTTTTGTAAGAAGAGTCGCAAAACAGTCCCGACGGGACATCTATTGAAATAATGAGGGCTTTGCTTTCGTTGATATGCCTGATGACAGCTGCAGTGAATCCCCCGGCCGGGCGGGTTAAACCGCTGCCGAAGAGACTGTCAATCACAAGGTCTCCATCGCAGATTTCGGGCATAAGGTCTCCCTCGTTCAGAAACCGGATGTTCCCGGGGGCAATAGTTTGAAAACGGTCGAAATTTTTGCGGCAGGATGGGGAAAGGTTCTTTTCAGGTCCGACCATGTAAACAAGAACCTGAAAATGTTTCAGATGCAGCATCCTAGCTATAGCCAGTCCATCGCCCCCGTTATTGCCGGTTCCTGCAAAGACAAAAATTGATTTCTTTGAACTCAGTTTCCCGGTAATCCATGAAAAACAGGCTGATGCTGCCCTCTCCATCAGGTCGATGTCGGCAATAGGCTCATTGGCAATGGTGTATGCGTCTGCCTCACGTATCTTTTCAACAGGAAGTATTTTCATGGTTACCTGATCATTCCCCAAAAAGGCAGTGTCGCCAGAAAACCAATGAGAAAGAGGGAAACCAGCACGAAAATCAAAACAGAAATAATAAGCCCTATAATTGCGCATGTTCTTCCTGTTTTCACGTTGTTCAGGGAACTGATAGTATAATTCTGGGGAGCTGAATTAAATACTGCAATTTCCCTTTTTGCCAGTACGATAGTGATGATACCCAGGACTATGCCTACAAATGAAACCAGCTTCCACCAGCAAAAGACAATAGAAAGGATGCCCATTACAAGTATTGTGTTTGAATTCGGCAGATTCTGCTGGTACAACGGATCGTTTACCGGATTTCCCCGGGGGGCTGAATTGGAATCGTTCACTTCCATAAAAGCTGTGTTTAATCAAAGAGTAAAGTTACAAAGAAAAATTAATAATACAGTGGATAGAACCTGAATTTTCCAAGGGTGTTATATTCGATTGCAGGTGCAGGTATCTTTATGAAACTGAGGACTGTAAAAACAGCTTTGAGCAATTTTGAGCGGGTAGGTATACGCGTTAGGTCAACATCCACCGAGATCAGGAAACGGCGGTATCGCCCGGGTGACTCCGGAGTGGGAGCTGAAGTATTTGCCGAAGCACCTGTCATCCCCCCGGCCCCGTACCCAACAGCTATATTAAGCCATTTCGGAAAACGGCTGTGTTTTGGAAGAAAGGAGCTGATATTGCCCGACAGCCAGAAGCTATTCCCGTTATAATCCTTTAATATCTGAGTCATTATATTTGCCCCAAGGAGGTCCGGCCTGTATGCAGGATAAGACGTCTGATGAAACGAGGCCTTCAAACAGAATCGCTGCTGATGCCAAATGAGTTGCTGGCTTACAAACATCGCCGCCCCCAGGGTGTTTGCTGTTAAATCTCCGATCGAAAACCCCCATGCCGATGAGAAACCGTCGAGTATCTCAATGTTCAGCTGGTAGGCCAGGGCAAGCAGGCCCCCGTACCAGGCCGATGCCGTGTTCCCAAGCCCGGCCCAACGGTAAGAATAATTAAATATCATGCTTTCGTAATAAGTCGAAAAAGCATGGCCGCATTTATCCATTTGCAACCATTCATTATTGTCGTTGAACAAGTGGAAAGATGACTGGGGATATCCCTTATACCACGCGAAATAAAGTCCCGAAAGGCTTCCGAAATACAGGGCTCCCTGTACCGATAAAACCCCGATGAGGCGGCCTTTATTGATCCCGGCTGAATCCGTTCTCAGGGAATGGTATTTAAGGCTGTCCTGCCCGAAAGATGCAAGGGTCAATAACAATCCGAACAGGAGCAGGCGGCATCGCATCAGGCAGATCGTTTATGCTGATTATTTGATTTTCATCTGGTCCAGGGCTTTCTGATACTTTTTTGCATTCCTGCCATGTTCGGCAAGGCTTACAGCAAAATTATGGGACCCCGAAAGGTCCTCCTTTGCACAGAAATACATATAAGGGTGGTTCCTGTAATTCAGCACAGCGTCAATGGTGCTGATCGAAGGGATGCAGATCGGGCCGGGCGGAAGCCCTGTATGCAGATAGGTATTATATACTGATTGTATTTTAAGGTGTTTCTCTGTAAGCCTTTTTATGCTGTAATCCTGCCATGCATAGATTACAGTGGGATCAGCCTGCAACGGCCATCCTTTCCGCAGCCTGTTTACATATACCCCCGCAATATCAGGTTTCTCAAAATCTTTATTCGTCTCTTTCTCAACAATGGATGCAATGGTTACCACCTCCCGGATGTCCATCCCGTTTACTTCAAGCTGTTTCCTTCGTTTTGCATTCCAGAAAGCTTTCTGCTCCGAGCTCATTTTCTCTATGAGCTGGGTTGCCGAGGTGTTCCAGAGAACCTGGTAAGTGTTCGGGATAAAAAGCACAAATACATTGTACCTGTTGATCCCGTATTTATAAAGGAAACTGCTGTCGAGGAATAATTTCATAAGACTGGCTGAATCAGCTTCAACCTGGTGCCCTAACCGCCCTGCAAGCTCGGCGGTATTCCTAGCACCCTGAAAACTAAGGTGAACAGGCTCCTGCCGTCCCATCCTCAGCTGGGAAACAAGCTCATTGTTGCTGATCCCGTCATGTATCCTGTATTTCCCTGCTTTAACACGCTTAATGTAATGCTTCCTTTCGGCTGTAAAAATGAAACTTTGCTCATTCTTCAATAACGACTTTTCTTTCAGTATCCTCAGCAGGCCGTTAAAATCTGTTCCGGTTGGAATGTAAATAATCACAGAGGCCCTGCCTTTCAGGTCAACATTCGGGTATTTTACATAATAATAAAACCTTGCGGATAAAATGAGAAGCAATGCCAGCGTGACTGCAACAACACTCACGGGAGCAACATAGCTAAGCCTCCTTCGGCAAAGCGGATCAGGTTGTGAAGACTTCATTAATGAACTGATTGAGATAATTAATCAAAACGCCTTATCAACTGGAACATCCATTCTTCCAGCCAGCCGTTTCCAACCCTGACCCAGTCTTTTTTAATTCCACAGCGTTCAAATCCGTATTTCTCAAATAAAGAGACACTTGCTGTGTTCTCAGGTGTGATATTGCTGTACAACTGTCTTAAATTCAATACTTCAAATGCATAACGTATAAGTAATTCGAGGGCTTCAGACGAATACCTGTTCCCCCTGAACTCCTCCCTGATTAAAATGCCGATGCCGGCCCTCATATGGAAGGGGTCGAAATCAAACAGGTCTATCGCCCCAACCGCCCTTTCTTTAATGTCCCCCTCGTTTCCAATTATCATCAGCCTTAATTGCCGTGCCGAATAGATATCGTTCTGAACATTCATTACATATTCCTCGATCTGAAAACGGGAATAGGGTGTTATGGTATTACTGACCCTCCAGATCGAAGGATCATTCTCCCATTGATATAGCACATCAATATCAGCCGGTTCCACTGCCCTCAAATGCAGCCTTTTGCTCTTCAGAATCTCGTAATTCATTGTTCCCTATATGATTATTTCTCCTTTGTATACAAAGACCGCAGGTCCTTCAAGATATACCTCCGTAAACTGCCGGCCCGATTGCAGGAAACGAACCGTAAACTGCCCCCCCCTTGCATTGATCCGGTAAAAGCCCTCATTATTTTTATCCAGGGATGCCGTGATCAGGGCAGATGCCGTCACTCCTGTACCGCACGAAAGTGTTTCGTTCTCAACCCCGCGTTCATATGTCCTGATAGTCAGGCCTGCGGATGAAGATTCCACGAAGTTCACATTGCAGCCGCCAGGAGCGAATCTGCTGTCATTTCTTAAAGCCCTACCCTCAGCCGGAACGTCAACAGCGTCAACCGAAGGCACAAACTTTACAAAATGAGGGGAGCCCGTATCAATGAAATATCCATCAGGAAATTGTCCGCCCACAGAAGTGTCTTTCATCTTCAAACGGACCATGGAACCCCGAGAATCAACAGACAGGATCTCTGCCTCATGCGGGCCGTCAATGGCGATGAACCTGGTTTTTTTACCTGCTATTCCCAGGGAGTATGCAAAGGCTGCCATGCACCGGCCCCCGTTACCGCACATAGTACTTTCAAATCCGTCGGAATTATAATACCTCAGCGAGAAGTCATACCCTTCCTTCTTCTCCAGCAGCATCAGCCCGTCGGCTCCGATGCCGAAATGCCTGTCACAGAGGGAAGCAATCCGCGAATTGTCAGGTATAACCCTGTTGTGGCGGTTGTCGAGGATGATGAAATCATTCCCGTTGCCATGGTATTTGAAAAATTCAATTCCCACCTGAGCTCATTATATCGCAAAGCTATGAACAAATCTTCATATTAAAAGTATCCTGCCCTAATTTCGTCGGGCCATTTCGGCTGTTTATCGATTTACTATTTAACACGGGTATCAATGATAATATTTTTGCTATCAGAAAATTGCTAATTTTAAACTCGAATACTATGGAACCAAATCCCGAACATAAAACTCATTACGACAAGGACCGGAAAAAAGGGATGCTTGGTATTGTCGTGATCTTAGCAGGACTTGCTTTGCTGCTTCTTAACGCCGGATTCCTCCCTTACTATCTCCGGCATATCATTATTTCCTGGCCGATGCTTCTGGTTGCCATTGGCGTTGTAAGCCTCATGGGCGCCGAAAACAGGGTGCCGGGAATTATCCTGATAGTGGTTGGTGGATTTTTCCTCTTCCCAAGGATATTCGATTTTGATATCAATTTTGCACATCTTTTCTGGCCATTGATCCTCATATCCATAGGGGTGCTTATACTGTTCCGTAAATTCCCACATCCAAGGGATTGGAAACACCGCGTTGGGCCTTCGCCTCAAAATACTGAAGCTGCAAATGACCTGGGCTATATTTTTGAAGACCATATGTTCAGCGGAACCGAAAAGAGGATCATCAACAGGGACTTTAAAGGTGGCAGGGTTAACGTTATCTTCGGTAGCGTAAAGCTCGACCTCACCCAGGCAAGCCTGGCCGAAGGTACTAATGAACTTGAACTGAATGTTGTTTTCGGAGGGGCAACTATTATTGTCCCTTGCGAATGGAAAATACAGCTGAAGAATACAAGCGTTTTTGGAGGTTTCTCCGATAAGCGTTTCTGTGTAAAAGAAGCAGCTGACCCCTCAAGAGTACTGGTTATCAAAGCTTCTGCAGTGTTTGGCGGAGGTGAAATCAAAACGTATTAAAATAAAACCTGGGGATAGAGAATGATACATCCGGTCTTTCAAAATCTCAGGTCCATATCCGTGTATTTTGGAACGTGGATCCTCCTGGCGGGGATCCACTTTTCCATTTTGTTTTTCCAGTTCCGCATCCCTTTAAACATAGCCCTGGCCGACAGCCTGATCTACAATTTTCTCCTTTGTACGATAGGGGTGGCCTTATGGTATGTGATACGCTACTCAATGCCCGGTAACCATCCGGGATTCAGCTTTATCTTCAATCACTTCACTTCCCTCATACTCCTTCTCGTGTTCTGGCTGGGAACAGGGTATGCCCTCCTAAACCTCTTATTCAGGGACCAGGCCGTGTTTATGAACTTCCTCGGCTTATCCATACCTTACCGTTTTATAATCGGGATAATACTATACGCTTTTACCGGCCTGGCCTATTACCTTATCCTGATGTACCGGGACCTTCAGGACAAAGCAAAGGCAGAAACCCGCCTTAATGAACTTCTTAAGGAATCGGAACTTAATATGCTTAAGTCCCAGATCAATCCCCATTTCCTGTTCAACAGCCTGAACTCCATCAGCTCGTTAACAATAACCGATCCCGGCAAAGCACAGGAAATGGTTGTAAAACTTTCAGAATTCCTCCGCTACAGTGTTACCTCGAATATCAATACGTTCACCACACTGGACAAGGAAATGCAGAATATCCAGAGATACCTTGAGATCGAAAAGATCCGTTTCGGAGATAAGCTCGTTTTCGAATTTGATATGGCCCCCGGGTGTTCTGCCCGGCATATACCTGTGATGATATTGCAACCCTTATTCGAGAATGCAATAAAACACGGGGTTTATGAGAGTACCGAACCGGTGAAAGTGTTAACCAGGTGCAGCACATTTGCCGATTATTTTGAGATCAGCATCATCAACGACTTCGACCCTTCCGCCCCTGCAAGAAAAGGCTCCGGGATAGGTTTGAGAAATATACGTGAGAGATTGAGGCTTATGTTCCGCAATGATTCACTCTTAAAAACCTCGGCCAGCCAAAATGTGTTCCAGGTCGTATTGACAATTCCGAACCAGGCTGTTGAAAATACCCTTAAACAATGAAATACAAAGCAATTATCATCGATGATGAAAAGCCCGCGAGAGATATCATCAGGACTTTTCTTAAAGACTTCAGCGACATTGAAGTCCTAACAGAGTGTTCAGATGGGTTTGCCGGACTTAAAGCAATCCAGGATCTGAAGCCCGACCTGGCTTTCCTTGATATCCAGATGCCAAAACTTACAGGTTTTGAAGTCCTTGAACTGATCGATAACCCGCCGCTCATCATTTTCAGCACTGCATATGACCAGTACGCCATCAGGGCCTTTGAAATGAACGCCACCGATTATATCCTCAAACCGTATTCAAGGGAAAGGTTCGCCCAGGCTGTAGGTAAGGTTATAGCTAAACTTCAAAGTGGTATTGCTATCCAGCCGGAAGTTCAGAAAATAATTATGTCGGCGGATGAAAAAGAGGAATTATTAAACAGGATTGCCGTTAAAACAAGGCATAAGGTCCATGTGATCGGGGTTGCCGAGATCCTTTATCTTGAAGCTGAAGGCGATTATGTCATGATCCATACCAAGGATGGCAATTACCTGAAAGAGAAGACGATGAAATACTTTGAATCCCATCTTGATCCTGAAAAATATATCCGTATCCACCGTTCCTATATTGTCAACGCCGAGGCTATCGAAAGGATAGAGCTGTATGATAAGGAAAGCTATTCGGTGCTGCTGAAAAACGGGGCCAGCCTGAGGGCAAGCTCCAGCGGCTACAAGCTGTTGAAACAGATCCTTCATATGTAGCTCTTTTTTTTCTGCCTGTAAATCTTTTCGCGGTAAATTGTCTTATATTTACATTCAGACAAATACCATATCATTTTGAAAGCCCTTAGTGATAATCCGGTCATTTATGAGATTAATACTCTTGTGTGGCTGGGAGAAATGAGCAATGAATGCCAGGCTGAGATTACCCTTGCCAATGTTCCTGATTACAAATGGGATGAGCTTTCCCGGCTCCGGATCCAGGCTGTCTGGTTTATGGGGGTGTGGGAAAGAAGCCCTGAATGTATAAAGATCTCCAATGCTGACCAGGGGAACCTATCCGATTTTAATAAAGCCCTGAGTGATTTTTCACCTGAAGATAATACCGGCTCTCCGTATTGCGTAAGAAATTATTCGGTTGACAGCAAGCTGGGGGGTAACCATGGGCTTGCCATTGCACGTGAGAAGCTTGCAGAAAGAAACATTTCCCTTATTCTTGATTTTGTCCCGAACCACCTTGCTTTCGATCATCCATGGATAACTACATACCCTGACTTTTTCATTCATGGAAATGCTGATGATGCTTTACGTGATCCGGTGACTTTTAAAACCCTGGGATCGGAAATTTATGCCTGTGGCAAGGATCCTTATTATCCTGCCTGGGAAGATGTAGTCCAGGTAAATGCATTTAATCCGCGTTTACGGCTTGGGGTGGTACTGACGCTGAAGGAAATAGCGTCAATGTGTGACGGTGTTCGCTGCGATATGGCCATGCTGATGCTGAACGATGTATTTCTCCAGACATGGGGACCCCTGGCCGGAGATGCCATTGAAGAGGAATACTGGAAATACGTTATACGGGAAGTTAAATCGGGCTTTCCTGGATTCGTTTTCATTGCCGAAGTGTACTGGGATATGGAATATATCCTTCAGCAAAACGGCTTTGATTACTGTTATGATAAAAGGCTTTATGACAGGCTGAAAGGAGAAAATGCCGAAGCGATACGCCATCATCTCCAGGCCGAGGCCGGGTATCAGTCCAAACTGATGAGATTCATAGAAAATCACGATGAGGAAAGAGCCATTTCAGTTTTCAATCCTGATAAGGAAAAAGCTGCAGCGTTGATCAGCCTGGCCCTGCCCGGGGCAAAGCTCATCCATGAAGGACAGATGGAAGGGAGGGTTATCCGCTTACCGGTATTTCTCAGGAGAAGGCCACCTGAAAGCACGAATACGTTCATTAAAAATTTCTATGAAAATCTCCTGGAAATCATATCCATGCCGGAACTTCACCTCGGAGAGTGGTCGCTAAGCCCTGTGAGCGGTTGGGACGATAACCAGAGTTGCAGGAATATCCTCTCGTGGTACTGGAGATTCGAAAACAAAGTCTGCCTGATAGCAGTGAATTATTCCCCTCAGCCCTCTCAGGGTTTCGTTTACCTGCCCGACTGCGAACTGGCCGGCCATGTTTGGAGGCTTGTCGACATGTTTACCCAGGCGCATTTTATACGGAACGGGGATGAGCTGGCAGTAGGCGGGCTATATGTCGGTCTTGAATCCTGGGGGTTCCATTTTTTCCAGATGTACCGGATGGTTTAATCAGGCAGGCATGGTTAGACGACCTGAAAATTGTTCAACATAGGCCTATGAAAAGAAAGATGAGAATGCTGGCCCTGTCGGCGTCGATAGTTTTTATGATCTCCTGTGCAACGTATCCGTCTATCGATTCACGGCTTGAGGAAGACCTGGTTGACATCACTAAATATGACGTTGGTACTGATTTCACACAATTCAAAACCTTTTCGGTTGTTGATTCCGTATCGGTCATCTGCGACAAAGACAGCATCAGGATACTCGACGCACAGGCAGCGGCCCTGCTCAACCAGGTCACAGTGAACATGCAGGCCAGGGGTTATACCAGGGTGGACCGCAAAACCGGGAATCCTGACCTTGGAATAAATGTTGGTGTAGTGAAAATTACAAATGTGTCATATTATTACCCGGGATGGTACTGGGACTATGGATATTATAATCCTGCGTACTGGGGTTATTACGGGTATAATTATTATTACCCGTATTATCCTCCCACGGTTAGTTCCTACAGCACCGGAACTGTTATCATAGAAATGCCTGACCTGAAAAATGCAGCCGCCCGCAACAATAAGCTGTATGTTGTTTGGGTCGCCGTCATCAGGGGCCTGATGACAGGTAATCATACGACACAAGAAATTCTCGGCAATGTTGACCAGTGTTTTATGCAAACTCCGCAAATCAGGGCTGATTAATGCAGCTGTTGCGCTTTCAAAGAATAATAAGCTTACCCACGTATTATGCATCGGCAATGAAAAAGATCTCCCTTATAATTTCAGCGGTTCTCCTTCTCTCTTTCACAGCCAGGGCACAGGAACAGGCTGCCACCGGGTACAGCCCGGCTTCGCTCTATTCTCTTTCATGGGCCCTGAGCGTTCCCCTTGGCAGTCTCAATGATTTTATTAATAATGTCAGCCCTGCCGGCGGGAATTTCACAGGCCGCTATTTCCTTGTAAAAGGTTTTGCCATAGGTTTTGAGTTCGGCTGGAACAACTATTATAAGAAATATCCCAGGATGACCTATTATGCTGACGACGGCCTTGCCATCACTGGCATTAATTACGGGTATTCTTTTGTTGTACCCTGGAAGGCCGGGGCGTATTATTATTTTTTGCCTTCAGCTTTGGCCGACCCTTTTATTGGTCTGTCGTTTGGGGGGGATTATATGGAAGAGCATATCATAATACAGGAGTATGATATCTATGAAACCCAATGGGGATTTACCCTCTCGCCCGAGCTTGGCGTTCTCATAAGGTTTGGCAGGAATTCTCATTGGGGGGCCAGCCTTAGCGCCCAGTACTGGTTCAATACGAATTCATTCAACTTCAATGAGTTTAAGGCATACAACTCCATGCAGGGCTTCAATTTCAATATCGGCCTTACCTACATGCTGAGATAAACACGTACCTGGCAAAAAAAAGAGAGGCTGCCGTTCGTGTAATGGCAGCCTCTCTTTTTTATATTGTATGGATCTTTAAACAATTTGTGCCGCCCGGGATGTTCGGTGGGATCCCGGCAATGACGATGATCCTGTCGCCCGGCTTTGTAAGCTGGTGCTCTTTGACACTGGCTTCAGCCAGGCTGATCATTTCGTCAAACGAATGGCATTTGTCCCTGATGAGGATAGGGTGGATGCCCCAGAGCAGGTTCAGCCCATGATAGATCACGGGATCATCGGTCAGGGCGTAGATGGGCGCCTTGGGCCGTCCCGCAGCGATGAATTTAGCGCTTCTGCCGCTGGCCGTCAGCACCGAGATCGCGCATACTTCAACCACCTTTTCAATACGGTTTACTGCTTCGCAGATTGCACCGATCTCTGAATGCTCAATAGCCGGGTATGTCCTGAATTCTATTTTTGATTCCACCTCCATCGCAATCCGGGCCATCATTTCAACTGCCTTAACCGGATACTCGCCCACGGCCGATTCACCTGAAAGCATTGTGCAATCGGTCCCGTCTATGATGGCATTGGCCACATCGTTTGCTTCAGCCCTGGTCGGTCTCGGCTCGTGGATCATCGACTCCAGCATCTGGGTGGCCGTGATGACCGGTTTGCTCATGCGGTTGCATTGCTCTATAATGTGTTTCTGTAAAAGTGGGACTTTTTCGGGGCTCATTTCAACTCCAAGGTCACCCCTTGCCACCATCACACCATCAGTGACATTTATTATCTCATCCAGGTGTTCTATTGCCTGCGGCTTTTCGATCTTGGCTATCAGGGGTTTCCTGTACCCGGCTTTATTTATAAATTCCCTGAGCTCAACAATATCGGCAGCTGAACGGACAAAACTAAGCGAAACCCAGTCAACACCATGTTCCAGGCCAAACAACAGGTCCTGTTTGTCTTTTTCGGTAAGTGAGGGGAGTTTTAACTTCAGGTCGGGGAAATTAACCCCTTTCCTGCTTTTTAAAATACCCCCGTCCTCAACGGCACATACCAATGCATTTCCCTGGATCCCGGTAATTTTAAGGGAAAGCAGCCCGTCGTCGAGGAGAATAAGCATCCCGCTTTCGGCTTCTTCAGCTGCATGGGGATAGTCGATGGGTATGACACCCGCCTGTCCTGAATATTCCTCCATCGGTATGATACGGAGAACCTCGCCCTTTGTCAGCATGAGCTCGTCGCCCAGCAGTTTCCCCACACGTATCTTAGGCCCCTGGAGGTCCTGAAGAAGAGTTACCGGGGTATCCATCTCCTCTGAGATATCCCTCAGGTATTTAATAACCCTTGCATGGTCTTCATAACTGCCGTGGGAAAAATTCAGGCGCGCCACATTCATCCCCGCCTTTATGAGGTTCCGTATCATGTCGGGGGAATTACTTGCAGGTCCTATTGTAGCCACAATTTTAGTCCTGCGGATGGGATCGTTCATGGTAGTTTGGTCTTTTGGTTTACTAATTGTCATTCAAAACTAAGATTTTTAAATGTAAATGAGAACGTCTCTATGGAAAATCAATGAATAATGATATTTTTGACAAGCTAAATTCTACTCATGGGGAACCACACGATCAACTGGAGGGGAAAATCTATTCTTGTTGTCGAAGACGACCAGCTAAATTTCAATTATCTCGACATTTTGCTGAAACCTACCAAGGCAAAGATACTTCATGCCGAAAATGGGCAGAAAGCGGTCGAGCTATGCAGGAAGCATTCAGAGATCAACGTGGTTCTTATGGATATAAGGCTGCCTGGTTTAAATGGCCTTGATGCGACCCGGCAAATAATTGCCATGAGATCAGGCATGCCTGTAATTGCACAAACAGCATATGCTGCAGAAGATGATCAGAAAGCGGCATTTAGTGCCGGATGCTGTGAGTTCCTCGCAAAACCCATACGTGCAAATGAAATGCTTGACCTGATAAAAAAATACCTGCTCCCGGCATAATCACCGGGCCTACTGGGCAGGATCGTTTTCCTGAAAATACATGCCCAGGGTTTGTCAGAGACGGATCTCTTCGTTCATTGACGGGTAAATGGCTCCGCTGCCGAAGCGTTCCAGGATCATGGATCCCAGGGTTTTTCTCGGGATGTCTTCACCGTGGATCAGCACCAGTTTTGGCTTGGCAGGGGCAAGATGAGAAAACCAATCAAGCAGGTCTTTCTGGCCCGCATGTGCACTAAAGCCCCCCAGGGTATGTATTGTTGCCTTGACGGCAATTTCTTCACCGAATATCCTGACCTTCCCGGCCCCGTCGACCAGTCTCCTCCCCAGGGTGCCTGAACCCTGGTACCCGACGATGATCACATGGGTTTCGGGTTTCCAGAGGTTATATTTAAGGTGGTGGAGTATGCGGCCTGCGTTGCACATGCCCGCACCTGCAAGAACCATCATTGGGCCCGGTACGTCATTGATAGCGATGGAATCTTCGGCGGAAGGGCACATTTTCAGGCTTGCCAGGTCTTCCATCAGGGGTTTCTGCTTAATGAACTCCAGCAGTTCCTCATCATAGAGTTCCTTGTGGTTAAAATAGATCTTTGAGGCATCTATGGCCATAGGGCTGTCGAGGAAAATCGGGAAGGGTGGCACATGCCTGGCCCTGAACATGGATGCCAGGATGGATATCATCAACTGGGCCCTGCCGACAGCAAACGTAGGGATAAGGATTTTACCCCTGGCTGCCACGGCTGTTTTTACAATAGAAATAAATTCATTTACGGTTTCATCAAGCGGTTTATGATCGCGGTCACCATAAGTGGTTTCCATAAAAACCGCGTCAGCGGTATGAAGTTCCTCAAAATCTTTCAGGATCGGGGCTCCTTTTGGACCCAGGTCGCCCGAAAAAATCACTTTCTTTATCCTTCCCTGGTCTTCAATACTGAGTTGTATGCATGCAGAGCCAAGCATGTGCCCGGCTTCGGCAAAGCTGGCTTTAATGCCTGTTGCAACAGGGAGCGGATTATCGTAAGGCATGGCAACAAGCCGGCCAATGATATCTTCAGTGTCTTCGTGGGAAACCATGGGCTGTATTGCCCTCATGCCCGCCCTCTGCCTTTTCCTGTTAACCCGGTTAGTATCCATCTCCTGCACGTGGGCCGAATCCCTGAGAATAAGGGAGGTCAATTCCAATGTTGCCTGTGTACAGAACACCGGTACAGGTACCCCGAGTTTGCTCAGTAACGGCAGGCGGCCCGTATGGTCCAGGTGGGCGTGAGTTATCAGGACTGCGTCGAGATTGGAAACATCGTTAAGGTCAAAGCGGTTCATTGCCACGGCCTGTTTGCCACCCTGGAAGATACCGCAATCGACCAGTATCCTGGCATGATCGGTCTCCACTAAATATGCGGAGCCGGTGACTTCCCCGCCACCGGCTCCGAGTACTTTGATTTTCATGAATTACGGCCTCATAATTACCTCAACCACGTTATCCTGGCCAAGGGCTTTTTTAGCAAAATCCTGAACGGCTTTTGTTTTAAGGGCTTTCACTTTCGTTTCAAAACCGCTGAGGTAATCAAGTTTGTTAACATAATATTCCAATACTGTTGAATTCCACCAGTTGTTTTCCTTCATGTCTTCAGGCCTTTGTTTTAAAGCATATTCCTTGAATTTCTGAAGGTCGGCATCGGTAGGGCCGCTTTTAAGGAATTTTTCAACCTCGCTGTGAACAATCCCTATAAGCTTATTGGCTTTAGCCGGGTCTGTTTCAAATGTAACGATGAAATTGAATCCCTGCAAGGGCAGCTTCTGGGTTGCAAAGGAAACACGAACACTGTATGCCCCGCCTTCATCCTCACGGATACGCTCTATATAACGGAGTTCGAGGATATGCCTCATGGCGGCCCCGATCAGGCGGTTGTCAACGTTGTAATCGCATTTCCCATTGAAATTCACATAGATGGCAGTCCTCGGCGTAGTGCTTACCCTTTTGAAATCGGATTTTGCATGTCCCTTCGGAGGCCTTATCCCGCGGTCAATGTATGAGTCTTTCTGCTGTACCGTCGGAAGCGATGCAAGGTATTTCTCGATCATGGGCTTTGCAGCCTCAGGGTTTATCTTTCCCGTGAAGAGGAGGGTGAAATTCCCCGGGTCTGAGAACCTTTCCTTGAACACCTTCTGCAGGAGGTCGAACGAAAGTTTATCCAGGGATTTATAGTTAACAGGCTGGATACGTTTATTATGATTTGCCATCATCACCTCGATGGTGTCGCTGAACGCCTGCCTGGGCTCGGCATCTGCATTGACAAGGGATGCCTTGACCTTGTCAAGCCAAGTCTTGTAATCGGTTTCATTCCATCTCGGGCTCGTGAAACTCATGTAGATGAGCTGCAGCGCTGTCTCAAGGTCTTTGGGGGAGGTGCGTGAGGAGATCATATCCTGTTCGTCGCTGATCATGAACGAAACCCCCGCGCGTTTTCCGGCCAGCAGCTTGGTAAGGTCGTTCCTCGTATAATTGCCGAGGCCCATGGCTGAAAGGGCGTCACCCAGGAAATCAGCTGCTACCAGTTCTTCGTCCTTCAGGGCTGAAGTGCCGCCTTCGGCCCATCCATTGATGGAAAGCTCGTCTTCCTTAATATCCGTGGGCTTGAAGATGACCTTCATGCCGTTTGACAGGGTCCATTCGGTAGTCCCGAACACCGTGTTAACACCGGTGGCGGTGGCTTTTCCCGGAACAGGTTCCTTTTCTATAAGTTTTTTTCCTGCGGTGGCATCCACGTACGGACCGATCTTAGCCTGTGCATAAGTGTTCAGCACATTCTGGATTTCGGCAACCGTTGGCAGTTTCACGCCTTCCTTTTCCGGACCGGTGATGGTGACGATCATATTGTTGTCAGTCACGTATCCTTTTGCAGCCGCATTGATCTCATCCAGGCTGATGCCGGGAAGCAGGGCCTTGTCGAAAGCATATTCATATTCTATGCCGGGGTTGGGTGTGTTGGTCAGGAAGTAACCGGTGATCGGGCGGACCAGCTCGCGGTTTTTACGCTTGTCACGGTCCATGTAACGCGAATCGAGGCTGCGGAGGAATTCCGCCTTTGCACGTTCATATTCTCCCGGCAGGAATCCGTACTGTTTCATCCTCTGTATCTCGACAAGGAGTGCATTCAGGGCCTTCAGGGAATTATTATCGGCGCTCTGCGCCATCCCTGTGAAAGCATCTTTAGTTGAAGTGTACCTTCGGTAGCCGGCGCCTGCAAAAATAAAGGGAGGGTTTTCGCTGCGGGCAAGTTCCATCAACCTCATAGAAAGCATCATGTTCGCAAAGGACCTCACTAGCTGGGTCCTCATATACTCCAGGTTTTTGTCTGCATCGGGGGTCCCGTCATGCTTGAAAGCCACGGTCACCATGGTGTTGGTGGCTTCCTTGTCGGTAGCTGTCCCGATCAGGGCTTCCTTGTTGTCGGGAAGCGGGTAAAGTTCCTTGGCTTGGGCGTTGGTGACTTTCGGGATCTCACTGAAGATGGCTTTGATCTTCGCTTCAACGGCATCCACGTTAAAATCACCCACAATAATGATCGCCTGGAGGTCGGTGCGGTACCAGGTATGATAAAAATCTTTGATCGTCTGGTATTTAAAATGCTTGATGACGGCCGTGTCCCCGATTACATCGCGGATGGCATACTTGGAACCCTTATAGATCACCGGGGCCAGCTTATTGCTCATGCGTTCCGATGCGCTTCCGTACATCCTCCATTCCTCCATGATCACACCCCTCTCGAGGTCGATCTCCATATCCTCGAAGGCAACATAATGGGCCCAGTCCCGGAGGATCATCAGGCAGGAATCCGTGATCGTCTCACGGGATAGAGGTACGTTGGAAAGGTTGAACACGGTTTGTTCCAGCCCTGTTCCGGCATTTACATTGGTCCCGAATTTAACGCCGATGGTCGCAAGGTAATCGAGTATGCCTTTTTTGGGGAAATGAACGGTCCCGTTGAACGACATATGCTCGGTGAAATGCGCCAGCCCGTTCTGGTCATCATTTTCCTGTATTGCGCCGATGTTGTTGGCGATGTAGAATTCGCCCCTCTTCTCGGGAAGGGAATTTGCACGGATATAGTAATGCATCCCGTTTGAAAGAACGCCGGTCCTGATCTTCGGATCAAGGGGGGGCATTTCTTTCAGATTATAGTTCTGGGCAAGGACAAAGGATGTCGAGGCCAGCATCAGTGCCATGATCAGCACTAGCTTTGGAAAATGTTTTTTCATATAACTGGAATTGTTTAAATGTTGAATGTATGGGGATGGCAATCTGAATCGCCCCTCCCCGGTCAGGATGTAAATATATTGAGAAAAAACCTGAAAAAGGGAACCCGAAGGAAGAAAATAGACGAGGAGGAGGGGTTTACCGACAAAAAAGGCTGTCAGGGGGTTGAAGCCGGCAGCCTTTTCAAACTTTGTGGGATGTGAGGGATTCGAACCCACGACCCCCGCCCTGTCAAGGCGATGCTCTAAACCAACTGAGCTAACATCCCGGGCTTGAGGGTGCAAAATTAACAATTCCTGTGATAATTACAAATGGTGAAGATGCGAGCATTACACCAACTCACTATTTACAAACGTCCCCATGATCTCCCCGTAATAGACCATATGCCAGTCCTTCGTCTGGTAGTATTTATTATCTATGGCCTTATCCAGCGCCGCCGGGTCGAGCCTGTGCTTATGAACAATCCGGCATTCATAATGGAAGACGGATTGCGTTATGAACGGGGTTCCAACATTGGCGCTTTGGCCAAGGGTAAATCCGCAGACTTTGATCTTATCCATGTCACGGCCCGATTTGGACCCGCAAATGGCGAGGTGCTTTTTATATCCTTCAGGCAGGACGCAAACCGTGAAATCCCCGGCATTCTCCATTAATCCGAAGGTGTATCGGGTGGGACGCACCAGAACGGTAAATATGGGCATATGCCAGATCTCGCCCAGGGTTCCCCATCCTATGGTCATAGGGTTGGGAGGGTCGCCGGCAAGCAGAATTACGCCGTTTCCGGCCAGTTTACCGATAGTTTCATGGTACCTGTCGAACGGGCCCGCAGCTTTCATCATAATTTCCTATTTTTGAAATTCAAAATTAGTGATTCATTTAATTCCCTCCCTGCTTATGAAATCAGGATCCTTCAAATTACTGGCAATGGCGATCGCCACACTGCTTCTTTCCCCGGCCTGGCTTACGGCACAACAAAAATCAATCAGCCTTGAAGATGTTTTCAAGAGCAGGAAATTCGCATCAAAAGGGGTTTCGGGGATCCGCTCCATGAAAGACGGCACCCATTTCACCCAGGTGAAGAATGACAGTTTAAATGTATATGAGTATGAAACGGGCAATTATATAAGGACCATCGTGACTGCGAAACAGCTTGTACCTTCAGGCGATACGGCATCCTTGCCTGTCAGTTCGTATGAATTCAGCTCTGACGAAAGCAGGCTGATGTTTTCAAAGGATGACGAGACCCTTTTCAGGCATTCGTCCAAAGCAAATTATTATATCCTCGACCTGGCAAGCGGGAAAATAATCCCCCTATACGGCAAAGGCAAACAAAGGCTTGCCACATTTTCGCCGGATGCATCAATGGTCGCTTTTGTTATGGATAATAACATCTTTATCAGGGATATCCCTAAAAGCCTTAAACCCGGGGATAAGGATACCGTTAATTCAGTGAAACAACTAACTTCCGACGGTAAGATCAATGAAATCATCTACGGCGCAACGGACTGGGTTTATGAGGAGGAATTCGGCTTTTCCAAAGCCATGTCCTGGTCCCCCGACGGCTCAGCTCTTGCCTATTACAGGTTTGATGAAAGCCGGGTAAAGGAATACCAGCTTACCTATTACGGTGACTTATACCCCGAACAGAGCAAATACAAATATCCAAAGGCCGGGGAGGACAACTCGGTAGTCGGGATTTATATTTATAACATTAATACCGGTAAAACCGCCACGGTGGATATCGGCAAGGAGACCGATATCTACATCCCGAGGATAAGGTGGACGAGCGATCCCGCCACCCTCGCCCTGTACAGGCTGAACCGCCACCAGAACAAGCTGGAGCTTTTACTTGCAGGCGCTTCCGACGGGAATACGCATCCGATCTGGTCGGAGGACAACAAATGTTATATTGACATTACCGATGACTGGTGTTTCCTTAAGAATAGGAAGGAATTCCTTATCAGCAGCGAGAGGAGCGGATTTAAACATCTGTACTTATACAATATTACCGGGGAACTTATCAGGCAGCTTACCAACGGCCAATGGGATGTTGCCAGGGTGGCAGGCGTAGATGAGCCGAACAGGCGTGTATTTTTCAGTGCCGGATTTTCAAGCCCGATGAACAGGGAAGTGTTTTCGGTCTCGCTTGACGGGGGTGAACCGGCCCGGCTTTCGGAAAGGGAGGGGTCCAATTCGCCAGATTTCAGCTCAAATTTCGCTTTTTATGTCAACCGCTGGTCTGATATAAATACGCCCCCGGTTATCACGGTCAATAATGCTGAAGGCAAAGAGGTAAGGATACTGCAGGAAAATGCGAAGCTTAAGGATATTATAAAGGAATACAATTTCGGGAAAGCTGATTTTTTTACGGTTGTTACCGATAACGGGATCAACCTGAATGCCTGGATGCTGAAGCCCCCCGATTTTGATCCTGCAAAGAAATACCCGGTGCTTTTTACCCTTTACGGGGGGCCCGGTTCCCAGACCGTTTTAAACAGCTGGGGTGCCGTTTCTTCCTGGAACCAGTTGTTCGCACAGAAGGGGATTATCATGGTGTCGGTTGATAACCGGGGCACCGGGGCAAGAGGGGAGGAGTTTAAAAAATGCACCTACCTTCAGCTTGGCAAACTGGAGACCATCGACCAGATCAATACTGCAAAGTACCTGGATTCATTGTCTTTTATTGACAAGGACAGGGTCGGCATCTGGGGCTGGAGTTTCGGGGGGTATATGGTACTTTCATGCGTAACCAAAGGAGCTGATTATTTTAAGCTGGGGGTTGCTGTCGCTCCTGTTACCAACTGGAAATACTATGACAACATCTACACCGAGCGTTATATGCGTGCGCCCAAAGAAAACAACTCAGGGTATGAGGACAATTCCCCGGTGAATTTCGCCGACAGGTTCAAAGGCAAACTTCTGCTGGTTCACGGTATGGCCGATGACAACGTTCATACCCAGAATTCCTATGATATGATCACGGCTCTCGTGGGTGCCAACAAACAATTTGAGATGCAGATCTATCCCAACAGCAACCATGGTATTTTTACAGGAAAGAATACTTCATTCCACCTGTATGAAAGGATGACCGACTTTATCCTGAAGAATCTGTAATAATAAGGAGGCCCAAAAAAAATTAGCCGGCCCTATTGGATGACATAGATCTGGGTTGCATCCCTGTAGCCGCCCAGGTTCATATACCAGTCGGGGTAGGACGAACCACCCGATTCGGCCCAGTTCCCGAATTTGAGGTACCCGGTGATCACCTGCACATTTTCCCAGGTATAATCAAACCTCTGCACCAGGTTAATAGCCCAGGGCAGGTTGTTGGATGTTTTATAATAACGTCCTGCCGACGGGTTTGAATTGTCGTTGCCGGTTCCGAAAAGTGCCTGGTTTGCCAGGGAAGTCGGGATACGGTCGGGGAGATGAATTTCCACTTCACGCTGCAGGTTTTTAATCAGGAAGGGATTGTATGGCGCAGTTCCGACTGCAGAAGCATCCTGTGGGGTGGCAAAATGAATGTTGAGCTTAAGGCTGTCGGACAAAGCGTACGGAACGTTTTTCTGGGTGTTAAAGAAGTTGCCGGGTGTAACATGGGTTACGTTGGAGGCATTGTCAAACACTATGACTACGGCATTTCCCTGGCCGTTCTCAATCCCGTTGGAAGCCAGGCTGATATAACTTCCTTTAATGGAATATCCGCTGACCGAACCTACTGCCGCAGGCGAAAGGTTGTCGAACTGGAAACCAAATCCGTTTTGCAGGTATGCACCGACCGCCCTCACATAAAAAGCCGGAAGTATATCCACAATTTTATTCTGTGCGTTGCTGACGATTTTAAAATTATAGTCGATCACAAGGTCATTCATATCGTAATCCCCTTTGGCCGGCCAGAGGTCTTCGTAGGCCAGGGAGCCAAACTGGTTTTTAGCAGGGTAATAATTAACATACGCCCTGCTGGCATCATTCGGGAATTCATCAAGGTTGTCGGGCACCCCGTCACCATCCGTGTCGGGAGGTGCCGGCGCCCCGATGCCTTCAGGGTTACAGGTAGTGACGGGTATATAGTTCGTCGCATTTGCAATGCTTGAGAGTTTGGCCCCGTTTACGAATGTGGATGATGAACTACCTGTAAACGTTCCGTTCCCGGTGGCAAGTTCAATCGGGCCGTCAAGTTTTTTCGTCACATCATTCAGTGTGGCAGCCCCGGTGACTTTAACCGTACTGGTTCCTCCGGCCCCCAATAAATTACGTTCCATCACAAAGGTCTGGCCCGAAATCATGGATTGGTTTTGCAGGGTGACCGTGCTGGTATACTGAAAGAGATGGACCTCCTGGTCACTCTTCATATAGCCGTTGTTCATGACTAAAGTGGCCCCGTAAACATGTATGTTGGCATGGGCGATTATTCTGCAATTATTGATGACCGATCCGCTACCGTCGGGCTTGTTAAGATGCAGGTAATTATTGACTTCAATGACCCCGTCGTTGGTCAGGGGTGCGCTCACTTTAAAATATCCCTGGGGATTGAAATACCCCGAATTGGTCAGCATGCCCCCGGTTCCCTGCAGGGTTGCGTCGCCTTTTAATACCATGTTCCCGTAATTCTGGATCTGACCGTTGAATGTAAACGGAGCCTGGAATACGAAATCACCGGAGTAATTAATGATCTTCGAGTTAATAGCCATATAAATGCCCCTGACGGAAACATGCGCACTCTGATATGCGGTCAGGGTAGTCGTACTGCTCATATAAAGGGAATCCACGGTAAGCCGTCCTCCCGAGGTAACTATGATATTGCATCCTGCGGCATTGATCTTGATGAACGGAATTGTTGCCGTACCGCATACTTTAAGCGTTCCCGATGTCCAGCTTGTAATGCTGCCTGTAAAAGTTCCCGTCACGCAATAAGTTTTCCCGCCTGAAATGGTTGTTGATCCGCTGCCCGAAAGAGTTACATCGCAACTGCTGCTGCAATCAGGTTCGGCAATATTCAAATCATTTTTCAGGTTGGCTTTGGTTCCCGGGAAGCTGTACTGAATGTTATCCGTGACTGTCACCATGGCCGATTGTGTTGTCCCATCGGGGTTTTTCAAGTCCAGGTATAGTTGTTTCAGGGCGGTTGGAATCCGCAACCGGTTAACGAAAGGATAATTATAGCCGGCCGAACCGGTAACCAGGATCTTTCCCGTTCCAAGAGGGTCACCATCGTATACCCTGATCCTCGAGAGCGAGCCGATCATGGATGGGAGATCAATGGCAACAGAAAGCGATACTTCCCTTGATGTTTCCCAGGTAAAGTTAGAAGGAACTTTAAGCTGATCCATTGTTTTCACTGCAGAATCAGAACCTTTATCCTTATTGCAGGAGACAATAAAGAATAATGACAATACAAACAATGCGGAAACTGCAAACGGATGAATATTTTTCATAACTGATTATTTAACAGCTAAGATAGGGTGTTAGCTTGTGTTTGGCAAGTTTAAATTAGTTTTCGCAGCCTTTATGCAGGCAAATGCAGCCGGAAAGATATTAATTGTAATACCAGTTAAAACAATAAATCCTGAATTTTACTCACACATCGATGTTAATTGTGCCCTTCTGTTGTATAATTAAAAATAAGGTTATACCTTTGCAGCCCTTTTTGGAGAATTTAACATTTATTAACCTTTTAAAGAAAGCGAGTTAAAAGCATGATTATCGTTCCTGTTAAAGAAGGTGAAAGTATCGACCGGGCATTAAAAAAACTGAAGCGTAAATTTGAGAAAACCGGTGTGGTTAAAGAATTGCGCGAGCGTCAGAAGTTTACAAAACCTTCTGTCAAAAAACGTGATGGTGTTCAGAAAGCTATCTACATCCAGCAACTGCAGGCGGCCGAAGCCGACATCTAACAGCGTTTAACAATTTTTACGAGTAGAAATTTTGTTGATGGTAAATATACCTGTATATTTACCTGTCGATTGGCAATCAACAAAGTCTCTACTTTTTTTTTGTTGAAGAGTGAAGGAACGCTTTCTGGAATACATACAATACGAAAAACGGTACTCGCCACATACTGTAACTGCTTACCGCACAGACCTGGACCAGTTTTTTGATTTTCTGAGTGCACAATACCTGGTTTCTGACATCAAAGGCGTTGATCACTCCATGATAAGATCGTGGCTTGTTGTCATGATGGAAAAGGGTGATTCTCCCCGTACGGTCAACCGTAAACTTACATCCTTAAAATCATTTTACCGTTTTCTTTTAAAAGAGGGGCTTGTTGAGAACAATCCCATGCGGAAGATCATTTCGCCTAAAACCTCAAAGCGGCTTCCCGAGTTTGTTGAAGCAGGGAAAATGTCGGATCTAATCGGGCAAATGGTTGACAGCGATGGTTTTACCGGGCTGAGGAACAGGATTATTGTGGAAATGTTTTACAATACGGGGATGCGTTTGTCGGAACTTATGAACCTGAAGGAAACAGATATTGATTTCCATACGGATACTGTTAAAGTTTTAGGTAAACGGAATAAAGAACGATTAATCCCGTTCACTAGGAAATTCGGTTTCGTGTTGAAGGATTATGTCAAAGAGAAGGAAAAGAAGTTCGGATATGTACCTGAATTATTTCTCACCGATGCCGGTGCAAAAATATATCCCAAATTGATCTACCTGATTGTCAGGACCCATCTTGCCGGTGTAACTACCCTGGCTCAGAAGAGTCCGCATGTGCTGAGGCATACCTTTGCGACACATCTGCTTAACAACGGAGCAGACCTGAATGCCGTCAAGGAGTTGCTTGGGCATGCCAATCTTGCAGCCACCCAGGTATATACCCATAATACAATTGAAAATCTTAAGAAAATCTATAAACAAGCCCATCCAAGGGCATAAAAAAGGAGGTAGAAATGAATATTATAATTAATGCAGTTCATTTCAAGGCGGATCAGAAACTCGAGGATTTTATCACCGAGCGCCTGCAAAAATTGCATATTTTTTTTGAAGGTGTTATTGGCGCAGAGGTTAAGTTGAAAGTTGACAATAATGATTCCCGGGAGAATAAAATTGTGGAAATGCGCCTGATTATAAAGGGAAACGATTTATTTGCGATAAAGGAAGCAAAATCATTTGAAGAGGCTTCTGATACTGCGGTTGAAGCTTTAAGGAAGCAACTTGTCAAGTATAAAGCAAAAGTACGGAGGATATAGAGTATTTTACAGCAGGGAGGGAGCGATGATCATTGCTCCCTTTTTTTTTAACAAGGCTGTAATAAATTATTCATCAGTTTTGGTTGAATAAGAGAAAATCTCTCCTTTTACATAGCTAGAAATCAAATTGTTACAAGTTCGGTACGGAGTTTGTTAAAAAAAAACGTGGTTTTTGGTATAAATTTTCAGAAAACGCTTGCATGGTATTGGAAATGTTCATACTTTTGCAGTCCTTTTTATAAGGGATAGTTTTTTGACTTACTGAGATGATTCAAAATCCGCGACAGGCGCGGTAGAGCTCAATCCATCATAATCCTTAATGCCGATGTAGCTCAGTTGGTAGAGCTGCTGATTTGTAATCAGCAGGTCGGCGGTTCGAGTCCGTCCATCGGCTCAAACCTGTTTTAACAGGCAATTAGGGGGAGATTCCAGAGCGGTCAAATGGGGCAGACTGTAAATCTGTTGGCGTAGCCTTCGGAGGTTCGATTCCTCCTCTCCCCACGAATGATGGAAATGGTGAGATGGCTAAATCATGAGTAACTAACGATTTAGCCATCTCACCAGCTAATTTGCGGAAGTAGCTCATTTGGTAGAGCGGAAGCCTTCCAAGCTTCAGGTGGCGGGTTCGAGCCCCGTCTTCCGCTCCAATAAACGAATTTGCCTTTGTAGCTCAGGGGTAGAGCACTTCCTTGGTAAGGAAGGGGTCAGCAGTTCAATTCTGCTCAAAGGCTCAGTTTGATAATGAAATAAAATTAAACTCACTAATCAATCTTAGGTATATGGCAAAAGAAAAATTCGAACGTTCCAAACCTCACGTCAACGTAGGCACAATCGGCCACATTGACCATGGTAAGACGACCTTAACGGCAGCTATCACGCTCGTCCTCGCAGATAAGGGATTATCGGTGTTCAGGTCGTTTGATTCAATCGACAATGCTCCGGAAGAAAAAGCCCGTGGTATTACGATAAACACTGCTCATATTGAGTACCAGACAGCAAACCGCCATTATGCGCATGTTGACTGCCCGGGTCATGCCGACTACATCAAGAACATGGTTACCGGTGCTGCCCAGATGGACGGTGCTATAATCGTTGTAGCTGCAACCGACGGTCCTATGCCCCAGACCCGCGAGCATATCCTTCTCGCCCGTCAGGTTGGTGTTCCCAAGCTGGTTGTTTTTATGAACAAATGCGACAGTGTCGATGACCCTGAACTTCTCGAGATCGTTGAAATGGAGATCCGTGATCTTCTTACTTTCTACGGTTTTGACGGCGCTAATGCCCCTGTTATCCAGGGTTCAGCACTTGGCGGCCTGAATAAGGAACCGAAGTGGGTTGAAAAGATCATGGAACTGATGGATGCTGTTGACAGCTACATCCCCCTGCCAGTCCGTGATGTTGACAAGCCCTTCCTCATGCCCGTTGAAGACGTTTTCTCGATCACCGGCCGTGGTACAGTTGCTACCGGACGTATCGAAACAGGTGTCATTAATTCAGGTGACCCCGTTGAAATCATCGGTATGGGCGCTGAGAAACTGAAGAGTGTTGTTACCGGTGTGGAAATGTTCCGTAAGATCCTCGATCGCGGTGAAGCTGGCGACAACGCCGGTCTGCTGCTCCGTGGTATTGACAAGGATGAGATCCGCCGTGGTATGGTTATTGCCAAACCCGGTTCAATTACCCCTCATAAGAAATTCAAGGCTGAGATTTACGTACTGAAGACCCAGGAAGGTGGACGTCATACTCCGTTCCATAACAAGTACCGCCCGCAGTTCTACTTCAGGACCACCGACGTTACCGGGGAAATCCATCTGCCCGAAGGCGTTGAAATGTGCATGCCTGGTGATAATATCACTATTCAGGTTGACCTGATCTCCGAAATCGCCATGAGCAAAGGTCTGCGTTTCGCTATTCGCGAAGGCGGACGTACTGTCGGTGCCGGCCAGGTAACTGAAATTCTTGACTAAACAATATGGTTCTGGTGCAGGGATCATGCCAGGTCCCTGCGCCTGCCATATACCTGTAATTATTAATTACACACGGGTGTAGCTCAACTGGTAGAGTGGCGGTCTCCAAAACCGTAGGCTGTGGGTTCGATTCCTACCACCCGTGCAAATCGGAAAATCAATGGCAAAGAACAAAGTAGTTAATTATATTAAGGAAAGCTATGATGAGCTGATGCACAAGGTGAGCTGGCCTACATGGGCAGAACTCCAGAGCAGTGCCATCGTGGTTTCAGTAGCTACTCTCATTATTGCGATCATAGTTTTTGCAATGGATGAAGTATTTCGGGGTGTCCTTGGGCAGTTCTACAAACTCTTCTAGATCCTCTGCTGATCAGAAATCATCCCGGGTTCCAAAAGGAAAATAACTATTACAGGCATGAGTGAGAATGTAAAAAAATGGTACGTCGTCCGCGCAATCAGCGGTAACGAGAAAAAAGTCAAGCAGATACTGGAAAGTGAAATTTCTATCCAGCATCTGCAGGAATACATTTCACAGGTGCTCATCCCTATGGAAAAGGTTTACATGATCCGTAACGGGAAAAAGGTAAGCAAAGAACGGAATTTCTTCCCGGGCTATGTGCTGGTCGAAGCAGTACTTACCGGAGAGATACCCCACCTGATCAGGAACATTCCCGGGGTCCTTGGTTTTCTCGGCGCTAAAGGCGAACCGCATCCCCTGCGGCCTTCCGAAGTGAAACGCATCCTCGGCAAATTTGATGAGCTGTCGGAACAGGGAGAAGAAGTTAATATACCGTTTATCATTGGTGAAACGGTGACCGTTATCGACGGCCCTTTCAACAGCTTCAGCGGTGTGATCGAAGAGATCAACGAAGAAAAGAAAAAGCTGAAGGTCATGGTTAAAATATTCGGCCGTAAAACGCCGCTTGAGTTGAGTTTCATGCAAGTACAAAAAGAATAGAATAAATATTAGTAAAATGGCAAAAGAAGTTAGTGGTATTATTAAGTTGCAGATCAAAGGCGGAGCAGCTAATCCTTCACCCCCGGTTGGACCCGCATTGGGTGCCAAAGGTGTGAACATCATGGAATTCTGCAAGCAGTTTAACGCTCGTACGCAGGATAAAGGCGGAAAGCTCATTCCCGTGATCATCACCGTATACAAGGACAAGTCGTTTGACTTTATCCTGAAAACCCCCCCGGTCGCTGTACAGCTGCTGGAAGCAACCAAACTCCCTAAAGGTTCCCCGGAACCGAACAGGAACAAGGTCGCTGCCGTTTCCTGGGACCAGGTGAAAAAGATCGCCGAGGACAAAATGCCCGATTTGAACGCGTTCACCCTTGAATCGGCTATGCGAATGGTAGCCGGAACGGCCCGCTCCATGGGAATTACCGTTACAGGTGACACCCCGTTTAAACGTTAATCTTGCAACCGGATTAGAAATTGTATACACCTCATACATTAATTAAATAATAGCAAATGACAAAGCTGACAAAAAAGAGGAAGGTTGCCTTATCCAAATTTGATAGGAACACCGTTTATTCACTCACAGATGCTGCTGGTATTCTCAAGGAGATTGTCAGCACAAAATTTGATTCATCCATTGATCTTGATATACGCCTCGGGGTTGACCCCCGCAAGGCCAATCAGATGGTCCGCGGAATCGTGACGCTTCCTCACGGTACCGGCAAGGTGGTTCGTGTACTCGTTCTTTGTACCCCCGACAAGGAGGAAGAAGCCCGTGCAGCAGGAGCCGACCATGTAGGACTTGATGAATATGTAGAAAAAATCAAAGGCGGCTGGACTGATGTTGATGTTATCATCACCATGCCCAGTGTCATGGCCAAGGTTGGTGCGCTCGGAAAGATTCTCGGACCCCGCGGACTGATGCCGAATCCAAAGACAGGGACCGTTACCATGGAAATTGGTAAGGCCGTTAAAGATGTTAAAGCCGGTAAAATTGACTTCAAGGTTGATAAGTTCGGCATTATTCACTCCTCTGTTGCTAAAGCTTCCTTTGACAGGGACAAAATAGTGGAAAATGCTGAAACACTTATTTCAACCGTGGTCAAACTGAAACCTGCATCGGCAAAAGGAACCTACGTAAGGAGCATTTATCTTTCAGGAACCATGAGCCCCAGTATCCAGATTGATCCAAAGTCGGTTTCGGCTTAATTACTCATTTTTATTGAGCTTGTAATAATATGAAAAAAGAAGAAAAAAGCCAGTTGATCGATACCCTGGCAGAACAGCTCAACCGCGCAAACTCCTTTTATATTGCTGATATCGGCAACCTTAATGCCGAAAGTACCAGCAAACTCAGGAGACTTTGCTTCAAACGGAATGTTACTCTTCAGGTAGTGAAGAATTCCCTGCTCAGATTAGCCATGGAACGCACCGGCAAGACCGACTTCGAGTCGTTATTTCCCCTGCTCAAAGGTTCAACCTCCATCCTCTTTTCGGAAGTGAATAACGACCCGGCCAAACTGATCAAGGAGTTCCGCAAAACTGCCAAGAAGCCCATTCTTAAAGGAGCATTCGTGGAAGAGTGCATCTACCTCGGCGATGACCAGCTGGATGCATTGATCAACATCAAGTCGAAGAACGAACTCATCGGTGACCTGATCCTCTTATTGCAGTCCCCCGCCCGCAATGTTATCTCCGCCCTTTCATCGGGAGGCAACACGCTTTCGGGAATTGTTAAGACCCTTTCGGAAAAACCTGAGTAACCGACGATGTTTAATAACAAAGAAAAATAAATTGAATTAATAACCTGTCCCGGAATGTATGGGGCGCAAATTTTAGATAAAATGGCAGATTTAAAAGCTTTTGCAGAACAGTTAGTTAACCTGACGGTAAAAGAGGTCAATGAATTGGCAAAGATTCTCAAAGATGAGTACGGGATTGAACCAGCAGCAGCTGCTGTAGCAGTCGCCGCTCCGGTTGCCGCAGCTGCTCCTGCTGCTGAAGAAAAATCCACTTTCGATGTAGTTTTGAAACATGCTGGCCAGGCTAAATTGGCCGTTGTTAAGCTCGTGAAAGAACTTACCAGCCTTGGCCTGAAAGAAGCAAAAGAACTCGTTGACGCTGCACCTAAAGCAATCAAAGAAGGCGTTTCAAGAGATGAAGCAAATGCATTACAGAAACAATTACAGGAGGCCGGTGCAGAGGTTGAAATTAAGTAAGACGGTACTTTCGAATTTCTATTTATAAGTATAGATCTCCCTTTTTAAGGGGAGGTCTTTACTTATTTAATATCGATTGAAACTTAATATTAATTTCTAACCTGTTTGCCCCCCGGGGCAGACGTAAAAATAAAACACCTTGGCTTCAAAAAAAATCGAAAGAATTCGCTTCGGAACAACCAAGATCCAGGCCGAATACCCTGATTTCCTCGATCTTCAAGTCAAGTCGTTCCAGGATTTCTTCCAGCTGGAGACAAACCCTGAAAACAGGGTTAACGAGGGACTTTTCAAAGTCTTTTCAGAGAACTTCCCGATTTCTGACGCACGCAATAATTTCGTGCTGGAATTTCTCGACTATTTCATTGACCCTCCCCGTTACTCCATTGAAGAATGCATTGAACGCGGACTTACATACAGCGTGCCCCTGAAGGCAAAGCTGAAGCTGTATTGCACAGACCCGGAACATGAAGACTTTGAGACCATCATACAGGATGTATATCTTGGCATGATCCCTTATATGACACCAAGGGGCACCTTTATTGTCAATGGCGCCGAACGTGTTGTGGTTTCACAGTTGCACCGTTCACCGGGCGTGTTTTTCAGTACAAGTTACCATGCCAACGGCGTGCAATTGTACTCGGCCAGGATCATCCCTTTCAAAGGCTCATGGATAGAGTTTACGACCGACATCAACAATGTGATGTACGCGTATATCGACCGCAAGAAAAAATTGCCGGTCACAACCCTGCTCCGTGCCATAGGGTATGAAACCGACAAAGACATCCTTGAGATCTTCGGCCTTGCACAGGAAATCAAAGTGAGCCGTGCAGCACTCAAACGTGTTGTAGGGTCAAAACTTGCAGCAAGAGTTGTACGTGCCTGGATAGAGGATTTTGTTGATGAAGATACCGGTGAGGTCGTCTCCATCGAAAGAACCGAAGTGATCATCGAACGCGAAACACTCCTGGAAGATTCCCATATCAACCAGATACTCGACGCAGGGATCAAAACCATATTGGTCCACCGCGAAGAAGCCCAGTCGACCGACTATGCCATCATCTTCAACACCCTGCAGAAAGACCCTGCAAACTCCGAGAAAGAAGCCATGGAGTTTATCTACAGGCAGCTGCGTAATGCCGAACCTCCCGATGAGGAAACTGCCCGCGGGATCATCGAAAAGCTTTTCTTTTCCGATAAACGGTATGACCTCGGCGATGTAGGGCGTTACAGGATCAACAGGAAACTGAACCTGTCAACACCGATGGAAACCAAGGTGCTTACCAAGGAAGACATCATCTCAATTATAAAATACCTGATCGAACTGGTGAACTCCAAGGCTGAAGTCGATGATATCGACCACCTCAGCAACCGCCGTGTGCGTACTGTTGGAGAACAGCTGTACAACCAGTTTGGAGTAGGTTTATCCAGGATGGCCCGTACCATCCGTGAACGTATGAACGTGCGTGACAATGAAGTGTTCACGCCCATGGACCTGATCAATGCCAAGACGCTATCGTCGGTCATTAATTCATTTTTTGGGACCAACCAGCTTTCGCAGTTTATGGACCAGACCAACCCCTTGTCGGAGTTAACCCATAAACGCCGTATCTCAGCCCTTGGCCCAGGAGGTCTTTCGCGTGAACGTGCAGGTTTTGAAGTACGCGACGTGCATTATACCCATTACGGGCGCCTCTGTACCATTGAAACACCTGAAGGACCGAACATCGGTCTTATTTCCTCTCTTTGCGTCTATGCGAAGATCGACCGGCTTGGTTTCATTGAAACCCCTTATAAGAAAGTCGTTGACGGAAGGGTCCAGCTTGAAGAGGAACCTGTTTACCTTACCGCGGAAGAGGAAGAACATAAAATCATAGGCCAGGCGACCACCGAAATGGACGCCAAAGGCAACCTTAACGACGATAAGATCAAGGTTCGTTACCTTGCCGATTACCCTATAGTCGGAAAAGATAAAGTAGACCTTATCGACATTGCCCCCAACCAGATCGCATCAATTGCAGCATCGCTGATCCCCTTCCTGGAACATGACGATGCGAACCGTGCCCTGATGGGATCCAACATGATGCGCCAGGCAGTACCCCTGCTGACACCCGAAGCACCCATTGTAGGAACCGGGATTGAAGACCTTGTTGCAAGGGATTCAAGGGTCCTTATCAATGCCGAAGGCGACGGCGTGGTCGAATACGTGGATGCCAACGAGATCATGATCCGCTATCACAGGAGCGAAAAGGAAAAACTTGTAAGCTTTGAAGATGATACCAAAACGTACCGGCTTACAAAGTTTATGCGCACCAACCAGAACACCTGCGTTAACCTGCGCCCCATCGTCCGCAAGGGTGATAAGGTCCAGAAAGGACAGGTGCTTTGCGAAGGTTATGCAACCCGCGACGGCGAACTTGCCCTTGGCAGAAACCTCATGGTTGCATTCATGCCCTGGAAAGGCTACAATTTTGAAGATGCTATCGTAATCTCCGAAAAGGTTGTTTCCGAGGATATCTTTACTTCAATCCATATCGAGGAATTCACACTTGAGGTGAGGGATACCAAACGCGGGGTTGAAGAGCTCACCAACGATATCCCGAATGTAAGTACCGAAGCAACCAAAGATCTGGATGAAAACGGACTTATCCGCATAGGAGCTGAAGTCAACGAAGGAGATATCCTTATCGGGAAGATCACTCCTAAAGGCGAGAGCGATCCCACCCCTGAAGAAAAGCTGTTGCGCGCCATCTTCGGCGACAAGGCAGGTGATGTGAAAGATGCTTCCCTCAAAGCGCCCCCTTCGATGAAGGGTGTGGTCATTGAGAAGAAACTTTTCTCGAGGATCATCAAGGACAAGAAAGCCAAAACCAAGGAGAAGGATGAACTCAGGAAACTGGAGGATGAATTCCAGCTCGACATCAACAAACTGAAAGCAAAACTGGTTGAAAAACTCGGAGCACTTGTTAACAATAAAGTCTCCCAGGGGGTGATGAACCAGTTCAAACAGGAAATTGTTCCTAAAGGCGCCAAGTTCACTGCAGGCATCCTGATGGACATCGATTACATGACGGTCAACCCCAACAAATGGACGACCGACAAAGATAAAAACGACCTGGTCAAATCACTGATCAACAATTATATCATCAAGTACAAGGAAGTCCTTGGAGTAAGTAACCGTAAGAAATTCGTTGCTGTTGTCGGGGATGACCTGCCTGCCGGGATTGTTCAGATGGCAAAGGTTTATATTGCCAAGAAGCGCAAGCTTAAGGTAGGGGATAAGATGGCAGGGCGCCATGGGAACAAGGGTATCGTTGCAAGGATTCAAAGGGCCGAAGACATGCCATTCCTTGAAGACGGGACCCCGGTTGACATCGTTCTCAATCCTCTTGGCGTACCTTCACGTATGAACCTCGGGCAGATCTATGAGACCATACTCGGCTGGGCAGGAAACAAACTTAACCAGCGTTTCACAACTCCTATTTTTGACGGAGCCCACATCGATGAGATCAATGCGTATCTCGAGAAGGCAGGGCTGCCCAGGAACGGGAAGGTATGGCTACATGACGGTTTGTCGGGTGAACCATTCGATCAGCCTACGACTGTTGGGTTTATCTATATGATGAAGCTTCATCATATGGTGGATGATAAAATGCATGCCCGTTCCATCGGACCGTATTCCTTAATTACTCAGCAACCCCTGGGCGGTAAGGCACAATTTGGCGGTCAGCGTTTTGGTGAAATGGAAGTATGGGCCCTCGAAGCATTCGGGGCAGCCAACATCCTGCTTGAGATACTGACTGTTAAGTCCGACGACGTTGTTGGCCGTGCAAAGGCTTATGAATCTATCGTCAAGGGCGAAAGCATGCCGGTACCGGGCGTTCCCGAATCCTTCAACGTGCTTGTGCATGAATTACGCGGCCTCGGGCTGAATATTACAACAGATTAATTCAACATTTGTCAATCAGCAAAACTATGGCATATAAAAAAGAAGGTCCAATAAACAGCGCTTATTCCAAGATCACTGTTAGCCTGGCTTCTCCCGAGAAAATCCTGGAGATGTCAAGCGGCGAAGTGCTGAAACCTGAGACCATCAATTACAGGACCTACAAACCCGAGAGGGATGGTTTGTTCTGTGAACGGATCTTTGGCCCTGTAAAAGACTGGGAATGCCACTGCGGAAAATACAAAAGGATACGTTACAAAGGTATCGTTTGCGACCGTTGTGGAGTTGAAGTGACCGAAAAGAAAGTCCGCCGTGAGCGCATGGGACACATACAGCTTGTCGTCCCCGTAGCCCATATCTGGTTTTTCCGTTCATTGCCAAACAAAATAGGATCCCTTCTCGGCCTTCCGACCAAGAAGCTGGAATCCATCATTTATTATGAAAAATATGTCGTCATCCAGCCGGGTATAAAAGCCCAGGATGGTTTGAATTACCTGGATTTCCTTTCCGAAGAAGAATATTTCGATATCATTGAAAAGCTTCCGCAGGAAAACCAGTACCTGGATGAAAGCGATCCGAATAAATTTATTGCCAAGATGGGAGCCGAGGCATTGTACGAACTCCTTTCCAGGATAGACCTGGACAAGGAATCTTACGATCTGCGCCATAAGGCAAACACCGAAACCTCCCAGCAAAGAAAAGCCGAAGCCCTGAAGAGGCTGCAGGTTTTTGAATCCTTCAGGGATGCCCAGAAGCGTATGGACAACCGTCCCGAGTGGATGATCGTGAAAGTGGTTCCCGTGATCCCTCCCGAGCTCAGGCCTCTCGTGCCTCTTGATGGCGGACGTTTTGCCACTTCCGACCTGAACGACCTTTACCGCAGGGTGATCATCCGTAACAACCGTTTAAAACGGCTTATAGAGATCAAGGCCCCGGATGTCATTCTCCGTAATGAGAAGCGCATGCTCCAGGAGGCTGTTGATTCATTGTTCGACAACTCCCGTAAAGCCAGCGCTGTCAAGACCGAATCCAACAGGGCGCTTAAATCCCTCTCCGACAGCCTGAAAGGAAAGCAGGGCCGTTTCCGCCAGAACCTCCTCGGTAAACGTGTCGACTATTCCGGCCGTTCGGTCATCGTGGTTGGCCCCGAACTGAGGCTTAACGAATGCGGTCTGCCGAAAGAAATGGCATCTGAACTTTACAAACCCTTCATCATCCGCAAGATGCTTGAGCGCGGAATTGTGAAGACCGTGAAATCAGCCAAAAAGATCGTTGACCGCAAGGATCCCGTTGTATGGGACATCCTCGAAAATATCATGAAGGGCCACCCTGTCATGCTGAACCGTGCTCCAACACTGCACCGTTTGGGCATCCAGGCATTCCAGCCCAAACTCATCGAAGGCAAGGCCATTCAGCTTCACCCCCTCGTATGTACGGCGTTCAATGCCGACTTCGACGGTGACCAGATGGCTGTGCATGTGCCGCTTGGCAATGCTGCCATTCTTGAAGCACAGCTGCTCATGCTGGCTTCCCACAATATCCTGAACCCTGCTAACGGAGCGCCTATCACCGTTCCTTCCCAGGACATGGTTCTTGGTCTTTATTACATGACCAAGGCCCGTAAGACCGACGCCGACAAGAAGATCAGGGGCGAAGGCATGACGTTTTATTCCCCCGAAGAGGTTATCATCGCCTTTAACGAGAAAAGGGTCGACCTCCACGCTATCATCAAGGTTCGCATGAACCTGCTCGAAGATGGCAAGGAAGTCAGCACTATGATGGAAACCACCGTGGGCCGCGTGATCTTCAACCAGGTCGTTCCCAGGGAGTACGGTTACATCAACCAGTTGCTGACCAAGAAATCCCTTCGCGACATTATCGGCGCCATCCTTAAAAAGACAGGCACCGCCAAAACCGCCAAGTTCCTCGACGATATCAAGGACCTGGGGTACAGCATGGCTTTCAAGGGCGGACTTTCGTTCAACCTTGACGACGTGATCGTTCCCCAGATCAAGGAAACGCTTGTAGGCAACGCATCGGCAGAAGTTGACGAGGTAGTGAACAACTACAACATGGGCTTTATTACCAATAATGAACGTTACAACCAGATCATTGACATCTGGACCCATACCAATTCGCAGCTTACCGTTTCACTGATGAACCAGCTGTCGAAAGACAAGCAGGGATTCAATCCGGTATATATGATGCTTGACTCCGGCGCCCGTGGTTCCAAGGAACAGATCCGCCAGCTTTCAGGTATGCGTGGTCTTATGGCCAAGCCCCAGAAATCAGGGGCAAGCGGTGGCGAGATCATCGAAAACCCCATCCTTTCCAACTTCAAGGAAGGCCTTTCGGTTCTCGAGTACTTCATATCAACCCACGGTGCACGTAAAGGTCTTGCCGATACAGCTCTTAAGACAGCTGATGCCGGGTACCTTACCCGCCGTTTGGTTGACGTTTCACAGGATGTGATCATTTCCGAGGAAGACTGCGGAACACTTCGCGGGCTTACCATCACGGCACTCAAGAAAGCCGAGGAAGTCGTGGAATCCCTGTATGACAGGATCCTCGGCCGCGTTGCCCTGCACGACGTATATCATCCGCAGACAGGAAAAATCATTATTGCGGCAGGACAGGAGATCACCGAGGAGATCGCAACGGTTATTGATGATTCCCCGGTGGAAGGTGTTGAGATCCGTTCGGTATTGACCTGCGAATCAAAGAAAGGTGTTTGCGCCAGGTGTTACGGCCGAAACCTTGCAACAGGCCGCCTTGTTGAAAAAGGCGAGGCTGTAGGAGTAATCGCCGCCCAGTCTATCGGGGAACCCGGAACCCAGCTTACCTTGCGTACATTCCACGTCGGTGGTGTTGCCGGTGTGAATATCGCCAGCGCTTCGAGAATTGAAGCCAAGTATGACGGCGTTCTTGAGATCGAGGAGTTGCGTTCTATCAACTACCAGACCGAAGCCGGTGAAAAATACGAAATTGTTATCGGGCGTTCGGCTGAAATGCGTATTGTTGACAAGAATACACGTATCGCCCTCACTTCGGCACATATACCTTACGGTGCAAAGCTTTATTTCCGCGACGGTGTGGAAGTGAAGAAAGGCAACCTGATCAGCGACTGGGATCCCTACAATGCGGTAATCCTTTCAGAAGTCGCCGGAAAGGTCAGCTTTGAGAACATTCTTGAAGGTGTCACTTTCCGCGTTGAATCCGACGAGCAGACCGGGTACCACGAAAAAGTCATTATTGAATCACGCCAGAAGGGAAAGAACCCTGCTATCAATATCCTCGATTCCACCAAGGAGATCATCAAGATCTACGATATCCCTGTTGGAGCCCATATCATTATTGAAAACGGTGCGAAGATAAAAGCCGGGGAGATCCTTGTCAAGATACCCCGCGCCATTGGTAAAGCAGGTGACATCACCGGGGGTCTCCCCAGGGTTACCGAGCTGTTTGAAGCAAGAAACCCGTCGGATCCCGCAGTGGTTTCCGAAATCGACGGTGTTGTGTCTTTTGCAAAGAAACTCAAGAGGGGCAATCGTGAGGTTATCATCACTTCCAAAACGAATGAAGAAAAACGTTACCTGATACCGACTTCCAAGCAGATCCTCGCCCAGGAGAACGACTACGTAAAGGCAGGTATTCCCCTGTCGGACGGAGCGCTTACACCCAGCGACATCCTTGCTATCAAAGGCCCGATGAAAGTGCAGGAGTATATCGTTAATGAGATCCAGGAGGTATACCGTCTCCAGGGTGTGAAGATCAACGATAAGCATTTTGAGACTATCGTCAGGCAGATGATGCGTAAGGTCGAAGTGGAAGATCCGGGCGACAGCCGTTTCCTTGAAGGAGAACTTGCCAACAAGATCGATTTCCAGGATGAGAATGACTGGATCTATGCAAAGAAAGTCGTTGAAGACCCGGGTGATTCGATTATTTTCAAGTCGGGTCAGATCATCAGCGCCCGTAAGCTCCGCGATGAGAATTCAATGCTGAAACGTAAAGACAAGAAACTGGTCGAGGCCCGCGACGCAAAACCGGCCACGGCACGCCAGGTTCTTCAGGGCATTACCAGGGCTTCGTTACAAACCCGCAGCTGGCTCTCGGCAGCTTCCTTCCAGGAAACCACGAAGGTGCTTACCCAGGCAGCAATTAATGCCCGTGAAGACGACCTCGCTGGCCTTAAGGAAAACGTAATCGTAGGGCATCTGATCCCTGCCGGCACCGGACTCCGTGAATACGAAAGCCTCATCGTTGGCAGCAAGGAAGAATACGAAGCATTAATGGCATCCAAAGAAGAAGATTAATATGCAGGATATAAAAAACCCCGGTAACCAGATCAATATCGAAATATCGGATGAAGTGGGAGAAGGAATTTATTCAAACCTTGCCATTATCACTCATTCCCCGGCTGAATTCATCATTGATTTTGTCAAGATGATGCCGGGTGTGCCAAAGGCCAAGGTCAAGTCAAGGATCATCCTGACTCCCCAGCACGCAAAACGCCTGTATAAGGCTCTGAAGGAGAATGTCTCCAAGTATGAGGCGACCCATGGTGATATCCGTGATTCGGAAGGGGAGATCCCTTTCAATATGGGTATGCCGGGCCAGGCCTGATCAACATTTTTTTCAATAACAACAGAAGAGGGCATCCCAAAAGGATGCCCTCTTCTGTTGTTATCGGTTTTTTTAATGCTATGAAAAAGATTGGAAAAAAAAGTATTGCTCTATATTTGCATTTGAAATTTCAGATAAAAGAGTGCCTGGACGTCAGAAGATACAGAATGTGGTGATCATAGGTGCCGGCAACCTGGCTACCCATCTCGCTCTTGCCCTGCACCGCAGGGGGGTTAACGTCATCCAGGTGCTGAACAGGTCCCGCCAGCCGGGCGAAAGGCTTGCACGCCGGGTGAAAGCCGGGTTTAATGATGATCTCAGGGCTGCCGATTTCAGAGCCGACCTTTTTATTCTCGCAGTAAGCGATTCAGCCATTAAGGAAGTAGCCGGGAGCCTTCATCTTAAGGACCAGTTCCTGGTCCACACTTCCGGATCTGTTGACCTGGCTGCACTTTCGGGAGCCTCGTCGAATACAGGAGTGTTATACCCCCTTCAGACTTTTTCGAAAGAGAAAAGGATAAACTTCAACAATATCCCGGTTTGTGTTGAAGCAAATACAAAGGAAAATGAAGAAAAACTGATTCAGTTTGCAAGGCTGATCAGCAAAAAAACTCAACTGCTGGGCAGCGATCAGCGCAAAATTCTGCATATGACGGCAGTTTTTGCAGGCAATTTCTCCAGTTTCATGTACACTATTGCCGAGGACCTGCTGAAAAAGCATGATATCCCCTTCAGCCTCCTGAAGCCATTGATACAGCAAACTGCTGCATCGGCGAGGCATGAGGATGTTTTCAGCAGGCAAACCGGACCGGCTGTCAGGGGCGATACCAGGATAATGGAAGAACACCTTGAGATGCTTGCAAAGCACGGGGTTTATATGGAAATCTATGACCTTATCAGCAAAAGTATTATTAAACATAAAATCAGAAATGACGAATTATAAGGAGTTGCTCAGGCATGTCACCACGTTTATTTTCGATTATGACGGTGTGCTCACCGATGGCATGGTGATCATGACAAGCCAGGGTGAGGGGCACAGGATATCCAGCGTAAAAGACGGGTATGCGATACAGCTTGCCGTGAAGAAAGGCTATCATGTTGCAGTTATCTCCGGGGCCGTTTCAAAATCGCTGGAACACAGGATGAAGGCCCTGAATGTCAAGGATGTTTTTACCGGGGTGGAAAATAAAATTGAATGTTTCCATAATTATATGGCTTCCTTAAATATCAAGCCCGAACAGGTGCTATTTATGGGTGACGACATCCCCGATTACGAAGTAATGATTGAGGCCGGTGTGGCCACTTGCCCTGCCGATGCTGCCGAGGAGATCCGTAAGATCGCAAAGTATATTTCACATTGCAACGGGGGGAAAGGCTGTGCAAGGGATGTTATAGAACAGGTTATGAAGGTCCAGGGGAAATGGATGGACGGGGGTGTTGAAATGGTGAGATGGTGAAGAGTGATAAATGAACAGTGAATAGTAAATAGTCACGAGCCACTGATCACCAGTCACCAGTCACCAGTCACAAACCAAAATAATATGCAAACTGAAAACATGTCATTCCTGAGCAAGCTTCTAAAGTTGGCAGGCTTCATCCGTCTTCCCAACCTGCTTATCATCATACTTACCCAGTTCCTCCTGAGGTACAGCCTTTTTTCCCCTTTTCTCTACAACGGAGATACTGAAGTCATGAGCTCACTTCTTGATTTCTCCCTGCTTTGCCTGGCAACCCTTCTTATCACCTCTGGCGGTTATGTGATCAACGATTATTTTGATATCAGAATTGATGAGATCAACAAGCCGGCCCAACAGGTAGTTGGTAAACTTATTCCCGTAAGGACCGCGATCAAATGGCATATACTTCTTACCGGTTTGGGCAGCCTCATAGGGTTTTACCTGGCTTTTAAGGTCAGGTTATTAAGTTTTGGGCTTATCTTCCCTGCAGTTGGTTTGCTCTTATGGTTCTATTCTGCAAAATATAAACGGATGCTGTTCTGGGGTAATTTTATTGTTGCCCTTCTTTCTGCCCTGGTTGTGCTGATAGTGTATTTGTTTGAATTTTTCTGGCTTAGGCTGCATCCCGATTTCTTCGCCGACCTGATACCCGACCTTTTATGGGTCGGCAAATTATTCGTGGCCTATGCCATGTTTGCTTTTCTTGTCACTTTTTTCAGGGAGATCATTAAGGATATGGAAGATGTAAAAGGCGATGCGAAAGTCGGCTGCCGCACAATCCCTATCGTGTTAGGCATAAGAGCCAGCCGCTGGATACTGACAGCCCTGGTGATGCTTACCATAATCCTCCTGCTTGCCGGTCTCCTGGTGGTTTACCACCTGGCAATAATGAGTGTTTTCTGGTACCTGGCCCTGACCACTCTTCTCCCGATGATTTACCTGGTTTACAGGGTATTCAGTTCAAACACACCTGAAGAATTCCATATCATGAGCAACATTTGCAAGATCATCATGGTAGCCGGGGTTTTATCCATGCAACTAATAGCAATCAGCAGATAATATGATAAACAAACGATTAGAAGGGTATCACCTTGTCCTTGCCTCGGCCTCCCCGAGGAGGCAATACCTGCTTAAAGAATTAGGACTGGATTTCGAGATATGCGTCACTACTGTAAAGGAAGAATATCCTGCAGGCCTTTCGCCGGATGAGGTTGCGGTTTACCTGGCCGAGCTCAAAGCTGCAAGTTTTGAAACCGGCCGGATGAATCAGAAAACCATTCTCATTGCCGCCGACACCATCGTTGTGCTGGGTGACGAAATTCTTGGCAAGCCTGCCAACCACGACGATGCAGTGATCATGCTGAAAAAGCTCTCGGGCAACAAGCATGATGTTATAACTGCGGTTTGCCTGAAATCAAGGAAGAAGAAAAAAACCTTTCATGTAATGTCCTCGGTTTATTTCAAAAAACTGAGCCTGGAAGAGATCGAATATTATATCAGGAATTTCGAGCCCTTTGACAAGGCAGGGGGCTATGGAGTCCAGGAATGGATAGGATATATCGGCATCAGCAAGATCGAAGGATCGTTTTTCAACATCATGGGGCTACCCGTCAAGGAATTATATGAAGAGCTTCTCAAGTTTTAATGAACCACTGATCCCCGGCACCCCAGAATGAAACGGAAACCCCTTATACTGCTTACCAATGACGACAGCGTCAAAGCGCCCGGACTAAGGGCCCTGATTGAAATCGTGAAGCCGTTCGGGAAGGTGGTCGTGGTGGCGCCCGACCGCCCCCAGTCGGGTACCGCCCATGCGGTTACCGTGAACCATCCCCTTCGCCTGCACGAGATTGCAAAGGAAAAGGATTACGAGGAATACAGCTGTAACGGCACGCCTGCCGATTGTGTAAAACTTGCTTTTAAGGTCGTTCTTAAAAGGAGGGCCGATTTCCTTTTTTCAGGTATCAACCACGGAACGAATTCATCCATAAATGTAATTTATTCGGGGACCATGGCTGCCGTTTTCGAAGGCGCCCTTGCCGGTGTGAGCTCTGCCGGGTTTTCGCTCGCCGATTACCGTTTGGATGCCGACTTCAGTTCATCCGCCCCCTATATAAAAAGAATCGTTTCAGAAGTAATTAAGAACCGGCTTCCTGATGGGGTTTGCCTCAATGTGAATATCCCGGCCATACCCGAAAACAGGATAAAGGGGATTAAGGTTTGCAGGCAGGCCGAGGGAACCTGGCAGGAAGATTTTGTTGAAAGGGCTGATCCCCAGGGACGGAAATATTACTGGATGACTGGGGTATTTGTTAAGACAGGGCATGGAAAAGACACCGATGAATGGGCAATGGACAACCGGTTCATTGCAGTAGTGCCGGTCCAGTTCGATTTCACGGCAAATAAAGCGATTAACCCAATTACAGACTGGTTCCTATGAAGTATTACATTATAGCTGGTGAAGCTTCAGGGGACCTTCATGCCTCCAATCTCATCAGGGAGCTTAAAGCCCTTGACCGGCAGGCTTCATTCCGCTGCTGGGGAGGTGACCTGATGCAACAGCAGGGGGCAGTGATCGTAAAGCATATCAGGGACCTTGCCTTCATGGGCTTTATGGAAGTTGTGGCCCATCTTCCCGAAATCATGGGGAACCTCAGGTTCTGCGAGCGTGATTTGGTTCAGTACAATCCGGATGTCCTCATACTTGTAGATTACCCGGGATTTAACCTCAGAGTTGCAAAGTATGCTGCTTCCAGGGGTATCAAGGTTTTTTACTACATCTCCCCCCAGGTCTGGGCATGGAAACCATCCCGGGTTAAGGTGATAAGGAAATATGTTGAACATATGTTCGTGATCCTGCCTTTTGAGCAGGAGTTTTACCGCAGGTACGGCGTATATACCGATTTCCCCGGGCACCCGCTTCTCGATGTCATCCATGAAGGAATGGTCCTGAAAGACCGCAACGCTTTCTTAAAGGATAACGGCCTTGGGGATAAGCCTTTGATTGCCCTTCTTCCCGGAAGCAGGAAAATGGAGATAAAAAGCATGCTGTCGGTGATGCTGGAAATAATCCCTTCATTTCCGGGTCATCAGTTTGTAATTGCTTCGGCGCCTTCAGTAAAGCGGGAATTTTATACATCCCTGGTCGGCAGGGCAGAGGTGGGCCTTGTTTCAGGGCAGACATACGACCTGCTCAGTCACTCAGTGGCGGCCCTGGTCACTTCCGGGACAGCCACGCTCGAAACCGCTCTTATGAATGTGCCCCAGCTGGTTTGTTATAAAGGCAATCCCTTATCCTACCAGATTGCCAGGAGGCTGGTCAAAGTTGACTTTATCTCCCTTGTAAACCTGATAGCCGGGCGGCAGGTTGTAAAAGAACTTATCCAGGATGATTTCAATCCCCAAAAGCTGGCCGCTGAGCTGAAACAACTCCTTGAGCCGGGGATGCAGAAAGACATTCTTGAAGGGTATGGAAGGGTAAAGGCTTTGCTCGGGGGAAGGGGCGCATCGGGAAGAACAGCTTCAAAGATCATACAATATTTAGGCGGGAATTCAGTTAATAAGCAGGATAACCAGTAAAACGGGAATATGCAGAAAATTACATTTATGAATAAAACGTTTTTTATTTTAATATGCCTGGTGGTACTGGGATCTTCAGGATTGTTGAAAGCCCAGACCAAGAAAACAGATCCGAACCCCAAAGGGCCGATCACGGTGCTTGATCCTGTGAAACTTGACTCGATCAACCGTAAAAAGGGGAATAAGAAGGTTACCCCGCGCCCGGCCGGCCAACCTGCCCCACCAGCCATCCAGGCACAGCAGCAGCAGCTTACACCTGAACAGAAAGAGGCCCAGGGTTATTATAATGAGGGGATGCAAAAAGCCAAAGACGGAAATTATTTAGACGCCATTGGAGATTATACCAGATCAATAGAAACTTCGGGAAACACCATGGCTTATATGAGCAGGGGGTTTTGTTACATGGTTATCACAAAATATGACCTGGCTATTGCCGATGCCACAAAAGCCCTTGAACTATCCAAAACCAACGCAAATGCTTATTATGTGCGCGGGGTCTCTGAATACTATCTGAATGACCTGGATAAAGCAGAGAAAGACCTGTCACAGTCAATTACATATGACCGCAAGAACCCGGCATCGTTTAATTATGTAGCAGCCATCAAGCTCCAGCAGAAGGACTATAAGGGAGCACTCGATGCCTATACCAATGTAATAAAACTTGACTCTTCTTTTAACGATGCTTTCACTAACCGCGGCATGGTGAGGCACTACCTGCAGGATTACAATGGAGCTATACTCGATTATAAGATTGCATTGAAACAAAATCCCGAGAACCCATCAACCTATAACAATATTGCCGCTGCAAAGCTGATGCTTAACGATAATAAAGGCGCTTTGAAGGACCTGGATAAAGCAATCGAACTGAACCCTAAATATCGCAACGCATATAACAACCGGGGCAGGGCGAAGCAGGCGCTGGGCGATACTGAAGGCGCTTGTAAGGACTGGTATACCGCATTTGATCTGGGCCTGACCGAAGCCAAGGATATGATCATCAAATATTGCAAGTAAACCTTCGGATGAGGAAGGCGGCAACACTGCTTGTTACGTTTATTTTAATTTCCTGCGGGGCTCTCGGGCAATTCAACCCACGGGCAAAACCCAATAAGATTTTCATTGATTCAGGCATCCTTAAAGCGAAACTGGGTGACTACGGGGCTGCCCTGAAAGACCTGGATAAAGCGGTCGGGATGGATACGGCCAGCGCCGAGGCGTTTTTCAACCGTGGGGTGGTGAGGTATGAAATGAAAAATTATCATGGCGCTATTGATGATTTCAATCATGTGCTGGAATTGCGCCAGTCCTATCCCGAGCCCTGGTTTAGCCGGGCCCTTGCAAAAGACGGGCTTAAAGATTATGATGGCGCTATCAAGGATTACACCAAGGCGGTAACATTGAAGGCCGATTACCCGGAGGCCTATCATAATAAAGCCTTGGACCTGATGGAAATGGGAAATTATACCGAAGCAGTGATGAATTTCAGCCGCGCACTTCAGTACAAACCGGTGTTCCCCGAAGCCTATTATAACCGGGCGCTTTGCCGGTACAATCAACAGGATTATACTGCTGCGCTCCAGGACTTCAACGAGGCCATCAGGCTCGACACTTCACAGGCCGATTATTTCGCCAGCAGGGGGGCTGCCAGGGCTGCCCTCAGCCAGTATGAGGACGCTATCATTGACTTCGGTTTTGTAATCAGCATGAGGCCTGCCGATATACAGGCGCATATGAACAAAGCCCTCGCCCAGATGTACCTTAAGCAGTATGAAGACGCTGTAAAGACCTATACCGAAGTTACAGACCTCCAGCCGGGGAACGACGAAGCCATTACAAACCGTGGCGTAGCACTGCAATACCTGGGCAGGATTGAAGAGGCCTGCCGCGATTGGGACAGGGCAGTTGAGCTCGGAAATGACAAGGCCAGGTCGTATATTTTCAAATTTTGCAAAAAATAGTATCACTTTTCTTCATTTCCCGGATTAAGTCCTGAGAAAATGACTTAATCCGATGAATCCCTGGAGGCCCCTGCCTTTGCTCAGGCTCGTGATCCCTTTTATTTGCGGGACTTTGGCAGGGATCATCTGCAAAACCCTTGTTCCGTTTCCCCTGTTTTTCTGCATCCTGCTCACATCCTGCCTCGCCCTCTTCCTGTTTCACAGGTTTACATTGAGCTACAGGCTCAGGTGGCTCGCCGGCTCATTCATCCTCTTTGCATTTTTTGTTTCGGGTTTTCAGATGGCCGGCATAAACTTCCGGCAGGATTGCATCGGTTTACCTGATACCGGCACAGCGGTCATAATGCTTTTAAGGGTCAGCGACTGTCCATCGGCCAGGCAGGGCTCGGCAAGCGCAATAACAGAATTGGTCTCATACAGGCATGCCGGCGCCTGGAAGCCACTTAAAACAAAACTCTATCTCAGGCTTTATGGCAACAAGGCAAATACAATACTTTCATACGGAAATTATTACATGGTTTACTGCCGGCCCGGGCTGCTGAAATTCTTTCATAATTCCCATTCTTTCAATTTCAGGGAATATTTGTTTAACAAGGGGGTCCGGTACGAAACGGGAATAAGCGTAAGTAACTGCATCCCTGTTCCCGGGGATCATGCGAACATGATAAGCCGGCTTGCGTTTAAGGCCAGGGACCGCCTGCTTCGGATATTGAGGGAGAAAGGACTGTGCGGGCAGGAGTTCTCTGTTGCAGCGGCCTTGTTGCTGGGCTATGTAAACGAGATCGACAGCCGCCTTAAGTTGGCCTTCGCGGCAAGCGGTACCATGCATATATTGTCAGTATCGGGCATGCATGTCGGAGTAATTTTCCTTTTCCTGGAGACCGCCCTCGCTTTCATGGCAAAATTCAGGTATGGGGTTTATCTGAAACTCCTGGTCCAGCTGGTGTTTATCTGGGCTTATGCGGCAGTGACCGGTTTCTCACCGGCCGTATTAAGGGCTGCCACCTGCCTGAGTTTCCTGCTGGCAGGAAAGGCGCTCAGGCGGAAACCCGAAATGCTTAATGTTATCAGCGCATCTTTGTTCTTTTTACTGATCATCGATCCGCTGATAATCACCGACGTGGGGTTCCAGCTTTCATACCTTGCCGTTACCGGTATAGTCATACTGTATAAACCCATCTATGATCTTTATGTAACCCATTCCTGGCTGCCCGATAAAATTTGGGCGCTGGTGGCGGTCTCCATTGCGGCCCAGTTAGCGACATGTCCCCTGAGCCTCTATTACTTTCACCGCTTCCCCAATTATTTCATCCTTGCAAACCTGCTAATCGTCCCCCTTTCGAACGGGATCATCCTGATGGGGATACTCGGCTTGTTATGTTCCTCAATTCCCCTGCTGGGACCGCTTTCAATATCAGCCCTTAAGCTGCTCCTGGCCTGCCTGAACAAGAGCGTGCTGTGGATCGGTTCCCTGCCCGGGGCCGTGACCCCGGGCTTTTTCCCTACCGCTACGGAAATCATCCTTTGGTACCTTGTAATTATCTTCATGTTTCTCTTCCTTACCCTCAGAAATAAGAAGTTCCTGTTACCGGCCTTGCTTTGTATCATTATCCTGGAATTTTCGGCCATGGTTGAGAATAGCTGCAGCTATTCCCGCTCCGTACTTGCAATACACCAGGGAAACAAGGGTTATGTCATCAGGTATACCCGGGGAAGAAAGGAAATCTGTTTTTATTCAGGACTGCGGATGATGACTGACCCCTTTATCGCCATGCAGATCGGCAGCGAGCGGATGGCCGGAAGAGTGAATTCTGTAAAGGAACGCTGGATAAAGACCAGGGGACCGCAGAACACCCTGGGATTCCCGGAAGTCGGGAGGTTTGGGGACATGCTGGCGGCAGGGGGCAGGAGGGTCTATATACTGAACACGGCTTTAAGCAAGGGCCTGGATGCGAAAATCCATGCCGACATCCTGCTGATAAGCAGGAATGAGGGCTATAAGATCGAACAGCTGAAAAAAATATTTACGCCCCTGATCATCCTGAATGTTTCAACAGCTTCCCATTCAAGGGTTGCAGACTGGTCGGACCAGGCCGTGAGGATGGGCCTGAAGTTTTATGATTTGAAAACAACTGGATTTTATCAGGAAGAATTATAATTTATTTTTGAAAGTCCCGAAAATTAATGTACTTTTGCAGTCTGAATGAAGGACTGGTAGTTCAGCTGGTTAGAATGCCGCCCTGTCACGGCGGAGGTCGCGAGTTCGAGTCTCGTCCAGTCCGCAGAAGCCCCCACAAGGGGCTTTTTTATTTCCCTGTATCCCGGTTGTAAATACGGATTTGTGAAGCGGGTCTGACTTCCCGGCGATTGGCTGCGATGCTTATTCGAGTGTGAAGCTGAATGTTGTTCCCTTGCCGGGTTCGCTTTGAGCGGTTATTTTGCCACCATGTCTCATGATGATACGTTTAACCGTTGCCAGCCCTATCCCTGTTCCATTGAAATGCTCGTCGCTGTGAAAGTGCTGGAACGGGGTGAATAATTTCACCGCATAAACCATGTCAAAGCCAAGCCCGTTGTCACGGACCAAAATGAGTTTTTTATTATCCGAAACCTTACTGCTTACCGATATTTCCGGGTTGACGCTATCCCTGGTGTATTTCCAGGCATTATCAAGTATGTTCTGCAGAGCGATCTGCAGCAACTGGAAATCGGCATCCACCATAATATTCTCTTCGATATTGCAGGTAACGCTATGCCCGGGATATGCCTGCTTTAAACCTTCGCATATCTTTTGGGACATTTTGCTAAGGTTGCATTTGATCCTGGAAACCGGCTGGTGGGTGATTTTTGATAATTTCAGCAGTTCTTCAATAAGCTGAAGGCTGAGTACCGACGATTCAGTGATCCTGGTCAGCAAATCTTTGCCTTCTTTGTCCAGCAGGCTGTCATAATCCTCCTTTAATAACCTGCTTAATGATTCGATTCGTCTCACCGGGGAACGCAGGTCATGTGAAACCGACCAGGTAAAGGCTTCCAGTTCCTGGTTTGCAGAGTCCCTGTCCATATTGGTGCTTTCCAGTTCACCCAGTACCCTGCTTATTTCCTCCTTTTGCTGGTTGACTGTCAAATAGGCTTTGTTAAGCCTCCTCCGGCTGTTAATAATAAAAATCACGACAACAATGAGAAGGATGGTGCCGGCAATGAATACGATCAGCAGTATCATTTGCTGACGGTTACGGAATTGCAGCAGGTTGAGCTGCTCCTCCTTCAGCTGCTTTTCCTTCTTCATCAGGTCCATCCCGGCCGACTGTGCTTTCACTTTCAGTTGCTGGTGCTCCAGGTCCTGGGTGGTCCTGGCCAACTGTAATTGCTGTAACTCTTTTGATTTGTTTAAAAAAAGTATCTCGTTCTGGTTCTTTTCAAGCTGGAGTTGGGATGCAAGCAGGGATGCCTCCTGCCTCTCCACCTGCAGTGATTTGATGCTGTTTTCCTTGCCAAGAAGTTCAATTTCCCTGTCTTTCTTTTCAGTTTCAAACCTGATCTTCATCTGGGCCACCTGCTTGCTGCCTTCTTCATTGAGCAGGCTGTCCTTATAAAGAGAGAACAGTTTATAATAGGTCAATGCCTGTGCGTAATTACCCTGGGCACTATCTATTTCTGACAAACAGGCATAGCAGTTCTTCAGTCCATCCTTATCGCCGATTTCTGTAGCAATTACAAGGCTCTTGCCGAGATACTGCCTGGCTTCGGAAAATTTCAAACCGGCGTTTTCATGATCAGCTTTTAGCCCCTGTTTTGAACAGACCTTTCCGAGATCGATGCAAACATTGGCAATACCCCTTTTATCACCGATCTCTTCATAGATGTTGAAGGATGTAATATAATTCTTCACGGCCTCCTGGTAATTGCCTTCATGGAAATAGACTATGCCGATATTATTATACGAGTAAGCAATACCCTTTTTATCACCCAGCTCTTTTTTGATTTCAAGGGAGGCAAGATGGTTCTTTATTGCTTCGGGATAATTCCTCTGATTGTCATAAATGCTCCCAATGTTATTGTAGGATACGGCTATGCCTTTCTTGTCTCCTATCTCCTTCCTGATTTTCAGGGAGAGCAGATATTTTTCAAGGGCCTCAGGAAAATTACCCTGTTCAAAGTAAATATTTGCGATATTGTTGTAGGCGCTGGCAATGCCTTTTTTGTCGCCGAGCTGTTCCTTGATCTCGAGGGAAGCAAAATATCCTTTAAGTGCTTCTGCAAAATTGCCCTGGTAATAATAAATGCTCCCGATGTTTGAGTAGGCATAGGCAATGCCTTTTTTATCACCGATATCCCTGCTTATCTTCAGCGCTGAATTCAGGGCAGCCAGGGCATCGGAATAATTACCCTGGCCTATTTGTGCATTACCGATGTTTTTATAAGCGGCAGCAGCCCCTCCTTTGAAATTTAGGGACAGGGCCAGCTGAAGTGCTTCGTTTGCCGATTTAATGGCTGATTTGCCGTCACCTGAACCTGCATATTTCATGCTCAGGTCATTGAGCGCATTGACCTTAACCGTATCGTTGACGTTACTGTTAACAATATGGTTAAGTGAATCAATCAACGAAAGTTTTTGCGCAAAGATCCCGGTAATATTAAAAACGAAAGAAAGAATCAAAAAGATCCGGAAACTCCTGATCATTTGCATAACACCAATTCCTGAAGTAATTTATTTCTCAGAATTTCCCTTTCTTTTCTTTTTTCGCTTTTTTCTCGAGTCTTTTTTCTTTCAGCGTTTTGGTTGGCTCTTTCTTAACGCTCTTTTTAACATCCTGTCCTTTTGACATACGAAGAGGTTTTAATGGTTAATATATATTGAAATTATTTTCCCTTTTGGTAATACAAAAATACAGATAATGAGTCGAAAATCCAACAGAAGTATTTACCCGGAACCTGTTATTAAGGCTCCTTGTCAAAATCCTCCCGGGAGATAATTTTTATTTCAGCCTTTTTATCCTTGGTAAGTTCAGCGTTAAGCTGAGGGAGGTCCCTGGTAATAAAACCGTTCGTTTCGTTTATGATCTTATCTGATTCTGCGGCTAAAAGATCAAGCCCCTGGATTTGCGCGTCGGTTGGCCGGCCCGGGTATTGCATAATGGAGCCATAGATAAATGCAATTTTTTCCCTCAGCCTTTCTTCGCCGGTTATTTTACCTTCTTTGGTAGAAACAATCCTGCAGTGGAGGGTGTCCATCTTAACCGATACGGTGAGGAGTTTCTTTGAAAGGGATTTGGAAACCGAACCTGACAGTTTCTTCGACTGGTCGCGTACCTCCCTCAGCTGCCTGTCGGTGTATGCGAGGGTCTGAAGCAGGTCATAGGCTTTCATCAAGGCTTTCTGCCTTGTATCGCGGTCCTGCAGCGAATACATAGATTTCGGATCGGGTAAAAGCCTGATTTTGGTCTCGTAAACATCATTATTGCGGAATAGTTTCACAGTGTATTCACCGGGGGAATATTGAGGGCCGGCAAAAGCCGAACCTTCCATCTGGGGTGACACGGGCACTTTAGGCGGTTTCATCTGTATAGTCCACTGGACCACGTTGATCCCTTTGCGCATGCCTGCAGGGAGACGTTTGATCATTTTCCCGCCGGCATCATAGATCTCCATATGGATATCGCCGAAAATATGCCGTTTCTTCATGTAATAAACAATGGGAGCGGCATCCTGGGGAACCTGCCCTATAAATTCATCGTCCCCGTTCCATTCCTGGGTAAATGAGCCTTCCCTGATAATAAAATCTTTGGGCTGCAGCCATTTTACATCGGCCTCGAGCACGTCCTTCGAAATCTGCCTGAAAGGGGAGAGGTCGTCGATGATCATGATACCTCTTCCGTGGGTTGCGAGGACCAAAGACTTTTCACGCTGATGGATGGCCAGGTCCATGACCGGGACCCTGGGAACATTCCCTTTGAAGAAACACCAGGTTTGTCCGCCGTCTATGGAAAGGTAAAGCCCTCCTTCGGTCCCCAGGAAAAGCAAATCGGGCTTGACAATATCCTCTTTGATTACATGGCAGTAGGCCTTAATGGTCGTATCGGCCAGCGCTTTCCAGGTTTTTCCAAGATCTGAAGATTTGAATACATAGGGGGTTTTATCACCCATCCTGTGGCCGTCGAATGTCGCATATACCGTGTTCTTATCATAATGCCCGGGTTCAACATAGGAACACCAGGTATTGGCAGGAAGGCCGGGGATATTTCCAACTACATTGGTCCATGATTTACCCCCGTCGGCGGTGACCTGCAGGTAGCCGTCATCGGTTCCCGCCCATATGATCAGGCTGTCGAGAGGTGATTCGTTGATGGTATAAATAGTACAATGGTTTTCGGCGGATGAGTTATCGACGGTAAGCCCGCCCGATTTTTCCTGTTTCTGCTTCTTCGGGTCGTCGGTTGTGAGGTCGGGTGAGATGCGTGACCAGGAGTCGCCCCGGTTGTTTGTTTTATAAAGATACTGGGCCCCGGCATAGAACCTGTTGCTGGTAGGACTGAACACCATCGGTGCATTCCAGTTGAAACGCAGTTCCTTGGTGTCCTTGTCTTTAAACGGGATCAGCGATTTATACTGCCCCGATTTTTTGTAATACCTTGCGATCTTACCGCCCTGGAACTGCCAGTACAGAATGTTTGAATCAAGTTTGTCGCAGTAAACGTAAAAGCCGTCGCCAAACCCAACGTTTTTCCAGCTGGTGTTTGTAATGCCGTTTGAGGAGCTTGATGGGCCGTACCATGATCCGTTATCCTGCAATCCCCCGTAAACATTGAAAGGGTCTGCATTGTCGCAGCTCACATGATAAAACTGGGAAACCGGCAGGTTGCGCATCAGCCGCCACGTATTTCCCTTATCCATGGAGTAATACACCCCGCCATCCGTACCCATATAAATAAGGCTGTTATCCTTTCTGCTTATGTATACCGGGTGACAGTCACTATGGTAGTTTCCCCCTTCAACAGCAGCCGAACTGAAAGTCCTGCCGCCATCGACGCTTTTACTCAGGTTAAATCCCGGTTTGTAAATGATATTGGTATCGACGGGGTCGAGCGCAAGAAAAGAAAAATAGAAAGGACGGTCGTTGACCGCTTCCGACTGGGTGACCATTTTCCATGAGATCCCTTTGTCGGAAGAACGGTACAAGCCTGTTTTCTCGGCTTCGATAAGGGCGAACACAATCTCCGGTTTTACGGGGCTTACCGACACAGCAATCCTTCCAAGGATGCCTGCCGGCATGCCATCAGTGATCTTTGACCAGGTTTTTCCGCCGTCGGCAGAGCGGTAGAGCCCGCTGCCTTTGCCTCCCGAGCTGAACGACCATGGCGTCCGGCGGAATTCCCACATGCCTGCATACATGATGTCGGGGTTGTTCCGGTCAATTGCAACATCGCTGCAACCGGTGTTTTCATCAACATAAAGGACTTTCTCCCAGGTCTTCCCCCCGTCGGTTGTCCTGTATAAACCCCTGTCGGTACCAGGGCTCCAAAGGTTCCCGAGCGCCGCCGCAAAAACAACGTCCGGGTTTTTAGGATGGACCACGATCTTTGCTATCCTTTCGGTCTTCTCGAGGCCCATTCGTTTCCATGTTTCCCCCGCATTATTTGTACGGTAAATCCCGTCACCAACCGAAACCGAGTTCCTGACCCAGACTTCGCCTGTACCTACCCATACCGTATCAGGATGATTCTGGTCGATGGCAATGGCGCCTATCGACTGGATGTACTTATCGAAAACAGGCTTGAAGGTGGTACCGTAATTTTTCGATTTCCACAGTCCGCCTGTGGCAGCTCCAACATACACCAGAGCCGGGTTACGGTCCACGGCGTCAATCGCAGTAATACGCCCGCTCATGATTGCCGGGCCTATCTGCCGGGCCTGGATATCGCCAAAAGTATTCTCATCCACCTTAATACGGTCCTGGGCCTGAACCTTAACTGCAGCAATGCAGAAAAGAGAGGCGACAATAACTTTGATCACCAATTTCATAATGGGAGGTTTTAGGTCTTATTTTTTTATTGCAGGCTTTACAAAAAGGCTGTCGTTTACCGGGATGTTAAACTCGGTTTTCTCTATTACGACCTGTGATACGGTTTGTTCCTTTACCTTGCTGGTAATGGTTCCTGCGATCAGCACCCCGCTGACATCCTTGTAATTGGTGTAAAGACTTTCACTTTCCACCTCGTTGCCCTGGATCTTGACTTTGGAAGCTGTTTTCAGCAGCATAAAATTTTCCGCATCGATAAAGTATGTGTCAATGTTTCCATTGGCTTTGGTGAGTTTCACTTTATAAGCTGAAGAGCCTTCCATATCTTCCTTGCCGAGCAGTTCGGCATGGTGCCCTTTTTCTTTCCAGTTAAATAACGGGCCTTCGATATCGGCCTGTTCTTTCACGTTTTTGACTTCATCGGCCGTCATGTCCTGTGGGGCTGACGAACCCGACCACGGGATCACGCTCCAACCTGCATTTCCATCGAAGGCCTGGATCATTTTATTACCCTGTACTTCGGCTTCAACCCTTAGTTTCGAAGGACGTTTAACAGTCATGGTAAAAGGAAATTCCATGCCCTGAGCGATGGTTTTTCCGCTTTCCTTCATAGTGGTCCAATCCTTCATCTTTTCAATGCCGGTGGCTTTGTAATAAGCGCTGAGAACCTCGTCAAGTTTCATTTCCTGGGCATGCCCGGCAACTGAGGCCATAAGGAATGCGATCATTAAGAATCCGAGTGATTTTTTCATGGTATACGGTTTAATTTTTATCAATGTGATTTGAATTAGAAGAGTGAAAGTGAAAATTGTTACAGCAATATGCAAATTTATAATTATTGTGATAAAGGTGATGTTGTAAAATATTCCTGATATTTACCTGCAGAAACAAAACAGTATCTTCATTATGAACATTTTCGGCAACCATTATCTCCAGATCCTACTCAGTGCCATTGCGGTTTATATTTTCCTGATCTTAGCCATCCGCCTTTTCGGGAAGAAGGAGCTCTCCCAGTTATCGGTATTCGACCTGGTATTTATCCTGCTTATCAGCAATGCGGTTCAGAACGCGATGGTTCTTGGCGACAACAGCCTGGCGGGCGGGCTTCTTGCAGCTCTTGCATTGTTTGCAGTGAATTACGGGATGAAATACCTTCAATTCAGGTTCCCCGGGTTCGGAAGGGCCTTGCAGGGGGATCCTGTCATGCTGGTATACCACGGCAAGATCCTTGAATCACACCTGAAGGTTGCCAAGATCACCAAAGAGGAAGTGCTTGAAGCGATCCGCGAGCATGGGGTCCCTTCAGAGAAAGATGTTGACCTTGCCATCCTTGAAGTTGACGGGAATATCAGTGTATTATCCAAAGAATTTGCAAAAAGGAGCAGCCACAGGCATAAGGCTCATAAGGTTATAAGAAAGGAGAATTGACCCGGGGAGCGAAATAATTGTAAGCGATGCAATTCACCCAAGCCGCCTTGGGCGCAAGGAGCGAAATTAAGCCGGGGAGGCCTAAGGTTAGTGCATGATTGAGCGACGCAGCGGACGCAGCGGCGGGGTGAAGTTGCGAGCGAATGATTATTTCGCGTACTGCACCGCCCTTGTTTCCCTGATCACCGTGATCTTGATCTGCCCGGGATACGTCATCTCGCTCTGTATCTTCTTCGAAAGGTCAAAAGCCAGCTGGTTCGATTCCAGGTCGCTTAGCTTATCCGCCCCGACTATAACGCGTAATTCACGCCCTGCCTGGATGGCAAAGGTTTTTACAACACCCGGGTAGCTGAGCGCCAGTTCTTCAAGATGCTTGAGCCTTTCAATATAGGCTTCCACTACCTCGCGGCGTGCCCCCGGCCTTGCCCCTGAAATGGCATCGCAAACCTGGATGATGGGGGAGATGAGGTTGTCCATCTCGATTTCATCATGGTGGGCTCCGATGGCATTGATGATCTCTGGCTTTTCCTTGAACTTTTCAGCAGTCTTCATACCGAGTATGGCATGCGGCAGATCAGGTTCGTTGTCGGGAACTTTGCCAATATCATGCAAAAGCCCCGCCCTCTTGGCTTTCTTGGGATTGATGCCCAATTCGGCAGCCATGGTTGCGCTGAGCTTCGCGACTTCAATGGAATGCTGAAGCAGGTTCTGCCCGTATGATGAACGGTATTTCATTTTACCAATCATGCGCAGAAGCTCATGATGCAGGTTATGGATCCCCAGGTCAATGCTGACACGCTTGCCTGTTTCGTTGATCTCCTGCTCGATCTGCTTCTTTGTCTTGGCTACAACTTCCTCGATGCGTGCAGGATGGATACGCCCGTCGGTCACGAGTTTATGCAGGGAAAGCCTTGCGATTTCACGCCTTACAGGATCGAATCCCGAAAGAAGGATGGCGTCGGGAGAATCGTCGATGATGATCTCAACACCGGTGAGTGATTCAAGGGTGCGGATATTGCGTCCTTCACGCCCGATGATCCTTCCTTTGATCTCTTCGCTTTCAATGTTGAACACCGAAACCGTGTTCTCAATGGCATGCTCGGTAGCAGTCCTTTGGATCGTTTCGATGATGATCTTTTTTGCTTCGGTGTTGGCCGTGATCCTGGCTTCATCAACGATGTCCTTAATGTGGACCAGGGCGTCGGCTTTCGCTTCTTCCTTGAGGTTCTCGATCAGCTGGGTTTTGGCTTCATGTGCCGAAAGGTTGGAAATACTTTCAAGCTTCTCAATCTGGACTTTCTGTGCTTTGTCAAGATCGAGCTGCTTTTTACTTACGATATCGACCTGTGTCTGAAGGTTCTGTTTGATAGTGACGATTTCTTTCTGCTTCTTGGCAAGCTCGTCGACTTTCTGATTTATTGTCCCTTCCTTTTGTTTGAGCCTGTTCTCATTCTTGGCTATCTCTTCGTTCTTCTCATGAACGAATTTTTCATGCTCTGCTTTGAGCTGGAGGAATTTTTCTTTGGCCTGGAGGATTTTATCTTTTTTGATTACTTCGGCTTTATCCATTGCCTCTTTGAGCAGGGCGTCGCGTTTGCGTTCCAGCGCTTTGTTTAAGATCGTACCGGTAATAAGCCCCCCGATGATTATTCCGCTTACTCCGATGATCACAAATAATAGGATGTTTGGCATCTTCGTAGTGTTTATAGTTATAATAAAAAAACCCGCACTAAACAGCGAGGTTATGATAAACCTCTATAGGAAACGTATAGGGCTGCCGGGTAATTTGAACGTCCACTGTCCGGCCGTAACCGGAATCCTGCAAGCAGGAGCGAGGCCTGTTCTACAAACCCATGAGCTTTGCCCTAATGTTTGTAATGTTAGGTTTACAAACTGTCTGAATTAGTGCGGGTAAATCTTTGCTAAATTTCAAAGAACATTCTGTTCGGATAGGTATTCTGCCAGGACCTGGTCAACTTCGGTAAGCCTCGTTTTCCATTGTCCTTCCTGCTGCTTCAGTAATTCTTCGTCCTGAAGAAAACTTGTCGCATATTCAAGAGCGACCATGGCCAGAAGGTCCTGTTTGTCTTTATAGGCATAATTCACTGAATAATCCTTTATTCTTTTCTCTATCAACCTTGTCGCTTTACGAAACAATTCTTCGTGATCCTTCTCAACGGCAAGCCTGTAGGGCCTGTCTGCAATATTCAATGAAATAGCTAATTCGTTCATAATTCGGCAGGAATCTATCTCAGGTATTTAATAACCCTATACATTTATCGATTTCCCTCACAAGTTCATTGATCGTTGCCTTTAAGTCAGAATTATTTTCTTTTCCTTCCGACGTTTTGGCAATTCTCAAAATCCGGATTTTCTCTTCCAATCCTTTTATAACCTGTTTTTGTTCTTCGTTCGTTTTTTTAAGTTGGTTTAAATCACTAGTAAGACTTGCATTCTCGTTCCTCAATTTCTTTTGCTGGGCGACAAGTTTCCGGACCTTAAAATCGATACCCGAAACAAGGGTTGTGACATCGTCCATACATCAGAACCTTTTGGAAATTCTTGCAAAGATAATTATTTGATTGTGCGGAAGCAAATTATTTCAGGCCGGTAACCAAATGACACAAAACAGTAAAAAATTCCGGGTTAAGCTGTCACTTTTTGACTTTCGGCGGATAAAGGAGTTACGAATTAGATTTACGAGTTACGTTCGTCGAAGCCGAAATGGGCACCAATAAAATTAACAATAATGCGAATAATTACGAATCACTGATAACCAGTCACCATTCACCATTCACCAGTCACTAATCCAGGCACATATGAACGAGCAGTTCCTCCAGTACATATGGAAATTCAGGCTTCTCAATCCTGATCTGTATACAGCCGACGGGGAAGAACTTGCCATATTGCACCCGGGGATACAAAATACCGACGGGGGCCCTGATTTTTTCAATGCCCGCGTCCGCATCAATCAAACGGTATGGGCAGGCAATGTTGAATTGCATACCAGGTCATCTGACTGGATCAGGCACCGGCATCAGTATGATCCCGCGTATGATAATGTAATACTTCATGTGGTTTATGATAACGACCAGGTAATCAGAAAAAAAAAGAATATGGTGATGGCGACACTGGAAGTGAAAAATAATTTCCCGGCAAGAATTGAAGACAGGTATAAGGAGATAATGCAGAACCATCTTTGGATACCCTGTTATAACCAGGTCGGCGGGATTGCTCCCTCTGTAATGCGTTTATGGGCTCCGGCTCTTTCGGCAGAACGCCTGGAGGCAAAATCAGGATTTATACTGAGCCTGCTTGATGAATATTCCGATTGGGATGAAGTGCTTTATATTTTGCTTGCTTCCGGATTTGGTTTTCGGATCAATGCACTCCCGTTCGAATTGTTGGCGCGGTCGGTTCCCCTGAGGATAGTGAGGAGGAATGCCGGCAGCCCCTTTATGCTGGAGGCCTTGTTTTACGGGCAATCGGGATTGCTTGCCGGGAATCCCCGCGACAAATACTTGCGTTCACTGCAATATGAATACGGGCACCAGCGTGCTAAATACGGTTTAAAACCTTTAAAGCCGGGGCTGTGGAAACGGCTGAGGCTGCATCCTTCAAATTTTCCTGATATCAGGATCAGCCAGTTTGTACAATGCCTTGTGAAATGCAAGGCTGAACCCGGGTTCCTGCTGCAAGACCAGGATGCCCTGATGCTGGAAAAATTCTTCCGGCTCAGGGCGACTGATTACTGGAACACACATTACAGGTTTGGAAAAACAGCCGGCAGGAACGAAAAGAAGATAGGGCCCGAAATGGCAAGGCTGCTGCTGATCAATGTGTTGGCGCCTTTTTTATTTGCATACGGATCGGCAAGGGATATAAGCCCGATGAGGATGAGGGCGGTTGAATTGCTTGAAAGTCTTGAAAGTGAAAACAACCATGAAACCAGGATGTGGGATTCGCTTGGGATCAGGGCCGGGAATGCCCTGGAATCCCAGGCCCTAATACATCTTAAACGGAATTACTGCGACCGTAAGCGCTGCCTTGAATGCAGGATAGGACTTAAACTTCTCGACAAACATAAGCGGCCATGAAAAAGTTCCGGATCGTCAGGGATTACCTTTCTTTCAACAGGAGCGAACTCAGGGGCATAATTATCCTTCTCATCCTCCTCTTGCTTGTCGCATCGGCCAACCAGCTTCTTCCCGAAGAGCATGTCGTCCCGTCAGTTAATTTTCCCGCCCTTGAAAAAGAGCTTATTGAATTTGAAACAGGGATAAGGAAGGCTGAGATTGAAGATTCATTAAAGAGGGGAGGCAAATTCAAAACCTTTCGGTCATCCGCAGAAAAAATAAAAGACTCTGCAAGAGGCCCAAGGTATCAGAAACCAATGTTCAGTGTGGACGTCAATAAGGCCGACACCCTTGAATTTCAGAGGTTAAAGGGGATAGGGCCGTCCTTTGCCAGGCGGATTGTTACCTACAGGAATAAGCTGGGAGGGTTCATTACCTGCAGGCAGTTGCTTGAAGTCTGGGGTATCGATACCTCGCTCTACAACCTCATCAGGGAACAACTTGTGATCAGCCACGATTCATTGCACAAGCTTGATATCAATACCGTTTCGTTCAAGGAACTGCTCAGGCATCCTTATTTTCCTTACGAATTAACCCGTTCTTTGATTTTATACCGTCAAAAACACAAGGTCTTCAGGTCGGTGGATGAACTGAATTCGGTTGAAGGGATTAACGATTCAATTTTCAGGAGGATAAAGCCCTATATCATAGTGAGATAGCCGGATGCTGAAATGGAAAGTTAATTTTCGAAGTTTTCTCCGGTGGAAGTGGATTTCCAGTAGGCATCATCGCCGTCTTCTTCCTCCTCATCGTTCCATTCATAGATTTTCTTCTGGGGACCCGATTTCCTGTAATAGACCGCCAGCAGCACCCCCGAAAGCAGGCCCATGAGATGCGATTCCCAGGAGATATGTTCTTTGGGGAAGAACTGGGGAAATAGCCCCCACAGCAGGCTGCCGTATAAAAATGTGACCAGGAGGGTGATGATCATCAGCTTTTGCTCCCGGCGTATGATCCCGCTTAAAAAAAGGAAGGAAGCCAGCCCGTAAATGATCCCGCTGGCCCCGATATGGGCTGCATTTCCCCTGGCAAATACCCATACCCACACACCGGTCATGAACCAGGTGAGGAGAAATATCTTCCATGCGAGGGGGCGGTAAAAATAGAAAAGCAGGGAACCAAGCACAAGCAGAGGGATGGTATTCGCGAAAAGATGTGAGAATCCGGCATGGAGGAGAGGGGAGGTGATGATGCCGATTAAACCTATAGGCTTGAGGGGGATCAGCCCGTACTCATTCAGCCCCAGGTCCCATAAGGCATCCGCTATCCTTATAAGCCAGAGCAGTATGACAAAACCAAAAGGGAAGATCATGCTTTGCAGAAAGCGTTTTTGCTCTTCTTTTAAAGGATCCGAATAAGTTTGTTCCGACAAATTGAAACTTGTTAATGTTGTGTTAAGAGGGGTTAAAATTAGTTAAATCAGAATGCTACGTCAAAAGGTATGCCAAAAATGGATAATTTTGCAAATTAATGTAAACGGGGTTTAATCGCAAAAATATGATAAAGAATAAAAGATACCTGGTACTGCCGGCAATGCTTGTTGTATTATGGATGTTTGGAGGGATGCAGGCAAATGCACAGAGCCAGAAAGACCTGTATGCCGGTCTGAAGAAATACAGTGCTTTTCTCCAGATGGTTGAATTTGCCTATGTGGATACCGTAAATGACGGCAAACTGGTGGAGAAGGCTATAATTGAAACACTTAAGGAACTTGACCCGCATTCGATGTACATCTCCAAAAAGGATGTGCAGAAGGCCAATGAGCCGCTTGAAGGCAATTTTGAGGGTGTGGGCATACAGTTTGAGATACTGCGCGATACCATCAATGTTGTACATACCATTTCGGGTGGCCCTAGCGAGAAACTTGGTGTAATGCCCGGCGACAAGATCGTAAAGATTGACGGGCAGGCCGCAACCGGAAAGAATGTCACGAACCAGTATGTCCTGGATCATTTACGAGGTAAAAAAGGCAGCAAGGTGGAAGTGGCCGTTTTAAGGTCAGGGAAGAAAGACCTGATCGATTTTTCGATTATCCGTGATAAAATTCCCCTTAACAGCATTGATGCGTATTACATGGTCAATTCCGAAACAGGGTATATCAACCTGAGCCGTTTTGCCCAGACCTCCCTCCAAGAGTTCCTTGAAGCGACCCTGAAACTCCAGGCCCAGGGGATGAAGAACCTTATCCTCGACCTTCGCAATAATACGGGGGGGTATATGGGTACGGCCATAGACCTTTCAGACCAGTTCCTTGATGCAGGAAAGCTTATTGTGTATACCGAGGGTATCCACAGTCCGCGCGAAGACTATTCCTCATCGCCTAAAGGCCTGTTCCAGCAGGGCAAGCTGGTAGTAATGATGAACGAGAATTCTGCTTCGGCCAGCGAGATCGTTGCCGGCGCAGTGCAGGACTGGGACCGTGCCGTGATCGTAGGCCGGAGGTCATTCGGCAAAGGCCTTGTTCAAAGGCCGTTCTCCCTTCCCGACAGTTCCCAGGTGAGGCTTACCACGGCCAGGTACCATACTCCTTCGGGCCGTTGTATTCAGAAATCATACGCCGAAGGGGTTGATAAGTATTACATGGACTTCGCCAAGCGGGTAAAGCGGGGTGAACTCATACATCCCGACAGTATTAAGTTCCCCGATTCCCTGAAGTTCTTCACATCGAAAAAGCGTGTGGTCTACGGCGGCGGAGGCATTATGCCCGATGTATTCATTCCCTGGGATTCAACCGTTATTTCGGATTATTACCTTGATCTCCGCCGAAAAAATGTGGTTAACCTGTTTGTAGGTGAATATGTTGATAAAAACCGCGGGACCCTTCAGTCGGAATATCCCGATTTTAAAACTTTCAACAAAGTCTTTTCCCTGAATGAGCAGTTCATGAAACCTTTCTTTGAACTCGCCGAAAAACAGGGAGTCAAGCTGGATGAAAAAGGGTACAAAGCTTCAGAGAAACTCATAAAATCACAGATCAAGGGCCTTATTGCCGAAAAATTGTGGAACCTGAGCGCCTTCTACGAGGTTGCCAACCAGGACGATGAGGAGGTGATAAAAGCGGTTGAGGTGATAGAGGATAATGCACTTTTTGACAAGCTTAAGATCGACCGCTGATTTGGATCTTCAGGAAGAATTGCCATTCATCCATGTTGCATTGCCGGTTCTGAACGAACCTCAGTTCCTTCACCGGCTGATAGATTGTATTTCCCGGCAAACGTATAAACGGTTCAGGATTTATGTATGTGTAAACCAACCCGAAGCCTGGTGGAACGACCCTGAAAAATCAGAGATCTGCCTTACCAATGAAATGACACTGGAATGGTTGAAGGCGGTGAAACCGGGGGCAGGTTTTGACGAAGCTTTCAGGTCAGGCACCTTTGATGCCTCGACTATTGTAATTATCGACAGGGCTTCAAAGGGTAAGGGCTGGGACCTTAAGAAATTCGGTATTGGCTGGGCGAGAAAAGTGATCATGGACCTCATCATTGAAAAGTCGAAGCCCGATGATCTGATCCTGAGCCTGGATGCCGATACCACATTTACAGAGAATTATTTTCTTTCCGTTGCCCTGAACTTTTATAATAACCCCGGCGCCGTTGCGCTTTCTGCTCCTTACTTTCATATGTTCTCAGATGATGCCCGCGCATACCGTGCTATTTTACGGTATGAAATTTATATGAGGCATTATCAGCTCAACCTCTGGCGCATCGGCAGCCCGTACACATTTACGGCTCTGGGTTCAGCAATAGCATGCCCTGTGTGGGCCTATGCGGCGGTAGGAGGGATGACCCCGAAAACCAGCGGGGAGGATTTTTATTTTCTTCAGAAACTGCGGAAATACGGCAGGATACTGTTCTGGAATGACGAAAAGGTATACCCTGAAGCGAGATTCAGCGACCGTGTGTTTTTCGGGACAGGGCCTGCCATGATCAAAGGTGATTCGGGTGACTGGACAAGCTATCCCATATACCCGCTTGAGCTGTTTGATGAGATATGGGAAACCTATGAGCTGTTCCCTGCTTTTTTTTATAAAACCAGCCAGACTTCTGTCGTTAAATTTCTTGAAAAATCACTTAAGGAAAAAGACCCCTTTGAACCTCTGAGGAAGAATTTTAAAACACCAGAAAATTTCATCAGGGCCTGCCATGAAAAATTTGACGGATTAAGGATACTTCAGTACCTTAAATCAAACCAGGGCAAATTTCCCGGTTCCGATGAGGAACATTTGCTGAGTTTCATGAGTGGCAATTATGACCAGTCGCAACTAAGGAGCCTGGAAATTGATTTTTCATCCTTTTCGTTTGAAAAATCCCCTATGAAGGAACTGGAAAAGATCCGCTTGCTGCTTTTTGAGAAAGAAGAAGAATCGAGGTTTATTTCAGCACTGTATTGACCAGGTTGGCTGCGTCTTCAAGTGTAACGGCCGAGACTACTTTCAGCCCTGATTCATCGATCAGTTTTTTCGCTTCAATGGCGTTCGTGCCCTGCAGCCTCACGATAATGGGGATTTTAATGTCGCCGATATTTTGATAGGCATCGACGATCCCCTGGGCTACGCGGTCGCAGCGCACTATCCCCCCGAAGATGTTGACCAGGATGGCTTTCACGGCGGGATCTTTCAAAATGATCCTGAACCCTTCCTCCACCCGTTTGGAGTTTGCACTACCTCCCACATCAAGGAAATTGGCCGGGTCGCCTCCCGAGAGCTTTATGATATCCATCGTTGCCATTGCAAGCCCGGCCCCGTTCACCATACAGCCAACATTCCCGTTCAGTTTGACGTAATTCAGGTCATGGCGCGAAGCTTCAACCTCGGTAGGGTCTTCCTCGTCCAGGTCACGCATTGCTGCAATGTCGGGATGACGGAATAAAGCATTGTTATCGATCACGACTTTGGCATCTGCTGCAAGGATTTTATCATCGGAAGTCTTGAACAAGGGATTGATTTCAATAAGGGAAGCATCCGACTTGATATAAGCCTGGTAAATGGCATTCAGGAATTTGATCATGTTTTTGTATGCATCCCCCTTCAGGTTCAGGTTAAATGCAACTTTCCTGGCCTGGTAAGGCTGAAGCCCGAGCCTTGGATCAATCTCTTCGGTAAAAATCTGGTCGGGGGTCTCTTCTGCAACTTTTTCTATATCCATGCCTCCCCGGGGTGAATACATGATAATAATATGCCCCGATTTGCGGTTTAAAAGCAGGCTGAGATAAATTTCGCAAGGCTCGGAAGGCCCGGGATAGAAGATGTTTTGCTCAACATAGATCTTTCTTACCAGTTTCCCCTCAGAAGTGGTCTGGGGCGTCACCAGCCTCATGCCTATGATCTGGTCGGCATACTGCCTCACTTCTTCGAAATTCTTCGCAATTTTAACCCCGCCGCCCTTCCCGCGACCCCCGGCATGAACCTGGGCCTTGATCACAAATTTATCGGTCCCCGTTGAGGATTGAAGCACTTCGGCAACTTTAATTGCTTCCTCAGGTGTATTTGCAAGCCCCCCCTCGGGAACAGGTACTCCATGCTGTTTTAATATGATTTTGCTCTGGTATTCATGCAGGTTCATAGTTCAATATATTATTTTTGTTTTTCGCAAATATAAATAAATCAGTAATATAGCTCGTGAATTAAGAGAATTACCCGGGTTATAACCGGTTACCAAAAGTAACCCTTTGATTCGTAAATACAAAATATTTCGGGACGGGGAATTTTATAACTTTGCCCTTTCTCTTTTCATGATTATTGCAAGGGACATAGTAAAATCATTCGGCGAGCTTCATGTACTGAAAAGTATCAGTCTTGAAATACACGACGGCGAGATTATCTCGATCGTGGGGGCTTCCGGCGCGGGGAAATCAACCTTGCTCCATATTTTAGGCACCCTCGATAAAGCCGATTCGGGTTTTATTGAGATAGATAAGATCAGGGTTGACCATCTGTCGGATAAAAAGATCTCAGAGTTCAGAAACAGGCATATCGGGTTTGTATTCCAGTTCCACCACCTGCTTCCGGAATTTACGGCCCTTGAAAATGTTTGTATCCCGGGCTTTATCAGGGGAGGCTCAAGAAGTGAGACTACCGCCAAGGCTAAGGAACTTATGGATATACTTGGCCTTTCGGGGCGCCTTAAACACAGGCCTTCGGAATTATCGGGAGGCGAACAGCAAAGAGTTGCTATCGCAAGGGCATTGATCAATGACCCGGGTGTGATCCTGGCCGATGAACCTTCGGGAAATCTCGACAGCAACTCAGCAATGGAACTGCATAAACTCTTTTTCAGTTTGAGAGAGAGATTTCGCCAGACCTATGTAATTGTTACCCATAATACTGAACTTGCAGGAATGGCCGACCGAAAGCTGACGATCCGCGATGGTGTGATAATTCAATGAAGTAAAATTATTTCCAGATTTTTGCGTTATCCTATGCCAGGATCATTTATTCCGATTAAAACTGAAGTTATTGCATGAAATTACATCCCCGGAGAGCTGAGTTTTTACCCCATTTACTTTTTTTTGCTACACTGGCGGCTTTTGCCTTAGGCGTCCATACAATTACCGGGCCTTCCCGTTTTGATTCTCCTTCGGGGACTCATGGAATTAATGAGACTACAGATACCCTGTCAAAGGCTAAACCCCCTTCACCCGACAGCGCATTTAACAAACTGATTGAAAGGGCGGATCTGCTGTTTGCCGCTAATAAGCTTGAAGAATGTCTTGGGGAACTTGAGAAAGCCCAGAAACTGAAACCGACCGATAAGACGGTCAATATGCGTATCGTCCAGCTGAAGGGTGTAATTGCCGAAAAAAAGAACAAGCAACCCGAATTTGACAAATCACTCAGTGCCGGGGATGCCGCTTTTCAAAAGAAAGACTATCTGAATGCAAAGGCTTATTACCAGCTGGCTTTGAATACTTTTCCAAACGACTCCTCTGCAAAGGCTAAACTAAGGAAGACCATGGACCTGCTGAGGTCCCAGAAGGCTCAGAATACCCTTTATGATGTTGCCGTTGCAAATGCTGACAGGCTTTTTCAAGCCGGGGAATTGGACCGGGCAAGCGAGGAATACCAGAATGCTTCGCGTTTGCTTCCCGGGGAACAATATCCTAAAGAGAAGATCAATGAGATCATAAAACTGAAGGTAGACCGGCAGTTGCAGGAAGGTGAGTTTGCAGAGGCGATCAGAAGTGCCGACCAGTATTACAATTCAAAGAACTGGCAGCCGGCCCTGCTTGATTACCAGAAAGCTTCGAAAATCAAACCGCAGGAAAAATATCCCAGGGACAGGATTGCCGAGCTCACACCCCTGATTGCGGCCCAGAGAAGCAGGGATGAGGCCTATATTAAACTTATCGCCAGTGCCGACCAGCTCTTTTCAGGCAAATCATATATCGCTTCAAGGAAGGACTATGAAAGTGCATCAAAGATCAAGCCTGACCAGCCTTATCCAAAAAATAAAATAGCCGAAATTGATGGACTGCTGGCTAAGGGGGCAAAGACTCAAAAGGAATTCGATGAATATATAAGCCTGGCCGACAGCTTTTATATCGGCAAAGACTTTCTCAGGGCCAGAGATTATTACACCTATGCCCTGGATGTGAAACCCGGCGCAAGCTATCCGAAAGAGATGCTGGAGAAAGTCAGGCCCCTTGTTGCAGGACAGGCAGCCTTAATGTCGGAAGAAGCCCGGAAGAAGGAGATGGAGTTGCAGCAGGCCAAACAGCAGGCTCTGGATAAGCAGCGCACTGATAATGAATACGCCGGACTTATGGCTTCCGGGGAAAAACTGTTCAGGGCAAAGTCGTTGGACCTGGCAAAAAACGAGTACCAGAAGGCGCTGGTGCTGAAACCTGAAGAAGCCCTGCCGAAACGTAGGATATCAAGCATCGACAGCATTGGGGAACTGCTATTAAAGCAAAAATCCCTTGAAGAGCAATATACTGGGACCATAGCTAACGCCGATAAACTGTTGGCAGCCAAAACCTATGACCAGGCCCGTTCAGAGTACCAGAAAGCATCGGCCCTCAAGCCTTCTGAAGCTTATCCGAAAACAAAGATCCAGGAAATTGACAAAGCGCTTGCCGAAGTGGCCCGCCTCAAGAAACTCGATGGGGATTACCTTGCAGCAATAAAAAAAGGGGACTCGCTTCTGACGTTGAACCAGTATGCACAGGCAAAAGCCCCGTTTACCCTGGCTTCCGCATTAAAGCCCGATGAAGCCTATCCGAAGGAAAAACTGACTGCAATAAATACTGCTTTAGCAGACCTGGCCAAACAGCAGGCCCTCGATAAACAGTATCTCGCTGCAATAACAGCAGCCGATAAACTGATGGCCTCCAAATCCTGGTCCGGGGCCAAAGCCCAATATACGGCTGCATTGGCCATAAAACCCGGGGAAGCCTATCCGGGAACTAAAATTGCAGAGATCGACAAGGTACTGGAGAAAATCTCCAAACAGAAAGCGGTCGACGATGAATATGCCGGCATTATGGCATCAGGCGAAAAACTGTTCAGGGCAAAGTCGCTGGACCTGGCAAAAACAGAGTTTCAAAAGGCGCTGGTGCTGAAACCTGAAGAAGCCCTGCCGAAACGGAGGATATCAAGCATCGACAGCATTGGGGAACTGGTATTAAAGCAAAAATCCCTTGAAGAGCAATATACCGGGACCATAGCAAACGCCGATAAACTGTTGGCAGCCAAAACCTATGACCAGGCCCGTTCAGAGTACCAGAAAGCATCGGCCCTCAAGCCTTCTGAAGCTTATCCGAAAACAAAGATCCAGGAAATTGACAAAGCGCTTGCCGAAGTGGCCCGCCTCAAGAAACTCGATGGGGATTACCTTGCAGCAATAAAAAAAGGGGACTCGCTTCTGACGTTGAACCAGTATGCACAGGCAAAAGCCCCGTTTACCCTGGCTTCCGCATTAAAGCCCGATGAAGCCTATCCGAAGGAAAAACTGGCTGCAATCAATACTGCCTTAGCAGACCTGGCCAAACAGCAGGCCCTGGATAAACAGTATCTCGCTGCAGTAGCAGCAGCCGATAAACTATTGGCCGCCAAATCCTGGTCCGAGGCCAAGGCCCAATACACGGCTGCACTGGCCATAAAGCCCGGGGAAGCCTATCCGGGAACTAAAATTGCAGAGATCGACAAGGTACTGGAGGAGATCGCAAAACAGAAAGCCCTTGACAGTGAATACGCAGGTCTTATTGCTTCCGGCGAAAAGTTGTTCGCTTCAAAGTCGTGGGAGCAGGCTAAACCCGAGTACCAGAAAGCCCTGGCATTGAAACCCGCCGAGATTCTTCCTAAAAAGAGAATAACAAGCATTGACAGCATTGCAGAGGTGATCCTGAAACAAAAGTCCCTGGATGATCAGTACGCTTCAACCATTGCAAATGCCGATAAACTGCTGGGGTCTAAAACCTATGACCAGGCCCGTTCTGAGTACCAGAAAGCATCCGCCCTTAAGACTTCGGAAGCTTATCCGAAAACAAAGATCCTGGAAATTGACAAAGCGCTTGCCGAAATAGCACGCCTCAAGAAACTCGATGGGGATTACCTTGCAGCAATAAAAAACGGGGACTCGCTTCTGACGCTGAACCAATATGCACAGGCAAAAGCCCCGTTCACCCAGGCTTCTGCTTTAAAGCCTGATGAAGCCTATCCAAAAGAAAAACTGTCTGCAATAAATACTGCTTTAGCAGACCTGGCCAAACAGCAGGCGATTGACAAGCAATACATGGATGCGGTTACCACGGCTGACAAACTGCTGTCTTCAAAATCGTATGCCGAAGCTAAAACCCAGTATACCGCGGCATTGGCAATCAAACCAGGCGAAGCATACCCCGGTACTAAAATTGCGGAGATCATCAGGATACTCGAAGAAATTGCCAGGCAAAAGGCATTGGACGATCAGTACTCAGGTATGCTGGCAGCTGGAGAGAAACTCTTTACAGCAAAATCCTGGGTTGAAGCAAAAGCCCAATACCAAAAAGCATTGACACTTAAACCTGCCGAGATCCTTCCGAAACAGCGGATTGCCAGTATTGACAGCATAAATGAGGCCATCCAGAAACAAAAAGCCCTGGATGCCCAATATTCGGGCCTTATTGCAAATGCCGATAAATTATTATCGGGAAAAACCTTGGACCAGGCCAGGTCGGAATATGAAAAGGCTTCCGCGATAAAACCCTCTGAAACTTATCCGAAAACAAAGATTGCTGAAATTGAAAAGGCCCTGGCCGATATTGGGGCACGAAAGTCACGCGACAGTGCTTATGCCGTGACTGTTTCCAACGCCGATAAATTGCTTGCAGCCAAATCGTTTGAGGAGGCTAAAGCAGAGTATCAGAAAGCATTGCAGTTTAAGGCGGATGACCTTTACACCAGGACCAAAATAAGTGAAATAGACAAGACAATGGCCGATGTTTCAAGGCAGAAGGCCATGGTTGAAAGCAATTTCAAAGCTTCTGTGGCCAGGGCCGACCAGTTAATGGCTGCCAAATCATATGACCAGGCGAAGGCTGAATATTCAAAAGCCCTAGGCATCAAAGCGGGAGAGCAATATCCTCAGGACAGGATTAAAGAAATCGATAACATTCTTGCCGAAATGAAAGCCAGGGATGATGCATTTAAAGCTTCCCTGGCTAAGGCAGACCAGATGTTGTTTGAAAAGAAATACGAGGACGCGAGGACTGAATATGAAAACGCGCTGACCATTAAGCCCAACGAGCAATATCCGAAAAACAAGATCGATGAGATCAATAAAAAGCTGACCGAAGTCCAGGGCCGGAAAAAAACATTTGATGATCTCGTGGTTAAAGGCGACAATGCTTTTGGGAGCAGGGATTATGGCAAGGCCAGGGAATACCTGCAGCAGGCTGTGGCCCTGTTCCCCGATGACAAATATGCAAAGGACCGGCTTGGCCGGGTAGGTATTGTTATCGACAGTCTTTACAGGGCCAATAAAGGGAAATACGATAAAGCCATTGCAGAGGCTGATAAATTCTATAACGGCTTTGAATTTGACAAGGCCATCGACGCATATTCAGATGCGGCTGCCTTCCTCCCGATGGAGAATTATCCGAAGGAAATGATTGCGAGGATACATAAAACAATTTCAGAGAACGCGATTGCCGATGTATTGGGCAGCCCGGTCACCATTAATTCGAACGATGAAAAGAAGTTCAGCTTTATGCCCTTGAACATTGCAGCAAGGAAAGACAATTTCATTTATATCAAGCTCAGGAACCTTTCGGCAAAACCTTTCAGTGTTTTGCTCCGCTACGGGAAAGATAAGACACTTACTGGCGGTGTTGTGATCAGGAATCTCAGTATTGATGGAAAAGTGAACGAAAGGCTGATCAGTGTAAGGGAACAGGACGCATGGTACCGCATAGACAATGATTATATCAGCCTTTATCCCCAGGGGGGTGATATAGAAGTTACCTTCATCCAGGTTTCAAAGGCCAGGTAAGAGAAAATCCTTATTTTTGCCTTTGTTTTCCAAAGAATTTATTTTTATAGTCCTTTCCTATGCCATGTATGAATATCCACGTCGACAACGAATTCCGTTTAAGATTCAAAGATCTCTGGAGGCTTATCGGGAATTCCCCCCTGCTTGTCATCAATTTTAACTACAAAGGAAAGCAACGGACAATATACGCTAAGGCAGAGCATTATAATATTACCGGTAGCATAAAAGACAGGATGGCCCTTTATATTTTGGAAAAGGCCTATCATGAAGGGCGCATTAAAAAGGAAGATACCATAGTTGAGGCCACAAGCGGGAACACGGGCATTGCTTTCTCGGCCATCGGGAAGGCCCTGGGGCACAAAGTCCGCATCATCATGCCCGACTGGATGAGCAAGGAAAGGGTGGATATTATCAAAAGCCTTGGGGCGGAAATTATCCCGATCTCAAAGGCCGAAGGGGGCTTCCTGGGAAGTATAAGGCTTTCGGAAGAGATTGCTGCCAGGGAGCCAAACATATTCCTGCCACAGCAATTCTCGAATGAAGCCAACGCCGAAGCTCATGAGAAAACCACCGGGCCGGAGATCTGGTCACAGCTTACATTTCATGGTGTAACCCCTGATGCGTTCGTGGCCGGTGTTGGAACCGGGGGCACCGTGATGGGGGTGGGGAGGTTTCTCAGGAAGGTGAACCCAAAGATTAAAATTCATCCGCTCGAACCTGCTGAATCGCCTACCATGTCGACCGGCCATAAAGTCGGGACTCACCGTATCCAGGGCATCTCCGACGAATTTATCCCGGCATTGATAAAACTGGACCAACTGGACCGTATCGTTGCCGTACCCGATGGCGATTCGATCATCATGGCTCAGAAACTTTCACGGGAACTCGGCCTGGCTGTAGGTATTTCTTCAGGCGCTAATTTCCTCGGAGCCCTTCAGATTCAGAATGAGATGGGACCTGAAACGAAAGTCGTGACTGTATTTGCCGATTGCAATAAAAAGTACCTGAGTACCGACCTTATGCGCGAAGAACCTGTGAAGCCGGGGTATGAAAGCCCTGAAATCGAGCTTCTGAACTTTAAGGTTTTTAAGCGGGTTTGTGAAAACTGCTGCGATATGTTCGAGTGTGAACTTAAGCCTTATACAAGGGCAAAGTAACCCTGAAAATACTTCCTTTACCTTGTTCGCTTGCTACAAAAACGCTTCCGCCGTTTTTCTCGATAAATTCCTTCGTAAGGATCAGCCCCAGCCCTGTGCCTGGCTCTTTGTTTGTCCCCGGCCTTGACATAGAAACATCAATCCTGAATAATTTAGCCACTTCTTCGGGGCTCATCCCTATCCCGCTGTCTTCAATACTTACTTCAGCATGGGAGTCGGCACTGCTTACCTTGACGGAAATTGAACCCGCTTCAGGTGTGTATTTAATGGCATTGGTGAGCAGGTTGTGAATGGCCGAACGAATCATGTTCCTGTCGGCTTTGATTATCGCCTGGTCTGAAATCCTGTATTCAAAGGATATGTTTTTGTGAACTGCTGATGCTTTGATTGTTTCACTCAATGATTTTACCTCCCTTGCAAGGTCAAAAACTTCCATTTCGAAATCTATCCTTCCGGTTTGTATCCTCGACCATTCAAGAAGGTTTTCGAGAAGGTTATACAGCCTTTGGGAGTTAGAATGAATGATCCCTATGAATTTCATCCTGTCTTCTTCTCCCAGGGTGACATATTCATTCTTTAACAGGTCAGAATAACCCAGCAGGTAATGGAAAGGTGATTTAAGGTCATGGGCGAGTATTGAAAAGAACTTATCCTTGCTGATATTGCTTTCCTGCAACTCATCTGCATATTTTAAAATCCGTTCTTCCGCTTTTTTCCTTTCATTCACTTCTATTTCCAGGCTTCTCCGGTTTTCAAATGATTCACCAACCAGGACTGCAACAGAACGAAATTCAGGATTGCCTGAACCGATCCGGTTCAGCCCAAGGGGATCCTTTTGGTCGAGGCTGTGGGTGATAATTCGCATGGGAATGGTGATCCATCTGGTGATCAGCAGGTAAAATATGAGCAGTACAAGAACGGCGAGGAGAACAGGAATAAGTGTAAAAAGATAGAACCAGCGGGTATCGGCTTTAAAAAATGCCTTAGAAATGAAATCAATCCTCGCGATGTCATTGCCGGTAAAATCTTTCAGGAAGACTGAAATCTCCGATGATCCGGTGTCAATAGAGTGGGCCGGTATTTTTTTTCCGTTTTCTTCCAGGGGGTGCAATGAAATTATTGAGTTTGAAGAATTTTCGAGATCTGAGATCGTGCCCTGGTCCCAAAGTTTTCCAAAGAAAAGGTATCCCCTGGCCCTTGTCTTTCTTGCAATGTCGGTAGAGGGGACGATGATGGAGCCGTAAAGCTCAAGCAAACCAGCATCGGTAACCTGAAAGAAATGGCAGGTGGGGTTTTCATGAAACATCTTTTCCAGTTCTTCCGCGCTGAGTGGTTGCCCCATCCCTGCCTGGCTTGCTTTATCATATATAGCCCATACCAGTTTCCGATCAAGATTGTAAATCTGAAACAGATCCAGGTCTAATGTTTGCCTGCATGTAACCAGGTTCTCATCGGCCCAAACCGAATCAGGGTCCTTAATGAAGGCGACCATCTGATCCCAGGCTGAATTGTCTTCAAGGCTGCGGTTCATAGAGCGCTCCCGGCTTTTAAGGATGCTTTGGATGCTTATGGATGTATTCTCACGGTAGGCATAATTATAAAGCTTCTCTTCTTTTGCACGGGTAAAATGATAAGCAAGGGTTGAGATTATCAGGAACCCTGTAACCATCACCACCAGCCCCATTATTTTAAGATTCAATTTCATCTAGCTTCAACTTGAAGTAAACCGCAAACAAATTACAACTAAAACAGTTGTTATGATCATGCAGGTTCACTTTATTAGTAAGTGTGGCTTTTTTTGTTTGTTCTGTAGACATTTTCGCCCTGAAGCACTGTCTTTAGTATCATAACCTGGCCCGGAGGGGCGTCGGGGAGGATTCATTTCTTCTTCATGGAATGCAGTATGATGAGAGTAATCTCGGGCTTTATTCCCACCCGGCCTGCGTATCCCACGGTGCCCAGTCCCCTGTTTACATATAAGCTGGAATTGAAACCAGCCTTGTTTTTTGTGTAGAATCCTCCCCAGAGAGGATTGGACCAGGACAGTATGCTCCATCTGAGGGCTCCGCTTTCGATACCGAACTGGCCCCCATGAGTATGCCCCGAAAGAGTAAGATCTATTTCGGGATGCTGCCTGCAGATGATGCTGTCCCAGTATGATGGATCATGTGAAAGCAGCAGGCAGAAGCACGATCTGTTGATCCCTGTTTCTGCTTTATCTATATCGCCGTAACGCTGGAACCTTCTGTTGGCTCCCCAGTTCTGGACCCCTATGATATTGATGCTGTCGGCACCCGATTTTATTGCGATTGAGCTGTTCAGGAGGAGATTCCACCCCAGGCCTTTGTAAAAACGATGCAGATCCTCAAGATTCCGGTTTTTAGCCAGGGTGTTTTCCCATCTCACATAATCCCCGTAATCATGGTTTCCCATGATAGCGTCTATCCCGTATGGGGCATGCAGCTGTTTGAGACATTGGCTGAATCCTTTGCCTTCGGCCGTGGAAAAAGTGAACATGTCGCCTGTGAAAACAATGAGGTCAGGCTTAAGCTCATTGATCATGTCTACAGCTTCCTTTAGTTTCTCAGGGCAGGTCCAGTTACCGAGATGCAGGTCGGAAAACTGGACGATCCTGAAATTGTTAAATGAGGACGGGACCCTGGGAGAAGGGAAATCCACCCTGGTCACTTTAAATTCATATACCCAGGTTATCATGCCCAGGCCCAGGGTGAGCCAGAAAAGCCCCGCGGTGATCCAGGCGCTTAGTTCGATCCACCTGAGCCAGGCCGCCCTTATCTTAAACAGCCGGTAAGCAAGCAGGCTGATCACCCCCCCCAGGAGGGAAATAAGCAGGGGGATCATTTTTGCAGCAATAGTCATCATCAGAAGGCTTAACAGTATAGCCTTGACGGTATTGTCCCAAAAAATAAAAGGCCTGAAAAACCCGAAGAATACAAGTCCTGCCAGGCTGGCAGCAGGCAGCCAGAACAGGAAGGTAAGCAATGACCTTATTGTCGGTTTAAGGCTGAAGATCCGTTTGCTTACCAGGAACCATAATACCAGGTCCCCGAGTAGGAAAACGAACAGGAATATCAGCGATCCCTGGTACTTTGGGAAGAAAGACAATAAAATCAGGATAAGTGCTACGGCACCGGAAAAAAAAAGTGCAAGGCTTAATGCTTTCTTCATTTATTTTTCACATAATTCACAAGCCCTTTGGCCTTGAAGATCTCCATGAGTTTACCGGGCAGGGCCGAAAAGCCGAATTGTTTTTGGCCAATAAACACAAGTCCTTTCTCGAAATCGATATTTACTTCATCTCCCTGTTTATAAGCTTCAACAGCTTCGGGAACAAGCAGGATGGGAAGGCCCTGGTTCACCGCCGAGCGGTAGAATATACGGTTCACCGATTTACAGATCACGGCTTTAACACCGGCAAAAGCAAGCCCTACAGCAGGGTGTTCCCTTGAGCTCCCGCAGCCGAAGTTGGCACCGGCCATAAGGATATCACCGGCTTTTATCCGGTCGGAGAAACTATTGTCAAATCCCTTGAACAGATGAGGCATGATCTTCTCAGGCTCTGAACTCTGTACATTGTACGTGAGGTTCCCCGCGAACATCTGGTCGGTATTGAGGTTGTCGACATCGGCATAATTCCAGCTACCGTTGGAGAAACGGTCTTCGCCTTCCCTGATATCGACTTTAGAGCTCTGGGGGGCGTGATACGGGAATTTGTCGCCGGCCTTAATGCCACGAGGATCGCTGATCTCCCCTGCAATCGCTGAAGCAGCCACGGTTGCCGGGGAGGCGAGGTAAACGTTGGAGGCATTGTTGCCCATCCTCCCTTTGAAATTCCTGTTGGCCGTGGATATCACATTATAATTATCGGCCGGAATGCCTTGCCCGGTTCCGAGACAGGGCCCGCAAGATGAGGCGAGTACGTTTGCCCCGGCATCCATGAAAATATCTATAAGTCCTTCTTTCATGGCCTGCTTGAATATTTCTTTGGAAGCAGGGATAATAATCAGCTGCATGAATTTTGCGACTTTCTTTCCTTTTAATATGCCGGCCGCTTCGCGCAGGTCTTCAAGCCGGCCATTGGTACAGGTGCCTATAAGAGCTTCATGGATCTTTGTTCCCTGCACTTCCGATAAGGCTTTTACATTATCAACGTGATGAGGCGCAGCAACCACGGGGAAAATATCATTCAAGTCAATGTCGATTTCCCTGAGATAAGTGGCATCGGCATCGGCCCAAAGGCCGTCAACTTCTTTGCCGAACCAGGCATGGAGGACTTCATCGGCAGGAAAGACCGCGTTTTTCGCACCCATTTCTGAAGCCAGGTTGGCAAGAACCATGCGGTCGGGAATACTGAGGGTCTTTACGCCCTCGCCATGATATTCTATCGACATGTAATCGGCTCCGCTTGAGCCTATCATTCCGATGATCCAGAGAGCAAGGTCCTTTGCGTAAACACCTTTCCCCAGCTTCCCGCTGAGGCTGATCTTTACCGATTCGGGCACCCGGAACCAGGTCTCACCCTGTTTCCATAAACCGGCCGTTTCAGTGCGGTCGATGCCGGCTGCAAATGCGTTGAACGCCCCTGCAGTACTGGTGTGACTGTCACTGCCGACAATGATCATCTTTGGCCTGGCATATAATGACATGAGCTGATGGCAAATGCCGTCGCCTGCATCGTGAAATTGCCTGATCCCGAATTTGTCGACGAGATCCCTTATAACCTGATAGTCGTTTGCAAGTTTTGAATTGGTAGGGGGGGCATTGTGATCGAGAGTGATGAGCAGGGCATCGGGATTAAAGGGTTTTTCCCCTCCCATTTTTTTAAATGTACTGCTAATACTCGAAGTGTTGTCGTGGGAGAGAATAATGTCGGGTTTGGCAAAGACAATGGCGCCTTTTTCAGCATTGAAAATCTTTTCAGCAAAAGTTCTTCCTTCCATATCAAGGTTTTTTAATGTTTAATACAAAGGTATAATTTTTTTTTGCCGTGATGGCGGTAATTCCTATCTTTGCAGCCCGTTTTCAGTTAAACCCGGAGAGGTGGGTGAGTGGCTGAAACCAACAGTTTGCTAAACTGTCGTACGGGAAACTGTACCGGGGGTTCGAATCCCCCCCTCTCCGCTGATAATCTCTGTATTAAATTGAAATTCAATTAAATACAGAGATTTTTATTTCCCTGCTCAAACAAATAAATAAGAATTTCATTTTTTTTGAGGATTACAAGGCAGGTACCCCCGGTCCCTGTTTACCGGGAGATTTTCACCCCGAACCGGCTTAATTGTCCCAGCAGGGATTCCTTGTTTATGGGCTTGGAAAGGTAACTGTCACAACCCGCCTCGAGGGCCTTCTTTTCATCTTCCCTCATTGCAAATGCGGTGACAGCAATTACAGAAAGGTCCTTTCTGAACAATTTAATTTTCCGAGTGGCTTCAAGCCCGTCCATCACCGGCATTCTCAGGTCCATCAGCACCAGGGTTATCTCAGGATGTTCATGGCATTTGTCAACAGCCTCTTTACCGTTTTCGGCAGTAATGGTATTTATCTTATAGCTGTTTAGAATTGATTCCATGAAGAAAAGGTTGTTTTCATCATCTTCCACGATAAGAACAACCGGGTTCTCCTGGAGATTTCCTCGAATCGATGTCGCTTCAGTCATATTAAAATCGTTTTCAGACCATTTATCAGGGATGGAAAATATAAAAGATGAGCCTGACCCCTTTTCAGATTCAACCTGAATGTTGCCGCCGAGCAACTGTACTAACCCCTGTACAATCGACAATCCCAACCCGCTGCCTTCGTACCCCCTTTCATTCAGGGTCTCTTCCTGGGTGAAACTTTCAAAGATCAGGGAGAGAAACTTCGAACCGATACCAATACCCGAATCTCTGATAAAAAATTCCAGAAACCCTTTTTTGACTTCATATCCAAAGCAAATTTCCCCTTTTTTGGTAAATTTAACAGCATTATCCAGAAGTTGCCAAAAAATTTTCTCCAGAAGTTCCTGATCCGACAGGAATAACTTGGCTCCGGCAATTAAAGGTGTTTTAACTGTTAATTTCAGTTTTTTTTCTGCGCAAAGGGGCTGAAACTGATCAAAGAGTTGTTGAAAAGACCTGGGCAGGTCAAAAGGTTTCATTTTCACATCCATGGTTCCGGTAGTGATCAGGGATATGTCCATATAGTTGGTGATGGTGTTCAGCAGGCGCTCGCTGCTACTTTTTATGAGCGAGTAATAAGTGGTCTTCTCCTCATCGCTGACATCGGGTTGCAGGATCAGGCTGCTGAAACCAAGGATCCCGTTTAAGGGAGTGCGCACTTCATGTGAGATATTATGCATGAAAGCCGTTTTAAGCTTATCGCTGGTCTCTGTTTTTTTCAATGCCAGAACAAGATCTTTCTCCAATGACCTGCAACGTTGAATGACTGTTTTTAATTCTTCCAGAAAATATTTGGCAGCTTGGTTGCTGTCTTTCAGTTCCAGTGTACGTTTCAGAACAAGTTCTGCAAGATGTTTGTTTTCCTGGCGCACCTGGTCTTCTGATTTTTTTAGTCTTATGAGCGAAGAAACCTGGGCAATCAGCGCTGCTTCTTCCAAAGGTTTTGAAAGGAAAGCTTCAACACCCGTCTCCAGGGCTTTAATCCGGGTACTGCTGTCGGTGCTGCTTGCAGTGATCATGATCACCGGGATACGCTTAAGCACCTTATCTTTTTTTAATATACTGCAGGTTTCAATGCCATCCATAACAGGCATGATAAGATCAAGCAGGATCACATCAGGGTTTTCAGCATGGGCTAAAATAATACCTTCGCTTCCTGATAAAGCTGTAATTACCTGTGCATCCGGAAATGCACCGGAGAATATCGCAGCTAATGCTACCAGGTTGTTTGGCTTATCATCAATAGCTAAGATTTTAATCATTTTTTGATCATGTATTCAGAAAGTTGTTCAAGCTGCTGACTGCTGATTTTTGATTTAGATTGAATTGCCCTCTGGTATTTCCTGATTTTCGCAATTTCTTTGACCTCGATCACCTCAATATCCCCCGGCAGCCTTTTCACAACATTATGGTAAGCTCCGATAAACAATATCCCGGTTTCACCTTTCTCAAGTGTAGAGTTTATCCTGCCTGCGATATACTTATCCCTCCGGTTTAAAAGAACAGGTTTTAAAATCTTATATCTTAGCAGGTGAAAAAGTTTCAACCATTTATTCTTTGACTGCAGTATAGACTGGATTCCGTCATATTCCGCCTTGACCATGTTAAAATCTTCCGTCCTGATGAGAATTGCCCCGCGGTTCAGGAGATGTGAAACTACTTCCGAATTTTTACTTCCCGCTTTTATACCTTCTCCAATGATCTTCATTGCCATGTCCCCATCTGCAAACAGCCCATCCTGGTATATTTTCAACCATCTGACTGAGATTTCGAGGTTCTCAAAGTAAGCTTCGATAGCATCCCAGTAAGCGTTTACAGTTTCGGTGTGTTTCTGCCATACAGTTTCTCCCAGTTCCGACACACTTTTGCTATTCATTTCTTCAGCTAAAGAGCCCATGTCGGCGCCGGAATGTATAATGGGAACGTAAATCAGGGTTTTCATTGGTGAGGTTTTTAGGTTTGTTGTTACATCAGATCACCCAATGGACCGAGATTTATATTTAAATCCCTGTCGGTAAGGTTAAAGTGTTGTTTGAGCTCCTCCATCTTCAGCTCCAGTTTCATCAGTGTTTCTCCCAGCCTTTCAATTTCCTCCTCTGTCAATGAACCGCCGTCAACCCTTCGCATGGCCTGTTTTTCAACCAGTTTCCGTATGAGCTCGACCAGGGTCAGTACAAGTTTTGCCAGGCCTGAATCTGCATTATCGGGCTGAAGCTTAAGTTTTGAGCTTTCGGTATTGGTCATGTTTCCTATATCTTCGGCAAGCCCTTCGAGATTGCCTGTACTAAAAAGTATTTTGTTTTCGCTCATTTAGCTTTCAGCTTATGGTAATATCAACAAAATTATAGGGAGGCCAGGGGCCGGTCAGGATAAAATTGAGATCAGAATACCGGGTTTGAAGGTCTTGTACCACGCTGATCAATTCGGCTGTCATCTCCTTTTTAATTAGAAACAGGGCATCGATAATATTGGCCGGGCTGACCATCTTGTTGAACTTCCCGCTTGCTTCAAAGCCGGCAAAACAATCTGTGATCTCCTCAATGACAGAATTAACGTACGACAACACTGATTCCTCAAGTCTGTACTCGGTAAGTTTTTTATTCACATAATCCAGGTAAACCGAATTATTATGCAAAGCCCCTGCTTCAGTGGCGCTTTTCGTTTTCATCCCAGGTTCAATGTTCCGGGCGGATTTCAGTTTTTCCGTATCACAAAAAACCTTTAAACCGAACTCAACCTTGCCTTCAACCTTCAGCAGGTTTTTTTTAATTTCCAAATGGTTCCCTGAAAGCATTTTCCTGATGTCATCGTCGGTTTCCATGATGGAACCAAACCTTACCGGAAGCAGCGTAAAATCCTTTGACAATTTTTCAATCACTCCTGCATAGTCCATTGCAGAAGCATGGCCGGCAACCATGCCTGTCTTTTGAATATCGCAAACCACTGCTGTAATGCCCTCACAGGATACCTCAAGAAATTCAGCATTAGAAATTCCGTGCATGCCTGACAGAACCCTGGTCAATTGCCTGGGTTCTTCAGATGCTTTTATAATGGTGTAAATCAGCTTGCCCATTGTTAAGCTATTAGTGCATGCCTGATTTTAATTTCTCCATGGTTTCAACAGAACTCAGCATTAATTTCACACCGAGGTAGATCAGGTCAATATCGGCAACTGAAATTACGATGTCACCTGTAAGGATGACACCTTTGTTCAGAACCCTGTCGAGTACTTCCAGGATTGTGATATCTCTTGAACGGTCGATAACATTTTCGTTCATTGCGTTTTTTCGTTAATCGAGATAAAGCTGAAAGGAGGCCAGGGACCGGTTATTTCGATATGAAAAGAGGAATTCACCTCCCTGCTCCCCAGTTTTATGAATATGTCTTTGACATGAGAGACTTTGTCGCTGTTGACGAGGAATGAAGCATTAAGTATCATCGTATCATCTCTTCCTGAGACTTCCTTTGGGAGAAGGTTGTTTAGGCTGTTTGCCTCACTCAATATCGCAAGTTCACTAAAATAGGATTGCCCGCGTTCCTTGCAGATCCTGTCCAGCTCATTTTCAATCAGGTCGGCTTTTTTTCTTTGTAAAAGAAATGCTTTGCCCGGTGAACTGGCCATGATCTGTTTTTCCAAAGCAGCAGCAGTCTCGCTAAGTTCATCAATGTGTTTACTCAGGGCTTTGCGGTCGCAATAAATTTTTACTGCCCATTCTTCTCTCCCTTTTATGAATTCGAAATTCTCAAGAAGGGACCCGGAATAAACCGAAATGAATTTTTCAAGGCTTTCAAGGGTTTTAAAAATTGTACCAAACTTAAAAGGAATCACTGAAGTATATCCCATGATCATTCCGATCACATTGATATGTTCCCTTGCGTTGGCTTCCAGCCACCGAAGATCTGCAATGTTCTGTTTCAGATTCTCTTCTGAAAATTCGATTTCAGGGACATTTTTTATCAGAACATTAAATTGTCCAATTTCGATAGACTTCAGGCCCCTGGCTTTCAATTCGTCAATGAGCCCAGGAGGATTAACGGCTATGCAATACACATATATCAGTTCGTTGATCATCGCAGCTATCCGTTAGATTAATTACCATCGGTGCCTGAAGATTCTTCAAAGGTATTATGACGTTCGAAAGATAGGATTTCAAGCTTGTCATCGATCTTGACAAGATAGAATAAGCGTATCTTTTTCGGAGGCAGGTTCATGGATTTCAAAAATGAATCATCTTCGTAAACCTCGGCAACAGATTTCCAGATATCATTGACTTTTTCAATTTTTATTACAGTTACATCATCGCAATTGATCGTCTCTTTAAGAAACTTTACTGTTGTTTTTTTTATATCAATTATTTTACTCATTGCTACTCCTCCTTTTATCGGTACAAGGCTAGTTATTCTCTTTCACTTCCCGGATGTCGGCAAGTAAACCAAGCAATTCATCTTCCATTCTGTCGTATTCATCTATATCAATTTCATCAAGCTCAAACTTCAGCTGCAATGCCATAAGGCGTTCTTTGATGGCGCCTTCATCAGACATTTCATGATCCATTATCTCATTGATCTTGTTCCCTATAAAAATCACGCCTTTTAATGGTGCAAGAAGAATATCATCAATTAAAAACATACTAAATTCCTTTCGTTTTAATTACCAGGTTAACAAAATTGTAAGGAGGCAATGTGCCTACGTATTTGAAGGTCATTAAAGTCCCGTATTTCTCATCAAGTTCATTTACTGCTATGTCGAATTCAGGTTCTTTGGAATTTTTAATTAGGAAGGCGGCATTGAGAATCATCATTTCTCCGTAGTTATCGTTTACTTTCACATCTTCAGCAAGCGGATCCAGTACTGAGTATATGATGTTTTTATATGTTTCCGTCTCCTTTTTAAGAGCTTCAGCCACCATTTCCCCGATTTTCATTCTCTGGTAATGGGTTTTGTCGGCAGGCAGATTCATTAATTTGCCCCTCATGATCCTTATACTTTCGTATTTCTCAACAATAGTTTCGTACATCTGTGCCTCATGAGCAAGTACTTTAAGCCCCAGCTCTTTCTTACCCTCCATTTTATGTAGAAGATCACTGAATTTTTCATAATCGTTTTCAAGAATCCTTATGATACCAGCATCATCGTTATGTTCGGAGATCGTTGAAAAACGAACAGGAAGAACGGTGAACTTTTGCATGACATCCTCAAGGACTTTTTCATGAGTAGTCATGTTCACTCTCCTTGCTTCATATTGGATGATCGGGGAATTACTTACTATAGCACTGATATCATTATAATTGATTCCGTAGACCAGGTCTGATCGTTTGCCAATCCCGATCGGGCCAAATTCAACAGGGCCGTTATGCCTTATGATCCCGTAAATATATTTTCCTTCTTTCGGTGTTTCCTGTTCGTTATTCATAGCGTGTATTTCAGCATTTAGTTTACATTTCCCATTTTTCAGGAAAAATTTTAAGATCGATAAAATTAAAGATAGGCAGCGGGGCAGTGTATACAAAGTCGCTTCGGCCCTGGTTCTTATTTCCAAGGTCGGCCATAATGTTATCGAATTCAATCTCCCTTCCGCTGTTTATGAGGAAAGCCGTGTTCATAAACATGGAATCCCCGCTCATTTTATTTTGTTTGTAATCGAATACCGATTTGCGGAATGCATCAATGATCTTTTCAGTTTCCTTCTCTTTTTTCTGTATTAAAGCATGCTCGACCAATGTTCCCGCTTCAGCAATCTTTATATCTCTTTTTTCCGGGTCCTTCAGGTTTTGGATTTCAATCCTGATCTTTTGCAGCTCGGCATATTCATTGTCAATCTCTTTGTATATAACACCCATGTTTTTCCAGTTCCCCCTGACATTGAGCTCTACCTTATTTTCAAACTGCCTTAACAATTCCATAAACTCACTGTATCTTCGGTTCAAAAGGTTCCTTATTTCATCTGGAGTTGCAGCGATAGTGCCAAACCGTATAGGAAGTATACTGTTGAATTCCTTCATGACCTCTTCAATTACTTTCTGGTGTGCCAGCATGTTCTCAGGATTTACAACGAACCTGCTTAGGGGGTGATCGCTAACCACCATGCAAAGGCCATCGAAACCAATCGTGGAAACCAGGTCGCCGCGTCCGCCAACTCCGATAGGCCCCAGGTTGACGTCGTAATTTGATGCGATAATGCAATAAATGTATTTTCCGTCGCGCTGCATACTACTCCTTTATTTTTACCAGGATGAGATTATCCAGTACATTTTCTTTGGTTAAAGAGATCATTTCCTGTTTCGATGATTGCCTGACAGCTGCAGAATAGTCAAGTAATGTATGATAGGCCTTATTGATTCTTTGAAAACTTTCATCATCTCCGTTGTCAAGATGGGCATCGGGATGAAATAATTTGGCTTTCCCCAGGTATGCTTTTTTAATTTCGGATTCTGAAGTTTCGCCGCTAAGCCCAAGCTCTTTAGTTGCCTGGACAACATTTTCCGGGTCCATTTCCCGGACTTCAAGCGTATAGAAACTATAGTACGGCAAAGGCCCTACTAATTTGAAATTCAAAGCACCATTATATTTTTTATCAAGCTCTTCAATGACATCTTCAAACTTGTCCTGTTTAGCCCTGTTGATCAGAAATGCAGAGTTAGTAACCATCTCATCATTCATCACCTCATGCATTATAATATCGAGGCCAAATGGGGATAATGCATCCAGAATTGTTAATTCGACCGCTTTGTTTTTACTAACCAGGAGTTCCTTTATATACATTCCCATTTTACACTGATCGACTTTTTGGATGATACCATTGTTTTTTATCATCTCCGTTTTCATTTCCTGAACATCCGGAAGCTCTGCAATTGATTTTAACACTGTTGTAAAATCAGCCCAGTTAACCACCAGGTCAATCTCTGTCAGGTATTCGATTTTCTTAAGAATGTCAATGATAAGGTCATATCCATTGGAAAGTATTTTAATAACCTCTTCTTTTGATCTTACTATCGTTCCAAGACGCATGGGGATGATCATTCTGAAACCTTGATTCTGGAGTTCTTCAATTGTTTTCTGATGGTGGACCAGCATATATCCCAGAGTCTCCCTGTCCAGATAATCGATGCATGCATTCTCCCTGTCAGAAACAATAGCGGAGATTTTCTGAAAGGTTATCGCGTAAACACCTGAATTTTCAATTGATTGAAATTGCGTTGTCCCGTAGAAATTCGGAACAATTCCATAAAGATAAATTCCTTTTGCCGGCATATTCTTTAGGTTTATGGTGAAGGGATTTTTTTTATTTTTTAGTTGCGTTTTGCTTTAATACTAATTCAATAGCTTCTTGAAAATGAGATTCCAGAATGAAAATTTCACCCGTAACCTCATCGGATTTATTTCTTTTCCTTTCAATCAATTCGCGGATGGCAAGCATAGCTGCCTTACGGCAAATAAACTCTATGTCGGAACCTGTGAGACCTTCAGTTTTCAAAGCAAGTTTGTTCAGGTTCGTTTTTTTACCGATAGGTTTATTACGGGTGTGGATGCCGAATATTTTCTCTCTCGTTTTACAATCGGGCAGGGGTAATTCAAATATCAGGTCGAAACGGCCACTCCTCAATAAAGCGGGGTCAATTAAATCGATACGGTTTGTAGCAGCCAGAACAATCACGCCTTTCAGATCCTCAATTCCGTCCATTTCCGTGAGGAACTGGCCTATCACCCTCTCGATCACACCTGAGCCGGAGCTATCATTACTACGCCTGGGAGTAAGGCTATCTATTTCGTCAAGGAAGAGTATACAGGGTGAAGCCTGCTTAGCCATTCTGAATAATTCCCTTACTCCTTTTTCTGACTCCCCGATATAGCGGCTTAAAATTTGCGGGCCCTTTACCGATATGAAATTCACTCCGCTCTCGCTTGCAAGGGCTTTGGCCAGGTATGTTTTCCCTGTCCCTGGTTTTCCGTGAAGAATAATACCTTTAGGAGGTTTGGTGTCGGCTTTTTTAAACAATTCAGCATATTTAAGCGGCCATTCAACTGTTTCCATCAAAGCTTCCTTGATCTCATCTAGTCCGCCAACGTCATCCCATTTAACATCAGGCACTTCTACAAATACTTCCCTGATAGCTGAAGGCTCAACCTCTTTCATAGCATCCAGGAAATTATCCATGGTCACTTCCAGCGACATCAGGAGCTCATAGGGGATTTCAGACATTTCAAAATCTATCCGGGGAAGGATTTTCCTTAAGGCGGTCATTGCGGCTTCACGGGCCAATGCCTCAAGATCGGCCCCTACAAAACCGTGGGTGATTTCGGCCAGTTTTTCCATATCCGCATCCAAAGCCATAGGAATACCCCTTGTATGGATATGAAGGATTTCCAGTCTGCCCTTTTTATCGGGAATGGAAATAGAAATTTCCCTGTCGAATCTTCCCGGCCTTCTAAGGGCAGGATCAATGGAATTAGGAATGTTGGTTGCGCCGATCACTATGACTTTACCTCTGGATTCAAGACCGTCCATTAATGACAACAGCTGTGCAACCACACGTTTCTCAACCTGTTTCTCCCCGCCCATATCCTCCCTCTTGGGGGCAATGGCATCAATTTCATCGATGAATATTATTGAAGGTGCATGAGCCTGGGCTTCCTCAAACAGCTTTCGTATCCGCCCTTCGCTCTCACCATAAAATTTCCCCATGATCTCTGGACCTGATATATTAATGAAATATGCATCCGTTTCATGAGCAACTGCCCTTACGATTAAGGTCTTTCCGGTGCCCGGAGGGCCATATAGGAAAACACCCTTGGGAGGTTGTACTCCCAGCCTGTCGAAAATCTCAGGGTACTTCAGGGGGAGTTCAATCATCTCCCTGATGCGTTGAACCTGGTTCCCAAGTCCTCCTATGTCTTCATAGGAAACCTTGCTCTTGCGTTCTCCTTCCTGTTTTGTTAATTCAAGCTGGAAACTGGTGTTAGGGTGTATCAGCACTACCCCTTCAGGACTGACACCTGTAACAGTATAATCAACTGAACGTGAGCCAAAAAGCGTGGCTTTCACTTTATCTCCTTTTACAACAGGCAGGCCATTGATGAGGGACCCAATATATTTAGCATCATCGGTTTTGAACGGAGAACCGGATTTTGATTCTGGCTTGAGTTTTATTTTTACAGCCTGACGACAGATGGTCCTGGCTACAGTTACTTTTTCGTCAAGCCCGGCCTGTGCATTCTCCCTGCTGATGCCGTCAATCTGAATAATACTTTTATCCCTGTCTTCCGGATAACAAGGCATAATTTTAACAGGTGTTGCACGTTTTCCCTCGATCATAATCACTTCGCCGCTTTCCAGCCCCATCGATTTCATTTCCTGGGGATCTATCCTTGCGATTGCCCTTCCAACATCCTTTACCAGGGCTTCCTTCACCCGCAATACTATTTTGTCTTTCATTTTAATTATATCTTTGGGTTTCTTCGTTGAGTGACAATTTGATTGTAAGTATTTGGCTTGTCGTTATTCGCTTAAAAGAAAAGATTTTAATTTATGCAGAGACTCCAGCCCCTTAACCTCTTTGTTAAACATTGGAACTTCAACCATATTCAAATTGCTGTATTTCCTGCTTATTTCTTCCAGATAGGACAGTTGAGCGGCTCTCTTTTTTACCAGAAAATCACATCCATCAGCAGTGATTACATTATTCACAATGATCTGACGGGAAACAATCCCGGATGTAGAAAGATCTTCCATCAGCCTGCCGGTTTCCAGGATAGCCATCGCTTCAGGGATACATACCGGGATGAACTCGCATTTATAATAGTCATGCAACATTTGCTCAATCCGTTTGACCATCTTTTTCAGGCCCAGCAAAAAATCATCCACCTCGTCATTCTGATAGGTGCCTGAAAAAGTGGTTATCATATACCTGTATTTCCACCTCATCCTGGCGGCAACTTTAATCCATTCATCAAATAATTTGGGAGATGATATAAGCCTGAGTGTATGACCGGTTGGCGCCGTATCCACAATATATTTATCAAACTCTCCTTTTTCAATGAAATCAATAATGGTTTTAAAGCTCATTACTTCATCTATTCCCGGTATCGACAAGCTCAACATTTCGTCGATATCCTCGTTGTCAAGATTTGTAGAGGTCTCGAAAAGCTTTTTTAGCTGTGTCTGCCTTTCAGCGAGAAACCTTGATAATGCCTCGTCAGCGATCACTTCGATGGCCGAAAGGTTTGAGATACCATTGACTTTCGTTACTTTAAAACCAATCTGTTGCTCAAGGCAGTCAGCAAGGGAGTGGGCCGGATCGGTGGAGATCAAAAGGGTTTTGAAATTTTCAGACAAAGCCAGGGCAGTGGCAATGGCACAACAGGTTTTTCCAACGCCGCCTTTTCCGCCGAAAATAATGAGTTTAAGGTCGTTGTTTTTCAAACCAACCAGTGCCATAATTTATTTTTTTATCTTGATCTCCAGGATCCCGTTAGTGAACTTGTGACGCAGGTTTTTCTTAATGACTTTTACAGGAAGCAGCAGTTCCTTACGGTAAGTCCTGCTTTTACCGAGGGCCGAAATTTCAAGGATATCACCCTTCAGGTCGATTTTAATGTCATTTTCCTCGATCCCGGGCATTTCAGCGATGATAACAACCTCATTCTTCTCATCAAAGACGTCGGTTATCGGTTCCCGCTCTTCATCAACTTTAGGCCCTTCGGGGGTCTTCTTTATGTTCCCGAATGTCTCCACTTTTGGAATCCCTCCGCCTATCGTGTTGACGGTAAAACCATAAACACCTTTCATCCCTTTCCTGATATGATCAAAATTGATCTCACCCTCCTTATTTATCCCGCCTTTTTCATCGAGTTTCCCGGCAAGGTCAACCAATTTTTCTATGCCTTTGAACAGACCGCCAAGTCCGAAAAGATCCATTTCGGCCTCTTCTTTTTTCTCTTTATTCTTATCTTTTTCCATCTTAATATGTTTTTAAATTCACTTCGTTAAATTGGGTTGCTTATTGCCTCAAGGTTTTGCAGCCGGGTTTCGAGTGCTTCCTGCTGTTGCATCAGCTCCTTCTCCCTGGCCTTTGTCGAAAGATAGGTGTCTTCCTGCCACCAGTTGATACCCATTTCCATGGCCTTATCCACAGAAGCTACCAGTAACCTGATCTTAATTGTTAAAAGATCGATATCGGCAATCTGGATTTTGATATCACCTGCTATAACGATCCCTTTATCGAGTACCCTTTCCAGGATATCTGCAAGGTTGGTCGCTTGCACCGAATGAGTCATTTCAGCCATTGTACAGTTTATTTAGTAATCGATTGACATCGTCTTCCATTCTTTTTTATCGGTCTTTCCAGGCTTTTTAGCTTTCTCGGCAGGCGTATGGTGCATTTCTCCTGCTTTTTCATCATAGTATACCTGAATCTCCTTAAGCCTGTTCTGGATTATCTCAAGCCTCTGAATGATCCTTATTTCTTCGCTCTTCAATCGTGATCTTTCTTTTTCGAGCATATACAATTTTATAAAATCGGAATCCTCCTTGTTGGGGATCCCCGATTTGACGACACTCTGCATGCTTTTGATGCTTTGAAGTCCTTTTATTCCGCTTGAAATTGGCATATTGCTGGTTTCTTTTTAATTATAATTGTCTGGGACTTACCGCAGATACTGCTCGATAAGTTCGTCCACAATGGTTTTTACTTTCTCCTGGTTTGTCTTTGATCCAATACGGCTTGTTTCGGAAGTGAGTATGTCCTGGCATATTTTACGGAAGATATCTCTGGATTTCGACGGTGTGGTTTTTAAGGTTGCCAGTGTTTTTGCAATCATAATGGAACCGCGGATAGTGGGGTCAAATTCAGTTTTACCCGATTCACGCAGCCCCCTTACGATTTTCACGATAATCTCAGTGTCTTTGAGGGAAAGGTCCGATTTTGCCCTGGTGATTTTCAGTTCGGTTTCATAGTCGAAATGGTCGAGGTCCATGGTTACCATACGGTCACGAAGTGCATCCTGGGTGCGGTTAACACCGGCATATTCTTCGGGATTTGAAGTGAATATAGCACGGAACTCAGGATGTACTTTCATGTAATAATCTTCCTCCTTGGCAGCCGATGTACTCAGCATTCTCTCCTGCAGAATGGGCAGCAGTATGTTATTGGCTTCAGGGCGTGAGCGTGTAAATTCATCGTAGATCAGGGTAAATCCGTTTTTAACGGCAATGGTCAAACGGTTGTTCACCCATTGCTTGCTCATGTCTTCCTCATATTTATGCACTGAATGAATGAATTTATCGTCCAGCTTTTTGTATTTATAACCCTGCTCACTGCCGATCAGATCTGAAGTTTTATATTCGGCATCTCCGTGAATGATCACCACAGGTCTTCCGATCTTGCTTGCAAGATGCATGGCAACAGTTGTCTTGCCGGTTCCCGAAGGGCCCCTGAAATGCACCGGAAAACCTGCTTTTACATACGTCAGGCCACGATTTGTAATGTCCCTGATATAATCGGTTTCTACAAAATTTGACATCGGCTTCAGTTCCAGCACGGTGTTCATTTCATTTGTGTCGCTCATTGGAATTTAAATTGAATGTTTAATTGCTGGTAATATTGCCGGCCATTGCCGATTTACCATTTGAATTCCTGGGCAGGGAGTTTTTCAAGGGTTTGCTTCCAGATAGCTCTTGCTTCTTCAATGTCCTTTCTTATTTCTTTTTGCTTAACTAAGAAAGCTTCCCTTCTGGCTTCAGACCTGATTAATGCATCCTGTCTTTTCATCAGGCTTTTCATGATCATACTCCCAGGGTTCTCCATCTTGGCTGCCTATTGTTGTTTAACTGCCAGGTTGGTCAGTTCCCCTGGAGCCCCTTGCCGCCGCATCGGGTACAGGGTAAACCGTCTGAGGATCTTCCCGTTCCCTTGCAGGTGGTGCATGGTTTTAAACTCTCAGCATGGAAGCTGCCCCTGCCTCCGCAAACTATGCAGGGAACCCTCGCGCCAAGAGGGTTCCTGCCTGTTCCTGAACAAAAAATACATTTCTTCATGGGCTCTGCCACTTCAACCAGCCCGGTGCCGGTGCATACCAGGCAATGTGCTATGGGGGAGAGTAAGTCGAAGGGATCTTTTCCCGTTCCGTTGCAAAACGCACACTTCACTTTTGCTGCCATGATTCATGGTATTAATGTTCCTGTTCCTTATTTTGCGGTTTTAGGTATCGGGTAATAGATATTGTCAAGCTTAAGAACCTTTCCCTGGTCAAGTAAAGCTTTCGCGATAAATCCTATCCTCATCCTCGATTGTCCAAGGGGAATCTCCATTTCCGAAATTTTAACTCCTTTGGGATGTTTGTTTATATAAAGCAGAACTCTTTCCTCAAGTGTTTTTGGTTCAGGTGGAGCGGGAATCTCGGGTTGTTCTGCCTTAACCGATTCTGCTTTAACTGGTTTGACAGGTTCTGGTTTAACAGGTTTTACATGTGTTTCCCTGATCACTTCAGCCTTGATTTTTTTTTCGGCTTTGATCTTTGGTTCTTTCTTTGCGACGTTCTTCTCAACTTTTTTAATGACTTCCTTTGGCGCAGCCTCCGGGCCTTTTTTCCTTATCTGGGCCATGGCTTTCTGCATCTTGCCCCATTCAGCAGCAGCGTCGACACGGTTCTGCAGAAGATCATCAAGCATAGAGGAAGTTGAGTGCTTAACACCCTTTACTTCGCTGCTAATGCTTTTTATTGCAAGATGTATCCCTTTCATCAGGCTGTTATAATCACTGAGCCTTTCTGTTTCACCATTGTCAAGGTCTTTCCTGAGCTTGTGGGCCATTTTCTGGTTTTCTTTGCTGATTTCGGATAATCTTTTCTGAAAACCTTTAAGTAATGTGCGGGTGTATTCAACGCGTTCGGCAAGATTTTTACCAAGCTCCGCCCTGAGATCATCTGCCATGTCGGTATGTTCCTTCTCAAACCTGTCGAGCATGTCGTTCGTATTCTTGAAAATGCCGGCAACTTCAGCGTTGATGTTTTTAATATCATCGTTGATATTATCCATGAGGGCATCGAACTCATTCATCCTTGTTTTTTCGTTTTGCTTTCGGTCAGCCTTTCCCTTGCTGAAGAATTTATTCAGTTCCCTGGCCATTTGTGCCCTGTCGGCCGAAAATTCATTGACCATTTTGAATGTGGATGTCTGGATCCCTGTCACCTCTTTCTGTATGGAAGATATAGTGCGGTGAATTCCGCTCATCAGATCCTTATATGTATTTAATCGGTCTTTCTCGCCTTTGGCAAGGCCTTTTCTCAATGCGTTGGCATTTGCATTTAATACGGAAGCCATTTCCATGTGGTCACTTCGGAAATGGTCGAGGGTACTCTGAACTTCATTTACAAGTTCTTCATTGTCCTTAATACGTTGTTTGAACGAAGCAAGCAATTCTTCGCTCAAATTCTTCATTTCTGATCCTAGTCCCATGTTGTTGTCTCCTATGTTTATGAATTTTTCTTGATCTGTACTAATTGATGTCTTTGATGATCTGAGCTTTAACTTTTTTTATGTCCTGAATCATCAGGTGGTCCCCTTTTTCAAGCAACTGCTCCAGGCATTCTTTCATCCTGTTGTGCATTTGCTGGAAATCAAGGAATGTCCTGATTACCGTTTCTTTCCTTATTTCCTGCAGCTTTGAAACCTCTGCAAGCCGTTCTTTAATAATGGAAATTTTTTCACCGGCATCCTCCGTCCTGATATCCCTGATGTTGAGCAGGCTGTTCTTCAGAGACTGGGCAGTCTCTTTCTGATCTTCAATAAATGTTAAAAACTGGCTTTCTGCTTCCTTTTCTTTTTCATCAAGTGCTGTGAGAATGCCCGACATCATGGTGTTGTAATCTTTTTTGCGCAACGAACCATTCTTTGCAAGGGTTTCGCAAAGCCTTGAATTCAGGATATCCCTTTCCTTTTTAAGATCGTTCAAAGAATGATGAACATTATCAAACAATGAATGGGAAGATTCTGTAATATTTTCTGATGACTGGAAGGCAGTTTGAATTTTTTGAATCCGGGATTCATAGGATGTTATTATATTTTCGAAAAATGCATCCAGGTTTAAGTCAGGCCGGGCACTCATATCTGGGGTTTTGTTTTGATTTCGGGTGGGAGAAAAATTGAATGATGGAGAAAAAAAATCTTGGTAAACCATGCTTTCAGACTTGTAAGCTGCAAGGATGTTTTAGCAAGAATAATACTTAACAGCCAGCTTATGCAGCTTTTGCTGTTAATCCGATTGCTTCTGCATACTTGAGGTATGTTTCAACAGAGGCAACGACTACCCTTGCTTCAATAGCAAGCAGCTCGATACCAACCAAAGAAACTCTTACCCATGCATCTACAACGACACCCTTGTCGAGGATACGGTCGATCACCTCAACGAGGCTGGATGAACCGATGGTTTTTTCTACTGCCATTTGTTTAATCTCCTATTTTTGTTAATGTTTACCGTGCTTTACATGAGGGACGGTTTACCTCTTATGCAATAAGACTATGCAAAGGAGAGGCCAGAAATACAAGGGGAATTAAAAATAGCTTGCCACAAGCAGCTAATTGCCTGAGCATCTGATTCAAAAAAATCAAATTATTTTCTCGGGGAAATATTTTTTCTGAATTAGTACAGCTCCCGGAGCCATTCTGATCAAAATATCGCGTAATCACGCGAAAACGCGTTATTCTTCTACTGCGATTAAGCTGATATTGAATTTCTTCAATTTCCGGCTGAGCGCATCCCTGTGTATGCCTAGAGAATCGGCTGCCGCCTGCTGATTATAACCTGAGCGTTTAAGGGCTTTCTTTATCAGATCGATTTCATGATCTTTTATATTGACCGACTCATCATTGTCAGGCGAAGGAGAATTTTTCGGAAGCATTACCGGGAAATCATTAATGCCAAGCTGGTTCCCCTTGCAAAGGATGATGGCTCTTTCGGTCATATTTCTCAGTTCCCTCACATTCCCAGGAAAGTCATATTTCAATAATGCCTTAAAAACATCCCTGGAAACATTCAGGTTCGGCCTGTTAAACCTTGTGGAAAAAGAATCGACGAAATGCAGCAACAAAGGTTTTATATCTTCGGGCCTTTCCCTTAGAGGAGGGATGTGTATCTGCAGGGTATTGAGCCGGTGAAACAAGTCGAGCCGGAACCCTTTCTTATCAACCCGTTTTTCAATGTCATGATTTGTAGCAGAGATGATCCTGAAGTCGGTATGGATCTGGTTTGTGTCGCCAACGCGGGTTATCACTTTTTCTTCTGTGGCACGCAGTATCTTTGCCTGGAGATTCAAAGGCATATCGGCAATTTCATCAAGGAAAAGGGTCCCTCTGTTACAAACTTCGAAGAACCCCATTTTATCGGTAATGGCGCCTGTAAAAGAACCTTTCTTATGTCCGAAGAATTCACTTTCCAGCAAAGTTTCAGTAATTGCGCTGCTGTTGACGGCACAGAAAATATGATCTTTGCGGTTACTTGAAAAATGGATGATCCTGGCAATATTCTCCTTGCCGGTTCCGCTTTCTCCTGTGATAAGCACATTGGCCTCGGGATAATTTGCAGCTATGATAGCTTGTTCAAAAACATCCAGGATTTTAGGGCTAACCCCTATAAATTGCCTGTCAATGCGTTCTTCCAGGTTTTTCGAGATCAGGGAATTCCTTTCCTCCATTTGCTTCAGCCTTCTCTGCATCTGAAGGTATTTCTGGGTTCTTTCAATGGCAATCTGTATGTCGATATAACGGAATGGTTTACGCAAATAATCAAAAGCGCCCAAACGCATGGCTTTGATCACCGTATCCATATCACCATGAGCTGAAATTACAATGACCTCCATAGCCGGGTATTGAACTTTTACCTCTTTCAATATATCCAGGCCGTTTACACCGGGCAGGCGTACATCAAGGATAAGGAGATCAATGTTGTGATTGCTTAATATTTTTTTACCTTCTTCAACTGTATTCGCCTCAAATGACTCGTATTCGGAACCCTGGAAAAAACCGCTCAGTTCTTCGGTGAATTGCTTTTCATCATCCAGGATCAGGAGCTTTATCTTATCTTGAACTGCCATTTTAATTTTTACTTTGAATATTCAAAATCAAATTGATTTTTGTTCCGTTCAATTTGTCACTGCTTATATCAATGGTTCCACCCATGTCCTTAATGATCTGATAGCAAATAGATAAGCCTAACCCGGTTCCTTTTCCTTCATCTTTCGTAGTATAAAAAGGAAGTATCAGGTTATCGATATCTTCATTCATGATGCCGATACCGTTGTCGGTAACCTCAACAATAAGAAACCGGTCTTCTTCATAGGATCTTATGGCAATGGCCATTTTAAGATTTTCATCCTTCTTGTTCTTCTTTTCAATCACTGCATCTTTGGCATTTACCAGGAGGTTAACGATAACCTGTTCAAATTTCAGGGTATTCCCGAATATCTGGGGAAGATCTTTCCCGAGATGAAGGTTCAGCTTGATCCCGAGATGCTTAAACTGCTCCACCATCATTGAGACCGCATTTTCAATGCTGGAGTTAATATCGAATCCTATCAGAACATAATCATCGTGGTTTCTCGAGAATGCCCTTACATGGTCTATGATATTCTTTATCCTGATTATGTTTTCGAATATTTTATCTGATTTGTTTTTAAGGAAGTCATAGGTGATTGATTCAGTTTTGGCTGATTCAAACAGTATCTTATCCATCACCATGGAGATTATATTTAGCGGCTGGTTGATCTCATGTGCTATACCTGAAGCCATCTCACCGAGGTTGGCCATCCGGTCGGCATGGATCTGTTTTGCCTCCATTTTCTTTCGTTGGGAAATATCGCGTATGATGAACATGAAGGATACAGGTGCTCCTTTGGGGCCTTGTATCAATGTGGCACTGATCTCGCTGGCAAATAAAGATTGGTTTTTCTTCCTGATCTTCAGCTCGATATTCTGGACCAGGCCTTCGTTCATAGTCCTGTCAATAATTTCTTTAATTACGTTTTTTTCGTCCGTCGGCAGGAACCTGTAAATATCTGTGCCTACCAGCTCGTCTTTTGTATCGGCCCCGATTAACTCAAGGCCGATATCGGAAACCTCCATGATCATTCCATCGAGATCAGTTATAAGAATACCATCAGGGGAAGCATTTATTAATGTTTTGTACTTGTCCTCGCTGAACTTTAATAATTTTTCAGTCTGAACACGCATTGTAATATCAGCAACATTCATCAGGCATTGCTTCCCGTTATTGACCGAAATACATTCAATGTATACGTATGTTGGATTGCTGCTGCCTGTTTCAAGCATTAATTCACAGGTTTCTTTGGTCTTCTTATTAAAAACGGTAAGTAAAAAAGAATTGAATGCGGGCATGGAATTTACCGATACGAAAGACCCGAACCAACTGCCAACCAATTCAGCACGCCCCTTGCCAAGTATTCTGGCTCCGCTATGGTTTAGTTCCAGAATTGTTAGTTCCTGTGAAAGTGTAAAATAACCAGATGGGGCAAAATCATAAAGCTCGGAATATTTCCTTGTAGCGACTTCAGCTTTGGTAAGAGCCTCGCTAAGTTCTTCGTTCTGCATTGCCAGCTCAATTTGCTGGGTTTTTAAGGAACATTCCAGTTCAACGCGCTGCGTGATGTCCTTGGTAAAACCAAGAAACCTTTTATCTGAGAGTTTAACAGCTTCTACTGTCCACCAGCGTAAATACCCGTTTTTATGTTTGAACTGCAAATCAGCTTTTGCGATTCCGCTTTTTTTTACCTTTCTGAAATGTTCAAGGCTGTTTTCAAGCGATTCTTCGCCAAGCAGATCCGAAATGGACATGGTCAACAACTCATCTTTTGAATACCCGGTTATTGCGCATGCAGCCTCGTTCACTTCAAGATACTTTCCTTTGTTATCTGTAATAAAAACTCCGTCGGGAGCGCTGTCGACATAACTCCTGTATTTTTCTTTGCTGGCTTGCAGTGATGTATTAAGCCTGATGAGTTTTTGAGCAGTTTGTTTCAGTTTTTCAGCATTAGCAATGATTTTTTGTTTCTGGCTGTAAAGCTCAAGAAATACCCTGATTTTGCTTCTGAAGATCTCATTGTCAACCGGCTTGAATATATAGTCAACCGCTCCTGATGAATAGCCCTTATATACATTTGATTCGATATATAAATCACCTGTCAGAAAGATTATCGGTATCATTTCACCAGGCCTTTCATTCCCTATTGCTTTTGCCAGGGCAAATCCATCCATAACAGGCATTCTCACGTCTATCACGGCAAGCGCTATCTCCTTTCCCCTGATCTTTTCCAGGGCTTCACGGCCCGACGAAGCCTGGATAAGGTTAAGGTTCATCCCGCCAAGAATGGTTTTTATGTAGTGTAGAAGCTCTAAATCATCGTCGACGATTAAGAGGTTTGGTTTTTTTTCCATAAACCCTCAGGTCTTCGTTTATAAAAAATGCTGATGGATTAAATTCAGAAAGTCGTTCTTGTTAATTGGTTTCGCGATATAAGCGTTGCAACCTGCTTCCATTGCTTTTTCCCTGTCACCACTAAGGGCATAGGCTGTTTGAGCAATGATGACTGCCTTTTTATTGAACTTGCGGATTTGCCTGGTGGCGATATAACCATCCATATTGGGCATCCTGATATCCATAAATACAAGATCAATATCCAGGTTTTCCTGGCATAAACGCACTGCTTCACTTCCTGTTTTTGCCTGTAAGACTATGCCGGAGAATTGCCTTGTAATAGCTTTGATATAAAATTGAGAGGTTTCATCGTCATCGGCAATCAGGATCTTAAGATCTTTAACCAGGTTTGTCCATCCTTCAGCCGGCACGGGAATTATTTGGTTCCTGCTCTTTTCCTGAACGGGAATGTAAGGAATGGTGAAATAAAATGCAGCGCCTTCTCCTTCTTCGCTTTCCACCCTGATTTTTCCGCCCAGGATTTCAACATAGGCTTTCGAGATGGATAATCCCAGGCCTGTGCCTTCAAAATTTTTGGTAATGAGTTTACCTCCCTGCATGAAGCGTTCAAAAATGATTTTCTTATGCGCCTCGCTGATGCCTATCCCGGTATCTTTAACATAAAACTCCAGGAATGCATCTTCTCTTTTGTATCCGAATTCAATGGAACCTGCACGGGTGAATTTAATCGAATTGTAAACAAGGTTTGTAAGGATTGCATTGATTTTTTCGCCGTCGGTTTTAATGATCGCCTCTGCTGGCGGAAGATCGTTCTTACAGGAAAAACCTATGCCTTTATGCTCAATCTGGGGACTGAAAAAATTATAGATGAATTCCATTTTCTCGTTGACATTCACCTCTGAAATCGTGCAGGTGACCAAACCTGCTTCTATTCTCGAAATATCAACAACATCATTGATAATACCCAGCAAACGGGTTCCGCTTTTTTGGATGATGCCTATATACTTTTCCTGTTCATTTTGATTCACTCCGGGCTCCTTAAGTAAATCTGCAAATCCCAGGATGCCATTCATGGGCGTCCTGATCTCATGGCTTACGTTGGCTAGGAAAGCCGACTTCAGCCTGTCGCTTTCTTCGGCTTTTTGTTTGGCGATGATTAATTCCTGTTCTGCAAGCCTTCGTTCCGTGATATCACGGCCTACGCCTAAAAGGCCAATGGTGGTCTCGTTTTTAATCTGACGGGATCCCATGATCTCGAAGGGAATGTAGCCCCCAGATTTTGTTTTTATGCGGAGCGAGATGGCATTTGATGTGAAGCCTTGTATGATCCCCGAAAAACGCTCCATGGCCAAAGTAACCTCTTCCGGATGAATGATGTCGGAAAATGGTTTTCCTATCCATTCTTTTACAGTCCAGCCGGTTTTTAGTTCGAATTCACGGTTCAATGAACTAAACAAACCCTTTAGTGAAAGCGTGAAAATAATATCCCTGACCTGCTCTATAAGCTGATGGTAACGGATTTCACTTTCTAAATAAGCTTCCTCTGCCTGTTTGCGTTCAGTTATATCTACGACTGTCACCCTGCATTTCTCTCCGTTTTTATCAGCGAGGCTTGAAAGATGGAGATAAACCGGCAGATTGTTTCCAGGGACCATCATTATTTCACATGATTCCAGTGTATTGCTCAGAAACACTTTTCCAAGATACAGATTGAAGGCATTTTTGGCATTTTCGGCCACGAAAAAGGCAAACCCGTGATGCTTTAACTGCTCCCTTGCCTTGCCCAGCATTCGCGCAGCCTGAAGGTTTAGCTCCATTATCTCGCCTTTCCTTGAAAGGGTAAAATAGCCTGAGGGCGCAAAATCGTATAATTCTATATAATTGTCAGCTGCAATTCTGGCCTGGTCTTTTGCAAGCCTGAGTTCCTCATTCTGCAATTCCAGCTCTATCTGGTGAACTTCAAGCTTGTGAACAAGTTCCAGGGTGTCGACTTCAGAAAGCTTTGGAATTGTTTTTGCGGACTTCTTTTTCAGCAAGGCTTCTGCTTTCTGTTTCAGGATTTCGTCTTCTGGTCTTCTCCCTTTTTTCATGGTATGAAGCATAAGGATTTTTCAGTTATCTTGCCGCATGTGATTCACGTATAAAGCATTGAATCACTTTAATGTTTGCAATTAAATACACATTGCTGATAAATTCAACGCTGATCTTCCGTCCTCTGGCAGTTTCAAGAGGCAGATTTTCATACCGCACATGTTCTTTCTGTTGTAATTCCGAAAATTTATCTTTATTTGCGATAATATCTTTCAGAAATCCTATTTCCCAGATAGCTTTTTCAAGGAATTGTTCTTTTGAGTAACTCAACAGCTCAACCAAATATGGATTCACATCCTTAATCTTCCCGGTTTCGGCATCGAGGATAAGTATCCCTTCTTTTGCCGATTCAAAAAGGCGGCGGTACCGGGTTTCCGAAATGGACATAGCCTCTATTGCCAACTTGTTGGTTGTAATATCGGAGAATGTAATAACCAGTCCGTCGATGCGGTCATCGAGGGTGCGGTAAGGCATGATCCGTACATTAAACCACCTGTTGTTGTGTGTTTTAATCGCGGTTTCAACAGAGATCAGGGATTTAAGTACCTGGCGGGCATGGCTTTCAATTTCAGGATACTCCAGGTCGGTAACCAGGTCGGTGAATGGACGGCCGATATCAGTATTACGCAGTTTGATTATATTGCATACCTGATCGGTGAACCTGCGGATATTCAGTCCTTTGTCGAGGAATAATGTCGCTATCTCAATGCTGTTGAGCAGGTTTTTCATATCATCGTTTGCCCTTATATAATCGCTTACCTTGCTCTGCAACTCTATATTCAATGTTTGCAGTTCTTCATTCAGGCTTTGCATCTCTTCCTTGGAAGTGGTAAGCTCCTCGTTGGTTGATTGCAGTTCCTCGTTTGTAGATTGCAGTTCCTCGTTTGTAGATTTTTGTTCTTCCTGGGTTGTCTGCATTTCTTCTCGGGTGCTTTGCAGATCTTCATAACATCGTTTCAGTTCAAGCTCCAGTTCCTTATACTTGATACCCGGCATTCGTTTCCCTGACTTCAGGTTTACTATCTCAGGTTCAGGTATTGCAGGTACGTCGGTAAAGATTATTAAAACCATGCCTCTCAGGGAATCGGGGTTTTCAATCCGTTGAACTGTAATGTCAATAAACGGGTTATCCGCAGTGTTACTCAATATAATGTTATGCACGGTCACAGGGTCAAAACTCTGCATGGCTTTACGCAGGGCCCCGGGCAATACCTCCCTCAATCCCGGGCGCGACATTGCGTGAATATTCCAGTTTGCTTTTCCTGCAACTGGTTCAAGGTACTTGCCTATGCGGCCTGTCATGTAGATTATGTCGCCTGTGACGTTGACTAAAACACTGGCAGGTGAAAAACGCTGAAGCAAAAGCTGATCGGTAAGGACCTGGATATTTTCAACAGGTTTGACAGAAATTTTCATATCAGGTGTTACTGCTTTTTTAGGATAAAAGGAGCTGGGGAAATCAATAAGTTCAGTTGCCCTGTATGTGGCTGAGCGTTTAAAGATCTTTAATTTGGCATCCACATCTTCAAACCCTTCGGAACGGGGTCCAAGGGTTTCGGCCGTGCCAAGGATCATAATCCCCCCGGGCTTAAGGCTGTAATTAAACAGGGCGATCACTTTTTTTTGCAATTCGGGCTCCATATAGATGAGCATATTGCGGCAGGTAAGTATATTGAGCTTTGTAAATGGCGGGTCTTTGATCACATTCTGGGATGCAAACACCACCATCTCGCGTATCTCTGTATTCAGACGGTAGTTGTCCAGTCCCGCAGTAAAAAACTTGTTCAACCTCTCAGTCGTTACATCCGCAGAAATATTTGAGGAGAAAATACCTTTACGGGCCTCGTCAATAGCATCCTGGTCGAGATCGGTGGCAAATATCTGCAGGCTTAAGTTTTTTTGATTTCTGAATTTCTCCATCACTTCTTTAAAAACCATAGCCAGCGAATAGGCCTCTTCACCTGTTGAGCAGCCCGGTGCCCAGGCACGGAGAATATATCCGTTGGGTAATTCGTCGATCAGCGCAGGTAAAATATCTTCTTTAAGAATTTCCCATACGGCCTTGTCACGGAAAAAGCTGGTAACGCCGATAAGCAATTCTTTAAACAGAATCTCAACCTCTTTGGGATTTTCCTGCAGAAAGCGAACGTAATTGCTTATTTTATCGATCTGGTGGACTCCTTTTCGCCTTTCGATACGGCGGAAGAGAGTGTTTTTCTTATACAGCGAAAAATCATGACCCGACTGTTCGCGAATCAGGATGATGATCTTATCGAGATTGCTTTTGTCTTTAGTATCAAAATCGGGATCAGTTTTAACTATCGGGACGAACTTAAGGAAAGCGATCAGCCTGGAAGGCAATTCCTCGGCAGACGCCACGATATCGGCAATTACCGCTTCGGTTGCGCTTCTTGGCATGCCATCGAATTTTGCTGTTACAGGATCCTGTATCAGCACAATACCGTTTTTTTCTTTAATGGCCTTCAGCCCCAGACTGCCATCGGAGCCCATGCCTGAAAGAATGATCCCGATTGCTTTTTCCTGCCTGTCGTCAGCCAGGGACCTGAAGAAAATATCAACCGGCAAACGCAAACCACGGGATTCAACCGGGTCAAACAGGTTCAACACTCCGTTCAGGAGCGACAAGCTCTTATTCGGGGGTATTACGTATACATAATTGGGTTTCACTTTAAGCCCGTCGCTTGCCTGGAATACCTTCATCGGGGTAATGCGTTGCAATAATTCAGGCATAATACCAGTATGGGTCGGATCGAGGTGCTGGATGACAACGAAAGCCATACCGCTGTCTTTAGGCATGCTTCTGAAAAACAACTCCAATGCTTCGAGCCCGCCTGCAGAGGCGCCGATACCCACGATGGGAAACTGGGTGCGGTCTGGTCCTGCAGATCTTTGTTTTGTAGTACTCATGAATGTTTTTTTTTGAATTTCAACACCTTATGACCTATAAAAGTAATTTAAAAATTGGCGGATTCCTAATTAATTTGCATTTTGCAGGACAAACCAGTCTATACTGCTTTTCCCGGAAAGGGAAAGATGATAAGTTGTCCCGGTTTCTCCGGCGCTTGCCGGATGATAGCAAAAATAATGCTGGATTATGCTTATAATTCAGATTTCGGTTCGTATCTTTGCACCGCTTTTAAAAGGAGTGAAAGGGAAAATAATCAAACCTTCAGCAAAGCTTACACACCCTTCTCTGCATTAAAGAACAAATCTCGGGGTATAGCGCAGCCTGGCTAGCGCACCTGGTTTGGGACCAGGGGGTCGCAGGTTCGAATCCTGCTACCCCGACAAGACAAGGCTCCCGGCACGAAGTGCCAGGACGTAAAACAAAAAAAAGGATCCAGGTTTACCTGAGATCCTTTTTTTGTTTTAGGACTGAGCCCGCGAAGCGGGCAGGGGAGGGTTGTTTTATTTCTGTCGACCCGGTTGCATATGGCTTCGCCTGTCGGCCATCATCTTTTGATAGGACTTAAACTGCTCAGCAGTGAGTATGCCTTTAAATTCAGAATCGATTTGCTTATTCATGGTTTCGAAAGACTTTCTCCTGACAGCAGTATCCTCAATTTCTCTTAAGTCATGCATTTTTTCGGTATACTTAAGATTAATGGCGTAGACTTTCGGCTCCTGTGCTGCAGTTAATTTAAGATCTGTTTTCATCATTTCTGTCTGATGTTTGGCACGGTCTTCGGGAGTCCTTGAGGGTTGCTGGGCAATGGCAGCTGAACCCGCGAGGAAATTCAACATGACCAGGAGACTCAAAAGAAGAATTGATTTCTGATAAAATTTGAAATTCGTATGCATGGTTATATAAGTCATCGGGTTATTTTTTAGTTAATTTTACGATAGATGTTGTTATTTCTTTTCCGGGAGAAACTCGAGGTTGACTTTTATCTCAACGTCTTTGCCTACAACAGCACCGCCGGCTTCGGTCAGGGTGTTCCATTTGAGGTTATAATCAAAACGGTTGATGGTCGTACTTGCTTTAAAAGCGATATGCGTGTTGCCCCAGGGATCCTTGGCCGTTCCGCCGTATGTTACGTCGAATGTGACAGGTTTGGTTATGTCGCGTATTGTTAATTCCCCTTTCAGCTGGTATTTGTTATCCTTGATTTTTTTGAAGGCAATGCTTTTAAACGTAATCTTCGGGTACTTTTCAGCATTGAAGAAATCATCTGATTTCAGATGTTTATCGCGCATTTCATTATCGGTGTTAATGCTTGAAACGTCGGCCGTGAAATTAATTTTAGCATCTGTAAAGTCGGCTTTGGATGCTTCCATGCTGCCATTGAATGTTTTAAAACTGCCTTCCACTTCTGAAATAACCAGGTGGGTGGCTGTGAATTTGATGGAGGAATGCGCATAATCGGCGTTCCATTTTGTCTGGGCTGAAGAAAACTGGCTAAATGCCAGGGTAAAACCTGCAATGATCAATAATCTGCTGATGTTTTTCATAATCCTGTTAAATTTAATTGGAATTACTAATTGAAATTGTACTAATAAGGTGTCAAAAATTGTGCCAGCCTGTATTTTGACATCCTTGCTGCAGATCGCAGCTGTTCTTTGATGCCGAAGCTAATCCTTTATACATCGCAGTGACAGGGCACTGGAATTGTATTCCTCGTATAATTCGGCTTCTGTGCCCTTTCTGATCATCTGGAGAGCCACGGTTGTTGAATTCGAGATAGTCTCGGAAGACCAGAAATAGCCTGCGTTATGCACATCGATCCACGACTGTGTCGTGAAATCGAAGTAACCGCCAGGGAAGGCTGTGAACTGGCTTGTGTTTGTGGCTCCGACATTGGGGACCCACCAATCCCTGTTTCCGGTTGATTTTAATTTCCCCCCGGCCACCTGGGTCCCGCCGAGAACCCTGATAAGTGCTTTCCAGTCCTTGCTGTCGGGCACATGCCAGCCGGCCGGGCATATTCCCTGGGCGCCTGCTGTTGTTTCATAATGCATCAATTCTTCCCATTGGTACAATCCTCCCCAGAGGTCACAATTTACAAAATCGTTACCGTAACAGTATTTCTCTACAATCTCATTCTTCGTTTGCGTCTGGTTCTGGCTTTGATCAAGCCATTTCCCAAGGTTCAGGTTTTCTTTCATCCAGCACTGGGTTCCGATCACAACGGTATGGTAAACCTGCCCCCCATACTCGAAAGTCCCGCAGGAGGCAGAGTCGGAATGAACACTGTCTGCAACTGTCGTACCTGCAGGTATATTATGGACCGGCGGATTATTCTTCGGATTCTGCGCAAAGGTGCTGCAGGTGATCGTACATAAAAATACAACCATCCCTAATGTTGATTTTGCTGTCATCATCAGGTAAAAGTAATGGAAAAAGGGGAAAAATCAAAATTTATTTTCGGTGTCCCTGTTATAGGCGTATTCATGCCGGGCCGAAAGATCTTTAATGCTTTTGGCCTTGGATATCCCCCCGCTGAGAATGTTGGTTATATCGTCGGTTTTTTCAATGTGCTTATTGTAAACTTCATTTTCAAGCTCCGCCAGTTCTTCTTTTGCCACATCCCTGAACAGGTTCCTGTCGGCAATAGCCTGCTTGAACAGCTCCCAGTGCCGGTCGTTATATCCTTCAAGGACTTTCCTCTTTTCTTCTTCATTCTCCCTCGCCTGGCGTTCGTAAAAGCTTTTCATGTCGGGGGAGAGTTTAAAGAAATCATAGTCTTTGGAAGTGATCTTATCGAGAAGCGTCTTTTCCCATGACAGAGTTTTCTTGTAGTTCTTCATGGTGTTTTCAACGAAATGATGCAGTTTGAGTGTGTCCATCATGGCTTCATACCCAAGTTTCACGAGTTGCTGGGAATCTATGGTCAGTTGCATGACAGCAAAGGTGATATTGGCCTGGTTGTAATACTCCTTTATGTTTGTAACACGTTTTGAGAGTTCTTCGAAATTGACATGATTGTAATCCTGAACAGATACGTTCAGCCCATCCCACATCCAGGTGTTCAGACTGGAAAAATAAGCGAGGATCGCATTTTTCCTTTCATTAAACACATGATTGTTCTGCCCGGTATGGATATTGAGGTTCGATTTCAGCAAGTCATTTTCCTCCATATTCCGGTCATGGATCTGGCTAAGGATGTCGGTAAGCATCCTCACATCTGATTTGTCGGCGTTTTTCCTGCCCTGTGTGAAAATGAGATAACCTGCACCGATTATGAGTAAAATGGAGAAACAAACAAGTATAAACAATACAAGGTTGACAGAGATCATGATATTCTGGTTTTAGCAGTGAAAAGCTTGTTATTATAATTGTAATTATCCGCAATAATTGTACCGTAAATGTAAATACAAGTAAATGAGATAAATACATATATATTGTGTTTTTAAAGTGTAAAAAAATCATACAGTAGTGTAAAAATATTTTACAGTAGTGTAAAAATATTTGACACTCTTTACGTATCTTAGTGTCAAATTATTTTACATATGGCTGTAAAAGGAAACCTGCTTATCGTTGAAGACAATACCGAAATACTGGATTCCCTTACCCTGTTCCTGGAAGATGAATTCAGCATTGTTGTAGGGTTGAAGAATCCGGAATTAATCCCAACCACTTTACAAAACAGCTCTTTCGACCTTGTACTTCTGGATATGAACTTCACAGTCGGGTTGAATACAGGGAGCGAAGGCTTATACTGGTTAAAGGAGATCCTGAAGATTGACCCGACCCTGGGTGTGATCATGATGACCGCCTACGGGGATGTTGAACTGGCAGTAAAGGCAATGCGAAACGGGGCTTCTGATTTTGTGCTGAAGCCCTGGGATAACGAGAAACTCCTTGCCACCTTGTTTGCAGGCCTGAAGCTTCGCAGGTCCAATATGGAGATACAAAAGCTCAGGGGAAGGCAGAATCATCTTGTTGAGGAGCTAAACCAGAAATTCCCGGAGATCATAGGCGAATGTCCTTCTATGAAACGGGTCATGGAGATTGTAGAGAAAGTTTCAAATACTGATGCGAATATTTTAATTACAGGGGAAAACGGGACAGGCAAAGGGCTTATAGCAAGGGAGATCCATAAACGGTCGATACGTTCAAAAGAAGCTATGATCACGGTCGATATGGGATCAATACCCCTGTCGTTATTTGAAAGTGAGATGTTCGGCCATGTAAAGGGGGCATTCACAGATGCCCGGCATGACAGGATAGGCCGGTTTGAGACTGCATCCGGGGGAACACTGTTCCTTGACGAGATTGGGAACCTCTCATTAAACATGCAAACCAAGATCCTGAATGTTTTACAGGAGAAATATATTATCCCGCTCGGGACCAATAAAATTATCCCTATCGATATCCGCCTGATCTGTGCTACCAATAAGAACCTGGAAAAGATGGTGATGGAAGGGCTTTTCAGGCAAGACCTTTTGTTCAGGATCAATACCATACAGGTTGACCTGCCGCCCCTGAGGGAAAGAGGGAACGATATAAACCTGATGGCTGGCTACTTCCTGGATAAATTCGCTTCCAAATATGAACGGGGGAAAATGCACTTCTCCTCCGAGACCATCAATTCGATGCAGGAATACCTCTGGCCGGGAAATATCAGGGAATTGGAACATTCCATCGAAAAAGCGGTTATCCTGGCCGAAGGCGATATTATTACGCCGGATGATCTTTTCCTTAAGAGGACAGCCGCCAGGATCATGCAGAAAAAGGAAGTCAACCCATCATTCAACGAAATTGAGAGGGACATAATAAGGAGGGCCTTGTTGCGGAATAACGGGAACATGGTTACGACAGCAAGGGAACTGGGTGTGACTCGCCAGACAATCTACAATAAAATAAAGCGCTATGGTCTCTAAGCGGTTCCATATTAATATTACCGCGAGGATTTTACTTATAACGGTGACCTGCTTCCTGTTTGCATTTGCCATCTTCAGGTTGCCTAATCCTTCATTGCTGGCATTGCTGGGTTTGCTCATACCGTTTCAGGCATTCCTTCTGATCAGGTACCTGAATGCCATAAACCGGAAACTTGAACAGTTTTTCATCATGCACCTGAGCGGGGATGTAACTACATCCTTCTCCGCTGCCGGCAGGAAGGATGAGTTTGAAGGATTGTACAATTATTTCAGGAGGGTCAACGAAAAGCTGGAAACTTCAAGAGTTGAAAGCGAGATCAGGAACAACTATTTCAAAACTATTGTTGACCATACATCAACAGGCCTTGTCTCCTTTACAATGGAAGGCCGGGTGGAGCTTTTTAATGATGCCGCGAGGAAGATATTCAGAATAAACGTACTCCGGACTATTGACAAGCTTGACCGCTTCAAGGAAGGGTTCAGCGACACCTTAAAAGAACTGAAGCCTGGTGAAAGCCAGCTCATCAACCTGATCATCGATGACGACCTGGTTCAGCTGAGCACGCGAAAAGCTATTTTCAGGACCGGGAACCTCGACCTTCACCTGGTATCCTTCCAAAATATCAAAAGCGAACTGGAACAACAGGAGATTGAATCCTGGCAGAAACTCATCAGGGTGCTTACCCATGAGATCATGAACTCAATTACCCCGATTATTACCCTAGTTGCTACGCTCACAAAGATTTTCAGGCATAAAGATTCAGGGAACATCAAAACCCTGGGGGAACTTACCGATCAGAACCTTGAAAAGACAATGAGGGGCCTTGATATCATTGAAAACAGGGGAAAGGGCCTGGTCCATTTTGTAAGGAATTACCGCTCTGTGGCAATAATCCCCAAGCCGGAATTCCAGATCCTAAACCTGAACGACATGTTCACCCGGATCAACGAACTGCATGAAGAGATTCTTAAGGAGAAAAATATCCGGGTTACTGTAGAATGTCCGCATTCCCTTCACCTGCAGGCCGACGGCAAACTTATGGACCAGGTACTGATCAACCTCTTCAAAAATGCAATCGAAGCCGTGAACGGAATACCTCAGCCTCAAATCAGGATGATGGCGCAACATACCGACAACCAGGTTATAATCGAAGTTGAAGACAACGGAACGGGGATAACCGACTATGCAATGCAGAATATGTTCGTGCCTTTCTTCACAACCAAGGAAGGCGGTTCAGGCATTGGCCTGAGCCTCTCAAAACAGATCATCAGGATGCATGGAGGGTCTATTGGTGTTCAGTCTTCCCCGGGGAAAACAGTATTTACCATTAAGATCTGATCAGAATCTTTCATTAACTATTTTACCATCAAACAGGTTTACGATCCGGTTGCTGAACTCGGCATCACGCTGGGAATGTGTAACCATGATGATGGTTGTGCCTTTTTCATTGAGATTGGTGAGCAGGGCCATAACATCCTCTCCTTTGCTCGAGTCAAGGTTCCCTGTAGGCTCGTCGGCCAGGATTATGGAGGGATTGGCAACGACAGCCCTGGCGATGGCTACCCTTTGCTGCTGGCCCCCCGAGAGCTGCAAAGGGAAATGGTTCCTGCGGTGAAGTAATTCAAGCGTCTCAAGAACAGCCTGGACTTTTTCCTGTCGTTCTTTTTGTGTTTGGTTCAGGTAAAGAAGCGGGAGCTCGACATTTTCATACACTGTCAGCTCATCTATAAGATTAAAATTCTGAAATATAAATCCTATTTTCTTCTTGCGCAGATGACTGCGCTTTTTTTCGTTATAAAGTGCAACGTCCTCCCCGGCAAAGTAATACTCTCCGCCTGACGGACTGTCAAGCATACCCAGGATGTTCAGCAGGCTTGACTTCCCGCAGCCGGATGGCCCCATGATAGCAACAAATTCTCCATCCTCTACGCTGAAATCCACGCCATTCAAAGCATGGGTGTCAACATCCCGGGTACTGAAGGTTTTAGACAGGTTAACAGTTTTAATCATTTCGTTGGTTTATTTTCCTATTTCTAACTGATTGCTCACAAGGTCGAAATATATCCCTTTCCTGTCAAGCAGTTCCGCATGCGTTCCCATCTCCATAATCCTTCCTTTGGATAAAACGATGATCTGGTGTGCATTCTTAACTGTGCTCAGCCGGTGGGCCACAATAATGGCTGTCCTCCCCCTGTAAAAGGTATCCAGCCTTTCCATAATTATCTTTTCATTTGATGCATCCAGTGCATTGGTCGCTTCATCAAAGAAAAGTACCTGAGGGTTCCTGTATACCGCTCTTGCAATTAAAATTCTCTGCTTCTGACCCTGGCTTAAACCTGCACCTTCCTGCCCGATTTTTGCCTGGACCCCTGATGGAAGGGAATCGATAAACTCGCCGAGATTTGCCAGTGCGATGGCGTTGCCGAGCTTATCCTTATCAGGCTCGGGATCCCCCAGGGTTATATTTGATGCAATGGTGTCAGAAAAAATATACCCGTCCTGCATCACCGAACCGCAATTGCTCCTCCAGAAACGGTTGGAAATTTCATCCAGGGGGATATCATTTACGAGTATACGCCCTTTAACCGGCCTGTAAAAACTTAAAAGCAGTTTGATCAGGGTGGTTTTGCCGCTGCCGCTCATCCCGACAATGGCCGTCACTTTGTTGGCCGGAATCGTAAAGCACAGGTTGTCGAGCACCATAGGTGAATGCGGACCTTCATACTGAAAACAGAGGTTCTCGACCCTGATGCCTGAGAATTCCCCGATATCAGTTATAAGATGGGTCCCCTCTGCCTCTTCATCATCCACATGGTTGATTTCCTGTATGCGCTCCATGCTTATCCCCGCATCCTGCATTTCACGGATGAAACTCACAATCTGCTCCACCGGACCGTTGAGCTGCCCGAGGATAAATTGTATTGCAAGCATCATACCCAGGGTGAGATGGCCTTCAATTACCAGCCATGCAGTAATAAATGTGATAATAATATCCTTTGTCCTCAGGAAAAAGAATGAACCAAGATCCTGGTACTGGCTTATCTTAAGGCTTTTAATCTGAATATTGAACAACTGTTCCTGGATCTTTTCCCATTCTTTTCTTTTCTGGTCTTCAGAATTGGTCAGTTTTATCTCAGGGATCCCTTGTATGATTTGTAAAAGCGTATTCTGGTTATCAGACATCTTCGAAAACCTGATATAATCAAGTTCCTTCCTTTTCTTCATAAAAAAGTACACCCATCCCGAGTATAGTATACTGCTGATAATGAAAACAGCCAGAACCAGCGAACTATATACTGCAAGTATGATCCCGAATACAGTTAAGGTGAGCAGCGAAAAAATAATATTGAGCAAACTGGTGGTAATGAATGACTGTATCCTCTGGTGATCAGCAATCCTCTGGATCAGATCCCCGGGGAGTTTGCTTGCAAAGAATGCCATGGGAAGCTTAAGGAGTTTCTTCAGGAAATCCGACACCATGCTGATATTGATCCTGTTGGATATATAAACCAGAACCCTGCTCCTGAAGAATTCAATGCTTATCATCCCCAGGAACAAGGCTAGCTGGCCAAGGAGGATCAGGGTGATGTAGCCAAGATCCTTATGTGCAATACCATTATCGACTATCTTCTGGGTAAGCAGGGGAAAGGCAAACTGGACGCCGCTTGCAGGGAGCATGATGAGCATGAGCCATATCATCCTCGATTTATATGGTTTCATGTATTGCCTGATAAAGGAAAAGATGCGTTTGTTTTTCTTATCCTCAGGCATGGCCTGGAATTCAGGCCCAGGTTCCAGCAACAGGCATATCCCTTTCCCGCTGTAATCCTCTTCAGTTTGCCAGGCCTTCAGGAAGTCGGTTTCCTTATATGTGATAAGCCCGTGTGCAGGGTCGGCAACCTTAATGAGATATCCGTCTCTTTTCTTAATGATACTGTAGATGACAACAAAATGGTTCTGATGCCAGTGTGCAATGCAGGGCAGGGGATCGGAGGCCACAAGCTCGCTGAAGGACAAATTCACTCCCATGGTCCTGAACCCGACCGATTCTGCAGCGTCACTGATCCCGAGCATGGAAACACCTTCCCTTGTAATATGTGAGGCGGCACGCAAGCTCGTTATGTTAAAGAACTTGCCGTAATAATCACATACCATCTTCAGGCAGGCTGGTCCGCAATCCATCGTATCATGTTGCCTGTAAAAAGGGAAAGCCATCTTTATTCGTATTTGAGTGCATTTATAGGGTTAGACCTGAGAACTTTAAGTGTCCTGAAAAGGAGGATTGCCGAGACGAAAGCCGTTACCGTAATAACACAGAGCAGCATCACCCATATACTGACATTAACCCGGTAATAGAATTCCTTAAGCCAGAGTTCCATGAGCGCCCATGAAACCGGTATTGCTACAATTGTAGCCAGAGCTGTATAAAGAAGGAATTCCCTTTGCATACGGTAAATGATTTGAAAATTTGATGCCCCGAAGACTTTCCGGATGGCTGTTTCCTTTGTCTTTCTTTCCGAGATCAACAAGGCTAGACCAAATAACCCCATGCCTGTAATTATAAATGCGAGTATCGTGAACATCGCCACAGCCATCACAAAGTTATTTTCCTTTTTATATGACGACCTGAGCTCCTGCCTGAAAAATGAGTACGTAAAGGGGATTTTGGGGTATGTTTTTTCCCAGCAGCTTCGTATGTCGTTGACGACTTCAAGCTCACGGCCCTGTTTATAGTGAACTACAAGGGTATTGATGGCATACGGATTAAAAACGAAGTTAGTGGCATTGATCCTGCTGTGGAGGGTATGAATGTTAAAATCCCTGGCCACACCAACAATTTTGGCATCATTCATGATGAAGCCGACAGGTTGTTTCAGCCCAAGGACCCTGGCTGCTTCCTCGTTGAAAATACATTCGACCTCGTTTCTCTTAATGCTCGCAGTATCAAAGTCCCTTCCCCTGACAATGGGTATCCCAAGGGTATTGAAAAAATCATTGTCAATACTTATCCATTCGATATGTATCGGTTCTTTATTATCAGCAACCATTGCCTTTACCAGTGAAATCGTACTGGAAGGAAGAGAAAAAGCAGAAGTCCCGGAGAAAGAAATTATCCCGCCGACTTTGCGGAGGGCTGATTTCAGTGATACATATTTTTTATAGTCAGGGGTTTTAAGTGATACCAATAAAATATTGTCCCTTGAAATTGACAGGTTGCTGATGTAACAAAGCCTGATCTGGCTGTAGATTGTGATCATGCAGATGAGCAATGAGAGCGTGATGAACAGCTGGAACCCAATGAAAATCTTGCTCAGGTTGAACTTCCCGGGGGTATAATCCCTTGCTTTCAGGGCATTTATGGGATTCAGGCCGGCAAGGTATACCGCCACATAAAGTCCCGAAAGTATTCCTATAGTGACTGTGATGGCCGCAAAGAAAGCGATGTATTTAAGCATATTGCTTGGGTACATGGTAATTGTATAATCAGGCATTCCGGTGATCCTGGGGTCGATCAGGCCGAGTATGAAAAGGGCAAGGGGCAGCGCCATAAAAGTCAGCAAAACCGATTCAATCAGTATCTGGATCCTCAGTTCCTTCTTGGTGGCCCCGAGTACCTTTCTTACGCCGATCTCCTTGAACCTCAGGGCCGACCTCGCCGTACTCAGGATTGCATAGTTTATTCCTGCAAGAAGTAAAATGAAAACGGCCAGCCAGGAGTATGTATATACCGATAATTTATTCCCTTTAAGCTGATAATTGTTTTGAAGGTCAGCCGATTCCAGGTAAATATCCTTGAAAGCCTGAAACGATATCCTGAGATTTGCGCTTCTCCATCCCGGGTCTTTCAGGATCCCGGGAAGCATTGCCGACACGGTCGCGGCATCAGCCCCTTCGGTAAATTCACAAACAGACTCCACCGAAAAATCATCATAGGAATTAAAAACAGGCAGGAGGTCAGGCATGGCATCTTTAAGGAACGTTTGGTAAAATGCAGGGTCAGTGATAAAATCAGCGGTAATGGTTGAATTCCAGGGCAGGTCTTTAAAAACCCCTGCAATTTTCATTTCATATTGATTAAGCCCAACCCTGAGAGTCACCTTCTGCATCAGGTCAGGTTCACTCTTAAAGTATTTATGAACGGCGGTTTCGGAGATAAATATGCAGTTCGGAATATGTTTAGCGAGGGCAATGCCACCTCTGTTAAATCCAATATCAAGCATTTCGAAGAGTTCGGGATCGGCACAGATGAAATCATCCACGTCAGTGACCACGCCCGCAGTAAGAACTTTGACTTTATCGGGCATATACTGTTTCTGAATGATCCTTGCGACTTTTTTGCAATCGGGAATGTTCGTTATGAGTAGCTGTTTTACAAGCGAGGATCCTTCGGGGATCATAACCCCTTTCGAATCGGAATATATGACCCTGTATAGCTTCTTGTATGCCGGGAAACATGTATTATAGCCTGTTTCGTTGATAGCAAAGACTAAAAGCACAAATGCGGCAGTAAGGCCCAGAACAAGCCCGGCAATATTAATGATGGTATACGTCTTGTTGTTTACGATAGTGCGGTAAGATGTTACCAAAGCGTTCCTGATCATGCTCCTTGTTTATAAGACATCACAGAAGTTAAACTTTTTCATGAACAGCTCGTAGTTCCCGACCGGAGGACAAAAAAGCCGGTAAAGGCATTCGCTGCACGGGGTAACTTTCATTCTGGTCATTTCCCAGCACTGACCGCCGGCAATTTCATGCCTGACCAGTTCCTCCATGCTGTGGGTGTTAATGTTGCCGATGGGCCCGGTATTCATGTTGGCGCAGACTTCACCTCCCGTTAAAATGAATATTTTGCCGTACAGCTGTTCGTTTATCAACGACCTTGAGTAGATCTGTTTCTGGGTCGGCTTTAAAGAAAGGATCTCGTCTTTGGAAAGGAAAACATTTTCTTTGAAAAAGCCGGAGTTGCCCCCGTCAAAATAAGGGAACAAGAAAACTTTTTCTTTCCCGGGTTCCTGTAAAAGCTCAGTAACGGCCTTATATTCATCGAGCGAGCGTATCATGAAGTTCAGGTCAACCAAATGTTGTTTTTTAATGTATTCAGGGTTCCTGCGGATGGCTTTAAGGGCTTTGGGCCCGCCGGGAAAGCTTATGTATAATGAAGTCCTGCTTTTGGGGATCCTGAGGAGCCTTGAAACGACATCCGGGTCAGAACAAGGGAGAGGGAGGTGAAAGGTCACCGGCAAAAGCAGTTTGTGTATCCTTGAAATGACATTTTTGATTTCGGAATAAGCTGTAATATCAGAACCGCTCAGGCTTATTTCCATCCCGCTGACCCCTGTATACCTGGAGCAGGTGTTAAATACCGTTTCAAATTGCATTTCGCTGTATCCCTGCTGGTTAAAGACAGGGCAAAAGAACTGGTTTGCTGCAAACCTGTAATCGGTACACACCTCATTGTTGTCCTGGTTCAGGAAAAAGTAAATATTACGCAGGTAGTCATCCGCAGAAAAAGAAGGCGAATCTTTATCCGGAGGATAGTTTTTTATAACAGGTTTAGGTCTTATGACTGAGGGCCTGAGTTTACCCGATGCAGATACCAGGTCGCCGCAGAAGCTTTCCCTCAGATCTGCTACCAGGGATGCTATTTCAGGGTTCCCGGGTTCAGTATCCATTGCTGCAAGAAATCCTCCGCCGGGATCTTCCGCTTCACTTATAAATCGGGCTACTGCGGGGGAATCCCTGTATTCAAGTATCCTGCCGTTAAGGGAATTGTATATAAGCACATCATTCCCGGCCATTACCGAAAACGTATAGGGTTCCAGGTAGAGGAACCGTTCATTTTTATTTGGCAAGGAATGCTTCATCCCTGATTCGTGCAAACAATTGCTGGTCTTGTTCCAGGTAATCAAATATCTGTGTTAAATGCGATGTAAACTTCTGTTTGTTCATAAAGAATTCGCAGGAGGGCCTGCCTGTTTCAACAGCAGTATTGAAAATGCATTCCTTGCAATTATCGGCAAGGTAGCATTGTTTGCAGAGTTTTTTAAGCTTATGAAAGTAGGTGTTGTAAATCCCTGCTATTTTATCGGGGTTTATTTCAACTTCTGAGCCTTTGACCGAGCCCATTTCAAAGATCCTGCTGATATGTTCACAGGGGTAAATACCTCCGTCGGCGCTCATATAAACCCTCAGATCGAAGGGTGAGCATGTTGCCGTGGGAAGGTGTTTGCTATTGTCGCGGGCCTTTTTAAGCGGGTTAAGCAATTGGCCCGGCCTCCGGAAGACAAAATCCCCGAAGCGTTCAAAAACTTCGGCGGTTTCTGTAACCAGAGGGTGTTTGGTGAAAAGTTCATGTACATAGCAGGTGTTTTCAGTTGCCGGGAAACGGCTCTTAAGAAAGGTCTCATTAAACTCTTCCTTAAATTCGTCGACAAGCCCTGTCGTGGTAATGCTTGACATTATGGGTGTTTTCCCGTAACGGGAAGAGAAATGTTCGTAAATCGATTTAAGGCTGTTCCGGCTGTGCCTTACGGTCAGGAATATGACACGGCGGTCAAAGTAGGAGGGGAATTTCTCCCTGACCATATCAATATTCCTGGTCACCAGGTCAAAGGAAGGTTTCTTATTGGTTTTTAATATCCTGAAAGAATTTGCAAGTTCGTCACCGTCAAGGCTGATGGCCAGCTCAAAATCGTTTTCGACCAGGAAATTTATATGCTTCCTGAGCAGCAGGCCATTGGATGTCATGGAGTAAGTAACCCTGGAAGAAGGTTTCTTATGCTCGCGAACATGATTCACCACATCTTTGATAAAATCAAAATTCTTCAATGGTTCCCCGCCGTAAAAACTAACGGTGAGTTGTTGGGTTGAACCGGGCTTGCGTTTATCAAGGATCAGATCAAGCAACTTAAATGCATCGGCAGCATTGATCTTTTTACGCTCCCTGTTTTTATTAAAATAAAACTTGCTGTAAGTACAGTAGACGCAATCGAGGTTGCAATCTTCGGTAGTTTCAAAAATTAATTGCCTGGTTTGGGAAAGGTTTTGTTCGATCCTGCCTGGGGGAATAATCCCGTCGTGGTTTTTCTGTTCGCCGGGTTTGAAAAAACCATGTTTTTTAAGAAACCTGAATTTCCTGAGGTAAAACTGGAAATCGGTGTTTGAAAATTTGCCCAGGCCCGGGATTGAAACGGCCTGGTTTGCAGAAGCCTTTCTCAAAATGGCTTTCCATTGTTTATCATCGCCGGATAAGCTGATGAAATAATTGATAAGTGGCTGGGAAAACAGGAATTGCCTGTTGTGAGAACTGTAGAAATAAGAATGACCTGATGAAGTGGTAAAGGGGATAGCCGCTTTCATATAATTATATCGCAGGGCAAGAATAATCTTACCGGCCCTGCAAATATACTTTTTTTACAGGCCGTTTTCAATAAGGGGGCAGGGGATCAACCGTTGCCGTTCTTGTTTTTGGTTGAACTGGCGTTTGGGCCATCAGGGCATAAACAAACCTGGTTACCGGGGCTCTGGTTATAAACTGTAACTGCAGGAGCAGTGTTTCCGCAAATGCATTTTACTTCGGTACCGCCACGAACATTCGAAAGGTTACTTTTCTGGATTTCTGCGTTGTAAAGGTTGATAAGGTTGAAAGCTTTCATATGCTTGTTTTTTTAGGTTATTTCTTTGTTTCTACTACTTCTACAAGAGCAAATATTGTGCCAGAAATATAATTAATAGAAAATCAGCAACATAACTATTTTCGACATAAAAAAAGTGTCAAAAAAATTTACACCACTGTCAAAATATTTTACACTACTGTCAAAAAATTTGACAGTTTTTGCATTAAAAAGTTTTTTTTTAGCCTCCCGGTTCAGGACAGGCTGATTCCTTTAAGACGGATTTATTTCAGGCCCTTAGAAGGCGGATAAGGAGAATCTCGATCGCCAGGAAGATCAGCGCAAGAACAACAAAATATTTCCAGAGGGGGAAACCTGTGTTCAATTGTTCGATCTGTTTTGAGAAAGGCAGACCTGATGGTTTCAAAACCATGAAGTTCCTAAGATTGTATTTTCTGATAATGCCTTCCAGCTCTTTTGTGTTAAAGCAGTTGATATCTGATTCTTTACGGTTGTAATTGAATGCAAGTGAGGCGATTTCTTTATTCCCACCGAAAACCTGGTACCATCCGGCTTCACCGGCCTGGTTCTGAATACGGGCCTGTATGTGCTGCCCTGATATTTTCAATTCGGGAATGAATTCGCAGGGTGTGTTCCATTTCCTGATTTTAACCGGATTCTTCCCGCTGGTGGAATCAGGCGGCAGGTCAACAATACTGTTTCCGCCTGCAATATTGTAAAGGGGATATTGGAATTCGCTTATAAAACCCATCCTGAACATGACCGGTACAAACAGTATATGCTGTTGAAAATTTGTAAACGCAGGATCCGGGGGAGAAGCGCAAACATACAATTTCCCTTTACCGACGCTTGCAGAGCTTAAGAAGGGGAGGCCGTTTTGAAGTCTCATAAGCACGGTGGCAGGGTTTGAAGATCCCCTGTTTAAGGGATAGTATTTCAGTACCAAAGGGAAGTCAACGTTGTCGGGAATCCTGGTCTTTCCGTTGGCATCCTTATCAAAAACATCAGTAAATATCTCATTCTCAAGATCAAGGGAACTGATTCTTTGTTTCACTGTATCAGGGCTCCCGAAAGAAGAATTTCCAACTGAGGAAAAAAATGTGTTGTATGTTTGATATCCAGGGTTCTCAGGTGGAAAAATGCCAACAGAACCTCCACGTTCGAGGAATAATTTCAACTCGCTGGCCAATCCGGTTGCCAAATCATCAAGACCGGAAATCAGGATCAGGTTTTGTTTGTTGAATGAACTGTAGTCCACCTGGTTTGCCTGGCAGGTGCGGTAATTGAAAATTGAATCGGAGGTGAACAGGGTTTTGAGATAATGGTTTGGAGATTTGCCATAGATGCTGAGAACATTTATTTCTTCTGCTATATTATATGTAAAGTAGAAAATATCGTCATAAATGATTGGATAATCGGTAAGTTGCAGGCTCCCAAGCTGGAATCCGTTCTTTTCCTCCTTATAGGGAAGGGCGATGTCGACCGATTGAGACGGGTCTATATTAAAACTTGTCACTGATTTCTGGATATTATTAAGAACCAGGCGCAGCGGGATCTTTTCAAGTTTGTCGCTTCCGCAGTTCCTGATCCTGGCAATTAGTTTAACCGCCTGGCCAGGCCTGTGAACCGGGCTTGTAAACCAGATGGAGTCAATATACAGGTTGTTCTGTTTTGAGGATTCAACCGGTGCCAGTATATAATATGCTGATGAGTCCTGGCGGAGGTTTTCAAACCGGGCAGTGCTTTTCTGAAAATCAGATATCAGGTAGGAAGTATGCACCCCTTCCTTTTGTCGGGAGAACAGGTCGTTCTGCCGGCTGATAACTTCCCGGAGCCCGGCGGAAGTATGGGTGATTTTTACATCCCTGAGCATGCTAATAAATTCTTCACGACCTGTAAACTCTGCATGTTTCCCTTCGAAGTCGTTGGTTATCAGCTGAAATACATCGGAGGACTTATATGCATTTGCAATTTCTGAAGCTCTTTTTTTTGCAATATCGAGAAGCCGGCCCCGGCTCCCGACGGCTTCCATGGAATATGAATTGTCAACATAAATGCTGATCGCCTGGTGGTTTGCTTTGCGGTTATGTTGCAAAGCAGAAGGGATATATGGTTGGGCGAAGACCATTACAATGCAGGTAATTGCGAGCAACCTGGAGGCCAGGATTAGCAACTGTTTGAGTTTTGATCTTTTTTTTGTTTCCAGCTGGATTTGGGAAAGGAAACGCACATTGGTAAAATACTCTTTCCTGTAACGGCGAAGGTTGAAAAGGTGGATCAGGACAGGGATTGCAAGTGCGCTTAGGCCATAAAGGAATGCAGGATTCAGAAACTCCATCAGAAAGGTTTACTTGAAGCAAAAGTACAAAAAAGGCCGTCAGGTCATTGACTGACGGCCTTTATGAAAAAACAGTGATTATCAGATAACTCCCTGGTCAAGCATTGCATTTGCCACTTTAAGGAAACCGGCAACGTTGGCGCCTTTAACATAGTTAACGTAACCGTCTTTCCCTTTTCCGTGTTTCACGCATTGTTCATGGATGCTACACATGATATGGTGGAGCCGTTCGTCAACTTCTTTCAGCGGCCAGCTGAATTTCATGGCATTCTGCGACATCTCAAGGCCTGATGTGGCAACACCGCCGGCATTGACTGCTTTACCTGGTGCAAATAGTATTTTATTCTCAAGGAAGATCTCAATAGCTTCGGGAGTGGAAGGCATGTTTGCGCCTTCGGCAACGCATTGTACGCCATTGGTAACAAGGGTACGGGCGTCTTCTTTCCCGAGTTCGTTCTGGGTAGCGCAGGGGAGGGCAATATCGCATTTCACTTCCCATGGGCGTTTCCCCTGGTGGAATTGTGCACCCGGGAATTCATATGAGTATGGTTTTACTATATCCTGATTGGAAGCGCGGAGTTCCAGGAGGTAATCTATCTTCTCGCCGGAGATACCGTCAGGGTCGTAAATATAACCGTCGGGACCTGAAATGGTCACGACTTTTGCGCCCAGTTCGGTTGCTTTTATTGCAGCGCCCCAGGCTACATTGCCGAAGCCTGAAATGCAAACGGTTTTGCCATTAAAACTTTCACCTTTGGTTGCAAGCATTTCTTTTGCAAAATATACTGCACCAAAACCGGTTGCTTCAGGGCGGATAAGGCTGCCTCCCCAGTTCAAACCTTTTCCTGTGAGTACACCTGTATTTTCACGAGCAAGTTTCTTGTACATCCCATAGAGAAAACCGATCTCACGTCCGCCAACACCAATATCCCCGGCGGGTACATCCGTTTCAGGGCCAATGAGTTTCCAGAGTTCCAGCATAAATGCCTGGCAGAACCTCATGATCTCGGCGTTTGATTTTCCCTTCGGATCAAAATCGGAACCACCTTTGGCGCCTCCCATGGGGAGAGTTGTTAAACTGTTTTTAAAGATCTGCTCAAAACCAAGGAACTTTAAGATGCTAAGGTTAACGCTTGGGTGGAAGCGCAAACCTCCTTTGTATGGACCGATGGCATTGTTGAACTGGATACGGTAGCCACGGTTTACCTGGACCTTACCACTGTCGTCTACCCAGCTTACCTTGCACATCAGAACACGGTCGGGTTCAATAATCCTTTCAATGATATTAGCCGACTCAAATTGAGGATTTTCGTTATAGACATCCTGGATGCTCTCAAGCACCTCGCGTACTGCCTGCAGGAACTCAACTTCACCCGGATTTTTTTTCTCCAGGTCGCTCATGATTTTTTCTAAGTTCATTGTGATTCAGATTTAGATTATTAATTTTTGAAATGTTTTAGCGGACAAATATTGTTAATAAAATAACAGAAGCAAAATTAATGTGTTTTTAGTGAACGACCAAACAAAACCATTATTTTTCAGAGCTTACTTATTTGTTAAAGTATTTGGAGCCCTGGATGTCAATGCATTCCCATTTCTGTATGAGATTTGACTGGTGATCTTCCCCTCGGCCGAGAAAAATATTTCATCACCATCTTTGACATTATTCCTGTAGTGCGTGAGTTGCCGGGTTTGCCCGTTGGGATAATATACCCTCTGGGTACCGTTGCCGGCTGAAAATTCGCCCTGCCCGGTTACTTTCCCGAATTCATCATAGTATAACCAGATGCCATCGTGCAGGCCATTTTTAAAGTGCCCGTCAATTTTCAGGATCTTGTTGGGATACCATTCCTGCATGCTTCCTTCAGGTTTGCCGTTAACATAATGCATTTCCTGGATAGGGTTGGCAAATCTGTCCCAGGTCCTGGCAACTCCGTTCAATAAACCTTCCCGGTATGTCTGCATTTCTTTGCGGAATCCCGACTGATAATATCGAAGCAGTATGCCGTCCAGCTTATTGCCTTTATAAGTGCAGGTCATCATTGGGGTCCCGTTTTCGTAATAGTATACAGCTGGTCCCTGGTATTCCCCGTTTTTTGTAATGATTTCCGATTTTACTGCCCCGGAAGGGTAGTATTCTTTAGTTGTACGGCTGCATGAGGAGAATATGAACACCTGCAGGCACAGGAACAATATGAGGGTATTGGCTTTCATCAAATCAGTATAAATGGCAGTAAAATCAGAGATCTATTGAAGTATAGAGTTTAACGGCGCCTATGATCCCCATGATGAGCATCTGGATCGCGATCACCGTCAGTATCAGTCCCATAACTCTTGTAATTATTTTAATCAGCCCTTCCCCAAGCACACCGGCGATTTTTTTAGCGGAAAGGAATAACAGAAAGGTTAGAGAACATATAATGGCGAAAATTACGATCACCACAATAACATTTGTAAGTGATTTGTTTGAACCCACGAAGTTCATTGCCGTTGCAATTGTTCCCGGGCCTGCGAGGAGGGGCATGCCCAGAGGTGTAACAGCAATGTTTGAGAGTGCCTGCTTGAGCTCGGCGGGGCTCATTTCCTTTTGCACCTTGATCTTCGATTCTTCCCCATTGAGCATATGGTACCCGATAAAAAATACAATGATCCCGCCGGCGATCTGGAACGCAGGGATCGTTATACCGAAAATCCGGAATATCAGGTGGCCGAAAACGCAAAAGGATGCGATGATTATGAATGCAGAGAAGGATGCTCTGAAGGCCATCCACCGGGCCGTTTTGTCGTCAAGGTCTTCGACCATGCCGATAAAAATCGGCAATATCCCGAATGGGTTCAGCATGGCGAGAAAGCCGATGAAGACCGTTATATAATGCAGCAGATCGGAATGAAGTTTCATTAACGCGTCCTGGTTTTTAAATACAATTCACATTCATGTATAAATTTTTCGGCAAGCAGGCCCGAAAGTGGGTTGCCCTTTTCCATGCGCTCGGGATGCCACTGCACACCCATAAGGAAATTCTTTCCTTCGGGGTTCAGCCATTCCACGCCTTCAATCAGCCCGTCAGCAGATCTTGCACTCACACTTAAAAGCGGCGACAGAAAATCAACTGCCTGATGGTGGTTCGTAGTCACTGATGCGGAATCGGTTTGGGTAAGCTGGTATAACTGGGAATTCCTCTGGACATACACCTCGTGGTAACAATGCTGATAATCGCGGCACATATGAGTGACACTCTGCCCATAATCGGTCGGAAGGTCGATAATCAGCTTTCCGCCAAGATAGACGTTTAACAACTGATGGCCCCGGCATATCCCGAATACGGGCATTTTCATCTCCATGGCTTTATTCACCACCGCCATTTCGAGGCTGTCGCGGTGCAGGTTCATACCGGTGCACCTTCCAGCATCAGTCTCTTTGCCGTACCAGCCGGGGAAAACATCTTCTCCCCCTGTAAGCAGCAAGCCGTCGCAATTTTCAAGAACCTCTATGGCGACATTTTTATTCAGAGTGTAGAGGTTGACTAACTGGATATCAGGATTGGCCCTTTTGAGCCAGTTAACGTAATTGGGGGAGGATTTGGACAGGGCGATCTTTATTTTGCTTTCCCTGCTTCCGCAGGAAATCACAATCAGGAATATCAGGCTAAGAGGAAGGATTAATTTGAAATGCCATGATTTCAGCGACATCATTGCAGAATTTTGTCAAAAGTATAAAACATCAGGTCTCTTTTGATTAAAAAGATGAAAATTTTGTGTCATTATGAGGTACTTTTCGCTGAAAATGCCTTTAAAAGAGAAGATTGTCAGTTCATCCTCGGGAGGACCGTCAGCCGGAAGTGCCCTGAATTCCATCAGTACACGGTGAAAAGGTTTGGACGGGAGGGGCCTTACCAGGAGGCGCCTGGCAAGGAAAAGTCCATTATCGTTTGCCATCCCGGTAAAGACCAGACCCTCGGCCAGGGGGAGGATAAGTGCAAGGGAAGACCCTTTATGCATAAGGCAAAGCGAACTTTCTAATAATGTATTCAGTGTAAGGGAGCCTTCATGTTTTGCGATCAGCTTCTTTGATGAATGCGGTTTCAACGAATCGATGAAAAAAGGAGGGTTAGTGATAATCAGGTCATACTGTGTACCCGCAAGGCGGGCATGCTCTTCAAGCGGGCGGCATAAGACCCGTATCCTTCCCGCCCATGGGCTGCGTGAAACATTATGCTTAGCTTCCTTTACCGAAGGTTTGTGAATGTCTACAGCGTCAATCTCTGCCTCTGAACCCTGGGCCATCATCAGGGCGAGGACCCCGCAGCCTGTGCCAACATCAAGTATGGATCGGGCGTTGCCAGGTTGAACCCATGCGCCAAGAAGCATGGCATCGGTACCTACCTTCATGGCAGAAAAGGAGTCTTCAACCTCAAATTGCCGAAAACGGAACGACATGTTAAAGGTAAATGTCGATTAAACCTTCAGGTGCTTCAATGCTGAGGATTCTCTTTTCCCTGTCAATTCCCCTGATGACCTGGTCAACTGCAGGAATAAGGATTTCTTTCTCCCCATGCCGAACCTGGAACAGGGCCTGATGGTTCAAATCCAGCACAGATTCCAGGATGCCGAGCTCACCGTAATTTTTATCGATCACGGTAAAGCCTTCAATTTCATGAAAATAGAATTGGTTCCCGCTGAGTTCCGGTAAGCTGTCAAGGGGTAAAAACATTTCCCTCCCGATGTACTCTTCCGCCTCATCGGTAGTGATGACGTCAGAAAAGGAGATGATTGCCGAATTCCTGTTTTTCAGCTGGATAGCAGTAATAAAAAAAGGAATCCGCTCACCATACACATCAAGGTAGACGGATTCCAGGGCTTCATAATTTAAAGGTTCATCCACATCGAGGTGAACCATCAACTGACCTTTATTACCAACTGTTTTAATTATTTTACCCAGGTAATAAAAGTCATCGCGTTGCATGAGACAAGCTCAGATCAGGGTTATTCCTGCTTTGGTTCTTCAGCCTGAACGGGCTCGGCAGGTGCATCCTGCACCGGTGCTTCCTCAGCAATAGCAACAGGGGCAGCAGCAATGGGTGCGGCAGCATGGGCGATGGCGGCCTGCTGGGCTGCTGCGACTTCGGCACGTTTCTTTGCTACAGCCGAAGCCTTGGCTTCGTTCAGCTTGATTTCATTTTCATGCAGCTTCTTGCGCACATCCTTTGCGCTGAGCTCGTATTCTTTCTTTTTCCCGGCTATTTTAGCCTGCTTTTCCTGCAGCCAGGCCTGGAATTTTATTTCAGCCTGTTCTTCAGTCATTGCGCCTTTTTGGACGCCTTTCAGAAGGTGGCTTTTGTAAAGAACGCCCTGGTACGATAAAATAGCTTTTACCGTATCGGTAGGCTGGGCTCCCTTATTCAGCCATGTGATGGCTTTGTTGAAATCGATATCAATGTCGGCTGGCCTTGTTAACGGGTTGTAGGTGCCAATTTTTTCGATAAACTTCCCATCCCGTGGTGCACGACCATCCGCAATGACAATGTGGTAGAAAGGCTGGCCTCTCTTACCTCTTCTCTGTAACCTGATTTTGGTTGGCATACCTAATTGATTGATTTAATGAATAATTGATCTTAACACTACCTGTTTATACAAACAGGGGTGCAAAGGTCGTGAAATAATATTAATCTGCCAAAAGCTAAGCCAACTATTTATCGAACCTGATAAATTTATCCCTGGAAGTGTAGCAGAATGAACATTTGTCTTCGGGTTTGACCTGGTCATAAGTATTGCCGCATTTGGGGCATACCCAATATACCTTGGGAAGGGATTTCAGGTCATTCTTATTCAGGGCATTCAGGGCATTTGTATACATCAGGGAATGTTTCTTCTCTGTCTCCATGGCCCAACGGAAAGATTTTACAGCATCATTTGCATTATCATCTTTCGCTGTTTTTACGTAGCCGGGGTACATGGTCACTATTTCAAAATTCTCCCCCTTGATTGCATCTTCGAGGTTTTCCCTGGTTGTTTTCACAGTGAACTGGGGTGTGAGTGGTTCGACCTTCCCGCCCAACTTTTCGATCACCGCTTTATGGTTCAATGCATGAACGGCTTCGGCCTTGGAAGTTGCCTCAAACATGATGGCAACCGGTATAAATCCTTCTTTACGGGCCTGTTCAGCATATGCAGCATATTTTGCCGAGGCAGTGGATTCCCCCTTATATGCAGCGTTCAGGTTCACCATGGTTTTTTCGGGGCCGGCTAAAGCAATCCCGGTACAACACATCAGGATTGCTGAAATAATAATTCTCATTCTCATAGTTTTTGATTTTATTTTTGGTTCAGTTTGACGATTTAAAATTTTTATAAGCCTATCATGAAATCAATAACGAGTTTCCCCCCGAGATAGCCTGTGACCGTAATAAAAAGTACAGAGAGCAGCGAAAGCCCGAAAGGGATGTATTTGTAAAAGGTGTTTTCAGTTTTCTGGTAAACCATTATAATCCTTGCCACAGTAGCAACAATGATAGCAATAAGTGACAGGGTCGCAAACAGTTCATGCTGCCCCTTGACCTGCATGGCTTCGCCTTCCATCTGGGTTGTCCCGGCAAGGAAATGCCCTGTGCCCCATGCTGCTATTGCCCCAAGCATCCCCAGGATCTGTAAATAATATCCCGCGGTTGACAAACAAGGCTCTTTTTTACATAACAAGGATACGACATCGAACAAGAATGCGACTGTAATCAGTGCAATGGGAAAATGAACCGATAATGGATGAAAATGAGATACGGGTATCATAACCTTTCAGTTTACAGCAAAATTAAGAAAAAACGGTAAGGATTTCAAGTCTTCGCCTTCCAGGGCATTTATTTTAAGTTTTCAACAATGCTTTATGGAAATCATTTATCAGGTATTTTTGAATTCCGTTAATTTTTCCTTATCGCCTTAGTTAAAATGCTGAATTTTACACATTTACATGTTCATTCCCAATATTCAATCCTGGATGGCGCCTGTGACCTGAAGGCTTTGGTTAAGAAAGCAAATTCGCTCGGCATGAAAGGGGTTGCCGTGACCGATCATGGCAACCTGTTTGGAGCAAAGGCCTTTCTTGAAGCCGCAGCCGGGATCCCCGGCTTCAAACCTGTGATAGGTTGTGAAACCTATGTTGCAAGGCGATCACGCTTTGATAAAGTTGATACGGCCGACAGAAAAGGAGAGCACCTTATCCTCCTTGCTAAAAACCCGGTTGGTTATCAGAATCTTGTTAAGCTGATCTCTTCTTCCTGGACAGAAGGGTTTTATTATAAACCAAGAATTGACAGGCAGATCCTGAAGGAGCATGCCGAAGGGCTTATAGTATCTTCGGCTTGCCTGGCCGGGGAGATCCCAAGGGCTATCCAGGCAGGGAACACGAGCAGGGCCGAAGCTCTGTTAGCCGAATACAAAGAACTTTTCGGGGATGATTTCTACCTCGAGCTGATGCGGCATAAAGCAACTGATCCCACCCGGGATGGAAGCGTTTTTGAGAGGCAGGAAGAGGTCTCCAAAGTCCTGGTGGAGCTTTCGAAAAAGTTCAGGGTCAAACTTATTGCCACCAATGATGTGCATTTTCTGAATGAAACGGATGCCGAGATGCATGACCGCCTGTTATGCGTGAATACCGGTAAATTCATGGATGATCCCGACCGCCTGCGATACACGGGGCAGGAATGGCTTAAAAGCCAGGAGGAGATGTACAAGCTCTTTTCGGATATCCCGGAAGCCCTCGAAAACACTATGGAGGTCCTCGACAAAATAGAGGTATACGACCTGAACCGGGACCCTATCATGCCTGACTTCCCCCTGCCCGGAAATTATACAGATGCTGATGAATATTTAAAGCATCTCACATACCTTGGAGCCGAAAGGAGATACCCTGAAATCACATCCGAATTGAGGGAGCGAATCGATTTTGAACTTGCCGTCATAAAAAAAATGGGGTATCCGGGCTATTTCCTCATTGTCCAGGATTTTCTTAACGCAGCCAGGGAGATGGGGGTTGCAGTCGGCCCGGGAAGGGGATCGGCCGCCGGTTCAGTAGTTGCTTATGCAAACAGGATAACCGATGTGGATCCCTTAAAATACAATCTTCTTTTTGAGAGGTTCCTTAATCCCGACCGCGTTTCTTTGCCCGATATAGATATTGATTTCGATGAAGACGGCAGGGACAAAGTGCTTAAATGGGTTGTAAACAAATACGGCCGGGACAAAGTAGCCCAGGTGATCACTTTCGGCACCATGGCAGCCAAGGGTGCCATCAGGGATGTGGGGCGAGTGCACCGCATGCCTATAGACCAGGTGAATGCTCTTACAAAACTCATCCCTGCCAGGCCGGGAATTACGCTGAAAGCCGCTTTTGAGGAAGTCCCCGAACTCAAAGCCGCCAAGTTGTCTCCGAACAAACTGGTTTCGGATACCCTGAAATATGCCGAGGAACTTGAAGGATCCATACGCCAAACGGGTCTTCACGCCTGCGGCATCATTATCGGAAGAGATGAACTAACACAGCATATCCCGGTGGCCACCAATAAGGAGTCGGAACTGCTTGTGACCCAGTTCGACGGCGACTACATTGAGAAGGTGGGGATGCTGAAGATGGATTTCCTGGGACTGAAAACCCTGGCGATCATCAAGGATGCAGTGAGCAATATAAAATTGTCAAAAGGGACCGACCTGGATATTGAAACCATTCCTTTTGACGACCCTCTTACTTATGAACTGTTCAGCCTGGGGAAAACGACAGGCATTTTCCAGTTTGAGTCGGACGGGATGAAAAAATACCTCAGGGAGCTGAAACCCAACCAGATTGAGGACCTCATTGCCATGAACGCCCTCTACCGGCCCGGCCCTATGGAATACATCCCCAGGTATATTAACCGCAAACACGGCAGGGAAAAGATTGAATACGACATCCCTGCGATGGAAAAATACCTTAAAGAAACTTATGGTATCACCGTTTACCAGGAGCAGGTGATGCTGCTTTCCCAGCAGCTTGCCGGGTTCAGCAAGGGTGATGCCGATTCGCTCCGCAAGGCTATGGGCAAGAAGATCGAATCCCTCATGGTCAAACTCAAACCCCAGTTTTTCGAGGGATGCAAGAAAAACGGGATCCATGAAGAAACGGTCACGAAGATATGGAAAGACTGGGAAGCCTTTGCCAATTATGCCTTCAACAAATCCCATTCCACGTGCTACGCCTATGTGGCATACCGCCAGGGCTACCTGAAAGCTCATTACCCTGCCGAATTCATGGCTGCGATACTTAGCCGGAACCTTACCGACCTGAAAGAAATAACCCTCTTCCTCGATGAATGCAAGAGAATGGGTATTTCGGTTTTGGGACCTGACGTCAATGAAAGCGAAAACAAGTTTACCGTGAACCGCAAAGGCGAGATCCGTTTCGGGATGGCCGGCATTAAAAATGTTGGCGAAGCTGCGGTCATGTCAATCACCGATGAAAGGAAGAAGAACGGCCCGTTCACAAGTATTTTTGATTTTACAAGGCGGATTTCATCTCACCATATCAACAAGCGTTGCATGGAAGCGCTGGCGAAATCAGGAGCTTTCGACAGTTTCGAGGGGATGCACCGGGCCCAGCTTTTTCATAAGGAAAACGGGGAGGAAACCACATTTCTTGAAAGCCTCATCAGGCATGCCACTGATTATCATTCCAGGAAGTCCAGTTCACAGCAATCGCTCTTCGGGGAAGCTGCAGATGTTGAAATGGTGGATTTGAGGCTGCCCGACTGCCCTCCCTGGTCGAGGATAGAACAACTCAGGTATGAGAAGGAAATTACCGGGTTTTACATGAGCGGCCATCCACTGGATGATTATAAAACCGAGATCGGGTATTTCTGCAATGTTACTACCGAGCACCTCAAATCCGATATGCGGCAGTATAAAGGAAAGGAAGTAAGCTTTGCCGGCACTGTGATCAGTGCGACTCATAAAACCGGGAAAACCGGCAAGCCATTTGGCTCATTTGTGATTGAAGATTACCTTGATTTTATTTCAGTTACCCTTTTCTCGGAGGATTACCTGAGGATGAAACATTTGATGGAAGAAGGCCAGCATGTGTTTGTAAAAGTCAGGATAGAACCCCGGTTTGACAATCCCGACCAGCTGACGCTGAAAGTGCTCCATGTATCACTTCTGGCGGAGGTCCTGGAGAAAAATGCCAAAATGCTGACGCTCACATTTCCCATTGGCGAATTGAGCGGGGCAATGGTTGAAGAATTCCATCATCTTATACAGAAGCACAAAGGGAAGTGCCAGCTCAGGATCAGGGTGCTTGACCCCGAGGACTCCTTTTCCATAGATCTTCCTTCAAAAAAATTCAGGGTCAATGCAAAAGAAGTGATCGAGGCTGTGAGGGATTTTCCGGGGATCAGCTTTCATCTTTCTGAATAAAATGGAAATGATTTATTAATTTTGCGTAAAATTTATAATTATGTTTGAAACTTTCACTGATGCCAATTTTACTGAAAAGGTTGAAAAATCTGATAAATTAGCCGTTGTTGATCTCTCTGCAGAATGGTGTGGCCCCTGCCGTATGGTCAGCCCGATAATCCATGAACTTGCAGCTGAATACGAAGGAAGGATAGTTGCCGGCGAATTAAATGTTGATGAAAATCCTGCCACTACGGCAAAATTCAAGGTACGCAATATCCCAACAGTACTGTTTATCAAAAACGGGGAAGTTATTGATAAACAGGTAGGAGCCGTTCCAAAGGCAAATTACAAGAACCTGATAGAGAAACATATTTAACCAGCAAGCGACCGGGAAACAGCAAAATTGTTTTGCTGTTTCGCCGCCCCGCTGCTTTTCCATGCCCGCCCTCGATCAATCACATTTTGAACAATATTCCTCCCTGGAACTTCTCGCCAGGCAGGTTGTCGAAGGGTTTATTACCGGCTTGCATAAAAGCCCGTTTCATGGTTTTTCAGTTGAGTTTGCCGAACACCGCCTGTACAATTCAGGGGAGTCGATAAGGAATATCGACTGGAAGCTTTTCGGCAGGAGTGACCGTTTGTATGTCAAACGATACGAAGAAGAAACAAACCTGAGATGCCAGATCTTTATCGACACTTCTTCATCAATGTACTACCCGGTTATAAAGAACCCTGATATTCACTCGCCTAATAAAATAACTTTTGCAATTTACCTGACTGCCGCAATGTTGTTCCTTTTAAGGAAACAACGTGATGCCGCAGGTTTAAGCTTTTTTTCCGACAGCATAGAACTCCATACCCAGTGCAGATCAAGTTCGGTTCATTTTAAATACCTGTACCAGGAACTGGAGAAACTGCTTCATCCCATTTCACCGGAAACACGTAAAAAGACAGCCCTGAACCAGGTTATTCACGAGCTGGCCGAAAGGATCCACAAGCGTTCGCTGGTTCTGATTTTCAGCGATATGTTTGAAAATACAACTGAGACGGAGGAACTCTTTTCGGCATTGCAGCACCTAAAACACAACAAGCACGAAGTGGTCCTTTTCCATGTTGTGGACAAGAACAAAGAAATGGATTTCGATTACGAAAACCGGCCCTATAAGTTCGTCGACCTGGAATCGGGACAGGAGATCAGGCTTTTCCCCGAAGAAGTCAGGCAGCAGTATATATCAAGCATTGAGAAATTCAGGAAGGACCTTGTGCTTCGTTGCGGCCAGTATAAGATTGACCTGGTTGAAGCCGATATCAATGCCTCCTTTAACCAGGTACTGCTGCCATACCTGGTGAAAAGAAGCAGGATGTACTGATACTGCCGCATCCTGATTTTTCCTACCTTTGCGCCCTGTTTGCAAAAAACATCTCATGGAAATTGCTTCAAAATACGATCCTTCCAGTGTCGAAGATAAATGGTACAGCTTCTGGCTTGAAAAAAAAATGTTCAGGTCGGTTCCCGACAGCAGGGAGCCATACTGCATTGTGATACCTCCACCTAATGTGACCGGTGTGTTGCATATGGGGCATATGCTGAATAATACCATCCAGGATATACTTGTGCGCCGTGCGCGCATGCTTGGAAAGAATGCCTGCTGGGTTCCGGGAACAGACCATGCGTCCATTGCAACCGAAGCAAAAGTGGTTGCCAAACTCAGGGAACAGGGCATTGACAAATCCAGCCTGAGCAGGGAAGAGTTCATCAGCCATGCATGGGAATGGAAGGAAAAGCACGGAGGGATCATCCTTGAACAGTTAAAGAAACTCGGGGCTTCATGTGACTGGGAGCGTACCTGTTTCACCATGGATGAAGCCCGTTTTGATTCAGTTATTGATGTTTTTATCGACCTCTATAATAAAGGGCTCATTTACCGGGGAGCCAGGATGATCAACTGGGACCCCAAAGCACTCACCGCAGTCTCCGACGAAGAGGTGGTTTACAAGGAAGTACATTCTAAACTTTTTTATGTAAGATACAAGGTTGAAGGCGCAGGGGAGGAGTGGGTCACCATAGCCACCACCAGGCCAGAGACGATACTGGGTGACACTGCGATCTGCGTCCACCCCGATGATGAACGGTACAGCAGCCTGAAAGGGAAGAAGATACTTGTCCCCCTGATCAACCGTGCTGTTCCTGTGATCTTCGACGAATATGTCGACAGGGAATTCGGCACAGGGGCACTTAAAGTCACACCTGCACACGATATCAACGACTACAACCTTGGCTTGAAATACAAGCTGGAAGTGATCGATATCTTTAATGCGGATGGTACAATGAGCGAAGCAGGGCTTTTATACACAGGTGAGAACAGGTTTAAAGTTCGCACAAAGATCGTTAAGGACCTTGATGCAGCGGGGCATATTGTTAAAATTGAAGATTATACCAATAAGGTTGGCTATTCTGAAAGAACCGACGAGGTGATAGAGCCCAGGATTTCAGTGCAGTGGTTCATGAAAATGAGTGACCTTGCCAGGCCTGCTCTTGAAGTTGTTGAGAACGAAACAGTACGGTTTCATCCGGCCAAATACAAAAATATGTACAGGCACTGGATGGAGAATGTGAACGACTGGTGCATCTCCCGGCAGCTGTTATGGGGCCACAGGATACCTGCATGGCACCTCCCCGACGGGACGTTCGTTGTTGCGAAGACCAGGGAAGAAGCGTTTGAAAAAGCCAGGTCGGCAACCGGTGGTCAGCAGTCGGCAACCGACAGACGGCAATTGGCGATTGAAGACCTGAAGCAGGATGAGGATGTTATGGATACATGGTTTTCGTCGTGGCTCTGGCCCATTTCGGTTTTTGACGGGATCAGGAAACCCGGAAATCCGGATATAAATTATTATTATCCCACGATGGACCTCGTTACCGCTCCCGAGATCATCTTTTTCTGGGTTGCCCGGATGATCATGGCAGGGCTGGAATATCGAAAAGAGGTTCCATTCAGGAATGTTTATTTTACAGGCATTGTCCGTGACAAGCAAGGGAGGAAAATGTCGAAATCTCTTGGCAATTCACCTGAGCCCATTGAGCTTATAGGCCGTTACGGAGCCGATGCAGTACGTATGGGCATGCTGCTTTGTTCGCCTGCGGGGAATGACCTTCTTTACGACGACAGCCTCGTGGAGCAGGGAAGGAATTTCTGCAACAAGGTATGGAATGCCATGCGCCTCGTGAAGCAATGGGAGACCGATCCCGCCCTTGAACAACCCAAGTCGAACCAGGTTTCGGTTGAGTGGTTCGATTCGGTGCTGAGTGCAGCCCTGAAGGACATCAATGAGCAATTCATTAAATACAGGTTGTCGGAGGCCCTGAGAGATGTTTACAAACTCGTTTGGGATGATTTCTGTGCCTGGTACCTCGAGATGATCAAGCCTGCTTACCAGCAGCCCATCGACAGCAAGACTTACGAAGCCACCCTTGGATTTTTCGAAAAGCTCATCCGTTTGATGCATCCGTTTATGCCCTTTCTTACCGAAGAGATCTTTCATGTCCTGCATAATTCGGGTGAGGAATCAATCATGCAGGCAAGCCTTCCCCAGCCGGGCTTTATTGATGAAGGGCTGATGGCTGAATTCGAATTTGTAAGGCAGCTTGTCATGTCGGTAAGGGCATTGAGATCCGAGAAAAACATCCCCCCGAAGGAACAGATCCCGGTTTTCATCCGCAGTGAAAGAAACACAGGAAAAACTGCACATTTTGATGATGTCGTCATCAAGTTGTGCAACCTGGGCGAACTGCAGTATTCGCCCGATCAGCCGGCCGGTTCGGTTTCATTCATAGTAGGGACCACCGAGTGTTTCATCCCCCTGGTTCAGAATATTAATGTAGAGGATGAGATTAAAAAGATCGAGGAAGAGCTCAATTACCAGCAGGGCTTTCTTTTAACGGTCATGAAGAAACTCGACAATTCGGGTTTTGTCAGTAACGCTCCCGCCAGGGTCGTGGAAGCCGAGAAGAAAAAACAGGCTGATGCCGAAGCCAGGATATCGGTGCTTACCGAACAGCTGGTCTCGCTCAGGAAATAACAGCTTCCGGGTCTTTCACAGTAGCGGCAATCCTGATTTTCCGGCCCGGGATTGCATCATGAACGAGTTCGGCTATATCCCTCACTTCGGTTTTCGACAGTTTCGAGAAAGTTTTTTTACATAAGGGGCAGGCTGTTACCAGGATATCGGGATCAACGGCAAGCAGGGACTGCAGTGCATCCAGGGTGACTTTATCTTTCGTGAGCATTGAAGTGCTCATCAATGCGAGGCTGCCACCGCAGCATAAGGCATCCGCACGGTCTTTCCCTGAGGCTTCGAGGTCGGAGATCTTTCCCAGCAGTTCCCTCGGGGCTTCATAGATATTGCCCCCCCTTCCAAGGTCGCAGGGATCATGGTAAACTACTCTTTTGTGCTGGCTCTGCAAAGCGATTTTGCCTTCTTTTACAAGCTCAAGGAGGTATTGTGAATGGTGCTGTATCCTTATCGGGAGGTTATATTCCTCCCTGAAAACCTTGTAGCAGATAGGGCAGGAGGTAACCAGCAGTTTCGCCCTTGTTTGACTGATCAGGGTTTTATTGAATTCAATCAGTTCATTGGCTTGCTTGTCCTTGCCTGCAAGCATTAAAGGCCTGCCGCAGCATATGCTTCCGTCGCGGTCGAGGAAGAGGTAATTTATACCTGCCTCTTTCAATATCCCTTCCATGGCATTAGGGATCGAAGGTGTGAGATGCGACATGCAACCGGCAAAATACACAACATCGGCGTAATCGGGATGCGTGTTGGTGAGATAGGAAAAGTCTGCTACCTGACCTGACCCGATCTCCCTGCGTTTTATGAGCCTTAAGGAATCTATTTTAATGCCTACAGGGCAGGCTTCCTGGCAACGTCCGCAGAGCATGCAGGTTTGAGCGATATGATCGGGAATAAATTGTTCTCTTTGGGAGCGGATAAGGTAAACTGCCTGGATCGTACTGATCCCTGCTGCAAAGTTAAGCTGGCAGGCATCGATGCATACCCCGCAGCGGGAGCAGGAGCGGACTTCCAGGTCGGAGAAGCTCGATCCCCATTTTTTAGGTTGAATCCCGCAATGTCTGAAGAGGATAAGGAGAAGTTCCGAGGGGATATGCATATACCTTGAATAGGGCATCATGATAAAGAAAAGCCCAAGTACGAGTGAGTAGGTCCACCAGAAAAAATAGGCGATAAGCTCAGCCGGCCCGGGTGTTATCATGACCAGTAAGTTGCCCAGGTTCTTGGTGAGGAAGCCTCCTCCTCCATGGAAATACCCTGCTGTGTAGCTTTCGGCCAGGAGCCGCATGGGAAAGATCAGCCACAGGCATGTCAGGGCAACCCGGTCGAAAAAGTTGTGCCTGGTCGTTTGCTTCATCCCGAACCATTTCGATTGCTTCCGTTTAATCCACGCAAGCGCAAGCCCGCTCAAAACAAACAGCAACAGGAAGTCCATTATAAAACGGAAGAATGCCGGGACCGTGAATATCTCAAAAAACAGGACAAGGCGGTCGTGAATGAAAAACTTCAGGAAAATGGGATAGTACGGGGCATTGATATAGGCCCCGTGATAGACCCTCGATTCAAGGTTCCCAATGACAATAAGCAGGAACCATCCGAAGGCAAAGCTCATATGCATATATCCCAGCAGCGGGTTCCGTTTCCAGAGCCTGCGGTGGATAAGCCCTTCCAGAAATATTTCTTTCAGGGAGGCCAGTACTTTTGAAGGTGTGCGGATCCCGGCTGAAAGCTTCACTTTATCAACTGCAGGCAATGCCTTGATCCACCTGTAATAATGCATGATGATGCTGGTGACTATGTAAATCAGTCCAAGGCTGAAAGGGAGAACGAATAAATTGAATTTTATCATCCCAGTATTTCAATAGCCCGGTTCATCGCCAGGATCAGGTTTCTAAGGTTCACTCCCCGCGGGCATACGAGCTGGCATTTCCCGCAGAACATGCATTTTTTCAATTCGGCTTTGATCGATTCGGGATCCCCCCTGCGGATTACCGTATGGAGCTTACGGATGTTAAAATCTGTAAACCCGCCGGCGGAGCAGGTTGCAGTGCAGCTCCCGCATCCTATGCACAGATCCATGGAAGGTTCCAGGGATTTCACCAGCTTCAGGTAACGGAAGTCCCCGCGGTCGAAATCAAGCTGCCTGTCCCTGGTAAGGGTATACCCGAAATCAATCATGTGTCACTGCAATTGAACTTATATAGCAGGTAACCTGGGCGGCAGCAGCCCTGGCGTCGGCAACAGCTTCGCTCACCGAGATCGGTCCTTTGAGCGCCCCGGCCAGAAAAACACCTTCTATCCCGCTTAAGTTATTCTGCGAATGCTGGTCGGCCGAATTGATAAACCCGTCGTCCCCTTCCTGAAGGCCCAGCATTTTTGAAATTCCCCGGGTCCCTCCCGATGGAACAAAACCGCTAAGTAGAACCAGGAGGTCAATGGTCATTTTAAGAGGCTTGCCGGTCAGGGTGTCTTCTGTTTTCAAAATTATGGAACCGTCGGGGTTCTCGGAACATTCCGAGAGGCGTCCGCGGATAAAGCTGACCCCCCATTTCTGCTGGGCCTCATAATAAAGCTCTTCAAAATGGCGGTCGAACATCCGCAGGTCCATATAAAAATTGAAAACTTCAGATGCAGGGAACATTTCCTTAAGCTCGATGGCCTGTTTAACGCCTGTCACACAGCATACCTTTGAGCAATAAAGGTTCCCGACCTTTTCGTCCCTGGAACCGACGCAATGGATGAATCCTATTCGGCCGGGAGTTTTACCTTCGGATGTTAATACTTTCCTGCCCGATTTAAACTGTTCTTCAAGGTCGGCAGATGTGATCACGTTGTTATAGATGCCGTACCCGTATTCCTCTTTCTTCCTCGCTTCGAACAGCTCAAAGCCGGTTGCAACCAGCAGGGCTGAAGCAGTGTACTGAGAAAGGGGGCTGGTGACTGTGAACCCATTCTGGTGCCGGCTGATGCCTGTAATGGTAACCCCGGTCACAATCTTAGCATTGTTCAATCCTTTCATGGCAAAATCAAGGACATCGGAAGCTTTTTTACGGTCGGGAAATAGCCGGTCCCAGCGGGCCAGGTGGCCCCCAGTTTCATTTTCTTTCTCCAGCAATGTGACATCCAAGCCTTGTTGGGCAAGCATGCCGGCTGCTGTCAGACCTGAGATGCCGCCACCGATAACGATCACAGTGTTGTCCATGTTAATAAAATTTCAGGAAGGAAGGTGATTTGGGTTTCCCAATGAAATTGCCGTCTATATCGAGAAATTTCTTTTCGGGATCATAAGGGATTCCCATTTTATCAAGCAGGGGTTCAACAGGCACCTGGTGAACCTGAAGGCCAAGGTCCCATGGGTCATAACCCAGGATAAGCCCTGCGAGCTCTTCGTATGTCATGACAGGAATTCCCTGGCCATTTTCCCCATAGGTCGTTCCTTCCATTTCAGAGATTGCATACTGCCAGCGGTCAAGGAACATCGGGCAGCCCGGGCAATTGGTAAGGATGAGTTCCGGTTTATAGGGCTTCATTGAATCGAATTTCTTTTTTGATGCGGAAATGGAATATCCCCTGTTTGCTTTCACCAGATATTGCCTGAAACCGAAACCACAGCAATGCCGGCGTTCGGGATAATCAATGACTTCTCCGCCCCAGTCTTCAATCATCCCGACAAGCACATAGGGGTATTCGGCTCCACCCACCCCTTTGTTTGGGAACATCCTCGAATAATGGCAGCCTATATGTTCAACTACGCGTATAGGTTTGCCGGTATCCTGGTTGACAAGGCGGTACCTGCCTGCATCGGCTATTTCCTTTCTGAGCTTAAAGGTGACATCGCTCGCATGCGCCAGGTTTTTCGGTTTAAGAAATTCCCGGCCTGTGGCGTTTCTCAGGTGGATCCTGGTTTGTTCTTCAACCTCGGGGAAATGCTCCCAGGTTTCCAGCACTTCGCTGTAAAGCCCGAAACTTGTGATGCATGAAGTGACGAAATTCTCATAACCGGCTTCGGTCATGAGTGCAAACTGCCGGGCCACCATAGTCATGGCCGTTTCAAACGGGACAATGTCTGAATGGTAACCTATGCCGGAGCAGGTTGTATGGGAAGGGTTTTCAACAACATTTCTTCCCAGCTGCTTCATGTAACGGAAAAAAGTTTTTTCGGCGCCCGGGAAGAAATTCTGCCTCACACAGCTCCTGACGTAAAAGTAATTATCGTCGGCAATTTCTTTCTGGTATTCATCCCAGATCTGGCGTTTTCCCCCGGGCTTCATGATCCTGTAGTATGATCCTTGTTTACTGCTGTATATATGTGTTTGATGTAATCGTTTTTAAGGCCGTCGTCAAGCTGGATACCCATTTCCTCCGCTTTTTGCTTTGAGTATTCTTCAATTTTTTCGAACCTCGCCGTGCCCCCGGTTTCGTCAAAGATCTTTTTGATTTCATCCAGGTCTTCCTGCGGTATAGCCCTCAGAACACCCGGGCCCGCTTTCTGATAATTGGCTCCCAGCCTTTCCATGACTTTTTCAATGTTTTGAAATTCCCATTCCCATATGGGGCCCTGTTCGGGGTGGTTTTCAGGTGTGATCTGGGAAGGATACAGGCAATAGCCGTATTTCAGTATCCAATGGCCGACAGTCCTTTTGATTGCAAGTTGCTGACGGCCTTTTTCCGACTCTGTAAAATATCCCGATTCCTGCGACAGGGACCTCAGGGCTGTAATAAGCAAGCCGGGAGCGTTATTCCTGGGGCATCTTGTCACGCACGACATACATTCCCCGCAATACCATATGGTGTCGCTTTTCAATAACTCCAGGATTTTCTCATCATCCTTGGTCTGCAGGATGTCGACCAGTTTACGGGGCTGGTAATTGTAAAACTCAGCGGCCGGACAAATGGCAGTGCAGGTTCCGCAATTAAGACAGGCTTTCAGGCCTTCCACAAACCGGACATCCTGCCTGAGTTTTTCATAAAGTGCGCCCATAGTTAAACAAAGGTAAGAAAAAGGTTCATTTAAGAGTGAAAGCGTATTTGAGGAGATTACTCCCCATCTGAAGGGCTTTAAGCCTTGTAGGCTCACTGTCGTGGTGCACGTCAGGGTCTTCCCATCCGTCGCCCAGGTCACATTCATAGGAATAAAACACGACCAGCCTTCCTTCCCATATCAGTCCAAAACCCTGGGGGGGCTTGCCGTCATGCTCATGAATTTTGGGCAATCCGTTTGGAAAGTCATATTTCTGATGGTAAACGGGGTGGGAGAAGGGCAACTCGATTAGCTCAAGTTCGGGGAATATCAATTTTAACTGGGGCCTGATGTATTTATCCATTCCGTAATTGTCGTCGATATGCAAAAAACCCCCGGCCATCAGGTACTTCCTAAGGTTCCGGGCTTCCTGCTCCGAGAATACCACGTTCCCATGCCCTGTCATGTGAATAAAAGGGTAGTTCATCATTTCAGGGTTCCCTGCCTCAACTGTTGCAATCTCTTCGCTTATTCCCGTTCCGAGGTTCTTATTCGCGAATTTAACAAGGTTGGGGAGAGATGTCGGATTGGCATACCAGTCGCCCCCCCCGTTGTATTTTAACAGACCTATCTGGTACGAAGCGGGTGAAAACGAAGCAGAAGGCAGGGCAAGCATGCTTAGAAGCAGGATTTTAAACCAGGTATTTTTCATCATTAATTTCGGCATTGGATATTGCTTACATCCTGTTAATAAGATTTACAACTGCGGTCACATAAACACCTGCAGTTTCAGTCCTCAGCCTGCTTTCGCCGAGGCTGACAGGCACAAACCCTGCTTTAATGGCGGTCTCAATTTCAATTTCCGAGAAATCGCCTTCGGGTCCGATAAGGACGACCACGTCACTGCCTTTAACATATGCCTTCTGTATTTCCTGTTCATTCTCGCTGAGGCAACTGGCAATGAGCCTGTTGCCCTGAAACGGCCTGTACACAAAGTCATTAAATGCAACAGCTTCATTCAGGCGGGGAAGCCGTGTTTTAAGCGATTGCTTTACCGCTGAAATAAGGATCTTGTTCAACCTGTCGTGGTTGACCCTGTTGCGTTCTGAATGGGTGCAGAAAACGGGTGTTATCTCGGTTATGCCTATTTCGGTTGATTTCTCGAGAAACCATTCAAGGCGGTCAGAGTTTTTGGTGGGTGCAATCGCTATATGCAGGCTGAAACCTCCCGGGGAAGGGTGCGTTGTCGTTTTTAAAATTGCAGCGGTTACTTTTCCCGAAGCAGTGTCGGATACGCATGCCTCATAAAGATTCCCTTTCCCGTCGGTAATATGTATATTGTCGTTTTTTCCCAGCCTCAGCACTTTGATACAATGCCTTGACTCATCCTCATCAAGCCTGATGAAATTGCCATCGATGGTGTTGCTGAAAAACAGGACCATGTTCGGTAGGGTGTGCTTAGTTAACTAATTAATGACCAGTTTCCCAACCCGGGTATTGTTATTACCCGTGAGGCGAATAAAATAGATCCCTTTAGCGAGGCCGCCCAGGTCGATTATCTCTTTCATCGACTGCCTGCTTTCTGGGATTTGTTTTGAGAATACTTCGATCCCGTCAGCAGAAACCACGCTGAGAGCCTGGGCATCCCTGCATTGTTTGCACTCCAGGGTGAACATCCCGTGGGAAGGGTTGGGATAAATGGAAACACCTTCGAGCTCAAGAACATTTCCTCCAATACCAACCTCGCCCTGCACGGTAATATCTGAAAGGTAAAGGTTATTGCCGTTCTTGTTAAAGGCCTCGAACATCAGCCTGACACCCTGTTTCCCGACATAATTCTGGAGGTTGATATAATAACAATTGACCCCGTAAGACCCGCTGCACCATTCACCGGAATCCTCTGGCGTAAAAGATGTAGTGGCGGGCATCGCGGTTACAAATTGCGAAGGGGTGCCGTTTGGACCCAGAGAGAGCAGCCTTTGCCAGGTTTGTCCGCAATCCTCCGATATCTTTACGATCAGGGAATCCTTTATGGAGAGCCTCTGGGCGTATGCATGACGGAACGAAAGTTCGATCGGCAGGGTGGCAGGCATCATAATCGGGGGGCTGATCAGCTGATCCCTCCTGTTTATGGCCTGGTAATGATAAAAATTCATCCAGGCCGCCCTGGAACCTGTTGTGATCCCAGGAACGGTAATGGTATCCCAGGTGAAATCATTTTCAGGATTTACGACTGTCCAGTTGTGCTGCGCAAATCCCCCGCTGAAATTTTCACTGAAAGGGATGCTGTATCCCCCGTTGAAAATGTATGATGTTTTGTTTGCAGAACTTTGGCCATTATTGTTAGCTGCAGAAAGTTTAACATCATACGGCCCTTGGTTGTTAAAGACCAGCTGTGGGTTTTGGTCATGGCTGTTGGTGCCGTTGACATAAGTGACCGCATCGGGTGTGAATTGCCAGGTCCAGTTATTCGGACAGTTCCTGGTAAGATCAGTAAAAATGACTGTATCCCCCAGGCAAACAGCCTGTTTGTCGGATTTGAAGTCAACAGAAGGCATTAGGGTCCCGCTTACCGATATAAAGTCGGTTTTAGTGATGCTGTCGCGGGAGAATTCATTCCAGCATTTCAATTTCACACTGTAAGTGCCGGGTGTGGAATAAGCGATATTGGCAGGGTTTTTCTGGTTTGAAACGGCAGGCGAGCCTCCCTGGAAAGTCCAGGACCAGGAAGTGGGGACGCCACCAGAGAGATCTGAGAAATTAATTAAGCAGCCTGTCGGGATTGTTGTCTGGCTTGCCTGGAAGTCAACGGTCACCGGTGAATGATACATGTCGGAACCCCATAATCCCCTTCCGAATGAGCATGCATTGATGGCGTCCTTTGAGACCGAATCCCTGTCATAATATATCTCAAGCTCGGTGATCAGTCCATTAGCAGGAAGGCCTTTACTGAAAGAGATCCAGCCGTTTGTAAATGCATCCCTATAATACACCCCTGCATCGGTACCCACATATAAACCTTCATTTGCATTTTTGTAATAGGCAATGGAACTTAGATGCACAGCAGGCAGGTTCCCTGAGATATTGGTCCAGCTTGTCCCTTTGTTCGCAGATTTATAAACCCTCGTCCCTGAGGTCATATAGATGATATTCGGATCTGCAGGGTGGGCTGCAAGGGAAGTTGCAGTGAGGGATATGGGGAGAAAACCTGTGATGTTGGTCCAAACAGGATTTGACGACAAACAGTTATCCGACCGGAACAGTCTATTGTCGGATCGGGCTGCGTACAAAATGTTACTGTCGGCGGCTGATTGCTCCAGCACAGCCATGTCAATGCCGTTGCTCCCTGCAAGATTGTTGGATATTTTTACAAAATTTATATTGGATGCAAGCACGTTTTCGGCCCTCCATACATTCTTGTAACCCACAAACATGCGTTTGTGATTCGATTTACTGAGGATAAACGGTGTGACCCAGGCACCGCTTTCGGTAATCCCGTTCACCCCGTTGCCTGCAATATGTATTTCGTTGCTGTTGTTGAATTTACTGTAAACATCCCCGTAATATACTGTGTGGTAGGTATATGCTGCATCCGTGTAATCTATTGCACATTCCATCCCGTCGCCTCCGCCGGTAGCAAGCCATCCGCCGGAGTTGTAGGTGTACGTGCCGTTATCCTGGAAGCCATTGATGACTTTATCCTTTACTGTCTGGGCTACCCCCAGTTTATAGATCTGGCCTATAGTCATGGTTTCAGTGTAATATTGCCAGGATGTGCCTCCGTTTGCAGTCCCGAAAAGGCCCCCGTCATTGCATGCGTAGAGATGGCCGTTTACGGTTGAATAGGCCAGGAGGTGGCAGTCGGCGTGGACCGCCGGAACGCCACAGCCTCCGTACCAGTGTGAATTGATAGTCCAGTTGGCACCGCCATCTAAAGATCTCCATACATTAACACCTCCAACAAACACCATTTCGGCATTTGCCGGGTTTACTGCAAGGGAGAGGTCGTACCAGCCCTGGCCCCCCGTATCGGATCCGGTGCATGACCAGTCGAGGATATTCGGGTCTGTTGAACGTGTTGTAAAATTCAGGCCGGCATCGACCGAACGGTATAATCCCTGAAACCCGCTCGAGACGTTGGAATTCAGGATGTACACATAATTTGGATTAGCTGCCGATACGCCGATCACACTTCTCTGGCCGCTCACAATGCCTGAAGTTATCTCGGTAAAGCTGACACCATTATCAGCAGAACGGTAAAAGTTGGTTCCGGCGACCGCGTATACAATATTCGGGTCAGCGGGCTTGAATTTAATATCGTTGAAATCCCCGGTTCTCGAAATTGTCCAGCTGGCTCCTCCGTTTACTGACCTGAAAACACCGCTGCTTGTTGCAGCAAGGATAATCAGTGGGGCCGAAGGGTGCTGGATCATATTTCCAACAGTACAATTGCCCATCCCGGTATTTGACGGCACCCAGACAAGTCCCCCGTCGATGCTTTTATAAACTCCCAGCCCGGGAGCGTCTGCGTGATCGCGGTCCCCGGAACCAATCAGGATTGTTGCCGGGTTCGAATAATCAACTATTATTGCTGAAACACCAAGGGTCGGGATCGTGTCGGTAGTTGTATGCCAGTTCAGCCCCCCGTTAACAGTATACCAGAACCCACCCGACGGAGCCCCCACATAAAGTTTGTCAGGATCGGTGGGATGGAATGCAATGGTGTTTAATCGCCCAAGCCCGAGGTACCCTGCAGGCCCGGGAGCAGGAATGGTTGAAGGGCCAAGTGATACCCAGTTCCCGGTTTGTGAATGCTTTGCTGAGTTGAAGGCATTGTATGCATTATATGTGGCATCCGGTGCCGGTTTTGACCCATCCTGGTTAACACGGCTCTGCATCATGTATTCCCAGCGTTTGAACGACTTCCATCCGCAACCTTTGGTTATCTTCCTGTCCTTCCAGTAAATATTAAAAGCTCTTTGCGTCTTGAAGAAATTTGCATTCGGGTCCCTCATCATTTCAATCCAGTAGGGATAGCTTGCGGTATCATGCTGAAGGCTTTGGGATACCACAAACGACGGTTTGCCTAAGGCAAGGCCCAGGAGGAAAAGAAGAAAGATTTTTTTCATTGGGAATTTAGGTTGTTAACCTAGCAAAAGTACAAAAAAAGCAGTTTGGCTTCGAACGCCAAAGTTCATCACTTTGCTTATTTTTGCGCAATGATAAAAAACGAAGGCATTAACCGTTGTTTCCATTGTGGTGAAGACTGTGGCTCAAGTATCATATTGTATGATGAGAAACCATTCTGTTGTTCCGGATGCCAAACAGTTTATGAGATCCTCAGCGGGAGCAATTCCTCTGAATATTACAAACTTTCAGACCATCCCGGGATGAAAACTGCTGCCCGGGAGCTGGGGAAGCGGTATGATTTTCTTGATAACGAAGAGATAAAGCAGGAGATCCTTGATTTTTCCGATAACGGGGTTTCCCGTGTTAAATTTTTCATACCCTCCATACATTGCAGCTCATGCATCTGGCTTCTTGAGAACCTTCACAGGCTTAATAAAGGGATAATGAATTCCACAGTCCACTTTACAAAGAAAGAAGCTGTGTTCACATTCCGCGATTCCGAAATCAGCCTCAGGGGACTGGTTGAGCTGCTTGCTTCAGTTAATTACGCACCCTATATTTCCCTCGAATCTGTTGATAAGTCGTCGAAGAAAAAGATAAACAAGGATGTATACTACCGCCTTGGTGTAGCCGGGTTCTGTTTTGGCAACATCATGCTGTTCAGTTTCCCTTCATATTTGGCCATTGATGATACTGTTGAACAGTTCATAAGGCAGAATTTCGGGATACTTAACATCCTTTTAGGCATACCCGTAGCATTTTATTCAGGATCGGGATTCTTCATTTCGGCATATAAGGGATTAAAAAAACGCTTTATCAGTATTGACCTCCCGATAGCAATAGGGATACTTGCCTTGTTTTTTCGCTCGGTTTATGAAATACTGTCGGGGACCGGTCCCGGTTTCATGGATTCGCTTGCGGGCCTGCTGTTTTTCCTGTTGATCGGGAAATGGTACCAGGGGCTTACATACCAGGCTCTCTCATTTGAAAGGGATTACCGGTCTTACTTCCCTGTTGCCGTCACGTTAATTTCGGAGAAAGGGGAGGAGAGCATCCTCCCTCTGAAGCATCTCAAAACTGGGATGAGGATACTGGTGAGGAACAATGAGCTTATTCCGGCCGATGCCATACTTGTGAAGGGGGAAGGATCTATCGACTACAGCTTCGTGAGCGGGGAGTCAGACCCTGTTAAAAAAACTGAAGGGCAAAGGATATTTGCCGGGGGGAAGCAGGCGGGCCCGGCCATTGAGCTGATCATTGAAAAGGAAGTCACCCAGAGCAAGCTTACCGAGTTATGGAACCAAAAACCCGGCCACGAGGAAAGGCAGAATAACTGGGAATCCCTGATGGATGTGATCAGCCGGTACTTCACTGCTGTTGTCCTGATCCTGGCCCTGGTGACTGGTGTGACCTGGTGGTTTATCGATCCTTCCAGGGCTGCACTTGTGGTTACAGCAATACTCATTGTCGCATGCCCCTGTGCACTGGCGATGACCCTCCCGTTTTCTTTCGGGGGGGCAATGAGGGTTTTTGGTAGAAACGGATTCTATGTCAAACGCAGTTCAGTGGTAGAGGCTCTATCACGGGTCAACACTGTAGTCCTGGATAAAACCGGAACCCTAACAAAATCAAATGATTTTGATGCAAACCTGGATCACCTACTGCTTCCTGAGGCTTCTTTCAACCTGTTGAGGTCCCTTGTGCGGCATTCGACCCACCCGATGAGTGTGGCGGTTTATCAGGCCCTGCCCAATGCACCTGCACTTCATGTGAATGGGTTTACCGAGCATATTTCAAAAGGTGTTGAAGGAACCGTCGGGGCCCATCATGTGAAGCTGGGCTCAGGGGAATTTGTCCTTGGAGGGCTGCCGGAAGCGACACCCGCAGGCAGCCTGTTTGTATCAGTTGACGGATCGCCATCGGGATACATCATCCTGAAGCATAAATACCGTGACGGCATGCGGGATGTGCTTTCATCAATGGGTAAAAAATATGAGCTTCACCTTCTGTCGGGCGATAATGATGCAGAACTTCCTGCATTGCTTGAATTCTTCCCCTCGGCAGGACATATGAACTTTAACCAGACCCCTGTTGATAAACTCAATTACATACGAAAACTCAGGGAAGAAGGAAAGAAAGTAATGATGATAGGCGATGGATTAAATGATGCAGGTGCTTTATATGAAAGTGATTGCGGGATCTCCATAGCCGATGATGTATACCATTTTTCACCTTCCTGTGATGCAATTCTCGAAGCGAGGCAATTCAGGAAGCTTTCAACCTTTCTTATATTCAGCAAGCTCAGCCGCAGGATCGTTATAATGAGCATGTTATTTTCCTTCTCTTACAACATTGTCGGATTGAGTTTTGCAATAAGCGGAAACCTAACACCAATTGTTTCTGCTATACTAATGCCGCTGAGCTCAGTCTCTGTCATAACGCTCATAACAGTAGCAACTTACTTCGCTTCTGTTAAAACAAAACTGAACAAAATCTATCCAGTCTGAATATAAATTACTGTCTTTTTGAGTATTTCAGTATTCTAATCTTGGAATTCTTATTTCTATCTTCTTATTTTTGCTTTATCCCTTAAAATGCAGAGATGAATGTTATTCTTATCCTGGTTGCTTTCAGCCTTATGGTTGCCCTTGTCGGGCTGGGTGCATTTTTCTGGTCGGTAAGAAGCGGGCAGTACGATGATCCATACGGCTCATCGGTAAGGATACTTTTCGAAGATGAAAAACCCAGAAATGCCGAGGCATCGCCGCCGGTTCAGGGGATTACCGAAAATCCATCAAACCAAAAATAACATATGGAAAATCAAACCTTTTACTACGACAACAAAACTGTTAAGTTGTTCGCCTATGCCACCTTATTCTGGGGGGTCATAGGTATGGTAGTCGGCCTGTTACTGGCTTTACAGTTTATCTGGCCCCAGCTGACCTTCGGGATCCCTTACACGACCTTCGGAAGGATCCGGCCCATTCACACCAATGCGGTGATCTTTGCCTTTGTCGGCAACGGTATGTTTACCGGAGTTTATTATTCCCTGCAACGTCTTTGTAAAGCAAGGATGTTCAGTGACATTTTGAGTAAAATTAACTTCTGGGGCTGGCAGCTTATAATAGTGGCTGCCGCTTTGACATTCGCTTTCGGGTTTACCACCGGCAAGGAGTATGCCGAACTTGAATGGCCCATCGACATCCTGGTTGCAGTGATCTGGATTGTTTTTGGCTGGAATATGATAGGGACTATCATCAAGCGCCGCACAAGGCATATTTATGTCGCCATCTGGTTTTACCTGGCCACCTTTGTGACAGTAGCCGTTTTGCATGTTGCAAACAGCATTGAGATCCCCATTACCCTTTTTAAATCATACATTGTATACGCAGGTGTACAGGACGCCCTTGTACAATGGTGGTACGGCCACAATGCAGTGGCATTTTTCCTCACGACCCCTTTCCTTGGGCTTATGTATTATTACCTGCCTAAGGCAGCCAACCGTCCCATATACTCGTACAGGTTATCGATTGTCCATTTCTGGGCTTTGATTTTTCTGTATATATGGGCCGGCCCCCATCACCTGATCTATTCGGCCCTGCCAAACTGGGCCCAGTCGCTCGGTGTCGTGTTTTCGGTCATGCTTATTGCTCCTTCCTGGGGAGGTATGGTAAACGGATTGCTGACGCTGCGTGGCGCATGGGATAAGGTTCGCGAGGACCCTGTACTAAAATTCATGGTTGTTGCAGTCACTGCCTACGGTATGTCAACTTTTGAAGGACCCATGATGTCGACCAAGACAGTGAATGCGATTTCGCATTTCACCGACTGGACTGTAGGGCATGCTCATATCGGGGCTTTGGGCTGGAACGGGTTCATGACTTTTGCAGTCCTTTACTGGTTGATTCCAAGGATCTTCCAAACCAACCTTTACTCAAGGAAGCTTGCAAATACACATTTCTGGATCGGGACGCTTGGCATCATATTTTATGCTGTCCCGCTGTATTGGGGAGCCATTACCCAGTTCCTGATGTGGAAAGAGTTTACAGCTGAAGGATTCCTGAAATATCCCAACTTCCTGGAGACTGTTACTCAATTAAAGCCAATGTACGCTGCAAGGGCTGTAGGCGGAGCTTTATATATTTCCGGTATTGTCATCGGAATTTACAACCTCATCATAACGATACGCCAGGGCAAATTTCTTGCGGAAGAAGCCGCATCGGCTCCCGCACTTGAGCCCATTTCAGGGAAACGGGTAACAGGCGAAGGTGCGCACCGCTGGCTGGAACGCAGGCCGATCCAGTTTACGATCGTTGCATTGATTGCTATTCTCATAGGCGGCATCATTGAAATTGTGCCGTTATACCTTGTCAAAACAAATATCCCGACCATTGCGAGCGTGAAACCATATACTCCTCTTGAGCTCCAGGGCCGTGATATTTATGTGAGGGAAGGTTGTTATACCTGCCATTCACAGCAGGTACGCCCCTTCCGTTCCGAAACAGAACGCTACGGGCAATATGCAAAAGCCGGCGAATACGTATATGACCACCCGTTCCAGTGGGGATCAAAACGCAACGGACCCGATCTTTCAAGAGAAGGCGTTGTCAACGGCCGACAGTATAAACCGAATTCCTGGCATTATAATCATATGTTGAATCCCCAGAAACTGAATGCACAATCGATCATGCCGGTATACAAATGGCTTATTGCAGATGATCTCGACATCAGCACAACGGCCAGGAAGATCCGGGTGATGCAGATGCTTGGGGTTCCTTATCCTGCCGATTTTGACAAGATCGCCAATGAGGAACTAATGAAGCAGGCATCATTGATTTCTGCGGATCTTAAGTCCCAGGGCATCGACTGTGCGCCCAATAAGGAGATCATCGCACTTATCGCATATCTTCAAAGACTGGGTGTTGATATTCACTCGGCAGGCTTATCTGCTGTTGTTTCCGGGAACCCTGTTAAATAAATCCTGAAACTATGTTTAACCAGGTTTTTCAGTCAGTCAGCGGCATAAACAATTACGGCCTGATTTCAACAATCATTTTCGTTGTATTCTTTACAATGGTTGTTGCACATGCCTTTTCCATCAGGAAAAATGAATTGTCGGAATTCAGCCGCATGCCTTTTGAGGATGAGACAAAAGATTCAAATGAAGTTTAAGATTAAAAAAAAGCACTATGGAAATCAATGATAAAAATCCAGTTGAAAAAGATGAACTGACCGGTGACAAATTGCTGTCGGGGCATGATTATGACGACATCAGGGAGCTGGACAACAACCTTCCGAAATGGTGGATTTGGTTATTTATCATCACCATTATTTATGCGGTGGTCTATTTATTTGTTTTTGACGTGATAAAGGTCGCACCGCATCCGGAGGATGAATACAACAAGGAAATGGCTGCAGCTGCCGCCCTTGCCCCTATGGCCCAGGCAATGGTCTTTGATACCTTGATGGCACCTCTTACCGACCAGGCTGCTCTGGACGCCGGCAAGGCGATTTTTGACAAGAACTGCGTAGTTTGCCATAAGGCCCAGGGACAGGGCCTTGTTGGTCCCAATCTTACCGATGCCTTTTCAATCCATGGCTGCAGGTATATCGACGCATTGAATGTCATTGCAACCGGTGTGCCTGAAAAGGGAATGATATCATGGAAAACCCAACTGACCAAGGACCAGATTCAGCAAGTTGCCAGTTATACCATGACCCTCAGGGGCACAAATCCGCCCGATCCCAAGGCGCCACAAGGCGATCCTTGCAAGTGAAATGAAATCAGAAAATACGCAGCAGAGCTTTCGCGACAGGCTATATACAATTGACGAGAGCGGAAAGCGCCTTTGGGTTTTTGCCAAAAAGCCCAAAGGCCTTTTAACGACCTGGAGGAACCTGACCGGGATCGTCCTCCTGGTTTTCTTCTTTGTTGCACCCTTTGTAAAAATCAAAGGCGAGCAATTCCTGTTGTTTGATTTCCTGAACAGGAAATTCGTGATCTTCGGCGCCCAGTTCTGGCCCCAGGATTTCAATTTGTTTTTTATTGCAATGATAGCGCTTATAGTGTTTATCATACTTTTCACCGCGACATACGGCAGGATCTGGTGCGGCTGGGCCTGTCCGCAAACGGTTTTCATGGAAGTCCTGTTCAGAAGGGTGGAATACCTGATAGACGGGGATTTTCAGAAACAGAAGGAACTGGATGCAATGCCCTGGAACGGGATAAAAATATTTAAGCGCAGCCTGAAGCACCTGGTGTTCTATATTATGTCATTTACCATTGGAAATCTTTTCCTGGTTTATATCATCGGATCGGATGCCTGGTTCAGGCTCATCACCGACAAGCCTTCCGGTCATATCGCAGGGCTGGCTGTCATGATGGTTTTTTCTTTTGTTTTCTACTTTATTTTCTCCTGGTTCCGTGAACAGGTCTGTACCATAGTTTGTCCGTACGGCCGATTGCAGGGAGTGTTGCTGGATCCGTCGACTGTTGTCATTTCATATGATTACAAGAGGGGAGAGGAAAGGGGATCACTCAGGAAATCAGAGAACCGCCGGGAAGCCGGGAAAGGTGATTGCATCGACTGCCGGCAGTGTGTTATGGTGTGCCCTACAGGAGTTGATATCAGGAACGGGACCCAGCTGGAATGCATTAACTGCGCCTGTTGCATTGATGCCTGCAATGAAATGATGAGAAAGAACGGCCTGAGAACAGGTCTCATCAGGTATTCTTCTGAAAAAATGATTGCCGAGGGCAAGCCGTGGAAGTTGACCTTGAGGTCGGCCGGCTATTCAGCTGTACTGGTTGCCCTCCTTGCAGTTTTTACCTTCTTCCTTGTTGGAAGGAACCCGGTGGAGGCTACTGTGATGCGGTCACCGGGCACACTGTTCCAGGATATGGGCGAAGGAAAGATCGCGAACCTGTATGATATAAAAATTGTAAATAAAACCACGAAGGACCTTCCCGTGGAAGTAAAGATACTTTCGGGGAATGGGGTTGTGAAGATCATAGGGAAAGACCCTGTTATAAAGAGGCAGACGGTCGGGGAGGCTGTGTTTTTCATCATTCTTGACAGGAAAGATATTCCGCAGGGTAAGATGGAAGTGAACTTAGGGATCTTCAGCGGGGGCAAATTACTTGATGAAACAAAAGCTACTTTTTTCGGACCTGAAAAAAAGGACAAATGAAATTTAACTGGGGTACAGGGATTTTTATTTTTATAGTGATTTTCATGATGGCCTGTGCGGCATTTTTCATTTTCGCCAATCTGCAGGATAATACCCTGGTCGAAAGCGATTACTATGCCAAAGGCCTCAGGTACGAAGAAGTCCTTCAGAAGATGCGCAATACTTCCGGCCTCCATGAACTTCCGGGGGTTCAATATGATAAAACTTATCTGCGGATAAAATATCCCTCTGATCTTAAGGGGGTTTCTGTGAGCGGCACGGTTTATCTTTACCGGCCTTCGAACAAGAAACTGGATGTTATTTTACCCATTGTATACGATACCGCCATGGTACAGCTGATCCGGTCTTCAGACCTGCATGCAGGAAAGTACATGGTAAAGCTCGACTGGACCATGAATGGAAAATCCTATTATTTCGAAAAGGAAATATTTGCTGAATGATGATATTGTTGCAGGCTTTTTTACTTGGACTTCTTGGAAGCCTGCATTGCGCAGGCATGTGCGGACCCATTGCGCTGGCACTTCCCGTAAAACAGACCAGCTGGGGTACACGCCTGGCCAGCAGCCTGCTTTATAATTCAGGAAGGGTACTTACCTATTCTTTGCTCGGATTTTTCCTGGGTTTGCTGGGTATGGGGCTGTTCCTTTGGGGGGTCCAGAGGTGGGTCTCCGTGGCATTGGGCATAATCATGATCTTTTTGGTTCTCTTACCTCTTTTTCCCGGGAGGATGAGGATGAAGACAGGTTTGCAGTGGATGGCACCGGCTTATAAAAAAGTGTTTGGGGGACTTTTCGGCAGGACGACTTACCTCTCAGTATTTATCATCGGCCTTTTAAATGGCTTGCTCCCATGCGGACTGGTTTATATTGCCCTTGCCGGGGCGGTGGTGAGTTCAGGACCTTATGAAGGTGCATTGTACATGTTCCTTTTCGGGCTTGGAACCATCCCTGTATTGCTTGCAGTAACAGTGGCCGGTAATATCATTGGGTTAAAGTTCAGGAATATAGCTAAAAAAATCATCCCGTATTTTATTTTGCTTATCGGGGTCTTGTTTATCCTCAGGGGCCTGAATCTCGGAATACCATACATCAGCCCCAAAATGGAAGCAAAAAAGACTGTCCCTGAATGCTGCCATGGAGAATAATTGATGAAAATTTCACAAATGAGCTTAATTTTGCACTTAATAAACAAACATTAATTAAAACAAAACTCAAAATCATGAAACGAATTGCTATTCTATTGCTATCAGCTTTTTCATTTGGAATTATACTTTCTTCCTGTGGCGGTGGCAGCCAGCCTGCTGCTGACCAGAAAACAGCTGAAGGTAGTATTCCCGCCGATATCCAGGCGATGATGCCTAAAGGCGAGCAGATTTACAAGACAAAATGCGTTGTTTGCCACCAGACTACCGGGATGGGTGTTGAGAATGTGTTCCCTCCTCTGGCTAATTCCGACTATCTTCTCTCCGATAAGGTCAGGGCCGTTGCCCAGACTCTTAACGGTTCCAAGATTGAAATGACAGTAAACGGCAAGAAGTACACACAGGAGATGACTCCCCAGGTTGATACCAAGGAGGATGCTGTGGCTGTTATTAATTACGTCCTTAGTAATTTCGGCAACAAAGGCGGATATGTCACTCTTGATGAAACCAAGAACATAGAAATCAAACCCCGCACTGCCGCAGCCCCTGCAAAGTAAAACGCTTAAGATGGCATAAAAAAAGCCCTGTGATGCAGGGCTTTTTTTATAATATTATTTTACCAGCTTCCGCCGGCTCCGCCTCCGCCGAAGCTTCCGCCCCCGAATCCTCCGAACCCGCCTCCACCTCCGCCGAAGCCACCTGAACCCGAGGAAAAATCGTTCCAGTTACCGCTATGTCCGCGCCCCATGGAGCCAAGCATAAATAATGCCATCCACCAGGGGAGGTTCTTGCCTACCGAATGGGAGCTGTTCCTGCTGGCTCTGATGGCAAAAAGCACAACCATTAAAATGATTATGGGAATCACAATACCTAAAGGACCTGCATCATTCTTTTTGTTGTACTGGGCTGCCGTATATTTGCCTTTGGCAAGGTCGATAATAACAGTAGTTGCAGCATCAATCCCTCCATAATAATCCCCATCACGGAAGTGGGGAATCATCTCATTATCAACTATCCTTTTACATATGGCATCGGGGACGACATCTTCAAGGCCATAACCTGAAGCTACAAAGGCCTCGCCCTTTTCCGTGGCTGTTTTAGGCTTGACCAGGATTACGGCACCGTTGTTTTGACCTTTCTGTCCTACGCCCCATTTCTGGGCCAGGCGGTAAGTATAATCCCCTACGTCGTAGCCATTCAGGGATTTGACCATAACTACTGCGATCTGTGTCGACGTTGAGTCGTTGAAAGCAACGAGTTTGCGTTCAAGAGCTGCAATCTGGTCGGGAGCAAGAGTGCCTGTATAATCGTTTACAAGCCTTGGAGGTGATGGCCTTTCGGGTATTTCCTGGGCAGCTACCGTTAAGGTAAATGCCATTAACAGGAAAATGGATATCATTTTGAGGGTTTTCATGTTTACAGGCTTAGTTTTTCCCGAAAGAAATATCGTTTGGAAGTTCATTCTTGTCATTGTCAAGATGTGGGAAATGTTTTTTCAACTGTTCCCCTGCGGCAGAGATGGCAGCGATAAGTCCTTCAGTAAATTTATTTTCCCTGAAATCGAGGAGCATCCTGTGCTTGATATTATCCCAGAAATTCTCAGGTACAACCTTATGTATCCCATTGTCGCCCAGGATAGCAAACTGCCTGCTTCTTACAGCCAGGTATATCAGTACCCCGTTTCTGAGCCGGGTTTTATTCATGCTTAACTGCCTGAAAAGATAGGCCGCACGGTCAAGCACATCCCCTTTCAGGGTATTTTCAATATGGACCCGGATCTCACCCGATGTTTGAAGCTCTGCATCGGCTATAGCTTTAGTTATTGCCTTCTGCTGCTCCGGGCTGAAGAAATCCCTTGCTGTTGTTCCCATGGTTTTGGTTTTTAAACTCCGGGATAACTTCCCGTAAAAAGGTAAATACCCCGGGCCAGTTACTATGCCCGGGGTTTATGCCACAGATTTAGAATTTTACTTCAGGAGCTTTCTCGGCACCCTGAACGGCTTTGAAAAATGCCTTTTCCTTGAACCCGAACATGCCGGCAAAAATGTTTGAAGGGAACCTCTTAACCTGGATGTTGTAATCCTGAACCACTTCATTGAATTTCATCCGTTCAACCGTGATCCTGTTTTCGGTCCCTTCAAGCTGGGCCTGCAGTTCGCTGAAATTCTGAGTTGCTTTTAACTGGGGGTAATTCTCTGTCACCATCATCAGTCTCGACAAGGTCGAACTGAGATTGTCCTGGGCAGCCTGGAACCTCTGAAGGGAGGCTTCGTCGAGGTTTTTAGGGCTGATCGTTACCTTGGTGGCACTGGCCCTGGCCTCTATCACATCGGTAAGTGTTTTCTGCTCAAAATTGGCAACACCCTTGACCGTATTTACAAGATTCGGAATGAGGTCCGAACGCCTCTGGTATACGTTTTCAACCTGGGCCCACTGCTGCTGCACGACCTGGTCCTTGGTTACTAGATTGTTGTATGAGCCCTGCCCCCATGAAAAAAGGAGAATTGCTGCAAGTACAACCACGATCAGAATGATCCAACCTTTACTGAGTTTCATACTGTTTGTTTTTGGTTTTTGTTGTTTTACCGGCGGCATTGCCGCCGGTATTGTTTATTTAATTGGCTTATTTGACGTAAATATACTGTAAAGTTACAGTTTTAGATAGTTTCGATATTCCGCTTGATGAACTCTGCGAGGTCTTTCCCTTTCAGCAGGTTCTGGGCAAGCATAGCCAGGTCAAAGAGCTGCCTGATCGTTTCGGCCTGTTTCCCTCCATCAGGTTCAAGCAATATCCTGCTGATCTTAGGATGGTTGGAATTGACTACGAGATTGTATTTTTCAGGCATAGTCCCCATGAAACTGTACCCACCTCCAAGTGCACTCATATCCTTCATCCTTCTCATGAATTCATCCTGGGTGATCAGCAGGGGAGCTTCCTTTTCACTGAGGCTTTCAAGGTGAATAGTAAATTTCTCTTTATCGATCTGCTTTTCCAGGATTTCCCTGAGGGCCTTCTGCTGGTCTTCGCTGAGTTTTGAGGGCAGGCTGTCTTCCTTCTCAATGAGCTTATCAACAGTATTGGAGTCGATTCGGGTAAACCTGGATTTTTCGAATTTCTGCTCCATCGTATTCACGAAATGGGTATCGATAATGCCATCCAGAAGCAAAACATCATAACCCCTGTCCTTCACGGCATCAATGAAACTGAATTGCTCTTCAGCATTGCTTGCATAAAGGTAGATTAGGTTGCCGTTTTTATCTTTCTGTGTGTCTTTTATCTTAGCTTCGTATTCTTCGAATGTAAAATACTTCCCTTCAGTGTTTTTAAACAGGCAGAATTTCTTGGCCCTGTCAAAAAAGTCAGGTTCAGATATTATCCCGTATTCGATAAATACCTTGATATCGTCCCATTTGGCTTCAAAATCGGCACGGTTTTCCTTGAACGTAGATTCCAGCTTATCGGCAACCTTTTTGGTAATATGGTTGCTTATTTTTTTAACGTTCGGATCAGACTGAAGGTAGGAGCGGGATACATTCAGGGGAATATCAGGCGAGTCAAGCACCCCATGGAGTAAGGTAAGAAATTCAGGGACAATGCCTTCCACCGAATCGGTAACAAAAACCTGGTTGGAATAAAGCTGTATCTTATTCTTCTGGACTTCCATGGTTTTCTTAACCTTGGGAAAATACAGTATCCCGGTAAGGTTAAAGGGGTAGTCAACGTTTAAATGGATCTGGAATAAAGGTTCTTCGAAAGTATAAGGATACAGTTCCCTGTAAAAGCTTTTATAGTCCTCGTCTTTGAGATCAACAGGTTTCTTCTTCCACAAAGGATCTGTATTATTGATGATCCTTGGCTTTTCAACCTCAATTTCCTTGTCATTCCCCTTTTCATCTTTCTCACCGGGAACTTTCTCCCAGGTTTTTTCGCTTCCGAAACGTATGGGGACGGGCAGGAATTTGCAGTATTTCTTCAGTATCTCGAGGATCTTGTATTCTTCAAGGTAATCCTTTGAGTCATCGGCTATATGCAGGATGATTTCGGTACCACGGTCCTTTTTCTTGCTGTCATCCATGGTATAATCAGGGCTGCCGTCGCATTCCCAGAGAACAGGCTTGGTATCGCCTTCGGTTTTATATGTTTTGGTATGGATCTCAACTTTGTCGGAAACCATGAAGCTCGAATAGAACCCAAGCCCGAAATGGCCTATGATAGCATTCATCTCAGCTTCCGACTTTGTTTTAAACTGGGTAATGAATTCTTCGGCGCTGGAGAATGCGATCTGGTTGATGTATTTATCAACTTCCTCGGCATTCATCCCTATACCTTTATCTTTTACGGAAATGGTTTTTCTTTTCGGATTTACCTTGACTTCTATGGTCAGGTCACCGAGATCACCTGTAAACTTGCCAATTGAAGAAAGCGTTTTCAGCTTCTGTGTAGCATCCACAGCATTCGAGATCAGTTCGCGAAGAAAAATCTCATGCTCCGAATACAGGAATTTTTTGATGATAGGGAAAATGTTCTCAGTCTGAACATTGATCTTGCCTTTCTGCATAGTATACTTTGTTTTTATTGTTATTATAATTCCGGCTACGCCGGATGTTGTTTTACTGAAACCAGGGTTTCTCCCGGCAGGTGCTGCGATATATACAAAGCAAGTGCCATTGTTTACTTCCTGACAAAATGACAATTGTTCTGGATGACTGGAAGACTGGATGACTGGATGACTGGATGGCTGGATGACTGGATGACTGGATGGCTGGATAACTGGATGAATGGATAACTGGATGGTGTGATAGGCGATGGAATGGAAAATTTTTGCACATCCCCGGTTACGGTGAAAATAAATTTCTAAATTTACAAGGTCTTTGTTGCTGAGAACTAACACCTAAAACTACTTATATGACTGCTATTGATTGGAAAAACCTGCCTTTCGGTTATTTTAAGACCGATTTCAATGTTCGTGCTTACTGGAAAGACGGCAAATGGAGCGAACTGGAAGTCACCGACTCGGAATACATTAACATGCATATGGCCGCAACCTGTCTGCATTACGGGCAGGAAGCCTTTGAGGGGCTCAAAGCCTTTACCGGGGTTGATGGCAGGATAAGGATTTTCAGGCTTGAGGAAAACTGCAAGCGTATAAATAATTCTGCTGTAGGCCTAATTATGCCTGAGATCCCGCTTGAGATGTTCAGGGAGGCAGTTTTAAAGGTGGTTCAATTGAATAAAAAGTACATCCCGCCATACGGGGAAGGTGCATCGCTATACATCCGCCCGATCCTGATAGGTACAGGCCCCGAGGTTGGGGTAAAACCTTCACGGGAATATACTTTCCTGATCTTCGTCGGTCCCGTCGGCCCCTATTTCAAGGAAGGTTTCAACCCTGTTAAGATGCAGATCGTAAGGGATTTTGACCGTGCCGCCCCTCTTGGTACAGGGCATATTAAAGTAGGAGGAAATTACGCTGCCAGCCTCAGGGCCGGTGTCCGCGCCCATGCCGAAGGATTTGCCTCATGTATTTTCCTGGATGCCAAAGAAAAGAAGTATATAGATGAAGCCGGGCCCGCAAACTTTTTCGGGATCAAAGGCGATACGTATATCACCCCTAATTCACATTCCATCCTGCCTTCAATTACGAACATGTCGCTTCGCACCATTGCACATGATATCGGGATGAAAGTTGAACTAAGGCCTGTTCCTGTAGAGGAACTTGCCGAGTTTGATGAAGTTGGCGCCTGCGGCACGGCCGCGGTGATCTCCCCGATCTGTTCCATCCATGACAGGGATTCCGACAAGGTGTACCAGTTTTGCAAGGACGGCACGGCTGGCAAGGTATCACTGAGGCTTTATACGATACTCAGGGATATCCAGGACGGCAAGATCCCTGATAAGTTTCAATGGATAACGTTCGTGGAATAATCTCTCCCTTGTGACTGGTGACTGGTGACTTGTGACTGGTGACTGGTGACTTGTGACTGGTGACTTGTGACTTGTGACTGGTGACTGGCAACAGATCACTATTTACCCTTCACCATTCACTGTTCACTTAAAATGGCGTCCATTTCCTGTTGCATCTTACCGGCTTCTTCCCTTGCTTTTTCTGCAAAGTCGGTGCCGTTTGATGCATAAATAATGTTACGGCTTGAATTTACGAGCAATCCGCAGTCTTTGGTAAGACCGTATTTCGCAACTTCCTGGAGGCTTCCGCCCTGTGCGCCCACACCGGGGACAAGAAGAAAATGGTCTGGGACGATTTTCCTGATGCCGCCTAACATTTCGGCTTTTGTAGCTCCAACTACATACATCATATTATCCCTGCTGCCCCAATATTTTGATTTGTTCAGGACCTGCTCGAACAGCTTTGTATCGCCACTGGTAAAAAACTGAAAATCTTCTGCACCCTTGTTGGATGTAAGCGCCAGGACTATGATCCATTTCGAAGGATAGGAGAGGAAGGGTTTGACCGAATCTTCCCCCATGTAAGGAGCAACGGTAACCGCATCAAAGTCAAGGCCTGATGAGGCTTTGTCAAACATGGCCCTGGCGTACTGCTGTGAGGTGTTGCCTATATCTCCCCTCTTTGCATCGGCTATCGTAAAGGCCTGCCCGGGATATGTTGTATTTATATAATTTATAGTCCGGGTAAGGCTTTCCCATCCCTTCACCCCGTAACATTCATAAAAAGCAAAGTTCGGTTTATAGGCTACGGTCAGGTCAATGGTAGCGTCGACGATAGCCTTGTTAAATTCAAAGATAGGGTCATCGAGGCCCTTCAGATGGGCCGGGATTTTATTAATATCGGTATCGAGACCTATGCAGAGGAAGGATTTTTTTCTCCGGATAAGGTTGATGAGGTCTTGTCTGGTCATGTTTTTGTGAGTTTATTATCCATTATGATGTTAGTGAATAGTGACTAGTGACTGGTTACTAGTGATTGTTCACTGATCACTGTTCACTGTTCACCATTCGCTGAACTAGCTGACCGCTTCTTTCAGCCTCTCGGCGTTCTCGGCCAGCTGGAGCGCATCGATCAGTGGTTGAACGTCCCCGTCAAGCACCACGGGAAGGTTATATATGGTCATATTGATGCGGTGGTCGGTTACACGGCTTTGGGCATAATTATAGGTCCGGATCTTGGCCGAGCGGTCTCCTGTTGAAACCATGGTTTTGCGTTTCTTGGAGATCTCATCGAGGTATTTCTGGTGTTCCATTTCGTAAAGCCTGGTCCTGAGCACCTTCATAGCCTTTTCAAAATTCTTCATCTGGGATTTTTCATCCTGGCAGGTCACCACGATTCCTGAAGGTACATGAGTAAGCCGGATGGCCGAGTAGGTTGTATTGACCGACTGCCCGCCGGGTCCCGAGGAACAGTATGTGTCTTTGCGTACGTCGGAAGGTTTGATCTCCACGTCAAACTCATCCGCCTCAGGCAAAACAGCAACGGTGGCAGCAGAAGTATGGACACGGCCCTGGGTTTCTGTCTGGGGAACCCTCTGAACGCGGTGCACCCCCGATTCATATTTCATCTGGCCGTAGGCGCCATCACCGATGACATTGAAAATAACTTCCTTGTAACCGCCCATGGTGCCTTCCGAAAAATCAATCAGCTCTGTTTTCCATTTGCGGGCTTCGCAGTACTTTGAGTACATCCGGTAAAGGTCTCCCGCGAAAATACTGGCTTCATCTCCGCCTGTTCCTGCCCGTATCTCAACCACGGCATTTTTCCCGTCCTGGGGGTCGGTGGGGACAAGCATAAGGCGCACATCTTCTTCAAGCTGGTCTTTTGCGCGGCTCAGGGTTTCAAGTTCTTCTTTTGCCATTGTACGGAACTCCTCATCCTTTTCTTTATAAAGGATTTCCTTTGCATGTTCTATATTGGCAATAATGCTTTTATACCTTTCATAGGCCTCCATGATGGGCGTAAGTTCCTTGAAGTCCTTGTTCAGCTTAATGAAGCGTTTCATATCACTGACCACGTCAGGCTCGCTCATTTCCTTCTGAATATCATCGAACTTCAGCTTGATCGCTTCAAGTTTATCTAACATTGTTAAACCTCTTTTTTCGGGCTGCAAAGGTACGAAAATATCGTGAACCGGGAATAAGGAGCCGGAAACCGGATCGCATATTGGCAGTCAGCAGTCGGCAGTTGGCAGTCGGTAGTCAGCAGTCTGCATTCACCATTTACGAGTCGCGGTTCACGGACCACCGACCTCAGTTCACCAGTCACCAGTCACTATTCACCATTCAGGGATAGGTATATTCCCCGTGTTCTGAGGAAATGGTAAGTTTTGGAGAACCTGAGTCTTCGACATGCCCTATGATCCTGGCTTCAAGATTGAATGCAGAAGCAATTTCAATGAGAGAGGGGGCGACAGATTCAGGCACATACAGCTCCATACGGTGCCCCATATTGAATACCCTGTACATCTCTTTCCAGTCTGTGCCTGATTGTTCCCGGATAAGCCTGAATAAGGGAGGCGTGGGGAAGAGTTGGTCCTTGACAATATGTAGGTTGCCGGAAAAATGCAGGATTTTTGTTTGTCCGCCCCCGCTGCAATGTATCATCCCGTGAATTTCCTTCCTGAAATTATTCAGAACCTCCCTGATCACAGGGGCATAAGTGCGGGTAGGGGAGAGAATCAGTTTCCCTATGCTGACCCCGTTGATTTCCGAAAGGTCGCTAAGGTTTTTATGCCCTGAATACACCAGTTCTGCCGGGATTGCAGGATCAAAGCTTTCGGGGTACAACCCGGCATATTGTTTATTTAAAACATCATGTCTGGCGGATGTCAGACCGTTGCTGCCCATGCCACCGTTGTATTCGCTTTCATAGCTCGTGCGGCCAAAGGATGCGAACCCGACGATCAGGTCGCCGGCTTGTATGCGCCCGTTGTCTATGACCTCGCTGCGCCTCATCCGGCAGCTAACAGTAGAATCAACAATTATCGTACGTACAAGGTCTCCGACATCGGCGGTTTCTCCCCCGGTCGACCATATGCCGATTCCGTGGGAGCGCATGGAAGCCAGGAATTCTTCAGTGCCATTGATGATCTCTGAGATCACTTCACCGGGGACCAGGTTTTTATTCCTGCCGATGGTGGAGGATAGCAGGATATTGCCGGTTGCACCCACGCAGAGAAGGTCGTCGAGGTTCATGACTATGGCGTCCTGTGCTATTCCTCGCCATACCGAGAGGTCGCCGGTTTCCTTCCAGTACAGGTAAGCAAGGGATGATTTTGTGCCGGCCCCGTCGGCATGCATGATGTTGCACCAGGCTTCATCACTTCCGAGGATGTCGGGGATGATTTTGCAGAATGCGTTTGGGAACAGCCCTTTGTCAAGATTCTTTATGGCCGAGTGAACATCTTCCTTTTGTGAAGAAACGCCTCTTTTATCATATCTCGACGGATTGCTCATGGATCAATCAAAGATAATCTGCCCTTTTTCCGCATCTATATGATAAGTCCCGAATTTCTTCAGGGTATTATCACCGAACTTAATTGCAGTGCGGATTTTACTGTTTACCATAACTTTTATGTCCTTTACAGTATTCCTGGCAATTCTGACTTCCTTCAGGGTGATCACGGCTTTTTCACTGATGTTTTTTTCCTGGATCAGTTTTGTGGCATCTCCTTCGAAGTCATTTTTATCGATCACCCCGTCTTTGAGCAGCTTGAATGCCTCGGCAGAAGCTATAAACACGTCTTTTTCAGAAGGGTCATAACTGAATGTCACGGCAATCCCGTTGACAAAGCAGCTTCCGTCGTATGTCCCGTCTTTAAGTTTTGTGAGTGTAATGCCGTTCACTTCAGGTGTTACAACAACTTCGATTTTTGTTGTACCCTGGGTCTTGGAAGGTGTGGATTTGGGTACAAAATCATTTCTCAGGATTGAGAATTCGGTACGGCGGTTGAGCTGGTGTGCGGCTTCTTTTACGGCGGTATTAGGAAGGAGGTTGATAACCGAGTCGGTCAGGATCGTTCCTGCAGCGAAAGTATATCCTTCCCTGGCAAGGTCTTTCGACAGGGCTCTTGGAACCCTTTCTCCGTAACCTTTTGCGACAAGGCGGTCGGGGTCAATTCCTCTTGTTATCAGGTAGTCAACAACACTTTGGGCGCGCTTCTGGGAAAGTATGTCATTGCGTTCATCGCTATCCCTGGAATCGGTATGAGCTGCAAGTTCAATAACAATCGTCTCATTGGCATCGAGGGTTTCTATAAGGTCCTGGAGCGAGTCCTGGTACTGGGGTTTAAGGTCCCATTTTGCAAGGTCGTACAGGATATCGGGAAGTACAACAGGTTTTTTAGGAATCGGCTTCAGCACAAAGTTCCTTGTAAGGTCTTTGCTCTTTTCGAGGCCCACTGTGGTTTCCCGTCCTTTTTCGTTGAAATAATCTTTCTTGGTAACCAGGATGTCGTAAGTTGTATTTGCAGTGATCTGCATTTTGTTGAAGCTGTAATGGCCTTTTTCGTCGGTGGTGTATTTAAAGATCCGGCCATTGGTACCGGTAGCCCTTACTTCAGCGCCCTGGACGGGAAGCAGTGAGCGGTCGTCGGTCACGTTCCCTTCGAGGGTATAATAGATTGGGGGAATTACAAAAGAGTAGATATCGTCTCTCCCTTTTCCCCCGGGGCGGTTTGATGTAAACAGCCCTTCCTCTGATTCTTCAGCATTGAACACTATCGAAAGGTCGTCGGCCGGGGAGTTGATCGGGGATTTCATGTTTTCGGGCTTACCCCATTTGCCTTTGGAAAAGACGGAGCAGAAAATGTCAGATCCACCCATACCGGGCAGCCCGTCAGAAGCAAAGTACAGGATGCTGTCGTTCCTGATAAAAGGAAAAAGTTCATTCCCGGGGGTGTTGATTTCTGAACCAAGGTTCTCCTTGATCCATTTGCCGCCTTTCTTGCTGGCCCTCCAGATATCCTTTCCGCCCATTCCGCCGGGTAGTTCGGCCGAAAAATAGATCACATCCCCGTTGCCAACAGAAGGGTGCCCGTAAACGCTTGTACTGTCGCCTCCAAGCTCAACTTTCTCGGGATCCCCCCAGTTGCTGGTTCCTGTGCGGCTGGTAACAAAGATCTGGCAACCGTTCTTTTTCTTTGAGTCATTATAACAGCGGGTGAAATAAAAATGTGCGAATTTAGGATCAAACTGGCCCACCCCGTCGTTTGTTTTGGTGTTAATCATACCAGCCTGGTCGGCAAGGACCGGTTTGCTCCATTCCTGTTTGCGGTCTTTACGGGCGAAATAAAAATCGGAGAATTTCAGGCCTGTCCAGTTATCAATATCCTTTCCATTGCTGGCATCACGGTCGGAAGTAAAAATAATGGACCCAAACTTTTTATCGGCATATGCCGGGGCAAAGTCATCTTCCTTGGAGTTGAGGGTTTTTTCCCATTTTACAGTGTATTTGGAAGGGTTTGCCAGCCATTCCTTCGCCATCTTGCAGGTGAGGATCCCCTGCTCACCCCTGGGATCTTTTGGTGATAATTCCTTGTATGCCTGGTACTGTTTGATGGCTTCATCATAATTGCCGTTAGATTTCAGGGCATTGGCATAATACAGAAGGACCCTGGGCTCATCTTTGATGAATTTGACGTTGTTCAGCAGCCGTTTGTAAGCAGATTCTGCTTTCTTGGTATTGTTCATCATCCGGTAGCATTCGGCAATGCGAAAGGTGATCCGGTCCCGTTCAGCTTTATTATTCTTGACTTTTGAAGTTGCTTTCTGGTATTTCTGAAGAGCTGTGAAGTACATAGATTCCGAAAACGCATCATCAGCTGCTCTAGTGGCTTTATTCTGGGCAAGTGCGGTGACGGTGAAACAGCTTAAGGCAATCAGGAAGAAAAAACAGTTTTTCAAGTGCATTAAAGAATAATATTGGTAGCTGGAATAACGTACAAATATACAGAAAAGTGTAATAAAAAAAGGCTGCCCTTGCGAACAGCCTTTTTTTGTCATCAAGCACCATTATATAAAGTGCTATTTTGATTTTGTCTTTGCAGCAAGTTCTTTCCTCTCCTTGCGGCGTTTCTGGGCCATCAGGATGTCGTATGCAACAGGAGTTGCATTGAACACCGATGAGTAGGTTCCTGAAATAACCCCGATCAGCAAGGCGAAAGTAAATCCGCGGAGGACTTCACCGCCAAAGATGAAGATCACGATCAGTACAACCAATGTTACACCTGATGTGTTGATGGTTCGTCCAAGGGTTGAGTTGATAGCGGCATTGATATTGTCGGCCAGGTCACGCTTTGGATATAACCCGCGGTATTCACGGATCCTGTCGAAGATGATGACAGTATCCATGATGGAATAACCGATGATGGTAAGCAAGGCGGCAATAAACTGCTGGTCAACCTCCATGCTGAACGGAAGAATGCCGTGGAAGAGGGTGAACATCGTTATAATGATGAGGGTATCATGGAAGAGTGAGATCACGCCTCCGATACCGAATTGCCAGTTCTTAAACCTCAGTGCTATATATATAAATATAATGACGAGCGAGAAGAATACGGCAAATACGGCCTGCCAGATCAATGCATAACTGATGGTGGGATCGACACGCTGTGAGCTCATCTCACCGATAGCCTTTTTAGGATCTCCTGATTTGAAGTCCTGGAAAGCGATAGGCGTCCTGTAGAATCCTTTAACGCCCTCGAACAATGTCTGGTTGACAATCGAGTCGGCTTGCTGGCTCCGGTCATTGATCATGTATTTGGTTGTGATCTTTACCTGGTTTGAAGGGCCAAAAGTCTTTACTTCAGGATACTCTTTGAAAACCTTTCCGAGAGATTCACGCACATCGGAAGTCTTAACAGGTTCATCAAAGCGCACAACATAGCTGCGGCCACCGGTGAAGTCAAGGCCAGGATCAAGGCCGCGCACAAAGATCGAGATGATGCCCGGGATAATGATGGCGATGGAAAGGATGTACATTTTATACCTCATCCCGATGAAATTGATCTTAATATTCTGGAAGGCATTCTGGCTCCATCTGTAACCTGTTGTGATTGTCATGTTCCTGTCAAGCATCCATTCGAAAAGAAGTCTTGCCAGAAAGATTGATGAGAACAGTGACAGCAGCAGGCCGATAACCAGCGTTGTTGCAAAACCCTGAATGGGGCCTGAACCGAAAATATAAAGTACGATACCTGTAAGGATAGTTGTAACGTGACCGTCGATGATGGCCGAAAGGGCATGATGGAAACCGTCTTTAACAACCAGCCTCATACCTTTGCCTGCCCTCATTTCCTCTCGCATACGCTCGTAGATGATCACGTTTGAGTCAACCGCCATGGCGAGGGTAAGAACGATACCTGCAATACCGGGGAGGGTAAGGACTGCTCCAATGGATGCAAGCACCCCGAACAGGAAGAATACGTTTGCAAACAGGGCAATATCGGCAACGTGGCCGGCACCCCTGTAATAAAGTGACATATACAGGAGGACCCCTATGAAAGCGATGATGAAGGAGATTAAACCTGCGTTGATTGATTCTTTACCGAGGGAGGGGCCAACAACTTCTTCAGCAACGATGTGTGCAGGTGCGGGAAGTTTCCCGGCTTTCAGGATGTTGGCAAGGTCTTGCGCTTCTTCAACGGTCATATTTCCGCCGGTAATGGACGACATCCCGTTGGGTATTTCACCATTGACATTGGGATAACTGTAAACATAGCCGTCGAGTACGATGGCTATCTGCTTGCCTACGTTGTCGCCGGTAAGACGTTTCCAGATACGTGCGCCTTCACCGTTCATCGACATGGAAACTTCAACCCTTCCGTTCTGGTCATAGTCCTGGCGTGCATTGGTGATCACATCACCGCCCAATGCCGGGGAACCATCCCTGGAAGTCACCTTCAGTGCAACGAGTGAGAGAACGTCCTTAGCCTCTTCGCCGGGCTTTACAGTCCATGCAAGCTTCAGGTCCCTAGGGAAAAGATGTTTGACAAGGCGAAGCATGTAGTTGACCTTGGCAGTGTCCTTGATCATTGCTCTTCCAACCATAGCAGTCTGGCCGGCCTGGTATTGCCCGTCCTTGGTCTGGTATATATTCATGGCAAGCACGGCAAACAGGGGATTGTTCTTCATCCATTGTTCGGTCTCCGCCCTTTTGTTCATGGCAGAAGCCTTGGAAGTGTCTTTTCCGAGTTGTTTAAGAAGGGCATTTCCGCCTGCAGTATCTTTTTTAATGCTGTCTTTCTTTGCAGGGGCCGTCTTGGATGGAGCAGTTTTGGCAGCCAGTACAGGCTGGCTTTTAGCAGCTTTGGCAGCTCCGAGGGTATCTATCCGAAGAGTATCCCTTTTCAGTGTATCCCCGCCCGACATCATGATCGCAGCAAGTTTTTTGTTAGCTTCGGTCAGATAGGGGTGAAGCTGTGTGAACTGGTATGTTTCCCAGAATTCAAGCTGGGCAGTCCCCTGCAAGAGTTTACGTACACGCTCGGGATCTTTGATACCCGGCAATTCTATAAGGATACGGCCTGCCGTCTGCAGTTTCTGGATGTTGGGCTGTACAACCCCGAAACGGTCAATACGGGTCGTAAGGATTCTATAAGTCCTGTCAATGGCTGCATTCGTTTCATCGCGTAGGACTTTGATCACTTCAGCATTTGTGGTGTTGAAATTGATCTTGTCTTTTAAATCAACTGTATTGAAGATAGCGGCAAGCTTGGCATTGGGGTCCACTTCTTTGCAGGATTCGGCGAACAGGTCAACAAAGTCGGCCGTACTGTTCTTTTCTTTCTGGATGGCAAGCTGGAGGGCTTTATTGAAAGTGGGGTCCTGGCTGTATCCCGACATTGCACGGATCACTTCAGGAACCGAAACGGCCATGGTTACGTTCATACCGCCTTTAAGGTCAAGACCAAGGTTGATCTCACGTTCCCTTACGTCTTTGAGGGTATACTTTTTAAGGAGGATGTTATAAACATCTACTCCTGCCATTGAGTCGTTGAAATATTCATTCCTTGACCGGATAACCGAATCGGTAACGTATTCCAAACGGGCCTGATTACCCTTGGCTAATTTAACTGCCAGTTCTTTTCCGGCGGGGGCGTTGGCGTAATCGTCAGCTTTCACCGAATACCGGTAGCTGATAAAAGTAAACGACAACTGGAACAAACAAACTAAACCGAATATAATCGCAAATAGCTTGACAGCGCCTTTATTCTGCATGAGGTTGAAATTTAATTAAAATACTTATTGTCTGATTTTTTGAGGGTGCAAAATTAGAACTTTTCCCTGAAAAATAAAAGAGGTGGGATGAATTATATTTTACTTGAAATTGATGGTCCCTTTTGTTGCCCCCGCGGGAAGCCTTAACAGTATGAATTTCCGCCAGCTGTAATAGGCGTTTGTGCCGGCAGTTTCAGGTTTGTCGGCGTACTTGACGGTAAATTTTGTATCATCATTCACCAGCAGGTTCTTTTTGCCTTCAAATTTTTCTTCGGAAATTGTTGTCATGGCCCAGTAGCCGATAGTGTCAGAGGCTGATATTTTATCAAACACAAGGCGTTCGCCGCCCTTTCCGATAGTATACCAGCCGGTCGTCATCCAGTACCCCCCTGCTGACACATAACGGCACATCGCAACATAGACCTGGGCATCGTGGTTGTTTTTAAATATAATTTGCGGATGTCCCTCTGCCAGGATGAACAGGAAGGAAAACAGTAGTAACAATCTGGACATGGTTTTCGGAATTTAGGGATAAAGATACTTCTTTTCTGTTGATCCTGCATCCCGCTATCCCTCATCCCGCTATTCCGCTTCCTGTACCCCCGTTCCATGATGTCAGATATCTTTCATCACTCAGCGGTTTCCAGCTTTGAAAGCTTCCTGAGGATCTTAAGTCCCCTGGCTTTAAAACCCGGGGTTTCTTCATTAAGCCGGTATTCTATACAATCGGCTAATTCTTTTCGCAGTTCCGGCTCCATAATAGAAGCTGTATACAATATGTCCATGCAATATCCTTTGACTGCTGCCGGATGAAGCGGAGACAGTAACCACTCAAAACAAATGCTTATAAGGTTCCCCAAACAGGAGGGAGGAATAGGGTATCTTGATAAGATATGCAGGGAGTGTCTTCTTAAACCATCATGATGGAATACGGGTAATAAGCCGGCAATCTTCTCGAGATATTCCTGTATTAAACCGGGATCCTCCATCGAATACAGGTCGATTGCCCAGACAATTCTGCGACTATAGGGTTCTTCATTAGCTAAATAAATGTCAATGAGCTCATTATGCCATTCAGGATGGTTTCTTATGATATCGACCAGGCGGTCGGCATGGTCTCTGCCCATGGAAGAGTTGATTATCCTTTTTAGTTCTTCCCTGAGCCTATTGTCCGATTTATGATCTGATATATAGTTCATTGTGATGAAATTGAATCTGTAAAACAGCCAGGCACCAAATTTACAAATAATATGAAAAATCAAGAAAAGTTATTTTACTTTTGCACATTATTTGTAACCTAAGTGATCTACATTGAGTAAAAAATGTCAAAGTAAGTAACTTACATTAAAATTTACAATCATGAAAATAAAGTATAGTGATCTGATTGAGCAGACGTTTGAATTTCCACAACCCGAATTTCAAGTCATTGAGAATGAGCTTTATTTTCATAAAGTTCCATTGATGGACATTATTAAACAATATGGAACGCCTGTACGTATTACATATCTTCCCAAGATCAGCCAGCAAATACAGAAGGCCAAGCGCCTTTTTAATGTGGCGATGGCAAAAGTTGATTACCAGGGTGACTACCATTATTGCTATTGCACAAAAAGCAGCCATTTCAGTTTTATCCTTGAAGAAGTCCTTAAAAACGATATTCACATAGAAACGTCATCCGCATTTGACATGCCTATAATTGAAGATCTTTTTAAACGGGGATTGATCAAAAAGGAAAATTACATCATCTGCAACGGGTTTAAACGGCCTCAGTATATAGAACATATTATCAACCTTGTGCATGACGGGTTTATAAATACCGTGCCTGTCCTCGATAGTTTGCTCGAGATTGACAAATATGAACCCCACCTGAAGACAAAAATGAAAGTCGGTATAAGAATAGCTTCTGAAGAAGAACCGAAATTTGATTTTTATACCTCAAGATTAGGGATAAGGTATAACGATATCGTCCCTTTTTACATGGACCGGCTCAGGAACAACCCTAAGTTCGAGCTTAAAATGCTTCATTTTTTTATCAATACCGGGATTAAGGATACCGCTTACTACTGGAACGAATTGAATAAATCGGTTTCGGTATACTGCGAACTGAAGAAAGTTTGTCCGGAGCTTACAGGACTGAATATCGGGGGAGGGTTCCCGATTAAAAATTCCCTGGAATTTACTTACGACTATGAATACATGGCCGAAGAAATCACTGCACAGATCAAGAATATTTGCGAAAAGAACGAAGTTCCCGAACCTGATATTTTTACTGAATTCGGCTCATTCACTGTAGGAGAGTCGGGTGCCATTCTTTTCAGTGTCGTGGACCAGAAAAAGCAGAATGACCGGGAAGCCTGGGATATGATCGACAGCTCTTTCATAACAACTCTTCCCGATACCTGGGCAATTAACCAGAAATTCATCCTACTTTCAATAAACAACTGGGATTCGGAATATGAAAGGGTCTTCCTGGGCGGGCTAACCTGCGACAGCGAAGATTATTATAATGCCGAGGGTCATACCAATGCCGTATTCCTTCCGAAATTTTCCACCGATCCCCCGCTCTACATCGGGATGTTCCATACCGGTGCCTACCAGGAATCCCTGGGAGGGTACGGGGGGATCCAGCATTGCCTCATACCTGCGCCGAAGCATGTGCTCATCGACCTTGATGAAAATGATGAGACGTATACGAAATTGTTTTCCAAAGAGCAGAGTTATAAATCAATGCTGAAAATACTGGGGTATTGATTAACTTTGCAAACTGAAACCAGGAATAATTAAAAATCACCATTTTATGCCTAAGAAATCGAAACAGAAGAAGGAATACCTGAAGAATGTCATAAAGCATGTTGACATAAAATCATTTGATTCAACGCCTATCATTGATTCCATGCGTGAAATGTCTTTTACTTCCAGGGATACAGCTTCCTCGGCTGATATCCTCAACAGGATGATCAAAGACAAGGGCTGTACTATTTTTCTTACCATTGCCGGGAGTACCAGTGCCGGCGGCTGTATGCAGGTTTATGTTGACATGGTAAAGAACAATATGGTAGACGCCATCGTTGCTACAGGTGCATCCATTGTTGATATGGATTTCTTTGAAGCGCTCGGTTTTAAACACTATAAAGGAATCCCCACAGCCGATGACAAGGACCTGCGTAAGCATTACATCGACAGGATTTACGATACATACATTGATGAGGAAGAACTTCAGTATTGCGACATGGCGATCAAGAAAATCGCCGACACACTTGAAAAAAGGCCTTATTCATCAAGAGAATTTATCCGTGAAATGGGTAAATGGCTGGTAAAAAATTCAAAGAAAAAGGACAGCCTGGTCCAGGTTGCCTATGAGCATAATGTCCCTATTTTCTGTCCGGCCTTCAGCGATTCAAGTGCAGGCTTCGGGCTTGTTGCCCACCAGTGGGAGAACCCCAAAGAACATGTCTCCATTGATTCGGTTAAGGATTTCCTGGAGCTGACAAAAATCAAGATGGCATCAAAGACTTCCGGCCTCTTCATGATAGGAGGAGGGGTGCCTAAAAATTTCGTGCAGGATACCGTGATATGCGCTGAAGTCCTCGGCAAAGAAGTAGGCATGCACAAATATGCGGTTCAGATAACAGTGGCAGATCCCCGCGACGGGGCCTGTTCCAGTTCCACTCTCAAGGAAGCCTCATCCTGGGGCAAGGTGGATACAGTTTATGAGCAGATGGTCTATGCCGAAGCAACCAGTGTGCTTCCCCTGATCGTCAGCTATGTTTATCACCAAAAGGACTGGAAAAAACGGGCGAAATACAAGTGGACGAAAATGCTTGACAAATAGTGAACAGTGACTGGTTAACAGTTAAAATGTTTTTAGTCACTAATCACCAGTCACTATTTACCGGTCACTAGTCATTAGTACCGCAGCCACTTCCAAAGCTCCTTATAGCTTACTTTTTTTCCGTACATTAGTATCCCGGTGCGGTATATTTTGGCAGCCATCCACGTTGTCCCGAGGAAAGTCAGGACCAGCATCCCCATTGAAAGCGCCACCTGCCAGTACGGAACCCCGAATGGGATCCTGATCATCATGGCAACCGGGGATGTGAGGGGGAAGACCGAAAACCAGAACGCAACCTGCCCTGTAGGATCCTGTATGAAAAACTGGGCCATCACCATCGAGAGTATCAGGGGGACTGTAATCGGCAGCATAAACTGCTGGGTGTCGGCTTCACTGTCAACAGCTCCTCCGATTGCCGCAAACAATGAACCGTACATCAGGTAGCCGAAAATGAAGAAAAAGATAAACGCCCCTATCATAACGGGAAAATTTACTGAATCCAGGGCTTCAAATACAGCATTAACACCTTCATTCTGGGATTTTTTTACTGGCGCTGCACTGGCCAGGGGGAGGTTGTCGGGATTGTACTTCGCTGCATTTTGCAGGATAGTCTGTTCGGCCGTATGCTTGCTGGTACCTTTACCGACAAAGGTCGAAGTGACCACGGTTACAATACCGAAAGTAAGGATCACCCACAGCAGGAACTGAGTGAGGCCAACCATGCCTACCCCGACTATTTTTCCCATCATCAGTTCAAAGGGTTTTACCGATGAAATAATGACTTCGATGATGCGGTTAGTCTTTTCTTCTATGACTCCCCTCATAACCTGTGAACCGAACATGAAAATGAAGAAATAAATCAGAATGCCGGCAAACATCCCAAGTACCATACTGATCTCGGTATAGCTTTTTTCTTCCTTGCCTTCATCGGTGATCTTAATGGTATTGACATCGATGGTCGTCTTGACCGAACGAAGGATATCTTCAACGTTCAGGGGATTTTTTTTATCAGTTTGCAGATCCCTGAGCTTGGCTTCCAGCTTCATGTCTTCGACCTGCTTGGTCATCACGTTCCTGATGTAACTGATTATGTTGATTGATACATTGCTTTCGCCGTAGAGTATAGCATTCGTAGGGATGCTTACTTCAGTTTTGGGGATGAACAACAGGGCATAATCCCCGCTTTTACGGAAACTTGACTTTGCTGATGCAATATCGCTGGCCAGGTAATGAAATTTGATATTATCAGTGTCCTTGAATTTCTCAAAGAATACACCTGTCTGGTCAATTACCGCTACGGTTTTCAGTTCGTTCCCCCTGGTTGCCAGGAAAATAGGTACAACCACGATTGCCGCCATCATAAGGGGCCCCAGGATGGTCATTACCAGGAAGGATTTTTTCCTGACCCGGGTCAGGTATTCGCGCTTGATGATCAGGAATATCTTATGCATATCATTATAGCAAAACAGGTTCGGATTTCTTTTCGGTTACAACTCTTATAAAGATGTCGTTCATACTGGGAATCAGTTCTATGAAAGAATGGATCGTCACAACCGGCAGCAAGGCCGAGATCAGATTGTTGGGAATGGTATCGGCCGGGATTTGTATGTTTGCCAGCCTGAGTTCATGATCATTCCATTCTTTAATAATTTTGAATGCGGATGGGAGTATGCTTTCAAGTCTTCCATTGAAGCTGTTAAATGCGACCTCGAATGTATTTGTTTTATAGGTCTTCTTGATATCCCTCACAGGGCCATCCAGAACAACACGGGCATTGTTGATCAGGGCAATATGATCGCATAACTCTTCCACCGAGGCCATATTGTGGGTTGAAAAGATCACCGTGGCCCCTTTGTCTTTCTGGGCGATGATCTCATCCTTAAGCATACTCGCGTTGATAGGGTCAAACCCGCTGAACGGCTCATCAAATATCAGTAGTTTGGGCTCATGGATAATGGTGATCAGGAATTGTACCTTCTGCTGCATCCCTTTTGAAAGCTCTTCAACTTTTTTATTCCACCATGATTTCATCTCGAATTTTTCAAACCAGTAGATCAGCCTCCTCTGTGCTTCCTGTTTGCTTAGCCCTTTAAGCTGGGCCAGGTACATGGCCTGCTCTCCCACGGTCATTTTTTTATATAATCCGCGTTCCTCGGGCAGGTAACCGATATTGTAGATGTCGTTTGGCTGAAGTTCCCGTCCATTATAAAACAACTTCCCTTCATCAGGGGCAATGATTTGGTTTATAATGCGGATGAAAGTGGTTTTCCCGGCTCCGTTAGGTCCAAGCAATCCGAAGATGCTGCCCTCAGGAATTGCAATGCTTACCTGGTCAAGAGCTTTATGTAAGGAAAACTGCTTTGAGATGTTCTGTGCAGAAAATATATCCATGGGGAGTGTGAGGTTGGGTGCTGAATGATTTGATGCGGGATACGGGATTTAGGACATAGGATGCCGGATCAGTGAATAAGGAATACAGGTCGTAAAATTAGATCATTTAGACGAAACCTGGTTACCCGGGTTACAACAATCTCACATTTCGTATCCCGCATCCTGCATCCTGCATCTTTTGCAAGGGTACAGCTCTTCATCCCGCATCACTTCTTTACTCAAAAATATCTTTCATTTTTGAAAAGAATCCTTTTTCTTTTTCAGTAGGGCTGGGGTGGAAGTTTGACGACTTTGCCAGTTTTTCCAATATGGCTTTTTCTTCCTTTGAAAGGGTTTTCGGGGTCCATACGTGAATGGTGACTAAAAGGTCACCCTTGCCTTCGTATGAATTAACACTGGGAATTCCTTTTCCTTTAAGGCGGATGACCTTCCCACCCTGGGTGCCCGGCTCCACCTTGATCTTTATGGGGCCGTCCACTCCGGGTATTTCTGCCTGGGAACCCAATGCAGCTTCAGGTACGGAAATATAATGGTTGTAAAGGAGATTATTCCCATCCCTTACCAGTTCGGGATGCTTAATTTCTTCTATCTGTATAAGGAGATCACCCGCAACGCCCCCCCTGGCAGCAGCATTCCCTTTGCCGCTCATCGAAAGTTGCATGCCTTCGCCAACGCCTGCCGGGATCTTGATTGAAATAACTTCTTCACCTTTGATTATGCCGTTGCCTGTACATTCAGGGCATTTATCGGTTATGACCTTCCCTTCTCCTCCGCAATGCGGACAGGTTGATGTGGTTTGCATCTGTCCGATAAAAGTTGATGTCACCCTGGTTACATGCCCTGAACCCTTGCAGGTTGAGCAGTTCTGGTAAGCGCTTCCGCTTTTCGCACCGGTGCCCCGGCAAATTGTGCAGGAAATATATTTGTTGACTTTGATCTTCTTCTCAACACCATGGGCAATCTCGTCGAGGCTGAGTTTTACCCTTACCCTCAGGTTGGACCCGCGGTTCACCGTTCGCCCGCCCCTGCGCCCGCCCCCTCCGAAGAAGGATGAGAACCCATCGTCAAAACCTCCGCCGAAGATATCGCCAAAATGCCGGAAAATATCTTCCATATTCATTCCGCCCCCGTATCCGCCAAAGCCGCCCCCGTTTCCAAGCCCGGCATGGCCGAACTGGTCGTAGCGCTGCCGTTTGTCGGGGTCACTAAGGATCTCATAGGCTTCTGCAGCCTCCTTGAATTTTTCTTCAGATTCCTTATCCCCTGGATTTTTGTCAGGATGAAAGCGGATTGCCTGCTTGCGGTAAGCTTTTTTAAGTTCCTCGGCTGAAGCAGTTTTGTTTACTTCAAGTATCTCGTAAAAATCCCGTTTTGTCGTCATGCTCCTACCACCACCTTTGCGTATCGTATCACTTTGCCGTTGAGCAAATACCCTTTTTCAATCTCATCAACCACCTTGTTTTTCATTTCTTCGTGGGAAGCAGGGATATTGGTAATAGCTTCGTGGAAATCAGTATCGAATTTTTTACCCACTGTTTTCATTTGTTCAAGGCCCAGGTTTGTGAGGACGGTCATGAATTTATTGAAAATCAAAATGACCCCTTCCTTTAATGCCTGGGCATTGTCGGTTGAATCGAAGGCTTTTATCGCCCTTTCAAAATCATCAAGGACGGCCAGGAGTTTTACAACCACATCTTCTGAGGCATTTTTACGGATGTCTCCAATCTCTTTCAGTGTGCGCCGGCGGTAATTGTCGAAGTCGGAATAGAGCCTGAGATATTTATCGTTGAGTTCGGTAATTTCGTTGGCAAAATCTTCAGCATCCTGGCTTTCAATTTTATTTACGGGGACAGAAGTGTCAGGCTTTTCAGCCCCACCCTCAGGCATGGTAACGGTCTTCCCTTGCTCAGGTGTTCCCTGGATTTTTTCTTCTTTATGTTCTTTTTTAGACATAGTAATAGTATAATAAAACGGGGTGACCTAACAGTATCAAAAAATCTGCCAAAGAAATTTGTGCGCCAAAATGTCAGGAATTAATTCGTTTGATATCGGCGCCCAGGCTTTGAAGCCTGACATCAATATTCTGGTAACCCCTGTCGATTTGTTCAATGTTATCGATGATGCTTTTACCCGGGGCTGAAAGCGCCGCAATGAGCAATGCCACGCCGGCCCTGATGTCGGGGGATGACATCCGTATGCCTCTTAAAGGGTATTTATGGTCAAGGCCGATCACCGTTGCGCGATGGGGATCACAAAGGATGATCTTTGCTCCCATATCGATAAGTTTGTCAACAAAAAACAACCTGCTTTCAAACATCTTCTGATGGATGAGCACGCTGCCCCTTGCCTGGGTGGCGACAACAAGTACAATACTGATCAGATCCGGCGTAAACCCTGGCCATGGAGCGTCGGCAATGGTCATGATTGAGCCGTCCATGAACGACTCCACTTCATAATGCTCCTGTTTGGGGATAAAAATATCGTCCCCTTTGAATTCCATCCTGATTCCCAGGTGGCTGAACACGTCGGGGATCAGGCCAAGATGCCGGATGCCTGCATCTTTAATAGTGATCTCTGACCCGGTCATCGCGGCAAGCCCGATAAAACTGCCTACCTCAATCATATCGGAAAGCAGTCTGTGCTTGCATCCTCCCAGGCTTGCCACTCCTTCAATTGTAAGGAGATTTGAACCAATGCCCCGTATTTTTGCACCCATGGTGGTAAGCATTGAACAGAGCTGGTATATATAGGGTTCACAGGCGGCATTGAAAATGGTTGTAGTGCCTTTCGCAAGCACAGAGGCCATAAGGATATTGGCTGTGCCTGTAACCGAGGCTTCATCCAGCAGCATATAGGCGCCTTTAAGGTCGGGGGCTTCCACATTGTACAGGCCTTCATCGGCATTGTAAGAGAACCTGGCCCCCAGTTTGCCGAGGCCGGAGAAATGGGTGTCAAGGCGCCTCCTGCCTATTTTATCACCCCCGGGAAGAAAAACAAATCCCTTCCCGAATCGTGCAAGCATCGGGCCAAGTATCATAATAGAGCCTCTCAGGCTACCGACTTTTTCGCGAAAGTCTTTCGATCTCAGAAAATCAAAATGAATATGATCTGCTTCAAAGGTAACTGATGAACCCGATCTGGAAATTTTGACGCCCAGCGCACCAAGGAGTTCGATCAGTTTATTTACATCCCTGATGTCGGGGATGTTGTGAATGGTTACTTTTTCACTGGTAAGAAGGCAGGCGCAGATTACCTGAAGGGCCTCGTTTTTCGCTCCCTGGGGAATGATATCCCCCTGAAGCCGCATGCCTCCGGTTATCTCGAAAGAACTCATTGCTGTGGCCGGTTCTTGTTCCTGGGATTATATTTGCCGTTCGGGCTCGGGCGAAATGGTTTTCTTTTTTTATTCAATCCTAGGATCTCATTGGTATGCTGGAATTTGAAATCCTGTTTCAGTTTTGCCTTGCCTTTGGATAATTTATCGAGGTGCATCTCGATGAGCGTATCGTCAACCGATTCACGGTTCCAGTTAAGGTATGACTTCTTCATATGCTGGGCGATGGCGTGAACCAGGGAGTCCTTTTCGGGGCCATCTTCGTAATCTACGGCCTTTTCAAGCATAAGCGCGATATTCTTGCCGTAATGACGAAATTCGATATCCTTATCGTGGTATTGTAATTTTTCAGGTTTCAGGCTGGTTGACAAGGGAGGGGGTGGGGGATAGGGAGCATCCACGTCAAGCTTGAAATCAGATATGATGTACATATGGTCCCAGAGTTTATGCTTGAAGTCAGATGTCTCTTTCGCGGCCGGGTAGAGCTGCCCCATTACATTGATCACGAATTTAGCTGCTTTAGTCCTGCGGTCCCGGTCATCAATGCTGCAGAGATACTGTATCATTTTCTGCACATTTCTTCCATATTCGGGAATGACCATCTGGTCACGGGCGGTATTGTATTCCATTGTTAAAAATTTATGCAAAGATACAACTTATTCAGCTATTCTTAGCTTGGCGAATTTCAGAAGCAGTTGTTTCTGGCCAATACCGGGGAAAAGCACTGTTGCTTTTTTATTCGGGCCGACGCCTTCGATATTAACCACCTTGCCTCTTCCAAATCGTTCATGCTCAACATCCATACCAGAGAGGATGTCTTCCGTATTGGCAGGGGGAATAGCAGATATAACAGGGTTTACAGGAGGGACAAGAGGCTTTTGAGGGGGCTTTTGCGGGCTGTTTCCAGGGGAAGCATTGGCGGGTTTCTGGCTGCTGGACTTCCTTGGCGGAAGATTCAGCCCCTGCAGCATAGTCGAGAAATTTTCAGCAGAATTAAACCCTTCCTTTTTAGACATTGACCTTGTGGGGAGGTCGATCAGTTTTTCGGGGATTTCGCTGATAAACCTGCTTGGCTCGCAGAAGGTAAGGTTCCCCCAACGGTAGCGGTTTTCGGAATAGGCCAGCGTGAGTTTCACTTCGGCCCTGGTGATGGCAACATAAAACAACCTGCGCTCCTCTTCCAGGTCGGTTCTCGAATTCAGGGATTGTATCGAGGGAAACAGGTTTTCTTCAAGCCCGGTTACAAAAACATATGGAAATTCGAGTCCCTTGGCCTGGTGAACGGTCATCAGAACCACCCTGTCGGTATCGTCCTTGCTGGCCAGGTCCGAATCAGTCAGCAGGGCAATATCCTGGATAAATTCGTCAAGGGTGCGCAAAACGTTCTCTTCTATTTCGCCGGTTTCTAGATTAGTCTTTGGAGTGTCGGTGAATTCCTTGATCGCATTCAGGAGTTCCTCCATGTTCTCAAAATGGCTAACGCCTTCGGGCGTTTTATCTTCATGGAGTTCTTTTATGAGACCTGATGATGCGGCAATGTGCTTGGCCAGTTCAAAAGCATTTTTTGTCTTTAACAGGGCGCCGAAACTTTTTATCATAGTTATAAACCCGCTCACTTTGGCCCAGGTATTATCGGGGAACCTTGGAGTTGCCGGCGGGCCCTCTATGAGATCGAACAGGCTCTTTTTGTGCTCATCGGCGAGGACTATGAGCTTTTCAACGGTTGTTTTCCCGATGCCCCGTGCAGGATAATTGATTACACGAAGCAGGGCATCTTCATCCCTGGGATTAATAGCCAGCCTGAAGTAAGCGAGCATATCCTTGATCTCTTTTCTCTGGTAGAACGACAAGCCTCCGTAAATCCTGCAGGGAATATTCAGCCTTCTCAATGCTTCCTCCATGACCCTCGACTGTGAGTTTGTCCTGTAAAGTATGGCAAAGGATGAGTTTGGAAGCTGGCTGTTCATTTTATGGCCGAAAATAGCCTGGGCAACAAGGTTGCCTTCTTCGTTATCGGTTGAGGCATGAAGCAGGGTGATTTTTGAACCTTCGCCATTATCGGTCCATATCTCCTTAAATATCTGATTTTTATTGTTACTGATGACCTGGTTCGCCGCTTCAACGATGGTCTTTGTGGAACGGTAATTCTGTTCTAACTTGAACACCTTGTGATCGGGATAATCGCTCCTGAAATTCAGGATGTTCTGTATGTTCGCTCCGCGGAAGGCGTAAATGCTTTGTGCATCATCTCCCACAACGCAGAGGTTTTCGTTATTGGCCGCAAGCTTTTTGACAATGAGGTACTGGGCATAATTCGTATCCTGGTACTCGTCGACCAGGATATACCTGAATTTCTGCTGGTATTTGTAAAGTACATCAGGAAAATCGCGAAGCAGGATATTCATGTTGTAAAGAAGGTCGTCAAAATCCATGGCCGAGGACCGCATAAGGCGGTTCTGGTATTGCTGGAAGATCTTTCCTGTGAGTGGCTTGCCTGCCGCGTTATCATATTCCTGGATCTCGGGGTTTGAGTTGTACTCTTCGGAGGAGATCAGGCTGGTCTTTGCCGCCGAGATCCTCTGCGTGATATAGCCCGGTTGATAGAGCTTCTCGTCAAGGCTGTTCTCTTTGATGAGATTTCTGACAACCCTTTTCGAGTCATCGGAATCATAAATAGTGTAATTTGAAGGATAACCGAGGCGGTGCCCTTCAATGCGGAGTACCCTCGCAAACACCGAATGGAAAGTTCCCATCCACACATTTTTGGCTTCACTATTGCCGACAATCGTGAGGATGCGCTCGGTCATCTCCCGGGCGGCCTTGTTTGTAAACGTCAGGGCCAGGATGTGGAAAGGGTCAACCCCCAGCTCCAGCAGGTAGGCCACCCTGAATGTTAAAACCCTGGTCTTTCCTGAGCCCGCCCCGGCAATAACCATGACAGGCCCTTCGGTTTCAACAACCGCCTTGCGCTGGGATTCATTTAAATTTTCGAGGATTTTCGACATAATTTGAAATCCGGGCAAAGGTAAAAGAATAGGACCGTAACCTCGTGTTTGTGAAAAACTATTTAATATATCCGTTTACCGGATACCTGAGTACGTTTACTTGCTATTTGCATACACTTACCAACTGAGAACCTAACACATTTACGTAATTACCATCTACACTTGCCCGGGTTTTGTATACACTTACCAATTCTTGCTTCCCTTAAGCATTTGATTGCTATAATTTTGCGAGCAGTGTAAAGTGTCCTTTAACCATTTTAGCGATGAAAACAAACATATATAAGTTAGGGTCTACCTTATTAATAATTTTATTATTAATAGTATTCAGCTGCAAGAAAGACATAAATACAATTGCTCCTGACCAGGCCCCCGGGAAATTGAAATCCATGAGCGATTTAAAAGTCTCTTCTGACTTCAACTGGAAGACCACCCAGAATATCGACCTGGAGCTCACTTCCCCTTTAAAAGCTTCTTTGGTTATTAAATCGGCTTCAGGTGTTATTTTTCAGAAAGCCCTGATCCAGGGCGGTGAAGCTTATAAGACGTCAATCACCATCCCGAATTATATGAAGGAACTGACTTTTGTTGTAAACGGAGTTTCATCCGTCATTAAAATAGAAAACAACCGGGTTATCCATTCTTTTTAAACCTGTAATACCATGAAAAAGACAATATTTTCCCGGGTTAAAAACCTCTTAATGATCATGATGGTAACGGTTTTACTGCCATCAATGCTTTTTGCGCAAAACAAGTCGATTTGCGATATCTACAAAAATAACGGAGGTGGTTATTCCACTACCCTGACTTCAGTTGTGTGCAATCAATCGGATCATTCCCATACTATAGTGCTGAGGGTTGAACATAATGGCTGCGACGGTATAAGTTGCCCTCCGATTTCCCGTTTCAGCATTCAGGCTGCAGCAGGCACGTATTCAAACGTGGCAATCAGTATCCTCTACGGCGGAATGACATTCACCGGGATCAATTACGGTCCTGTTCTCCCGGGAGACCCCTGGAACGGATTCAGGATTGAAGGTATAAGTGGCATAGGCAACGGAGTTGCAGGCGTGTTTACAATTTCCTACAAACTTACAGGTCCTTTCCAGGATCAGCAGGTTTCGGCCAGGGCCGGAGCCCTGCTGCAGCTTGCATCGTTTACAGCAGCAGATTTTCAGGGCGTTATGACATGTTATAATACCGATTGCTCCGGTGGCGGTTTGACAGGCCCTACAGCCAATAATGATAATGCCACAACACCTCAGAATACGCCTGTGACGCTCAATGTACTTGCGAATGATGTTGCCGGATCAGGGGCATTGGTGCCTTCAACGGTAGCTTTCATCCCAGGGACCCAGCCAAATCCCGCAACTGTTGGGACCTTCACTGTTAACCCTGTCACGGGGGCAGTCACCTTTACGCCGGTTGCAACTTACACCGGCCTGGCTTCAATACAGTATAAAGTTTGCGATGTGAACAGCTTATGCAGCACTGCAACCATAACGGTAAATATCACCGCCTCCCTTATTCCCCCAACTGCAATGAATGACAATGCCACCACGGCATTGAATACACCTGTCAATATCAGTATCCTTACCAATGATATCCAGGGTTCAGGCGCATTAGTACCTGCCTCGGTAACATTTGTTCCAGGTACGGCCCCCCCGGTGTCTAAAGGAGTTTTTACAAAAAACAACCTGGGAGTGGCAACATTTACCCCTGCAAACGGATACACAGGTACAGCCACGATTCAATATACCGTTTGCGATATTAATGCCTTATGCAGTTCAGCTACAATTACAGTTACGGTAAGCGGAGGGGGAGGCGACACTGACGGAGACGGCTGCCCGGATGATGTGGATGATTATCCCAATGATCCTACCAGGTGTTTCGACAATTATTTCCCTGCGGCAGGCAATGGAACCCTTGCTTACGAAGACCTCTGGCCTTCAAAGGGTGATTATGATTTCAATGATGTCGTGCTCGATTACCGGTTCAAAACCGTAACCAATTCCTCCAATAAGGTTGTGGAAATCTTTGCCACATTCATCCTGAAAGCTTCAGGTGCCGAATTCCATAATGGTTTTGGGTTCCAGTTGCCAACCATAAGCGTTGATCCATCTACTATGACGGTGACAGGCTCCCATTTATCACATTCCATCGTTTCCCTTAACAGCCACGGACTTGAAAACGGACAGGCCAAACCGACCATCATCGTTTTTGACGATTTTTTCGACCTTATGCCGAACCCCGGTTGCGGAATAGGGGTAAATACTACTCCCGGTTGCGCTTATGTTGCCCCGGTGACCATTTCCCTGCATATTTCATTCAGCAGCCCCTTGTATACGATGACACAAACCAACGTTGAAAATTTCAACCCCTTCATTTTTGTCGGTCTTGACAGGGCACACGAAGTGCACCTTCCCGATTACATACCGACAAGCCTTGCAAACCAGGGTTTCTTTGGCACATACGACGATATGACCAATATTTCAACGAACAAATATTATAAAACGGTAAACAACCTGCCCTGGGCAATCAACCTGATCGAAAGCTTTGCATACCCCAATGAAATGGTCGACATCATAAACACCTATAACCATTTTGTTGAATGGGCAACCAGCGGAGGCTTGCTTTACCAGGACTGGTATATGGATAAGCCGGCATACCGCAATACACCGAATATTTATGTTCATTAGGATTTTATTATTATGATATTAACCATAAAGAAATTAATCACAACCAAAACAACAAACAAAATGAAAAAATTAGTATTAATCTTCACAGTTCTTGGCCTGGTCGTTGCATTTGCAGCTTGCAACAAGTTCAGGACTACGGAACCTGCTTCACAACAGGCTGCGCAGGGTGTTAGTTTCTCTATTGCTCCCGGGCAGGCAGGCGGATTGAAGTCTGCAGCCAGTACCGACTGTTTCTCGCAGACGGCAAATTATGCTAAAATCACCATTGACAGCAAGCATTATGTAAGGGCTATATTCTATGTGGATGGCAAACCATACACAAACACCCTTCAGCTTGGAACCGGATTGCATACGTTGCAGGAATTCACCATTTGGAGTGACAACCAGACTCCAAACGATTCCACCGACGATGCAATGCTTTCGGCTGTGCCTCATACAGGTTCGGCTTACTCACCCTATGTTAGCTCACCGCTGGATATTGCTTTCACGGTTGAAGCCTTTAAAAAGACACAACTTCCTGTTGAAGCGATATGCTATCAGCCCAGCAACTATACCGATTTCGGTTTTACCTTCTTCCAGATTGAACAGGTCACAGTACGAGAACAGCCATTCTTTGGTGACCTTTGTATTAAAAGTATTGCCGAATATTCTATCACGGGCTCGCCATACCTTGCACAATCCAATGGTATACAACTCGACCTTCCCGCAATCTTTAAGATTGAGGTGTACAGGAATAATGTGCTGAAGAACACATTCAATAATGAGGCATGGAATGGCGAAGGCCAGCCCCTGAAAGTGCTCTATGCCGACAGGCAGGGTGTAGCCGACAATTTCGAGTTCAAGCTCTATGTGAAAGTCAGGAAAGGCCCTGGATTCGATTACGTATATTTCAAAAGCTGGACCATTTCTGATGCCCAGGTGATCCCTCAGAATGCCGACGGCGTTTGCGACTTTTCCATAGGATATTGCAATCCGAATGCCGACTATGTCCTTCCTCCATGGATCAATTTGCCGGGTACCGCTACCTATACCATTACCGGCGCTTACGGCCCGGGTACCTTGGGTGGCTATGTGGATGCAAGCCTTACCAATATACTTACGGGATACGAAATTGTAAACGGTACGTTTGCTTCATGGTGCTGCGACCATCAAACAACCATAAATGCGGGAACAGCATACAACATGGACGTGTATTCTTCGCTTTATCCCACTTTGCTTCCGGCTTTCGGGCAGACTATTCCCTGGGATAAGATCAACTGGCTGCTTAACCACCTGGACTGGTATCCCGGTTACCATTGGTATGATTTACAGGGGGCAATCTGGTTATTTGACAATCCTGCATGGAACGGCATTGCCCATAGCAATGTCCCTAACCTAACACCTGTGATGACCCAGATGCATAACGATGCAAACGCTTATGGCGCTAATTACAGGGTTCCTACAGGCGGATGGGCTGCAGTAGTCTTTATACCGACGGGCACGCCTCCCAACGCACCGACACCTACAATCCAGACCATGTTTATAAAACTTGACCCATGATAAGTTAAGAATAAGATTATCAATTTATTAAAAGGAGGTTGTCCGTATTGGGACAGCCTCCTTTTTTATAATATCCGGATACCTCATATTCAATCACACTTACCAAGAATCGAACAACACTTACTTATTATCGCTTCCCCTGGCCGAAGGGTAGTCGTATATTTGTATTTGATTGAAATAAAGGCATTTAATCGCATTTTACATGAACCCATTAATCAAAAAAATAAAGACCATGAAAAAGTTGATGCTTATTTTGACAGTTTCCGGGTTGGTTTTCTTGTTTGCAGGCTGTAACAAGCAAAAAACAGAAACCCCCGGCACCCAGCAATCCAGCCAGGGTGTAAGCTTCTCAATTGCCCCCGGCCAAACCGGAGGGCTGAAATCTACGGCAAGTACCGACTGTTTCTCACAAACAGCAAATTATGCGAAAATCACCATTGACGGCAAACATTATCTTAGGGCAATATTTTATGTCGATGGCGTTCCATACACCAATACCCTGCAATTAGGCACCGGTTTGCATACTTTGCAGGAATTTACCATTTGGAGCGATCACCAGACACCGAATGATTCTACCGATGATGTGATGCTTTCCGCAGTTCCTCACAGCGGTTCAACTTATTCACCGTATGTATCTTCCCCTCTGGATATTGCATTCTCTGTTGAGGCTTTCAAGAAGACACAGGTCCCGGTTGAGGCATTATGTTATCAGCCAAGCAACTATACCGATTTTGGATTTACTTTTTTCCAGATTGAGGAGGTTACCCTTCGTGAACAGCCTTTCTTTGGTGACCTTTGTATTAAAAGTATAGCTGATTATTCAATACCCGGTTCGCCATACCTTTCCCAGTCAAATGGCATCCAGATTGACCTCCCTGCAATCTTTAAAATTGATGTTTACAGGAACAATGTACTCGTCAACTCGTTCAGCAATGCCGCATGGCATGGTGAAGGGCAGCCGTTAAAAGTACAGTATGCCGACAGGAAAGGCATTCCGGATAATTTCGAATTCAAACTCTATGTGATGGTCAGGAAAGGATCAGGCTTTGATTATGTTTATTTCAAAAGCTGGACATTTGCGGATGCCCAGGTGATCCCTCAGAATGCCGACGGCGTTTGCGACTTTTCCATAGGATATTGCAATCCCAATGCCGATTATGTTCTTCCTCCATGGATCAATTTGCCGGCCACTTCCACCTATATAATATCAGGAGCTTATGCTCCCGGTTCACAAGGCGGTTATGTCGATGCAACCCTTTCCAACATTTCAGGCGGATATGAAGTAAGCAACGGGCTTTATGCTTCATGGTGCTGCGACCACCAGACCACCATCACCGTGGGCCAGAGCTACAATATGAACGTGTTTTCATCATTGTATCCCGACTTACTCCCGGCTTTTGCGCAAACCAGGCCCTGGGATAAATACAACTGGCTGTTAAATCATTTAGACTGGTATGCCGGATATCATTGGTACGATCTCCAGGGCGCATTATGGCTGCTCGAATCCCCGGCATGGAATGGTGTTGCCGAAGGGGGTGTGCCTAATGTTACAGGTATGATGACCCAGATGAAAAACGATGCCAATGCCTATGGAAGCGGATATAAAGTCCCTACCGGTGGATGGGCGGCAGTTGTTTTCATTCCGGCTGGAACCCCCGGAAATGCTTCAAACCCTACAATCCAGACCATGTTTATCAAATTGGATCCGTAAAAAAGTTTGTAAAACTTCATAATTTTATTAAAAAAGGAGGCTGTCTTAAAAGTACAAGACAGCCTCCTTTTATTTTTTGTCTATTCAGGCTTGTTACGGGAATGTCGCTATTTTTACAGAATAATATCATTCAACCGCGTTTATCCATATGAAGCTGACGGTATTCCAAATCCTGAATTATTCACTGATCCTTTTTGCCGCAGTGCTTTTTATAAGGTTTATATGGGACCTGATTTTCAATCCTGATTACCAGCCTGCCGCCTGGAAAGAAGCTAAAAAAGAAGGAAAGCTGGGCGGTATCCTGCCGGGGATTGAGAAAAACTACCGGGATAAGGTAAGGTTTTTCAATTTCTGGTTCCAGGTCGAACGGCTTCGGAAAGAACAGGTACCGGGGGCTTTTGCCGAACTCGGGGTATACCGGGGCGATAGCGCCAGGGCTTTGCACCATATGGACCCTGATCGGAGGTTTTACCTTTTTGATACCTTCGAAGGGTTTAAGGACCAGGACCTTGCGCTTGAAAAAGGGGAGGCTGCAAGCTATACCACCGGCAATTTTGCCGACACTAATATAGATAAGGTAGTATCAACAATCGGCGGGAACAGCAATATTTTGATCCAGCCGGGGTATTTCCCCCGGTCGGCTTTAAAGCTGGTTCAGGAGAGGTTTGCCCTGGTGAACATCGATGCCGACTTATATAACCCTACAAAGGCAGGGCTTGAATTTTTTTATCCCCGCCTGAGCCCCGGAGGGGTCATCCTGGTCCATGATTACAATTATAAATGGGAGGGTGTTTTAAAAGCTGTTGATGATTTTTGCAAAACAATACCCGAATCTATGGTAATTATCCCCGACCGGGAAACCACCGTGATGATCATCAGGAGAAAATTCTGACAATTCCTTGTTTTTTATCCGGTTTTTATGACTGCGGATGACATCCGTAGTCATTATTCAGCAAGGGCAAGAGCAGCATTCAGGATAATTTTTGCGAGAGTTTGTAAAAAAAACATTAAATCTCTTGTTTGAAAGAAAATAAATTGTAATTTTGCACCCTCGAAAACCAGATTTGGTTTTTGAGGGGATACTAAGCCGAAATTAGTAAGGAAACCTGACAAAGCGAGACATCTATAGGTTTCAACAGCAGCCGGAACGACGGTTGCAGTGAAAAAGTCTCTCTGAAGCACAGCTCTCCTTTTATATTTCAAAGCCAATATCCTTCTTTACCAGGCGCCGGTTTTAGCGCCACAAACTTGAAAAGAATTTAAACATTTCAATATGCCAACAATTTCGCAATTGGTTCGTAAAGGAAGACACAAATTGACGGATAAGAGTAAAGCTCCTGCCCTTGATTCATGTCCCCAGCGCCGTGGTGTTTGCGTGAGGGTTTACACAACCACTCCTAAAAAGCCTAACTCGGCAATGCGTAAAGTAGCACGTGTTCGCCTGACTAACGGTAAGGAAGTGAACGCTTACATCCCCGGTGAAGGCCATAATCTCCAGGAACACTCCATCGTGATGATCCGCGGAGGCCGTGTTAAGGACCTTCCCGGTGTTCGTTACCATATTATACGTGGTGCCCTCGATACATCAGGTGTTGAAGGACGCAAGCAGCGCCGTTCGAAATATGGCGCCAAGAGGCCTAAAGAAAAGAAAGCATAATCACAGCTGTTATTTAAGCGCATATGAGAAAATCAAGACCAAAGAAAAGGCTCATCATTCCCGACCCAAGGTTCAGCGACACGCTGGTGACCAAGTTCGTGAATAACATGATGTTCAGCGGCAAAAAGAACCAGTCATACGACATCTTTTATGAAGCCATTGACATCGTGAGCGAAAAGACCAAGGAAGACGGGCTGGAGGTTTTCAAGAAAGCCCTGGCAAACGTTACTCCTTCGGTGGAGGTACGCAGCCGCCGTATCGGCGGTGCCACTTTCCAGATCCCCTCGGAGATCAGGCCTACCCGCAAGAGTTCAATCGGTATGAAATCACTGGTTGGATTTGCAAGGAAACGCCACGAAAAAAGCATGGCTCATAAACTTGCTTCCGAAATCCTTGCCGCTTATAAGGAAGAAGGTGCCGCTTTCAAAAGGAAAGAAGACACCCACCGTATGGCAGAAGCCAACAAAGCTTTTTCACATTTCAGATTTTAACAATAAAACCGAACCCGGAACAATATATAAATTAATGCCCGAGCAAACGAAACATACGCGCAACATTGGCATTATGGCTCACATCGACGCCGGTAAGACGACGACGACCGAGCGTATATTGTATTATACCGGTAGCAATTATAAGATGGGCGAGGTGCACGACGGTACTGCCACGATGGACTGGATGGTCCAGGAGCAGGAACGCGGGATTACCATCACCTCGGCCGCCACAACTGTATATTGGGATTTTAACAACCAGCAGTACCGGATCAATATCATTGACACTCCAGGCCATGTGGATTTTACCGTAGAGGTAGAGAGGTCGCTCAGGGTTCTTGACGGCGCTGTCGCTCTATTCTGTGCAGTGGGCGGAGTAGAACCCCAGAGTGAGACAGTTTGGAAGCAGGCCGACAAATACCATGTTCCCCGCCTGAGCTATATTAATAAAATGGACCGTACCGGTGCCGATTTCTTTAAGGTTGTTGACCACATAAAGGATAAACTTGGTGCCAAACCCATTCCCGTTCAGCTTCCGATAGGAGCTGAGGAGGATTTTAAAGGCATTGTTGACCTGATCTCTGCAAAAGCCTATTCCTGGGACGAAACTTCCCTGGGTAAGGAATATTTTGAGATCCCCGTTCCCATAGACATGGAGGCAGTTGTTGCCGAATACCGCAGCAAACTTATTGAAGGCGCCGCAGAGGAAAGCGAGGAGCTTCTCCATAAATTCCTGGAAAACCCGGAATCAATCACCGAAGAAGAAATTGTTGCCCAGATCCGTAAAGCTACGATACAGAACAGGATCACCCCTGTTATCTGCGGGGCATCCTTTAAAAATAAAGGCGTTCAAACACTTATCGACAGCATTGTCAGGTTCCTGCCTTCGCCATATGATATGCCTGCAATCAAAGGCATTAACCCGTTTACCGAAAAAGAAGAAGAACGCCATCCCGATCCGGAAGAACCTTTCTCGGCACTTGCTTTCAAGATCGCAACTGATCCCTTCGTTGGCAGGATCGCTTTCTTCCGTGTTTACTCGGGAGCCCTCAATGCCGGTGAAGTGGTTTTGAATGCCAATACAGATAAAAAAGAAAGACTGCTTCGCATCATGCAGATGCATGCCAACAAACAGATACCCCTCAAGCGCATTGAAGCCGGGGAGATCGGGGCTGCAGTCGGTTTTAAAGAAATTCGTACCGGCGACACTCTTTGCGACCTCAAGCATCCAATCATGCTCGAGACCATGAGCTTTCCGGAACCTGTCATCAATATGGCTATTGAGCCTAAAACACAGGACGACGTTGAGAAATTGGCCATCTGTCTTAAAAAAATGGCCGAAGAGGATCCTACTTTCCGTGTAAAGATTGATGAAGAGACCGGCCAGACCGTCATCAGCGGCATGGGTGAACTTCACCTTGATATCATTGCCGACCGGATGAGACGTGAGTTCAACATCGATGTGAACCGCGGGAATCCGCAGGTAGCCTATAAGGAAGCTGTGGTCAATTCAGTCATGCACCATGAGGTTTATAAAAAACAGACCGGGGGCAAAGGCCGTTTTGCAGATCTCTCCATTGAAATCTCTCCCGCCGACAAGGGTGTGAAGGGGCTTCAGTTCATCAATGATGTAAAGGGAGGAAATATTCCTAAAGAATTTATCCCTGCTATTGAAAAAGGCCTGAAATCGGGTATGTCAAACGGCCCGGTTATTGGGTTCCCGATAGAAAGTATCAAGGTGCGTTTGCTCGACGGGGCATTTCACAGTGTTGACTCCGATGCATTGTCGTTCCAGATCGCGGCCGGTATTGCGTTCAGGGAAGCTACGAAAAAAGCCAGGGCTGTGATCATGGAACCTGTCATGCGCTTTGAGATCATCACCCCGAATGAGAGTATGGGTGAAGTTACCAGCGATTTGCATAAACGACGCGGGCATGTCGAAAATATTGAATCCCGCATTGGCAATGCCGTTATTCATGGCAGGGTACCCCTGGCAGAAATGTTCGGGTATGTTACCACACTTAGAAGCATTACCAGCGGAAGGGCAACCTGCATGCTCGAGTTTTTGCAGTATTCGCCTACTCCTCAGGAGGTTATGGATGAAGTATTATTTAAAATCAGAGGCTACGTGCCTGTATATTAATCATTTATATGAGCCAGAGAATTAGAATAAAACTGAAGTCTTACGATTACAACCTTGTTGATAAGTCAGCAGAGAAGATCGTAAAAACAGTTAAGGCTACCGGCGCCGTAGTAAGCGGTCCGATTCCTTTGCCCACTGACAAGAAGATCTTCACTGTTTTGCGCTCGACTTTTGTGAACAAGAAATCCAGGGAACAGTTCCAGCTCTGCACTTATAAACGCATGCTGGATATTTACAGCACAACATCGAAAACAATCGATGCACTGATGAAACTGGAACTTCCTTCAGGAGTGGAGGTTGAGATCAAGGTTTGATCAAGGTGTAATTGTAATTGAACTAACGAAAAAAAATCGTAAGAAATGTCTGGATTAATTGGAAAAAAAGTCGGGATGACCAGCATCTATGATGCAAACGGGAAGAATATTCCCTGTACTGTCATTGAAGCAGGTCCCTGTGT
>JBAXIO010000002.1:0-339612 GCA_037138335.1 Bacteroidota bacterium
ATCCAGTCATCCAGTTATCCAGTTATCCAGTTATCCAGTCCTCCAGTTATCCAGTCCTCCAGTTATCCAGTCATCCAGTCATCCAGTTATCCAGTTATCCAGTTATCCAGTCCTCCAGTTATCCAGTTATCCAGTCCTCCAGCCATCCAGTCCTCCAGCCTACATCCTGAACACCCCGTATTCGGTCTTGTCGTATTTTTTATTCTGCGAGATGGCAATGGCCATGGCCAGCACTTTGCGGGTGTCGGCGGGGTCGATGATACCGTCGTCCCAAAGCCTTGCTGTGCTGTAGTATGCCGAGCCTTCATGCTCGTATTTCTGCAGTATGGTATCCAGCATCTTTTGTCTTTCGTCGGCGGACAGCGTTTTCCCCTGTGCGCGCAACTGGTCTTCTTTCACCGTGATCAGCACATTGGCCGCCTGTTCTCCCCCCATGACCGATATCTTCGAACTGGGGTACATCCAGAGGAACCTTGGTTCATAAGCCCTCCCTGCCATGGCGTAATTGCCGGCGCCGAAAGATCCCCCGAAGATCACCGTGAACTTGGGCACATTGGCATTCGCAACCGCATGGACGAACTTGGCCCCGTCACGGGCGATGCCGGCGCGCTCATATTGCCTGCCCACGATGAAGCCAGTGATGTTCTGCATAAACAGGAGAGGGATATTCCTTGAAGTACAAAGTTCCACGAAATGGGCCCCTTTTAATGCAGTCTCCCCGAACAGCACACCGTTATTGGCCAGTATGCCAACGGGAAATCCCATGAGGTGGGCAAATCCCGTGACCAGGGTGGGGGCATATCTTGCCTTGAACTCATGGAACAGGCTCCCGTCGACGATCCTCGCGATGATCTCCCTGGAATCAACCGGTTTCTTCAGGTCGAGAGGGAGTATGCCGTAAAGCTCATCCGCAGGATAAAAAGGTTCCTGTACCTCCTGCATCTGAAGTTCCTGGAACTCCTTCCTGCCAATGGATTCAAAAATATTCCTGCAGATCTGGATGGCATGTACATCGTTCATGGCCAAATGGTCGGCCACACCCGATATGCTGGTATGCACATCGGCGCCTCCAAGTTCCTCTGCGCTGACTTCTTCACCTGTCGCTGCTTTTACAAGGGGAGGACCGCCTATAAAAATGGTCCCCTGCTTCCTTACGATGATCGTCTCGTCGCTCATGGCAGGAACATAAGCCCCTCCTGCGGTGCATGAACCCATGACTACGGCGATCTGCGGAATTCCTTTAGCCGAAAGCCTGGCCTGGTTGAAAAAAAAACGGCCGAAATCGTATTTGTCGGGAAACACCTGGGCCTGCTCGGGCAGGAAAACACCTCCCGAATCAACAAGGTACACACAGGGAAGGCGGTTTTCCATCGCGATCTCCTGGGCACGCACATGCTTCTTGATGCTCTCCTTGATGTAAGTCCCGCCTTTGACGGTAGCATCGTTGGCTACTATCATGGTTTCCTTGCCGTGGATCACACCTATCCCCGTGATGATGCCGGCCGAAGGGAATTCATTATTGTAAAGTTCAAAAGCGGCAAGAGCCGATAATTCAAGGAATGGAGTATTCCTGTCGACCAGCAGGTCTATCCTTTCCCTGGCCAGCAATTTCCCCCTCTCCTTATGGCGTTTGACTGCCTGTTCGGGCCCGCCTTCCCTGACCTTTTCAAGCGTCTGGTTGTATGTGTTCAGGACCTTCAGGTATTCTTCCTTATTTTTTAAAAATTCAGGGGAAGACGTATCTATCTTACTTTCAATACGAAACATAAATCTATATTATCCGGCAACTAATTTAGAAACAATTTTAATAAAAAGAAATTATCTGGCATCAAAATCATCTAATTTTGCAAACAGGATGAATGAATTGGATCAAAATACCGTTTACGGTTCGCATTGGCAAAACCTGGTAACCGATGCCCGGCTTTCGGAAGGGAGACCCCTTCTTGAAAAAGCTATTTCATTTATTAACCTTGATGCTGTCAGGTCTGAATTCCCTTCCCTAATTGCAGCTTCCTGCGAGATCTCTTATATCCTGCTTTGCGAAATGGACCAGGATGCGGAGACCATGGTTGCCGTTATTCTAAAAGATCCCTTCGATAAAGGGAAACTCAGCCTTCAGCAGGTCATTGACCAGTACTCGCCCGGTGTCGGCACACTATTGATGGGGTTGCAGAAGATCGACCGCTTTGATACCCGCAAAGCCCATACGAACGTCGAGAATTTCATCAAGCTGCTGCTTACCAGCTCCGATGACATCCGGGTTATCCTGATCCGCATTGCCAAGAGACTGTATACACTGAGGCATATTGAAGAAGCGCCTGAAATACAGCAGGCCGATATCCTGACTGAAGCCAATATGCTGTATCTCCCTATCACCCACCGCATCGGGCTGTACAGGCTGAAAACCGAATTCGAGGAGCGCATTATGCGGTATGCCAAACCTGATATATACAGCTTTATCGAGCAAAAACTGGCCGACACCCATGCCGACCGCGACAGGTTTACCCGCGATTTCATCCGTCCGATAGAAGAAACTTTAGCGGAACATGGCTTCAATTGCGAGATCAGGAGGCGAACTAAGTCGATCCCTTCCATCTACAGGAAAATGCAGGCCCAGAAAGTGGAGTTTGAGAAAGTGTATGACCTGTTCGCGATCAGGATAATTTTGAACGAGATTGTTGAAAGCGAGAAAGCCGACTGCTGGAAAATATATTCCCTGGTCACTGATATTTATACCCCGAATCCCCGCCGTTTGCGCGACTGGATATCTTTCCCCAAATCGACAGGGTACGAATCGCTGCATTCTACGGTTATCGGCCCTGAAGGGCGCTGGGTGGAGGTGCAGATACGTACAAGGCAGATGGACGAGATAGCCGAAAAAGGAGTTGCGGCACACTGGAAATACAAGGCAGGGGAAAAGGGGGGAGAGGAAACTGACCTCTTCACGGCTATCAGGGAGATGCTCGAATCACCGGTGAACAACCAGGGGGTTACAACAAACAAAGAAAAGCGGGCCCTGTATTCCGATGAGATCTTCATTTTTACTCCCAAGGGCGACCTGAAAAGGCTGAAAAACGGTTACACAGTGCTCGATTTTGCATTCGAAGTCCATACGACCATTGGCCATACCTGCACAGGGGCCATTGTAAACGGCAAAATTGTACCACTCAAGCATACCCTGAGGAACGGCGATACAGTCAAGATACTTACATCCAAAAACCAGAAACCGAATTCGGGCTGGCTGGAGTTCGTTCGCAGTCCGCGCAATATAGCCCGGGTCAAGCATGCGCTGAAAATGGAGCAGTACAAGGATGCCGACCTGGGAAAGGAGATCATCAAGAACAAGGTGCTTCAACTTGAGATGGAGTTCTCTGACCTGGTGATCCAGAAGCTTGTCGATGCATTTGAATGCGAGAATTACCTGGAACTTTACCAGAGGTTCGGGGAAGGTAAGCTTGATCCCCTGAAGATCAAGAAAATGCTGATGGAGCACAAACCGGCGGCCCCAGTTGCTGCGCGTACCACTGAAGAACTATTCCCCGAAACCATGTCAAAGGTGGTGGCAGGGGATAAGGAATTCCTGATCATTGATAACAGCCACGAATCCTATCACTACCAGTTTGCAAAATGCTGCAGTCCTGTCGCCGGAAATAAGATCTTTGCATTTGTCAGCGTTTACCAGGGCGTGAAGATTCACCGCACTGATTGCCCGAACTCCCGCCAGCTGATCATGCGCTATCCTTACAGGATACTGGAAGCCAGGTGGAAAGAAGGATTGCCAAAAGAAACTGTTTATCCTGCCAGGCCGGAAGTGAAAACACCGTCAAAGAATAGAGGAAAAAAATGAAACAGGAAGCGATTATACAGGTTAAGAATGTTCATAAATCCTTTAAATCGGTGCATGCCGTGAGAGGGATAGACCTGGAGATACTTCCTTCCCAGTTTATTGCCCTGCTGGGCCCGAACGGTGCAGGGAAAACCACTTTAGTTGAAATGATCGAAGGGATACAGAAGCCCGACAAGGGGGAGATCCTGATTACCGGGAAACCCTGGAAGGGAAACGAAAAGGAGTTACGCAGGATCATTGGCCTTTCACTTCAGGAAACACGTTTCATCGACAAGCTCAGGCTGTTCGAGACCCTCAGGCTGTTCGCAAGTTTTTTCGGTTTGGGTGCCGAGCGTTGCGAAGAGGTGATGAACCTGGTCGGGCTGGAAGAAAAGCGGCAGGCTTATGTGGTCAATCTTTCGGGCGGACAACGCCAGCGTCTGGCCCTGGGAGTGGCCCTGCTGAACAAACCGAGAATATTGTTGCTGGATGAGCCTACCACGGGGCTGGATCCCCAGGCAAGACGGGAAGTATGGATGATACTTAAGAAGCTGAAAGATGCCTCGGCCACTTCCCTTATACTCACCACGCATTATATGGAAGAAGCGGAGCAGTTGTGCGATTACATCGTGATCATGGACCACGGGACCATACTGAAAGAAGGGACTTTGCATGACCTGCTGGGGAAGTCATCCGCATACATAGAAGAAAAACAGGAATACAAGGGGCCGCCGAGGAACCTCGATGAATTGTTTATAGAACTGACAGGACGACATCTGAATGAATAAACTGAGAAACAGCCAGCTCTGGCAACTGATACTTGCGAATGCCCGCGAACTCCTGAGGGAACCTGCAGTGCTTTTCTGGGGCATTGGCTTCCCCATTCTCATGTCGCTCGGGCTGGGCGTGGCGTTCACAAAGAAGAAAGATGTGACGGTGACCATCGCCGTGATAGGCCGCAACCATCTTGTTCATGCGCCGGCCGACAGTGTTTCGGTGATACAGACTTTCCTGCTCAGGAACAGGGCTGAACTGAAAGTAGGCAAAGACGGCTCCATTTCACGTGAGCTTACGGTTCCTGACGAAAAGCTCGGAGGTACGAAATATATATTCAGCGACATGAGCTGGAAAAAGGCCATGGTGATGCTGAAACGGGGGAACCTTAACCTGGTGATGGATGAGTCGGGTTCACAAATTCAATACCACTTTGACCCTATGAACCCTGATGCGCAGCTGACTTACCTGAAGTTTTCAAAGCTGATGAAGGATCCTGACCTTATCATCAGGGAATCGGAGACGGAGATCAGGCCTCTTAATGTAACGGGGACCCGGTATATCGATTTCCTGGTGCCCGGGCTGATCTGCATGGGGGTTATGATGGCGTGCATGTGGGGGGTGAGTTATGATATCATTGAGAAACGTTCCAAAAAGCTTCTCCGCAGGATGATAGCGACCCCGATGAAACGTTCGAATTTCCTGGTGGCCCTGATCACCGTGAGGATTGCAATGAATTTTGTTGAATCCGGATTGCTTTTTCTCGTTGCATCACTTGTTTTCCATATTACCATACAGGGCAGCGTGCCCGCCCTGATCCTGTTTTTCCTTTCAGGGAATATTGCTTTTGCAGGGATCGCCGTGTTCCTGTCGTGCAATACCGCCAAGACCGAGATCGGCAACGGACTGATCAACCTGGTAAGTATGCCCATGATGGTGCTTTCGGGGATCTTCTTTTCCTATCATAATTTTCCCGGATGGAGTATCCCGGCAATTCAAAAATTTCCATTGACTATGATGGCCGACGGGGTCAGAAGCATTTTTATAGAAGGGGCAGGGTTTGGTGAGATCATGCTGCCTTCACTGATCATGCTTGTGATTGGTGTCACTTTCTTTACGGCAGGACTTAAGCTGTTTAAATGGCATTGATAGTTCATTGTATTCTTCGGGGGCTGGAAGCCAGTGAACAGAACTGACCACGGCATGCTGCCTGATAAATCGCCTGTCGTAATTCGTAAATCGCAAATCTTTTCTTACCTTTGCAGCCCTGTATTAATTCGGGATGTAGCGCAGTTGGCTAGCGCACCACGTTCGGGACGTGGGGGTCGGAAGTTCGAGTCTTCTCATCCCGACCAAATACAAAAAGAACACCTTGATATTCAGGGTGTTCTTTTTGTTATGAACCAATAATGAACCAAAAACGATAAAAATTGGTTAATTTTTACTCGTTTTCTGGTGTTTCGTTTCCCTTTTGTTTCTTTTCGGAATTTCTTTTCAGTTCAATCTTAAAAATTTCGTCTGGGAGTTCATTGACCTTGGTCAAAAGTTCACTTTCTATTGTAGGTGGAGGGGTGAGAGGTCTATTGACAAGTGGAGATAGGTGTCTATAAATTTCAACTAATGGTTGATTGTTTCTGATTTGAACTAATTTAACAAGGTGACTATCGGCGGTATTGTAAATCTTGGTTTTACTTCCAACCTTATCGAAAATTATCATTCCGTTTCTTCCTACCCTCCCAATCTTATCTTCTGTTACTTCCTGATTACCCGAAGAGATTAGACCTACTTCTATTCTAATTCTGGCTCGTTGGGTAGCGACTTCAGCATCTGTTTCTCTGTCAACCTCCGTATCTCTTTGAATGTTTGTCCAGAAATCGGTATTTTCTTGGAGACCGATGATACTCAATGCGGCACGGATAAAGACTTTTTCAAGGGACTTTCCAATTTTGGATTTTTCAGAACCCCGGATATTTAGGGTTGCGGCTCCCGAAATTAACATTAACCATGTATCATCAACATCCTCAAATCTCCCAATCTCGTTAAACTGGTCGGTTATATGGTTAATCAGGTCAGTCAAAACGGATGGAATTTCTTTTCTTGAAATCCCCAGATTTGTTGAGGTTTTTGAAGTTACCCCAATCAACCAATAGAGAAGTTGATTTTGTTCTTTACCTTTCTTTTTAAGGTTAAATAAATCAGTTACAACTTTCTCTTTCCATTCATTACCATACTCCACCTTGGCATTCTTTACTACATCTGAAATCCAGAGGTAGGTATAGAATAGTTTACTTTTTGTATTGTTTTCGGTTATTAACCTGTAATTTCTTCCCATTAATAGGTGATGGGTCAATATTCGAAGTGAGTTAGGGGAAAAGGCGTTCGATAACTTCACATTATCGTTTAACCATTTTTGATAGGTGTCAACTAAATAGTCCATATCATTCTTGTTGGAATTCTTCATGAATATCGTAATCCACTCTTGTTGTCTGTGGGATTAAATTTGAAAAAGTTTTTCTCATTAACTCAAAATATTTTGGTTGGTTGTCAACCAAAAGAAACCTTCTCCCCATTTCAACGGCTACACGACCACAAGTTCCTGACCCGGCGAACGGGTCTAAAATTAGGTCATCTTGGAACGAATAGTACCTAATAATTCTTCTTACAAGTTCTTCGGGGAATGTGGCAGGATGATGTTTGTTAGAACTTGGGTGTATCTTCCAAACATTTGTTACATCATATTCCCCAAGAATTTTTGACCCCTCAACCAATTCACTGTTATAATGGTTTCGAATATTCCAATCAATGAGTTTTTCAGTTCGTTTCCTGTAAACAAGTATATATTCGGTCACTGGAACTGGTTTATATTGGAGTGGGTTTCTATCGGCTCTAAACCTTCTACCCCTTCCTAAATTCCAACCGGCACCCTCTGGTTTTACCCAGATAATGTCATCTATAAAATCAAAACCTATCTGGGTTAGGATAGGATGGATATCGTATGGTAGCGCAATTCTTTGACTGGATGTACTCCGTGATGTTCTTTTAATCAAAACAGGGGAAATGTTGAGGATGAAAAACCTTCCTTCCGATAATACATTATGACATCGAACAAACACCTTTCGTAAAAAATCAAGATACTCCTGATAATCCAGATATTCGGAATACTCTGGTTTGGCATTATAATAGGGGGGACTGGTGAAAACCAGTTGAGCTGTATCAGGGGGGAAATCTTCCAAAACTTTAATGGCATCACCAAGTATAACATGGTTAGGTATTGGAGCGGGATAAAACAACTTTTTTGTGGAGGACTTATGTTTGTTTTTGGTTTTATGGTTCTTGAACTTGTTTACTCTGTCGGTTATAAGTTCCTTTTTAGTCACCTCAACAATATTTTCTCCCTCCCTGTCAAATCTTACCTCCCCAACAAGAAGTAGTTTGGAATTTTTGGTATGTAATGGTACTCTCCATCCATCCACCCTGTCATCATATTCAGGAAGTCCTGTTGTGAGAATTTTGGTAAACTTGGGGAATGTGGTACTTATCCACTCTAATGTCTTCTCTCTTACCTTATTGGTCGTACCTCTTTCGAACTTCATTCATTGGAATTTTGAATTGATAAAAGTATAAAAATTTGGGTCCCCTCCCCCTCAACATTGGATATTTATTTCTCTGTTGAGGTACGGGTCATTTTAGATTGTAATTCCTGTTTCCTTTTTTCTAATTTGGTCAGTAACAACTTATACTTTTGTCGTTTTAATTCTTCTTTCTGTCTTTTCAAATCTTCTTGTTTCCTCTGGAGAGTTTTAGATTGTGTTTCAAATTCTTCAAATGTTCTTATCATGGTTTGACTACTTATTTTTTGGTGGAGGTCCCCTTGTAATTTGGATCCGGCAGGAACCTTTTGTTCCTACCTCCACAGGATTATAAATCCCTATCCCGGTGTGGGTGGGTGGAGGGAACCCCCTAATAAGACCTCCCCCACCTTTTCACCATCCCTTATACTAACAGGGTACATAACTATATATAATTATTTTACAATGGATTAGTGTTGTTTCTTTTTCATTTGGTTGAGTTTATCCCAGACTTCAAGACCATATTTGTTAATCAGGATACTTCGTACCTCTGATAATGGTTTTTTGTGTCTTTGGAATTCTTTTGAGTTACTTTCTTTGTCCAGAAAATTTATATATTCCTTAATCTTTATACTACCACCCTTATTACGGGGTTTCTTCTTTTGTTCAATGAACTTCCCTTCATTTGATAACGGAATAATATCCACCTCCACCCCATCCTTATTTGTAAAACGAACTAATCTTTTATAGAATTGATTAAAGATTGTTTCTAAATAATCCTTGTTGTTGAGTGACATTATATTCAGGTCTGGGTATTCCTTCAATATCTTATCAAATAGTTTAACCTCCACTCGGAAAATGTTTTTACACCCGAAAACATTCTGGTGTGATTTTCTTATATACTCCTTGTTTTTGGTTTTATTAATTTCTCTTGTTTTGTCATATATAGAGATACAGGATTTGTGGGACTTTATACTTCCAATTTTAACATTGAAATCATCGGGTCCCGTTGACTGTACACTGACCTTGTTTTTATTTTTGAATGTTAATTCTGTATCGTAGTACCATTCCTTAAATTTACTGACCATGTCTTCGTCTGTATCGTGACTAATGTCCAACCTCTCTATTGTCAAATTTGTTAGTTTGAAACCATCTACAAGGGTTTTTATCATCTTGGTAATATCTGATACATAAAAAATGTGATTGTCCAACTGAAATCGTAAAATAGGGTCTGTTGAGGTGGGAACTTTCTTTATAAATACTTTTCCAATTTCTTCATAGTACCCATTAGAACCGTGTAATATTTGGAACCCATCTCCATAAGTTTCGGGATGTGTTGCCTTGGAATATTTCATTCTTTGTAATTGAAGACCATCAGAAATTTTATATATACTATCAGTACTGTAATCTTTGAAATTGAAATTAAGGGGGTGGGTTGGTGTTGAACGGAACTCTAACCAATCCACAAAATGAATATACATCTATCATGGGATTATTTTTTGAAACAGACAGGGAGAGAGGGATACTCTCCTTGTTTGTTTAGTTACATTCTTTAATAGTGAAAAATTCAGTTTTTTGAACTAAATCATCCAGTGAATAAAGAAGAGTGTTTTTGTGTCGTATTTTCTCCACCAGTAAATTGTTGACCAATCTAAAGAGGGTTGTCCTTTTCATTTTTGTTACCTCCAAGAGGGTGTGAAAATCCACATAGGTACTTTGATTAAACACATAATAAATCATAACTGGTACTTTTTTCTTCTATATATTAATTTTGGAATGGTTCATTCCAGAAAATCATTGAAAAAAATTATAATTCATGTACCTGTCAGGTTCATCGTGGTTTATAAAAGTGTTAAATAAAAAAAGAACAGTTTGAAAAATGACTGTCTCCTTATATTGATGAAATTTTGGGAAGTTTATTAATTCGGAAAAAAACATCCGGCAGGATAAGAGGGAACCGGCAGAAACTTGGTCACGCAGTGCAAGGTGGTGGAGGCTCCACCCGTTTAGAACCTGTTAACTGGGAATTCTGGACAAGTAGTACCGGCGTGACAGGGGGGAACCGGCAGAAACTTGGTCACGCCTGGAAAGAGTATCATTCTTTCTCTCCTGAAAAGAAAATGTCTTTATATTTTGGGTGTTTGTTAAAAAACACCTTCATATCATGGTATGGTATTTCTTTAATTTTCTTACTCTTTTGTCGGTGGTTTGGAAATTCACCTTTATCAAACCATTTCTTTACTGTGGAACGGTCAACTTTTAATCGGTGTGTAATTTCGGTGGAGGTGTAATACTTGTCATTTTCAAGAGAGGAACCAGAGGTTCTTTTTTCAGTATTCTGTATTTCATATCGGAACTCTAAAAGTCCGGTGTTTACCATTCCATCGAGTTTGTTCAATAACTTTTGGAATTTATCAATATCTTCAATAACAACATCGGGTCCTCCACTTTCTAAAAGTTGAGAGTACCCTTTTCTTAACCAGTTGATAATAATATCAACATTTAGGAGGTCTCTTTCAATTAATCCAACAATTCTATTGAGGTGATGTAATTCACCTTCTATTGACCGTTCATCATAAGTTCTTAACCGATTAAATGTTCCCATATGACATTATAATTGTAGTTTGTTTACAAATTTAAGATTATCATTCCCGTACTTATTAACATACTTCATAAGGGTATCCACCTTTTTGTGGGAGGTCATCCCCATCAGTGAACCAATCGGTACACCATTTATAATACAATTCGTGATGAATGTTCGTCTACTGGTATGACTACTGATAAGTTTCCATCTCGGACAACTTACTTTTTTTTCAAATTCCAGTTGGTAAACTGATTTTGTAACAATATTATCAAATTTACCTGTTTCTTTCATCAGGTCTTTCAGTAGTCGGTTAAAAACCTGATTACTGAAAATGTTGAGGTTGTAATTATATTTTTCAAGTATGGTCAACGCTGTATCGTTTAACGGTACAAGGTATTTTTCCTGTTGTTTCTTACTTTTCTGGGGTACTTTTTCGATTATGTTATTCCGAATATTGTCTTTTGTCAATGAAACAATATCACTATACCTCAACGATGTCATACATCCGAATAGGAAAATGTCACGAACCTTCCCTAAATTATCAGTTGAGGGTGTGAAAGTGTAGAGGTATTCAAGTTCTTCCCTTGTTAGAACCTCTGGGTCATTATCGTATCTCGAAACAGTATTAGGTTTTAACACTTCTTTTTCTATTCGGATACCTTTTTGGTTAACAAGATACCTGAAAAATGACCGAAGGACATCAAACCGTTTTCTAATAGTGTTATTATTTAGTTCCCCTTTGGTTTTTACTTTTTCTTCCCCGGCAGAGGTGGAATGTTTTTCAGCCAAGAAAATTTCATAGTCCCGAAGAAAGTCGGGTGTTAGGTCTTCCAGTGTCAATACGACCTTCTTAATAATCTGATAACTTATAAGTGAATTTTGACAGGACTTATAATCTTTCAATGAAGATTTTTTCATCCTCTTATTCTGGATGAATGTATAGTAATCGTCAAAATGGTCAAGTAATAGATTAGTATCTACACGAACTTCCTTTTTTAATTCATCTTTGATGTACTGGACAGTTGGTTTCCGGTTGTTCTTAATGAAATAATCCTGTATTATACTATCAATCCTTCCTTTTTGAACCAAAAGTTCCCGTTGGTGTTTTTTTTCATCTTTTGGAGTGATACCCGTTGAATACCTCAACTTATCACCCTGATAGGAATAGTAGATATGAAGAACTTTTCTAAAAACGATAATTTTACATTCCAGTTTTGTCGACTTTTTCATAAATTTTGTACTTTTGTCGGGTCTTTTTGTCTTTGTTTATTCAAAGATAACAAAAATGAACCAATAATGAACCAATAATCTCGTTTATTTTTCAACATTTTCGTTGAATTGTGATTTTTGGTTGACAAGTATCGTTCTGAAAGTATTGGTTTAGTTGAAAATACCAATGGGGTGTTGAAAGTTCGTTTTCTTATGTCGAATATTCTCATCCCGACCAAAACAAAGGGCGGTTCATTGGATCGCCCTTACCTATTGCCTCTTTAGCTCAGTTGGTAGAGCAGCTGATTCGTAATTAGCAGGTCGGGGGTTCAAGTCCCCTGAGAGGCTCCCTGAATCGTCGAAGCCCGCAATTTGCGGGCTTTTTTATTGCCATTTGTTACCCTCCATTAATATATCACTTCCCTTCAAACAAAGTGTATTATCATTCTTATTCTCCTTTGAGGGTAATCAATCCCTGTTAGTTAAAAAAAATGTTGGGTAATTGTTAGTTTTATATTTTAGTATTATATTTGTTATTTAATTAACAATGCTTTCGAAATAAGCCAGTAAATGAAAACCATAAAAGGACATCGTTATGAAAAATAAATGCACAATTTGGATTTCCCGGCTCCTCCTGATGGGTTTATTTTATTTTGATCCATTTTCTTTTCAGGTAATTCAAGCGCAAAACAGCAAGGATAACGGGACCAATTTAGTCGAAATGGTTTTCGTAAAAGGGGGTACTTTTATAATGGGCGACAGTAGTAGTTATTTTATTTATAATAGAGAAAAGCCTCATTATGTGATACTTACCAGCTTCTATATTGGAAAATGCGAAATCACAGTGGGGCAATTTGAAGAATTTATCAATGAAACCGGGTTCCAGACCTATGCTGATAAGCATGGAGGCAGCTGGGTTATATATGGTGATGAACCTGAATTGAAAGGTGGTGTAAATTGGCGATGCGACGTTCGGGGGAACCCCAGATCTCAAAACGATTACAACCATCCGGTGATCCATATTAGCTGGAAAGATGCTGTTGCATATTGTGAGTGGCTCAGCCGGAAAACAGGTAAAAACTACCGCCTCCCTACCGAAGCTGAATGGGAGTATGCCGCAAAAGGGGGAATTAGCAGTAAAGGATATCCGTACGTAAGTGGTGGTATTTACCCACTGGAAGTGGGGTGGTGGGGTAACAACTCGGGTAATGAGACTCATCCTGTCGGACAAAAAAGACCTAATGAATTGGGCATATATGACATGAGTGGTAATGTAGAGGAATGGTGCAATGACTGGTATGATGAAAACTATTATAATAGAAGCCCATCTTCTGATCCGAAGGGCCCTGTTAATGGTAAAGAGCGAGTGGTACGAGGTGGATTTTGGGGTGGTGACTTAGTTATTATTAAAGATAGATGTTCCCGCCCACCTTCAGATAGATTTGGTGGCCTTGGTTTTCGAGTTGCCAGCAATGATCCTTTAATTGGATATTCAAATCAGTCTGAAAATAAATCCACCCTGAATCAGATTCCTTTAACGATTGAAAATTGTTCATGCAGCCAGCAGTACAAGCCAGAAAAGAAATGTGAAAATGCTGTGGATGGAAACGTTGAAACAGAGTGGATTGCCGGTGGTTTTGCCCCTCAGTGGATTAAATTGACATTAGAAGGTTCTCGTAATATTTATAAAATAAGCTGGGTAAACAACATGTCTCCGGAAGGTCAGGTAAACATGGATTTCAATTTTTATAATGAAGACGGCAATCTGATTTCAACAAAAAGTGATTCTTTTTATGCTAAAAATGGTCAGACTAATTCTGCGACTTTTACTGATTTGAAAAACATAAGGCAAATTAAAATAACCGTCACAAAATCACCTTCCTGGGTCAGCTTCAAAGAGATATATGTGTTTTAACAAAACAGTTTTAAATGAAAACAAACACCGAGTTTATGAACATCAGATCCTTATCCATCACAATTGCACTTATGTTTATTGCAATTGGTGTAAACGCTCAGTCTACCGCCTCTTATACAGATTCCCGGGATGGAAAAAGTTATAAAACCGTTAAAATCGGCAAGCAGGTTTGGATGGCCGAGAATCTCAGGTATAAATTTTCTGAGAGTACCATATGTGCCTCAATTGAATCTTATGGTTGTTATTATTCTTCTGAGGAGGCACTAAAAGCCTGCCCATCAGGATGGCATTTACCTTCCGATGCAGAATGGACCAAACTGACTAATTTTTTGGGAGGTGAAAAAGTCGCGGGTGGTAAAATGAAAGAAACAGGAATAACCAATTGGCAAGACCCAAATACAGGCGCAACCAATGAATCGGGTTTTACAGCTCTCCCGGCAGGTCAGAAAGGAGACCGCAAGTATGGTAGTGGTTTTGGGCAAGAAGGCGACTGGTGGAGTTCCACTAAATGTCATGATTATGATGGCTGTTATTTTATTCGATTTGTATATTATGAAGATAATAACGTGGAAAGGTCTTCTAAACATTCAGGCGTATCATGTTGCAAAATAAGTGTTCGCTGTTTGAAGGATAATTAACTAATCGAAAAACTGCAGGTATGAAAAGAATTTCAATTTTATCACTATTCTTATTTATATCCTTGTTTAGTAAAGCACAGGAAACCAGCTATTTTGTTGATGAAAGAGACCAGACAAAATATAAAACTGTGAAAATCGGTAATCAATGGTGGATGGCTGAGAATCTCCGGTGGAAATATGAAGATCCTGACCTTACTGGATACTTTTCACCCGAAGACACATGGGTCGAGTATGGTTCATGGTGTTATAATGATAAAGAAGCGAATTGTAAAAAATATGGGCGATTATATGGATGGACCATTGCAAAAAGGTATGCATGTCCTTCAGGCTGGCGTTTACCTACAGCCAAGGAATGGTCGGAATTATTTAATTCAGCAGGCGGGAAAACAAACGCACTGAACACATTAGAATCAAATAATTTCAATCTGCTTATGTCAGGATATGGATCATTTTCTTCTCGAAAATTTACAGGAGATGAACAGTTTGATTTCAGCCTCGCTTATAATATTTCAGATGTTGATATAGCAAAATATATTGGAAGCTGGTTGTGTTTGGATAAGGACGCACTTTTCTGGTCCTCAGATGTCTATAACGCACAAAATTATCAGTATTATTATGCCCACTTCAGAAAGAGTTCATTATTTACGGGTCTCTATTTTCTCGCTGATAATGCGCTCTCTGTAAGGTGTGTAAAAGAGGATAACACTCCTTCGGGTGAAAATTCAAATCCGTCTGGAAATAACCCATCGCAGAGTCAGACTCCTTTGCGCAATGATAATTTGGTTGACAGCAGGGATAACAAAACGTATAAAACAGTTATTATTGGAAACAAACTATGGATGGCTGAAAATTTGAATTATCAATCAGGCGGTTATGGCGTGTGCTATGATAATAAATCAGAGAATTGTCAGAAATATGGCACGCTATATTCATGGCAGGATGCACAAAAAGCATGCCCCGGTGGCTGGCACCTGCCTGATAAATCCGAGTTTGAGAGCCTGATGACTCAGATAAAAAATGACGGGTATGGATTATTCTCAAGTTTAATGAATGGAGGACATTCGGGTTTTAATGCACTTAATGGAGGCTGGCAAGCCGGGAGTGGATTTGCAGCCGCTGGAGAAAGGGCCACATTCTGGACGTCTACCGAAACCGGAACAAATTCCGCCTGGGTTATGGGGACGAATGGTAGTGAATCTAAAGTTGAGATGGTCAATACTGCAGCAAAGGTCTGTGGGTTTTCTGTCAGGTGTGTTAAGGATTAAAGTGTATTGGAATGTAATTTATGAATTAAATAATATAATAGCTTAAAATGAAAAAATTGTTAGTTGTAATCCTATACATTTCAGCAATCGTTTGTCCGGGAAATTTATTCGCTGAAAAGCTAAGACTGAAAGGTTATGGGCATGTTATTATTGAGGACGGAAAAATAAGTCTGACTATAAACGTTTATAATGGTTCTGGTCGAAGATCAAATAGCTTAAAAGTTCTGGTTTGGGCGACTAAAGTTCCATATCAGGATCAAATACATGGATGGATTTTATTTGAAGAAGAATTCGACCCATTAACTAATAAGGAAGAGATAAAAATTAACGAAATTACCCGTGATATAAAATCAAATTTTCCCTCTGGCTTTTTTTATATCACAGCTACTTTATACGAATACAAGAACGGGACCTATTATTGTGTGGACAAAAGAGAGTTCGGAAAGGGAGATTTCACAAGACAATCTGAGAAATCAAAAAAATCGAATGAGGATGACGATGAGGATGAATTGGTTCCTTTAACTATTAAAGATTGTTCATGCAGTAAGGAGTATAAACCAGAAAAAAAGTGTGCAAATGCAGTGGATGGAAATGTTGAAACAGAGTGGATTGCCGGTGGTTTCGCACCTCAGTGGATTAAATTGACATTACGCGATTCTCATAGTATTTCAAAAATAAGCTGGGTAAACAACATGTCGCCAGAAGGACAGGTGAGCATGGATTTCAGTTTTTACAATGAATATGGAAATTTGGTTTCAACAAAAACTGAAGCCTATTATGGGAAAAATGGCCAGACCAATTCAGCAACGTTTAGTGATTTAACCAATATAAGGCAAATAAAAGTAACCGTCACAAAATCACCTTCCTGGGTCAGCTTCAAAGAGATATATGTTTATTAATCAGGGGCATGGATTCTGATTTCCGATGAAAAAGATCCAAGAAACAAATTACTGTTTTTTTCTTTTTTTAGGGAAACTCCAATAGGAAGAAATCAAATGTATGGTACCAAATATTCCGACAAGAACGGCTAAAGCAGTTAATAAATCATACATGGGTCAATACGGGCATTTGAAGATGATGCAATTTAAATGTTTTTAAGTTAAAAACACTTTCATGAACCATCCTGATTTAATGTCAAAAGGGGCTGTCTCTGTATTCTGAGACAGCCCCTTCCTTCATTTCAAGGGGATAGATATGATGAGTTAAAGAAGTTCCTCGAATGATGCTTCGGTTGGATTTACCGGAGCAAGGACCCCGTTTTCACCTGACTTGCTGGGATCGATATCGGGGAAATCAGCTTCGCCTGGAGTTGAAGGGGCAAGGTCCTGAAGCAGTAAATTCAGATTATCAACATCTGAATCGCTAAAGTCAGCTTCAGCAGGAGTTACAGGTGCAAGTGTACCTGGTGCTGCCACACTTACAACGGCTAAATCATTGTCGCTGAAATCGGCTTCACCGGGGCATACAGGCGCTAATTCCTTCAGGTCTGACAAGATGAAAGCCGAAGCTTCCACTGTTGAACCTGAAGTCTCAATTGAATGGTATGAAAGCAGCCCGGGATTCATTGTTTGAGCTGAGCTGCCGTTTGCAAAGAGAAGACTGGACTGTAATCCTAAAAAGGTCACTATTATATAAAATGTAGTTTTCATTAGTTTTGATTTTTGGTTCTGTTGTTTCTTTGTCGTTTAAACTTGATTCGAACATAAGACGAACCCCTCAGGGTAATGTTACAGTCATTATGACATCATGGTTTCATTTAACAAAAATTTAACAAAACATTGAAAATTAAATAATTAAGATGCAAATTTAAACTTAATTTAGACTTGATAAATCAAAAAATCGATGAAATTCCATTAAAACACGACGAACGGGGGAAAAAAACCGACGAAATTTTAAGATGAAGAAAATGAGATGGTTACATGTGTGGTTCAACGATGTTTCCGTTGATCAGGTAGTTGCCCATGCATTGGGCGGTAAGGCAGGAATGAACAGGAAGTATCCCGAGCATATCGCCGGGGTTCAGCAAACCAAACACCTCTTTGCTCACTTTTATGACCCCATGCTCCTGGGAAAGAGCGCTGACATAGCAATCATCGAGAGGCTCTGACCAGCCCCCGGCTGAAAGGCTGCAGACTAAACCGAAAATGGTTTTTCCCTTATAAAAAACCGATTCTTTCGATAAATGACCAGCCCCTCCGTACACGACAATTTCATTTCTGGAGGGCTCTTTTGAGACTACCGGACAGGCCAGGCAAACAGCAATGCTGCCTGTCCCGCAACTTCCGATCACAGTTTGCATCACATCGTAAAAGACAAAATTTCCGGGCCGGATCTCATTCATGGTACCAAAATCTTCAAGAAGGCTACATGCCGGCGTATCGCCAACAGAAAGCATCAGGTCGCCGGGTCCGCTGTCAAACTGGTCTTTTAATGATTTGAGCTGGTAGAAGGCCTCCCTGCTTATCATTTCAATCTCGTCCCTCCCCCTGGCATTGTATGTATGACCGGTATGGGTAAGGAACCCATTGAACGTCAGCATCGAATGTTTCCGGCAGGTATTGATGATGCTTTCTATTTTTTCATTCTCGGTGGAACTCAGCCCCGTCCTGTGGTAACCGGTATCAATCTTAATAAATACCCCAAGGGGCCGGTGGGCCTCTTTCAATGCCTGCCCGAAACACTCAAGGGGTTCCGCCATCGTGACAAGTATATTCAGATCAGCCTTTCCTGAAAGTTCAACGATTTCATTCGATTCGCGGATGTTCAACGGGAATGCAACCGTGATATCTTCCCAGCCTTTATCTACAAAGTACCTGGCCATGGAAACACTGGCGACGGAAATTGCACTTACCCCTTCTTCCCTGAACCATTCCCCGACCAGTCCCGATTGATGGGTTTTAAAATGGGGCCTGAAATTTACCCCAAGCCTCCCGGCTTTCTCAGCCATCCAATGGATGTTGCTCCTGCAAATGGATTCATCCAGCAGCAATGTCGGTCGTTGTATGCTGTCAAGCCGGAGGTTCATGGTATTCTGGTCAAGGTGACTGGTGACTAGTTACTGGTGAATGTTAGATCTTTCTATTCACTGTTTACTGTTCACCAGTCACTATTCACTCTCTAAAGATAGTCTTTAAAATACTGGTACATCTTCGTATTGAGATGGATCCTGTCTTTCCCCCTCACATTATGCTCATGGCCGGGGTAAATAAAATAATCGACCTGCTTCCCTTCATCAACGCATTTTTTAATGAAGGATAAGCCGTTTTGCGGAATCACCGTGCCATCCTGGTAACCCTGAATGATCAACAGCTTGCCGCTCAGCTTCTTCACATAATTCAGCAGGGAGGCGTTTTTATACCCTTCGGGATTTGACTGAGGGGTATCCATGTATCGCTCACCGTACATCACTTCGTAATATTTCCAGTCAATGACGGGCCCCCCGCAAACAGCAACTTTAAACAGGCCGGGACTCCTCACCATCATCGAGATCGTCATGAACCCGCCGTAGGACCATCCGTTTATTCCTATTCTCGTGCTGTCGACCCAGGGCAGTGCTTTGAGATATTTTACCCCGCACATCTGGTCCTCCACTTCTGCATCGCCCAGGTGACGGAACACAGCCTGCTCAAACTCCCTGCCGCGTTCGGAGGTCCCCCTGTTATCGAGCGTGAAAACAACGTAACCCTGTTCGGCAAGGTAATTCAGGAACAGCCCTGCCCCGCCCAGCCAGCTGTCGGTGACCATTTGGGAATGTGGCCCACCGTATACATAAATAACCACCGGATAATGTTTTGTTGAATCGAAATCCGCAGGTTTTATCATCCTGCAATACAGATCGGTGTTCTCCTTGTTTTTAATCGTAAAGATGCTCGTTGCCCCGATCTTATAATCCTTAAGGGGATTTTCATCGCTGAGAAGTTCCTGCTTTACCGCTCCTTCTGCATCCAGCAACACAATTTTCCTTGCCAGGCCGGGGTTGGAGTATGAATCGATGAAGAAACTCCCGCTTGTATTCATCTTGATATTATGGCTGCCTGCAAATGAGGTTATCCCTTTCACCGTCCCTGATTTAAGGTCAACCGAACACAGTGACCTTCCGATAGGATTACCCTTATTGCACATGAAGAATACCGTTTCACCCTTTGCATCGGTACTAGTAAAGGACCCCACTTCCCAGGGGCCTTTTGTAAGCTGTTTGAGGAGTTTCCCCGAGGCTTCATAAAGGTAAAAATGATTGTAGCCGTCACGCCTGCTCAGCCAGAGAAAGCGGGAAGGGTCTTTGTTTATAAACACAGGGCCATTGAGGGGTTCCACGTACTTCGCATCGGTTTCCAGGAACAGGGTCCGCAGGAATTTTCCGGTGGAAGCCTGGTAGGATTTCATCCACATGCTGTCCTGCTCACGGTTCAGGATGGCTATATAAATAATTTCACCATCGGGGCTCCAGGTAATATTCGTCATGTATTTTGCCGTATCGGCCCCGGTTTCAAGTTCGATATGTTTGTTTGCACCAGGTGAATAAATGTGAATATTCACGCTATGGCTTTTCTGGCCTGCCATAGGATATTTTGTGCCATCGAGGACTGCAATTGGGTCGGTGATATCAACGGTGGGATAGCTGGCTACACCGGTTTCATTCATGTAGTAATAAGCAAGCTGATCACCGTCGGGTGACCAGAAAGTGCCCTTGCTGATCCCGAACTCATTCCTGTGGACCCTGTTGGATCCATAGGAAACATCGGGGTTCAAGGAGGTTTCAACCTTGTATTCCTTGCCTTTGACGCTGACAAACAAATCGTTCTTCTCAGTGTAGGCGGTATTGAAAGTTTTTGGCGCCACATCTGTATTTTGCGCATTTTCGGGCCAGGAATTGAGTTTTTGCAGTATGCCATCCGCAAGATTAAAACTAAAGAATTTGTTCTTTGAAATAAAACTGAACGCATTGGACTTATATACTGTGATGGAAGGAAAACGGGAGAGTGTATCTTCCTTCGCTTCCTTTAAGCCCTTGTTCAGGGCCGGAAGCCTGAGGATGGTGTCTTTTAATGTGTTATCGGGATAAGCTTTTACCAGGCAGTTTTTCGCTGTGAAAAACCAGTTGTTTTCATCGCCGTTCCATTGAAGCTGGGAGAGGTTTTTTGCAGTGAGCCCGGTGCCGAGAGTGGCTTCTTCCATGCTCATAAGTTTGGTCTGTGCAAAAAGAAGGCCCGGTAAGACCAGGCCTGAAAGAATGATGAATAATCGTTTCATGCCATTAAATCAGTTATAGATTGTAGGAGTTATTTCGCCTTTTAAGACCATGATTCCGTTTTGTGCGAGGGCTCTCATCTCATCTTCGCCGGGGTATATCTGGACCGGCGCCAGTTTATAAACCCTTTCCTGTATCCAGCTTACGAACATTTTATCGTATGCAACACCACCTGTGATAAGGATGGCATCGCATTCACATTTGAGCACGGTGTACATTTCACCAATGGTCTTGGCGATCTGGTAGGCCATGGCCTGGTAAATCAGTTTGGCCTGTTCATCCCCGGCTTTTACCCTTTGTTCGACTTCGGCTGCATTGTTGGTCCCCAGGTAGGCTACAAGTCCGCCTTCGCCGGTTACCATCTTTTTGATCTGTTTTATATCATATTCCCCGCTGAAACACATTTTAATAAGCTGGTTAACAGGAAGGGTCCCGCTGCGTTCGGGGCTGAATGGCCCTTCGCCGTCAACACCCTGGTTAACGTCGATGACTTTCCCTTTCTTATGTGCACCTACAGTCACGCCGCCCCCAAGATGGGCTACAATAAGATTTACATCCTCGTACCGTTTCTGGATGGCACGTGCATATTCCCTTGCTATTGCTTTCTGGTTCAGGGCATGGAAGATGGAAACCCTCTTAAAGAGTGGATGTCCTGCGATCCTGGCCAAAGGTTCAAGTTCATCAACAACCACGGGATCGGCAATATATGCTTTGGCCCCGGGAATGTTTTTGATAAGATCATTGGCAATAAGGCCTCCCAGGTTGCTGGCATGCTCGGTCTCGGAATGGATCAGGTCGTGGATCATGATTTCATTGACCTCGTACACCCCTGAAGGGATTGGCTTCAGCACGCCTCCGCGCCCGACCACAACCTTAACCTGTTCAAGGTTGATGCCGGCATCGGACATCTGCTGGAGGATGATGTTTTTGCGGAACTGGAACTGGTCGGAGATCTTTAGAAAAGGCGCCAGTTCTTCGGATGTGTGCTTGATGGTTTTCAGGAAGACCGCTTTGTCGTTCTGGAAAACCGCGATTTTAGTTGAGGTTGATCCCGGGTTGATAGCAATTACCCGGACATTGTCCATTTCCATACAGTTTGATTTTTTTCAGTCTCAGGCATTTTTCGTTTTAAAAACCGACCATGCCATAAGATAAGGGATGATCGTTAATGAGGCGGCTACTGAGATCCTTAGAATTATCATTTGAGGATATAATATCCAGAGCAATGTATAAGGAAAGACCAGCAGGAACAACAATGCGAAAAACCTGACCAGCATTGGATTTACGGTAAATAATTTTGCATATCCGGCATACACTCCGCCAAGCAGGGCGCCTTCCCTGGTCCTGTATATATCCCTTCCTGTGCGGAGGCCGATTACGCTTTTCCGGATGCTGTATATGAAATAAATGAGGAAGCCGATATACATCCATATCAGGAGCCGCAGCCAGGTATCCATGGGAAGCGATGCCATTTGGCCGATACAGAACAATGCTCCGAGGAGGGGTACCCAGGGGACAAAAGGTGTTTTGAAGGGCCTGGGGATATCGGGGCGTTTTTTCCTGAGGAAAATGATGCTGATACAAACAATAGTGAAGGCCAGCAGGGTTCCGATTGAGACCAGCTCACCCAGTATGCTTATAGGGAGGATCCCTGCCAGGATCATGGCAACCAATCCTGTAAGCATGGAACTGATGTAAGGGGTCTTGAATTTTTTATGCACCTTCGCAAAAACAGGGGGAAGCAGACCGTCCTTAGCCATGGTATAGAAGATCCTCGGCTGGCCCAGAAGCATCACGAGGATTACAGAACTCAGCCCGGCCAGGGCGGCGATCTTGATGATGGGCCTCAGCCAGAACATTTTGTCTCCCATGGAATCAACCCCAACGGCGACAGGATCAGGAACCAGCAGCCTGGGATAGGCTATGATCCCTGTGAGGACTATGGCAACGAGGATATATAGGATAGTAGATATTCCAAGGGATCCAAGGATCCCGATAGGCATGTGTTTCTGAGGATTTTTCGCTTCCTGGGCGGCAGTGGAGACTGCGTCGAACCCTATATAGGCAAAGAAGATCACACCCGCCGCTCGGAATATGCCCGACCAGCCGAAGTGCCCCCATTCACCTGTGTTTGGTGGTATGAATGGCTTCCAGTTGACAGCTTTCACGAAGAAAAAACCGATCACTACGAAGAGGATGATCACCCCGACTTTGGTGATGACCATGACATTGTTGAAACTGGCCGATTCCTTGATGCCAATGATAAGCAGCAGGGTCAGGATCCCGATAATGAACATTGCAGGGATATTCATTATGGCATGTGTCGTGGGAAGTGAGGCCACATCGACACCCTGTTTGGTCAGGAGGTTTAGCAGCTCTGTGGTTTTGGGGACCCAGCTTATTGGTCCGGGGGGATCAATAAGTGTGGTCCCTGAAGCTGCTGTGAACTGGACCGGGAGGCAGACCCCAAGGTCCTTGAGGAAGCTTACCATGTAGCCCGACCATCCCACCGAGACCGTAGATGCTGCGAAGAGGTATTCAAGGATAAGGTCCCAGCCAATGATCCAGGCAAGGAATTCCCCCAGGGTTGTATAGGCATAAGTATATGCACTTCCCGATATAGGGATCATGCTTGCAAACTCGGCATAACACAGCCCGGCGAATGCACAGGCTATGCCTGAAATGATAAATGAGATCACTATGGCTGGGCCGGCATATTGGGCTGCAGCCTGGCCTGTCAGGACAAAAATACCGGCTCCTATGATGCCACCAATGCCCAGCGTAGTCAGGTTTGTTGCAGTAAGGGCCTTTTTGAACCCCTGCTTGTTATCGGCCGCTTCGTCGAGAAGTTCCTGGATAGGTTTGATGGTAAACAGCTTACTGGCCATAGAATAGAATTAACGGATTTTTATCTGCATGGTCTGAGATAAAGCGTGAAATGCCGGCAGCCTTATATGGCAGCTGCCATGATGATGGATGCCTGCTTTGATTCTTCAGTGTCGGAACGGGATGTCAAAACAATCGGGGCGGCTGCTCCGAGCACAACAGCGGCAAGCTGTGCATTGGCTGAGAACCCCCAGGATTTGTATAACATATTGCCTGCTTCGATATCGGGAGCGATCAACAGATCGGCATCCCCGGCCACATCGCTCACAATGCCTTTATGCTTTGCACTTGCGGCGCTTACAGCGTTGTCATATGCGAGCGGGCCGTCGATGATGCAGTTTCTGATCTGCCCGCGCTGGTTCATCTTGGAAAGCAGGGCTGCGTCTATTGTTGCCTGCATGGCTTCGTTCACCATCTCCACGGCAGCAAGGATGGCGACTTTTGGGTTATTGTATCCCAGCTTGTTCATGAATTCGACTGCATTGTTTACGATTGCAATCTTGGTCTTGAAATCCGGGGCGGGAATCATGGCGGCATCGCTGAGACCGAGAAGTTTGTGGTATGTCGGTATCTCAAACAATGCAAAATGAGAGAGAACGTCGCCTTTGCGTAAACCATTCTCTTTGTCGAGGACGCCCCTGAGAAAGGTCGCGGTTGAAACAAAGCCTTTCATGAGGATGTCGGCCTGCTTTTCCCTGACCATGGTAACGGCTTTCCTGACAGCAAGTGCCTCAACATCTTCATTGATGATCCTCATCTTGCTTACGTCGAGGTTCAATTTGGCCGCAATGTCTTTTATTTTTTTCTCATTACCGATGAGAATAGCCTCAACGAGGCCCATTTTGTCAACGGCACAGATAGCTTCAAGGCAGTGTTCATCATGCGCAACAGCAACAGCTAATCTTTTCTTTCCTGAGTTCTTTGCTAATCCCTGCAGATCGGTGAGTTTTGTGAGTACGCCTTTTTTGGCTTCAGTTTGGGTAGTCATACAATGTTTCCTCCTAAAAATTTTGTTTTGTTATGGTATGTTTATCAGGCTTATCTGACATAGCAAACCTACGGCATTTTTGGCATTTGGACAAACTTTCCAAAAAAAAATCGTTTGAAAAAAATCCATATCTTTGCTTTACTGAAATAACATTCCACTTATGGAACTTCCCTTCGCAGAATCATACCGGATCAAAATGGTCGAGCCAATCCGCCGGACAACCAGGGCGGAACGCGAAAAATGGATAAAAGATGCAAAATATAACCTGTTCAACCTGAAAAGCGAATATGTTTTCGTGGACCTGCTCACCGATTCCGGAACAGGGGCAATGAGCGACAGGCAGTGGAGCGAGCTTATGCTTGGCGATGAAAGTTATGCAGGGGCTTCTTCCTTTTTCAAGTTCAAGAATGCCATCACAGAAATCACCGGCCTTGAATATGTTTTGCCTACCCACCAGGGGAGGGCGGCTGAGAACGTTTTATTCTCGGTTCTGATAAAAGAAGGAAATATTGTTCCGGGGAATTCTCATTTCGATACCACCAAGGGCCATATCGAATCCCGCAAGGCACGAGCCGTGGATTGTACGATAGATGAAGCTTTTGATACCACCCTTATACATCCTTTCAAAGGGAATGTTGACCTGGAAAAGCTGGAAAAGGTTATGAGGGAGAGTGCCGATAAGGTTCCGTTCATCATCCTCACCATCACCTGCAATTCTTCGGGAGGCCAGCCGGTTTCGATTGAAAATATGAAAGCGGTCAGGCAGATTGCCGATAAATACGGCAAGAAGGTCATTATGGATTCGGCAAGGTTTGCCGAGAATGCCTATTTCATCAAGCTCAGGGAAGAAGGTTACCACGATAAAACAATCAGGGAGATCGTAAGGGAGATGTTTTCCTATGCCGATGCCATTACAATGAGCGCCAAGAAGGATGCGATTGTGAACATCGGGGGTTTCATTGCCATGCGTGACAAGGAGCTTTACAAAAGTTCAAGCGTCTTTGAGATCATCTATGAAGGTTACCTTACATACGGGGGGCTCGCCGGACGCGACCTGAACGCTATTGCACAGGGTTTGTATGAGGGGACCGAGTTCGATTACCTTGAAACCAGGATACGCCAGGTTGAATACCTGGGAAATGTCCTGCTCGGGTATGGGATCCCTATTCAGCAACCAGTCGGCGGACATGCTATTTTCGTTGATGCAAAACGCTTCCTGCCGCATATCAGGAAAGAAGAATTTGTAGCCCAAACTCTTGCCGTACACCTGTTTGTTGAAGCAGGCGTAAGGGGGGTGGAAATAGGCGCATTGCTGGCCGACCGGGACCCGGTGACCCGCGAAAACAGGTACCCTGAGCTGGAACTGATGCGGCTCGCAATCCCCCGCAGGGTATATACCAATAACCATATGGACCTTGTTGCTGCCGGATTGAAAAATATCTGGGACAGGAGGAATACCATCAAAAGCGGGTTCAAAATTGTTCGCGAAGCCCCTATCATGAGGCATTTCACCGTTGAACTTGAGAAGATCTGAGGGTATGGAAACAGCCCGCAAGAACGCAAGGTACGGCAGGCTTTTCACCCAGCTACAGGAACTCCTGACCAAAACCCCCGACACTGATGCCAGGATGGCCACTATTGCCGCCCTGCTTCATAATAAAATGGAGTATTTTTACTGGACAGGGTTTTACATGCTGAACAAAGGCGACCTGATCGTCAGGACTTACCAGGGCCCCCTTGCATGCCAGGTCCTGAAGAAGCATACCGGAGTATGCTGGGCCGGGGTGGATGCGAAAAAGACTGTGATCGTGCCCGATGTCGATAAATTCCCGGGCCATATCGCCTGCGACTCTGCTTCAAGATCGGAAATAGTCGTCCCGCTTAAATTTTCAAACGGAAAAATTTGCGGAGTCCTGGACGTTGACAGCAAGGGCCTGAATTCATTTGATGCTGTCGACGCGGAATGGCTTGAAAAGATCGTTGCCCTAATTAACCCCGCCTGATGAATTTCATTGAACTTTTTCTGATTGCAGTCGGACTTTCAATGGACTGCTTCGCAGTTTCCTTAAGCTTTGGGGCTCAAAGAAAACTTCAGCGGAAAGATATTCTCAGGTTTTCATTTTTCTTCGCCCTCTTCCAGGCGGTGATGCCCTTATTAGGCTGGGTCATTGGTTCGGCAGCAAATGTTTTCCTCGCGAAAGTTGACCATTGGATTGCATTCGGGCTGCTTGCTTTAATTGGCCTCAGGATGATTTATGAGTCGTTCAAGGGGGAGGATGAAAAAAGGACCTTTGATATACGTGAATGGAAAACTCTGGTGGCCCTTTCTTTTGCAACAAGTATCGATGCCCTCGTAACCGGGGTCAGTTTCGGGTTCATTAAAGTGAATATGTTCCTGGCGGTGTTTACAATCGGGCTTGTCACTTTTCTGAATTCACTTATAGGTGCGTTTGTTGGTCAGCGGTCGATTCATATTTCACCCAGATGGGCGGAAATTACAGGGGGGCTTGTGCTTATTGCAATAGGCACGAAGATCGTCCTGGAACATCTTTCAATTATCTGATTCAGAATTAAATATAGGAAAATGTCAACAATCAGGATTACAAAGGAATTCAGGTTTGAGGCAGCACATGCCCTGGCAGGGTATGACGGCCCATGCAGGAATGTCCACGGACATTCATATGAACTGGCCGTTACGGTCTCAGGATCGCCCATAAGCGATACAAACTCTCCAAAGTACGGGATGGTCATGGATTTCGGTGACCTGAAATGCATGATCAAATCAAATATCGTTGACGTGTTTGACCATGCACTCATTTTACACTCCCTTTTTAAAGACAAGGGATCAATACCCGCAGGAGAGCCATTTACCAACGTGGTGTATGTCAGTTATCAGCCCACCAGCGAGAATATCCTCCTTGATATTGCAGGCCGGCTTCAGGAAATCCTTCCCAATGGGGTAAATCTTCACCATCTCGTATTGAGGGAGACTTCTTCATCCTGCGCCGAATGGTACGCAACAGACCAGGGCCGTTGAAATTTGCCTGGTTACCTTGGGATCAGGTGGATGTCAAAAGTGGGATCCTCGTTCTGAATCCTGATTACCATGGCTTCCCCGGAAGCTGAATCCTGGTTATAATAGGAAGGGATATAATTCCTCGTAATTTCAGAGCCGGCCAATGGATTGATACGGATCAGGTAATGGCCGTTGTCTATCCCGCTGAACTGATAAAAACCATTATTGTCAACCAATACCGACCTGATTAATTTCACCGTATCGAGGGGCTTCGCCTTATCGTAAACTTTAAACAGGTATGCAGTCCCCATGCAAATGCGTGCTTCCCCGGCATAGGCGTGACCCCGTATGCTGTGCTTGTTGGAATAGGAGAAAAAGATCATGATAAGAAGCAATACCATGGCAGCAGCGGCAAGCAAAGGAAAGAGGTTTCGGGAACGGTAAATTCCCGCAAAACCTTTTTTAAGGCCTTCCATGCTTCCTTTCTTCGTTTCCGGGGGATGCATCACGTCCTTTATCTTTCCCCAGGCATGTTCAGGCGGCGGGGGCTCGAATTCTGTAAATGCTTTCCTGTAATATTCTTCTATGGTATCCTTTTCCTGCATGCGTTTACAATATCCTGGTTAATATTTTTTTCAAAGAAGCTTTGGCTCTCCAGAGTTGTGATTTGGAGGTGTTCTCCGAGATGCCGAGCATTTCGCTGATCTCCTTGTGATTATATCCGTCAATGACAAACAGGTTAAAAACGGTTCTGTAACCGGTAGGAAGACCCTGGAGTATCCTCAGCAGTTCGTTATATGAAAGTTTGGACAAGGCATCTTCCTGAAAAGTTGCATCTATAGATTCAAATTTCAGGCTGACCTCATTCTGGAACTTGAGTTGTTGTGTATAATAGTTTATTGCTGTATTGACCATTATTCTCCGAATCCACCCGTCAATAGCTTCCTTTGAATGAAGTTGGGGAAGATTTTTAAAAACTTTAATGAACCCTTCCTGAAGAATATCTTCAGCCTCCATCCTGTTATGGGCATAACGGAGACATATTCCAAACATGAGTGAAGCATATGCCTTATAAAGGGCTTCCTGGCCTCGTGGATCGTTCAGTAAACATTGGTCTAATACCTCGGCCGAAACCTTCATAAAAGGATGTTGGATATAATAATTGGCAAGACGAAGATAAAAAAAATATGCTTGCATTAAAAAAAAGAAGCTGTTCCCCGGAAACAGCTTCTGACTGGCTTTGATACCTTGCAACCGCAGAACAACTGCTGGAGGAATTCAATATTTTATTATCTTTTCATTACAGATCCTGTCGCCCCCGGAAGTCCTGATAACCAGGATGTAAATGCCCGGAGATAATGAAGAAAGGTCGGAAAGCATAAGAAAGGATCCCGGGTTGAAATGGGACCGGGAATGAAGCAGGGGGACTGACTGGATTGAATAAACTGTGGTAAGCAGGTCCACCGGCCTGGTTATGGTAAGCGGAGTGTTTACTGCAGCTGATGAAGGATTGGGAAACGGGGTTCCTGCTGAAACATAAGCATATGCTGTGACTTCACTTATACCTGTAACAGTATGATCATAAATACCCAAAACGAGGGTATCAACAACAGGATTTTGCGCACTGATCCTTACCTGGCTGAACTTTGAAAACTTCCCTGTAGATTCGACGAAAAGCAGGTAATTCCCATATGGGATATCAGGGAAACTGAAATTCCCCGACGCATCGCTGAGTGTATAATTAATGATATTTTTAATAGAATCCAGCAGGAGCACCTCGCTGCGGAATAAGGTGAAGCTTGCCGAAGTCTGGACCTGGCGCTGCACCCTCCCTGAAATTCTTCCGCTACCAACCGTACTGTCATTAACCCTTTTAAGATAAATGTCAAAGTTGAAAATACTCGTATCTGAGACTCCCAGCAATGATGATTGTTGCCAGTATAACTGCCTGACGTAATAAACGGGCGCATATTTCAATGCATTCAAAGAACCGCCCGTAAGTGCAACTTTGACGATATAATCACCTGTAAGCAGGTGGGGGAAAGTATAGTACCCCAGGTATGTGAACGTTACAGTGTCGAATGGCACCACATGGTTGTTCAGGAGTTTGTAGAGGAAGGCAACCCCGGTATCGCCCGTACTTACGGGGTTATTTATCGGATGGTCCCCGGCAAATACATGACCGCCTATACTATAATACTTTGGGGGATCTATAATCCTGCAAGAAGAGTCAGAACAGGGAGCGCCTGATTTATCCCTGGCAATGGTAAGGCAGGCTTTGTGATGGACAGAGGTTGCATAAACGTGAACAGGGTTTCTCTCTGTTGATACCGCACCGTCGCCAAAATCCCATGACCAGTGGTCGGGGCTGCCGGTTGACAGGTCAAAGAACCTAAATGTGTTTGGAGTGACTGATGAAGAGTCAAGTTTTACAATAAATTCAGCAGAGCATTGTGGATTGAATGATTCACAGATAAAAAAGTTAATAATTATGCTGTATGAATGAATAGGCTGGGACTGGACATGAAATACGTTGTGGCAATCGTAAGTACTCACCGAAACTGTATCTCCCAGCCCCGGCAGGTTGTGGATGGTATCGGCATAATTCCCGTTTATATCGGTATATACCGTGAAGTTGTATCCTATATACGGCACATTTACAAATACACTGTGGTTCTTAACAGGATTGCCGGTTGAATCATTCAGTATCTGTCCGCTGACAATTACATTAATTGCTTTGATCTGGCTGTTTGACATTGTATTTGCCAGCGCAGGCATATCAACAGCGGCTGTAACACATACCAGGACGAGCAGTAGAAAGTATACTTTTATTACCTTCATTTTTTGTTGCTTTTTCTTCCGAACTGGTACTGAATGCCAATATCGAGGCCAAAAGCCTGGGTTGTGCGGTTCCCTGTTTCCGGCGATTGTGCCGGTGATGTAAGGAAATACTTGTAATAAGGATTGATTATCAGTCCCCAGTGTTTTGTAAACTGGTATTCTATTGTCAGCCTTGCCCATAGCTGCCAGTTGGTTGGCAGTCTTGAAGTTGAGTTATCGTCAAGCTTAATTAACCTGCCATTCGGGATGTTGATATCAGCCTGGGCTTTCTTTTCATTGATAAGGAAAGAAATTGCAGGGCCGGCTTCGATGCCAAGGCAGAGCCTGGGAGTCTCAAAAATCGTATAACCGAGCAACAGAGGGATCTGAAGGTAGGTGTAGCGGTTGCGGGTCCGGTCATCTGCAATATGGGTCACACTGTCATATAATGCGTGATTCCTTGTGACATAAATGATCCTGGAGGGATCGGAAGGATCGGGATAATATCCAATGACTTCCTTATAAAAACTAACACTGTCGTTACTGCGGTATTGTAACCTGTAACTTCCTTCATCAAAGGTGTATCCGAGCCCCAGGCCTGTGCGTATCGAAAACCTGGAGTAATGATAGGCGATCCCGGCATTGGCCCAGTAATTGAATTCACTTGTGCCGGTTCCGTTTGAACGGTATAATGCCATCTCGGGTGCAAGGCCGATGTCAGCCGAGAAGAATGAAGGAACGGGCATTTTTTCGCGGACATATTTAAATACTTCACCTGAACGGATGAAGCTGATGGTATCCAATGAGGGTGAAACGTCAAAAGTTGAGAAACCCAGGGGGTCGAGGGAGCTGATATCGGAATTGGCCGCTGCGGCTATTGTTTCACCGTTATTTTGTACAGGCTGGCTTGAAAATGGTTCTGAAACAGTAAGGGTTTTTTCAATTTTTGCGCTGGACGCTATCAGCGAGCCTCCTGACTGTTTTTGCCTGGCGGGAACGATAGTAGTTTGAATTGGTTTTACCTCCTTAATTTCTTGATGGGCAAGGGGTTTCGATGAGGCACTACCAGGTTCCGGCATAAGCTTTCCGGAAATATTTTGTTGGGTGGATGGGGGAACCGTTACCTTTTCAGGTACAACGCTGCTCACCATCGAAGTTGAAGCATTGCCGGAGAAAAATGCCCAATAAGAGAGCGTGGCGACGACGATAATGCTTCCCGCTGCAGACAGGATGGCCAGCTTGGAAACATTGATAAAATTAAAATGTTCCAATTCCCTGATCAGCAACTTCAAATTCAGGCTTTTCCAAACGCGGGGTGATGGAGTGAACTCCTGCTTCCCTATGGATTCCCTGAACAGGTCGTCAAGATTCTTTCCTGATCCGGAATTATTTGATGGTTGACTCATTTTATTTTAAGTTCTTTTTCAATCTGTTTTCTTCAATTTTATTCTTCAGCCATCTCCGGGCTTTGAATAATTGAGTTTTTGAAGTATTCTCCGATATGCCAAGCGCTTCCGCGATCTCTTTATGTCCGTAATCTTCAAAAATATGAAGGTTGAAAACCGTACGGTAACCCGAAGGGAGTTCCTGTATCAGTTTCAACAGTAATGCAGGGTTATATTCTTCAGGAAATTCGATGACCTCATTCATATCTATGATCTCTGTCTCCCTGATCTCATCAATCTTTTCATGACGCGCGATCTTATTTCTTTTATTAATGTAATTGATCGCATGATTGACCACAACCCGTTTGATCCAGCCGGTCAGTGAACCTTCTCCGCGGAAGGAGTGAATATTCTGAAAGACCTTGATAAAAGCTTCCTGTAAAATGTCTTCAGCTTCATCACGGTCCCTGCAGTAACGAATGCAAACACCAAGCATTAAAGGGGCAAATGTGTCAAATAACAATTTCTGCGCCTGGCGTTTACCTGCAATACAGTCCTTCACTATTTTCTCATCGATGACCATTGACAGGACTTGGTTTAAGACAATCCTTAATCCTCAGGGTTGCCTGTATGTCTGATTATCTATTTGACATTATGATACACTGCTATTCGATGCTTCCCCTGAATTTCTCAAAATTTCTTAAATAAAACTCCCGGCCTTTATTACTCATAATTCCATGCAGATGATAAATGAACAACTCATGAAAAATTTCAAAAGAATTGAGTTCGTCGGCCGAAAACAAATCATTATCAACTAGACTCTCTATCCTGAAGAGATGAAGCCTGGCGATCACTTCAGCATTAAGATCTTTTCGGTAAAGCCCGTCTTTCTTTCCCTTATTCATATTCTTAAGGGTATTCTCAAACATGCTCCTGCGCCTGACTTCCCTGATTTTCATGAAAAGATCAGGATAATACTTCCGGATGTCATAATCCATCGATGGATTATAATCCTGGATCATTTTCTTGATCGACTTGTATATTTCGAATAGTTCTTCAATGGCGTTCAATTTGAGATTCAGTATCTCATCAAACAACTTACAATTGCCTGAATGTTCTGTAAGGAGCACCTGGCTCACAAGGTCTTTTTTATCCTCGAAGTATTCGTATAAAGTTTTCTTGGAAATACACAGATGGCTTGCAACATCATCCATTGTCACACTTTTGATGCCGTAGCGGTGGTATAGCCTGCTTACCTGACCCAATATGCTTTGAACCTTGTCGCTCATAAGACAAAGATAAAAAATAATATCAGGGAAACTTTTTTTGGGTAAAAAGTTTCAGGCTGCTTTCAACTCTTAGTGCTGGTAGATATTTGATGCATTCCTGTAACCTGAAAGGTTTTTATACCAGTCAGGATAGGAAACCCCGTTGCTTGTAGCCCATTGGCCAAGATGAAGGTAAGTGAGGAGGATGTCGGCAGATTCCTTTGCATAATCAAAGTTCTCATAGATACTTATAGCCCATGGAAGGTTATTTGCGGTTTTGTAATATCTTCCCGACCCTGGAATACTCGTATCGTCGCCTGTTCCCAGGATTGCCGTGTTTGCAAGCGCAGTGGGGGCGAGATCGGGCAGGTGAACTTCCTTGCCGCGGTCCCTGTTGAGGATAATGAATGGATTGAAGCTGCCGATGTCGAGATCGGAAACGGAATAGGTATTCTGTGAGAACAACATTGTAATCCTGATAGTATCGGGGGGTAAATAGGGAAGGCCGATAACGGTATTGATCATGCCGTCAGCACTGTTTAATGCTTTAAAGTCATTGTCGGTAACAATGACGGTTGGTTTATTCTGCCCTGATTCCAGTCCGTTTGCAGCCAGTGTAATATAGTTGTCAAAGATGGAATACCCGCTTACTGTTATTGCTGAAGAAGGAATATTCCCATTGGCCAGCTGAAATCCAAAACCGCTGGGGAAAGAAGCCCCTGCAGCCCTCAGGATAAAAGTGCCATCGCATTCCACAATTTTGTTTTGTGCATTGGTGATGGTATTGAAGTGATAATTCACAACAAGGTCGTTAAAATCATAATCACCCTGGCTTGGCCAGAGGTCTTCAAACGCCAGGCTTCCGCTTCCGCTCGACGGGAATGGATTGTTATATGCTCTTGCAGGGTCATTCGGGTAATCATCATAACTGTTGGGAACGCCGTCACCATCACTGTCGCTGTTCAATGCATAGCTTACATCGGTATTATATAATGCTCCTGTAATCGTTCCGTTATAATGGCTGGCAGTTGCATCGGTTGCCGTGCTTCCGCTTCCTTCATTGAAATGCCAAAGGGCTTTGATACCGGTTTCACTTCCAGTCCATGGTGCCGACATGCTTGCATTGACCTGCTGGGGAGTAAGGGCAATGTTCCAGATACTCACTTCATCGATCAGGCCCTGGAAAAACTTCTGCCCGCCGTTATCTGATCCAATCGAGATATTCCTGGCGTTGTTGACCAGAACCGAACTTAAAGAGGCTGAATTTTTAAGAACGCCGTTCACATAAAGCGAAAGCGTGCTGCCGTCGTAGACACCTGCAAGGTGGTACCAGGTGTTCAGGGTGGGTTGTCCTGCCCCCCAATTGATCATGGTCGATGTAAAGTTCCCGGTGTAAATGCTGACCTGGAAACCTTTATATACATCCTGCCCCAGCCCGCAACCGTCCCAGTCTCCCTTCTGTAAAATCTTGACCGACTGCTGGCGTGTTGGTTTTACCCAGGCTTCAAATGAACACTTGTTGGGGAAATTCAGCCCGGAGGAAGCCGGTATTGAAATCCAGTCGGTAGTCCCGTTAAAATTCATGGAATAATTCACCGACTGGCTTTTTGTTGACGGGAAAGTAAAGTCGGTCAGGGGCCTGCTTACAGGCACAAGTATTGAGTTGATCATTACATTATTTTCAAATGTCGGCAAGGCCAGGGAAAAATCATAATCAGAAGCATTCACTGCAAAGAAAGCTTTCATATAAAGCCGACTTTCATCTCCGGATGAGATCCTGACGACACCGGCAGGGATATTATGCAAGCGGAATTGGATATTGTCGGAAGTATTCCAGGTGAACGTATTGCTTACTTTCAATGTCTTCATACCTGACTGTGGGATGTCATCAGATTTTTTATGACAGGAAGACATCAAAATCAAGGCAGCAAAACTGAACAAAATGAAATTTTTCATAATTTCTAAATAAGATCCAAAAGTACATCAACAAACAGCAGATTACAAGCTGTATTTCGCAAGTGTAGCAAATAATCCATTTTCCGTCGACAGCTTTTTTGAATATGTCATGGAAAAGCGGAAACGATTTCTCTATAGAAAGTTTTTAACTGCAGGAAATTTGATATCTTTGCAGTTTGAAGTAAAACCGGACTTTTATTACAAAAACCGATTTAAACAATACGTGATGAAGAAGATACTTTTGGTCAGCGGAATGATCATATTTTTGGTTTCCTGCGGAAGCAATTCAGGAAATAAACAGGCCAGGCTTGAGGAGCTGAAAAAGCAGAGAGACAAACTTACCACCGAGATTACCAAACTTGAAATTGAGATCAACCCTCAGGGAACCCAGCCTGCGACAATCGTGAAAACCATGGATGTGGTGAAGCGACAGTTTGAACATTACATAGAAGTCCAGGGCAGGATAGACGGGAATGAAAATATAGGGGTTGTCCCTCGCAACCAGGGAGGAGTTGTAACGAAGATATATGTAACCCAGGGTGACCATGTGATTGCAGGCCAGGTGCTTGCCGATATGGACAATGAAGTCCTCAAGCAAACCTTAAAGGAACTCCAGACTTCCCTCGATTATGCCACCGAAATGTACAACCGCCAGAAGAACCTCTGGGACCAGAAAATAGGTTCCGAGGCACAGTATCTCAGTGCGAAAAATACCAAGGAATCCATTGAAGGGAAAATGAATACCTTAAAGGACCAGCTTGACATGGCAAGAATAGTTTCGCCAATCGAAGGAACCGTTGAGGATATTCCTATTAAGGTCGGGCAGATGGCATCTCCTGCCTCAGCCCAGCCCTGTTTCAGGATCGTTAATTTTTCAAGGGCCAAGGCAGTCGCAGACGTCAGCGAAGCTTATTCCAACAAGATCAAGACAGGCGACCCGGTCAAGGTTTACCTCCCTGACCTGAATACGGAACTGAACGCCACTGTCAGTTTTTCAAGCAAATACATCAATCCCACCAACCGTACATTCACTGTCGAGGCAATGCTTCCCCCGGCATCGGGTTTGACTTTCAGGGCAAATATGATCGCCGTGGTAAGGATCAAGGATTACGATAATAAAAACAGCCTGGCAATCCCCCAGAATTACATACAGACTGCCAAAGATGAAGGGCATTTTGTTTTTATTGCCGAGGTAAATGGCGGAAAGACCTATGCAAGGAAACGCATTGTCACTCCGTTTATCACGTACAACGGACTTACCGAAGTTCTGGATGGCCTTAAGGAAGGGGATAAAGTGATCACCACCGGCTATAAAGACCTTTACGACGGTCAATTGATTTCCTTCTAAAGACCTGATTTACTATGAAGAAGCCAGAAAAACTGAAAGAATTTTTTGCCACCAGCTGGGCCATCGATAATAAGTCGAGCATTTATGTGCTTACTATTATCATCACCATGCTGGGGATACTGTCGTACATCAATATCCCAAAGGAGCAGTTCCCTGAGATCGTCATCCCTACAATCATCGTAAACACCGTATACCCGGGCACTTCTCCCGAAGACATGGAGAACCTGGTGACCAGGCCCATTGAAAAGGAATGCAAATCGATACAGAACGTTAAAAAGATCACCAGCAATTCGATCCAGGACTTCTCTTCGATCGTAGTGGAATTCACAACCAATATCCCGGTCTCCGAAGCAAAGCAGAGGGTCAGGGATGCCGTTGACAAGTCAAAATCGAAACTCCCGAACAACCTTCCGAATGATCCTGACATTGCTGAAGTTGACATTTCGGAGATCCCGATCATGAATATCAACCTCTCGGGGGATTATGACCTGCAGAGGCTTAAAAAATACGCCAAGGATGCCCAGGATAAAATAGAGACCCTTTCCGAGATCACACGCGTGGATATTGTAGGCGCGCTGGACCGCGAGATCCAGATAAATGTCGACATGTACAAAATGCAGGCTGCATCTGTTTCATTCAGGGATATCCAGAATGCAATTGCAGCTGAAAATGTTACTGTTTCGGCAGGCACTGTCACGAATTTCGGCCTGAAACGCACACTGAGGGTCACCGGGCAGTTCAAGTCGCCCGAGGAGATCAATGACATCATCCTTAAATCATCCAGCGGGGCTACAGTTTACATTAAAGATATTGCTGAAGTAAGGGATTCCTATAAAGAACAGGAAAGCTTTGCACGCTTTGAAGGCAAAAACGTGATCACCCTTAATGTCATTAAAAAGAGCGGTGCCAACCTCCTTAATGCCTCTGACAAGATCAAGGGCATTATTAAAGATATGCAGAAAACATCTTATCCCCCTGACCTGAAGGTAGAACTTACAGGCGAACAGTCGAGGTTCACCAGGAGCACCCTTGAAGAGCTTAACAACACCATCATCATCGGGTTCCTGCTGGTTACTTTGGTCCTGATGTTTTTTATGGGCCTTAACAATGCCTTCTTTGTGGCATTATCGGTGCCTCTCTCAATGTTCGTGGCTTACCTCGTAATGCCGGGGCTCGGATTCACCATGAACATGATCGTCATGTTCGGATTCATCTTCGCACTTGGTATTATCGTGGATGATGCCATTGTCGTGATCGAAAATACCCACCGTGTGCACCGGCACATTCCCGATATAAAATCGGCTGCAAAATATGCTGCCGGGGAAGTTTTCCTTCCGATACTGTCAGGTACATTGACCACACTCGCGCCGTTTTTCCCCCTGGTCTTCTGGCCGGGTATTGTAGGGAAATTCATGCACTACCTCCCGGTAACGCTGATCCTTACCCTTTTTGCCTCTCTTTTCGTGGCTTACATCATCAACCCGGTATTTGCTGTCACTTTCATGAAGCATGAATATGACGGGGAGGAATACAAGTTGAAAAAGAAGCCCTTCATGGTAAGCAGTGTGCTCCTTGCAGCCTTTGCCGTGTTGTTTTATATCGCCAGGGTTTTCACGATGGGGAATCTGCTGATGTTTGCCCTTATCCTTAACTTGGTATACAGGCTTTGGCTGAAAAATGCAATCATAAAGTTCCAGAGCGTATTATGGCCGTCAGTCCTTAATTTTTATGAAAGGCAGTTGAGGTTCTTCCTTAAAGGGCGTAATCCTTACTATCTCTTTGCAGGTGTGGTCGCACTCTTTATTTTTACCATGATGCTTTTCGGGTCGTTTAAACCCCAGGTGCTGTTCTTCCCGAACAATAACCCTGCAACTATCTTTATTTATATAAAAATGCCCGTGGGTACCGACCAGAAAGTAACCGATTCAGTAACCAGGATTGTCGAAGGCAGGGTCACCAAGGTGCTTGGCAAGGACAACCCGGTTGTTGAATCCATTATTGCCAACGTCGGGCTGGGTGCGGGCGAAAGTTTCTTTGACCGTTCTGTCTCGCCTGAAAGGGGCAAGGTTACAGTGAATTTCGTTGAAAGCAAGGACAGGCATGGCGTAAAGACCCTGGATTACATGGACCAGATCAGGGCCAATCTCCAGAATATCCCCGGGGTGACCCTTTCGGTTGAGAAGAATAAAATGGGACCTCCTACCGGCAAACCCATAAACATTGAGATTACAAGTGAGAACATAGAGGATCTTATCTCTGCTTCCAAGGACTTCCTCATATACCTGGATTCATTGCAGATCCCCGGCATCGACAGGCTGAGGTCAGATTTCGACGAAAGCAAACCCGAGATCGTTATGGATGTTGACCGCATCAGGGCCAACCGTGAAGGGCTCAGCGTTGGCCAGATCGGGATGGAACTCAGGACTGCCATTTATGGATACGAGGCATCCAAGTATAAGGAGGATGAAGATGAGTATCCCATCCAGGTAAGGTATTCCGAAACTCAGCGCAAGAATGTCAATAACCTCATCAATGCCAGGATCACTTATCGTGACATGACTTCCGGACAGTTAAGGCAGATCCCCATCTCGGCTGTTGTACAGGTAAATTACCGTGACACTTACGGCGGGATCAAGCGGAAAAACCTCAAACGGGTTATCACTCTTTCGTCGGATGTGACTTCGGGTCATACCGCGAATGAGGTCTTAGCCACCATTGGGGCCGCTTTGAAGACCTATAACCTTCCCAAAGGCGTTGAAGTAAACTTCACTGGTGAAAGGGAAGACCAGGCCGAAACCATGGACTTCCTTATCAATGCGATGATAATTGCCCTGGGGCTGATATTTTTTATCCTGATCACCCAGTTCGGAAGCCTGAGCAAGAGCCTTATTATTCTGAGCGAAGTAATCTTCAGTATCATCGGGGTATTTATCGGGATGGTCATCTTCCATATGCCTTTCGTCATTACTATGACCGGTATCGGAATTGTCGCGTTGGGAGGCATCGTTGTGAGGAACGGGATCTTGATCGTCGAATTTGCCGACGTATTAAAGGCCAGGGGGAATTCTTACCGCGAAGCTATTGTAGGCGCCGGGAAGACCAGGATAACACCCGTCATACTCACAGCTACCGCAACCATGCTTGGGCTGGTTCCTCTGGCAGTAGGGTTCAACATCAATTTCGTTACCCTGTTCTCTGAATTGAATCCCCATATCTGGGTCGGGGGCGACAACGTGACCTTCTGGGGCCCTCTCTCATGGACAATCATCTTCGGTTTAAGTTTTGCCACATTCCTTACCCTGATATTCGTACCAGCCCTGTTGCTGATCGATGCACAGGCCACCGTCAGGTGGAAACGTAAGAAGGATTTGAAAAGGATGAAGAAACTCAGGACTCGTTAACAGTTAACAGTGAATAGTTAATAGTCACTATTAACCAGTCACCAGTCGCTAGTCACCAGTCCCAAGTGACATTCACTATCTAAAATTGCTCCAGCAGTTTGTAAAGCCTTGTTTTCTGGCTGAGGACCATGAATATTGACTGCATATAGTTATTGTTTGCGGTCAGGAACTGGGAATACCGCTGGTTCAGGTCGGTGCTGGAAGAAATTCCCTGCCTGTATTTCGTCATGGTCTTGGTATAGATCTTTAAGGCAATATCAAATCCCTTTTTCTGGTTGAGATAAATGGCATAGGCATTGCTGAAATCCTTCCTGGCAGTTTCAACCTGGAGTTCAAGGCCGACCCTCATCTTTTCATCGGTAACTTTAGTTTTTTCAACATTAAGCCTGGCCTGGTCAACTGCGTATTTGCGGCTACCGCTGCTCCAGATTGGGACCTGGAGTGACAATCCCCAGTTCGTTGTCCTGTACCAGGGATACTTGTCGCTGAAAAACGCCCATGAATTCATTGAAGCGCTGGCCGCTATACCAAGGAAACCGGCAAGGGTCGGCTGGTAAGCGGTCTTGGAAAGCTTATACTGCATCAGTGTGAGATAATCGCTCTTCTTCAGCAACGTATAATCGATATTCCTCTGGTAGTCGAAAGGCAGGCCTACCAATGCATCCCTGTCGACCTGGGCCAGGAAGAAATCAAGATTGTTTGTAAGTACTAATTCCTGCTCGTCTTTGAGGCCGATAACGAATTTAAGACTGGCATAAGCCACGTTCCTTGCGCTTTTGGTATCGGTAAGCTGGGCTTCCAGGTTCGACCTGTTCAGGTCGGCCTGGTCCACATCGATGTCTTCAATAAGGCCCTGGGCCTGGGCTTTCCTTGCCTCATCCACCAGCCTGCTTACGACCACGTAAGTGGAATCCAGGATCTTGATCGCCTCGTCGGTGACCAGTAGCTGGTAATAAGCATTGGCAACCAGGTCGCGTACGTCGACTTTGTCCTTTAAATTCTTCTGCTTGGCTGTTTCCAGATAAGCCTTTGCCGTTTGCAATCCGACCAGGTACTGGCCGCTGTAAATGAGCTGATTCAGCTGAAGAGCCCCCTGTACATTGTACTCCACATATAAAGACATGGGGACATAATCAGGACCATTTTTAAATATGGCAGGATCCATCTGCTTCAGGAAATTAGGCATCAACATCGTCGGTACGCTCAGGTAATCCATATACGATGCAGTTCCGTTGATCTGCGGAAGTCCAATAGCAGTATTCTGTTTGACCATCTTCCCTGCAATCTTCACATCGGTGGCAGAATTCTTCAGGTCGTAATTGTTCTCATAAGCAAAATCCTGTGCCTGCTGAAGACTAAAGGATACGGTTTGTTTAACCTGGTTTTGAGCAGGGAGTAAAGTAGATTGAACAGTCAGCAACAGCAAAACACTACAAAACAGTTTATTGAAAAATGACCCCATGGTATAAACGAATTTTTTATAAGTTCAGATTGATTTTTTTTGCTTCGTAATAGGCCAGTCCCACTTCAGTGGCTATTCCGCGGATGAAGTTATCGATCATGACATCAAACAGTGTCCTGAATGAAAACTTCTCGGCGGGGAAGAACTCGGGATTATGAAGATCCATAAGCCTTCTGATATATAAGCGGGCTACCAGCTCAACGCTCAGATCGGTCCTGTACATGCCCTGGGTTATCCCTTTGGTGAGGTTTACCTGGATCTTCTGAAAAATGAACTCTATCCGCTCATCCATATGCTGATGATAGATCTCCGGATAGTATTTCTTCAGGTCAAATGTCATGGAGGGGCTTATATCCCTGAAATGTTCACCGAGTTCCTTGCTCACTGTCAGAAGGATGTCAATTGCATTAATGCCATCAAAATTATACTGGTCAAAAATAACCTCAAAATTCCGGCGCTCGAGTTCGAGAAGCTTTCCCACAAGTTCCTGCTTGCTCGAAACATACTCGTATAATTTCTTTTTTGATAAGCCCAGATCCCTGCAAATATCATCTATGGAGACAGACCTGACGCCGTATTTGTAAAAAAGTTCTCTTACCCTCTCAAGTATGTCTTTCAGCGCGTTATCCATCAGTAAGATCTGATTATTTATAAGATTATTTAGAATCTGCAAAGATAGGAAATTCCGGAATTCAGAAACAAAACACTTACAAAAAGTTTCTTCATCCCCAACCAAAGCAGCTATCACAACCTTAGCGGGTTCACCATGATTTAGTACATTTGAAGGAGAAAATTCAGGCAATGAAACAAATAATACTAATCTTTCTTTTGCTCCTGGCAGGGGTGCCCGGTTTTGCACAACAGGATTGGCAAACATGGTATGAACGCTCAGGAGGGACAGAAACTCCGAGGTACCAGCAAACAATTGATTTCTGCAAAAGGCTTGCTAAGGCTTCAGCCATGGTTCATTACACAGATTTTGGGAAAAGTGCCCAGGGCAGGGATTTGCCCCTGCTTATCATTGATAAAGACGGCCTCACCGATCCCTCTGCAATCAGGAAAAAAGGCCGCGTGATCCTGCTACTGCAGGCCTGCATCCATCCGGGAGAGAGCGAAGGAAAGGATGCCGGCCTTTTGCTGGTCAGAGATATCGTCATCGGTAATGTTGCAAATACGGTTCATAGAACTGCAGTTTACCAGCATAACACCAGCGATGCTGTATTGAAAAACCTTTTAGATGGTGTTTCCATTATTTTTATACCGATTTTTAATGTTGACGGTCATGAACGCTTTGGCCCGTACAACCGTATCAACCAGAACGGGCCCAAAGAGATGGGGTGGAGGGTGAATGCAAATAACCTGAACCTGAACCGGGATTATCTCAAAGCGGAAACTCCCGAGATGCAGGCCTGGCTGAAACTCTTTAACCGCTGGATGCCCGAATTATTCATTGACAGCCATACTACCGACGGCGCTGATTATCAGTACGTCATCACTTATCTTATGGAAGTATTCGGCGATATGGATGAGGGATTGACAAAATGGGCCGGTATGCATTTTATCCCTGAAATGAGAGATCACCTTATGGGCAGCGGGTTCCCTGCATTTCCTTATGTAAATTTCCGCAGGTGGCATGACCCTAAAAGCGGGCTCATCAGCAGTGTTGCACCCCCCATGCTTTCACAGGGTTATACGGCCCTGAGAAACCGGCCCGGCCTTCTCATCGAAACTCATATGCTGAAACCTTACGATAAGCGGGTGGAAGGGACTTACGAATGCATTAAAACCTGCCTCGAGATATTGCAGATAGAGGGAAAGCATTTACAGATGCTTGAACAGCAGGCTGACCGTTTCCTCGAATCAGCTGATTTTCTGAAAAAACCCTTTCCTCTCCAGTTTGAGACCAGCATGACCGACAGCATGATTATGGATTTCCTTGGGTTTGAGTATAAGGCGGTGAAAAGCGGGGTCAGCGGGGGTGAATGGATACAGTACAGCCATACCCCTGCAACCTTTAAAATTCCTTATTTCTCCTCTGCCAGTGCGGTTGTAAGCGTGAACCTGCCCCTGGCTTATATTATTCCCGTTGAATGGGAGGGGGTCATTGAAAGGCTGGTACTTCACAGAGCCGCCATACACCGGATCCCAAGGGATACGGTCATCAGCATACAGGCATATAAATTCAGGAACCCGAAATGGCAGCAGGCTCCTTATGAAGGCCACCATGCCCTCATTAATATTGAGTATGACGAGATCACCGAGACCCGGCTGGTCCCAAAAGGCTCGGCCATTGTATCTTTGAGCCAGCAATGCGGACGTATCATTCCTCATTTCCTTGAGCCTAAAGGAAATGGCTCAATGCTTTACTGGGGTTATTTTGATGCGGTTTTCGAGCAGAAAGAATATGCTGAGAATTATGTGCTGGAACAAATGGCATTAAAAATGATGAACGAAGACCCCTCACTCAGAAAGGAGTTTGAGACAAAGAAAGCTTCTGATACAACTTTTGCCAGATCGCCCCAGGACATACTTAACTGGTTTTACAAACAGTCGCCTTATGCCGACAGCCGTCAAAGGATATACCCTGTGGCAAAAATCAGCGACAGGAAGCTGCTGGATGCATTACTTGGGATGTAGGTTTAAATCACGAGAATCCTTTTCTCCCCGGGTATGATCCTTCCTATGACCCGGGCCATCCCCTCGGCGGCGAGGGCCGAACAGGCCCTGACTGCCTGTTCCTGAGGTAAGGCAACAAGCAGGCCTCCCGAGGTCTGGGCATCGGCCATCAGGATCTTAACCATTTCGGGGACCGATGGCCCGCAATTCAGCATCCCCCTGACGAATTCCAGGTTGTTTTTCGTGCCGCCGGGTATCATTCCGGCAACGGCATAATCCCAGGCCGAAGAAATCAGGGGAACTTTTTCCCAGCTGATCTCAGCAAGCAGTCCGCCAGCCGAGAGCATCTCCTTCAGGTGCCCGAGGAGCCCGAACCCGGTAACATCTGTGCAGGCGTGTACATCGAATTGCTTAAGGATCTCGGCTGGTCTTTTATTCAGCGCACACATGATCTTAATTGCCTCCTCTGCCGCTTCCCTGCCTGCATAACCTCTTTTGACCGCGGTACTGATGATCCCCGTCCCCAGGGGTTTTGTCAGTATCAGTGCATCCCAGGCCCGGGGCGTTGAATTCTTCCAGATCTTTTTCGGATGTACCTCACCGCTTACAACCAGTCCGAACTTAGGTTCTTCATCCTCTATGCTGTGCCCCCCTATGATTGAAATACCCGCTTCAGCAACTTTTTCGGTGGCCCCGAGGATGATGCGCTGAAGCACTTCAAAAGGGATCTTCTTTTCAGGGAAGGCAACTATGCTCAGGGCAAAAAGAGGGGTGCCCCCCATCGCCCATATGTCGCTGAGAGCGTTGGCGGCTGCGATTGCCCCATAATAGTACGGGTCGTCAACAACCGGGGGTATGAAATCCACGGTCTGTACCAGGGCTTTCTCCTCGCTGAAAAGAAAAACGGCAGCATCATCAGAAGTTTCAGTCCCAACCAGTACATTTTTCCCCATCGGAGGAGGAATGTTTTTCAGGATCTTCTCAAGCGCCTGGGGCTTGATCTTGCAGGCGCATCCCAGGGCATGGGTATATTCGGTCAGCCGTATTTCTTTAATTGTGTCTGCGGATGAGTTTTCGGTTTCTTCTCCGCTGAAGGGTTTGCTCTCAATTGGAAAGCCTGTTTCTTCTTTAACCGCGGATGAGTTTTCGGTTTCATAAACCCCGGAGGGTATGCTTTCGGAAGTATAAGCTGTTGCTGGCTTTTTCAAGGGGTTCTGGAAACTGATACCTGAAATTCCCTTTCCTGCAATGATCTCCACCGCCCTGTCAATTTCTTCTGAAGTACTCATCCTGCCTGAAGAAAACCGTATTGTTCCCAGGGCATATTCGCGGGGCACATTCATGGCCAGCAGCACGGCCGAGATGGTTTCAAGCCCTGCATGGCAGGCCGCGCCTGCCGATGCAGCCAATCCTTTCCATTCATTCAGGAGGAACGAAGCATCCCGCTCCCTGAAACCCAGGCTAAGGGTGTTTGGCAGCCGGTGTTCTGGATGGCCGTTCAGCCTCACACCCGGCACAGCTCCGGCTATGCCCCGGTGCAGACGGTCACGAAGTGCAGAGTCTGCAATAGATGACCTCCCATCTGCTGACTGCAAACTGCCGGCTGCCGACTGCTGACTGCTGACTACTAAATCTGCTGCTTTTCCCAATCCTGCAATCCCCATGATATTCTCGGTGCCGGCCCTGATCCCCTGCTCATGATCGGCCCCGTGCATCATTTTCCGGAGGTTTATCCCTCTTCTGCAAAACAGGGCGCCAACACCTTTTGGGGCGTAAAATTTATGACCTGCTACCGATAACAGGTCCACATGCATCTTCAATACGTCAACGGGGATCTTCCCCACCGATTGGGCTGCATCACAATGAAACACGATGCCGTGATCCCTGCATATCCTGCCGATATCTTCAACCGGCTGGATCGTTCCCACCTCGTTATTGGCATGCATGATACTGGCAAGGATGGTGCCGGGGCGGATTGCTTTTTTAACATCATCGGGATTGACCATCCCATAGCCGTCGACTTGCAGAAAGCTGATCTCAAATCCCATCGTGCCCAGGAACCTGCATACCTCTGTAACCGCGGGGTGTTCCACTGCCGATGTGATGATATGCCGGCCCTTGCCGGAATGGGCAAAGGCAAATCCTTTCAGCGCCAGGTTGTTTGCTTCAGTGCCTCCGCCGGTGAAAATGATCTCATCAACATGAGAGTTAAGCATAATGGCCAGGGACTGCCTCGCATTCTCAACCGACTGCCTTGCGATTATCCCAAATTCATGGGAGCTTGACGGGTTCCCATAGATTTCGCCTAGGAATGGGAGTATGGCTTCCGCAACCCGCGGATCAACGGGGGTTGTTGCATTATAGTCAAGATAAACCGTCATCTTTGCTTTTCTTTAATACTGCCAATATTGCTTTTGCCTGGGCAGCAGGGGAGCTCCCCTTGAGCTTAAGGCTTATAATATCTTTGTTTGGCCTCTTTTCGATAGCTTTCCTGTAGGCTTTGTCATAATACTCAAGCACAGTACCCGCCACCCTCCTGAAGTCGCTTTCGCTGAGGGCCTTCATAGCCAGGTTGTAACGGTCGGCTCCGAGCCCCTCCCTGATCCTCGACAATGCATCCGCAAGGAGGTCCTTGTCATACCCTGCATATTCTGAAACCAGCCTGCTGATCCTTTGGTCCTTATTCAGAACAACTTCTATTAACCGGCCATTTGAGATCTGATCATAAACAGGAGGGGGGAGTGCAACTTTTCCTATGCTCCTGCTTTCATCTTCCATCCAGATACGCCTTCTGAAATCCATATCCGCCCAGATCCTGTAAAGATCGTTCTCAAACTGTTCGTTGCCCGGCTGGGGCCCCTGCCCCAGGGCGCCGAATACCGAACCTTTGTGGGACGCGAGATATTCAAGGTCAATTACCTGTTCCCCGAGCCCTGAAAGTTCCTTAAGTATGTCGGTCTTCCCGCAGCCGGTATACCCTCCCAGGACCACGATTTTCGCCTTGCGGCCAAAGGATTCACGGATGTAATGCCGGTAGGCTTTGTACCCCCCTTCCAGAAGGGTAACATGGTACCCTGCCCTCGAGAATACTTCCGACATCATTTCGCTTCGCATCCCGCCCCTCCAGCAGTATATAGCGACATTGTCTGAGCGGGCCTTTTTTTTCAGTTCATCCAGGTAATGAAAGACTTTTGGGAGCGCAATACCCAGGCCCTTCAGTATTGCCTGTTCACGGCCTTGCTTATGGTAGAGGGTCCCGATAAGCGTCCTTTCGTCATCCGCAAACAAAGAGATATTAACAGCTGCCGGAATATGCCCTGAAAGAAATTCCCCGGGGGAACGCACATCCACAAAACCGTGGGTTCTTTCAAGGTCAAGAAAAGTGCCTGTGTCAGTTTTTAATACCATGGTTTCAGGGAAGCCGGATTCGGTAGTACAAATCTACTATTTCAAACAGGATAAACCGTGATTATGCCTTAATTTCTGACAGCTTCCTGTTTTTTACGCATCCGGTTTCCGGATGGCTTGCTCCTGCAAAACAACAGGGGCATGGATTTTTTTTGTAATTTTGCAGTTCATTTATCCTGTTCTCGTATGAGCGATTTTATTCATCATGAATGCGGGATAGCCCTCGTGAGGCTTCTCAAACCGCTTGAATATTACCTTGCAAAATACGGAACCGCGTTCTATGGCTTGAACAAGCTGCATCTGCTCATGGAGAAACAGCATAACCGAGGCCAGGATGGGGCAGGGGTTGCAGCTGTAAAATTCGACCTTGAACCGGGGAACCGGTTTATCCACCGCCTGCGTTCCAATGCCGATTCACCTATCCAGGATATCTTCGGCAAGATCAATAAAAAGCTCAAGGATATTGAAGAAAGAAACCCCCAAAACCTCCTTGATGTCCAATGGCTGAAGCAGAATGTAGATTTTATGGGAGAGCTTTACCTGGGCCATCTTCGTTATGGCACGTTCGGAAAGAACTCCACGCTCAATTTACATCCTTTTGTGAGGGAAAATAACTGGCTCACCAAGAACCTGGTTGTAGCCGGAAATTTCAATCTCACCAATGTGGAAGAACTTTTTAACAAGCTTATCGATCTCGGCCAATACCCCATTGAAACTTCCGATACCATTACTATCCTGGAGAAGATCGGTCATTTCCTGGATGAAGAGAACGAAGAACTTTACAGGAAATTTAAGGAGCAGGGCTTTAAAAAGCGCGAAATCACTTTTGAGATTGCCAGGCAGCTGAACGTCCAGAAGATCCTAAGAAAATCAGCTAAATACTGGGACGGGGGATATGTCATTGCCGGGATGTTCGGCCATGGCGACGCTTTTGTTATGCGGGACCCTTCGGGTATCAGGCCTGCTTTTTACTACAGTAATGACGAGATTGTAGTGGTCACTTCAGAGCGGCCGGTTATTCAAACTGTTTTGAATGTAAGTATTGAAACGGTGAACGAACTGAAACCGGGGAATGCACTCATTATTAAGAAAGATGGCCGGGTCAGCGAAAAAGAGTTTACGAAGCCACTTGAGAAGAGATCCTGTTCATTCGAACGCATTTATTTCTCGCGGGGTACCGATAAGGATATTTACCGGGAGAGAAAGAAACTCGGGAAATTCCTGACGCCGGGCATCCTTAATGCGATAGGCCATGACCTCGAGAATACGGTCTTTTCATATATCCCCAACACCGCTATAGATGCCTATTACGGCCTGATTGAAGAGCTGGGGCAGTATTGCAACCGCATCAAAGCCGATCGCATCATCGGTGCGGGAAAGAAACTGAGCCGTGAAAAACTTGAGGAGATCCTGAAACTGCAGCCAAGGGCTGAAAAGGTAGCTGTGAAAGACCTTAAACTGAGGACTTTTATCACGCAGGATTCCCAGCGCGACGACCTTGCCGCCCACGTTTACGATGTGACCTGGGGGAGCATCCGTCCGGGCCAGGATAACCTTGTGGTGCTTGACGATTCAATTGTACGTGGAACCACGCTCAAGCAAAGCATAATAAGGATATTAAGCAGGCTTGGACCCAAAAAGATTGTCATTGCTTCATCAGCACCCCAGATAAGGTATCCCGACTGCTATGGCATCGATATGGCCAAGATCTCAGATTTCATTGCATTTAAAGCTGCCATTGCCCTGCTGAAAGAAACCCACCAGGAAGGGGTGATCAACTCGGTTTACAAAAAGGCCAGAGCCCAGCAGAACCTTCCTAAGGAAAAGATTGTGAATTATGTCAGGGAGATTTACGCTCCATTTACCCCTGAAGAAATAGCCGGTAAGGTTGCCGAGCTGGTAACTCCTCCTGCCTGCCCGTCGAGCGTGCAAATTGTTTACCAGACAATCGACGACCTTCACAAGGCCTGCCCCGGCCATACCGGAGACTGGTATTTTACGGGTGATTATCCCACACCCGGGGGAAACAGGGTATCGAACCAGGCGTTCCTTAATTATATTGAGGGGAAAAACGTAAGAGCGTATTAGGGGAAGACGAATAATGAATATTGAATATCGAATAACGAATTCAGCAGGATTCATGCAATTATTCGTTATTCGCTTTTAACTTTTCTCCTGAATCCTGCATGCGGCATCCTGATTCTCATCCGGCCGTTAATTTTTCTGTGATCTTCTTCGCTATTGCCTCAAACTCTTCCGGTGTGAACTTTATCTTAGGCTTGCGAAAATCCATATCGTAGATTGTTTTAAGCGGTATCAGGTGGATATGGGCATGAGGTACTTCCAACCCGATAACGGTGATGCCTATCCTCTGGCATTGTACAACCTTTTCAATGGCTTTGGCGACCTTCTTTGCGAAATTCCAGAGACCGGCATTGAGTTCATCGTCCACATCAAAGATGTAGTTAATTTCTTTCTTGGGGATCACCAGGGTATGGCCCTCCTGCAGGGGGTTGACGTCAAGGAAAGCAAGGAAATTTTCGTCTTCGGCAATTTTATAGCAGGGGATTTCCCCGTTTACGATACGTGTAAAGATGCTGGCCATATCATACGTTTTGTCTGGAGATCTCAATGATTTCGAAAGCAACGACACCGGCGGGAACCGTGATCTCCACTTTATCGCCAAGGATTTTACCCAGCAGGCCTTTTGCTATCGGTGAACTCACCGATAGTTTTCCGATCTTGATACTGGCCTCGTTTTCAGGAACCAGGGTGTAAGTGACAAGTGAGCCGTTGCTGGTATTCTTCAGTTTCACAGTAGAAAAAATAAGGACCTTGCTGTTATCCAGTTTCTTTTCATCAATCAGGCGGGCGTTGCTCAGGGTATCCTGGAGTTTGGATATTTTAAGTTCAAGCATGGATTGAGCTTCCTTGGCAGCAGCGTATTCGGCATTTTCCGAGAGGTCGCCTTTATCCCTTGCTTCAGCTATCTGCCTTGAAATGGAAGGTCTTTCCACCATGACTAACTGCTGCAGTTCGTCTCTGAGTTTCTGCAGGCCCTCAGGGGTATAGTATTTAATATCCGTCGACATAAGTTTCAGATTGAGATCATAATAAGGCAAAAGACCCTTACAAAAGGGTCCTTTGCGTGCTAAAGAATTTAAACGGGTTATTCGAAAAGACTAAAAATTAAGTTTTAAGCCCACACTATGAGTTCCTGCATATGGATTACTGCTGCGGTATGAATAATCGATGGCAATACCGCTTCCTTTTTCCTTATTGAAAGGAACAGATACGGTAAAGCCGGCGTTCAGGCCTGTGAATACTGTTCCGCGGTCCGACAGGTTTGAATTAAACATCCCGCCCTGGTAGGTATACCCTGCACGAATTGAGAAGTAATATTTAAGGGCATATTCAAGACCAAGAACAAACTGGTCTTTTGTAAATGAGTTGGATGTGAAGTTACCTGCCAGGGTGATCCTGTTAAGATCGTTGATGTTAAAATCATATGAAGCCCCGATTCTCAATGTAGCGGGAAGTTCATAGGAAGCCGACCTCTGTTCAACTGTGAAAAGGTCATTATCGTTTCCATGGGTGGGAATAATACCACGGAAAGCTAGACCATCACCGCGGAATTTCAGGTTGGAGCCGATGTTCTTAAGTGCCACACCAAACTTGACCTGTTGTTTTTCCCCTGTAGTATAAAGAACGCCTGCATCAATTGCAATGGCCATAGCGCTTGCATCGGCAATAGCTTCATTGACAAGTTTAATGTTCAATCCGCCATAGATGCTGTTTGAAAAGGCTTTTGCGTAAGAGAGGTTTATGTTAAGATAACTTGGTTTGAATGTGCCTAAACCGCCCTGTGGAGAGTTGGTGGTAGTGATCGTGATTTCACCAAAATTCATGGACATGAAAGCGGCGCTAAGGACTCCGCCACTTTTCCCGAGGGACTGGCTGAAACCAAAGGCCATCACATTAACCCCTGAACCGGATAACCAGTTAGTGTAGGAAAATATGATTTCGGTTCCTTTGGTAAAGGCAGTACCCGCGACATTGGTATACAATGCTTCAAGGCCCTGCGTACTTGAGGTCCCGACGGAGCCCCAGCCTGAACTTCTGGCCCAGGGGTTGATCAGTAATTCCGATGCACCGGCCTGCCCTGAACGGTCTTTATTACCGGCAGAGGCATGAAAGGTTGGCAGGACAACCAAACCGACGAAGAATATTGCAATCAGAAGTCTGTATATATTTTTCATAGTTCTGAATTTTTTTGTTGTTATCATCATCTCAAAAATTTTAACCGTTACAGTGAGTTCAAGTCAACAGGTCGCAACATCCCGAACCAGCGTATGGTCCGCTCGCCTAAGTCAGGAGATTTAACATGAATCAGGTAAACTCCGCCTGAAATAGGGATACCGGCAAAATTCTTGAGATCCCAATCAACAGAGGTTTTTGAATCTGTATTGATACCGAGAGTGGATGAACGTGGTTCTACAATACTGGATTTATCGACGTTAAACTGGCGGATCAGCGTGCCGCTGAGATCGAAAATCGTAACAGTGCATTTTGTCGGAAGATTGATAATCTTGATCCTGTTGTCCAGCTGATTACGCTCATAATCATCATATGCGTAATAAGGGTTGGGAACAACGTTGATCAGATCCATGTCACTGCTTGCTTTTTCAGCGTTATCCTTACTGGTTGCAATTGAAGCTGTATTGAACATGTAAATAGGGTAATTTCTGTTGAGAGTATCTGTGGATCCCGATGGAAGCGGCAGTGAGTAATACCTCTGATATGCCCTGTTCACGCGGATCTTTATTGTAACCTGGTTATCCAGCCAGGGAACTCCGTCCACAGAAAGGGGTAATGAGGTATAGATTGCCGTTGAAAAGACCAGTTTTTTATAGATCTCAAGGGATTGGGAGAACTCGGTTGCAATGAAAGCACCTGCGTCATAAGCCGGGAATGTTACTTCAAGGGGAGAAACACTGATATGCTTATGATTCATAATATAGATATAGTGCTGACCGCCGAAAACCGGGGTTCCTGAAGGGTTGAAGATGCGTGATGTTGGATTGAATATCATATCACTTCCATTGTCAGCACCAAGCCAGGAATTTTCACCGAAGACTATGTTCAGGCGTTCACCCGTTTCAATGTTGATGGCATATCCGGGGAACCAACTCATACCGATCGGGTTAATGTAGTTTGAATTTTCCTGAGGATTTGTACTGTTTATTCCTGCGATCCCGTTGACATTTACAGATGGGGCGTTTCTCATTGTAAAAGCCGGGGCATGGCCCTGTGAAAGAGCAGGGTCAGGGCAGAGTTCAACAACACAGCAGCGGGTCCATTTTGATTTATCAGGCGTGAAAACGATGTCGACGCTTGGGATATCGGTGAGCGAGCAATAATTCCGCTTCTGGTCAAGTGAATAAGCGGGGCCTACCCTGTTCGGGGTTTGTTCAGCCCCTGCAGTTAAAACATAGGGTGCCCAGGTAGCTCCCGGAGCGGTATTAAAAGTTTCTCCGTTGATAGTATAAGGAACACTGAGTGACTGAATCTTTCCAAGGCTCTTGTTCGGGTCCCAGGGACGCTTGTTCATGTCATAATCGTTATACTTGGCAAGGGCTGTGTTTGTGGTGAAATATGTTCCTGCCCTGATCCAGTTCCTTGGGTCGGCTGGTATATCATCATCCGGAACACCGCTGAGCCATCTCTTGCTGCTGTCGGCATACATGGCCGTGGGAGCCCACAGGAATCCGTTGGAGGCAGATACCCCGGAAGAATTGACTGAGTCACCGGGGTAGGGAACCTGGTTGATTGTCAGAGCGAAGCCCAGATCAATGAAAAGGGATTCATACGGGTAGATGGTTGTGGTATCGGAGCGGTATGATTTAAAATTCGTCAGGTCAATCGCTGTCCAATGACCGAACTTGATATTTCTGTTATAAAACGGGTTCCCGGTTGGTCCGGTCACCATAGAATCAAGTTTGACCATGTATTTTCCACTGGCTACATTCAGGGGGTCAATAACCTTTACTGCGATCGGTCCGTAACCCACCTTATACGTGGCTTTATATGCGATAGGATAGTCGGGGCTGCCATAAGTATTGTTTACTGAATCTGCAGGGGGTTTCATCATAATGGTATCGATTGTGCCCTGGGAAAGATCCAGGATCATACCACCGTTGCCCTGTCCCTGGATACGGGTGATCACAGGTCCTACGCCATACGTGGAATTAATAACGGTACCGACCGGAATATGGGGAATTGCAGTGTAGGATTTAAGGTTGTTACGTCCCCTGAGGTAAGGCTTTTTCTGCCCGTCGAGACCGGTTGGATCGTTGGGGTTATACTGTTTATAATTATTATATGCATAAGCAATGACCATGAAATAATATTGCTTGTGATTGATAAAAGTAGGATCCCCCTGTGAGAACAGATCGGTATTGAGTACGAAAGAATGCCTGATCCCTTCGTCGGTGCCGCTGACCATCACCTTGCCGGAATTTCCGCCGAGTAAGGGGTCGTATTGCCAGTCAACAAGGGTTGTAACACCATTCTTTATATCGCATTCTCCAACCTGCCTGGCCTTGGTGGCATCGTCGAGGTCTGCAGCAGATACGGTAGCATCCTTAAGCTGGAAGATCTGGTACCCTTCGAAATGATATAATGAGTCATAACGTTTTGTGGAAGTTGTCGGGGTCTGGATAGTGGGGTCGTATTCCTGGTATTTTTCCTGGTAGTTACTGCCAGGATCATTGGTCTTACGGTTGGTAAGATAAAGAATAAGTTCCTGGTTGAGTTCTTCAATTGTAAGGTCGGGTGCATTGGGCCCGTTAAGAACTGCAAAACAGTTGTCGAACAGGGTCTGGCATTTATCATCAACCTGGCGGAGAAGTTCGACCGACTCGAGATTTGTCCCTGAAATACTGCGTGCCCAGGGGATACCTACAGTGATATAGTTACAAGCCCCGGGGAGAAGGGTAAATTCACCGGCTGATTGCATGAAACGACGGTCTGATGGGTTATTGCCTGCGGTAGCTTCAGTCCAGGTACCGGGCTTGTTGGGTTCGAGACCGTTGGTTCCCCAGAGGCATGGGTCGGAATCGCCCGGGAACATGAAGTCGCAAACGGGGCCGTAGCCACCGCCGTTCAGCAGGTTACCGTTTCCGCCATAAACCATCTTTGTATTGTCAAGCCAGATACCTTTAAGGTAATTATAGTACTGGGGTGCATAGGCGGGATCAAGCATATAAGCCGGAACGCCTGAATTGTTATGGTAAACAAAACGGCGCATACCGAAACGTTCATTGTCGGGAATGCCATCCCCGAAATTGATACCGTTGATAGCTTCGGATTTAACAAGGACCGATCCTGAATATTCTCCGTGGGCTCCCCAGGTCATGTCGATAAGCTGGTTATTATAGGTAACCATATCGCATTTGTTGGGCATGTTTTTAAATGAAGGGCCTTTGATACCAGGGCCATTGAAAGAGGGGTTATCATAACCGTCGGCATCGAGATACGGGCCCTGGAAAAAGTCAACACCCACTGCGGGAGGATGGGCTCCGTAAGCTTCTACCTGTCCGGTCCCGTCGATGGGCTTGCCGTTGTAGCAATATCCAAGGCCGCGCATAACGTCGCAACCTACGTAATCGTCTCCGGCATAGCCAAGGTCGGGGTCAACCCATTGTGAAAAATAAGTACCTGAGAGGGTATAGGTGGAACGGTTGATAAGTTCGTAAGAGTAAAATGTCATATTATTGATTTCGTCGTTGGTTGCAAAGGCGAAATACTGGGCACGGATTTCCATACCAATCGGCGCGCCGTTTGTTTCAGAGTGATAGTTCCCCTTATCATTATATACGCTCCAGAGGGTCTGGTCGCCTTTGATGACCTGGTCAACCAGGATACCGGCTGTGTCGGAAGCTTCACCGTTGCGGATATGTGCTCTTTTCTGGCGTTCACCTGCTTTCAGCTTGTTGGGGCAAAGATCGTTGGCAATGTCATAATAGGGATAGTCACCCTGTGAAGGTGTATAGATGCCGTCGCCATTCTGGTCGAAGAATGGGGCGAGGTACAGTGATTGTCCTTTTGAAGGGTCACCGTTGCCGGGCCAGTTCTGAATGTTCTTGGGGATGGAATATTCAGGATAGGAGGTGGGGTCTTCGAACCATGCCAGGAATGCCGTGACATCTGCCCTGGTCATAGGATAAAGCTGGTCATATTTGGCACAGACGGCATCGGTTATTGATGCTGTGCCGTCAACGGTCAGCGGGCCGGGCCAGAAGTCATTATTGGTATGGGCAGAAGTAATCGTTGGCCCCTGACCATATTTATATGCAGCCAGTTTAAGGTTGTTGTTCATGTCGATACCCCCGATCCACAGGGAAAAAGAGAACATCGACATTTTCTTGGAGCCTTTAGGGACTTCATACTGGGCATTCTCGAGGAACCAACCGTTACCGTAAGAATAAATGAGAGTTCTTACGTTATTTATATCGAGGTATTTATAGGCAGAACCCGGTGTACAGCCGGCGGCTGCTTCTTTCAGTGGGGAGCTCTTGGGATGCAACACGGGTTGTTCACGTGCGATGAGTGCATTAGTAGCCAGTAAAAAGCTAAGTGCAATCACTGAAACTCGAAATATATTTTTCATGGTTATATTATTTGTTTTCATACGTCAATCTTTATCCTTTAATTTCTCGTCTTAGAAATTGAACATTAGACCAAGTCTGATAGTACGCGGGTTGCTATAATTATAAGGGCTTGTCATCTGAATAGTATACATATCCCTGTATGCTGTCGGGTCTACCTGCTGATTGATCACAGTCTGCCATTCAGGGGCTGTAAGGAATCCGTCATCTTTCGGTGATCCGGTAGCCGGGTAAACCACAGTAACATTCTTTGTGTTCAGGAGGTTGTTGATTTCAAGATAAACATCCAGGCTGCCTGTTTTTTTCTTGTTCAAAGCAAAATCAAACTCTTTGTCGAGACGGAGGTTCAGCAGGAACTGCCATGGAAGACGTGCACCGTTTACAGAACCCTGGATCGGGCCCATTGCGCCAAAAGGAAGGATCTTGCTTGATTTGGTATAGGGTGTACCCGAACCACCGGTAAGCGTAAGGTTACCTCCGAAATTTGAAAGAAACTGCACGGGCGGTTTCCCTTTCTTTTTACGGTTGATAACGGGGCCGTTATAATCTTTGCCCGTTCCCCAGCGGTAGTCAATACTGATATTGAACTGGTGGCGGCGGTCAAAACCAAGTGGATTCAAAGTACGCAGGTTGGGCTGGTCGGAACGGATAATACCGGAGGCCGCATCAGCATCTGAACCTGTACCGGTTGCAAACTGAAGTGTATAGTTGAAACGGATACGTGCGTTACCTGTGCGGCGGAGGTCATAGGTCAGGGTCAGACCTTTAACAGTTCCGAAGTCAATATTGTTGTAAGAGTAATATGTCTTGGGATATGCTCCTGATAAGCGGTACTGCTGGATCTGGTCGCGCATTTCACGGTAGAATGCACTCAGTTTAAGTGAAGAAGCATTGTTGATCTTCTGCTGGAAACCGATTTCATAATCGATGGTCTTCTCAGGTTTCAGGTTCGGGTTACGGATGGTACCGGTTGAGCCGGTTGTTGTAATGAACAGGTAGCGGATCGGGTCAACCTGGACCTGGCCCTGTGACGGACGCTGGGTTAAAATGTCGTAATGGGCATAGAACAATGCATCGTCGGAAATCGGGAATGAGAAAGAAATACGCGGCATTACGTTTGTTTGCGGAGAATACTGTTTGAATACTTCACCTGTTATGACCTGGTTACCCGGGTCAATCAGGTATGGTTTAACACCTGTGGGGTCAACAATGCGCGGGTCGCTGACAGGCGTGCCGTCCTTTGTGAACCAGTTATTGCCACTGCGGTATCCCGTGATATTGCCGGGATTGTACATGTCGTCGACATACACCACGTAGTCGCTTCCAATGCTGGTGGGCACAGAAATATCCTTTAAGGGTGTGCTTCCAAGTGAAGAAACCGTATAGGCAGGATAGAACAGGTATGGATCTTTTAAAACGCTCTGGTTTGCATCAAAACGGTCAACACGGATACCGATATTGAAGATCAGATCTTTGAACGCGAACTTATCCTGGATATATCCGGCCATGTATATAGGACGGTATGCGCCGATCGGACGGGTGAAATTACCGTTGGCATCTGTTGCTGTGAAGAAATCTTCAAAAGCAGGCTGGCCCGAAAGTTTATTCCCCATGTAATCATAACCGTAATATCCGACAAGGTTGCCGCCATTATTCAAAAGCTCATCGGCACTGAACATGTCTACCGAAAATATCGAAGAACCGGCAGTGGTCGTATGAAGCTGCATGTTTTGATCGTAGTAGCTGATCGAATTGTTTGCGAAGTTGTAAGAGTCAATGTCGATAAGGTCTGTTCCGTTGGTGGGCAGGCCGAGTTTTTTACGCAGGTTGATGTCAAAATTGGGTTGAGATAGCTGGTCATATTTACGGGAATAATTAATTGTATCCATAAACACTCCATCCCTGTATACCAGCTGGGGATTTGATTTGTCCAACTGTGAAAGCTGGAAGTTGGTCAGTCCTCTCATCAAAGGCCAGAGAGCTGTCCCTGTAAGGCCATATGCTCTTGCTGTCCTCTGCTGGTACTGGAGGCCTATCTGGATTTCATGGTTACCAAGGTCGGCTGCAAACGATGCATTAACAGCAATCTGGTCAGCGGTATTCTTGTTGTATCCTCCTGTACGGTCGCCTGTTGTAGCGAACATCCCGTAAGCTCCTGTGGGCTGCATCCCATTGATAAGTCCTCTTCCTGAAATAATATTTTCGATGTTATCATAATGGCCAGCAGGGTCAGTATAGAAGCCATAATACTGTGAAGTCCAGTCTGAAGATTCAGGGTTGATATCTGAAGGTTTATAAACCACAATGGTATCCCTGGTGTTGTTCATCAGGTGAGCCCATTTATGGGCAATACTGTCATAGGCAAGTTCAGCCGTATACTGGCGGATCTTATGGGTCTCAAAACTCCCCACGTACCCGTATTTAAAAATGTCTTTCTGCAGGGTGGGATCTTCGGTCTCGTTATAATTCCTGGTAAAGTCGGCCCCGATGGAATAATACATGTTCTTAACGAACGACTTGCTGTCCTGGGCCTGGAGGAACCTCTGGGTGAAGCGGCCGTTAACGCGCCAGGTATATCCCTGTGAGAGGGAATTGCCTTCCCAGTTTAATAGCGAGTTGTAAAAACTGGGGTTATGGGTGTTATAATATGCGAAAGTCCCTCCGAACGACAGGTTGATACTTCGTGATACCCTGAAATCAAGTTTACCGGAAATGTTCACATCATATCTCTTTGTGTTTAATGTGGATTTTGTTTGCTCATAATCATTAAACGTGAGGAATTCGTTATTATAGAAAACGCCCTGGGATTGACCATATTGACGTAATGGATTGGTTTTCAGATAAGACAGCATGTCGTTGTTCACTTTGTAGTTCGAATATGCTGCAGGGTTACCGTCTTTATTATAAATGAAGTCACCGGCAATGAAAAAGCCCATGATTGGCGTTTTTGTGCCTTTGACGGTATCTTTTTTGGAAAATACCGGGCCGGTAAAGTTCACGCCGAGACGGTTATAACCGAACGGATCCAGGTACTGGGAGGTCTGGAGGTCGATACCTCCGTTGAAATCTTTTGAAGGGCCTTTGGTTGTAACACTGATGATACCGCCGGTTGCATCCCCGTAAGCTGCGGGAGTACCGCCCAGGATAACTTCTACCTGTTCAATGGCCGACTGGGGAAGCGAGTTGCTTCCTGTTACGCGCATACCGTCGATATAGTATACGGTTCCGGCTGTACGGGCACCACGCATACTGGTGATATTACCATTGGCATCGGTTGTTACACCTCCCACGGTTGTTGCGACTGCTTCAGCCGAACGGTTGGCCATCTTGGCAATTTCATCGGATGTGACCGTCCCCCCCGAAGTTGTCTGGTCTTTGGAGATAAGGGGCACTTTATAGTCGACAACCTGGACTTCCTGAAGGTTTGTAGCTGTTTGCTCGAGTTCCAGATCCTGGAATGTGATCTTGTCAACAATGATCTGGATACCTTTCATCTGCATTGGCCTGTAACCAACATAGGATGCCTTAAGGTCAACTTTACCGCCGGGGATAGGCTTGATCAGATAGTTGCCGTCAAAGTCAGTTGTGGCACCGCCCACCTGGACACCTCCGAGTTCAATGATAATGTTGGCAAAAGGAATCGGTTCCTTTGTGGCCTTGTCAACAATTTTCCCCTTCAGGGTACCTGATCCGGTTTGTGAGAATACCAACAAGCTTGTTGTCAGTATGAACGCAAGAGTTAATAGTAAATTTCTTAACATACCATACAATTTTATGTTAGATTATGATGCGCTTGAAAAGGTGGTAAAAGTAATAATTATTTAAAATGAAATTCAAAATATTTCATAAGTCCCACAAATATATAACCATTCTAAATTAAATAAAAATTAACAAGATAAAATATTGAAGATCACGGCCGAAATTAAAATTTCCTATGGTAAAAATCCTATCATCGTTTAACCGGGGTAAGGGAACCTGATTCTTTCCTGCTGTCATGCATCATTGCCTTGGTATTCTTCGATTGTATCTTTTTATGGCGCTTTACTGCATCATGATATTCCTTCTCTGCTTTTTTCTGATTTCTTTCCCTCTCCTTATTGATTTTCTTCTGATTGACTTTATGCTCCTGCCCCTGAACCCCGGAAATTGAAAGGGCCAGTACCAATAAAATGAAAAACAAATACTTAGCCCTACCTAAATGCATGCTAAAGATGTTTTAAACCGTAATTCAGGAAAACCTTAGTACGAAAATACAAAATTCATTAAAACAATAGATTTAAAACCTAACATTTTTTTGCAGGCTGGAGGGAAAAATCATTCTCATGCAAGATTTGTCTTATTTTTGCGTTTGCTTATAAAACAATAATATGTTTTCATACAGACCCGTTAAAGCGGGCTTGGTTTTACTGTTGTTATTGCCCGCATTGATAATCTCCTGCGCCAAGAAGAGCGATGAACAGCAGCCCCAAATCCCATATGTGGTCGTTAATTTCGTTATAAACCCGAATTCGACCCAGTTTATTGAACTGAACCATATCGGAGGATACGTTCCTGTAACGGGGGGATACCGTGGAATAATCATTTATCGCAAGTCGGAGACAGAGTTCATGGCTTATGAAAGGGCCTGTGCGTACGATCCGACAGCTGACAGCGCCCAGGTAAGGATGGAGGTTTCGGGAGTTACCTGTTATTGCCCCAAATGCAAATCGAAATATATCATCCTTGACGGTTCCCCGTATCAAGGGCCATCGCACTGGGCATTAAAGCAATACCGCACAAATTACGACGGAACATATCTGTACGTGTCGAACTGATAGTCACATAACAGTGAACAGTGAACAGTGAATTATCACCAGTCACGAGTCACCAGTCACCAGTCTCCCTTCATTAGTACCTGTAGTGTTCGGGCTTATACGGACCGTCTTTGGGGACCCCAATGTATTCTGCCTGTTCGGTTGAGAGCCTTGTAAGTCTTACGCCAAGCTGTTCAAGATGCAGGCGGGCCACTTCCTCGTCAAGTTTCTTGGGTAAACGGTAAACGCCGACTTCGTAATTGTTTTTCCAGAGGTCGAGCTGGGCAAGCGTTTGGTTAGTGAAAGAGTTGGACATCACAAACGACGGATGCCCCGTGGCGCAACCAAGGTTTACAAGCCTGCCTTCGGCTAGAAGATAAATGCATTTGCCGTCGGGGTAGAGGTACTTGTCAACCTGGGGTTTAATATTCACAACCTTTATCCCAGGCCAGGTATTCAGTTGTTCAACCTGGATCTCATTATCGAAATGGCCTATATTGCAAACGATGGATTCATCTTTCATCCTTGAAAGATGGTCGGCTGTAATTACGTCTTTATTTCCTGTTGTTGTAACGTAAATGTTACCTTCCCCGAGGGCTTCTTCCACGGTTGACACCTCGAAACCTTCCATTGCAGCCTGGAGTGCGCAAATGGGGTCAATCTCGGTAACGATGACACGGGCACCATATGATTTCATTGAGCGTGCGCAGCCTTTGCCAACATCGCCATAACCAAGAACTACCACCACTTTACCTGCGATCATTACATCGGTGGCCCGCTTTATTCCGTCAGCCAGGGATTCGCGGCAACCGTAAAGGTTGTCGAATTTTGATTTGGTGACAGAATCATTTACGTTAATGGCCGGAACGAGAAGGGCGCCTTTGTCTTTCATCTGGTAAAGCCTGTGCACACCCGTCGTGGTTTCTTCGGAAACGCCTTTCCATTCTTTCACCACGTTGTGCCAATGCTGTTTGTCAAGGGCAAATACATCCTGCAACTGTTTCATAAAGGCCTTCTCTTCCTGGCTGCCGGCAGGTGCATTAAGTATTTCAGGCTTCTTTTCAGCTTCCAACCCCTTATGGATCATCAGGGTTGCATCGCCACCGTCATCCACGATAAGGTTTGGGCCCTTATTGCCTTCAAAGGTGAGGGCCTGGTAGGTGCACCACCAGTATTCTTCCAGGGATTCCCCTTTCCAGGCAAAGACAGGGATGCCTTTTGCGGCGATAGCTGCCGCGGCATGATCCTGGGTGGAAAAGATATTGCAGGAGGCCCAGCGAACATCCGCCCCCAGCTCAATAAGCGTTTCAATCAATACGGCTGTCTGAATGGTCATATGAAGCGAACCGCTGATCCTTGCGCCTTTCAATGGCTTTTCAGCTGAAAACTTTTTCCTGATCGACATCAGCCCCGGCATCTCTTTCTCGGCGATTTCTATTTCCTTACGTCCCCATTCAGCCAGGGCAATATCTGCGACTTTGAATTTTACATCCTTTTCCAACACCATGGTATATATAATTTTAAGTTTAAAATCGGGTTGCAAAGGTATGAAAATTTTGTCTGTAAAATACAATGTACAGGATACGAATCAGGTTCGGCCAGTCCGAAATGTTTACCTTTGCACCATGCCCCTGATTTTTGAAAAAATATTGCCCGCTTCAAGGCTGGGAGTCTGGAAAATCGTTGAACCGGAAGTTTCCCTTCGCGAGGCATCAAGGGCAGTACCTGAAGATCTAAAGGTGCTGGATTCCTATAAAAATGAATCCCGCCGGAAGCAATGGCTGGCCTGCAGGTCACTGATCGCAGAAATGCTGGGTGGTGAGAATGTAAAAGTGACTTACGATGAATACGGCAAGCCATCGCTGAATGGATTCCCCGGGCATATTTCATTCTCGCATACAAACGAATACGCGGCTGTACTTTTAAACGAAACCTGCCCTGCCGGCCTTGACATTGAAAAGCTGGGCCCGAGGATCCATAAAGTGGCGGAGCGTTTCCTTCAGCCTGATGAACTGGAATATGCACTGCAGTTAGCCGGGATGAAGGCGGAAGGCGGCAACGGTAATGTGACGCTGTCCGACAGGGAGAAAACCGGATCTCATCCGCATACAGAGATCCTTTATTTGTACTGGTGCGCAAAAGAGGCGTTATATAAATTTTATGGTAAACCATCCGTTGATTTAAAAAATGATATCCACATCGCCGCATTTGATTACTTTTGTACCGCACAAGCCACCTTTGCAGCAAGGGTCAAATTTCCAGAAGGTGCTAAAGATCATGAACTTCAATTCGAAAGAATAGGGGATCATATGCTTGTATATACTATTTCGAAACAAGGATGAAGACATTAGAAGCCGCGATCAAAGAAAGAGTGCTTGTACTGGATGGTGCTATGGGGACCATGGTCCAGAGATATAAGCTTGACGAAGCGGCATACCGTGGCGAGAGGTTCAGGGATTTTCCGCACCTGCTGAAAGGGAACAACGACCTCCTGGTGCTTACGCAGCCCCAGGTCATCAGGGAGATCCATGAGCAATACCTTGCTGCGGGGGCTGATATCATTGAAACGGATACATTTAACGGAACCAGTATTTCACAGGCCGATTATCACCTTGAGGAATACGTTTACGAAATCAATTTTGCTGCTGCAAGACTGGCAAAGGAAGCGGTTGTGAACTTCTCGGCTTCAGGTTCCGGCAAACAGCGCTGGGTTGCGGGTTCCATGGGGCCGACCAATAAAACGGCATCCCTGTCCCCTGATGTCCAGAACCCCGCTTTCAGGGCGGTATCTTTCGACCAGCTTTACGATGCGTACCGGGAACAGGCCAGGGGCCTGCTCGACGGAGGCGTTGACATGCTGATGGTTGAAACCATTTTTGACACTTTAAATGCGAAAGCTGCGCTGATTGCCGTTTTCGATGAAATAGGAACAAGGGGGCCGGAAGGAAAAGTCCCTGTTATTGCTTCCGGAACCATTACCGACCTTTCGGGAAGGACCCTCTCGGGCCAGACCCTTGAGGCCTTCATTTACTCCCTTTCCCATTTTGATCTGTTCGCCATCGGACTGAACTGTGCGCTGGGGGCAAAGGAACTCAGGCCTTATATTGAGGAACTGGCACTGAAATCGCCTTTCCCGGTGATCGCCTACCCCAATGCAGGGCTTCCAAACCAGTTTGGTGAATACGACCAGCCTCCCCGGGAGATGGCCGAATATATTAAGGACTTCCTCGACAACGGCTTTATTAATATGGTGGGCGGATGTTGCGGTACCACCCCCGAATATATTTCCCGCTTTGCAGAACTGGCGGCCAGGGCTATACCGAGGGTGGTTCCGCAGAGAAGGCACGAGCTTCATCTCAGCGGCCTCGAACCCCTTGTGGTCTTTGAAGGAAGCAACTTCATCAACATAGGGGAACGCACTAATGTAAGCGGTTCCAGAAAATTTGCCCGCCTGATCAGGGATGGGAATTATGAAGAAGCCATGAGTGTTGCGAGGCAGCAGGTGGAAAACGGAGCCCAGGTCATCGATATAAGTATGGATGAAGCCATGCTGGATGCCGAAAAGGCCATGGTGGGTTTCCTGAACATGATCGCCTCCGATCCCGACATTGCAAGGGTCCCGGTTATGATCGATTCATCGAAATGGTCGGTTTTGAAGAGCGGATTGAAGTGTGTCCAGGGAAAATGCATAGTGAATTCCATCAGCCTGAAAGAAGGTGAGGCTGCTTTTCTTGAACATGCAAAATATATAAGGAAATTCGGGGCAGCTGCAGTGGTCATGGCTTTTGATGAAGAAGGCCAGGCTACTTCCCTCGACAGGCGTATCGCTATTGCCGGCAGAGCCTACGAAATATTAACCGTGAAAGCGGGATTCAGGCCGGAGGATATTATCTTCGACCCCAATATCCTTACGGTAGCAACAGGAATCGACGAACATAACAACTATGGTGTAGATTTCCTAAATGCCACAAGATGGATCAAAGCCAATCTCCCTTATGCCAGTGTAAGCGGGGGGATCAGCAATCTTTCATTTTCCTTCAGGGGGAATGATTTCCTGAGGGAGGCCATGCATTCGGCCTTCCTCTATCACGCCATACAGGCCGGGCTGGATATGGGCATAGTAAATGCCGGGGCTTTGCCGGTATACGATGAAATCGACAAAGACCTTTTAAAACTTGTTGAGGATGTTATCCTGAACCGCAGGAAAGACGGCACTGAAAGGCTGCTTGCCTATGCCTCCACCATGGAGGATGGCCCCGGCAAGGAAAAGAAAATTGACGAATGGAGGGCTCTTCCTGTTCTCGAAAGGCTGCAGCACTGCCTCGTCAAGGGGATCACCGACTTTATTGAAACTGACCTTGAAGAAGCTTTGCCACTTTTTGACCAGACCCTGAAAATCATCGAGGGCCCGCTCATGGACGGCATGAATATAGTTGGGGACCTGTTCGGGAGCGGCAAAATGTTCCTTCCCCAGGTTGTCAAGAGCGCCAGGGTGATGAAAAAAGCAGTGGCCTACCTGACGCCAAGGATAGAAGCAGAGAAAAAAGCAGGTTCACAGCCCGCCAGGGCCAACGGTAAGGTGCTGATGGCAACGGTAAAAGGCGACGTTCACGATATAGGTAAAAACATTGTCGGGGTGATCCTTGCCTGCAATAATTACGAGGTCATCGACCTGGGCGTAATGGTGCCGTCCGACCGTATCATTGCCGCAGCCCTTGAACACAAGGTAGATGTCATTGGCCTGAGCGGGCTTATCACTCCTTCGCTCGAGGAAATGGTGCATGTTGCCAGGGAATTGAAACGTGAAAAACTTAAAATCCCCATTATCCTTGGGGGAGCCACCACTTCGGAAATACACACCGCAGTTAAAATAGAACCTGAATACCAGCATGGGGTGATCCATGTGAAGGATGCTTCGAAAGCCGTTGGGGTAGTGGCTAACCTGCTTTCGGACGAGAACCGGGGCAAATTTCTTGAAGGGGTGAAGGTGAAATACAGCGGGATGCGCTCCAGCTATGATAAGAAGGCTGACCACGCATACATTTCGCTTACCGAGGCAAGAAGGAACAAACTGAAGATCGACTGGAAAAATTTTACGGGGGCAAAACCTCAGATGGCCGGGAGCAAAGTATTCTATGATTATCCGCTGGATGAGCTGGTCCCATATATTGACTGGACTTTCTTCTTCCATGCCTGGAAACTCGGAGGAAAATATCCCCTGATTTTCAAGGATCCCGTGAAAGGGGTGGAAGCCAGGAAATTGTTTGATGATGCACAGAAATTGCTTGCCGACATCCTTGGGAAAAAGATGCTCATTGCCCGTGGGATCATTGGATTATACCCCTGTAATTCGGTAGGTGACGACATTGAAGTGTATACCGATGAACAGAGATCCAGGGTGCTTACCATGTTCAGGTTCCTGCGCAACCAGCAGAAAAAAGAAGACAATGCCCCTAACCTCTGCCTTTCCGATTTTATCGCACCCAGGGATTCGGGGGTTGTCGATTATATCGGAGGGTTTGCAGTGACAGCCGGGCTGGGAGTTGAAGAATGGGCTTCGGTGTTTGAACAGGACCTGGATGATTACAATGCGATCATGGTCAAGATCCTTGCCGACAGGCTTGCCGAGGCGTTTGCTGAAAATATGCACCGCCGCATCCGCCGGGAATTCTGGGGCTATGCCAAAGATGAGAACCTGGATGTTCATTCCATGATACGTGAGGAATACCAGGGCATCAGGCCTGCCCCGGGCTATCCCGCCTGCCCCGAACATTCCGAAAAAAAGGTGCTATTTGACCTGTTGTCGGCCGAAACCAAAGTAGATATCAAGCTGACCGAAAATTTTGCCATGTATCCTGCCGCTTCTGTTTCGGGCTTTTATTTTTCACACCCGCAATCCCAGTATTTTAATCTTGGAAAGATCAGCAGGGACCAGGTTGCCGACTATGCAAGGCGTAAAGGGCTGACCATCGAAAAGGCGGAAAAATTGCTTAATACCAACTTAAACTATTAAAGAATGCGTGTAATCGATATCATAAAACAGGCCGATAAAACCTTATTTTCATTCGAGCTGCTGCCCCCCCTCAGGGGCAACAGTATTGCAAGCATATACAAGGTGATTGACCCGCTGATGGATTTCAATCCTTCCTTTATCAACGTGACTTACCACCAGGAGGAAGTCGTTTATAAAAAACACCCCAGCGGCCTGCTCGAAAAAAAGACCATCCGGAAAAGGCCTGGAACTGTTGCAATTTCCGCAGCAATAAAAAATAAATACACCTCTGTGGAAGTCGTTCCCCATCTGATTTGCGGGGGGTTTTCCAAAGAAGAGACAGAATATGCCCTTATCGACTTTCATTACCTTGGGATAGATAATATTCTTGCGCTCAGAGGAGATGCCCCGAAAAATTTAAGGACCTTCCAGCCTGAGCAAAACGGGCATACCAACGCGAACGAACTGGTGAAACAGATAACCGAGATGAATCAGGGCAAGTTCCTGGATGATGAGATGCAGCATAAATTCTCAACCAACTTCTGCGTGGGAGTGGCGGGGTATCCCGAAAAGCACATCGAGGCACCCAATATGGCCACAGACCTTACCTACCTGAAGAAAAAAATTGATGCCGGCGCCGAATTCATCATTACGCAGATGTTCTTCGATAATAAAAAATATTTCAGTTTTGTTGATGCCTGCCGCAAGGAAGGGATCACCGTACCCATCATACCGGGGATGAAGCCCATATGCACCATGCGTGAACTGACCGCATTGCCCCAGATTTTTTATATCGACATACCTGAAAAACTGTCAAAGGAAGTTCAGAAATGCAGTTCAAACGATGATGTGTTCAAAGTGGGGATTGAATGGGGGATTGAACAGTCGAAAGAATTGCTCGACAATGGAGTTCCTGTTTTGCATTATTTCACCGTGGGTATCTCGGAAAATATACGACAGATAGCAAAAGCAATATTATAAGCTTTCTTCTATGGACCTGTTGAACAAATTAACCAAAGACGCTTCCAAAGGCAAAAAGAAATTTGCGGTTCTTGTTGATCCAGATAAATCAACAACCGCATCGCTTAAGAAACTGGCAGGGATCGCTTCAAAGGCAGGAGTAGATTATTTCTTTTTCGGAGGCAGCCTGCTGATGCACGGTAAGGGAGGTGCACAGATCAGTTATCTGCGCGATCATTCTGATATTCCCGTGATCCTGTTCCCGGGAAGCAGCCTGCAGGTATACCCGAATGCCCATGGGATCCTCCTGCTGTCGCTTATTTCGGGAAGGAACCCCGATATGCTTATTGGCAAGCATGTGGAATCAGCGGCCTTGCTCAGGGCCAGCAAACTTGAGATCCTCCCGACGGGCTATATGCTGATCGAAAGTGGAAAGCCAACCTCGGTTTCCTATATAAGCAATACCCAGCCAATCCCCGCCGACAAATCCGATATTGCAGTATGCACTGCCCTTGCAGGAGAAATGCTCGGGCTCAAACTGGTCTATATGGATGCCGGTTCAGGTGCCATTAATCCTGTTCCCGGCGAGATGATCCGACGGGTAAAAGAGAATATCTCCATCCCGCTTATTGTCGGAGGCGGGATCTCCGACACAGCTAAAGCAAAAACTGCATTGAAAGCAGGAGCCGATGTGATCGTTATCGGCAATGCAATTGAGAAAAATCCGAAACTGATTCCTGCTGTAAGTGAAATATTGAATTAGGCAGATTGCTTACATCGCTTTCATAATTGCATTTACAATATTCTGTGTCCCTTCAGCAATCTGGCTTATCGTGGCATCAAGCATGTAACAAGGCGTGGTGAACAGTTTGTGAACCGGGTCAATGACTACCTGCCCATGATCGGTCTGAACGTATTTGTTCCCTTTCTTTTCTATAAAACTGCCTGAAGCCGCATCCTGCCCGGTAGTTAGTTTGGCCCCCCTGAACAGTACGCCCAGGATCACAGGGGCTATACACATGGCGCCGATTGGTTTCCCCGCCTCATGCATGGCCCTGACTGCTTTCTCCACATCCGGGTTCACCTTTGCGTCATCACCCTCGTAAGCCCAGCTGCAAAGGTTTTTGGCAGCGCCAAATCCGCCCGGGAAAATTAAAAAATCAAACACTGAAGCTGAAAATCCGCTTAGTGGTTTGACATCGCCCCTGGTGATCCTCGCAGCTTCTGTAAGTACGTTGCGTTTTTCACCGGCCGGTTTCCCGTGAAGGTGATCAATCACATGGTATTGTTCAATATCGGGGGCAAAACATTGAAACGAGGCTCCGGCTTTGTCAATGGCCAGGAGGGTCAGCACCGCCTCGGTAATCTCCGCCCCGTCAAAAACTCCGCATCCTGCGAGGACAACAGCAAATTTTTTCATAATTCTCACGTTATATTTATACGGTTATTTTCCCATTGTAAAATTATTAAAATCAATGCCTGAAAACAAATTCACTTTACATTCTTACTTTTGTGCTTCCTAATAAAATTTTTTGCTGATGAAGAAAATTCAAATGGTCGACTTACGCAGTCAGTACCTGAACATGAAAGAAGAGGTTGACAAGGCGATCCATGAGGTCATTGACTCATGCGCTTTTATTAACGGGCCGTCGGTAACAGCCTTTCAGAAAGATCTTGAGAAGTATCTGGGGATCAGGAATGTTATTCCCTGCGCCAACGGCACCGATGCGCTCCAGGTCGCTATGATGGCCCTGGACCTGAAACCGGGCGATGAGGTCATTACGACTTCTTTTACTTTTATTGCCACTGCGGAAGTCATTGCCCTTCTCCGCCTGACGCCGGTCCTGGTGGATGTTGACCCTGATACCTTCAACATAGATCCGAAAGCCATAGAGCGTGCTATCACGCCTAAAACCAAAGCCATTGTCCCGGTCCATCTTTTCGGGCAGGCCGCACCCATGGAAGAAATCATGGAGATTGCATCCAGACATAAACTCTGCGTGATAGAAGACAACTGCCAGGCAATCGGAGCCGATTATATCTTCAGGGATGGCAGCCGCAGGAAGGCTGGTACCATCGGCCATATCGGCTGCACTTCGTTTTTCCCTTCAAAGAACCTGGGATGTTACGGGGACGGGGGAGCTATATTCACGAATGACGATGAGCTTGCAAAACAGCTCAGGGTAGTTGTTAACCATGGAATGGCTGTGCGTTACTACCATGACTGTGTAGGTGTGAATTCACGCCTCGACAGCATACAGGCGGCTATCCTGAAGGTCAAGCTTCAGTATCTTGACCAGTACGCGGCAAAACGCCGGGCTGCGGCTGATTTTTATGACAGGGCTTTTAAAGGCAATCCCAAACTGAAAACACCCGCCAGGTATGCCGGCTCAAATCATGTTTTTCACCAGTACACCCTGGTTACTAAGGATATTGACCGTGCCGCTTTGATTGCTCATTTGAATTCGAAAGACATACCGGCCATGATCTATTATCCTGTTCCTTTGCATCTTCAGAAAGCCTACCTTGATCCGATGTATAAACCCGGAGATTTCCCGGTAACGGAGCATCTTTCCAATACCGTGTTTTCCCTGCCCATGCATACCGAACTGGATGAAGAACAATTGGAGCATATTACCTCATCGGTACTTGAATTTTTAAACTCCTGAAATGGAAAAAGAATTTTTTGCACATGAAACAGCCGTCATCGACGAAGGCTGCAAGATAGGAAAAGGATGCAAAATATGGCATTTCACGCATGTCATGAAAGATTGTGAGATAGGGGAGAATTGTAACCTGGGCCAGAACGTGGTAATCTCCCCACAGGTCACCCTGGGAAGAAATGTCAAGGTCCAGAATAATGTTTCAATTTATACCGGTGTGATCTGTGAGGATGACGTATTCCTTGGGCCATCCATGGTTTTCACCAATGTCATCAATCCGCGCTCCCATATCCTAAGAAGGGACCAGTACCAGCAAACCCTTGTGAAACGCGGCGCTTCAATCGGTGCCAATGCCACTATTGTCTGCGGCCATACCATAGGCGAGTTTGCATTTATCGGGGCGGGGGCAGTAGTAACCAGGGATGTTCCTCCGTTTGCCCTGATTGTCGGAAACCCCGGCCGCCATGTGGGCTGGATGAGCGAATACGGGCACAGGCTTTCATTTGACGGGAAGGGATATGCAGTCTGCCCTGAAAGCAAAGAAAGATACCAGTTGATCGACGGGAAAGTAATTAACTTAGGAAAATGAAAATGACAGAACTAAACAGGCCTGTGAATTTTGCCCTGATCGGAGCCGCGGGATATATTGCTCCCAGGCATATGAAGGCAATCAAGGAAACCGGGAACAAGATCATATGTGCATTGGATCCGTATGACGGCGTGGGGATCATCGACAGTTATTTCCCGAATGCAGATTTTTTCATTGAACCGGAGCGGTTTGACCGTCACCTCGATAAGCTGAGGAGAATGGCCCTGGCAAAAAAAAGGCAGGAAGTCAACAAGGTGGATTATGTGAGCATCTGCTCGCCGAATTATATGCACGATTCACATATAAGGCTTGCCTTACGCAATGAAGCAAATGCCATTTGTGAAAAACCGATCGTTCTTAATCCGTGGAACCTTGACGCATTGAAGGAAATTGAAAAGGAAACCGGGAAAAAAGTATTTACCGTGCTTCAGTTAAGGCTGCACCATGCTATAATTGCCCTCCGTGAAAAAATCAGGAAGGGCCCGAAAAACAAGACATACAACCTTGACCTTACTTATATCACTTCCAGGGGAAACTGGTATTACCGTTCATGGAAAGGTGATATTTCAAAATCGGGAGGAATCGCAAGCAATATCGGGATTCACTTTTTTGATATGCTGACATGGATTTTCGGGGAAGTGAAATCAAATAAGGTACATGTAATGACTGAAAATAAAGCCGGTGGTTTTCTCGAGCTTGACAGGGCCAGGATCAGATGGTTCCTGAGCCTCGATTACAATGACATTCCCGACCAGGTAAGAAAAACAGGCAAGCGCACTTACAGGTTGCTGACTCTCGATGGGGAAGCAATTGAGTTCAGCGAGGGATTTACCGACCTTCACACCGATACATACAGGGATATCCTGTCGGGCAGGGGTTTTGGGCTGACCGACGCCAGGACCAGCATAAATATAGCGTTCCAGATTCGGAATGACAGCCCGATAGGACTAAAGGGTGATTATCATCCGTTCTTGAAAAGAACGTGACAGTGAATCGTGAGCCGTGAACCCGGTTGCGGATAGATTGTTAAGTAAACCTGATCAATATGAAAATTCTTGTTACTGGCGGAACCGGTTATATAGGCAGCCATACCGTTGTTGAATTACAGAACAAAGGCTATGAAGTGATCATAGTGGATGACCTTTCGAATTCTACCGCTGAGGTCCTTGGCAATATTGCAAAGATAACCGGGAAACAGCCTTTGTTTGAGCAGTTCGACCTGACGGATCCGTTAAAGACCGGGGCGTTCTTCAGAAAATACAAAGATCTGAAAGGGATCATTCATTTCGCCGCTTTCAAAGCTGTTGGAGAGTCGGTGGATTTTCCGCTGAAATATTATCACAACAATCTTGTTTCCCTTATAAATATTCTCCAGGGGATGATAGATAACAATATCCCTAATATCGTATTCTCTTCTTCCTGCACTGTTTACGGCCAGCCCGACAAGCTGCCGGTAAAGGAGGATGCCCCGATTCAGAAAGCATGGTCCCCATACGGAAATACCAAGCAGATATCGGAGGAGATTATACAGGATACAATTAATGTATCGGCGATACAGGGAATCCTGCTAAGGTATTTCAACCCCATCGGGGCCCACGAAACCGCGATCATCGGGGAACTTCCGCTCGGTGTTCCGAACAGCCTGATGCCCTATATAACGCAAACTGCCATTGGGAAAAGGCCTTTTCTGAGGGTTTGGGGAAGCGATTACGATACGCCTGATGGCACGGCCATAAGGGATTATCTGCATGTTACCGATCTGGCCAGGGCCCATGTCATTGCTGTTGAGAGGATGCTTGACGGGAAGATGAAGCAGAAAGCCGAGGTGTTCAATCTTGGCACAGGGAACGGCTTTTCGGTATTGCAGGTAATTGAATCTTTTGAACGCTCAACGGGGGTCAGGCTGAATTACCAGGTAATGGACCGCCGCCCGGGGGATATCGAAAAGGTTTGGGCCGACACGGAATATGCTAACAGGGAACTGGGCTGGAAAACCGAGAAGAGCCTGGATGAAATGACAGCTTCGGCCTGGAAGTGGGAAAAGGCGCTTGCAGAAAAGGATAAAAACTAAGTATATTTATTTATCTTTGAGATTCGAACTCTAAACATCCCAATGATGAAAACGATTTTGATAACAGGTGGAGCTGGTTTTATCGGTTCGCATGTAGTACGGCGTTTTGTCAGGAATTATCCGCAGTATAAAATTGTAAACCTTGACAAGCTTACATATGCGGGTAATCTTGCAAACCTTAAGGACATAGAGAAAGAACCGAACTACGAATTTGTCAGGGCCGACATTGTTGCCGCGGAGCTGATCAAGAAGATTTTCCAGAAATACCGCTTTGACGGGGTGATCCATCTGGCCGCTGAATCCCATGTTGACAGGTCCATTGCTAATCCCACCGAATTTATATTTACCAATATCGTTGGAACGGTCAACCTGTTAAATGCCGCAAGGGAGATCTGGGATAATATGGATGGAAAGCGGTTTTATCATATCTCAACAGATGAGGTTTACGGCTCACTGGGTGAGACCGGACTTTTCGTGGAGACCACTCCTTACGATCCCCGTAGCCCTTATTCGGCCTCGAAAGCAAGTTCCGACCATCTTGTAAGGGCTTACTTTCATACTTACAAACTGCCGATGGTCATATCGAATTGTTCCAACAATTACGGGCCCTTCCAGTTTCCTGAGAAGCTGATACCCCTCGTTATAAACAATATCAGGAATAATAAGCTGATCCCGGTTTACGGCAAAGGCGAGAACATTCGCGACTGGTTGTATGTGGAGGATCATGCTGAGGCCATTGACAGGATCTTCCATGCAGGGCAAAACGGGGAAACATACAATATCGGCGGGATCAATGAATGGAAAAACATTGACCTGCTGAAGCTTTTATGCAGTATCATGGATACCAAGCTTCGCCGTACTGCCGGTACTGCTGAACACCTGATAACCTATGTCAAGGACCGTGCGGGTCATGACCTGAGGTATGCGATAGACTCCTCAAAGCTTCAGGATGAACTGAAATGGAAACCAAGCACCAGGTTTGAAGAGGGTCTTGAGAAGACGGTCGACTGGTATCTTGCCAATGAAGAATGGATGAAGAATATAACTTCCGGCGACTACCAGAAGTATTATGACAACCAATATAATAAACGTTAAATAAAAGAGACATTGAAAAAAAAGTGTCCCACGTTTTCCGGGGCACTTTTTTTTTATGCTCCGGCGACAGTAACCTCTTTCCCGATCTTCGAGATCAGTCCCTGTAATACGTTTCCCGGGCCAACCTCAATGAAATGCGTGGCACCATCCTCAATCATCCTTTGTACCATCTGGGTCCAGAGTACAGGAGCGGTGAGCTGGGCGATCAGGTTTTCCTTAATCTTCAAGGGGTCAGTGACCCTTTGGGCGGTTGCGTTCTGGTAAATCGGGCAAAACGGTTCATGAAAAACAGTACTGTTGATGGCTTCGGCAAGTTCCACCCTGGCCGGTTCCATAAGGGGTGAATGAAAAGCTCCTCCCACTTTTAAAGGAAGTGCACGCCGTGCACCACCTGCTTTGAGTTTTTCACAGGCAATTTCAATTCCCTTCAAACTTCCGGAGATAACCAGCTGACCAGGGCTGTTATAATTTGCGGGAACGACTATTTCATCTATGGACCTGCAGATCTCTTCAACCTTAAGGTCGTCGAGCCCCAGTATAGCAGCCATCGTCGAAGGTTCTGTTTCGCAGGCTTTCTGCATAGCCTGCGCCCTGGCGAATACAAGCCTTAAACCATCCTCAAAGGACAGTACCTTGTTTGCAACAAGGGCGGAGAATTCCCCAAGGGAATGCCCGGCAACCATATCGGGTTTAAACGTATCGCCAAGCGTGGAAGCAAGGATTACCGAATGAAGGAAAATTGCAGGCTGGGTGACCCTGGTCTGCCTCAGGTCCTCATCGGTACCCGCAAACATCAGATCTGTGATACGAAAACCAAGTATTTCATTTGCTTTTTCAAAAAGTGCTCTGGCGGAATCAGATTTCTCGTAAAGATCTTTTCCCATTCCGACGAACTGGGCCCCCTGGCCGGGGAATACATATGCGGTCATACTATTCGTAAATTTATTTCCTGTTCCCTAAAAATCTCAGAAGAAACATGAAAAGGTTTATGAAATCGAGATATAAGGTAAGTGCTCCGAGAATACTCATTTTCCGGGCGTTCTCCTCGCCGAACTCACCTGCTCCTGCGCCAATCCTTTTCAGTCTCTGAACATCATAAGCCGTTAACCCTGTAAAGATCAAAACACCAAGAATACTGATAATGTAATCAAGAGAGCTGCTGTGCATAAAGAAATTTACAAGCATTGCCAATATGATCCCTATAAGAGCCATCATCAAAATGGACCCGAATTTTGTAAGATCGGTTTTTGTTGTATACCCGGTTACAGCCATGATGCCAAACATACCTGCCGTAACTATAAAGGTTTTAAAGATGGATGCTGAAGTGTAAACCAAAAGTATAAAACTCAGGCTCATACCCATAATCACTGAGAATGCGATGAATAATAAGGTCATGGCAAGGGCAGAAAATTTCTGGAACCCAAATGACATAAGCATTACAAACCCTATAGGAGCCAGGGTCACTATCCATCCGAGAGGCGATAACCCGCCGGTTTCTGTATTGATAAGCATCCTGATCGCTGATTCAGACGAGGCAAACCAATATGCCGTTCCTGCGGTTACGATCATGGCCAGTGTCATCCAGGTAAATACCTGCGACATAAACGTTTTTGCTATAATCCCGGCATCCGCCCCGGTAGCAGATCCGAAATAATTCCTGTTATTTTCTTCAAACATTGTTTTGTTCTCCTTTGATTTAGTTATTATCTGTTAATATTATGACTGGTGACTGGTGACCGGTGACTGTGTTCACTATTCACTAGTCACTGTTCCTCAGTGCAGCCTGGTGGATATCAAATGTAAGAACTCCGCCCTGGTCTTATCCCTCTCAAATGCACCAATGAAATCGGAAGTGGTGGTCACGGAATTCTGTTTCTGGATACCACGCATTGACATACACAAATGTTGTGCCTCAATTACAACTGCCACACCAAGGGGTTTAAGGGTTTTGTTTATAGCATCCTTTATTTGCATGGTCAGGCGTTCCTGAACCTGCAGCCTTCTTGCATAAATTTCAACAACTCTTGCAATTTTACTAAGACCCGTAATGTATTTATCGGGGATATAAGCCACATGCGCTTTCCCGATAAACGGGATCATATGATGTTCGCACATTGAATAAATCTCGATGTCCTTCACAATCACCATTTCACGATAATCTTCGCGGAACCTGGCCGACAGAAGGATCTCTTCAGGATCCAGATTATAACCCTGGTTCAGGAAAAGGATGGATTTCGCAACCCGTAAAGGGGTTTTAAGAAGCCCTTCACGTTCGGGGTTTTCACCGATCAGCCTTAAAATCTCCTTGTAGTGGTAACTTAATTTTTCAATTTTCGAAGGATCATAATCATCGGTTCTTTCGTAACTGAGCTTTTCTTCTGTCATGACAATCTGTCTTTATTTATTGCCGAAGTATTCAACAATATTATTCTCCGTTTCTTCCAGCCTTATGGAATGAAGGCATGATCCTTCGGACTTCACCGGGGGTTCAAGTGCATCCCAGATCCCTATTGCAAGATTTTCGGTGGATGCGAGTTTCCCCGTCATGAAGTCTACCTCCAGGTTAATGTTTTTATGGTCAAGCTTTTGCAATACGTTCTCGTCGATCAGGCGGCTAAGGACTTTAAGGTCCATTACAAAGCCCGTTTCAGGGTCCGGCTCACCCTTCACTGTGACCAAGAGAACATAATTGTGGCCATGCCAGAGGGGGTTGGAACATTTACCAAACACACGCAGGTTTTCTTCGTCGGAATATTCAGGGCGAAATAACCTGTGGGCCGAGTTAAAATGCTCTTTACGTGTTATATAAACCATTAAGGCCTAATTAATTTTTGCAAAGTTACAAATTATTTTTCTTCTTCTTCCTGAAGACGTCAAAGCGCATTCCGCCCCAGATCCGGAACTGGGAAACATCATAAAAGAACGACGAATTGCTCCAGGAGGCATCCAGGTCATTAAAACCTGTTATAACTGCCCCTCCGATGTACCACTTTTTGGAGTTAAAGCCCGCAGCAAACCTCAGCCCCAGCTGGAACACAAAATCTTCCCTTGAATAACGCTTTTCCTTTGCATAATAGGAATAAGTGAGCCAGGCAACGCCGGGGAAAACCGCGGCGCTTACATATGCATTTTTAAGGAAGACAAAGGTATATGCGTACCCCGGGGCAAGGCTGATGGAATAAAACCGGCCGCTGGCGACAATTTCGTCACTTGCAAGATGGTATTTGGATTTCAGTTCGCCGGGAATTATGCCTGTATCGGAAGAGACTTCGTAAAAGGAAAACCCCGGCCTCACCATGAATGAGCCTGCACTCCTCACCTGTCTTTCATTTTGAAGAAACGCAGCCCGAAGTGAAAACTTTTTACTGTTATATATCCAGTAACCATAAGCACCCAATGAAAAAAGGTTCATATTCGGCAAGGTGAAATAGAGGCCGTCAACAGGACGGACATTCCGGATGTAAAATCCCCTGAAATTCTGAATGAAGACTTCTGCTGCAACAGCCCTGCCGAAAGCGTTTATCCTCAGGTCGATCGATTTTGTTTTACCGTAGGTTGATTCGTCAAACTGGTAAAAAGGGTTGTTGATCGAAAGGCCTAAACCGAACCATTTATAAAATCCTGCAATACCAATCTTGATATTTGTATTTGGCTGAAAAACGATATTGTCAACTTCATTTGTGCTAACAATAAAGTAGGCATTCTGGTAGAGCAGGTAAAGCCTGGTGGTCAGCCATTCGGAATAATCCTCGATATAATTGGTGTCAACATTCGATTCCTGAAGGCTGTCTTTCTCCTGCCCGGAAGCCTGTATGGTTAAAGAAAGCATTAAAAACTGTACGATACATGCCTTTGTCAGGACCGTCGCTTTCATGAAGTTTTATTTCCTGCTGAGACCGGAGATTTAGTTAATCCTATGACCTGTATGACTTCAAACACAGTGTAGGCAATGTAAAGTATGAAAAAATTCAGCAGGAAAGGGACAGCATCTTTCCTGTTAAGAAAAGCATAGGTGATCATTATTGTTATAAACAAGAAAAGCTTCAGGGCCGTGGTGAGCATAAAAACAGACACAAACAGGTTGAATTTCTTCTCAAGTGACCTGCTGAGGATCATAAATGATAACAGGCTGGTAGCATAATAAAAGGCAAATAAAAAGGGGAGGGAAGGAGTAAACCATGAGGATGGAAGAATAAAGAAAAGGCCAAACGCCACTATCCCGGCTGCAAAAGTTAAGATCAGCAAACGTTTTGCATAGCTTATTACGACAGATCTCATAATTACTTTTTTTTAAGCAGGTCCCTGGTAACATAATAGATAGCCAGAAATACGGCTGCAATAGATAATAAGACGGTGAAAACCGGTTTGGTTTTAAGCCAGGTATCAAGTTTGAGCCCCCCGAAAGCGCCTGCAACGATGATCACCATCATCTGGATAGCCATGCCCGAATAACGCGCATACTGGTTCAGCCCCTTTTTCGGATCAGCCTGCAGATTCATTTGGAATTGGTTTCACCTCCGGGGAAGGCAGTACTTCCATTTTACATGTCCCTGAGAACTTGGCTCCCGGCTCAATAGCAAGTTTGCCGGTGGTTATATCTCCGCTGTATATTGCAGTTTCCTTAAGTGTGATCAATTCTGTGACCTTCACGGTAGCTTTTACCACACCGGAGAAATCAGCACTCTGGCAGATGATCTCACCTTCGATCCTCCCCGTTTGGCCAACAACAATCTTACCTTTACAGTGGATGTTCCCAATCAGGGTCCCATCAACCCTGAAATCACCGTTCACACTGATTTCACCTTTTACAACCGTGCCTGGTCCCATGATGTTGATTGACGGCATTTCGGGTTCTCTGTTTTTAGCCATTGCTTTGTTATTTTACGGTGTAATTTTTATCAAAAAATCTCTGATACTTTTTTATATCCTTATTTTTATAAAGCACCGGATAATTGGTAACGGATATTACAAAATCACTGTAGTCCCCGCTTGTTTCAAGCTTGGTAAAAATGTATTTACTGTCCCTTATGCTAAGAAGGTATTGCATCGCTTTCCCGGCATCATTAAAATTGCTCACAGAGATCATCTCTTCGTTATTTTCGAAAAGGAGGCTGTTCACTTCAAGGCCGTCGAGATCATGCATCTTGGAATTAAAATCCGCAATTTTAATTTTCAGGGCATTGACATCAATTTTGGAATTATTTACAATGATCACGTAAAAGTGAACCGCTGTTAAATCAATGGTATAAATACTTTCGGCTTCTTTGAGCACAGTCGCACTGGAATCAGCCGGATTTGCACCAGGTTTGCTTCCCGGTCCGCCATACATTGAAGCGAGAACTTCCCTTGCAAGGTTGCCCACCGGGCTTTTGGGATAATCCAGCGGGATCTTTGAAAGGGCCACTGTCATGGAATCTGCAACTTCAATTTTCCCAAGGGATAATGCACGCAGGTAGTCGAACCTGGGAAGAAGGGCGGTGTCGTTTTTGAATAAAGTGTGTGCTTCTGCAGCATTACTGATTACCATGTAGTATTGTTGGTTCTGGAAGGCCTTGTATGTTACCTCGTACAATTTGGAAGATTCGGATTTTTTAGAGGCCAGCTCCTTGAAATAGTTTGGATTGACCATCAGTTTAGCATAATCTGTTTCAGGATAAGCGGTCAGCAGAAGGCTACGGTAATAATCTGATTTTGTATCGTTCTTCAGGCCTTTATAAAGAGTATAAAGTTCATAATATGTTTGGGCTTTTCTTGGAAAATCAGGGTACCTGTGCAGAAGGGTTTCGAAACTTTCAATGGAATGACCGTAGTCATTAAGCCCGTCGAAATATATAAAACCTGATTTATAGTATGCATCCATGACCCTTTGATTCGATGCGTTGAGCCTGGCGGGGGTAAGCGGGATATCCTGGCTATAATATTTCCTGTCTTTGGGATTGGTTGACTTTGGTTCAGGCTTAAGAAGGCTATTCGTATCGCTACCCCCGTTAGGCATCTGCACAGTATCAGCAGGGGGTTCACCGGTGTTCATCGCAATCGCTTTATCGGTAAGGAACCAATTGTCTTCAAGCCTCCTTCTGCCCCATTTTTTACCAAAGGTGGAAAATCCGCTGGCCATGGTGGCGGCGTTATAAAAATACCAGCGACCCTGGGAAGATGTGGGATTGGTCTTTTCTTCCAGGGTTGCAAACAACTGGTTTTGAAGTTTTGTCTGCTCTTCCTGGGTTTTTTTAACCTCATTCGCTAAATAGTTGGCAATAAGCTTGTCGATGATCTTGAAACGTTGATCCTCAGTCATAGCTGCAAGTGCCTGCAAACTGTCTTCACGGCTTATCAGCTCTAACTGCTGAACCAGATCGGTAAGTGTTGCGGTTTTTTTCTTGATAGCTTTATAATTCGCGAAATCGACGGGCAGGAATTGCATGGTGCTGTCATAATAAGCCTGTGCCTTGGGATAATTGGGGTATGAAAAATAGATATCGGCAAGCTGGAGCGCCGAGATCGCCCTCTGGTAATTGTTGCTTTTGCTTGTGCTTACAGACTTTCCCAGGTAATCGATTGCGTGAACCGTGTCTTTGTCGGTAAGGGAGATCTGTGCAAGAGCATAATATATCTGATCCAGATAATCCTTGTTCTTTTCGTCCCTGAGCATTTTGTTCAGCTTTTTGACGATGAAATCCCGGTCGGTCGATTTACTGGTATAACACTGGGCCAGGTTTATCTTTGCATTGAATTCCATCTCATATGCTGTACTGTGCTTAAGTACCCTGGTATACATTTCTGCCGCCCTGTCAGGGTCTTCCTGTTTCTGATAAATCTGTCCAAGGATAAAATAGACCCTTGTCTTGATCTTTACACTGGGGTTAAGTTCAAGTGCCCTGTTGAGGTATGGAACGGCTGCATCATAGTTTCTTTGAAGGATAAAGGAATTCGCATAGGCCAGATTTGCCCCTTCTTCATATTTTGAAGGCGCCTCGCCTTTGTTGATTTTATTCAGCAGCATATCAAGCATTGGCTCCGCCCGGTTATAGTCGCCAATCTGAATATTTGACATCGCGAGCCAGTACATCGCATCATATTTAATGTCATTGTCATTATAGGTTTTGATTACGAACTCAAAGGTCCGCCTGGCCATAGGATAGTCTTTTTTGTAAAAGTAAGATATGCCGATAAGCATGTAGGAGTCATCAATCCATTTGCAGTATTCCTTATGATTGAAGAACATCGAATGCTTCTGAATCGTTTTAGAGGCCTTCTTGATCGCATTGTCGGCAAACTGTGCCGCCTTGTTCCCTGATTTATCGCCGAAATTGTAAACCGGCAGGACCAGGGAGAAATTATCTTTCATCTGTGCATCATAATCCTTAATGCCCTGACGCATCAGGTCCATTCCATTCCAGTAAACGTTATAATGTGCAGTAAGGTTATGATACGTGCGACGTGTCCAGGTGTTTTTCTTGGTGGAACATGCACTGAAAAAAAATGTGCCGGTGAGCAATAAGAAAATTCCGGCGAGGGCGTATTTCTTCGTCGAGATCAAATTCTTGGTAATTAATATAGGTATAACTACTAAACGGCAAATTTAGTATAATTTTACGATATTTGCAGCCGTTATAGGATGAGGATAATTGTACCGGGATGACCACAGAAAAGGGAGAAAAGAGAAAACAGAACTGGAAGGACAGGCTGAGGAATAAATACAGGCTGGTCTTCATGAACGATGAAACCCTGGAAGAACGCCTGACTTTCCGTCTTTCGCCTCTGAATGTATTTATTGCCCTGGGCACCCTTACGATCCTGCTTATTTTCCTGACTTCGATCCTGATAGCCTTCACGCCCCTGCGTGAATATATCCCGGGCTATTCCAGCGTCGGCCTTCAGAAGAAACTTTATGAATTAACCTTAAAAACTGATTCAATAGAGAGAGCCCTGGTACGCAAAAATCTCTATCTGCAGAATCTCAGGGATGTTATCAACGGCAAAGATCTTTCAGAGAACAAGCCGATCGCAAAGGATACCGTGAGAAAATACGGGGATATCCGACTTAAGAGGTCTGAAGATGATTCCCTTTTACGTGCTGATGTTGAAAGCAGGGCCAAATACAATTTGTACAAAGCAGAATCAGGTGAGCCTTCTGTATCCGGGAAGGGTTCAATAGGCGGTGTGCTCTTTTTTACACCAATAAAAGGAGTGATCACCAGCGGATTTGACATGGCAAATAATCATTTCGGTGTTGACATAGTGGCAAAACAGAACGAGGCCATTAAATCAGTTCTTGATGGTACTGTAATATTTGCCAACTGGACACTTGAAACCGGGTATGTTGTCGTGATACAGCATTCTCAAAATATAGTAAGCGTCTATAAGCATAACTCGGCCATTCTTACAAAAACCGGTGATTATGTGTATGCAGGTGAACCTATTGCAATTATAGGCGAGACCGGGGAATATTCAACCGGCCCTCATCTGCATTTTGAGCTCTGGTATGAAGGAAAGCCAGTTAACCCCAAAGATTATATATCCTTTTAAATGGGAACCAACACCTTGCCAAAAAAACGTATCGCTATTCTGGGTTCCACCGGTTCAATTGGCCGCCAAACGCTTGACGTCATAAAATCGAACCCCGGCCTGTTCGAGGTGGAAGTTTTGACCGCTCAGAATAATTGTGAGGTGCTGATAGCGCAGGCGCTGGAATTTGCTCCGAATTTTGTTGTGATAGGGAATCACGAATGCTATGCCAAAGTTGCAGAAGCCCTGGAACCCCTGCCAATCAAAGTGTTTTCGGGAGAGGACTCGATATCGCAGGTCATGGAAATGGACTCGATTGACCTGGTCCTCAGCGCACTCGTCGGATATGCCGGGCTCAGGCCTACCCTGAGAGCAATAGAGTATGGGAAAGATATTGCCCTTGCAAATAAGGAAACCCTTGTAATTGCAGGCGACCTGGTTACCCGGAAAGCACTTGAAATGAACGTTAGGATCCTTCCGGTAGATTCGGAGCATTCTGCTATTTTTCAATGCCTGATTGGCGAGAAGCCCGAAAGTGTTGAAAAGATTTATCTGACAGCTTCGGGAGGTCCTTTCAGAGGCAAGACCAGGGAGCATCTCCATTCGGTTACAAGGGAAGCTGCTTTAAACCACCCAAACTGGAAAATGGGCAATAAAATAACCGTGGATTCTGCTTCACTTATGAATAAAGGGCTTGAAGTCATCGAAGCCCGATGGTTGTTTGACCTGAAACCAGAACAAATCGACGTGATCATCCATCCACAGTCGATCATACATTCGATTGTCCAGTTTATCGACGGATCCATGAAAGCCCAGATGGGGCTGCCCGATATGCGGCTGCCGATCCTGTATGCACTTGGTTTCCCGGGAAGGCTTGCATCGGATCTTCCAAGGTTCAGTTTCCTGGATCATCCGCAGCTCAGCTTTGAGAAACCCGACAAGGAACTGTTCAGGAACCTTGCACTGGCTTACAGGGCGCTTGAAACGGGAGGGAATATGCCCTGCGTTTTAAATGCCGCCAATGAAGTAGCGGTGCAAGCGTTTCTAAACGAGAAACTGAAATTTCTTGAAATGACGGATGTAATTGAACATTGTTTGCAAACTGTATCTTTCATCAGCAGGCCTTCGTATGATGATTATGTTGCAACACACAAATATTCAATTGAGAAGGCCGATGAATTTATTGTAAACAAACAAAAACACAGAGGGAAAAATTAATGGAAATAGTTATAAAAGTTGTACAGCTTCTTCTCAGCCTTTCTATCCTGGTAATCGTGCATGAGTTAGGGCATTTTATTGCCGCCAAAGTGTTTAAAACCAGGGTTGAAAAGTTTTACCTTTTTTTCGATCCATGGTTTTCATTGTTCAAATACAAAAAGGGGGAAACTGAATATGGTATCGGATGGCTTCCCCTGGGAGGCTATGTGAAAATTTCGGGAATGATTGATGAGTCAATGGACACAGAGCAGATGAAACTGCCTCCCCAGCCCTGGGAATTCCGCTCAAAACCACCATGGCAGAGACTCATTATAATGCTGGGAGGGGTCACTGTGAACCTGATCCTTGCCATTGTCATCTATATTTTGATGCTGGTTGCCTGGGGCGAACAGTATTTGCCAACATCAGCCCTCAGGTACGGGATATCGGTTGATTCTACCGGTTACCAGATGGGCCTGAGGAATGGTGACAATATCATTTCCATTGACAACAAAGCCGTAGATGATTTTGCATCCATTCCCAAGACATTGGTTCTTGAGGAAGCCAAAACCATACAGGTGATGCGCGATGGGCAAAAGCTTAATATCGATATCCCTTCAAATTTCATCAGCAAGCTGATCAAATACAAATCAACTGATTTTATTTCGTTCAGGATACCCTTCATGGTTTCAAGCTTTACGGCAGGTGCACCTGCAAGCAAGGCCGGCATGCTGAAAAACGACCAGATCCTTGGCATTAACGACACCCTTCATCCGTATTTCAGCGAGTTCAGGAAAGCCCTCCAGTCCTATAAAAACAAGGAAGTGAGCGTGATGGTCCTCAGGGGAAAAGACACTCTGAAACTGAAAGTGAACGTTCCTTCCACAGGGCTCATAGGGGTGTATCCAAAACCCCCTTCAGAATTCCTGTCATTTAAAGAAAAATCCTACAATCTTTTTACTGCCATTCCCGCAGGCGTGGTTAAAGCGTTTGAAGGTGTAGGAAATTACATTAAATCGATCAAGTTGTTGTTCTCACAGGAAAAAGCATACGAGTCAGTCGGCGGTTTTATTGCCATAGGATCTATCTTCCCGTCGAGCTGGGACTGGCAGGCCTTCTGGCACCTTACTGCATTTTTATCCATCATGCTGGCAGTTTTAAATGTGCTGCCTATTCCCGCACTTGACGGCGGGCATGTCATGTTCCTCCTGTATGAGATCATTTTCAGGCGCAAACCCAGTGATAAATTCATTGAATATGCCCAGATTGTTGGTATGGTGCTGCTTTTTGCACTCCTTATTTTTGCTAACGGGAATGATATCCTGAAGCTGTTCAGGAAGTGAGGAATATCGAATATTGAACATTGAATTTCGAATGATCTTGAATTACCAGTATTAGCGTGGATCCGGTTCGAAGTATCCCGAATCTGCCGTTCAATATTCAATGTTCAATATTCGATATTCAATCCGCGACTTTCTCCTTCAGCGACTTAAAGCCTTCTCCGAGGATCTCTGAAGCATCGAGTACCGTAAGGAATGCCTTTGGGTCTATCTGCTGGATATATTCTTCGAGGATGATCAGTTCCCGCCTGCTTACCACGGTGAAGATGATCTTGCGGTCGGCCATATTGAACATTCCATGACCCTCAATAATAGTGCCCCCCCTGTTGAGGTTATTAATAATCTTGTCGCGGATCTCCTCATGTTTCTCGGAAATGATGAACAGGCTCTTTTCATAATTTATACCTTCCAGCACCCCGTCAATCACCTTTCCGGTAATAAAGATCACGATCCAGGAATACAGCGGGATCTTCCAGTCCCCAAAAACGAACAACCCTACAAGCACAATGACCGAATCGACCATGATCATCAGTTGTCCTATCGGCAGCTTTGTATATTTGGCGATAATCATCGCTACAATGTCGCTCCCCCCCGAGGTGGCCTTGGATCTGAACATAAGCCCCAGGCCGAGCCCGCAAAGCAATCCGCCAAAAATAGAGGAAAGCAGGGCATCGCCTTTCACCAGGGGTTCAAATCCCCAGACCCAGGTGAGGCTGTCGGTGAAAACAGCGGTCAGTGAGAACCCGAGGACTGTTTTAAACCCAAACCTGGGCCCAAGTATCTTCATCCCTATAACAGTCAAAGGGATATCAAAGCACAGGGCCATCAGACCCACCGGGGTCCCAAGGATCCAGTGCAGTACAATGGAGATCCCGTAAACGCCGCCCGGGACGATTTTATAGGGTGTAATGAACAAGACAAAGGCGGAAGCAAGGATAAATGAGCCAATGATAATAAGACTGTACGATAAAAACCATTTTTTCGTAAACGGCTTTTCCCTGATCAGAAATGAGGCCATGGAATTTAGGATTTATTGATTATAACTGAAAGAAAATTTGAGATTATAAAAACAAAGTTGACAAAAAGATCGTTGGTAACAAAATAAAAACTGACCCGTATAATAAACTTCAGGAACAGGAATAGTCAAACATTGAAAGTTTTTAATCATTATTGTCAGGGATCAATGGTTACAGGTTTGAAAAAAAACTGTACTTTTAACGCCTGAATTTAATGGCCATAACATACTTTAAGTTAATACAAGTTCCTAAATTGACTGGAAAACCTCTCAATAAGTGTATTGCTGTCGCATTACTGTGTTTATCTATGTTATGGGCAGTTGATGGAATTGGGCAGCAAACCAGTTTGATTACCAACTACATGTTCAACAATATGGTCTTCAACCCGGCTTATGCCGGTTTGAGCGGGGGGATTTCCATGACCGGGCTTATTCGCGAGCAATGGTTTGGATTTAAAGACAGTGACGGGAACAAGGTCGCGCCTGAGACCATGTTCCTTACCGTAGACGCGCCTATTCGTATACTTCACGGGGGGATTGGCGGGATGGTCTCGCAGGATAAAATCGGATTCTTTAAAAACACTGCGGTGAAAATCGGTTATGCTTATAAGACCGAACTTGGCCCGGGGATCTTTTCGGCCGGGTTACAGCTGGGGTTCCAGAATGGGAAATTCGATTATTCCCTGTTCAAGGCCGTAAGTGCCGATGACCCCCTGCTTCAGGCCAGCCAGTCAAAAAGCGATATGATATTCGATCTTGGTCTTGGCTTTTTTTACCGGGTACCCGACAAGTTTTATGTTGGTTTATCAGGGGATCAGCTCCTTCAGTCAAAGGGGAAAAATACCCAATACAGGCTTCAGCGGACTTATTATTTAACAGGGGGGTATCAATGGGATATCCCGAACCACCCGGCTTTTCAACTTCAGCCAAGTGCGATTGTTATGTTTGACGGCGCAGCCTTTCAATTCAGTATCAGCGGTCTTGTCTGGTACAACAACAAATTTTACGGCGGGCTTGCATATCGCTACCAGGATGCGGTTTCGGTTCTCGCAGGTCTCATGATAAAAGGCTTCAGGGTTGGATTAGCGTATGATATCGGCCTGTCTAAAATGATGAATTACAGCAACGGCAGTTTTGAGGTTATGCTGAATTATGTGCTGAAGATCGAAACAGAAAAATTAAGAAGGAGTTACCGTAACACAAGATTTTTGTAAATTAAATTACTAACTTTGCCGGCTTAATTGAAAATCCGGACAATAACATAATAAAGCTCAATAAGTAGCGTTTATTTTTATCAACCAACTGCCCGAAAAATGAAAAAACTGCTCGTGTTTTTAGTCCTGCTGGTCTTCCTTGGAAGCTGCAGCAACTCAGGAAACGGAGAATTGACCGGGGTTAAGGGAAGGAAAAGGTATTATCAACCTGATCCGTTCGGCATGGTTTACATCCCTATGGGTAGTTATACCATGGGAGTAGCCGACGAAGATGTTCCTTACGCCCAGCTCAACAATCCGCGTACAGTGTCGGTTGCGGCATTTTACATGGACCAGACGGAAATCACTAATAATGAGTATCGCCAATTCGTATATTGGGTGAGGGATTCCATTGCCCGCCGTATTCTGGGCGAGATCAAACCTGATCTTTATTTTATAGCAGAGAACAAGAAAACAGGTGAAACTTTTGATCCTCCTTACCTGAACTGGGAAACCAAGATCGAGTGGAATTCTGAACAGCAGGATGTCAGAGATGCCCTGAACCAGATGTATCTTCCTGAGAATGAGCGTTATTTCAGAGTCAAGGAGATTGATTCCCGCAAACTTTATTATGAATATTACTTTGTTGACCTTAAAGCTGCAGCACACAAGGAATGGGGAGGCCAGGCTGATCCCAAGGATGCCGGTCTTGCCAATCGCCCCCAGGGCATGAAAGACCGTTCTGTTTATGTGCGTAAAGAGGTTATTAACGTGTACCCCGATACACTTTGCTGGATAAGTGATTACGTTTATTCGTTCAATGATCCGTCAACTGAAAAATACTTCTGGCACCCGGCTTACGACAACTACCCGGTAGTGGGAGTCAACTGGAAACAGGCCAATGCTTTCTGCATCTGGCGTACCCAGTTGAAAAACAGTTTTCTTTATGGAAAGAAAGGGGAATCTTCCATCAGTGAATTCCGCCTGCCTACCGAAGCCGAATGGGAATGGGCTGCCAGGGGAGGCTATGATGGCAACTCCTATCCCTGGGGAGGCCCTTACACCCGTAACGACAAGGGGTGTTTCCTTGCCAACTTTAAACCCCTGAGAGGCAATTACATTGATGACGGTGGATTGCATACCGTTATTGTTGCCCATTATCCGGCCAATGAATTTGGCCTGTATGACATGGCGGGCAACGTTGCAGAATGGACCAGGAGCGCTTTCCATCCTTCTTCATACAATTTTACCTGGGATCTTAACCCCGATTATACATACAATGCCAAGGACAGCGATCCCTCAACCTTAAAACGCAAGGTGATACGCGGCGGTTCATGGAAAGATATCGCATATTACCTGCGAGTTTCCACCAGGGCATATGAGTTCCAGGATACTTCAAAGTGCTACATCGGGTTCCGCTGCGTCCAGGACTTCCTTGGTCGTCAGAAGGATGATAATCCCGCAAGAGCCTCCAAGGTTTATAACTAATAATGACAGTCAATCAACGTTCAAGCAATCTCAATTAAAAACCTTCTGAATTATGGGTCTTCTGAATTTTGTAAAATCTAAGCAGTACAAGCATTTCATGGCTAAACTGTACGGATGGGGTGCATCAGTTGTTATCATCGGTGCTTTGTTTAAGATCAATCATTATTGGGGCGCAGACTATATGCTGATCGTCGGGTTGGGAACAGAGTCCATCATTTTCTTTTTCTCGGCTTTTGAGCCACCCCACGTTGAACCTGACTGGAGCCTGGTGTATCCCCAGCTTGCCGGGATGTATCATGATACTGATTTCGATGCTTCACAGGCCCTTGCCTCAGGAGAAACCGTTTCTCAGGAACTTGACAAGATGCTTGCAAAAGCTAAAATCGGCCCGGAGCTCATTAACAGCCTTGGAGAAGGATTACGCACCCTCAGTGATACCACTTCAAAACTTGGCAAAATGTCGGATGCAGCTGTTACCAACGATCAGTTCGTGAACTCGGTAAAACAAGCAACCGACGGAGCTTCCAAGCTAAGCGATTCATACAAGAAGACTGCAGTTGTACTTGAACAAAGCGTAAATACTTCCCAGGACCAGCTTCAGCATATGCAATCGGCTGCAAAAAGCGCAGCCGGCTTATCCAGCGCCTATACCGAGGTTGCAAATACACTGAAAGAAGAGATCAGGGTGAACAAGGATATGACGACAAGTATTTCTGCCGCTACTCAGTCTGCCAATAAATTCATGGAAAAATACAATGAATCGGCCGAGTTGCTTGCAAAAACCGCTTCGACCCTGTCATCTTCCACCACTGAAAATGAAAATTACAATAAGCAGATGAACAGGGTTTCAAGTAACCTATCTGCTTTGAATGCTCTGTACGAGCTCCATCTCCAGGGATCCAATGAACAAATGGAAAATACCAATAAGTTCAATTCCATCCTTGGGAAATTCTCTGATAATCTTACCGATTCAGTAACCAACACGGCCAAGTACAAAGAAAATATTGCCCAGTTAAATAAAGTTGTTGAAAAACAAATGCAAACATCTGCCAGCCAGGTTGAAGCTTCTTCCCAGATGGAAGACAGCATGAAAAAATTCCTGGAGAATCTGAATGCATCGGTTACCCAGACAGCCAGGTTTAAAGACCAGGTGGATGCTCTGGCCAGCAATATTGCCTCATTAAACAAGGTATATGGCAGTATGCTGTCGGCTATGAACGTCTCAATAAAGTAATACTGGTAAGGTTTCAACAAACCGGATTATTCATCTGAAAACCAAAAATTAAATGGCTGGATATAAAGAGACACCGAGGCAAAAGATGATCGGGATGATGTATCTCGTACTTACGGCATTGCTCGCGCTGAATGTCTCGAAACAAATGCTTGATGCCTTCATTGTGGTGAATGAAACAATGGAGAATACCAATTCAAATTTTAATAAGAAATTGGATAACACTATAGCTAAGTTCAAGGTCCAGTACCAGATGAACCCGAATAAAGTAGGGCCATACTGGGATAGAGCCCAGAAGGCACGTCAGCTGTCAGAAAACATGGCTAATTATATCGACAGTCTGAAGTATGCGGTTATCTCGAGGACAGATGGGATCTCATATGCGGAGGCAAAAAAGATACGACTGTCAGATGTCGAAAATAAGGACAAGTACACCGAGCCTACCAACTTCTTCATCGGAAGTTCAAATGACGGTTCAAGCGGTGAAGCGAGGAAGCTGAAGGATAAAATAGAAGCCTACAAAAAAGGCATGATCGTCCTGCTGGATCCCAAATACCAGGGAACGATAAAACTTGGTCTCAAAACCGAAGGCCAGTTCAAAGATTCCTATAACAACTCCCAAAACTGGGAAATGCATAATTTCTTCCAGACGATACTTGCTGCCGCGGTCACCATTCTTAACCAGATCAAGGCCGATGTGTATAATGCCGAATTCGATGTCGTTAATAACCTTTATGCAGCAGTATCGGCAGAGGACTGGAAATTTGATGCTATACGTGCAAAGGTCATTCCTAAAAGCAACTACGTATTTATTGGAGAAGAATACCAGGCTGAGATCCTGGTTGCGGCTTATGACACCAAAGCCAAGCCGAATGTGCGTTATGTTCTTGGTGCAGATTCCCTCACACCGGGAAATTTTAAAAATGCCACGCCTATAACAGGTGAGAACGGCGTTGTCACTCTCAAACTCGGGGGGTCATCAGAAGGCCTGAAAAAATTTGCCGGGATCATTAAAATTGTAAGCCCCTTAGGCGATACCATGACTTTCCATTTCAAAGACGAGTTCATTGTTGCAAAACCGGCCCTTACTGTTTCCCCGTCCAAGATGAACGTATTTTATATCGGGGTTGACAACCCGGTCTCTATCACTGTCCCGGGAGGCCCTGAAAGGGTTACACCTACAATTTCCGTTGGTAATATCCGCCAGGAAGGGAAAGATTATATCGTTAGCGGACTCCCCCTGAATACCAGGGAAGCCGTGATCACGGTAACCGCTGTGTTCTCAGGGAAATCAAAGAATATGGGTTCTTATACAGCCCGTTTAAAGCGCGTACCCGATCCAATTGCGAGGATCGCCGGAAAAAACGAAGGTGTCATCTCGAAAAGTATTGTGCTTGCCAGCCCTTACCTTGTCCCCGAAATGCAGGTTGGATTTGATTTTGACCTGAAATACGTAGTTACATCCTACAACTTCGTTACCGATATAACCGGCGATATCCTTGAATACAAAGTCCAGGGGAACAGGCTCACACCTGAAATAGTGAGGCTGATCACCAATGCCAAAAAGAACAAACGCATCTGGTTCGAAAATATCACGGTAAAAGGACCTGACGGCGAGCGTACCATTCCTTCTATTAACTTGAAAATCAATTAATAAACTATATTCCGGCACATCATGAAAAGGATAGTTTTCATTGCATTTGTGGCAGTGCTTGTGACAGGGGTCAGGCTGACTTCCTATGCACAGGTTCTGGAAGCTCCCCCAAGGGATGGTGTTTATGACAGGACCGTTATTACCCAGGTTCAGCCGATACCTTATCCATACCTTAGGGAAGCTGATATCACCTGGACCAAGAGGGTCTGGAGAGTCATCGACATGCGTGAGAAGATGAACCAGCCCTTCTACTTCCCCGAAACTCCCCAGAACCAGTGGAAAAGCTTTATGCAGATCATTCTTGACGGTATGAAGGAAGGGACTATCCAGGCCTACTCCGCCGAAACCGACCTCTTCCTGGTGCCTTTAGCCCATAAAGACCTTATGGACCAGCTTGAGACCAAGCAAAAACTGCACCTGAAACGCCCTGACAATCCTGATATCGAATTTGACACGGTGATTTCCAAAATTTTCAATGCCTCCGACGTAAAGCAACTCAGGGTCAAGGAAGACTGGTATTTCGACAAGCAAAGATCGGTTCTTGAAGTGCGTATCCTTGGAATCTGCCCCATGACGGAGAGCTTTGCCGAAGACGGATCATCCCGTGGTTACAAACCCCTGTTCTGGATCTATTTCCCCGATTGCCGCAACCTGTTCGCACGCAGTGAACAGTTCAACCTTAGAAATGGAGTTGCCGGCCGGCTTACTTACGATGATGTTTTCATGAAACGGATTTTCTCAAGCTATGTATATAAGGAGGAGAATGTTTATGACCGTCAGATCAGCGACTATGCAACTGGCGTTGACGCCTTGCTTGAATCAGAAAGGGCTAAAAACAAGATCCTCGAGTTTGAATCAAGCCTCTGGGAATACTAATACCTGAACGAATTTTTTTTTTGATTTTCTGCCCCGGTTTTCCGGGGCAGTTTTTTTTTACCCAGGACTGCGGATTTCGTTCTGCCGGGTATCAGATATTTGATTATTTTTAGCAAGTTAATTGTCTGTCGTTTTGGTTGCACTCAAACCATTTCTCGAGACTTCGATAGAATACCTGAAAGGTGTTGGCCCGGCGAGGGCCGAAGCCTTACGGTCAGAATTGCAGATAGAGGTTTTCGGAGACCTCCTGACCCATTTCCCCTTCCGTTATGTTGACCGGTCAAAGATGTACCTCATTAAGGATATCAGGGATGAGAATACGTTTATACAACTCAGGGCCCGTGTCATCAAAACAAAGACTATAGGCCCTCCAAGGTTCCAGAGGTTGGTAGTCACAGTTGAAGATGAAAGCGGGCAGGTAGACCTGGTGTGGTTCCAGGGAGTAAAATGGCTGGTTGATAAAATAGCCAATGGCCAGGAATGGATCATTTTCGGGAAGCCCCAGTTGTTCAATGGCCAATGGAATATGCCGCATCCCGACATAGAACCTCCTGAAACAGAACCCCTGCCCATCAGCAGGATCATCCAGCCGATATACAGTTCAACTGAGAAACTAAAGTCAAAAGGGCTGGATTATAAAGGAATAGGGAAACTCGTCAAGACACTGCTCCTGCATGAGAAGTTTTATATCCCCGAAAACCTGACCAGGGATATTCTTGAAAGACTCAGGCTGATCCAACGCCAGGATGCCTTCCTGAACATTCATTTCCCCCAAAGTCCTGAATTGCTCTCGAAAGCCCAGGCCAGGCTGAAGTTCGAAGAACTTTTCTTCATCCAGCTCAGGCTGCTCAAACAAAGGATTTCACGCTTGCAGAAAAACGAAGGGCATGTATTTGCCACGGTGGGCAATTACCTCAATGATTTTTATCATAATTACCTGACATTCGAACTGACCAATGCACAAAAAAAAGTGATCAGGGAGATCAGGGCCGACCTGGGATCGGGAAAACAAATGAACCGGCTTTTACAGGGGGATGTTGGAAGCGGCAAAACGATGGTGGCCCTTATGTGCATGCTCATTGCCCTGGATAACAAATACCAGTCCTGCCTGATGGCTCCGACTGAAATCCTGGCAAATCAGCATTTCAGCAATATCTCCAGAATGCTTTCAGGGCTTAATGTCAACATACGTCTGCTTACAGGTTCCACAAAACAGGCTGAACGCAATGTAACCCTTGGACTTCTTGAAAGCGGGGAAGTGTCATTTCTTATCGGAACCCACGCCTTGCTTGAAGACAAGGTACAGTTCAATAACCTAGGCCTTGTTGTGATTGACGAGCAGCACAGGTTCGGGGTTGCACAGAGAGCTGCTTTATGGGAAAAAAACCAGAGAACGCCTCATATCCTGGTCATGACGGCTACTCCCATTCCAAGAACCCTGGCCATGACATTATACGGTGACCTGGATTCATCAGTTATCGATGAACTTCCGCCAGGCAGGAAACCCATCATCACAAAGCATGTTTACGATCGGGATCACTTTAAGGTCTATAATCTGCTTAAACAGAAAATCCGTGAAGGCAACCAGGTATATATTGTTTATCCCCTTATCGAAGAATCAGAGAGCCTGGATCTGAAGAACCTGACTGAAGGTTTCCAAACTGTGGTAAAGGAATTCCCTCAGCCTGAGTTCAGGGTAGGCATGGTCCACGGCAGGATGAAACAACAGCAGAAGGATGCCGAAATGAAACGTTTCCTGGAAAAGGAGACGCAGATCCTGGTTTCTACGACAGTGATAGAGGTGGGCGTTGACATCCCGGAGGCCTCCATCATGGTGATTGAGAATGCCGACCGCTTTGGCCTTTCCCAGCTTCACCAGCTAAGGGGAAGGGTAGGCAGGGGCAGTGCACAGTCTTATTGTATTCTCATGACCCCTGAGGAACTGGGAAATGATGCACGAATAAGGATAAAGACCATGCTTAAGACAACCGACGGTTTTGAAATTGCCGAAACAGACCTTCGTTTGAGAGGCCCTGGTGATTTGCAGGGGACCCAGCAAAGCGGTATTCTGAACCTGCGTGTTGCAGATATAATACAGGACGAGAAGATTCTGAAATTTGCCAGGAATGTGGCATCCGATATACTGAATGACGACCCCGAACTCAGGCTTGAAAAAAATGCCATTTTGGCAAAACACATAAGCCATATGGATGAGCATCAGCAAAATTGGGGGCTGATTTCATAGTTTTCTGATCAATAATTCCTACCTTTGCTCCTTAAAACAAGGCTGACAGTATGAAAATTTCCTATAACTGGTTGAGGCAATATATTAAGACAGACCTGCCGCCTGAAAAATTGGCAGAGCTGCTTACAGGTTGTGGTCTCGAAGTTGAAGGCACGGAGGAGTTTTATAGTGTGAAAGGAGGCCTTAAAGGAGTCGTTATCGGCGAAGTGCTGAGCTGCGAAAAACACCCTAACTCTGATCATCTTTCCCTCACGACGGTTAACACGGGCCATGGTGATCCTTTAAAGATTGTTTGCGGCGCCCCTAATGTTGCTGCCGGGCAGAAAGTTGCAGTAGCCGTTACAGGCACCACCCTTTACTTTAATGATAAGGAACTTACCCTTCAGAAGACAAAAATTCGCGGAGAGGTCTCCGAAGGAATGATCTGCGCTGAGGATGAACTTGGCCTGGGAAATGACCATGCGGGGATCATGGTTTTGGCTCCCGGGGCTGAAGTCGGAACACCTGCCTCTGAATATTTCGGAATAGAACATGACTGGGTTTTCACTATAGGCCTTACTCCTAACCGTGCAGATGCCGCGTCCCATATAGGGGTTGCCAGGGACATAGCTGCAGTTATTAATAATTTTGGCCGTTCAGAACCACTTGGTTCAGGCAGGGCCCGGATTTGCCTGCCGGATGTATCTGCATTCAGGCAGGACAACGACAAGCTTGTCATAGGGGTTACAGTTGAAGACCCTTCAGCCTGTCCCAGGTACACAGGCCTTACCATTACAGGGATAACAGTAAAAGATTCCCCTTCATGGCTTAAAAACAGGCTGCTTGCCATTGGTTTACGGCCGATCAACAATATCGTCGATATCACGAATTATATCCTCATGGAACTCGGCCAGCCTCTGCATGCATTTGATGCCAAGCAGATCGCCGGGAACCAGGTCATAGTTAAAAAATATCCGGGTGGAACAAAGTTTACGACCCTTGACGAAGTTGAGCGTGAGCTTGGAAGCGATGACCTGATGATTTGCAGCAAGACTGAGCCTATGTGCATTGCCGGTGTATTCGGGGGGGCAGGATCAGGTGTGAGTTCCGGAACCACCTCCGTTTTCCTCGAAAGCGCCTATTTCGACCCTGTTCACGTTCGGAAAACTGCGCGGTATCACGGGCTTTCAACAGATGCATCCTTCCGTTTCGAAAGGGGTGCCGATTATAATATTACAGTTTATGCCATACAAAGGGCTGCCCTTTTAATAACGGAGATTGCGGGAGGGGAGATTTCTTCTCCCGTCATTGATGTTTATCCCAGGCCAATCAGGCCTGCAACAGTGCTTCTTCCCTGGTTCAACCTTGACCGCCTGATCGGGAAATCCCTGAACAGGCAGGTTGTAAGCGATATTCTTACCGATATCGGGATGCTGGTAACACCTTATCCGCAGTCAGGTAATGAAGGCCTTGAAATAGTTGTGCCCTCATATAAAGTTGATGTTACCCGCGATGTCGATGTGATTGAAGAAGTGCTGCGGATCTATGGATATAATAATGTGGAAATACTGCCTGAAGTCAGGTCTTCCATGTCGTTCACAAAAAAACCTGATCCCGACAAGATAAGGAATATAGTGAGCGATTATCTTTCGGCAAATGGTTTCAATGAGATCATGAACAACTCCCTGAGCCGTTCGATGTTTTATGAACACGCGCCTGATTTCCCTGCCGGACGGTGTGTGAGGATCCTGAATCCTATCAGCAGGGATCTCGATGTGATGAGGCAGAACCTTATGTTCGGCTGCCTCGAAAGCCTGCTTTACAACATGAACCGCAAGTCGGCCGACCTGAAATTCTACGAATTCGGGACAGTATACCAGCTTGCCGAAGGAACCGGCGACCCTGTTAAAGGTTATCATGAGGAAAGTCATTTTGCTGTTGCGATAACAGGAAAATCTGCTGCCGAAAACTGGAATTCAGGTTCTGGAATTGTAAACTGGTTTGAGTTATCGGGTTACCTCCGGGCGATATTCCTTAAACTGGGAATAGAGCCCCTGGCAGGAATTACCGTAAAAAGCATCAATCACAAGACCCTCTTGGGCAATACCTTTTCCAGCGGAATGAACTTTTACTTTAACGATAAACTAATCGGTTCGGCCGGGTTGTTGTCGAAAAGTGTCCTTAAGGCATTTGATATAAGGCAGGATGTGTACTATGCGGAATTCAACTGGAATGTACTTCTCGCCCAGATACCTGTGAAAGAAACCCGGTACCGCGAACTTCCAAAATTCCCTGAAGTACGTCGTGATCTGGCACTTCTTCTTGATGAATCAGTAAAATTTGAAGATGTTGAACGCCTGGCTTACCAGACTGAAAAGAAACTCCTGAAACAAGTCGGACTGTTTGATGTTTATGAAGGGGAGAAGCTGGGAGAAGGAAAGAAATCATACGCGGTAAGTTTCATTCTGAGGGATGACGAAAAGACCCTTACCGATAAAGAAATTGATAAATGCATGGACAGGCTGATGAGTGCTTTCGGTACTAACCTTAAAGCACAGGTACGTTAACCATTCCTGGCAGAACCAAGTAAAATTAAAGCTTTGGCAATAAAAGAGAAACTGAATTATTCGGTAAGCCCTACCGGCGAAAAATTTCCTCTTCCTTTGATGAAGGACTATAGCAAAGAATTCCAGAGGCTGGAACAGCTTGTGATTAAAGCCCGGAAGGAAAAGAAAGAAATCGTTGTTGTCATGGGTATCGGTTTTGTCGGATCCGTGATGGCTGCTACTGTGGCGGATACAAAAGACAAGAAAGGTAAGTACAGCAAATTTGTAATAGGTTGTGACCTGCCAAGCCCCAGGAGCTATTGGAAGATTGCAAAGATGAACAAGGGATTGTCGCCTGTCAAGGCCGAAGATCCCGAGGTTGAGGTTCTCATTGACCGCTGTGTCAATAAAAACAAAACCCTTGTTGCAACCTGGAACAATGAATGTCTCAGGCTTGCCGACTGTGTTGTGGTTGATGTACAGTGTGATTTTGTCAAGAAGGAGCTGGGCAATATGCGCTCGGGCGACACCGATATGGCTGCGCTGGAAGACACCATGAGGACCATCGGCGAGAAGATCAACCCCGATTGCCTTGTCCTGATAGAGACCACCGTTGCCCCCGGTACCACTGAATTCGTCGCCTGGCCCATCATGAAACAGGAGTTTCATAAGCGGGGCCTTAAAGACACTCCTTTGCTTGCGCACAGTTTCGAGCGCGTCATGCCGGGCAAACATTATGTTGCTTCGGTAAGGGAATACTGGAGGGTTTGTTCGGGATGCGAGGAAGTCGCACGCAAAAGGGTCGAGAAATTCCTTCATGAGGTGCTGAACACCAAGGATTACCCGTTAACCGTAATGGACCGTCCGATTGAATCGGAAACGACCAAGATAGTCGAGAATTCATACCGTGCCACCATTCTTGCTTACCTGCATGAATGGAGCCTGTTTGCAGAACGCAACGGCGTGGACCTGATCAAGGTTGTAAAAGCGATCAAGATGAGGCCTACGCATAGCAACATCATATTCCCCGGGCCGGGTGTGGGCGGTTACTGCCTTCCTAAGGACGGCGGACTTGGTTACTGGGCATACAAGCACATCCTGGGTTTTGAGGACGGCGATAAGGTATTCAAGATTACCCCTACAGCGATTGATATCAATGATACTCGGGCCCTGCACGTGGCAGAGCTCACCCGCGATGCCCTCAGGAACATGGGACGTTACATTGCAGGATCCCAGGTGCTCCTCTGCGGAGCTTCCTATCGCCAGGATGTTGGTGATACACGTTACAGCGGCAGCGAGATGGTTGTGCGGAAGCTTGCCGAGATGGGTGCCGAGATCAAAGTACACGATCCTTACGTTGACCATTGGTACGAACTGGAAGACCAGGACTCATACCCTTCACCGGGAAGTTCCTGGAAAAGGTTCTTCCGCAACCAGGAAGGCCTTAAAAATGCAGTTGTTTCCAAGGATATTAAGAAATCGCTGAAAGGGGTGGATGCATTAATACTTGCTGTCCCCCATACCCATTACCTGAGCCTCAGCCCTGATGATATTGTAAAATGGGCAGGCGGGCCTATAGCAGTTGTGGATGCTTTCGGGATCCTTGATGATGTCAAAATACGCCGCTATTTCGAACTTGGTTGTGAAGTCAAAGCACTGGGCCGCGGTCACCTGGCAAGACTAAAGAGAGAAGTGAGGAAATGATTTACGAATTGTGTTCGGCTTCGCCAATCATAATTCGTAATCGTAAATAGAATAAAGTATGGATGTTCATATGATCAAGCAGCGTTTCGGTATCATCGGGAATTCCCCGTTGCTTGACAGGGCAATTGACATTGCCCGGCAGGTGGCTGCGACTGATATAACAGTGCTGATCTCCGGTGAAAGCGGGACGGGTAAGGAATTTTTTCCAAAGATCATTCATCAGCTAAGTGCCCGTAAGCACGGCTCCTATATCGCAGTAAATTGCGGGGCTATTCCTGAAGGCACTATAGATTCAGAGCTTTTCGGGCATGAGAAAGGATCTTTTACAGGTGCACATGAGGCCCGTAAAGGTTACTTCGAGGTGGTCAACGGAGGTACAATATTCCTGGATGAGGTTGCCGAGTTGCCCCTCGGCACCCAGGTAAGGTTGCTGCGTGTTCTTGAGAGCGGTGAGTTTATTCGGGTTGGTTCATCAAAAGTGCTGAAGACGAATGCCCGCGTTGTAGCCGCAACAAATGTAAATATCCCCGACGCTGTTGCCGGGGGTAAGTTCAGGCAGGACCTGTATTACCGCCTGAATACCGTGCCTATTTTTGTACCTGCGCTCAGGGACAGGCAGGAAGACATTTATCTGCTGTTCAGGAAATTTGCATCTGATGCAGCAGAGAAATACAGGATGCCCGCCATACAACTGGACGAAGATTCACAGAAGATCTTAACTGCTTACCGCTGGCCCGGCAATATCAGGCAATTGAAAAACCTGGCCGAGCAGATCTCCATTATTGAGAAGACAAGGATCATTGATGCGCCCACCTTGACAAAATACATGCCGCTGGCTCATTCAAGTGACCTTCCTGTGCTTTACAAGGGGCAGGATGCTGCAAATTTCTCGGAAAGGGATCTGCTTTACAAGGTTCTTTTCGATATGAAGAAAGATATGAACGACCTGAAACAACTGGTCATGAATCTTCTTCATCATGAACAGGAAATCGGGAATTCCCAATCGGAAAATTATCAGCTGATAAAGAAATTGTATCAGGATTTCGGCGAGGTCAAGGAACAGTCCCATCCGATCATTGTGCAGTCCGACGACCGGTCTATGCCTGAAACAGAGACCGTACAGGAGCCTGAGGAAGTTGAGGAATCCCTTTCCCTCGAGAAAAAAGAAAAGGATTATATCAGGAAGGCGCTTGAAAAATACAAAGGCAGGAGAAAAGAGGCTGCAAGAGAACTTGGTATTTCTGAAAGGACATTATACAGGAAGATCAAGGATTACAACCTTGAGTAACGCTCAAAAACAGTATGGGCATGGATAAACAGGGAATTGTTGCAAGCAAAATGATCAGGGTCGGGAGAACTTGTTTTTTCCTGCTGATGGCTCTCCTGGCATTACTGCCGCAGACCTCATGCAAGGTCAGCTATTCGTTCACGGGAGCTTCAATCTCTCCCGACGTCAAAACTGTCGATGTCCCATTCATGGTCAATTCTGCTTCTCTTGTTGTCCCTACATTAAGCAGAGCCCTGACCAATGCATTGCGTGACTACCTGACTTCCCAGACCAGCCTCCAGATGGTTGACAGGAACGGGGACCTGGAACTAACAGGAAATATTACAGGATACGGTGTAACCCCGGTCGCTATCCAGGGGAATGAAACTGCTGCCATGAACCGCCTGACCATTACTGTAAATATTAAATTCATCAATAAGAAAAATCCGAAACAGAATTTTGAAACTTCGTTTTCAAGGTACCAGGATTACCCTGTCGCTGACTTATCCACTGTTCAGGATCGCCTTGATGCCGTGATCATTGATCAGCTGGTCCAGGACATATTTAACAAATCGGTAGTCAACTGGTAATCCGGGATTCAGGCATATATTTGTACTATGAACCGTCAGCAATTTTCGGAATTTGTCAAAGATCCCCTGGCTCTTGGTGAAGGGAGTATCACCGAGCTTGAAAATCTTCTCAAACAATATCCTTATTGCCAGTCTGCACAGGTTCTTTATACCATTAACCTGCAAAAGCAAAACCATGCTGCCTACCAGGCGCAGCTTAAGAGGGCTGTTGCCTATGCCGGTGACCGGAAGAAATTAAAGGAGCTTCTTGAAGTAAAGAATCCTTCCACTGCTGCTGTCCCGGCTGTTATTGCAGCGGAACCTCAGGTTGAGCCGGTTACACAGACCCCCATCCCTGAACCTGTTTATCCTTCTGCGCCAGAAACTGTTTATCCTTCAATCCCTGAACCTGTTTATCCTTCAACGCCCGATGAATTAAGGCCTCAGCCCGATACCGGCATACCGGCTCCATCATCAACCGGTTTAACCAACGTTGAATCCTTACCGGTTTCCTCCTTTCAATCAATTAATCAGGAGCAAACGACCGGGCCCGGGCTTGAAACTGCCGCTGCCGATAAATCAGTACCTGCAGAACCCCGTCAGGAAATTTATATCGAAGATTCGGTGATCAGTTCCGAGGAGCTGGCCCTTGCATCTCCCCCGGCCCCGGCCGGGCCCTTGCCAACAGCAGGATTTGGTCCTGCTCATCATCCTGTTGCAAAGCCATCGGAAGTCCGTCAGGAAAAACTAAATCAGGACGATCTGCTGGCTATCGTGCGTAAAAGGCTGGCCGAGATCAATGATGAAAAACAGGCCAAAGGGCGTGAACATGTCTCGGCTGCCCCAGTGACCCATCCTGACAGGGGGGAACCGGTATTAAGGCCTGCAAGTGACTTCAGCAGATCAAAAGATGAACTGATCGAGAAATTTATCAAAGAGGAACCTAAGATATCAAGGCCTAAAAAAGAGTTCTTTAATCCGACCTTAATTTCTCAACGATCCAACATGGATGAGGAAGACATTGTGAGCGAAACACTTGCTTTGTTATACGCCAGGCAAGGCAATATGCAGAAAGCCATCCACATTTATGAGAAATTATCCTTGCGATTCTCCGAAAAAAGTCGTTACTTTGCGGCCCAAATTGAAAATATCAAAGGAAATACGCAGCAGGCCCCTTAGCCGTGTTGTTGATCCTGAAAGCATTAATAATTATTCAAAAATCGAATTATGGGTGTTTACGTTGTTATCTCAGTCCTTATTCTTATCACTTCGGCATTGATGGTCCTGGTTGTGCTGGTCCAGAATTCAAAAGGCGGCGGACTTGCATCAAATTTTGCATCTTCAAATCAATACATGGGAGTAAGAAAAACAGCCGACTTCCTTGAAAAAACTACATGGACTCTTGCAGTAGTATTACTTGTGCTCAGTTTGTTCTCGATCTTCTCCATCCCTAAGAACCAGGGAACCACCCCGGTCCAGGAAAGTGAAATAAAGAAACAGATAGACCAGTCGAAGACATCTCCTGTAAAAGACTTCCAGCCAAATCCTGCAGGTGGCCAGGCAGCTCCGGCAGAAAAGAAAAAATAGGGAAGTCCCTGTTTCGGAAAATTGAAATATGAAAGCTGTTTCCTTGAAGGGGAACAGCTTTTTTTATCCCTTAATGTCAGAATGTCAGAAAATGTGTCATGCCGGCCCTCCATTAGGAAATTTTGCTGAAAAATTGTCTCTATTTTTTTAATTAACCCCTTTGGCATGGTTTCTGACTATTAATAATAACAATCAAGTGAATTCATAATGTTTAACTTTTAATAGTTTAAAAATGGCAAAAGTAAAGATTAAACCTCTGGCAGACCGGGTTCTGGTTGAACCAGCACAGGCAGAAGAAAAGACTGCAGGTGGGATTATTATTCCTGACACTGCAAAAGAGAAACCACAGAAAGGTACCGTAGTGGCTGTAGGCCCCGGAAAAAAAGACGAACCCATGACAGTTAAAGTTGGTGATCTTGTTCTTTACGGAAAGTATTCCGGGACAGAGATTACAATTGATGGCGGTAACTATCTCATCATGCGCGAATCCGATATCGTCGCTGTTATCTGACCCTCAGTGACATTCATGAAACATTCACATTGAAACCCTTAAAACAAAATTAGAAATGGCAAAGGATATAATTTTTAATATTAAAGCAAGAGAGTCCCTGAAGAAAGGTGTTGACGAACTCTCTAATGCAGTGAAGGTGACCCTTGGCCCCAAAGGCCGTAATGTCATCATTGAAAAATCATACGGTTCGCCTGTTGTTACCAAAGACGGAGTTACCGTTGCAAAAGAAATTGAACTGAAGGATGCTATCGAGAACGTTGGTGCACAGATGGTGAAGGAAGTTGCTTCCAAGACCAGCGACCTGGCAGGTGATGGTACAACCACAGCCACTGTTCTTGCACAGTCGATTTTCACAACCGGTCTTAAGAATGTTACTGCAGGAGCAAATCCGATGGATCTGAAACGCGGTATTGACAAGGCTGTTGTTGAAGTCATCAAATCTTTGAAAGCTCAGACCAAACAGGTTGGCGACACCATGGAGAAAATCCAGCAGGTGGCCACCGTTTCGGCCAATAACGATACCTTCATAGGTAAAATGATTGCCGAAGCAATGGAGAAAGTTAAGAAAGAAGGCGTTATCACCATTGAAGAAGCCAAAGGCATTGAAACAACTGTAAAAGTTGTTGAAGGCATGCAGTTCGACCGCGGTTATATCAGCCCGTATTTTGTAACTGATACCGAGAAGATGGAAGTTGTTTATGACAACCCCTACATTCTTATCTATGACAAGAAAATTTCTGTAATGAAGGACCTGCTTCCGGTACTTGAAAAAGCTGTTCAGACCGGCCGCCCTCTCATTATCATTGCCGAGGATATGGAAGGTGAAGCGCTTGCCACACTCGTTGTGAACAAGATCCGCGGAACACTGAAAGTAGCTGCCATCAAGGCTCCGGGCTTCGGTGACCGCCGTAAGGAAATGCTTGAAGATATTGCCATTCTGACCGGCGGTACAGTGATCAGCGAAGAAAAAGGCTATAAGCTTGAAGATACAACTTTGCAGTACCTTGGCCAGGCCGAGAAGATGACTATCGATAAGGAAAACACGACCATTATCAACGGACAAGGCAAGAAAGCCGACATCCAGGGCAGGATAGGCCAGATCAAATCACAGATCGAAAAGACTACCAGCGATTATGACCGCGAAAAACTGCAGGAACGCCTTGCAAAATTATCAGGTGGTGTTGCCGTAATCTACGCAGGTGCCGCTTCCGAAGTTGAAATGAAAGAGAAAAAAGACCGTTTTGATGACGCTCTGCATGCAACCCGTGCCGCTATTGAAGAAGGTATTATACCCGGCGGTGGTGTAGCTTTCATACGTGCAATCAAAGCCCTTGAAAAGCTGAAAGGTTCAAACGAAGATGAGAACACCGGTATACAGATTATCAGGCGTGCTCTTGAGGAACCTCTGCGCCAGATAGTTGAAAATGCAGGTCTCGAAGGTTCTGTTATCGTTCAGAAAGTTAAGGAAGGCAAAGATGATTTTGGTTTTAACGCCAATACCGAGGAATATGAAAACCTGTTCCAGGCCGGCGTTATTGATCCTACCAAGGTTGCCCGCGTTGCCCTTGAAAATGCCGCATCGATCGCCAGCATGCTGCTGACCACCGAATGTGTCATTGTTACTCATAAGGAAGAAAAGGCCCCTTCCATGCCCCCGATGAACCCGGGAATGGGTGGAATGGGTGATATGTACTAATAATCACAATTGTTTGTTCAAAAAAACCCTGCAACCGCAGGGTTTTTTTATTGGTGTTTTCGTAGTTTTGAGAAAACAAACAGATTGATTAAAAATTCCCGACCATGAAAATACCTGTTTCCGCCTTTACAATCCTTGCCTGTCTTTGTTTTAACACTGTTATCGCACAGACTTCATCGGCCGTTTTGCCCATCGACCCGGATACCAAAAAGATCACCTACCGGGATATTGTTACTCAGGAAGGTAACCCCGGATATCTTTACGACAAGGCAATACAGTGGTTCAATTATTATTATCTGAGCCCTGCCTCGGTTTTTTCGGTCCAGGACAGGGTCAACGGGAAAATTGAAGGCCTGGGACGCTTGCGGCTTTGTAATGTTGACGCTAAAACCGGATCAAGAACCGATGGGTCAATGGTCACTTACCTGATCAAGCTGGAGTTCAAGGATAACCGTTTCCGCTATACTCTTACCGATTTCAGTCTCAAGCTGGCTTCCCGATTCCCGATTGAAAAGTGGATGAACAAAGAAGATCCTGCATACAATCCTAACTGGGATTCATATCTCTTCCAGGTTGACACTACCATGCAAAGACTGGTTTCCACCCTGAAAGAGAAAATGAAACCAACCGTAGTCAAGAAAGATGAGTGGTAAGCCAGTTCCTGACATCCGTGATCTTACTGCCGGGGATATCGGTTCTTTCCTTTCAGGTCATAATGAAAAGCCTTTCAGGGGCAAGCAGGTGTTTGAGTGGCTCTGGAAAAAGCAGGCTGCTTCATTCGATGAAATGACCGACATACCGAAATCCTGCAGGGAACTTTTAAAAATCAACTTCTCTTTCCATAAAGCGATCCTGGCAAAAACCCAGGAAAGCAAAGATGGTACTGTTAAGACCGGGTTCTCACTCCATGACGGATCAATGGTTGAGGGTGTATTGATCCCTTCAGGCGGAAGATATACGGCCTGCGTTTCTTCACAGGTTGGCTGCCCTCTCGGCTGTGTTTTCTGTGCTACGGGAAAAAATGGGTTTATAAGGAACCTGAGTGCAGGCGAGATCTTTGACCAGGCGGCTTTTCTCAATAAGCTTGCATTTGAAAAAACCAAAAGTCCGGCCGGCCTTTCAAATATCGTTTACATGGGAATGGGGGAGCCCATGCTCAATTATGAAAATGTGAAAAGATCAGTAGAAATGGTCACTTCTGCGGATGGCATGGGGATGTCGTCACAGCGGATTACCATTTCAAGCCTTGGCATCCCTAAAATGATTCGTCAAATGGCTGATGATGAATTTAAATGCCATTTTGCACTTTCCCTGCATGGAGCAAATGATGAAAAACGCAACCGCCTTGTCCCCTTTAACAGGAAGCACCCTCTAGAAGAACTATTGACAGCCCTGAAGTATTATTATAAAAAAACCGGGAAACGGTTCACGATTGAATACATTCTTTTTAAGGATATCAATGATTCAATCGCTGATGCCAGGGAACTTGCGGCATTCTGCAGGAATTTTCCTGTTAAGGTCAACCTGCTTGAGTACAACGAAGTAGAAGGGACCCAGGTGTTCAGGTCAGCGCCTGAAAGGCTGCAGGCTTTTGCAGGCTTCCTCGAAAGTAAGAATATGGTTGTCAATATACGCAAAAGCAGGGGAAAAGACATTGATGCAGCCTGCGGTCAACTGTCGGGAAAAATAAACAGTGAAATGGTTTACGGCGAAGCCGTAATGAACACCAAAGAAATAAGCAATTCGTGAATAAATAGTGAATTATGAAAAACAAAGCATTCACGGTTTCCGGCAACATTGTAGATGTATGCGGGAAAAAAATTTTCAAAGGCAGCATCCTGGTTGAGAACGGAAGGATCAGCAGGATAACCGGAAACCCTGCTGCGGAAGATCAATACATTCTCCCGGGCCTGATCGATTCCCATATCCATATTGAGAGTTCCATGCTTATCCCATCTGAGTTTGCCAGACTTGCCGTAGTTCATGGAACAGTTTCCACGGTTTCGGATCCGCATGAAATAGCCAATGTGCTGGGCGTGCCGGGCGTACGGTTCATGATCGGGAATGGGGCGAAAGTCCCCTTTAAATTTAATTTCGGAGTTTCTTCCTGCGTACCTGCCACATCGTTTGAGACTGCCGGTGCAAAGCTGGGGCTGGAAGAAATAGAGGAACTGTTATCGATGAAGGAAGTTAAGTACCTTTCCGAAATGATGAACTACCCGGGGGTATTATACGGCGATCCTGAAGTGACTGCAAAACTAAAACTGGCGGGAAAATACAATAAACCCGTTGATGGTCACGCCCCTGGTTTAAGAGGCGATGATGCAGCCAGGTACGCAGGGGCCGGAATTACTACCGATCATGAATGTTTTAGCAGGGAAGAAGCTCTCGATAAGATAAAACACGGGATGAAAATACTGATCCGTGAAGGCAGTGCCGCCAAGAATTTCGAGGCACTCTTCAGCCTGGTCGATGAATTTCCCGATATGGTGATGTTTTGCAGTGACGACAAGCATCCCGACGACCTCGCAGATGGGCACATCAACGAACTTGTAAAACGCTCTTTAGCAAAGGGCCTGGATGTTTTTAACGTATTAAGGGCGTGCACCTATAACCCCGTTATGCATTACAAGCTAGAGACCGGGCTGCTAAGGGAAGGCGATGCCGCGGATTTCATCATCACCGATAACCTTAAAGAGTTTAACGTACTAAATACCTGGGTTGACGGTGTAAAGGTTGCTGAATCGGGAAAAACTTTGATTCAAAGGGTTGTCGAAAGCCCTTTCAATAATTTCAACATAGGGCCGATTTCTGCAGAAAGTATAAGGATTAACCAGCAACCAGGCCGGATAAGGGTTCAGGAGGCATATGACGGGCAGTTAATAACAGGGGCCCTAAGGATTGAACCTAAACTTGAAAACGCTTGCCTGGTAAGCGATCCGGAAAGGGACATCCTCAAGCTTATTGTTAAAAACAGGTATTCGGAAACCCCTGCCGGCATAGGATTTATCAAAGGGCTTGGACTGAAAAGAGGCGCTGTTGCCTCATGTGTTGCGCATGACAGCCATAATATCGTTGCTTCGGGAACCGATGACGAATCGATCGTAAAGGCAGTAAATCTTATCATCAGGAACAAGGGAGGGATCTCTGTGGTCGACGGTGATTTTGAGGAAGTCCTGCCCTTACCGTTCGCAGGTATAATGACAGTTGAGGATGGGTATATTGTGGCAGATAAATACCGAAGCATGGACAAATTGGTCAAAGCCCTGGGGAGCCGGTTGCAGGCGCCATTTATGACTCTTTCCTTCATGGCTTTGCTTGTTATCCCGAATCTTAAACTCAGCGACCGGGGCCTTTTTGATGGTGAAAAATTTGCGTTTTCTCAGCTGTTTATAATTTAACAGAAAAAAACATGTACATATTTAGGAGCATGCAATATTCTTTTTATATTTGCTTTGAAATTTAAAACCCTGACTACCATGAAGAAGAAACCTGCACTCGACCTCCAGAAGCTGGAAACAGCCGCCAGTAAACTAAGAGCCATGGCTCATCCAATGCGTATTGCTATAATCGACCTTCTCACTGATAACAAGAAACTTACGGTGACCGAGATCTATGAGAACCTGAATATCGAACAGGCTTCGGCTTCCCATCACCTGAACATCCTTAAGAACAAAGGAATCCTTGACTCAAAAAGGGATGGTAAAATGATTTTTTATTCACTGAAAATTACCACTTTGACACAGGTGATTGACTGTATCAATCAATGTGTGCAGGCATAGTTTTCAGAAAACGGCGACAGGGCTCCATTTCTCTTCCACATCCCAGTTTGCCCTGATCTCAATTATTTTTTGAAGGTAAAACACTTCCTCGGGCTGAATTTTCTTCCTGAAGTTGCCTGTGTCCCACCGTCCATTATGATTCCGGTCATAGACGGCCTTAACCTTAAACTTCCCGGGGGCAAGGTATTCGAATTTCACTTTCCCGCTTACGCTGATTCTCTTTTCGCTTAACAGGACGTCATGATCACCAAGTAACTGGATAATATAATCCCCCGGATGTTTGGAAATGTCGAGGTCCAGGATGAGGTTCCCGAACTCCCTTGCCTGATGTGTTTTAAATTTGCTGATGATCGTATCATTGGCAAGCCCGTTGATCCCGGTAAAGACTGAATCGGGAATAAAGATGATATAGGTTTTATCTTCTTTCCACTTTGTTTCAATTAAAATATGCCGTTTGAGGCTGTCGGCAAAATATGCTTTCGGTTTTAGAGTATCCTTATCCTGTATAATCCTTATACGTTTAAAATCAGCAGATGCAAGGGGACACGAAAAAGTCAGGTTATAGTTGCCTGCAAACTGATTAAGGACCGAGGCTATGGTATTGTTGCTGACTCCGAGATAAACCTTTTTCTGTTCTTTTTTCTTTGAGGGCTTATCGTCTTTTGCGACCAATTCCAGTTTTAGGGTGTCAAGTACTTTATTTTCCTGGCAAACTCTGAGGATCAGTGAATCCAGATTGGGATTTAAGATCCACAAGTAGAGAGAATCTCTATGTTTTGAAAATTCCTTCAGGACCCAGGGTTTGGCAGTATCACAGTTCAGGGGTTTGAGACCTATTGACTTGGCTGGGAAACTGAAAGTAATAAGAACAAGGTCTTTTTTTATGACCCGGGATTTCTGAATCCTCTGAATGGAATCGATATCATCGAACAGAAACAGAAGATGGCTCGGAAAGCCCGGCTTTAACAAAGTGTCTTTTTTGGTTGTATCGTTTGCTGTTTTGGGTTTTGGCGCCCGGGCAACGGCCCCCGGCGGGGATTTGATTTTAATTGTATCGCCGCCAGTCTTTAAACTGTCTTTAAGGGCTGTCGCGGAATCTTTTCTGGGTATTGGGATATAATATGGCCTGACGAGGCTGTCGTTGAAAGCAACTTTCTCGGATGCCTGGTCGAAAATCAAGTTTCCATTCTGATCTGCAAGGGCAGTAAGCTTCATATCTGAGGCTTTCAGGTTGTGAAAAAGGAATTCCCCTTTTTCATTGGTCTTGGTAACATAATACGGCTTGACCTTAAAAGGAAGGGAGTCGAATGCAATGGTATCATAGACGTTTAAATAAAGCAAAGCAAAAAGGTCCTTCTGGGGGCTGAGATCGAAAGAATTGAATACCTTGCCCTGGAGGCTGAGTGAATCAATGTATGGACCGGTACTGAAAACATAAGAAAAACCAAGGAGATTGTTGTTTTCTGTAATATCAGAGATCGCTTTTCCAAAGTCAATGGAATATGTTGTATTTGCAGTCAGGGTGTCATCCAGCTTAATAATAAGACTTTTCCCCCTGATCCTTAAATCGGGAAGGGTTTTTAAAGGAGGGGAAACTGTGACTTCGGCAGCCTGGTTTTTCACTGCAATGAATTCATTGAAATCAATTCTGATGCTGTTATTATGAAAATTGGTTGCATGATAGGGCGGATCGAACTTTATTGCTTTTGGTGGTTTTGTATCCTTTGGGCCACCTTCAGGAGCAACAGGGTTTGCACAGTCCCATAAGAGGAAGCATACAGGCGAAACCAGGAAAAATAAGTAAATGCGTGAATATTTCATAAAAGGCATCAACGAAGGCTTTTCAGCTTCCAAAATTACCAATCGTTTTTGTATCATTTACGTTTTTTTTATTAATTTTGAAGTGGAATTTCCGATAGATCAGATTATTCATTGTTAATTTACAAACAATTACGGTATGTCAGGTCACAATAAATGGTCCACGATAAAGCGTAAAAAGGGAGCATTGGACGCGAAACGTTCAAAGATATTCTCGAAAATAATCAAGGATATTACTATTGCTGTCAAGGAAGGGGGACCTGATTCTGATGGAAATCCCAGGCTGCGACTGGCTATAGCCAACGCCAAAGGGGCTTCGATGCCCAAAGAAACAATACAAAGGGCAATCAACAAAGGCACCGAAAAAGATAGCGCCATCCTTCATGAAACAACGTATGAAGGCAAGGGCCCACACGGAATAGCAATATTCGTGGAAGCGACTACCGACAACCTTCAGAGGACGGTTTCCAACATCAGGGCCCATTTTAACAAGCATGGAGGGGAGCTTGGCACCAACGGATCCCTTGCATACCTCTTTGACCGCAAAGGTGTTTTTGAGATCCCGAAGGGAGAACTTGTCCAGGAAGAATTTGAGATGGAACTGATCGATGCAGGCGCCGAGGATATTTCTGTTGAGGAAGAAACCTTTTCAGTCACTACTGCAATGGAGGATTTCGGTTCCATGATGAAGAAACTTGAGGCGATGAAAATTGAACCTGAGAGCGCTTCGCTCGAAAGGATCCCTAAAACATATATCGCACTTGAAGAGGATTCAACTCGCAAAGCTCTTAAACTTATCGATATCCTCGAGGAAGATGAAGACGTTCAAAATGTCTTTCACAATCTTCAGATCAGCGATGAGATGGCCGACAAACTCGAATAATAAAAAAACCCGGTGTGAAACCGGGTTTTTTTATGCTTTTTAAGGCCTTCATACTTCACAGATATACTGGGTCAGGTTTATCCCCTTGTTCAGGTTTAGTTTCTTCCTTAACCTGATACGTGATATTTCAGTGCTTGGGGCGGTGATCTTCAGAATATGTGCAATTTCCTTGGTGTTCAGGTTCATCCTGAGCAAGGCGCATAACTTGTGGTCATTAGGAGTCAGCTGGGGATATAGTTTACGGAGACGATCGAAGAACCCGGGATGTATTTTCTCAAAATGCGCTTTGATCCTGTACCAGTCATTATCGAACTTGATATTGTCGTCAATAGTTTTCAGGACCTTGGCGATTTCATTTCTTGTGATGATCTTCTCATTCTTCAGAAGCCGGTTGATGTCTTTTTTTATCAGGCCGATGATCTTGTTCTTTTGGCTGATGAAGATTGATGAAGTTGCAAGTTCACGGTTGATCAGATCCAGTTCCATCTGGTGTTTTTGTTTCAGGAGCTGATTGACCTTCTGCTCAGCCCTGATCCTTTCCTGCAGCCTCTGGTTACGCTCTTTCTCAACTTTCTTGCGTTGTTCAATTTCATTCTTTAATTCTGAGATGATCCGTTCATTGGTGATTTCAAGATTTCTCTGGTAATTAGCTACTTCAATGGCTGCCCTGATCTGGTCAATCTCTACAGGTTTGAAAAGGTAGGCATAAGGTTTTAGTGAGAATGATTTTGAGAACACCTCGTTTTTATTCATCGAAGTTAAAAAGATGATCCCGCAGTTATAGTTCTCGGTAATTACCCTGGCGGCTTCAATCCCATCCATTTTTCCGGCCAGTTTAACATCCATGATCACAATATCCGGTTCTTTATGTTGTTCCTTAAGACCTGCAATGTTCTCGACCGCATTTTCACCCTTGGTGTCAATGCCTAGTATTTCATATCCGAGTTCAGATAATTTAGCCTTTAGATCGTGGGCAATAATCAACTCATCTTCAACAATATAAATGCTTATGGGAGCCATAATTTTATTATTTTGAGGTTAAAATTTGAAGTCAGCGTTATTAATAATATTATATGTATCGATGGCGATAACCAGTTCTTCATTTGTTGGCATTACCATGGCCAGGACTTTCGATCCGGGTTTGGTCAGAATCGCTTCCCTGCCCCGTATACCTTCATTGCGGTCGGGGTCAAATTCGACTCCGAGGAATTCCAGGTCGGAAAGTATTCTTTTGCGCGATCCATAGTCATTTTCACCTATTCCGCCGGTAAAAATAATAAGGTCGACACCTCCCATTGCGGCTGCATAGGCCCCGATATACTTTTTAACACGGTAAGCATACATGTCGAGGGCCAGCTGAGCCCGCTGAATGCCCTGGGCGGCAGCCATCTCAACATCACGCATATCATAGGATATTCCTGAAATGCCGCAAACACCGCTTTGTTTATTAAAGAGGTTGTTGGTATCCTTGATACTGAGGTTCTCTTTCTCGGCAATAAAAAGGAGTACGCCAACATCTACATCCCCTGTACGCGTACCCATCATAAGACCTTCAACTGGAGTAAACCCCATGGACGTATCAACAGATTTCCCACGGTTGATAGCAGTAACCGATGAACCGTTCCCCAGGTGACAGGTGATGATCCTGTTGGCGGAATAGTCCTTGCCAAGGTACCTGCATGCCTTTTTGGCAACGAATTTATGGGAAGTCCCGTGATAGCCATACCGGCGGATCCTGTATTTCTCATAATATTCATACGGCAGCGGGTACAGATAAGCATGCGAAGGCATGGTCTGGTGAAAGGAAGTGTCAAATGTGGCAACCTGGGGGACATCAGGCAGAATAGATTCCATAGACAAAATGCCTTTGAGATTTGCCGGGTTATGAAGAGGTGCAAGCTCAATGCATTTCTCTATTCCCTCTTTAACTTCGGCATCGATAAGGACACTGCTTTTAAATTTTTCGCCACCGTTGACAACCCTGTGGCCGACAGCTTCGATCTCATTGATCTCCTTTATTATGCCGTGATCGGGGTGCTTAAGTGTTTCAAGTATCAGATAAATCCCATCCTGGTGATCAGGCACCGGCCTTACAATCTTTACTTTCTCCTTACCGGTAACCTGGTGGGTAAGTTCTCCCTTTTCCAATCCTATTCGTTCGATTAATCCCTTTGCCAGGAGCTCAGCTTCAGAGCTGATGTCAAAAAGCCTGTATTTAATCGAAGAACTGCCGCAGTTCAATACCAGGATTTTCATGATTTCCGCAAGTTGTGTCCAGTTATTTTTAGTTTGATCTTCAAGATGGAAGCAGATAAAAAAATCACAATTGTTAGGTTATACAAACTTACAACTAAAATACATAATTCCAAATGGGGGATGAAAAAATAATTAAGGAAATTTTATGGTAAATGTTATAGGGTGATAAAATAAGATATTTTCCCGGGCCCGATAGGAAATCTCAATTAAGGTTGTATTTTTGAATTGAAAATCCCTCTGACAAAATCTCTTAATAATGGCTCTGATCAATTCGGTTATTTCATGGTTGATGAAACAGCGGATCCATCAGATAGAGCTGTTTATGAAATATCCTTTGGAAGTCCAGCAGGAGTTGCTTCGGAAGCTTTTACAAACTGCGAAAAGCACCGAGTGGGGCAAGCACTATGACTTTCGTTCAATCCAGACTTATGAAGAATTCAGCAGCCGCCTGCCCCTGAATGACTATGATTCCCTCAAACCATCAATAGAGCGTCTGAGACAGGGAGAGCAAAATATTCTCTGGCCTACCGAGATCAAATGTTTTGCCAAATCCTCGGGAACTACCAATGACAAGAGTAAATTCATACCGGTAAGCCAGGAAACGCTTGAGGAATGCCATTTTAAAGGAGGGAAGGATATGCTTTCGATATATTGCAATAACAATCCCGAAACAAATCTGTTTTCAGGTAAGGCTATTGCTATGGGAGGGACTCACCAGATCGTAGAGGTAAATAATGAATCATATTCCCAGGGAGACCTGTCGGCAATCCTGATCCAGCATTTGCCTGTATGGGTTGAGTATTTAAGGACTCCCGGCCTTTCGATCGCACTGATGGACGAATGGGAATCAAAAATTGAAAAAATGGCCAGTGCCACGGTCCAGCATGATGTCACCAATATTTCGGGAGTCCCATCCTGGACCCTGCTGTTGTTTAAAAAAGTGCTCGAAATTACCGGTAAGCAGAACCTGATGGAGGTATGGCCGAATTTTGAATTATACATACATGGAGGGGTGAATTTCGTACCCTATCAGGCCCAGTTCAGCAGGATACTGAATTCAGAGAAGGTCAACTACCTGGAGACCTACAATGCTTCTGAAGGGTTTTTCGGGATCCAGGACCGGAAAACCGCTAACGATATGCTCCTTATGCTGGATTACGGGATTTTCTATGAGTTTATACCCCAGGACGACAGCAATACGGATGTCTCGAAAGCCGTTTCCCTTAATGATGTCAAGCCCGGAGTAAATTATGCTATTGTCATCACCACGAATGCCGGCTTGTGGAGGTATATGCTGGGAGACACTGTCAGGTTTACTTCCATAAGGCCTTACCGGATCCAGATTACCGGCAGGACAAAAAGTTTCATCAATGCTTTCGGGGAAGAGCTGATTATTGACAATGCCGAAAAGGCCCTTTCCATTGCCTGCGGAAAATGCAATGCCCTCGTCAGTGAATTTACGGCAGCCCCGGTATATTACAGTGAGGAGAAAGGGGCACATGAATGGTTGATAGAATTTGAGAATCCCCCGGCCGACCTGGGTTTTTTTACTGAGACTCTTGATAATGCACTGAAATCGCTGAATTCCGACTATGAAGCAAAAAGATATCATGACCTCCTCCTGGGGCAGCCCCTGATCCGTGTGATGCCTAAGGGATCATTTTACCATTGGCTTAAAGTAAAAGGGAAACTGGGAGGTCAGAATAAAGTTCCGCGCCTGGCCAATGAAAGAAAATATGTGGAGGATCTCCTTGCCCTTACCTTCGGGAATAAATAGGGTAAGGCCAGCCTAAATTCACAATGAATTTGTTCAATTCATAAAATTCATGTAGGTTTGACAGTAAATTCAGATTTATGCATATTGCCGTAGCTGGAAACATTGGTTCAGGTAAAACCACCCTTACCGGGTTGCTGGCCAAAAATCTGAAATGGGAAGCACATTACGAGAACGTTGATACAAATCCATACCTGCATAGTTTTTATGAAGATATGCAGAGATGGTCGTTCAATCTTCAAGTCTATTTCCTGAACACCCGTTTCAGACATATTATTGAAATCAGGAAATCGGGCAGGACGGTTATACAGGACCGTACTATCTATGAAGATGCATATATTTTTGCACCTAATCTGCACTCGATGAACCTGATGAGTACCCGGGATTTCGAAAACTATAAAGCCCTGTTTGAACTAATCAGTTCTTTGATCAAGCCGCCCGATCTGGTCATCTACCTCAGGGCCAGCGTCCCCACCCTGGTAAGCCAGATTCAGAAACGAGGGAGGGAATATGAGAGTGCCATCCGCATAGATTATCTTAAGAACCTGAACGAAATGTATGAGGACTGGATGGAGAGTTACAAACTTTCAAAGATGCTCATTATAGATGTGGATAATTTGAAATTTAGTGAAAACACTGAGCAACTCGGTGCAGTCATCGATAAAGTGAATGCCGAACTCCATGGATTGTTTTAGATTCTTTTTCAGGTGAAAGTTCTTGGGATCATTCCGGCCAGGTATTCCTCCTCGAGATTCCCGGGCAAACCTCTGGTAGTCATTGACGGGAAAAGCATGATCAGGAGGGTCTGTGAGCAGGCAATGTCATGCAAGGGGCTTTCAGAAGTCATTGTTGCGACAGATGACAGCAGTATTGAAAACCATGTCAGGGGGTTTGGAGGCAGGGCTGTGATGACTTCCATACATCACAAAAGCGGAACTGAAAGGTGCAGTGAGGTTTATGAGAAGCTCATGCTGGGCTTCGCGGAATATGATGTTGTTATAAATATCCAGGGAGATGAGCCGTATATTCATCCCGGGCAGATTGAGCAGATCATCAGCAGTTTCGACTCAAACGAAACGATGATTGCCAGCCTGATGAAAAGGATCGTTTCTTCTGAGGAACTGTTCAACCCAAATGTCGTTAAAGTTCTTTCCGATATAAACGGAAAAGCCCTGTATTTCAGCCGGGCAGCAATCCCTTTTGTACGTGACCGCGAAACGGATACCTGGCTTGATTACTCTAATTTTTATAAACATATCGGGATCTACGGTTACAGGCCTGATGTTCTGATGCGGATCGTGAAATTGCCCCCTTCTCCGATCGAGGCCGCAGAATCCCTGGAACAGCTCCGCTGGATCGATAACGGTTATGAGATCACCCTCAGGGAAACAGGTTTTGAAAGCCTTGCCATTGACACCCCGGCCGACTTATTAAAACTTACTAACAGTCATTAAGGCTTAAACCCCCATTTACGTATCTTCGCGACAAGCATTTTTGACATTATGGATGTTCGGATCATTATTGCTCATTTACTTGAAGAACATGATTGTGTAATACTTCCCGGTTTCGGGGGATTTATCGGCAATTATGCCCCTGCGCGTATTGATCCCCAGAACCATACTTTTGTGCCTCCTTCAAAGAAAATCCTGTTTAATATAAACCTGAAGCAAAATGACGGCTTGTTATGCAACCGTCTTGTCACAGATGAAGGAGTAAGTTATGCTGATGCGATTGCTCTGGTAAACGAGCTCGTGACCAGTATAAGGCATCATCTCAAGAGCGGGAAATCGTTTATTTTCCCCGAGGTTGGCAGGCTTTTTGCCGGCAGGGAAGGCACATTGCAGTTTGAGCAGGAAAAAGCTTCAAATCTTCTTCCCGATGCTTTCGGCCTGCAAACCTTTGTATCGCCCCCTGTAAGCAGGAATTCTTATTCCGACAGGTTTGAAAAGGTTCTTGTGACGCAGCAAAGGGATGTATCTCCTGCCAGGCGCCAATTTCCATTGTCTTTAAAATGGGCTGCAATGCTGGCAATTCCTATCGGTGCTGCAGCGATCATCGGAATAACACAATATGACAAACTCAGGAACCCTTCGGTGAACAATGCAGGGATTCTCAGCTCTGTATTTTCAAGATTTTCAGCATCATCACTGGTTGAAAAAAAGGAGGCGCCCGCACGGGGACCTGAGATCAATTACGATTTCGGAGCCATCCCTTCCATGTTTAACGATCCTTCCGCCTCAGCTTCCACTATTACAAATTCTTCCTCCGATCCCGACATGGATCAGCTGGTCAATTCAGCCCGTGATGCGGCGAACCGGATCACTGATAACAACACGGTCACTAAAGGGCAGGAAAAAGACCAACTTAAAGTTCTTCCGGATGTTGATGAAAAAACTTCCTCCCGGGTGGCATCCGCTGCATCAGGAGAGGATTCTGAAGGGATTAGTAAATCAGATAAATTCGCAATCATCATCGGGGCTTTTAAAATAAGGGAAAATGCAATGAATTGCGTGCAGGATGCCAACTCAAAAGGGTTGAATGCCGGCATTTATGATCGTTCGAGGACCGGGCTTTACCGCGTTGCCCTCACTACGACCAGCAAACAGAAAGAAGCAGAAAACCTTCTCAGTGATGCCAGGTCCAAAGGATTCTCAGGCGCCTGGCTGCTCGCCAAATAGTTTCAGCACGTGTCAAAAAAGAAGCTGATCCATTTCAAGGAAAATCTGTCTTTCCCATTTCTTTTTCAATGCAGGTATCACGAACTCAACACGCCTTTTCCTTTGCAGGGATGCTGGAATGAAAAGTTCTTCGCGAATTCCAATCCTATAGTCCTTGAACTGGGTTGCGGAAAAGGGGAATACACGGTTGGGCTTGCAAAGGCATATCCCGATAAAAATTTCATCGGCATAGACATCAAGGGTGCCCGTCTTTGGAGAGGTTGCAGGACCGTAAAGGATGAGAACCTCGGTAATGTTGCTTTTATACGCAGCCTGATCGATTATATTGAATATTTCTTTTCGGAGGGGGAAGTTTCAGAAATATGGATTACTTTTCCCGACCCCCAGCCAAACAAGGAAAGGCAGCGGCTAACTTCAACCCGGTTCCTTGAAAAATTTCAGAGAATAATGAAGCCCGGCGGGGTTATTTATCTTAAAACCGACAGCGCTGAATATTATGATTTTACATTAAGGACAATCAGTGAAAACGGGTTCCTGCTGGGATATAAAACCGATGACCTTTATCATTCGGGAACAAAAGAAGACGTTGTTAACTATCAGACATATTACGAGAACAGGTGGCTTGGAATGGGAAAGAAGATCTGCTACCTCAGGTTCAGCTTTATGAATACCAAATAACCGGCATATGAATAAAATTATAACCACAGTCCTGATCATTCTTACCGTTGCACCCTTATTGTTAAAAGCTGAGGAGGGCATGTGGCCTGCTCTTTTCCTTGGGCGGAAGATTGCCGAAATGCAGAAATTGGGACTTAAACTGGGGGCCGATGACATTTACAGCATCACAAATTCTTCATTGAAAGATGCTGTTGTTCAGTTTGGCAGCGGATGTACCGGTGTGCTGGTCTCAGAAACAGGATTGCTGCTTACCAATCATCATTGTGGTTTCGGTTACATACAAAAGCAAAGCAGTCTTGAACATGACTACCTGACCCATGGTTTCTGGGCCCTCTCAAGGGAAGAAGAACTCCCTAATCCCGGCCTTTCAGTCACTTTTTTGGTAAGGATGGAGGATGTAACAAACAAAGTTATGGAAGGAGTTTCGCCGGCGGTGTGCGAACAGGACCGCAATAAGGTTATTAAAAAAAATATTGAACAAATCGAGAAGGAAGCGATTAAAGGTACAGGTTTCGAGGCAAAGGTCAAGCCCTTCTATTACGGCAACCAGTATTTCCTCTATATCAGCGAAGTCTTTAAAGATGTCAGGCTGGTTGGTGCCCCGCCATCAGATATCGGCAGCTTTGGGGGCGATACCGATAACTGGGCCTGGCCGAGGCATACGGGAGATTTCTCTGTTTTCAGGATCTATGCCTCAAAGGAAAATAAACCTGCAGAATACTCTAAAGACAATGTTCCCTATAAACCAAAAAAATATCTTTCCGTTTCATTAAAGGGAGTGGAAAAAGGTGATTTTACGATGGTTTTCGGATTTCCGGGTACAACCAGGGAATATCTTACATCTTACGGCATCGATCTGATTGCATACAAGGAGAATCCTGTCAAAGTGAGTTTCAGGCAGAAGAGGCTGGATATTATTGAAGCTGCCATGTCGGCCGATCCGAAAACAAGGATTCAATATGCTTCAAAAAGGGCCAGGATCGCTAACGGCTGGAAGAAAATGATGGGAGAGAGCCGTGGCATCATGAGGCTTGCAACCCTGGAGAATAAGCATGAAGAGGAGAAGGGTTTTAATGCATGGGTAATTGCAGACCCGGAAAGGGAAAAGAAATATGGTAAACTGTTTCAGACCGCCCAAAGCATTTATCAACGCATGTATCCATTTGACATTGCCGGGATCTATATTACTGAAGGTTTCAGGGGCATTGAACTGTTGACATTTGCAGGCAGTTTTAATGACATTATTAAACAGTCGTCCCAAAAAAATGTCAACCGGCCAGATTTGATTAAACTCGCAGTGAATCTCATGGCAGCAAGCAATACCTTTTATAAGGACTATCAGCAAAATACCGACAAACAGGTGGCTTTGGCATTACTGGAAAAGATTTCCGGTGAAATGGATCCTTCTTTTAAACCAGATTATTTTACCCGGGTCGAAAAGAAAGTAAAGGGGAACTGGGAAGAATTTGTGAACGGTTTGTTTTCAGCTTCCATCTTTGCCGACAGTTCAAGGCTTTTTAAAATTTTATCGGACCCCGGGGCAAAAACAATTAAAAAACTGGGCAATGATCCGGCTTACCTTCTGTCTGCCTCTGCGTCAGGCATCATGGATAAGAAAGTAAGCCCGCTGACGTTGGAATGCAACGGGAGAATTGACAGTCTTCAGCGTATTTATACCGAAGGGTTGATGGCTTATAAAAACGATAAGACATTTTATCCCGATGCAAACTCCACTTTTCGTATCGCTTTTGGTAAAGTTGATGATTATAGTCCGGCCGATGGCATCAACTACAATTATTTCACCACGACCAAAGGGATCCTGCAAAAGGAGAACCCCGATATCTATGACTATGTAGTGGAACCCAGGCTTAAAGCCCTGATCCAGGGCAGGGATTTTGGGCAGTACGCCGATAAGGACGGAACAATGCATGTAGCCTTTACAGCTTCAAACCACACTACCGGGGGTAATTCAGGAAGCCCGGTCCTGGACGGGAATGGCCGGCTGATAGGTCTGAATTTCGACAGGAATTGGGAAGGAACAATGAGCGATCTGCAGTACGATCCTGACCAATGCCGGAATATAGTTCTCGACATACGCTATTGCCTCTTCATTATCGACCGTTTTGCGGGGGCTCAAAGGCTTATTGATGAGATGAAGCTTATGAAAGAATGAGCCTTCAGAAACTTTTACCAAACAGGTTTACCAGGGCGTTTGTGATGGTGGGGTATTTGAAATGAAACCCCATAAGGGTAAGTTTGCCAGGCAGGACTTTGTGACCTTTAAGTAATAGAACGGAACCTTCACCGTATATAAGTTTGAGGATCCCGCCCGGGAGGGCCAGGAATACAGGTTGTTTCAATACTTTCCCGAAAGTCGAACTGAATTCTGCATTGGTAACCGGATAGGGGCTTACGAGATTCACGGGGCCGCTGAGTTCATTGTGTTCAATAATGAACAGGAAAGCATTTACCAGGTCTTTTATATGGATGAAAGAGATCCATTGGCTGCCTTTCCCGATTTTTGCGCCAAGTCCAAGGCTGAAAGGAAGGTACATGCTGCTCAGGGCTCCTCCGTCTTCACCCAGCACCATCCCCATCCTTGGAATCACAACCCTCACTGTTCCCGGGGCATTGAGAGCTTCCATTTCCCAATCCCTGCAAACATTTCCCAGGAAACTGTCGGAAAAAGAAGTGCTGTCCTCATCATGGGTACGGGTATTGTCATAGATATCGGTTCCTGAAACCGAGATCAGCAGCCCGGGCTTCACTGAACTTTCCCGGATGGCATTAACAATTTTATTGGTGGAACCTATACGGCTGTCGTAAATTTCCTTTTTATACGCCTCGTCCCATCGCTTTGAGATACTTGCTCCTGCCAGGTTGATGACAACATCGCAACCTTCAATTTTTTCTTTCCGGAATTCATCAGCAGGCATGCCGAATGATCCACGGTTGATTGATTTTGTTGTCCAGCCTTTTTCATGACAGGCCCTGGTCAGGGCTTTGCCAATAAAACCGCCTGCGCCACTGATGGAAACTATCATAACATTTTTTTGTAAAGTTACTAAAGAATCGTGCTTAATTACCGGCTTAATATTTTTTATGGCAGGCACGTTAGCTACTGATATTTATATAAATTTGCTTATCTTTACTATGTATAAACCCATCAAACGGGAAACTGAACAGACTTGATTGCATGAGCACCAGCGAAGAGAACACCAAATTATTCAGTGAATTTCCAGCAATTCCCACTTCTGAATGGGAAAAGAAGATTATTACAGATCTTAAAGGAGCCGATTATAATAAAAGGCTTATCTGGAATACCGGGGAGGGAATCCAGGTCAGGCCCTATTACCGTGCAGGTGATATCGATAACCTCGGCTACATTGATCAATTGAAAGATGAAAATCCACAGATCTTTAACTTTGGGAGTGTGAATGACTGGCTGATTTGCCAGGACATAAGTACCGCCGATGTTGAGCAGGCAAACCGCCTTGCGATTGATGCAGTTCAGCACGGTGCGGATGCTGTTGCCCTTAACGCAAGGGAAATTGCCACACACAAACAAATGTCGGCACTTTTGCAGGGGATTGACCTGTTGAAAACCCGGGTATATTTTAAAAGTTCTAAATCGTTTCCCCTGACGCTGGAGCTTTTCTTTTATGAAGTAAGCGCGAGGGGATTGAATGCTGAACTTGTAAAGGGGGGGATAAATTTCGACCCTTTGTCGTATTTACTTCTTCACGGAGATTTCTATGTGAGTTATAACCACAACCTGGAAGAAGCCGAGTATCTCCTGAATACCATCAGCAAACGTCTGCCCCAATTCAAATCAATAAGCATCAACGGACAATATTTTCAAAATTCCGGTTCCACTCTTGTCCAGGAACTGGGCTTCAGCCTCGCATCGGCCAATGAATATATTACTTCGCTGACTGCTAAGGGATTAACAATAGATTCACTGGCTCCGAATTTTTTATTTCATTTTGCCTGTGGTTCAAATTATTTCATGGAAATTGCCAAGTTAAGAGCTGCCAGGATATTATGGGCAAAAATTGTTGAGCAATACAATCCGAAGAATCCGGGTTCATTGAAAATGTTCATTCATTCTTCCACTGCTTCATGGAACAAGACAATTTTCGACCCCTATGTCAACCTTTTAAGGACCACCACTGAAAGTATGTCGGCTGCACTAGGTCAGGCCGACTCCATTTCAGTTGGCCCTTTCGATATTCCATTCAGGCAGCCTGATGATTTTTCATCCAGGATAGCCAGGAACCAGCAGCTTATTCTCAAGGAGGAATCGTATCTTAACCGGATCAGCGACCCGGCTGCAGGTTGTTATTATATTGAAAGCCTTACCGACGGCCTTGCACAGAATGCCTGGGACCTGTTCAGGGAAGTTGAAAGAATGGGTGGGATGATAGAAGCGATTAAAGCAGGGTATGTACAGGATGAAGTCGAAAAGGCCTGCCGGAGAAAAGAATCTGACATCGCCGAGCGAAAATCTGTTCTTATCGGTACCAACCAGTTTCCTGAATTAAAGGAGGTGATGATTGGGAAAATAGAGAACCTTGAATGCCATGAAGCAAATGATAGTTCCAAATATAAAAAGATTCATCCGGTACGTGTTTCGTCTTCGCTGGAGAATCTCAGGTTATCTACCGAGAAATATATCAGCCTGGGCAACAGGAGACCCGAGGTTTTTCTTTTCACTTATGGCAATCTTGCAATGGCGAGAGCCAGAGCAGGTTTTGCAACGAATTTTTTCGGATGTGCAGGGTTAGCAGTCACTGATAATACCGGATTTGAAACAATAGATGAAGGGATAGCGGTTGCCGTCGGAAAGAATCCCGATATAGTTGTATTGTGCAGCTCCGACGAAGAATACGAAGAGATTGCTTCCAGGGCGATCCCCAGGTTGAAAACTGCAATGCCGGGTCTTATTATTGTCGTTGCAGGCTACCCGAAAGATAAACTGGATGTGTTAAAACAGGCCGGAGTAGATGATTTTATTCATGTTCGAAGCAACCTGATTGAAAGCCTGAGAAAGTTTTGTGAGCAAATTGGTATTCCGTTAAAATAAACAATTTAATTACGGGAATGTTATGGATCAGAACCAGAAAATGAACGATAATAACCCCAAGCTGGAAAAGAAACTGGCTATTCTTGTCGTAGAAGATAATGCGATCAACCTGAGGCTTATTACTGCCGCCCTGACCAGGGCAGGTCATAAAGTTGATACTGCAACTGACGGGCAGATTGCTTTGGATAAGTTCAGGGTAAATTCCTATGATGCCATTTTGATGGATATCATGATGCCGGTTATGGATGGGCTCACTGCAACCCGGGAGATCCGTAAAGCAGAGACAGAGAGAATTTCCGGACAGGATAAAAAGGTAAAGATCATTGCGATAACAGCCAATGCCTTTGAAGATGACCGTAACAAATTTTTTGAAAGCGGGATGGATTTTTATATGAATAAACCCATCGAGATAGAGGAATTGAACAGGATCCTTCAATTATAACAGTATTAACCCCATCAGAGGAGGGTAAGTGAACAGGAGCTACTTTCTTAAAGTTATTATAATCCCATCGGTTACATATTTTGTAATGGTTGGATTATACATTCTGTTTACGAGTTATTCAGAAAGGGAGAGGATCATCTCGGAGGTAGACCACCGGCTTATAATTGCAGCTTCCAATATCAGCCAGGTACTCGATCCCACATTTTTTGACAGGGCGACCGACTCCGGCACTATCACGGCAGAAGAGCACCTTAAGAATATCCTGGAACTTTCACGAAATGTGAAAACATCAGGGTTGACTTATCTGTATGCTACAGTTGTGCGTAACGGCAAGGTCTTCTTCATCGCTTCAAGTGCCAAAGATGAAGAGTTTTTAAAACATAAACTGCCAACATACTGGCAGGCTTATCCTGAGGCTACTTCTGAGTTTGTTAAAACCATTAATTCAAGCCAGCCAACCTTTGAAAGATCTGAAGATCGCTGGGGAAAATTTGAGAGTGCAATCATTACCCGTACGTCACCGGGGGGAAACCGATACCTCGTCGGTGCCGATATGGATATTTCTTATATCAACGAACACATACTTTCGCGCATCCCTTACATTATCATGCGTGCATTGTTTTTCCTTGTCATTGTTGGCCCTTTCTTTTACTTCCTCACAAAATACTATAAGAAGAACACGGCCACACTAGAAGAGAAGATTCAGGAACGAAGGGCTGCCGAAAAGCAACTTGAGGACTATAAGGTCCACCTTGAAGAAATAATTCAGTCGAGGACCGAACAGCTTCAGGAGGAAGTCAGGGAGAGGAAGCTGATGTCGGAAGAGTTGCAGGTTGCCAAGGAAATTGCCGTTAAAGAGAGCCGGGCCAAATCAATCTTCCTGGCTAACATGAGTCATGAGATCAGGACGCCCATGAATGGAGTGATCGGGATGACCAATATCCTGAAGGAAACAGAACTTACAGAGGAACAGAAGGAATACCTTGAAATAATTGAGATTTCAGGGAACAACCTGCTTTCTATCATTAATGATATTTTAGACTTTTCAAAGATTGAGGCCGGCCAGGTAGAACTTGAAAACATTGCTTTTAACCTCAGGTATAATCTTGAAGAGGTGGTTAAGATGCTCCATGTGAGGGCCGAAGGAAAAGGCCTGAAGCTCTTCCTCACCATCTCATCCGACCTGCCTGACCTGATAAAAGGTGATCCGGTAAGGTTGAAACAGGTTGTAATGAATTTGGCTAACAATGCCATCAAGTTCACTGCAGAAGGCAGTGTCAGCATCTTTATCGAGCCTATCTGGCAGAATGAGGTGCAAATGATGGTTAAATGCCGTGTAGCAGACACAGGCCTTGGGATTTCAGAGAAGGGGCGCGAAAAACTGTTTAAAGAGTTTTCCCAAACCGATGTTTCAACCACCAGGAAATACGGCGGGACCGGGCTTGGCCTCAAGATTGCCTACGATCTGGTCAGGCTGATGGGGGGCGAGATAGGTGTTGAGAGCGAGGAAGGGAAGGGATCGGTTTTCTGGTTTACTGCCGTATTTGGCAAGATGCTGAAGTCGGAACTTGAGAAACTTGAAATCGAGAAACAGAAGGACGATGTAAAAAGCATTCCGATCCTTCTGGTTGAGGACAATTACATCAGCCAGAGAGTAGCCAGGACCTCTCTTGAAAAAGACGGTTTTACCAACCTTGAAATTGCAGAAAACGGCAGGGTTGCAATTCGCTTGTTCGAGAAGAAGGAATATGAGATCATTCTGATGGATATCAGGATGCCGGTCATGGACGGGCTCGAGGCAACCGAAAAGATCCGGGAGCTGGAACGGATTAATCCGCAGAGGAGGGCATCCTACATCGTTGCATTTACAGCGTACGCAGTGGAAGGAGACAAAGAGCGTTTCCTTGAAGCGGGTATGGATGACTACGTAGCAAAACCATTCCAGCCTGAAGAATTGGTCAGGGTCATTACAAAATTTGCCGGGAAAAGGGAATACCGTAAACAAAGGGCTTTAAATATTTTACTGGCGGAGGATAATAAAATCAACCAGAAGGTTGCGATCAAGACACTGGAAAGTTTCGGGCATAAAGTTGATCTTGCTGAAACCGGTTTGCAGGCCCTTGAAAAATTTCAGAACAACGATTATAATATTATCCTGATGGACGTGGAGATGCCGGAAATGGACGGTATTGAGACGACCCAGATGATAAGGAAAATGGAGCGGGAGGATGTATTGAATGGGGTACCGAAAAGAAGGATTAAAATCGTTGCCCTTACAGCATCAACCACCAAGGAAGACCGGGAAAGGTGTATCGCATCAGGCATGGATGATTATATCAGCAAACCGTTCAGGCAATCAGAACTTGTACGAGCATTAAATATTTAACCCTGCACCATATGAAAAAACTGATCGTATTGATTTTTATTTGTTTCACTTCAATATATCAGCTCTATGCCCAGGATGAACAGGCGCTGAAGGAAGCTGAAGAATCGGTTGGTGATAAGTCAGCTACCCTGAATTTCGGAGCCGATATCATGAGCCGTTACATCTGGAGAGGGATTGATTTCGGGAATTCCCCTGCCATCCAGCCAAGTATTTACTTTAGCTGGAGGGGATTGAATGTTGGGGCCTGGGGATCTTATTCCTTTGCACCGCACAGAATCATGATCAATGATTCGGTTTCGGTGAATATGGGCAATTACGCTGAAATGGACATGTACGTTTCGTATACCTTAAAATGGTTCACACTGATGTTTTTTGATTATTTCGTACCGAACGGACTGGACCCAAATTACACAGGGCTCCAGGGGTACCAGTATTTCAATTACGATAAAAAAACCACGGGCCATACATTTGAAGTCTCCCTTACTTTTACCGGGCCCTCGGCGTTTCCAATCAAATTCTATGCCGGCACACTCGTATACGGCAATGATAAAGCCAAGGATACCCTGGGCTTTTACGGAGATGAGAACAAAAATAATTTCTCAACTTATCTTGAGCTGGCCTATCCTGTCACCTTAAAAAAGCTCAAGATGGACCTGAACTTCTTTGCCGGGGGCACCCCGTTCGGAGGCAGCTGGTACGGCCCCAAAGCCGGTTTTACCAATGTGGGGATCACAGCCAAAAAGATGATCCCTATATCAAAGAGTTATTGCCTGCCGGTTCAGGCATCCCTAATAACAAACCCGGCAGCCCAAAAAGTCTTTCTTGTATTCGGGATTTCGTTTTAAAGTAAAAGCTACAACAACTACAATGAGAATTGATTTTAAGGATATTGATTTCAGATCGGCAATCAAACCACTGGGGCATCAGAATGAAGGTGAAAAAGAACCGGCAAGGGAACCATGGGTAACAGCCGAACATATCCCGGTTAAGGCCTCTTATACCAGGGATGATTTAGCCGGTATGGAGCATTTGAATTATGCTGCCGGCCTCCCGCCTTTCCTTCGCGGGCCTTACTCTACCATGTACGTCATGAGCCCGTGGACTATCAGGCAGTATGCTGGTTTTTCAACAGCCGAGGAATCAAATGCTTTTTACCGCAGGAACCTTGCGGCCGGTCAGAAAGGCCTTTCGGTTGCATTTGACCTGGCCACGCACCGGGGTTATGATTCCGATCATCCGAGGGTCGTAGGGGATGTGGGCAAAGCAGGTGTAGCCATCGACAGTGTTGAGGATATGAAGATCCTCTTTGACCAGATCCCCCTCGGGAAGATGTCAGTCTCGATGACCATGAACGGGGCCGTCTTACCGGTGCTGGCGTTTTACATCATCGCAGCCGAAGAGCAGGGCGTCCCCCTGTCAGACCTGAACGGCACGATCCAGAATGATATTCTGAAGGAATTCATGGTCAGGAACACATATATCTATCCCCCGACCCCTTCAATGAAGATCATCGCTGATATTTTTGAATTCTCTTCGAAGAACATGCCGAAATTCAACTCGATTTCCATCAGCGGTTATCATATGCAGGAAGCCGGTGCTACTTGTGACATCGAACTCGCCTATACCCTTGCCGACGGCCTTGAATACCTGAGAACGGGGATTAATGCCGGGATGGATATTGACACTTTTGCCCCCAGGCTTTCATTCTTCTGGGCTGCCGGCATGAACCATTTTATGGAAATTGCCAAAATGCGTGCAGGCAGGATGCTTTGGGCCAAACTGGTAAAGCAGTTTAATCCGAAGAATCCCAAATCAATGGCATTACGCACCCATACTCAAACATCAGGCTGGAGCCTTACCGAGCAGGATCCTTTCAATAATGTTGCCAGGACCTGTATTGAAGCCCTGGCAGCTGCATTGGGCCATACGCAGTCATTGCATACCAATTCGCTTGACGAGGCCATCGCCCTGCCCACCGATTTCTCAGCCCGTATTGCCCGTAACACGCAGTTATACATCCAGGAAGAAACCCAGGTTTGCCGCTCACTCGATCCATGGGCCGGATCGTATTATGTGGAAACCCTCACAAATGACATTGCACACAATGCATGGCGCCTCATCAGGGAAGTTGAGGAACTGGGGGGAATGGCCAAAGCCATTGAAACAGGCATCCCTAAAATGAGGATTGAAGAAGCAGCTGCCAGAAAACAGGCAAGGATTGATTCGGGGAAAGACAGGATCATTGGTGTGAACATGAACCGGCTTGAAAAGGAAGATCCTATAGACATTTTAAATATTGACAATACAGCCGTGCGGGAATCCCAGATCATCAGGCTTAACCAGCTTAAGGCTTCAAGAAACAACCAGGAGGTCCAGAATGCGCTTGATGCACTTACACGTTCAGCCGAAACAGGAGAAGGGAACCTGCTTGCATTATCGGTAGATGCGGCACGCAAACGTGCCACCCTGGGTGAGATTTCATTTGCGTTAGAAAAAGTATTCGGGAGGTATAAAGCTGTGATCCGTAGTATTTCAGGAGTGTATTCTTCGGAGTCGGGCGATAGCGAGTCGTTCAGGAAAGCTCGTGCCCTGGCTGATAAATTTGCCGAGATGGAAGGCCGCCGGCCAAGGATCATGATAGCAAAGATGGGACAGGACGGCCATGACAGGGGAGCCAAGGTAGTTTCAACCGGATATGCCGATATTGGCTTCGACGTGGACATTGGGCCCCTTTTCCAAACCCCGGCAGAATCAGCGAAACAAGCTGTGGAAAACGATGTCCACATACTCGGTGTTTCCAGTCTTGCCGCCGGGCATAAAACCCTGGTACCTCAGGTCATCGAGGAGCTCGCCAAGCTGGGGAGGGAGGATATCCTTGTGATCGTGGGCGGGGTGATCCCTCCCCAGGATTATGAATTTCTATATAAAGCAGGGGCGGCCGCAATTTTTGGTCCGGGGACGGTGATCTCCGATGCTGCCATTAAGCTTTTGGATATTCTTATTGAAAGCAGGAAGTAACGCTGCCTTCTTATGATCCCTGAGGAAATAGAACAATACTGCGAGGCGCATTCAAGCCCTGAACTTTCTTTCCTGGCTTCCCTTAATCGTGAAACCCATCTGACCCAGGTTTATCCGCGCATGATCTCCGGGCCAATGCAGGGAACACTTCTCCGTTTCATTTCCAGTATGATCAAACCTGGAAAGGTGCTCGAGATAGGCACATTTACCGGATATTCGGCAATCAGCCTGGCCCTGGGCGGAGCAGGTATTGTTCATACAATTGAAGTCAACCCTGAACAGGAAAATATCATCCGAAGGTATCTTAAAGAAGCAGGTGTTGAAAACCGGGTGACACTTCATATCGGGGATGCGATGAAAATCATTCCCGCTTTAAACGAAAGATGGGACCTTGTTTTTATTGATGCCGACAAACCGAATTATCTCAATTATTACAACCTGGTTTTTCCCATGGTAAGGCAGGGGGGATGGATACTTGCCGATAACGCATTATGGGACGGGAAAGTGATATCCGCCGGCACTAAAGATAAAGATACGCTTGGAATTATCGAATACAATGAATTTGTTCAGAATGATACCAGGGTGGAAAACCTGCTTCTTCCGTTTCGCGACGGGTTGATGATTGCCCGTAAAATCTAACCGACTTTATAATCGTACTTTACCTGTGCCAGTTCCTCATTGGCCTTGACAATCTTCTTCTTAAGGTCTTCTTTGAATTTCAGCAGTTTCTGGTACAGGGCAGGATCGGAACCTGCGAGAATTTCAACGGCAAGGATGGCGGCATTCATAGAAGCGTTGATGCCTACCGTGGCAACCGGGATCCCCGGGGGCATCTGTACAATGGCCAGGAGGGAGTCGAGGCCTTCAAGCGTGGCTTTTACGGGTACACCGATCACCGGTACCGAAGTCATTGCGGCGATCACCCCGGGCAAATGGGCGGCCATCCCGGCAGCGGCAATGATAACCCGGATCCCGCGATTATGTGCGGCTTTTGCAAATTCTTCCACTTTCTCGGGAGTGCGGTGGGCCGACAAGGCATTGATTTCAAACGGCACCTGCATATCGTTCAGGAACTTTGCTGCAGCTTCCATGACCGGAAGATCAGAAGTGCTTCCCATGATAATACTTACCAATGCTTGCATAATTTTTCGTTTTTTTGCAAAATTAGTCAGAAAAACAGATTTCCCTAAAAATAAAAACCTATGAAAAAAACTTTGGCTCTTATTACAGCTGCCTTGATCCTTTGCCTTGGAACAACAGCTTTTGCGGCGCAAATCAATGATTTCACCGCACTCATGAATGCCCTGAGAAACGGCGAAACAGTAAAGGTCGTGATGAAATACGGAAAATGCAGGCTGGTTTCAGATGGGGTGGAACAGGAAAAATCACCCGATGCCACCGGCGGGATGGCTATTGAAGCCTGGGAATATTTTGAAACAGGCGTGGTCCATAACAAGCAGGCTTTTGTCACTTTCTCAGTTTCTTCACTTATCCAGAACCCTAAAGGCAATGGCTATGTTTATGACTATGTAAAAGTGAGGATCAACGCCGACAATACCGTAAAGATCCTGGCCCAATACATCAATCCGAAGAATTTTAAAACGGTCATGGATGAAACATTCACAGGCATTATTAATGACGGAAAAAACGATGGGGGAGTCTTTCTTTATTAACTTTGTTAAATGGTTAATACAAATGGCAAACCCGCCCCTTTAAAGGTCAGGGATAAATTCTTCAGACTTTACCTGGAGAAGGAAAAGATTGACAGGATAGTCAGCGGCATTGCCGGCCGCATTGACCTGGATTATCAGGGAAAGATCCCTTTGTTCCTGGGTATCCTCAACGGGGCATTTATCTTTGCGTCCGACCTGTTGAGGAAGGTAAACATCCCCTGCGAAATATCATTTGTAAAATATTCTTCATACCAGGGCATGGCAAGCGGGGAAAAAGTAAACAGGCTGCTGGGCCTTAACGAAACGATCAGGGGCCGCGATATAATCATCGTCGAAGATATCGTGGATACCGGGCTAACTATGGCACAACTGCTTGCCGACCTGAAGGCCTATGAACCTGCAAGTGTGAAAATGGCCTGTTTCTGTTTTAAAAAAGATGCTTTCAGGGAAAATTTCAGTATTGATTACTGCGGATTGGAGATCCCTGATTTATTTGTTGTGGGATATGGCCTCGATTACGACGGAGCGGGCCGTAATTTTCCTGATATTTACCAGTTGGATGAAACTCTTTGATAAACTAACATAAATTGATAATCAATGCATAACCTTATTTTATTTGGTCCCCCGGGAGCGGGTAAAGGGACCCAGGCAGTTAAAATCGCACAAAAATATAACTGGAAGCATATTTCAACAGGTGACATCCTCAGGGCTGAAGTGGGCCAGGGAACCCCTCTCGGCCTCCAGGTTAAAGCCGTAATGGAGGCAGGGCACCTCGTTTCGGATGAGCTGCTGATTGAAATTATCAGGTCGGTATTCCTTAAGAATGAGGATGCCGAAGGATTTGTTTTCGACGGATTTCCCCGCACCCTGAACCAGGCACATGAACTCGACAAGTTGCTGAGCCGGCTGAATCATTCGGTGAAACAGGTCCTTTCGCTTGAAGTGGACGAAGAAGAACTTGTTAAACGCCTTATAAAGAGGGCGATGGAACAGGGCCGGGTTGATGACACCGAAGAAGTCATCAAAAACAGGCTGGTACAGTATCACAAGCATACCAAGCCCCTTCAGCAATATTACCAGGACAAAGGTATCTATACCGAAGTTTACGGAGTAGGAGGGATTGACGATATTTTTGAAAGCCTTTGCAAAGCGATCAGGAAATAAGAATTAAAACATAAGGATTTCATGTCTGAATCAAACTTTGTCGATTATGTAAAGATCTTCTGCGCTTCCGGGAACGGAGGGGCCGGGTCGAAACACTTCCTGAGGACCCGGCTGACAGCCAGGGGCGGCCCCGACGGAGGTGACGGAGGCAGGGGAGGCCATGTTATCCTCAAAGGGAACAGCCAGCTGTGGACTTTACTTCACCTGAAATTCACCAAACACATCCGTGCAGGCCATGGAGTGAACGGCGCTAAAAGCCTGCAAACAGGTGCATACGGTAAGGACATCACTATCGAAGTCCCCCTTGGCACTGTCGCAAGGGATGCCGAAACCATGGCTTTCGAATGCGAGATCACCGAAGATGGACAGACCCATATCCTTGTGCCGGGCGGGAGAGGCGGACTCGGGAACGATCATTTCAAATCGGCTACCCACCAGGCTCCCAGGTATGCCCAGCCGGGAGAACCCGGGATTGAAGGCTGGAAGATACTTGAGCTGAAACTGCTTGCCGATGTAGGGCTCGTTGGCTTCCCCAATGCAGGGAAATCTACGCTTTTATCCGTTATATCAGCGGCAAAACCCGAGATAGCCGATTATCCTTTCACTACGCTTGTCCCCAACCTTGGAATAGTGAAATACCACGACAACAGGTCCTTTGTCATGGCCGACATACCCGGTATCATTGAGGGGGCGCATGAAGGGAAAGGTATTGGCCTGAGGTTCCTGAGGCATATTGAACGGAACTCGGCCCTGCTCTTCATGGTTCCTGCCGACAGCAAGGATATCCGCCAAGAATACGGGATCCTGCTGAAGGAACTCGAGATGTACAACCCCGAACTGCTTGATAAATCAAGGATACTGGCAATTACCAAATCAGATCTTGCCGACGAGGAAATTGTAAGGGAACTGAAAAAAGAACTTCCGCCCGATATTCCTTACGTGTTTATCTCATCGCATAAGAAAACAGGCCTGCTCAAACTCAAAGGGATGCTTTGGGATGCGCTGAATCAGTGAACGGTGAACGGTGAACAGATAATGAAGTCATACATCCTCCATATCTTCTTCTGATGCTGGACAAGCTCCTGACATTCGACCGTTCGCTTTTTCTTACCCTCAACGGGATTCACACACCCTGGCTGGATCCGGTAATGTACTGGGCCAGTAATACACTGGTATGGATACCCCTTTTTGTCTTTCTGGCCGGCCTTGTAATTGATACATTCCGTTACAAGGCAATAACCGTTATTGCAGCCCTTGCGCTGATGATCACAATCTCAGATCAGTTATCCAACCTGGTTAAGGATGATACTCAAAGATTAAGGCCTTCAAACGAACCTGCGTTGGCGGCAGGCGTCCATATTGTTAAAGAATACAGGGGAAGCGATTTTGGCTATTACTCGGCCCATGCTTCCAACACTTTTGCCCTGGCCGTATTTCTTATCATCCTGTTTCAGAAAAGGTACAGGTACCTGTACCTTCTTCTGATAGGCTGGGCATCACTGATGAGCTATACCAGGATATACCTTGGGGTTCATTATCCCATCGATGTTTTAAGCGGTGCAGCCATCGGCAGCCTGCTGGGATGGTTTACCGGGAGGATAACGATTTATCTCCTCTCCCTTCAGGGGAAGGGTATCAATCCAGTTTAAACACGAGTCCTATATTTGCATACGTCGAGTTATATCCGAACTCCCCGGATATCCCAAGCTCAGGGGTGAAGAAGTAGGATGCCCCGAAGAAAACCCCGAAATATGGATAGAACGGTGCAGGGGTATGATACCCTTCATTGGCGTCATGGCTGTTCATGCAAAGCCCGAATCCCAGGGGAACGCCCGCATATGTATCAAGGCCCTTCACATCCCATCCGTAATGGTAAGCGCTCCTGGCTCCAACAATGAAATTGAACCAGTTCTCATGCCAGCTGCTGCCGTAAGTGTGCCAGAAATATGAAAAGCTTGCTTCGGCTCCCAGGGTGATTACGCCCGGACCCACTTCCCACATTCCTTTTTCAAATGAAAATTTTGCAGCGGGACCAAAGCCTGATCCATTGCCGAAAAACGGTGTGCCGGCGCCAAAACCGGCATTAAGAAGCCATGTATCTTCCTTCATAGGGCTCATGGGACCATTCTGTGCGTTCACAGAAGGGGTTATTACAAATAAAACAACAATACATAAAGTGAATCGCAGGATGAGTTTCTTTGTGTTCATGACGGGAAAAAATTAGCTGTTCGTTTTTAATTGTTTCAATTCAAAAACGACAGGAGGAAGGAAAAAGTATATGCGGATTCAATGCCTCAGGGCAGCAAGCTGGGTAAAGAGTTCAATCTCCTGCGGGCTAAGGTTCTGTGGGACGTCAATGATGATCTTAAGATAAAGATCCCCGAATTCATTTTTCTTCCTGTAAACGGGCATCCCCAGTCCTTTCATGCGCAGGACCTTCCCATTCTGGGTTTCCTTCGGGATTTTCATTGTAACATTTCCCTTCGGCGGATGTACGTTTACTTCCCCTCCGAGAACTGCCATATACAAGGGAACATGAAGGTCACAATAGAGGTCATTCTCCCTGATCTCAAACACATTGTCAGGAAGGATCTTCACATGCATATAAAGGTCGCCGGGTTCACCGCCCCTCCTGCCCTGGGCTCCTTTGCCTTTAACACGCAGCACCTGGCCGTCATAGACGCCCTGGGGGATAGTCACGCTGAGTTGTTCGTCTCCCAGGGTGATCATCCGTTTGGACCCCTTGTAGGCACCTTCAATGGAAACCTCGAGGCTCGCTTCATAATCCTGGCCTTTCACAGGCCTTCCCCCTGAGCGTCCCCTGCCCTGGTTTGAATAATCTCCCCCGAAATCCTGTCCATAAGCCCCTCCGAAAAACGAATTGAAGAAATCCGAAAAATCAGACCCTCCAAAATCTTCGGCGCCGTATGTGCGGGAATAGTCTTTCCCGCCTCCCTGTCTCGCCCACTTGCTGAAATCAGCGCCCTCTCCGGAAGTCTGCTCATATTGCTTCCAGTTTGAACCAAGGGTGTCATATTTTTTCCTTTTTACAGGATCTTTCAGTACTTCATATGCTTCTCCCATCTCCTTGAACTTCTCCTCGGCTTGTTTGTTGCCGGGATTTTTATCGGGATGGTATTTCACCGCCAGTTTACGATAAGCTTTTTTGATCTCAGCCTCGGTAGCGGTTTTTGAAATACCTAAGAGGCTGTAATAATCCTTGAAATCCATTATTTAATTTTTAATCAGTGGTGGTTAGTTTAATCGGGATCAGTACCATCATAAACCCTTTATGGGCAAGACGGTTCTGCAAAGTTAACTGAGTTTGGCTATGAAGCATCCTGGTAAGGGATGAAGGGCGGGTGAAAATGGCATTTCCAATGAAAAAAATAACCCGATTATATTTGTTCACAACCTTTTTTGAAAGTTCCTTTACCTCGTCGGCTATATCGGTACCTATTGCATAATAGCTGTCGGCAAAACATCCGTAAGCCCGGGCAAGTTCTTCGTATTTTTTCAGGTTATATTTAACGTCTTCTTCAAGGTTCTGAAGCTCAGCCTCACCTTTAAAGGTCCCGGAATCGACCATCCCGACCGAGATAAAGATAAAGTTCTTGTATTTCTCAAAATCTTCACGGATTTTAAGGAAGGTGTGGATCCCGATGCCGTTGAAATCGTTTACACATATGCATGCGGTATGCATATCCGGATTAAATTCGGGAGGTTCCCTATGGGATTTCTCATATCCAAGCATTGCTCCTTCAACCTGGCGGAACATCTTCAGGTCAAGCTGGCCGAGCAGTGTTGCGGCTTTGTCATAATGGCCTTTTACCTTTACTACAAAGAGAATGAGGCTTGAGGTTATGAGTATGGTAAGCCATCCGCCTTCACCGAATTTAATAAAGAGCACCGTACACAGAATACTTAAAGTCAGGAAGAACCCAAGTCCGTTAATAAGAAGTTTCGTGAACCAGGATCCTTCATTTTTCTTTACCTGCCACCAATGGCGTACCATCCCTGCCTGTGAAAGGGAGAAGGTTACAAACACGTTGATGCTGTATAATACTATCAGGGTGTTCACGCTACCCCCGGTAACAAGGAGAATGAATGCAGCAGAAACAGCCATTAGGATTAATCCGTTCTGGGTCACAAGCCGGTCGGAAAGAACAGAGAACCTCCTTGGGAACCAGTTATCCTGGGCCATGTTGGATATGACCCTGGGGCCGTCAAGGAACCCGGTCTGTGCACCAACGAAGAGCAAGGCAGCCTCAGAAAGCAGGGTAATGACCACAAATGGCTGGCCTACCCATTTGTTCCATCCGGCAGTCATAGCTTCCAGGAGATTAGCATTCATGGTTTTGCCGGGAATGTGTTTCAGGTGAAACAAGGAATAAGCTACAAGTAACCCGAGGACGGTAATTCCAAGGGAGAATGCCATAAGCCGCATGGTTGCGATTCCTGTTTTGACCCTTGGTTCTTTCAGAATGACCATCGAATTGGAAACAGCTTCAATCCCGGTATAGGTCCCTGCGCCCATGCTATAGGCTCTTGCAAGAATGATGAGAACTGCAAAAGTGCCCATACTGTGGCTTGCCTGTTTGAATTCCCTTGTTGCATCAGGTACCAGGTTGATGAAATCCCTGGTATGGAAGAAAATCGGGTATACTATAGTAAAGGCGTGAGTGAGCAGGAAGACAATAAAAATAGGCAATAAGGAAAAAACCGATTCTTTGATTCCCCTCAGGTTTACAAGCAGCAATAAAAGGATTATTACAAGGGTAACCGAGAGTTTAAGATGCTGGTAGGCCGGTGGGAAATTGCTGAAAATGGCATCCACCCCGCTTGCAACGCTGATGGAAATTGTGAGGACGTAGTCAACGATCAGTGAACAGCCGGAAACCATTCCGAGCTTCGGATTCAGGAGTTTCGTTGCGACTTTATAACCGCCCCCGCCTGAAGGAAATAGCTTGATGATCTGTGAATAACTGCTGCTGATGATGGAGATGGTAAGCACCACCGCCAATGCAATGAAAATAGTCATCCCATGGTATTGGCCGAGTGCATTATAGGATTCTTCGGGGCCGTAACAGGATGAAGAAAGACCGTCGGAACCCAGTCCTACCCATGCAAGGATTGCAACAAGGGTGACCTTCTCAAAAATATTTTCATCTTTGAGATCTCTTGCCTTCCCTACAAAGAGCTTTCGTGCCCTTTCGGTAGTACTTAACCTTTCTCTTTGTTTCATCGGAAACAAAATTAACGGGCAAAAGTACGATGTTTAATTATATCGCGAATTAATCGGTCTGGGTAAGTTTTACCGGGATCAGCACCATCATGAATCCCTTATGGGCAAGACGGTTCTGCAAAGTGATCTGGGTCTGGTTGTGAAGCATGCGGGTAAGTGAAGAGGGTCGTGCAAAGATCGCATTGCCAACAAAGAAAATAACCCTGTGGTATTTGTGGACCACTTTCTTGGATAGTTCCTTCACTTCATCAGCAACGTCGGTGCCTATCGCGTAATAGCTGTCGGCAAAACATCCGTAAGAATGTGCAAGTTCTTCGTACTTTTTAAGATTGAATTTCACGCTGTCTTCAAGGTTCTGAAGTTCCTCTTCCCCCTTGAAAGTTCCCGTGTCAACCATCCCCACGGAAATGAATATAAAGTTTTTATAATTTTCGAAATCCTCCCTTATTTTAAGGAATGTATTAATGCCAACACCATTGAAATCGTTGACACAAATGCATGCGGTATGTGATTCCTGGTCAAATTCGGGTAATTCCCTGTTTGCTTTTTCCCAGGTAAGCATTGCGGGTTCAACCTGCCTGAACATTTTATGGTCCAGGCGGCCTATCAGTTTTGCAGCTCGGTCATAATGACTCCTTACCCTAAGTACAAAGAAAATCAGGCTCGATGTAATAAGTATGGTAAGCCAGCCGCCTTCAGTGAATTTCACGAAGAGAACCGTGCAAAGGATACTTAACGTAAGAATTAAACCTAAGCCATTAATAAGGAGTTTGGGGATCCAGTGCCCTTCTTTTCTCTTAACCTGCCACCAGTGGCGAACCATCCCTGCCTGCGAAAGTGTGAAAGTAATGAAAACGTTTATACTATAGAGAACCACCAGAGTGGTCACTTTACCTCCTGTAACAAGCAGTACAAACGAAGCTGCCACTGCCATGAGTATGAGGCCGTTCTGGGTCACCAGCCTGTCGGAGAGCACCGAGAAACGTCTTGGGAACCAGCTGTCCTGTGCCATGTTCGAGATAACCCTGGGGCCGCCCAGGAAACCTGTCTGTGCCCCTACAAACAACAATGCAGCTTCAGATATCAGCGTAATGATCACGAATGTTTGCCCGATCCACTTATTCCAGCCGGCTGTCATGGCTTCGAGCAGGTTGGCGTTCATGGTTTTACCGGGAATATGCTTAAGGTGAAACAGGGAATAGGCAGCAAGAAGACCTAATACGGTGATCCCCAGTGAGAAAGCCATCAGCCGCATTGTTGCAATCCCTGTTTTGACCCTGGGTTCTTTCAGGATAACCATGGAATTTGAAACAGCCTCTATCCCGGTATAGGTACCGGCTCCCATACTGTATGCTCTTGCTAAGATGAGCAAAACAGCAAATGTTCCCAAACTGTTGCTTGCCTGCTTGAATTCCCTGGTGGCATCAGGAACCATATTGATAAATTCCCTGGTATGAAACATGATGGGGTAAACGATCGCGAAAGCATGGGTAAGGAGGAAGATGATGAATATCGGCATGAGTGACATAACCGACTCCTTAACGCCCCTGAGGTTCAGAAGTAACAGGATAAGGATAATGCCCAGTGTTGTATACAGTTTATAAATCTGAAACGTGTCGGGGAAATTGCTGAATATGGCGTCCACGCCGCTGGCGACGCTGATGGAAATTGTAAGGATGTAGTCAACGATAAGGGAACAGCCTGAAACCATACCCAGACGGGGCGAGAGGAGTTTTGCCGCAACCTGGTAACCGCCCCCTCCCGAGGGAAACAGTTTTATGATCTGGGAGTAGCTGCTGCTGATGATGGCAATGGTGAGAACAACCGCAAGGGCAATAAAAATAGTCATCCCATGGTAATTGCCCAGGGCACGGTAGGCTTCTTCAGGACCGTAGCAGGAAGATGACAGCCCGTCGGAACCCAATCCTATCCAGGCCATGATGGCTACCAGCGTTACTTTCTCGAAGATGTTCTCATCTTTGAGATCACGCGCGTTGCCAACGAATACCTTTCTGATCCTCTCGGTTGTGCTAAGCCTTTCTCTCTGTTTCATCAGAAATGAAATTGACTGGCAAAAGTAACATGTTTAATCAAATAACAAACACTTTAAAAACCGGCTAATATCCGAATGAACGGCCTTCAATTTTATCAATTTTGATCTTCCACACACTTACCTCCCTGATGGAAGGAGGATTGAATTTAAACTCTTTCCCGCTGTATTGCGCCATAATGACCTTCAGCGCAGCAATTTTTTCCTCAGGATCAGTTATAAACTCCGCCTTACCGTATACCAGTACCGAACGGTACTTCATACTCCAGGAGCATGCCACATCCTCGTTCTGGTAACGGAGCAGGTGATCGGTGCTGAAATTTACACAAACCGATGGATTCTGCCTCAGGATGCTGATCTTTTTCCCGTGTTGTGCCCCGTGCATGTATACAAAACCTTCACTGAGACCAAAGTTCATCGGTATCACGTACGGAAGGTTCCCGTTTTCAACCAATGCCAGGTGGCACCATTGGCAACGCCTTATAATACCGAGCAACTCAGCTTCATTGGTTATTTCGTGGCGGCGCATAACAGCTCAGGTTTATCTGAATAATGCTTTATAGACTTCCTGTACCTTACTAACCGGGACGATCTCAATTGCATACCTGTTTTTATCAAGGGAGCGGGAATTGTATTTGGAAACAAAGATACGTTCAAAGCCCAGTTTTTCAGCTTCGGACACCCTTTGTTCAATGCGGTTGGTTGGCCTGATTTCACCGCTTAATCCTACTTCAGCGGCAAAACATGTTTTTGTATCAATTTGCTCATCCTGGTTTGATGACAGTATTGCAGCGACTATAGCCAGGTCAATGGCGGGATCGTCTACATCGAGGCCCCCTGCGATGTTGAGAAAGACGTCTTTATGTCCCAGCCTGAAACCGCTTCGTTTTTCAAGAACTGCAAGAAGCATGTTCAGCCGCCTCACATTAAATCCTGTTGTTGAACGCTGAGGTGTGCCGTAAACAGCAGTGGAAACAAGGGCCTGGGTCTCGATAAGCATGGGCCTCAGTCCTTCAACCATCGCAGCAATAGCGATCCCGCTAACTTTTTCATCATGCTGGCTTAACAGGATTTCAGAAGGGTTTGAGACTTCCCTCATCCCTGTGTCGTTCATTTCGTAGATGCCGAGTTCAGAAGTGGATCCGAAGCGGTTCTTCAGTGAGCGGAGGATGCGGTAACCGTAGTTCCTGTCGCCTTCGAACTGGAGTACGGTATCGACCATATGTTCAAGTATCTTCGGGCCAGCAAGGCTGCCGTCCTTCGTGATATGGCCGATAAGGAAAACAGGGATACGGGTTATCTTGGCATATTTCTGCATTTCCCCGGCACATTCCTTAATCTGACTGATACTGCCGGCCGAAGATTCAATGCTATCGGTCTGCAGGGTCTGGATGGAATCAATGATCACCATCCCGGGTTGGATTTTTTCGAGGTGCTGAAAAATAGCCTGGGTATTTGTCTCTGTAAGGACATAGCAGTTTTCATTTTGTATACCGAGACGATCGGCCCTCATCCTTAGTTGCTGGTCGCTCTCCTCCCCGCTGATGTACAGTACTTTCAGCTCGTTACATTTCAGGGCAACCTGGAGCATCAGGGTTGACTTCCCGATCCCGGGTTCTCCTCCTATGAGGACAAGGGAACCCTGGACCAGTCCACCACCGAGAACACGGTTCAGTTCGGCATCCCGGGTGTTGATCCGCTGATTGTTCTCAAAGCTGACATCTGATATTTTTCTAGGGCCGGGTCTTTGGTCGTTTGGCCTTGTAAAACCCTTATGTTTTTCTTCCCTCTGGATTACCTCTTCAACGAGGGTGTTCCATTCCCCGCAGGCCGGGCATTTCCCCATCCATTTGCTCTGCTGTAAACCGCAGCTTGTGCAGAAAAATGCAGTCTTGACTTTTGGCATAACAGGATCTTAGAGGTGAACCTTGTGTGCCTTCTCAATAGTATGGGTAGTGGAATAACCCCGGGTTAGTTCAATAGTAACAACTTCTCCGCCCCTGGCTTTGACAATATCGCTTCCAACAATCTCCTGCCCGTCATAATCCTTGCCTTTTACCAAAACATCAGGTTGAATAAGTTTGATCAGTTCATAGGGAGTGTCTTCCTCGAACATGACCACCGCATCTACAAAAAGCAGGGACGCCAGAGTGAAAGCACGCGCATGATGGCTGTTTACGGGGCGGTGGATGCCCTTGATGCGGTGAATGCTTTCATCGGAATTCAACCCTACTATAAGGATGTTCCCGAGAGCCCTTGCTTTCCCCAGCAATTCAATATGCCCAAGGTGCAGAATGTCGAAGCAGCCATTGGTAAAAACGATTTTTTTATCCTGGAACCTCCACATAGCCAATTGCCTCTTCATGGCTTCCCAGGTATATATCTTGGCTTTTACAATTTTAAGCTTTCCCATCTTCTGACCGTTTAATAGATAAAAGTAATAAAGAAACACCACCCACAACAAGGATCATCAGTGTTTGGGCTGTCCATGCGATCCAGCCAAGCGCCAGGCCGGTAGGTTTGGCGATTCCATAAAGAAGAAGCGTTTCCTGCACAATGGCAGGATACAGACCAATGCCCCCGGGAGTGATCATGATGCCAACGCTGCCGAGGACCAGCGACGAAAGTCCCGCACCCGGGCCGAGGCCCGATGTTTCGCTAAAACAAAAGAAAATAACATAAAGCATGAAAAAATAAAGCACCCAGATCATGACTGAATAGAATACGAAAAGACCGGGTTTCCTCACCTGGCTGAGAGATTTCAGACCTTCCCAAAATCCAATCACGAGGGTTTTTAGCTTCAGGTAAGTTTTTGATGCAAGTAATCTCTTCCTGATGGCTAACCATAATACGATAATGAATAAAGCCAGGCCGCCAAGCGAAAGAAAAATCATGCGGGAATAATGCAGGGTCCCGAATTTTGCCACCATCTTGGGATAAATATTCTGATCGAGATAATCTTTAATGGTTCCAAGCTGGGTGAAAAACATCAGGAGGAACAACAGGAAAAAAATCAGCATGTCAATAGCCCTTTCGGTAACAACAGTTCCCAATGCTTTCTGGAAGGGAACCTTTTCATACTTCGACATGATCCCGCATCGGGTCACCTCTCCAAGCCTCGGGAAGGCCATGTTGGCAAAATAACCTACCATCACCGCGTAAAATGTTGTTTTTAGTTTGGGCTTAAATCCCATAGGCTCAAAAAACAAGATCCAGCGCGCCGAACGCAGTATATGGCTAAAAATGCCTAACACAATAGCCAGGCCTACCCAGTAATAGTTTGCAGTACGAAAGGAATGAAGGATCTGCGCCCTTTCTTCGGCTGTAAGGTCTTTAAGTGAAAGCCATATGATGAACAATCCCAATCCAAGAAAAAAAGAAAACTTCAAAGCGGTAATTATCTTCTTCGCTGGGGAGGAAGCCCCGGTTACAGTCTTCGTCATTTATTAATCCTTTTTACCTGAAGATAGCCTGTTCTTCTCGTCAGGAAACGCCATCGAAGGCCTGAACTTCTTTGCCTGGTCAAAATCCATGGTGGCGTATGACACGATAATAACCATGTCGCCTTTCAGGAATTTACGGGCAGCAGCGCCGTTCAGACAAATTACCCCACTGCCTTTTCTGCCTTTAATGACATATGTTTCTATACGCTCACCGTTGTTTATATTCAGCACCTGAACTTTTTCAAATTCAATCAGGTTTGCCTCCTTCATTAATTTTTCATCAATGGTAATGCTGCCAACATAGTTGATGTTGGCATCCGTAACCGTGGCGCGATGAATCTTGGATTTAAGTACTTCAATCTGCATCATGCCGCAAAATTACAAAAAAAGTTCAACATTGTCTATCAGCCTCACATCCCCCAGAAAGACCGCAGTAAGGGCGACCAGCTGGTTTTTATGTCCCCAGGCCTCTACCGGCATCAGTGTCTCACGGTCGGCTATCTCGAAATATTCAACCCTGAACCTTGAATCCTCCTGGATTTTTTTTATAGCCCATTCCTTGAGTTCCCATACAGGGGTTTTGGTCCCTTTTTCCCTTACTTTGCACAGCACTTCAAAAATCCTCCGGGCAACCTGCCTTTCGCCTATGGTAAGCATGAGGTTTCTCGAACTCATTGCCAGTCCGTCATCTTCCCTTACCGTTTCACAGCCGATGATGTTTAACGGCAATCCAAGAGATGCCTGCATATGTTTAATGATCATCAGTTGCTGGTAGTCTTTCTTGCCAAAGTAAGCATTGGAAGGCCCGATGATATCAAAAAGCGTCTTAACCACGGTCACCACCCCTTTGAAATGCCCCGGGCGAAATTTCCCTTCCATGACCTTGTCGAGCATCCCGTATTCCAGGTCCACCTGATCCTGTTTGCCATTGGGGTACATCTCTTCAACTGAAGGGCAAAACATCATATTGCATCCGTGGCTTTTTAACAGTCGGGCATCCAGGGATAAGTTCCTCGGGTATTTGGCAAGGTCTTCGGGATTGTTAAACTGGATGGGGTTAACAAAAACGCTGCATACTGTAACGTCATTTTCGGCCCTTGACTGGCCGATAAGCCTGAAGTGCCCGTCATGCAATGCCCCCATGGTAGGAACGAACCCGATCTTCAGGTTCTTTTTCTGGTACGGTTTTAGCCAGAGTTTAGCCTCTTTGATCGTCGTGATCTCTTTCATCTTCAGTATTTACAGGTTGATTAGTTTATTGCGGATTGCAAATTTCACCATTTCGACCGGTGACCGTATCCCGAGTTTTTTCATGATATGGTTCTTATGCGTTTCAACCGTGCGAACAGAGATATTAAGTTTTACACCTATTTCCTTGTTGTTGAATCCCTCTGCATAAAGCCTGAGGATCTCCAGTTCCCTGGATGAAAGGTTGTACGCAGGTTTCTCCTGCTGATCCTCCTTCTCAACCGCTGACCGGATAAAACTTTTAAGCAGTATCTTGGATATGGTTTCCCCAAAGAATTCCTCACCCCTGAATATCGCATAAATGGCCTTGACCAGCTCATCCCTTGAGGTGTTTTTAGGAAGGTAGCCTTTTGCACCTGATTTGATCGCCCCGGTCACAAAATCTTCATGGGTATACATTGACAGGATGAGCACCCTGATCTGGGGGTATTCATGCCTAAGCCGTTTTGTTATCTCTATACCCGAGACATCGGGCAGGGAGATATCCAGCACAATGATATCGGGTTGTACTATTTTCAGTTTCTCAAACAGGCTTTTGCCCGTGGAAGCTTCCCCGATGATAGAGATATCGGGGATGGAAGTCAGCAGGGCCTTTAACCCGTCACGCACCAGGTCGTGGTCCTCAACAAGAAATATCTTAATCGTTTCCATTTACAGGTACCTTGGAACTTTAATCTGTATCAGGGTCCCTTTTCCCGTTGCCGAATTAAGGTCGATCAGCCCGCCCAGCAGTTTCACCCTTTCCTGCATATTATGAAGGCCGTGCCCTCCCTGGCTTCCCGAGTCATGGGGCCTGAATCCCTTGCCGTTATCCTGTATGCTGAGGTAGATAAAATCATGGTCGTTCATCAGTTTGATATAGGCCTGGTCGGCATTCGAATGTTTAATGATGTTGTTAAGGGCTTCCTGAACTATACGGTAAAGATACGTCTGTATTTTTTTATTCCATTCATCGGTACTCACTTTATGTTCGAATTTGATCCTGACCGATGAATGCCTGCCCGTATCCTCGCATAAATTGAACAGGGCGATCACAAGCCCGAATTCCTCGAGTACAGGCGGCATCAGGTCGGTGGTGATCCGCCTTATTTCATCAACGATCTGGTCGAACTGCCTTTTGATGCCTTCCAGCTGGGGTTTTATCTCCTTTTCGGGTATATAGCTGAGGCTTTCAAGTTTCATCTTGATGGCAACCATCGACTGCCCTATACCGTCGTGCAGTTCCCTCGACAAACGCTGGCGTTCAAGTTCCTGCCCGTCGATCACCGACAGTATGTGCGACATTCTTGACTTTTTGTTACTTTTGGGGACGGCCATAGGGTTAAAAAAACGTAGAGGCCACAAAGGTAAAAAAATAGCATCTCATGAATTTGCGAAAATATCCAGGCCTCCTGGCATTGATTTTATGTGCCAGCCAGCTTTTTTCACAGGAAAAGACGGTTACATACTACCAGGATCCCGCATCCTTTCCGCCCGATCTTATTGTTACATTAAAACATGTGAAGGCTGAAGTAAGTTTTAAACCTGCCGAGAACCTGGTTATAGGTAACGCCGAACTTACTATTGTGGCCAACCGTTATCATACCGATTCAATCAGCATATACACCCCCGATTTCAATATCGGTAAAGTCATTTTGATGACTGTGGATGAGGGAGCCCAAAAACCCGGGGCCGGAAACGCGGGCAAGCAGACATCCGCCCTAATCCCGATAAAATGGAAGCTGGTAGGACCTAACCTGGTGATCACTCCCGCTACGGGACCTTCATTCCTCAGTAAAGGCAAAACGTATATCATCAGCATTTCCTACCAGGCCAAGCCCCAGGCCGGCCCAATCTATTTTATAGGCTGGAGGCCCGAAGAAGAAGGGAAACGCAGGATAATCTGGGCCCACCGTCCGCATAACTGGCTGCCTTATATAGAAGCCAGGGTTACTAGCGACATGTTCTTTACTTTTGACGGCAGGTACAAGATATTCTCAAATGGCGAACGCCTCGGAGTCATCTCAAATGCCGACGGTACAAAGACCTGGCATTATGCCATGCGAAAAGACCATCCTTATTTTTCCACCTCCCTGGTCATAGGCGATTACGAGTATCAGGCTTCGGTGACAAAAAGAGGGGTCCCGCTTGAATACTGGTATTATCCGGGTATGGCCGACAGGGTAAAGGTTACCTACAAATACACCGAAAAGATGTTCGACTTCCTTGAAAAGGAGATCGGCGTGAATTATCCTTACGCCCAGTACCGGGAAGCCCCGCTCATCGATTATATGTACGGGGGCATGGAGACTACCACATCCACTGTTTTCGGCGATTTTATGCTTATTGACCCCCATGCATGGTGGCAGAGGAATTATGTGAATGTCAACGTACATGAACTGGCCCACCAGTGGTTTGGCGACGGGATAGCCCACCTGGTCAACAGGGACGTATGGCTTACCGAAAGCTTCGCCACCTATTTTGCAAAGATGTTTGAACGCTCCGTATATGGTGAGGAACAGTATGAAAATATCAGGAACGACGAGATGAACATGGCTTTTGAGGCTGCGAAAAAAAATGATTACCCTGTGGGTGGCAGCCAGGGCGGGGTCCAGAGGATCTACCAGAAAGGATCCCTGGTCATGGATATGCTCAGGGACGTGATGGGGGAAAAGGAGTTCCATGATGCTGTCAACCTGTATGCCTCGAAGTATATGTACCGTTATGCCCAGGCCTGCGATTTTATGCGTTGTGTATATGATGCAACTGGAAAGCCTTACACATGGTTTTTCGATGAATGGATACTGAGGGGAGGTGAACCTTTTTACAAGGTCAGTTATGCTTCGAAGGAAGATTCCCTTGGCAGGCCGCTAACCGAGGTGAGCGTGGAGCAGACCTTGGAGGTGACTGAGCTGAGGCCTTTGTTCAGGATGCCTGTCGGGATCAGGGTTTACTATAAAAACGGCTTATGCGACAGTCTCACGGCCTGGATAGAAAAAAAGGAGCAAAAGATCAGCATCCCGAACCCTGCGAAAGCCGACATAGATTTTGTGCTGTTTGATCCCGGCCGCAGGATACTGAAAAAACTCAGTTTTGAACGATCATACGGGGAGCTGGCGTCCCAGCTGATGAGGGCTCCTCATATGATTGACAGGTATGATGCGCTCCAGGAATTACGCAATATCCCGCTGGAAAAAAAGAAGGAAGTGCTAATAGTGGCGTATGGTAAAAACCAGTTTCACCTGATACGTTCGGCTATACTGGAGCAGTTCCCGAAAGACCGGTCGGAAGAAGTTGTGGCCCTCTTCAGGCAGGCGCTTCACGACAGGGATGCCAATGTAAGGAAGTCGGCGCTTATAGTCCTGGATACCGTACCCCCCTCGCTTCGACAGGATGTTGAAGCTCTCCTGGCCGACTCTTCCTACCTGAATATTCAGTTTGCACTGGAACGCCTCTGCTCTTCTTTCCCGGCCGGGCAGGACCATTATCTTGATCTGACAAAGGAAATGGAAGGCTGGAGGGGTAAGAATATCAGGATGGCCTGGCTTGAGATTGCCATCCGCAGTGGAAAATATGAATATCTTAAAGAACTTATCCCTTACACCGGACCCAAATACGAGTTCGAGACCCGAATGAATGCTTTTTCGGCCCTTCAGAAGCTCAAATACATGGACCCGATTACAGTAGAGAATGCAAAATCCGCCGCAAAACACTGGAATTCCAAACTGGCAAATGCGGGGAAAGCTTACCTGGTTTTTTTTAAGATCGAGCAACCATGAAAGCCCGGATCTTAACCAGGACCATTTTACTGGTTTCATTTGTAAGCCTGTTTACCGATGTGGCATCAGAGATGCTTTACCCTGTGATGCCTGTTTACCTGAGGTCCATCGGGTTTTCGGTTCTGTTAATAGGCATCCTTGAAGGGATTGCCGAGGCGGTGGCAGGCTTAAGCAAGGGGTATTTCGGGCAGAGTTCCGACAGCCTGCAAAAAAGGCTGCCTTTTGTGAGGGCTGGTTACAGCCTCAGTGCGCTTTCAAAGCCCATGATGGCAGTACTGACCTGGCCCTGGTGGATCTTCCTTGCCCGGACGATGGACAGGCTCGGCAAGGGCATACGTACAGGCGCGAGGGATGCCATCTTAAGCGATGAGACCACGCCTGAGCATAAGGGAAAGGTTTTCGGGTTTCACAGGAGCATGGATACGGTGGGGGCTGCTATCGGTCCTTTTCTGGCCCTTGTCTACCTTTGGTTTTATCCCGGGGAATATAAAATGCTGTTTCTGCTGGCATTTTTTCCCGGGCTGATCGCGATCGGGCTTACTTTCTTCCTGAAGGAGAAGAAGCCAGAAGTTAAAGCTTCTGTTGCCAGGCCGGGTTTTCTTTCATACCTGAAATACTGGAACCGTTCGGCAGTTTCTTACCGTTACCTTGTCGCAGGCATGCTGTTATTCACTTTATTCAATAGCTCCGATGCCTTTCTGTTACTGGCCATAAAGGAAAAGCATGTCTCCGATTCGGGGATGATTTCAATGTATATTTTTTACAACCTGGTATACGCTTTGGCCTCGTATCCTCTGGGTATACTTGCCGACAGGATAGGCTTGAAGACCATGCTGGTATGCGGCTTATTTTTATTTGCCGGGGTTTACCTGAATTTTGGCTTTGCTGCCTCAGTTACCGGTTTCCTTTTACTATTCTTTTTTTATGGGGTTTATGCTGCAAGCACTGAAGGGATATCCAAGGCCCTGATAAGCAATATTGCTGTGAAGACAGATACAGCAACCGCGATTGGGTTTTACACGAGTTTCGCCAGTGTTTTTTCTCTTCTCTCGAGCAGCATTGCCGGGGTGTTATGGTTTACCCTTGGGATGAAGATGATGTTTATGGTCTCCGGGGCCGGGGTTCTTCTGGTAGGGATCTATTTCCTTATTATCAGGAAGAAGCTGGGGTAGAGAAAAATGCGGCCGCAACGGGTTCCCGCTGCGGCCGCATAAGTTTATCACGATCAAATTCTGTTAATACAAATTATTCGCATTCTGGTAACCTGGTTTCAGCATGTACCAGTCCTGGTAACTTGTTCCATTAGATTGGGCCCAGTCGGCAAAATGCAGATGGGTTTGAATGATATCGATCATTTCCTGGGGATAAGACCAGTCAATGGGGATCTCAATAGCCCAGCATAATCCCGTGGTTGACCTGTAATATTTCCCCTGGGCAGGGTTACTTGCATCAACCCAGGTGTCAAAATAGATGGGATTTACAAGTTCTGAAGGTGGCTGGTCCTTGAGATGGATTTCCTTGCCTCTCTCCTGGTTCACGAAAATAAACGGATTAAAAGGAGCAGTCCCGATATTCGCCTGTGGGGTTGAGAAATGAACGTTCACGGTTTGTTCTGTTGTCTGTATCGTATTCCCTCCATGCACGGTGTTGACAATATCGGCACCTAGCAAGGTGTTAATAGCATCTACAGGAATAATGACTGTTTCATTGGTGTGCCCGGCTTCATAGCCCTTGGGGTCCATGGTAACCGCCGAACCAACTTTAATACATCCGGTAACACTTGCAATATTGGAAGGGGGCGTATTCAGGATAAAACCAAAACCGTTGTTCATCTGTGCTCCTGCAGCTTTGATTTTGTAGCGTACAATGATGTCGACCACCTTATTCTGGGCATTGGTCACGATCTTGTAATTAAAGTTCATCACAAGGTCATTCATATCATAATCACCGTATGCCGGCCAGAGGTCCTCAAAGGCAACCGTTCCATAATCCGATACATTAGGATAGTAGGAATTGAAAGCCCTGGTGGGGTCAAGCGGATACGCATCAAGGTTATCGGGAACGCCGTCACCGTCGGTATCAAGAGGGGGAGGGCTTGCAATTGTTATTACCAGCACCTTGTTGTCGGCACCGGCCAGATTAGTTGCACTCAGGTTTACACTGAAAATGCCGGCGGCTGTAGGTATGCCCGAGATCGTACTGCCGCTGAAAGTGAGGCCGGCAGGCAGGTTCGTGGCGTTGTAGGTTATCGGTGTGGTGCCGCTTGCGGTTATTGTATAGCTGAACGACTGGTTCACGGTTGCGGTAGCTGTAAGTGAGCTTGTAATAACCGGCGACTGGGGAGGCTGTGCAACCGTGATCACCAGGACCTTGGTATCGGTACCGACTGAATTCGTAGCCGTAAGCGTGACATTATATGTTCCTGCAGTTGTTGCATTCCCGCTGATGGTCGATCCGCTGAAGTACAAACCGGCGGGAAGGCCTGTAGCATTGTATGTAATAGGGGAAGAACCGGATGCAGTAATATTATAGGTGAACTGTGATCCGATCAGTGCTGTTGCAGTGAGTGCACTGGTAATTGTCGGCCCAATCAATGCATTGCAACTGGGAATAGCAATTGTATAAGCACAGAAAGTAACATGGTTCCCGTAATTCCCGTTATTAGGTTGTATGCCTTTGGATGAGCAAAGATCAACATACCCGCTAACCGTGCAACCTCCGGTTGTCTTGCTTTTCGATTCGTTACTGAGAGCTTTGATCTGGGCTCCCTGGCTGCCGGGACCTGTTACGGTTCCTTCAAGGTCAAAAGTCAAACACTTAATGAGGCTGCTCAGGCCAAGGGTTGTGGTTGACCCCCCCTGTGCCTGGAAATTTCCGTTACAAACAGAAATATAACCGGTATTGGTAAGCGAGCCGTTCTGCATGAAATCATGATTTTCGCCTGTCAATGTCATGGAACAGGAATTGGTTACCACTCCCTGCCCGTTTATTGTAAGGTCATCAGAAATGGTCATGGGGCCATCGTTGGTGAGCGTGCCGTTAATGTTAAATTTTGATGGGATGTTCATTGTCCCGTAATTGTGGACTGCCGCCGAACTATTGATCTGGAATGTGCCACCGTCTATAACGTCGAGGGTCCCGTAATTGTTCAGGATGCCGTCAAAATTGTTGTTGGGCAGGTTGTAAACCAGGCTGTAGTTATTAACGGTCCTCCCGGTAAGGGAATAATTACCGTTCATATTTCCTGTCGAAGTCAGAAGAATTGTACCCCCGCTTCCGTTAATGTTGTTCCAATGAACAGTTCCGCAGATGCGCACGGTACCGCCAGAATTCAGCACCGGTGTGTTAAGGGTTACCGTGACACCGGCAGGAACACAAAGAACTGCGCCTGTGCCGATGGTGAGATTACTATAGGTGCCGGCGGCCAGTGTTTGGGTGCAGCCTGAACTGCAATCGGCTGATCCGGCATTCTCTGCCGACTTCAGCCCGGACCCAAAGGTATAAACCAGGGTAGAACCTGTAACCGGGACCGATACATAATTGTTGATTCCATCAGGACTGATCTTGCCTATATAAATCGCTTTAATACTGGAAGGTATGCGGATCTTAGTCAAATACTGGAAACTGGCATCCGTTGCCCCGGTGCCGATAAGCTTTCCTCCATTTGCAGGATCACCGTTGAACAACTGGATAACAAACATGTTGAAAGCAGTTGTTTGCTGCACATTAACGGTTACATCAATATCCAGGTACGAACTGAATTTGAAATTCTGGTCCACCTGCAATTCGGTGAACTTTGTGGGAGCCGGTTTCTCACTACTGGTGTTTTTCTTGCAGCCGGTCTGCGTCATAAGAGCCCCGGATATCAGCAACAAAATGAAAACCCGTAAAATGAAATTTTGTTTAAAATTGTTCATGGTTTTTCCTGTTTGTGGTTAATTATTTAAAATATCGTAATCTATGTACAAGTAAAATTTCTTAATCGTCACAAAATTATTCACATATTAATGAGCCTGCAAGGCATAATAAGTAAGTGAAGAGATAAATTTAGTTTATGTCATTTTTTGGCAGAAATTTGAAATGAACATGGTCAGGGCTATGGATCATTCTGTTTCATTTCCATGCATAAATATACAAAAATTTAATGCTAGGTAATTGATTTGCTGTGAATTTATTTTTACATTCGTTTTTTAAAACCAGGAAATATGAAAAATTGTTTTCTTCTTGTTGCTTTTTCTTTCTTTTTGCTCGCCGGGTTGAAAGCCCAGACTTATATCCCGCTGACCGATAATTTGCAGATCCCAAGCAATGTCAGTATCAAATTCATACCCGATAACTATGTTTTTTCTGACCTCGATTCAAACGGGGTCATCCAGATCGACGGGCAGCATAACATTATCCTTGACGGTGACAGCTGCAGGGTGAACGGGCAGATTTATAAGGGATATTTTATCAGGATTAAAAATTCCCATTTTATTACGATCAGGAACTTCGATTCGGTTTTTAATTATAAATATGCAGTTTGTATCACCAACTCAGACCATATAACCATTGACAGCAACAGGTTTTGCCGCAATAAAGTGGATTCGGCCGGATGGATAGATGTATGGGCCGATTATACCAGGGCACTTGGAGGAGGTGTAATGATGTACCAGAGCCGGGCAGCCGATATCCATCACAACCTGATGAATGTGCAGAATGACGGTGTGGCCTTGTACCATTGTGATTCGATCAGGATCCACGATAATGATTTTTCCTGGAATACCTCCTATGGTATCAGGATGTTCTGGTCCGACAGCTGTAACATATACGGGAACAACTGTTCACATGTCAACCGTCCCAGGACCGACCCGAGTGACTGCGGAGCCCTGCTGATGATAGTATCCAATAACAATACTGTGACAAACAACGACCTCTCATGGTCAGGCGACGGAGTTTTCCTGGGCCAGTACCAGCATTCCTCCACACCTAATAACAATTACTTTGCCTACAACGAATGCTCCTATTCCCCGCATAATGCCATTGAAGCGACTTTCGCCAGGGGGAATGTATACAGGCATAACAAGTGTAATTTCAGTGATTACGGTATGTGGCTGGGGTATTCATTCATGTCGGTCGTCGACAGCAATGAGATCAACGGAAATTATGAGGATGGGATTGCCATCGACAGGGGATACGGCAACCTTATCACAAATAACCAGCTGCAGGATAATCCAACCGGGATTGCCCTTTGGGAAGGCAGCCCCATTTCAGGTTACACGAATCAATATTCGAAGGATTATGACATTCATTCCAATACGTTCACCGGTAATACCCTTGCTGTTTCCCTCTCCAAAACCGAGCATACCCATATGACCGGAAACGCTTTTCTTTTCAGCCAGGCAGCTTCCCTGCATTTCGACGGGCAGTCTGATCTTGACACCATCACAGGAAACTCTTTCACAGAGCCTACGGCATATCATTTTCAAAATAATTCCGCCTACGATATTTATGCCCCCGGTAATCTGTTTAATCCCTCCGACAGCCTGATGATCCTGAATAAAATGTACGACAGCCACCGCGTTTCGTCGCTGGGACAGGTGATCTGGTGGCCATATACCCATGGTGCGCAAGCTGCAGTTCAGCCGGATCCTCCCTGTGATATGGCCGAGCCTCCCTCGGTCTGGTTTGCCTATCCTGAAACCGGCTATCCTGCCGTAAACAGGTTTGGCGACTCGGTGTATTTTGATACGGTGATCAAAAAGCTTGGGATTGCCTCGGTGAAAATGGTAACCAGCAGGGGTTGGGACCTTGCCCTGAATTACAGGCCTTCGGCCGATTCGGTTTCAAGATGGACCCTGTCGGATTCAGATACCCTGTTTTTCTGGGTCAGGACTAAAAAAAACCCCTATGGGTTTCAGTATTTCTCGGTCAGGATAGGAAACTCCACCGGGGGGTATTATAAATATACCTGTTCTCCTTCGCTGCTGAACAGCGCTAACCTCAGCTGGAAGCTTTTAAAGTGCCCTGTCGCCGGCGGGGCCGGTTACAGCAGAACAACGGTGGGCGGTATGACCTACGACTCGGTAAATTATGTAGAGATCCATGCCGACTGCTGGGACCTTGGATTCTCTCTCTGGGTTGACGGTGTACAATTCACTCAATGCACCCCAACAACATCTGTACCCGGAAATCAGCCATCCGCAGTGAATACATTGTATGCTTATCCTAATCCTTTTAGCAATGGAACGGCCATTTCATATGAGTTGACAAAACCCGGACCGGTCAAACTCGAAGTGTTCAGTATCGAAGGACAATTGCTCGAGACCCTTGTGAATGGCTACCAGCTTGCAGGACTTCATGAGATACAATATAACTCCATTGTCGCGCAACCCGCATCCCGCATAAGGATAGTAAGGTTAACCAGTCAGGAATTCACCAGGGCCATCAGGATAATCCAAGCGAAATAAATACTACCTTTGCTGCCGGATTTTTTATTTAATGATCTGGTTTTGAATAACGATAAGACTGTGCTCGTAGGTTTAAGCGGGGGAGTGGATTCCTCCGTTGCTGCATATATTTTAAAACAGCAGGGGTATAATGTTGTCGGGATCACCATGGCTATCTGGGATGGGAAAAAACTTCCCCCGACTTCAGGCGGGAAACACGCCTGTTACGGCCCTGATGAGGAAGAAGAGATCAGGGAAGCAAGGGAAATTGCCGGAATACTGAACATCCCTTACGAGGTTTTTGATTGCTCCGCGGAATATAAAAAGGCGGTCCTGGACTATTTCAGGAATGAATATTATGAAGGAAGAACGCCGAATCCCTGCATTCAATGCAACCAGCATATCAAATTCGGTTTACTGCCTGAATTGGCCCGGCAAAAGGGATTTACTTTTGATTTCTTCGCCACCGGGCATTATGCCAGGGTTGAACTTGATGCTGAAACCGGCCGGTACCTGCTAAAAAAGGGGGCGGACCAGAAAAAGGACCAGACCTATTTTATTTACCGGCTTACACAGCAGCAGCTCTCCAGGGCCATGCTCCCGGTTGGCATTTATACCAAGACCAGGATCAAGGAGATCGCAAAAGAAGCCGGCCTGCCGGTATATGATAAAGAGGAAAGCCAGGATTTTTACAGCGGGAACTATAAGGATCTCCTGGAACAGGATGCTGTTTCGGGAAATATAGTCCATACCAGCGGAAAAGTGATTGGATCCCACCAGGGTATATGGAACTATACCATAGGGCAAAGAAAGGGAATGGGAATAGCCTGGTCGGAACCGCTCTACGTAATCAGGATTGAAAAAGAAACAAATACTGTTATTGTCGGGAGCAGGGAAGAAACCTTCAATACGAGTTTCCTTGTCAACGACCTGAACTGGATAGGGATAGAGAGTTTGAAGGCCCCGATGGATGCCAGCATAAAGATCCGCTCGGCCCAAAAGGAAAAAGACGCTCTTATCGAGCCGTTTGGGGAGGGCCTTGTGAAAGCCACTTTCTTTCATCCGAATGATTCAATAACTCCGGGACAGAGTGCGGTGTTTTACGATGGGGATATAGTGCTTGGGGGAGGAGTTATTAAAAACGTGATTACATGACGAATATTAAAACATATCAAATGATAAAACGAGTTCTGATTTATTTGGTGATCGCAGTGATCACCCTTCCGGCTTTTGCGCAAAAAGGAGGGATGGCTGCAAAGGATTTGAAGAATTATGTGTATTTCCTGGCTTCCGATTCCCTTAAAGGCAGGAAACCCGGCACTGCCGAAATGAATGTGGCCGCGCAATACATCCTTGACCATTTTATTGCAGCCGGGCTGAAGCCTATGGCTGATAAAGGCTTCCAGAACTTCGATATTGTCACCGACGTAAGCCTGGGCCCCGAAAATAGAATTTCCCTTGATGGTTACGATGCAAAGTTCAGGAAGGAGTTCATTCCCCTGGCTTATTCTTCCAGCGGGGAAGTTAAGGCGGCCGTGGTTTTTGCCGGATATGGTTTCGACCTGGATCTCGACAGCCTCAAATGGAGCGATTATTCAGGGATTGACGTGAAGGGCAAGTGGGTGATGATCTTCAGGGCCGACCCCGAGCTCGACAAAACCGACAGTAAATTCATCCCGTTCAGTGATGCCCGAAGCAAGGTGCTTACAGCCAAAGATAAAGGGGCAGCCGGGGTATTGCTTGTCACCCCAAGGGGGCTCGACAAAGATGATAAGCTCATGGCGGTAGTCGTTGAAAACAATGAAGTCACCAGCGGCATCCCGGTGGTGAATATAAGGCATGAACTTGCCGACCGCATCCTGGCGGCAAAAGGGATCTCGGCCGACAGCCTGGAACGCCTTATTACCTCGAAGCAGAAACCATACAGTTTTGAAACCGGCACCATTGCCGGAGTGAAGGTCGACGTGCTGCAAAAGCACGCAAAGACTGCAAATGTGGTTGCCTTGCTTGAAGGCAGCGATCCTGTGCTTAAAGATGAGTACCTGGTGGTAGGAGGGCATTATGACCACCTGGGATTCGGCGGACCAGGTTCCGGGTCGCGGGTCCCCGACACAAACGCCATTCATAACGGTGCCGATGACAATGCTTCCGGGGCTGCCATGGTCATGGCCCTTGCAAAGGCCCTGGGCCAGCAGAAGTCTAAGCTTAAAAGGAGCATCCTTTTTATTGCGTTCTCAGGTGAGGAAATGGGGCTTCTCGGATCAAAATATTTCGTAAACAACCCGGTGGTCGACCTGAAAAAGATCAAAGCCATGTTCAATTTCGACATGGTGGGCCGCTTTGATAAGGAAAAGAACTCCATCTCGGTCAGCGGGACCGGGACATCCGCCGAAGGCGACAGCATATTAAGGGTTTTTGAAAAAGGCCTGCCGTTCATGGTTACACATTCCCCCGATGGTTACGGCCCTTCGGATCATGCATCATTCTATTCTTCGAACATACCGGTATTCTTCTTCACAACCGGGGTGCACATGGATTATCATACGCCCGCCGATGATGCTGACAAACTGGATTACAATGCCGAAAAGAAGATCGGCGATTTCAGCGTGGCTCTCATTGCCGATATTGACAACCTCAGCAAGGATCTTACCTTTAAGGAATCAGGGAAAAAGGAAAGCACCGGCAGAAGCGGCCGCCGGTTTAAAGTCACCCTTGGCATTATGCCCGATTTTGCAGGCTCCGAAAAAAAGGGGCTGAGGGTCGACGGGGTTACAAAAGACGGCCCTGCTTATAAAGGAGGGATGTTGAAAGGTGATATCATTATTTCTGTCCATGGCATGAAAGTCGAGAGCATTTACGACTATATGGCCCGCCTCAGCAAACTGAAAGCAGGTATGACCGTGAATGTTGAGGTGATCAGGAGCGGGAAGGTGGTGATATTGATAATACAATTGTAACCAGTGATCAGTGAATAGTGACTGGTGAATAGTGAACATGACTTTATTTAGTCACCAGTCACCAGTCACCATTCACTCAAATACCAAGCTATGAACTACGATCAGATTTTTAACGAGGCCTTCGCGCTGAAGTTCATCAAGTTCTGCATGGTTGGCTTTTCAGGTGTATTCGTTGATTTCGGGATTACCTTCATATGCAAGGAATTCCTGAAGATCCAGAAATATTTCTCTAACGCGATAGGCTTCACCATAGCGGCCACGACAAATTACATGATGAACCGGATGTGGACCTTTCACAGCCACAACCCGCAAATAGGCCTGGAATTCACAAGGTTTTTCCTTATCGCCCTGATAGGACTGGGGATCAACCTGTTAATAATCTGGACCCTGACAGGAAAGTTTAAAGTGAATTTCTATGTTTCCAAACTGTTTGCCACCATCCTGGTGACCATCTGGAATTTCATGATCAACGCGTATTTCACTTTCGCCTGACGGCTACTCGTCATCATCGTCGGCCGAGTTCTCCTGAACAACAGGCTTTTTCCTGGATTCTTTGGATTTATTTTTGTCGGCGGATGGCTTTGCGGCTCCCCCGAACATTGGATCACTGGCATAGGTTTTCGTCATATCCGACGGGATCACGATGATAAAATCGGCTTTGCCCTCATTTGATTTTTCAAGATCACCCAGGTCTTCCTGTTCAACGCAGCCAATGGTCAGGATCTTCGGGGATGTGCTTCCGCGGCGGATATACTGCTGGACCATCCATACAATGCCTTCATGGTTTTCGCTGTGATATGACCCGTTGAAATGCAGGAATATGGTACTGTCGATCAGGAAATTTTTTAAAAGGAAATGAGCCATTGTAGCGTCTTTCATCGCCTGTGCCTTAGCAATGTTGTCACCCATATGGGGCGCACCCTGCATAGCTGCACTGATGTTTTTATAACAACTCAGTGATGAATCGTACGGGATTGGCAGGGGGGCGATCAAACCACGTTCATTGGCCATGATATTGTTAAAACCATCAAAGCCTTTCAGGTTAACAAGCGCGGCAAACCTTCTTGGGATGCTTGTTGCAATGAACCTGATCCCGTTATCCCTTGCGAATTCTACCAGGGGGGAGTAATCGGTCTTGTAATTCTGCCACAATTTAGCCTCCGCATCAAAATCTTTTTTACGGATGATCTGTCTTGTGACATATTCATTCAGGAGCAACTGGTTGTCGGCTTCAAACATTTCGGCTCCCAGCACAAGGGTTTTCCCTTTCACATCCGACAGGTCTTTTGCCAGCTGGAGTTCCAGCCAGTGACAAATGGGGTTGTCATGCATTTCTCCGAAAAAAATAATATCCGAAGAACTTGCGGTTTTAATAACATCTGAATAATCAGATTGTTTCCCTTTAGAAGTAAAAACTTTATAAGCAGGTTTATCTGAACGGAATCCCGTTGATAAATATCCTGCAAGAATTATGCAGATAACTGTTAATGATCTTTTCATATGTTTAACTGAATTATTTATTGGCCGTCGGCCGGATGTAATTCTTCCTCAACTGAACCGGGTAAACTGTTATCAGGCTGGGAGTATTTCCCTGCAAGTATCCCTGCATACCTGTCGGCATCGCTTAGCACTCCGATGGCTTCTTTCAGCACAGTATCGGTTTTAAGGGAACCTATGATCTTTCCTTTCTGGTAATAGTACCTGGCGAGGATGTCCATTTTAAGGAGTTCATGAACCTGGTCGCTGTATTTGTTCAGGTCTTCCTTTTTATCATTATCCATGCTGGTTTGAAGAAGATCAAGTTCCCCTTTAATGGCATCGTAATACTTCTCTTTTTCAGCTTCTTTTCTTAGTTTCTCCAGGGCAAGTTCGCTCCGGGTGGTATACTTGTAGTCCTTGTCCTTCAGGAAGTTCAGGAAGTCGTTATATATGCTGTCGGTGATCTCGAACTGGTCGGCAGGAAGAATTCCGGGATGCGAACGTTCGAACCTTGTTCCATAGTCGAAGATGAGGAATTTGTTATAAAGGGCCAGGGCGATGTTGCTGATTTTACGCTCACTGGTTTTCACATCCGGGCTGATTCCGCCCCCGTCGTAAACTTTACGGCCATGCTTTGTTTTGAACTCGCGTATCAGTGAATCGGGTATTTTATCGAAAGCGCCCTGTTTGTTTTTATGGGAATAGTCGATGGCTTGGATACAACGCCCGCTGGGGATATAGTACTTCGCCACGGTAATCTTCATCTGGGCATTGAAACTAAGGGGCACAACATTCTGCACCAGGCCCTTGCCGAATGTACGCTGACCCAGCACAACGCCGCGGTCAAGGTCCTGTATCGACCCTGCGAGGATTTCAGAAGCCGAGGCGCTCTGGTTGTCGACCAGGATGACTATAGGTATCTCTGTGTCAACGGGGGTCGAAGAGGTATAATGCACCTGGTTTTTGTCGGCTTTTTGTCCTTTGGTGGAAACTATCTCCTGGCCCTTTTCGACGAACAGGTTGGCGATGTCGACGGCCTCGTTCAGCAAACCACCCCCGTTCCCGCGGATGTCGATGATAAGACCTTTCAGGGTATTGTTTTCCTTGAGTTTCATGAAGGCCTGGCGGAATTCCTTTGATGCATTCTGGGTGAAGCCCGTGAGTTTGATATAGGCTATGCCGTCGGAAAGTATACCGGCATAAGGGACATTATCAATTTTAATGTTTTCACGGATGATGTTTTTAGTCAGGGTGTCGGCGGGGGATTTGCGCTCTATAACCAGGTTCACCTGTGTGCCGGCCTGTCCTTTGAGTACTGCGCTTACATCATCGTATGTCTTATTGACCGCGGCCTGTCCGTTGATCCTGATAATTTTGTCGCCTGCCTTAAGGTCGGATTTCTGGGCCGGGGATCCCTCGTAAGGCTCGGAAATAACAACGTATTTGCCCTGCTGGTGGATCAGGGCTCCGATGCCTCCGTACTGGCCAGTGGTGATAAACCGGTAATCTTCAACCTGGTTCTCGGGGATGAAATTTGTATACGGGTCAAGGGATTCAAGCATTGCATCGATGCCGGTCTGGGTAAGCTGGCCCGGGTTGATCACATCGACGTAATCGGTACTTAGTTCTTTCATCATACTGGAATAAATATCCAGGTTCTTTAAAAGTTCGAAACCGATTTGTGTATTGTTATCCTTTTTTGCTCCCTTATCCTGGGCATCAACAGAAAAAGAAATTCCCAGTAATATTATGAAAAGGATGATTCTCGATTTTATCATATTCAGCTTTTCTTTTCTCTTAATGCTTTCTTTACACTGATCACCATTCACTGATCACCGTTGACGGCTCCCGGTCTAAGGTACCGGGTCATACCCCTGCCCGCCCCAGGGATGGCATCGTCCCAAACGCCTCAATGTCATCCACCCTCCCCTGAACGGACCGTGTTTGCGTATAGCCTCCATCCCGTATTCGGAACAACTTGGCGTAAAACGGCAGGAAGGCATAAGGTAGGGTGAAACAGCTCCCTGGTAGAACCTTATAAGAAGGATGAAAAAACAACTAAGAACCTGTTTCACTCTCTTCTTTTAAACGGCGTAAAAGTAAGATTATTTTATCTTGTATTGCCTTATAGCTCAGGATTTCTTTCGATGTATAGGTTATGCAAAAACCGAGGCTTGAAATGCCTGAAGGACCTTCGCCGCAGAGGGCTGATTTGTTCAGCCGGTAAGCTTCCCTGATTCGACGCTTCAACAGGTTGCGATCTGTAGATCTCCTGTGGATTGCTTTAGGGACGCTGATCAGGATCCGGTTGTAAGGCCCCGGCTGAGCATCTGTTTTCATCCATGTGACCTTTAAAGGATGCATTGTAAAGGTATGGCCGGTTGAAAACAGGGCCCTGATTAACCTGAACCCATGGAGCCGTTCGTTTTTTGAAAATGTAAGAGGCATTTAATGGTGAATTTACCCGGTTCACTTAAGCGGTGGACGCCGGCCCCGGTTTACTTTTTCCTGGCTTCCTTTGAGAGGAACTGTTCAATAGCGCTTGTGATGGACGGAGCTTCTTTTGTTGGGGCTTCGATGTCAAGCCTCAAACCTGAATCCTGGATAGTTTTGGCAACACTTGGGCCAAGGGCGGCAAGGACGGTATTACCCTGTTCGAAGTCGGGGTAATTCTTAAACAGCGATTTGATCCCCGAAGGGCTGAAGAAAACCAGCATGTCGAATTTGGTGATGTCGGTGTCGGACATATCACGGGCCAGGGTACGGTATATAATGGCCTTTTTATAAACTACTTTACTGTCTTCAAGCATTTTCGGCACATCCTGCTTATGCACGTCTGAGCATGGAAGGAGGAATTTCTCGTTTTTATGCTTTTTTATCAGGTCCACAAATAATGAAAAATTTTCCTTGCTGTGGAATATCTTTCTCTTCCTGAACTGAACATATTTCTGAAGGTAATAAGCTGTTGATTCTGAAATACTGAAATACTTCATGGTTTCGGGAACCTCAACCCTCATTTCCTTGCAGATCCTGAAAAAATGGTCGACGGCATTTTTTGAAGTGAAAATTATAGCCGTGTAATCAAGTATATTGATCCTGTCTTTCCTGAATTCTTTTGCCGGTACACCTTCAATCCTTATTAATTGCCGGAAAGTGAAGTTGACACAGAATTTACGGCCGATCTCTGCATACGGAGATTTTTCAAAATCGGTCGGCTGGGGCTGAGAAACAAGGATATTCCTGATCTTCAATTTCAATGGTGTATTTAGTCAGACAATCAATGAAATCAAAAGCCCTTATTGAACAGGTAAAGCCCTTTCAGGATTACCAGCAGGGGCAGGATTTCGAGGCTGCAAAGATACACAAATAAAAATAAATAGGAAAATTTCTTAAGTGAAATTCCTATAAAAAAACCTCGCATCACCCTAAAAAAACTCATTAATCCAATGATAACCAATGTAATATATAGCAGAATGTTTGATTGCAGGAACAGGACCAGGATCAGGAGTGGAAGCAGGATAAGACCGGTAATAAAGGAAAAGGAAAGAAGGTTTTGAAGATAGACATGGGTCGTAGGCATTGTTTTAAATACAATACCAAGAAAGCGGATGGCTGAAATTTTAATCGACCAGAAAACAATGAACCCGGCAGTGCAAGCGAGAAAAACCTGGTACTCGGGGAAACGGGAAATGATATCCGGAAGCCATTCTTTAATAGTAAGTACCAGAAAGAAGCTGAAAGTGAAAATGTAAACGATCGAAAGCGCCATGCTGACCCTTTCCTTGAACAGGCTTCCTTCTTTTGTCAGGATGTTCAGGAAGCGCTGGGAGAGGGGTGCGCGATAGATTTGCCGCAGGCGTTTAAAATAAAAGAAATGGGACCAGGCGAAAATGATCAGGCAGGCGAGAAACGAGAGGATGATCCAGTCGGCAGGATAATGCTGGTGTTCTGAATTCCTGAATGCAGTAGGGTGTAGATGGTGTGAGCTGAACAGGGAAGATCGGTAATTAAAAGACGGCCTGTCAATACTTTGCAGGGTAAAGGTTGTGTCGGTTGAATGTGTGGTGGACCTCATGTTGCTGAAGGGGTGAACAGGGCTGCAAAGTGGTTCCACAGGGTGTCGTCGGGAGTAGGAGCTACGATCACCAGCGGCTCTTTTCTTACAGGGTGGACCAGGGTGACCGACCTTGCATGGAGATGGATTGAGCCGTCGGGGTTTGACCTGGGGTAACCATATTTAAGGTCCCCGCGGATAGGGCATCCGATATGGGAAAGCTGCGCCCTGATCTGGTGATGCCTTCCTGTGATCAGCTCAACCCCGATCAGGTAATAATCTTTACTTTTTCCTAGCACATTGTAGTTGAGTTCGGCGAGCTGGGTATGTTTGTCGGGTTCAGGCCTGATAAAGGATTTGTTTTTGACCTCATCCCTCCAGAGATGGTTTTGAAGGTGGCCGCTCTCCTGTGGCGGCATGGTTTTAACAACGGCCCAGTAGGTTTTATGAATCGTGCCGGCCTTGAGCATTTCATTCAGGCGGCTCAGTGATTTGGAGGTCCTGGCAAAGATCACCGCCCCGCTTACGGGCCTGTCGATGCGGTGTACCACCCCCAGAAAAACCTCGCCGGGCTTGTTGTACCTGACCTTGATATACGCCTTGATCTTTTCGCTGAGGGGCTGGTCACCTGTTTTATCCCCCTGGACTATCTCGGAAGGAAGTTTATTAACAACCAGGAGGTGATTGTCGGCATACAAAATACGGCTCTCAATACTGCTCACGTTCATTCGGGAAATTGAGCGATTTTATATCGTTTATGTATGAATCCACTGCTCCTTTTATTTCTTCTGAAAGGTTGTGATACCGCCTCAGGAACCTCGGCGAGAATTCCATGGTGATACCAAGCATGTCATGAAGCACAAGCACCTGTCCGTCAACTTCGGCTCCTGCCCCGATCCCGATCAGGGGGATCTTCAGCTCCCTGGCAACCTGCCCGCCGAGTTTTGCGGGGATCTTTTCCAGGACAATTGCGAAACATCCCGAGTTTTCAAGCAAATGGGCATCTTCAACGAGCTTGGCGGCTTCCGACTCATTGGTGGCCCGCACAACATAGGTGCCGAACTTATGTATCGATTGAGGGGTTAGGCCCAGGTGCCCCATCACAGGGATACCTGCCGAAAGTATCCTGTCGACCGATTCTATGATCTCCTTGCCGCCTTCCATTTTTACTGCATCGGCGCCGCTTTCCTTCATGATGCGGATAGCTGAATTGAGCGCTTCCTTGGAATTCCCCTGGTAGGTGCCAAACGGCAGGTCAACAACAACCAGGGCGCGTTTTACGGCCCTTACCACCGACGAGGCATGGTAGATCATCTCATTGAGAGTGATAGGCAGAGTTGAAGTGTAACCTGCCATCACATTGGAAGCGGAATCCCCCACAAGTATTATATCAATACCTGTGCTTTCCAGGATCTTGGCAAAAGAAAAATCATATGCCGTAAGCATGGCAATTTTTTCCCCCTTGGATTTCATCTCCTGTAAAACATGTGTGGTCACCTTAGTGACATTGCGAAAGGAATACGAAGCCGACATAAGCTCAGAATTTGAACGCAAAGGTATTACAATAAAATTTGTTTCCGACTGAATCGTTTATTTCAAATAATTCATGCTTTATAATTATATTTGCAAAACCAATGTCATCCTGCCAATTCATGAAAAAATACTATTCTCTGCTGATTCTTGCCTGCGCACTGCTCATGCTGGGTTCCTGCAAAAAGACCCTGGTTGTGAATGCCGACTGGAAAGATGTTACCATTGTATACGGCCTTCTTGACCAGACTGAATCCGTTCATTATGTAAAAATCACCAAAGCCTACCTTGGCCCGGGGGATGCCATTAAATTTGCACAAATCCCCGATTCAAGCGAATATTCCCACCCGCTTAAGGCGACTATGGAGGAACTGAACGGCTCAACCCTCCTTCGCACGATTACCCTTCATGATACCCTGATCCAAAACAAGGACAGCGGTGTCTTCTATTTCCCTGTTCAGCATATGTTTTGCACTTATGCCCAGCTATCACCTGATCTTACATATCATCTTATCGTAAAAGACAGCGTTACGAATAAAGTGATTGAAGGCACTGCCACCCTGGTCAGTGATTTCGATATAGAACGACCCACTATTTTCACCCGGGCTACTACCTTCCAGTCGGGTAAAAGCTCCGAAGTGAAATGGATCTCGGCCAAATCGGGGAAACGTTACCAGGTTAATCTAAGGATACGCTATGCAGAAGCTACCATAGGGGTCCCTAATTCAACAGTTATTAAAAGCCTTGACTGGCTTGCACTTACCGATATCAAGTCGCTCTCTGAAAAAGGCGGGCAAACCATGGACTATTTTATCAACGGGGATGCATTCTATATTTTTATGGGATCACATATCCCGGTTGACCCAACGGTTACACGGGCCCTGAGGGATTGTGATTATATTTTCACTGTTGGTTCGGAAGACCTGAGCACGTATATGGATGTAACCGCACCCTCCAATACCATCATCCAGGAGAGACCTGCTTTCTCAGATATTGTCAACGGCATCGGACTGTTTACTGCCCGGGTTGTAAAATCAGTAGACACCCTGCGGTTCAGTACCTTTACCCTCGACGAGATCAAAACAAACCAGTATACCAAAGACCTGGGTTTCTAATCTTCCTTTCACATTTTCTGTCTTTTTGTCATTTTTTGTCAGGGATTTTTCTTTTGGCACAATGATTGACATTTAAGACGTACTTCTCAAAATATACTTAGAAAGGAGATAATTTAATATGGGAAAAATAATTGGAATTGATTTAGGAACTACAAACTCCTGCGTTGCAGTGATGGAAGGTAATGAACCTGTTGTTATTGCAAACAGTGAAGGAAGAAGAACAACCCCTTCGATTGTTGCATTTACCGATAACGGTGAAAGAAAAGTCGGGGATCCTGCCAAACGTCAGGCAATCACAAACCCCACGAATACGGTTTCTTCAATAAAACGTTTCATGGGCGAAACCTATGACCAGGTTCAGGTTGAAATAAAACGTGTACCGTATAAAGTTGCCAAGGGTGACAACAATACCCCCAGGGTTGACATTAACGGAAAGCTGTATACTCCCCAGGAGATATCAGCCATGGTTCTTCAGAAGATGAAAAAAACTGCCGAAGATTATCTCGGGCAGGAAATAAAGGATGCTGTGATCACGGTTCCTGCTTACTTCAGCGATTCGCAGAGGCAGGCAACAAAGGAAGCCGGCGAGATTGCAGGCCTGAATGTTAAACGTATTATCAATGAACCTACTGCTGCAGCCCTTGCCTACGGCCTCGATAAAAAGCATAAAGATATTAAGGTTGCCGTGTATGACCTGGGTGGCGGTACATTCGATATTTCAATTCTCGAGCTGGGCGACGGTGTGTTTGAAGTTAAATCCACCAATGGGAATACCCACCTGGGAGGTGATGATTTTGACCAGATCGTGATCGACTGGCTGGCCGATGAATTTCTGAAAGACGAAGGGATTGACCTGCGTAAGGACCCGATGGCATTACAGCGCCTGAAAGAAGCTGCAGAAAAAGCCAAGATAGAACTCTCAAGTTCTGCTGAAACAGAGATCAACCTGCCTTACATTATGCCGGTTGACGGAGTTCCCAAGCACCTTGTGAAGAAGCTTACAAGAGCTAAATTCGAACAGCTTGTCGATCGCCTTATGCAATCGACCATTCCTCCCTGCCAGCAGGCATTGAAGGATGCCGGGATGAACCCTTCCGACGTTGATGAAGTGATCCTGGTAGGTGGATCTACAAGGATCCCCGCCATCCAGAAGATAGTCAAGGATTTCTTCGGAAAAGAGCCTTCCAAAGGCGTAAATCCCGATGAGGTTGTTGCAGTTGGTGCAGCTATCCAGGGAGGCGTTCTTACAGGCGAGGTAAAAGATGTACTGCTTCTTGATGTAACCCCGCTTTCACTCGGGATTGAGACCCTGGGCGGTGTTATGACAAGGCTGATAGAATCGAATACCACTATACCTACAAAGAAATCAGAGGTGTTCTCGACTGCGGCGGATAGCCAGACAACTGTTGAGATCCATGTCCTCCAGGGTGAACGCCCTATGGCTACCCAGAACAAAAGCATAGGAAGGTTCCACCTTGACGGTATACCGCCTGCTCCCAGGGGGATTCCGCAGGTCGAAGTCATTTTCGATATAGACGCTAACGGGATACTGCATGTGACCGCAAAGGATAAAGCAACAGGCAAATCCCAGCAGATCAGGATAGAAGCTTCATCGGGCCTTTCCGACGACGATATCAGGAAGATGAAGGAGGAAGCCCAGCGCAATGCCGATATCGACAAGAAAATGAAGGAAGAGGTCGATAAGATCAACCAGGCCGATACCATGATATTCCAAACGGAAAAGCAGCTGAAGGAATTCGGCGACAAGGTTCCTGCCGACAAGAAAGGCGGCATCGAACATGCCCTTGAAGAACTTAAAACCGCTCATAAAAACCGCGACGTGGCAGCTATTGACAAAGCTCTTGCAAACCTGAATGCCATATGGCAAACAGCAAGCGAAGAGATGTACAAGAACTCCCAGGGAGCCCAGCAGGGACCGCAGGGCGGACCCCAGCCAGGCCAGGAACAGGGGGCAGGCCAGAAAAGTTCGGGAAATGATGAAGTCACCGATGTAGACTTCGAGGAAGTCAAAGACAAATAATCAGGTTATCAACATCAATGCAGGGCCGTCATGCACAGTGACGGCCTTTTTTTACTCATAGCTGTATTTCATGTATCACTTTTACGGCTTCGCCGGATAAAGGAGTACGATAATCTCAGCTATATGAAAACAATTGGAACGCTTGTTTGCTCTGTCCTGCTGTCAGTGTCAGCGATAAGGGGCCAGGGCTTTGAAACATTTCAGAATTTCCCGGTACTGTCGGGGAGCTATGCCAACGGCAGCTTCACGGGGACCGACGGCTCTGACTGGACTTATATTCAATGCCGTGGTGATAAGGTTATTGAACTGCCTACTCCCTGCCTTGGAAAGAAACGGAATGCACTTCCCAAACTGGTTTCAGGTATGATCCACCATGGATGCGGCAAGATTATATTTACATACCGCCAGGCCTTCTCAACTGCGGTTAACCTGGATCTGCTCATCAATGGGGATCTTGTGAAGAATGTCATCAGCGCCGGGGGAAATGCCGATACAAGCCTGGTACATTCTTCCGACAGCATTAATGCAGGCATCCCGGGTGATTTTATAATTGAATTCAGGCAGGCCGACAGTCTGAACTCCGGGCAGGTGTGTATCGACAATGTTTACTGGACACCCTATGAATCCGGTCTCGGAAGCGAAGAAAAAATTGCAGGCGGTTCTCCCCACAGGCCGTTGAAATTCATCTGGCTGGGAAAACCGATCAGCATTTATTGCCAGGTGGAAGGAATAAAAGAACTTGCCATTTATTCAACAGAAGGGGGGCTGGTCAGGGACCTGTTCTTTTCAGGGTTTTACGCATCCCTGTTCCTTGACAATTGTCCTGAGGGTATTTACATAGCCATCCTCCGTGATAAAGAAAAGAACTTCATAAGCAAAGGGAAATTGGTTTTTTATTGAGGACGCTTTTTCGCTATTTTTGCGGAGCCAACAAGCTCTTATGCGCAGCCTGATCATTCTTTTGCTTTCGTTTGTACTTGCACACCCAATCATTATGGCCCAGAAAGGGAATGAAGGAAAAGACGAAGAAACAGCGAGGATTGAAATCACGGCAAGAAGCGACCAGGAATCGTACCGTGCAATCCCATGCGGCCACCACGGGGCACTGGTTTTCTTTAAAAGCGTTGAAATAGCAGATAACCTGAGAGTCAAATGGTATTTTTCGTTTTATGACCAGAACCTGAAACAGCTTTGGGTAAAAAGCTTTCCGGTGCTTAATGATCTTGATTTCAGGTTTAAAACATTTTCGGGCGACACCCTTATCCTTGTTTTTGTATACAAAGGCAAGATGAAAAGCGAGGATCAGCCACTTGAAATTGTCAGGATTGCCCTCAACAAAGGCAACTTCATTCCAAACATAACTAAAGTCCCCGCCAATTCAGAGCCTGTTTTTTTCAATATCCTCGGGAGAAATGCTTTCCTGGCACTGAATCATAAAACAGGACAGGCGGCTATTGAGATCCTTGACCTGAAGTCGAATCACAGCAAGGGCTTCCTGGTTGACCCTCAGGCAGAGGCAGCCTTCCGCTGGTTCGGGACCGACAGCATTACGGGAAGTTTAAAGGCTGTGGTTTCCAAAGCAATAAGTAAAAAAGAGACCGGGCACTGGTACCAGGTTTTTGATACGACAGGAAAGGTGTTGAACTCGGTAAACCTCAGCACGATTAACAACGACAGGGAATTTTCGGGTTTCGAAGCAGTCTCAAACCAGAAAGGGGAGGAGATGGTCATCGGTACGTACAGGCTTAAGAATAGCGGTTCCGGGCAGAAAAACAAGCCCATTACTGAATCCACGGGTATTTTTACGAGTCTGCTTCAGCAGGGGAACCAGAAAAATTTGAATTTTGTAAACTTTCTTCAGTTAAAGAGCATTAATTCATTGCTTAGTGCAAAAGACCTGCTTGATCTGAAAAAGAAAGCTCTGAAGAAGAATAAAAACATTGCTGAATATTCTGTTGATTTCAATGTTCTTCAGGATGAGCCTTTTGAACAGGATGGCAGGATAATACAGGTTTCTGAAGTGTATTTTCCGCAGTATCATGTTGAAAATTTTACAGATTTCGATTTTTACGGAAGGCCTTATACGAATTCTTATTCAACGTTCGACGGATACCGGTTTACCGGCGCACTCATCACCGCCTACGATCCAGAGGGGATGTTGTTGTGGGATAATGCATTGGAAATAAATGAACTGATCAGCCCTGAACTCAGCCCGAAAGTGGTGGTGAAAGTGATGGGCGATAAACTGCTTCTTGCATTTTGTGCTGCCGGAAAAATAGGTTCGAAGATCATACATAATAGCGAAACCAGCGGTAAACTGGAATTCAGCCTGCTGGAATCAAAATATCCAGATGACAAGCTGCTCTCTGAAACAAAAAGCGGGTTGCAGGGATGGTACGACGATTTCTTCCTCTGCTATGGATTCCAGGAAATAAAAAATGTAGCCATTGAAACCAATAACAAGCGGCTGGTATTCTATTTAACAAAAATAAAATTCGAGGAGTAGGCCTATTTTTTTGCCGGGTTGATCACAACCAGTTTATTATCACAATTTTGCACCAGCATCGTGGTGTCTTTCAGATTCCCTGAATAAGCCGGTCCGGAATATTTAATAGTATAAGTTGTACCGCCTGCAAAGGTCTTGCACTGCATTTCATCATGCTGAAGATTTATGGTTGCATGAAGCTGTACGATGTTAACGGTAAGTAGTGAATCTCTTTTATTTTCAAAGCAAACAGTCGCCAGGCCATCGCAAGGCTGTGAAGTGGAAGCCTTTTTGCAGGAGGTTGAAAATAACATTGTACCAAGGATCAGTGCTGTTAAAATAAGGAGGTTGTTTTTCATAATCAAAATCTTCGCTTTGCAAAAGTACAAGGAATAAATTAATATCAAAATGCAGATTGACATAACAAAAGACAGAAATAGTTTGTTAGGGTTGTATGGGAAACACTAAAAAATTGAAAATTAATTTTACTTTTGTAGATTCTGAAAAAAATCGAATTTCAGGCAACCATACAACTGCAACCATTGTCATCTAAATCAAGTATAAGTTAATTATTGTAAACGTCTTCTAATATCAACCCTATGCGGAATTTAACATTGCGCCTTTTTTTCATTTGCGGGTTCCTGCTACTGTCTTCCCCTTTTCTGATTGCACAAAATGCTCCTAATGCCGCCTGTCCCGATACTCAACCGGTTGTTATAGGCCCTGATGTGGTCAGGGCAGGGCAAACCGTAACCTATATGACTTATGACATTCCAGGTCATAGTTATACATGGGTAGTTCCTGCAGGCGGAAGTGCAAGCATACTCAACCAGAACCAGGTCACGATTACATGGGGGAGCACTCCGATGACAGTGGTGCTTAAAATTAGAGAAGGCAATAGCGCTAAGCCAGGCTGTGTTGAGGTAGAAACACAGAAGAAGATTACAATTCAGCCTTTGCTGCATGCTTTTTATTATTATCAGTATGAAACCGGCACCTGCTTTTACAATAAAGTCGACTTCACAGGTGATGTATCGGTGCACCCGGGGCAAACAATAACCTACGCATGGGATTTTGGAGATCCGGCTTCAGGGGTTAGCAACACATCTGTCTTACCAAATCCATCCCATATTTTCCCGACAGTATCCGGTCTAACGTACACGGTCACGCTGACTTTGACCAATACTGCAGGGCAGCAGGACATGATTACCGATTATGTTTACGTTGATCCTGACACTTATAAGCCGATTGCCGTACTGCCGGTGCCGGCCAATCCGAACTGCCTCAGCCAGGCATATACATTCAATGCAGCAGGGAGCCAGCCTACGTTTAAACCCACCTCCGAAACCTTTTTATACGTTGATTGGGATTTTGGCGACGGCACAACGGCCCATTATGAAAAATTTGGCAGCACGCCTCCTGTATTGCAAACAACGCATATCTATGCTTCTTATGGAACTAAAACGGTGACATTAACCCTGACCAATACCGTTCATTGCATGGTGACTAAAACCATCCAGGTTGATGTTCCGAACACCATGCCTGTTGCCGGGTTCCTTGTTGCCAAATCCTGCGTGAACGAACCCACTTCTTTTACAGATATTTCTTCAACACCAATTGCACCCCTCGTTATAACAGACTGGAGTTGGGACTGGAACGACGGATCCAACTCAACCTATAATTACATAACGAATCCTCCGCCCGTTCCGGTGATCCATCCATTTATGGATCTGGCCTCGCATAATGTTACGCTTACTGTCACCAACAGTAACGGTTGTAAAAACATATATTCCCTGCCTGTTCAGGCAGAACCTTCACCCCAGGCCAATTTCTCTTATCCTGTTGTGATCTGTTCCGGCGACGTTGTGCAGTTCAAAGATATGAGTTCACCCCTGACGGGCAGCCCTATCGTTAGCTATCAGTGGAACTTCGGCGATCCTACATCGCCCAGCAACACCTCAATCCTGCAAAATCCAACCCATCTTTTTTCAGGTGCGGGAAATTTCATCATTACACTCACGGTAGCGAACAATGCAGGATGTGTCAACACAAAAACGCTTCCTGTGGCCAATCCTCTTGTTGTAAACCCCCATCCTGATATTGACTTCACCCAGGTGCAGGGAGTTACTGCCTATGAACAGATTTTTACATCAATAATCAATCCCGCACAGCACGTAGGGAATAATGTGTACTGGGAATTCGGAGATGGAACCAATGGATTCGGTTCACCCATCACCCACAATTACCCGGGGCCGGGCAGCTTCACAGCCCGCTGTACAGCCACCGACATGGTAACCGGGTGCACCAACGTAGTGACCCACGATATGATGCTTGGAGGGCCGCCTGCTGCCTGCTTTACTGCCAATCCACCCAATGAATGCCAGAATGTCAATATTTTATTTGTGCCTTGTCCCCCTGGGGGCCAGATCGATTTTGAGGATTGGGATTTTGGGGATGGGACGCCTGTACAGCATTTCGTTCCTCCCTTCACACCGGCTTCTCCGACTCATTCATATATCGCACCTGGGCCTTATCATGTGAAAAGGGTTGTTAACCAGGGAACCCCGCTTGAAGCATCATTTGATCTCTGGGTAACGATTTATGATTCCCCCACTGCGAATTTCATATGGTTCAGTGATCCCGCCCACCTGCATCAAAGCCAGGCCTGCGACGGACAGGATGTTTATTTCGTGGATCAATCGTTTGCAAATTCCACCCCCCCGGGAACAATTTACCAGTGGTTGTGGACCTTTGATGATCCTCTTTCAGGAGCCGCCAATACTTCAACCCTGCAAAACCCCACCCATACTTTCATGAGTGGACAAACATCGTATAATGTGACATTGCAGGCCTGGGAAAACCTTGAGAACTGCCCAAGTCCTGTCAAGACAATCAATGTGCCGATCAATACTCCTATTCCCGTAGAATTCGGTTACGGAACTAATGTCTGCCTTGATCAGGCGGTTAACTTCACGACAGATCCTGCAGCTTTGCCTCCTTCAGATTACACCTGGCTATGGGATTTTGGAGATGGCAACAATTCGGCAGCGCCGGGAAGTGTTTCGCATTTGTATGCTTCTGTGGGGGATTATACCGTAACCCTGACGCTTACCGATGTCAATGGCTGCAGCAAGTCAAAACAGCATATTATCAGCATTATTCCAAAGCCAATTGCCAATTTCATGTTTGCTTCACCTACCTGTTTTGGCTCAGCGATCCAATTTACCGACCTTTCCGTAGTCCCCTTGCCATATAACGACGTGATCGTTGGATGGGACTGGGATTTTGGGGACGGCACTCTGCATGACCTTACAAGGAATCCCACACATATTTATGCAGTATACAGCTCTACAGGATGGAATGTGACACTCACCGTAACAACGAACCGCGGTTGTTCCCAGACCAGGACTATTAATGTACAGCAGGTTGCCTCCCCTCTGGCTGATTTCCAGGTTACAGGAGGGACTTTTTCCTGCGTTGCGCCACAATCGGTTCATTTCAGTGATCTCTCCCAGACCAATGGGGGCGGGAACCTGATGTCATGGTCCTGGGATTTCGGAGACCCCGCTTCAGGAGCATTCAATTTCTCAACAGCACAGAACCCATCGCATATATACAACACTTCGGGGCCTAAGAGGATTACTTTAATCGTAAGCAACACGAATTATTGTAACGATACCATTTTTCACGATATTACCATTAATGCGCTTCCTTTACCTGACTTTGCTTTTTCAACCCCCTGCCTGGGTAACAATACCTTGTTTACCGACAACACCATTCCAAATGCTGCGGGAATCTTGTCCTGGGCCTGGGATTTTGGCGACGGAGGCACATCACCCCTTCAGAATCCGCAACATCTCTTTGCCACAGCGGGAACACACACTGTTACTCTCGTGGTTGTTAACTCAAACGGTTGTACAAACACCAAGGTGAAAACCATTAATGTAAACCCGAAACCGGTTGTTGATTTTATAGAGACAAGCCCCTTCTGCCAGCATGCACAGGTTACTTTTACAAGCCAGGCATATGTGCCGGCAGGTTTTACCAGCTTCATTAATAACTGGATGTGGAGATTCGGCGACGGTTCAGCTGTTGGGATCGGACCTGTTGTCACCCATACCTACCTTGATGCTTCGATTTCCCATACGGTCACACTGATCGCCACGACAACCGACGGATGCGTTGACTCTGTTTCCAAAGTCGTAACAGGAATCGCGGCACCTATTGCCGACTTTACCAATCTTGGCGTTGGCTGTCTTGGCCAATCATTGAGTTTTGTTGATAATTCCCAAAGCAATGGAGGCGGTACAATCAGCCAATGGTCTTGGAATTTTGATGATCCGGGCTCAGGCTCATCCAACACTTCTACTTTGCAGAACCCGACGCATAGTTTCACCAGCGCGGTAGTTCATCATGTCTCCCTCACAGTCACAAACGTAAACGGATGCACAGCTACAAAGACAAATGATGTTAGCATAGCGGCAAAACCCGTTGCCGACTTCACCTCATCCAGCAGCTGCCTGGGCAACCTGACAGTATTTACTGACAAATCTACAACACTGACAGGGTCCCTGGTTCTTTGGGCCTGGGATTTTGGTGACGGGGGGACTGCACTTACGCAAAACCCCACATACATGTTCAGCACTCCGGGACTCCATTATGTTACATTGACCGTAACCAATTCCAACGGTTGCACACAGAGTGTTACCTACCCTGTTGAAGTATACCCTTACCCGGTTACATCATTCGGTTTCTCTTCACCCACCTGCGCGGGCAACAGCGTGACATTTACAGATATGTCGATCACGGGTCATGGTTATATTGTCAGAAGGATGTGGGATTTCGGTGACGGGAATTTACTGAACACAACATCCGTTTCAACCACACATCAGTATGCCAACGGAGGAACATATAATGTCACCCTCATAGTGAAAACCTCCGACAGTTGCACGGGAACGAAAACAATATCGGTACCCATTCAATTTGCCCCTGTTGCATCATTTACTGCCATAAATTCACTTTGTGTTCTCACTCCTGTCCAATTCAACGACAACTCCCAGCCTAACGGGGGAGGGACCATAACACAATGGAACTGGAATTTCGGAGATCCCGGCTCAGGTGGAAACAACAACTCAACCCAGCAGAACCCGGTTCATAATTTCAGCGCTTCAGGTGTTTTTAAAGTACGTCTGACTGTAGCCAATGCCGATGGCTGTATAGGAAAGGATTCCATGATGGTTACCATCAATGCAAATCCTGTCGCTAATTTTACGGCCACCAATGCATGCCAGGGCAATGCAACTACGTTTACCGACAATTCAATCCCCAATGCAGGTGTGATCGTGTCATGGTTGTGGAATTTTGGTGACGGCGGCAGTTCCGCAGTCCAGAATCCAACCTATACCTATGTTACAGGAGGCATTTTTAATGTCACACTTACAGTGACTACTTCAAACGGATGTATACATTCAGTAAGCAAACCTGTGGAAGTATGGGCCAGGCCAAACATCCAGTTCAGTTATACTTCCCCCACCTGTGCCGGGAGTTCAGTTACTTTTACCGATATTTCGGTTCCGTCGCATGGTTATATCACCAACAGGAACTGGGATTTCGGCGATGGAAATACAGGCACCAGCGCCAGCCCGACCATTTCACATACATATACCACGGGAGGGAACTACCAGGTTATACTTAGCATTACCACTTCCGATAATTGTACAGGGAACAATACCATTTCTGTTCCTATCCAGTACAACCCGATCTCCGGATTCCAATGGTCAAATGCCGTCTGTGCACTGGCCCCTGTCCAGTTCACTGATATCTCCCAACCCAACGGGGGCGGGCAGATCACTCAATGGAACTGGACTTTCGGTGATCCCGGATCAGGCGGAAACAATACTTCCACCCAGCAGAACCCTGCACACAATTTTAGTGCAGCAGGTCAATTTATGGTGCATCTTAAAGTTACCAATGCAAGTGGATGTTATAAAGACAGCAGCGCCCAGATCACTATCGAAGCAAATCCGACCGCGACTTTTACTGCAACAAGTGTGTGCAAAGGCAGCCCAACGGTATTCACCGGGACTCCTGGTGCCGGAACAATTGCTACCTGGTCCTGGGATTTCGGTGACGGCGGAACAGGATCGGGCCAGAACCCTTCATACACTTATGCTAACGATGGAACATATACGGTCGTTCTGAATGTGGCGAGCTCGGGCGGGTGCCTTGGAACGTACAGCAAAACGATACAGGTTTATGGTTCCCCGGTTTCTCAATTCAAGTTCTCTTCACCGACTTGTGCCAGTGATTCGGTACAATTCACCGATCTTTCAGTTACGGCTCACGGAAGTATTAATAAATGGGAATGGGATTTCGGTGATGGTGGGACTATTACCATAACCTTCCCGGGCAATGCGAATGTGAAACACAAATACGCAAATGGCGGGAATTACAATGTAAAGCTAAAAATCACGACTTCCGACAATTGTACCAATGAGATCACCTTACCGGTATCTGTAGAATTCAAACCAATCGCCAACTTCAGCAATGCCTCCGGTGCCTGCGCCCTGATGACCAACGAGTTCACCGACCTCTCCCAGTCGAACGGCGGAACAGCTGTTGTAGGCTGGCTTTGGGACTTCGGCGACCCCTCTACTGGTTCCAACAACACTTCAGACCAGAAGAACCCCACGCATGCGTTTTCGGCAGGCGGGCCTTTCTGGGTCAAACTGAAAGTAACCAACGCAACCGGATGTTATGATACATTGAAAAAACAGATCTCTGTGAATGCGGCTCCGGTTCCATTGTTCTCGTTTGACACGGCCTGTGTGGTCAGCTTAACACAATTCCACGACCTTTCAACATCATCGAGCGGTTCTATTAACGCATGGTCATGGAACTTTGGCGATCCTTCTTCAGGCGGGAATAATACCTCCACCTTGCAAAATCCTACGCATAATTATTCAAGTCCGGGAAATTACATGGTGAAGCTCAGTGTTACAACAACAAACAATTGTACCAGGGATACCATAATGCAGATTGCGGTCAGCCCGAAACCTGTGGCCTTGTTCCAATACACTGCAGCCTGTGCCCAGGATTCTACACATTTTACTGACCTGTCGATTGCACCCAACAGCCAGGTTGTGGCCTGGTCCTGGGATTTCGGTGATGGTGGCACTGCAACCATCAAAAATCCCAATCATAAATTTGCTACGGGAGGAACCTACAATGTCAAGGAGGTTGTGACTAATCTCAGCGGTTGCAAGGACTCGGTGGTCGTTGCAGTTCTGGTACATCTGAAACCGGTTTCCGCTTTCCAGTATAACAGCAAATACTGCCCGAAAGGACAGATTACGTTCCAGGATATGTCAACGGCATCAGGTGCTGTTATTACCGACCGTTTGTGGATATTTGAACAAGGGGCCACCTCAACTGTCGCAAATCCTGTATACACATTCCCGGTAACCGATACAATTTACCTGGTGACACTGATGGTAACCGATACCTATGGTTGCAAGGATACCATCGTCGACAGCGTCAGGGTGAAACCCGGCTTCAGGTTCTCCTTTGTTGACAGTACGGTATGCTTCGGCAATCCTACTATTTTCCATCCGGTCAATTACAATATGGGTCAGGACTCGTTATATTCCCCGAGATGGGATTTCGGTGACCCGAATTCCGGCCCGGCGAATTACTCAGGCTTATATAATACAACCCATGTCTTTACTGCTCCGGGATTATATAACGTTAAACTGAGAGTTTTCAACACCGATAATTGTGTTGACAGCGTTTTCAGAACAGTTCAGGTATATGCCCTGCCCAAACCTCATTTCTCGGCTGCAATCGCCCAGTGCGACAGCATAATGCATTTCACAGATACGACCAGTAATTACGGTACGGGTACCATTAAACAATGGGAGTGGATATTCGGCGACGGTTCTCCTAATGTGATCATTACAACACCTCCCGGCGACACCTCCCATTGGTACGTTGCTACGGGTGATTACCGGGTCACTTTGATCGTTACAAATACCAAGGGATGCGTCGACAGCATATCCCAGGGTGTGACCAGGCTCCCGTGCATCAGGGCAAATTACAATTACCCGGATACCAATTGTATGAACTATATGGTAACATTCCAGGATACTTCAGTGCCGACATACAGGATCAAGCAATGGAAATGGTCATGGGGTGACGGGAAAGACACATCATATATCCAATACAGCAAGTTCGTAGTACATAAATTTACGAGCCCGGGTACTTTCAAGGTCAAACTATGGATCAAGGCCGTTGTAAATGCGAAGAACATCCTCGACAGTCTCACTCAGGATGTCCTGATACATCCCACACCAAAAACCTTGTTCTCAAATGTTCCCGTTTGCCTGAAACAGCCTGCAATGTTCAGGGATACTTCGTTTACTAACGGTGAAGCTGTCTCGGCATGGAGTTGGGATTTTGGTGAACCTTCATCAGCCCCCAGGAATACATCCACACTGAGTAATCCTAACCATATTTATGCCACAAGGGATACTTTTAATGTGAAGCTCGTAGTCATGAACAGGTTTGGATGTAAGGATTCGCTTACAAAACCCTTGAGAATATATGGACTTCCGCTTGCCCGCTTCAAATACACAGCGGCATGTACGGGCGACCCCACATTCTTCAGGGATTCCTCATCCATTTCCGACACCACCATTGGATTCTGGCGCTGGAAATTCAACCCGTCGGTTATGAAGGACACTTCATTGCTGAAGGATCCCAGTTTTAAATACAAAAATGCCGGAGATTACCTTGTTCGCCTGATTGTTAAAGATTACTTCGGATGCCTGGATACTATTATTGATACCGTTTCGGTGCATGTGACCCCGGTCTCCGCCTTTACCCTGATCAACGGATATGACGGGACCCCGGGTAAAGTCAAGCTTAATAACCTCTCATCCGGGGCCACAGGGTATTCATGGGATTTCGGTAACGGGAAGACCAGTAATGATACCAACCCGGTCGCCTCATTTACCGAGGACGGTACTTATACTATCAGATTGATTTCCTCAAACCAGTATGGTTGTGTGGATACGACTTATTACGAATATAAAATACTGTTCCGCGGACTTTTTGTACCAAATGCATTTGCACCAAACAGCGGGAATATGGCAGTTCGGTTGTTCAAACCTGTGGGGATGAATCTGAAAACATACCATATCCAGGTATTTGATACCTGGGGGCATCAGGTTTGGGAATCCAACAAGCTCGACAATAACGGGGCTCCTTATGAAGGATGGGACGGTACGTTAAATGGGGCGTTGATGCCGCAGGGTAATTATTTCTGGAAAGTCACTGCCACCTTCGTCGACGATTCCCCGTGGACCGGTTCTGATACCGGGGTGAAAGGCGGAAACGGTACTATGGGGACAGTAATTTTATTAAGATAATATAATCTAACTAACATACAGCTCGATGAAAAAGCTCTCATGTATTCTTTGCCTGCTGGTTCTGGGGTGGATATTGCCGATGACATCCGCCCTGGGACAGGACATGAATTTCACGCAGTATTTCAGTGCACCCCTCTATGTGAACCCTGCTTTTACCGGCATCAATACCGGTGTGCGTGCAAGGTTCCTGTTCAGGGATCAATGGCCTGCTGCCCCTATTGCTTACAAATCATATTATTTTTCGGCTGACCTGGGTGACCGTGCATTGCCTGGCGCAGGCGGCCTTGGGCTCGTTGTACAATCGGACAACCCCGGCGCGGGCCTGATCAATAACCTGAATGCCGCCCTGACTATCGGCGTACGTATTCCTATCACAAGTTTCCTGGTGGCCCAGGTTGGTGTTAAAGCGGGGATCATGCAAAGGAGGATTTCCTATGATGACCTTGTTTTTACGAGCAGCCTTGACCCCAGGTACGGAAATATATACCAGAGCGGGTTCACTGATTTCAACGCGAGCAAGAGAGTGGTTCCTGATTTCGGCGCAGGTGGTTTGTTACAATTCTCTTCAACAGAAGGTAATATTACCGGTAATATCGGATTTGCAGTTGATCATATTTTCAAACCTGATGTGTCTTTTCTTTCTGTCGGTTCTTCACAGTACCCCAGGAAATGGGTGGGGCATTTCGACCTTGTAATTTCAACCGGTCCGGGAGGAAATTCTAATGCCATGTATGCCAGTTCCTCTGAACCTCTTAAAGTCAACATCGGAGGTTTATATATGAATCAGGCTAACCTGAATTCACTGGAAGTCGGCCTAAACCTGTTAAAATACAATATTTACCTGGGTTGCTGGTACAAGAGCACGCTCACCGGCATCGTCAATAGTTCCTGTGCAATCCTGGCCGGGTATAAGTTCAATTTCTATGAGAATATGAGTGTGAAATTTATTTACTCCTACGATATACAGATTAGCGGTGCATTACAGGGAACCGGAGGTGCGCATGAGATAAGCCTTATACTTGAGTTTGACAAGCTGTCAATCTTCGGAGGCGGAGGCGGTGGCAGTTCACTCCCAGGAGGGACCGGAGGTTCCAAGAGATATGGCGGGCCAATGGAATGCCCGAGTTTCTATTAACATTCAAATCGGAATTGAAAAAAAGAAGCCGGGCATCAACCCGGCTTCTTTTTTTTACATGTTCGCAATAATCTCTGAACCGAATTCAGAGCATTTGAGCTTGGTGGCCCCTTCCATCTGGCGTTCAAAGTCATAGGTAACCCTTTTCTTCGCAATCGCCCCTTCCAGCCCTTTAACAATAAGGTCTGCCGCTTCGTTCCAACCCATATATTCCAGCATCATTACACCCGAAAGGATGACCGAGCCCGGGTTCACCTGGTCTTTATTGGCATATTTCGGAGCGGTGCCGTGCGTTGCTTCAAACACAGCATGGCCTGTTACATAATTGATATTGGCACCGGGAGCAATCCCGATCCCGCCTACAATAGCTGCCAGAGCATCGGAAATATAATCGCCGTTAAGGTTCAGGGTTGCTATTACCGAATACTCTGCCGGGCGGGTCAGGATCTGCTGGAGGAATGCATCGGCAATCACATCCTTGATGATGATGCGGCCTTCCGCAACAGCCTTTTTCTGGGCATCTTCTGCAGCCTGTTCCCCATCCTTGTCCTTTATCTTATCATACCGGGCCCAGGTAAAGACCTTATCCCCGAATTCTTTTTCGGCAAGATCATATCCCCAGGTCTTAAACATCCCTTCAGTGAATTTCATGATATTCCCTTTATGGACAATGGTGACCGAAGGAAGTTTCTTTTCAATGGCATACCCGATAGAAGCTCTTACCAGGCGCTCAGTTCCATCTTTCGACACAGGCTTTATGCCAATGGATGAACTTTCGGGGAACCGTATTTTTTTTACACCCATTTCCAGGATCAGGAAATCGAGGACCTTCTTTACTTCAGCTGTCCCCGCCATCCATTCAATACCGGCATAAATGTCCTCGGAGTTCTCACGGAAAATTACCATCTCGGTAAGTTCGGGCTTCTTAACCGGAGAAGGAACCCCCTTGAAATATCTCACGGGCCTCAGGCAAACATAAAGATCAAGTATCTGCCTCAAAGCAACGTTGAGCGAACGTATCCCTCCGCCTACCGGTGTGGTGAGAGGCCCTTTGATGGCAACAAGATATTCCCTGATTTCATCCAGGGTTGCCTGGGGTAACCATTCCCCTGTTTGCTTGAAAGCTTTCTCCCCTGCAAGGACTTCTTTCCAGTGTATCTTCCTTTTCCCGGCATATGCTTTTTCAACAGCTGCATCGAAAACTTTCACACTTGCATTCCATATGTCAGGGCCTGTGCCATCTCCTTCAATGAAAGGAATTACCGGATTCTCCGGAACTACCAGCCTGCCACCAGACAATGTTATCTTTTCTCCCATGGTATATAATTATTAATTAGTAAATATTCAGTCATTAATTACCTTCACAAGGGCACCCCATTTCCGGTCAATCTCAAAGAAATGCTTCATATAGTAATTACCGAAAAGGAAATGGGCCTTGATGACTTTGATCCCGTAAGCCGACATGCTGACAAAGAAATTGGCGATCATGGCCGAAGCTATCCCTTTCCCCTGTAATGACGAAGTTACTACGATGCCATCAAACAGGGCGGTCGTCTCATCCAGGTAATGCCAGGTAAGCCCGCCGATGATCTTTCCACGGGCATCGGTAACAACATGCTGGTGATCATGTTTACTGATCTCTTTTGGATAATTCTCCCTGAAGAACATCTGGTATAACTGCCCGATCTCCCGGGGTTCTCCCGGCTCATATTGCACGTAATGTTTCCCCTCGGCGTCGTTGATGTCGAAACGGACAAGCACATGCTCTTTTGAACGTTCACCTATTTTCAGCAGGTCAATATGCTGATCGGTTTGCAGTCGAGGGAAGACCATATGGCTGAAAATGTTTTTATCTTCTTCTGCCGACAACGATGATTGCAAGTCCGACAGCTCGATAAGCTGGATAGGCAAGGTTTCCTGCTCTTCCTGCATTTTTTCAAGGAGCTTGTCAAATGAGGCTCTGACACCCTCGTCTGAATCCATAAAGAAGGTATGCCTGTAAAAATAATACCTGATCAGGTCGGGCCATGAATTCAGCCTGAACAGGTCCATGAGCTCCGTGATGGTTTGTTCCTTGGCTGCTGCTGTAGTGAGGGGATTTATACGGTACCAGTCTATATACTGGTCTATAGCTGAGTATAACGACAGCGGCAGGTGGAAGCGTTTGATGTTTTCGGTCAGGTACTTATTCAGGTGGTCCTTCAGGCTGGTCAGATCATGGCAAACGACTTTGTGCTTTTTTAGTTCGACTCTGAGTTTGACCAGGAATTCAATTGCTTCTTCCTTGCCCAGGGCTTCAATGCAGGCATCAAAAATCCAGTTGATTTCTATCTGCTTTTTAACCCAGGGATACAAAGCCGTGGTTTTGCAATAGTAGTCCAATACGATAGGGATGACCAGGGAAAGCGGGCCTTTGTATTCCGACCAGCCGGTAAGGGTAAGTATGACAGCCGATTCACGGAAATCCATTTCAGGTATGGAAATATTGGTAGGGGTAATTGCGCCGGGAACAATCTGGTAGCCGCTGTGGTGCCATGCTTTAAACACTGTTGCCAGGGAACGGATGAACACTTTTTTCCATGCGTTCGGTTTTACATAGCCGGAGGAGCGGTGGATTTCGGCAAACTCCCTTATTTTATCCCATGCGGTAAGCCCTCCTATATACTGTGTGCTGAGTAGTCCCAGGTTGGGCCTGCTGCTTCCCAGCAGGGAAGCAACAGCAGCCCCGTAAGGAAAACCCGCTAGCGAAGCCTGCCAGTAAAATGTATCGGGGTTGGGTTTGAATTCAGGGTTGTTGCTGATCACGAAGTGAAGATCAAAATGTTTCCCGGCCTTAGTGTTTACACTGAGCCTGTAATGCTTGAATTCCTTGTACGCAAGTAGCCTCAGCACCCATATGCCTCCCGGGGGCACGTCTTTCAGATCAAAATCCCATTCATTAAAAGTCAGGATAATGCTTTCTTCCAGGAACTTCGTAGTCCTGAAAATCTTTATTATCCTTTCTTTATCAGTTTCCTGGATCCCGTGTTCAAAAATGAGTTTAGGTTTCCATGTTGAAGCAGGATATTTAGGGCCTCTTGCTTCAATATGGTTTTCAAATACCCGGGCCAGCCTGTAAAAATATTCCTCTGCTTTTTTTGACAGGTAAGGATCCTGGCGGTGAAGGATCCACCTTGATAATTCAGCCCTGACCGGTACATAGAAATCAAGATGCTGGAGTGCAAAGTTGTAAAGCATCCTGAGAACATTTTCGAACTGCTGCCTCATTTTCACCGGTGCAGGCCAGGGGAAGTGGGTACGGTAGAAATAAAGCCTTTGCTTGAGTGCATCAAGCCTGTGTTTCCCGATTTTGGATGAAGCGATGGCACGGATCGACTGCTCATTTAAGAACGAAAGACCCGATTCGAGGAACATGGGCAGGTTGGAAATTGTCTCAGGCTGAGGGGCATGGATCAGGATGGTGCGATAGGCCAGGCATCGGATCTCTTCGGAAGGATGAAATGCCAGGGCTTCAAGCCTCAGCCTCATCACTTCGGCAAGCCGGGGTTCCGAGTCGCCGAAAATATCGCCTATCTTAACGATAGCGCTGATTGAAGAAGACTCAGGGCCGAACAGGGCCTGGCACAGCAGCAGGTTGGCATTGGCCAGGAACTGGTCTCGGATATTCCTTGGGGCCTTGCATTCATAATTGCCTGTCAGCCCGGGTTCTGCAAGATAAATGCCTTCGGCCATCCCCTTCACGGGGACATCCCAACCTTCCTTAACCGGACAGAAGGAAATCAGGGAAGGGTTCCCTGTCCAGAGCTTTGGGGAACGGGTGAAAAGCCCCAGGTCAATTGTATCGTCACTTAAAGTATATACCAGGTCACCTATAATCCAGCTTCCCGGCTTGCGTTTCCTGATATTCAGAACCTGTTTTGTTCTCTTGTTTACAAGCTGGTCTTTGCCAAAAACAATATCCGTTTCAAGTATGCCAAGGTCCCTGTATACCCACTTTGGGACAGAACAGGAAACAGCCCCTTTTTTAATCAGGACTACATTGCTCTGATAGAGGGAATCTATCAGTTTCAGAAACCCGTTTTCAATGGCTTTCCTGTTGTAGGAACCTTTGGGGGTTAATTCCCCTTTTTCGGCGCTGAAGTCCCTGTCGAGAAGGGCGAAATTCACTACCCTCTCATAAGGCGCAACATCCTTGTTCGCCGACATGACAATCTGGTGGAAATATTCCCTGAGGTTATCGCCTTTACAAGAGGCGAAGAGGGAATCGGATTTGTCGGGTACAATGAGAAGGACATTATAAGGCCTGTTGTCCCCGACAACAAAAGTGCTCTTTATGCCCGGTACATTATGAAATTTCTTTTCGATGACCTGGGGGGCGACTGTCTGGCCACGATTATTTTTGTAAATGTCCTTAACCCTGTCGACGATCTCATGATACCCGTCTTCATTGATGATGAAAACATCTCCTGTTTTAAGCCAGTAATCATCTTTTTTCGAAACGGGATAAGGGATGGTGCCTCCCGGCGGGGAATCTTCGAGGTAGCGTGCGATATAATGCCCGCTGATCTCGAGTTCACGGTTCTCGTTGAGCCTTGTAAAAACCCCGGGGAGGGGTGTGCCTACTTTAAAATCCTGGTAACGGAACGGGGGGGTCATAGTGATGCCGCCGGTTGCTTCTGTCATTCCAAAGCCGCTGGATAATGCGATGCCGTTTTCGTTGAAGAAACGGAACACCTGGGGGTCAAGGTAACCTGCAGCGCTAAGCCCCCATTTCAGGCGGTTGCCGGTTATATCCTCGATGGCCCTGGTTCTTAATTCGGCACTCTCTATGCCGCTGATCCTTTCCTGGCACTTCTCAAATAACTCCTGCCAGCGAAGCGGTATGCTGATAAACCCGCTTGGGTTGACCTTCGGAAATAAGGAAAACAATGTATCTGCGGAGTTGTTCCCGGCAAAAACATAGGTGCCGTGCCAGTAAATCGCACCGCACATCTCAAGATAACGTCCGAATGTATGGAAAAGCGGAAGGTAGCAAAGGAATGTCTCATCCCCGACCTCTGGGAGGGCCGCAGCCCGGGCAAAGCGCTTGGATACAATATTATAAACCGAGAAAGAAACTCCCTTGGGCAAACCGGTGCTTCCCGAGGTGAACATGGTTGTTGCAACTTCATTGGTCGGTTTCAGCGGCCTGGCCGAAAGAAGGTTCTCAATCTCAGAACGGGAGATCTTTTTACATTCCTCCTGGAGGTATTTGTTGGCAGATCCCTTCTTTGATCCCGGGCCCATGGTAAAGATACGGAAAGGCCGGGCGGTCAGCTGGCAGACTTTTTCGAGGACCGAAACTCTCTGAGGCGTATCGGCAACGGCAATGTTGACCGAAAGTTTGTCAAACAACGGGGCCAGTATTTCAGCGCCAAAATGGGTGCTGAACGGAGAAACGAAAATCCCGGAACAAAGGCAGGAAAGATCCACACAGGCTCCTTCAACGCAGTTCTCGGTGTAAAGTGCAATCCTTGGCTCCTCTTCAACGGCCATGTAAAAAACGGCGGCAATCTCCCTAAGGTGGCGGTATATCTGCTCATAAGTCCAATCCACCGTGGGCGAAACCGACATGTCCCGGAAAAGGACCTGACGCGGGTGCTCGTTTACCCTTTGGGCCAACAAGTCATTCAGCGAATACTGTGTCCTTTGCAGGACGGTGAACACTGTTTCTGCCCAGCGGTCTCTTTGCCCTTGATCAAGATTCCGCAGGAAGCCTGGCCTGCCGGTCAAGTCAAGGAAATCCATCCAGGATCCCCTGCCGGGTAAACCGGCCGCGGGTTTTCTATGGGAAATGCCTGGTTTGGGTTTGCGTTTTGCTGTCGAATGATCCCATGATGAAACCGCTGCTTCCGCCTCAGCCAGAACTTTAGATGCCAAAGCCTGCTTTTGCTTGTCTTTCGCATTCTTCCAGGAACCAAGTACTTCAGCCAGCATTATTTTAAATTTAAATCAGAATGATTAAAGGAAACATGCAAATTTATTGATTCAAATTGTTAATTTTGAATTCGAATAAAAGATATTTTTTTACATGTTGCTCAAATTAGAAAACATAGAGGCTATCTATAAGAAAATCAGTGCTTCTGTAGAAAAAGCCAGGAAGATATTTAATCGGCCGTTAACACTTACCGAGAAGCTTTTATACGGGCATTTGTTTGATGCGGTTCCTGATAAACCCTATGATAAGGGGAAGGATTATGTGAATTTCCTTATCGACAGGGTGGCTATGCAGGATGCCACGGCCCAGATGGCGCTGCTCCAGTTTATGACTGCGGGAAGGACCACATCGGCCGTTCCGGCAACGGTTCATTGCGATCATCTTATTCTTGCCAGGGAAGGTGTAAGCCCTGACCTTGCATCAGCGCTTTCACAAAATGCCGAAGTGTACAATTTCCTGCAATCAGTTTCGGCTAAATACGGTATTGGTTTCTGGAAACCCGGTGCAGGCATCATCCACCAGGTGGTGTTTGAAAATTATGCTTTCCCCGGCCAGATGATGATAGGGACAGATTCACATACCCCGAATGCAGGCGGCCTGGGGATGCTTGCCATTGGCGTTGGGGGTGCCGATGCGGTAGATGTGATGTCGGGAATCCCGCTCGAGCTTAAAATGCCGAAGATCATGGGAGTAGAGCTTACCGGCAGACTCAGCGGGTGGGTTTCGGCAAAAGATGTTATCCTGCTGCTCTCCGGCATACTTACGGTAAAGGGAGGTACAGGGTTCATCATCGAGTATTTCGGTGAAGGGGCCGAATCCCTTTCATGCACCGGAAAAGGTACTATCTGTAATATGGGCGCCGAAGTTGGGGCCACCTGCTCGGTTTTTCCATATGATGCCAGCATGAAGCGATACCTGGAATCAACCGGGCGCAAAGCCGTTGCCAACATCGCCAACCAGTATGCATCCTGTCTCAGGGCCGATCCTGAAGTTGCGGCTGATCCCGCAAAATATTACGACCAGGTCATCACAATAAACCTTTCGGAACTTGAGCCTTATGTGAACGGCCCGTTTACCCCCGACCTCGCCAACCCGGTCTCGGCACTGGCGGCTTTTCTCAAAGAGAATAATTATCCCGACACACTTGAGGTCGGGCTTATAGGTTCCTGCACCAACTCTTCATACGAAGACCTTTCAAGGGCCGCGTTCATTGCCCGCCAGGCAAAAGCCAAAAAACTGAACGTAAAATCAGGCTTTATCATCACGCCAGGCTCCGAACAGATCAGGTTTACCGCCGAAAGGGATGGCATTCTTGAAGCCTTTGACGAAATCGGAGGGGTCATCATGGCCAATGCCTGCGGCCCCTGTATAGGCCAGTGGTCAAGGAAAATGGATGATCCCGGGAGGAAAAACTCCATTGTGACCTCATTTAACAGGAATTTCGCCAAGCGCAACGACGGCAATGCAGGCACGCATGCTTTCGTTGCATCCCCCGAAATGGTGACGGCCATGGCCCTTGCCGGGAGGCTTTCATTCAATCCTGCAAAAGATACTATTATAAATGCGGATGGCATAGCGGTTATGCTCGACGAGCCTCAAGGTTACGAGCTGCCCCCAAAGGGTTTCGAAGTTGACGACCCGGGTTTCCTTGCCCCCCCCGACGATAGCGAAAATATAGTTGTTAAGGTGGATCCCGGCTCCGGCAGGCTGCAGCTCCTCGAGCCTTTCGATGCATGGGATGGAAAGGATATAAGGGGCATGCGCCTGCTTATCAAAGCACAGGGCAAGTGCACCACCGACCATATTTCAATGGCCGGGCCCTGGCTGAAATACCGCGGGCACCTCGACAAGATCTCCGACAATCTCCTGATGGGCGCGGTCAATATATTCAACGGCAAAACCAATTCGGTCAGGAACGGGGTTACCGGTGAATATGCCGAAGTGTCAAAAACAGCAAGGTATTATAAAGCCAATGCCATCCCCTCACTGGTAATCGGCGATGAGAATTACGGAGAAGGGTCTTCACGTGAACATGCTGCGATGGAACCCAGGTACCTGGGAGTGAGAGCCGTCCTTGTAAGGTCTTTCGCAAGGATCCACGAGACCAACCTGAAAAAGCAGGGGATGCTGGCGCTTACCTTCGCCAATCCCTCTGATTATGATAAAATTCTCGAAGACGATGTATTTGACATCATCGGCCTTGAGACTTTTACACCTGGCAAACCGCTGAAACTGAAAATCCACCATGCCGGTGGAAGTACGGAGGAAATACTCCTTAACCATACTTACAGCGACCTCCAGATCAAATGGTTCAAAGCAGGAAGCGCCCTGAATTTCATGAAAGAAAAGTAATAATTTTGAATTTATAACAAGCAGATTCATATGGATATACAGAAATTTATAACAGAGCATGCCCCTGAGACCCAGGCTTCATGCACTATTGACGAGCAGCTCTTCAAACAGTTTGATGTGAAACGGGGCCTGCGTAACGCCGACCATACCGGTGTGCTTGTCGGGCTAACCAGGGTCGGCAGTGTAGTGGGATATGAGAAAATTGACGGCAAACTTGAGGCTATTGACGGTAAGCTTATCTATCGCGGGATTGATATAAACGATCTCGTTCATGGGACACAAACCGAGAAACGGCCCGGCTTCGACGAAACCGTTTTTCTCCTGCTATTCGGAAGGCTCCCTAAAGCCGCGGAACTGAAAGCCTTCAGTGAAGGCCTGGCCGAGCAGAGGGCCCTGCCCGAAAATTTCAACCGTGACATGATCCTCACCATGAAGGGCAAGGACATCATGAATATGATGGCCCGTTCGATCCTCGCCCTATACACCCTTGACGAGCAGGCCGACGATACTGAGATCCAGAATATCATCAGGCAATCGATAAGCCTTATCGCAAAGTTCCCCACCATTGCAGTGTATTCTTACCATGCAATGCGCCACCTGATTTATTATGATACCTTAAGTGTAAGGTACCCCGATAAAAAACTGGGCACGGCCGAGAATTTCCTGTATATGCTCAAGGGAAATGACTACACGCCACTTGAAGCCGAACTTCTCGACCTCTGCCTTGTGCTCCATGCCGAACACGGAGGCGGTAACAATTCAACCTTTACCACCCGGGTCGTGAGTTCCAGCGGCACCGATACCTACTCGGCCATTGTTGCGGCCATCGGCTCCCTTAAAGGGCCCCTGCACGGAGGCGCTAACATCGAGGTCATCCACATGATGAACAACATCAAAGCCAATATCAAGAATTGGGGCAATGATGATGAAGTTACCGATTACCTCCGCAAGATCCTGAAGAAAGAAGCCTATGACAAAAGCGGAAAGATCTATGGTTTCGGGCATGCCGTATACACCGTTTCAGATCCCCGCGCCATCCTCCTGAAAGAAAAAGCCAGGCTGTTGTCAAAGGAAAAAGGACGCGAAAAGGAAATGGCGCTCTATGAAGCTATCGAGCGCATAGGACCTGAGATCTATTATGAATTCAAGGGAACCAGGGATAAACTCATCTCCCCGAATGTTGACTTCTACAGCGGTTTCGTTTACGAATGCATCAAGATACCCAAGGAACTGTATACCCCGCTTTTTGCTATATCCCGGATCTCAGGATGGTGTTCCCACCGGCTTGAAGAACTCATCAGCGGCCGCAGGATCATACGCCCTGCATACAAGGCAGTTGAGCCCAGTAACAGCTACATCCCACTTACCGAGAGAGGTTAGGGTAGATACTGCGCATCGTCCTGTTCACGAAGTAAGAAGAAAGTGAAGCAGGCAGCATCACAGAGAGGATGAAATAATTCAGGCGGTTTGCCCATCCGTGGATGCAAACCGCTTTTTTTCCGCACATCCTTATAGCATACCCTGCAACCTTATCCGGATCAGCCATTCTCACAGGGCCGCCGGGTTTGCTTTCCAGGAATTTAGGCGTGTTGATTATCCCGGCGCAGCAAACACTTATCCCGATATCCAATGGTTTAAACTCGTAATAGAGTGAACGCGCAAGTGAAATGAGAAATGCCTTGCTGGCTGCATAGGGAGTTACATAGACAGGTGACAGCAATCCGGCCAGGGATGACATTAACAGTATTTTTCCAGGTTTTTTTGCATCCCTGAGATACCTGGCAAAAGCATGCACAAGAAGCATCGTTGTGAGGTTGTTTACTTCAATGAACCTTTCGAGGTTCCCCGCATCATGTTCCAGGAAGGGTTTAACCTCCGACATGGCCGCACAATACACCAGCATCCGGCATCCTGTTTCCTCTACCTGGCCCATGCATATCTTCCAGGCATCCTCTCCGGCCAGGTCAATGCAAGATGTCAGGGTTTTAACCTTGTATTTTTTTTCGGCCTTTTCAGCGGTCTTCTTCAGCGCTTCCGGCTGCCGGTCAATAAGGACCAGGTTAAACCCTTGCTCAGCAAGGAGTGTGGTGAATGCCTCTCCCAAACCATCAGCCGATCCTGCGATCATGGCCCATTGCCCTTCTTTCATGATATTTCCTAAATTTGCGGCCTGCAATAATACTTAAATTCCCGGGAATGTCTAAGTTGCTTTTTTTCTTCCTCCGCTTAATGAAGGCCTGGCAATCCTTTATTTTAAGGATTAAAGGTAAGACTGCGGATGATATCCACCAGGAGCGTATCGTTTCGGGTAAGGCATGGGATGAATTCTGCGATAACCTTAAAGCCGCCGGGGCCGCCCTGAAAATGCCGGGTACTCCAAAGGATGCTTTCAACCAGGCCGAAGGCTTGCGTTACCTGAGCCGCCTGACCAGGGGAGGGCTTGAAGCCTTCATGGAATACAACGACCCCGCATTTCCTGTCCTTAGGCGCACCGCCCATGAAACAATCAAACTGGGGGCCGATAACCCCGACAATTATTACTTCAACGCCCAGATCAGCGGGGAATATGAATACCGGCTTAAGGGAAAACGCAATACCGTCCATTACTTCGGGCTGTTCACCCAGAACGGGAATTACGGGACAACAGGCGGAATGGCGCCCTGTGCAGTCCTCGAGCATAATGAGATTCAATATGAGCCCGACGGCAGTTTTGAAGTCATCCTCAGCAGGGAAAAGAAAGGAAAGAACTGGCTTAAGATTGAGGAATCTACAAGCATGCTCATGCTTCGCCAGACCTTCCTCGACCGCTTTGCCGAAACTCCGGCGGAAGTTTGCATAGAAAACCTTGACGGACGAATAAGTCCGGGCAATATTACACCGGCCATGGTGGATGAAGGACTTAAAACCGCATCCATGTTCGTGGGGGGTGCAGCCCTTATGTTTTCCAGCTGGGCTAAGGGATTCCGTGAGCACGCAAACAAACTGCCCCTGTTTGACCCGAAAAAATCAAACGATGCCGGGGGCGATGCCTCTATAATTTATTATCACAGCTACTGGAAGCTGGCTGCCGGCGAGTCTTTGATTATCGAAGTAAAACCGCCCGCCTGCGATTCCTGGAACTTCCAGCTGAACAATTACTGGTTGGAGTCGCTTGACTACCGGTATTTCACCATTTGCATAAACAAAGCTTCTGCAAAATATGAGCCTGACGGCTCCGTGAAGGTGGTTGTGGCACATTCAGACCCGGGTGTGCCGAACTGGATCAATACATGCGGGCATAACGAGGGAACCATGTTATGGCGCTGGTACCGCCTTGCCCCCGGTTCGGAAGCAATTGAACCGGCATGCAGGGTGATAAAAGACGGCAGTCGGTTATAAGCAGTCGGCAGTCGGCAGTCAGTAAGGAAGAAATGAAACGAAGTAATGAACAATAAAAATTTCTCAAAAAGGCCGCTTTTATTCAGGGGCATAAACTCAGCATGGAAGGGAACCTATTTTCTCGGGACAAAAATAAAACTTGACAAGGACGACCTGATCAGCAAAGCGAAAAAGCAAACCGGCCTGAATGACCTTGGCAGGGAGTTTTCGGATGAGCCGGTTGAACGCATGCTCAAATCCATCAATGAGGAAGCGAACCTTCATCCTGCAGGGCGGTTTATTACCAGGGAAAGACTGGCCAGTCTTATCAGCATCAGGCTGAGGGCAGAATATTTTTTTAAGAAGCACCCCGGAATACTTGAACAGGAGTTATACCCGGCCTGGATCATCGTAGGCCTTCAAAGGACAGGGACCACCAAACTTCACCGCCTGCTCGCGGTTGATCCGAACCACAGGGTTATACCCAGTTGGGAAGTTATCAATCCCATGCCGTTGAACCTTGATTACATGCCTTCGGGGGGTCATGAAGACCCGAAGAGGCTTAAGGTGGCCCGTACTTCAGTTAAGGCAGTGGAGCTCATGTCGCCGGGCTTCTTTGCTATCCATCCCATAGATGCCATCCAGCCTGAAGAGGATATTTTGATGCTGGATGTAAGTTTCCTCAGTACCACTACCGAGGCCATGATGAATGTCCCGTCGTATGCTGCCTGGCTTGAAACAACCGACCAGTCGCCTGCATATGAATATGCCGTTAAACTCCTGAAGTTCCTGCAATGGGCAAAACCGGCAAAGAGGTGGGTCCTGAAAACTCCCCATCATCTTGAGTTCCCTCATCTCATCACGAAATATTTCAATGATGTGAAGTTTATCTGGCCCCACCGGAACATATACGAATCGGTTCCATCGTATTTAAGCATGCTCACTTATAATTACATGATGTTCAGTGATGATGTGGATGAACGGAAGATCGCGGCCCACTGGGTCAGGAAAACCGGTTACATGCTTGAACAGGCGCTGGATTTCAGGCTGAAAGGAAATAACGGGGACAAGTTTCTCGATATTTATTACAAGGATCTCATCGGTGATTCGATGAAGGAGATGGGCAGGATCTATTCCATGGACGGGGGATTAAACCCGGCCCTGGTTGAGAGTTTCAGGCAACATGAGCTGGACCACCCTCACCGCAAGCATGGTATTCACCAGTACTCCCTTGGCGATTTCGGTCTTACCGAAGCCGACATTGACCGTCATACTTCGCATTACCAGGATTTTATGAAAGAGCATTATGGAAGAAAATAAGCAGGAGAAATATAAAGACCCTTTCAGGGCGACGCTTACAGGCATCATGGACCTGTTTAAAAAGCAGGTAGCTGTCGGGACCATCAGTGATACCGACAGGCTTGACGGTAAGACCGTGGTTGTTGACGGGGCCAGTTCGGGCCTGGGTTTTGCCATTGCTGTTGAAGTTGCCAAACGAGGAGCGAAAACTATCATGGCCTGCAGGAGCGGAATTCCGGCAAAAGGGGAGGAGGTCAAAAAACTCAGCGGGAACCAGGATGTTCACATGCTGAAGGTTGATTTCTCGGATGCCGTAAGCATTGAAAAGCTCGTGTCGGAATTAAAAGAGAAATTCTCACCTATAGATATCCTGATCTGCAATGCAGGTGTGGTACCGAACAAAGCAAGGAAAACGCCCCAGGGGTTTGAAGAGATGTTCATGGTGAATTATTTCTCTAAGTTCCTTTACGTTACAGCCCTGATCGAAAACGGAAGCTTCGGCAGGATCGGATTTGAGGCCAGGGCGGTAAGGCCCAAGGCCGGTGATGCGCCCACAACCGTTATATCAAAGAACACTGATAAGGAAGCCCTCCCTGCCAACCCGGGCATAGTTTCAGAAAATAAGGGAGCAGCCATTCCGAGGATCATTTTCGTTTCCTCCGAATCACACAGGAACCCGGCAGCCATAAAATGGGATGATTTCGGGAAGTTCTCACCTTACGGTATCAAGCAGTCAATGGAGCATTACGGCCAGAATAAACTCCTGCTGACAACTTTTGCCGTGGAATTGTCAAGAAGGCTCAACACAAATGGCCATACTGCAGCTTCGGTGTTTGCCCTATGCCCAGGTCCTGTCAATTCAAACATCGCCAGGGAAACGCCAAAAGTGTTCCAGCCACTGCTGAAAGTGGTCTTCAGGTTATTTTTCAAGTCGCCCAAAGATGCTGCAGCCCCGGTTATTTATTTTTCCGTATCAAAGGATGTGGAAGGGAAAGCTTTTAATTACCTTTTTCTTATGAATCGCAAAGACGTGGATTCCAAAGCAATGGATCTGGCCAACGGATTAAAATTATGGGAAATGTCATCCGCCTTCAGGAAAAATTTGTAATTTTGTACTTTAATTAAAATTTGAACGTTTATTAAATGTTAAATCATAAAACAGAACAATCGATGAAAAAAGTAACATTATTTGTTGGAATGATTGCCATGGCAGCATTCTTATCAACCTCAGTTTTAGCTCAGGATAAAACCCAGGATAAAACCAAGGAAGCCAAGCCTGCAACAACCCAGGCAGCTCCTGCAAAGACCGATGCAAAAGCTCCTGCTTCAAAGGAAGCCTGCAAGCCCGGTTGCACAATGCATAAAGAAGGAAGCAAATGCTGCGATAAAGACAAGAAAACAACAGCTACTCCTGAAAAGAAGTAAGGTGTCATACCTTTTAATAAAAAAGCCCCGTCAATTCAGCGGGGCTTTTTTTATGGTTTGACCGGGGCTTATTTCTTCAAACCGGCGTCTTCCAGGATGAGTTCATAGAAGTACCCTGCGCCAAAATCCTTGTCTAGAGTTACTTTTCCTTCAAAGATTACTGTTTCCCCTACTTTTACCATGTCCTGGGTGGTAATTGTAAGATCGAAGTTCTCGCCTTCCTTGCTGCCGTCCTGGAGATGAACCCAGTTCTTGTCCATGATGCCTGGTGAAAATTTCACAACCTCTCCCCTGATCTTTACGGTTTTCCCTTCAAAGTTCTTGCGCCCTTTATATAGTTCTGCAATTGTTACTCCCCCGGCAAGCTTTGGAACAGAGATCCCTTTATGTTCAACCGCGGGCATTTTACCTGCTGAGGCTGCCTGGTGCATCTGGCCCATCTGCTGGTCGGCCGGCGCCTGGTTGGCAGCAAGGATGGGTTCTGATGAGAAATCCTGGATAAAAAATATGCTGCGGAAAGTCCGTTTAAGTTCTTTGCTTGTAAACTCCTGCATTTCAGATCCCTGGGACCAATAATAAGTGTCACCCGCTTTAATATCCATTTTTGCAACGGCAACCCAGTAGTCCCTTCCTTCGGCTGAAACCCTTGCATAGGTGTATGCGCTGGTTTGTATGACTTCTTCGGCTTTAACCTGGTGGGCATTGGGTGCAAGACCAGCCGTTTTTTTATCGCTCCCGTTCTGGCACGAAAGCAGGAGTGAAGAGATTAATGCTACCAGAAAGAGGCTTCTATAGTGGATTTTCATATCTTTGTATATTGATATTTATGTGCGCAAAGCTATGAATTTCCTTTGGTTTAAAAAATCTCCGCCACATGTCGTACATTCATAAAGCATACATTTTTGCTCTGAGTGTTGTTGTTCTTCTCACACTGGGTTTCCTTTTTTATCATGGGTATACATATTACAGGCTCCCAATAGAGGAAAGGTTTTTTCACCAGGGCCACGCCCTGTTGAAGCCGGGTGGAAATTGGGGGCATGGATTCGGCATTATTGGTTCCCTTTGCATGATATTTGGCATTGTTCTTTATATGATCAGGAAAAGAAGCAGGTTCCTGGCCCGGTTTGGGCTATTAAAGTATTGGCTGGAGTTTCATATATTTCTCTGCACCCTTGGGCCTGTATTAGTTCTGTTTCATACTTCATTTAAATTCGGGGGGCTTGTTGCAGTCAGCTTTTGGAGCATGGTCGCAGTTTTCCTGAGCGGAGTCGTGGGCCGGTTTATATATATTCAGATTCCAAGGACAATAGAAGGGCGTGAATTGAGTTTAAATGAAGTAAGGGATATGAAAAGTAATATCGGAACGATCTTATCCGAATCCTATAATCTCGACGAAGAAAGCTACAACCTTATAATTGACTCAACCAAAAAGAAAGTTGAATTATACCAGAGCAACCTATTCTTAAAATTTACAAGGAAGTATTTCGATGACCGTAAGACTATCAGCAGGGTGAAAGCTGCTGTGAAGAAGAATAATCTTTCGCGGGCCGACAGGAAAGAAGTTGTGAACCTTGTAAAGCATGATATAACCTTGAACAGACGTATTGACAGGCTGGTTACGATGCAGAACCTTTTTAAATACTGGCACGTCGCACACCTGCCATTTGCAATTGTGATGCTTATCATCATGGTAATTCATGTAAGCGTGACTATAGTGCTTGGTTACCGCTGGATCTTTTAAGTTTTAAGAATGGAAACCCTTTTCGAAAACATCCTGATCTACTCTGTTGTATTTATTTTTTGCCTTGCGGTAGTAATTCTCTATCTGCGCAGGCAAAAGAGGAATTCCAATCTTGTAGAGGAAAAGATATTAAAAGCCAAGCAGGATGGCTTGTATGAACCGGTATCACTGCATCCTGTCGTTGACCCGAATACCTGCATTCAAACCGGTGCATGCATCTCTGCATGTCCCGAGAAAGATATCCTGGGCATAAGGGACGGGAAGGCAACCACGATCAATGCATCGCACTGCATAGGGCATGGGGCCTGTTTCCATGCCTGTCCCACCCAGGCAATTTCCTTATGCATTGGTACTGAAAAACGAGGGGTTGAACTGCCTCATGTAAATTATAATTTTGAGACAAATATCCAGGGGATATATATTGCAGGTGAACTTGGTGGAATGGGCCTTATCAAGAATGCTGTCGAACAGGGCAGGCAGGCCGTTGAAAATATTGTCAAGGCTGGCAGGAAGCATCATAATGCCTCTTATGACCTGATCGTTGTTGGCGCTGGCCCTGCAGGCATTTCGGCCTCCCTGAATGCAAAAAAGCATAACCTTAACTGCCTTATGCTAGAACAGGAGACCCTTGGCGGAACTGTCTTCAATTTTCCCAGAGCGAAAATCGTCATGACTTCACCTATGGACTTGCCGCTTCACGGCAAGCTGAAACTATATGAGACCAGCAAATCTGAACTCCTGGAGTTATGGAATACCGTTATTCAGAAGAATGATATCAGCATCAAGGAAAATTCAAAAGTCGAATCGATTGTTCAGGAAAACGGGAATTTCAGGGTTGAGACCCTGAATGGTGAAAAATACACCTCGCGTTTCGTTTTGCTTGCAATAGGCAGGAGGGGAACTCCCAGGAAACTGAACATTCCCGGTGAGGGACTGGAGAAAGTTGCCTACCGTATGCTTGAACCCGAGATTATCAGCGGAAAAGAAATTATTGTAGTGGGTGGGGGGGACTCGGCCATAGAGTCGGCTTTGCTTCTTGCTCCCCAAAACAAAGTTATTCTTTCATACAGGGGGGATGCCTTTAGCCGTCTCAAACCGCAAAACAAAGAGAATTTAGATGAGGCTGTTGAAAAGGGACTGGTTGATGTAAGGCTGAATACTAACCTTGAATCCATTGAACCGGATGAAATAACCCTGGTATCCGGAGGAGCAGGAGAGGAAAAGACCAGATTGAGAAATGACCTGGTTTATATTTTTGCCGGCGGTGAGCTTCCAACGGAGTTTTTAAAAAAAGTAGGATTGCAGATAACTAAAAAATTCGGGGAGGCAGTACTGAAGCATCGATAGATTGCCAGGTAATCAGCCACTTCCGGATTCAATATATATACCATCACTACTATGCGGAGAATATTTTTATTAAATATTTTCTTGTGGGTACTCTTGCCATCCCTCCCCTTGATCGCACAGATCTCACCCGGGAAACTGGCTTCGGTTCATTCTCACCTGGAAGGCATCTCCAACTGCACCAATTGCCATACCTTGGGCGACAAGGTCACCAATGACAAATGTCTTTCCTGCCATACCGAGCTTAAAGCCCGCCTTGACCTTCACAAAGGGTATCATGCCTCTTTCGAGGTAAAAGGCAAAAACTGCACTTCCTGCCATAGTGATCATCATGGCCTGGCATTTCAGATCATTCGTTTTGACAAGGAGAAATTCAATCATACTCTTACCGGCTACCCTTTATCAGGAGCCCATGCAAAGAAAGTTTGCAAAGATTGCCATAAGCCTGACTTTATCAGTAACAGCAAGATAAAAAGCAAAAAATTCACTTACCTTGGCCTGAATACCAACTGTTTGCCCTGCCATAAGGATTATCATCAAAAAACATTGACGGCTCCATGCCAGAGTTGCCATGGAGATGCCTCCTTTAAACCGGCCACTAATTTCAATCATGCTTCGACTAAATTCTCACTCCAGGGAATGCACCAGACTGTTCCCTGCATCAAATGCCACCCGGTCACTGTTACCAATAATGTTAATTTCCAGAAGTTTGCTGGGGTGCAATTTAAGCAGTGTTCCAGTTGTCATCCCGATCCGCATCATGGCCAGTTCGGAGTGAATTGCATGTCGTGCCATTCCGAAACTTCCTTCCATACGGTAAAAGGGATAAGCAACTTTGACCACGCTAAAACAAGGTACCCCCTTGAGAATAAGCATCAGGCAGTCGCCTGCAAATCCTGCCATAAGAATAATATCACCGACCCTGTTAAACACGAACGCTGCATCGACTGCCATACCGATTACCATTACGGACAGCTCGCAAAGCAAGGGGTTGTGCCCGATTGTTCGGGTTGTCACACGACCAAAGGTTTCACAGGGGCTTCATTTACAATTGAGCAGCATAATACTGCGAATTTCAAGTTGCAGGGTGCCCATCTTGCAACCCCGTGTTTCGCCTGCCATAAAAAAAAGGAAAAATGGAGTTTCAGGCAGATCGGGATGCTTTGTGCCGATTGCCATAAGGACGTTCACGCAGGCTATATCAATAAAAAATACTATCCCGGAAATAATTGTGAAATCTGTCATAACCCTTCACTTTGGGGCAGTGTAAGCTTTGACCATTCACAAACACAGTTTGCAATTACAGGATCTCATGCAACTATCAGCTGCCGCGCCTGTCATTTTAAGAAGGATAGTACAGGAACTGAACACCAGCAATTTGCCGATATGCAGACCAACTGTTCGGGCTGCCATAAGGATAATCACAACCGGCAGTTTGAAACGAACGGAATAACTGATTGTTTGCGCTGTCATAATGCCAGTCTCTGGAAGATTGCAAATTTTGATCATAATAAAACGGCATTTAAACTTGACGGGAAGCACCAGAGTGTTCCCTGCGCCAAATGCCATAAAACGGTAACGGAACAGAATATTGCTTATGTACTTTATAAAATAAAGGATACAAGATGCGAAAGTTGTCATTAATCCTCCTGCTCGTGCAATTATTTCCGCTGATGGCGTTCAGGTTGATGGCCGATTCACCACACGGCAAGGATTTTAAGCTAAGCTGTGATCTTTGTCATAGTTCAAAAGGGTGGAGTTTCGATAAATCAATATACGCTTTCGATCATAATAGAACCGCTATGCCCCTTAACGGCCAGCACCAGGTGATCAGCTGCAGGCAATGCCATAAAAGTCTAGTTTTCTCTGAAGCTAAAACAGCCTGCGTGGATTGCCATACCGATATGCATAATCAGACTGTAGGGCCCGAATGCGGAAGGTGCCATACATCATCTTCCTGGATCGTAGAGAACATAACTGAGATGCACCAGAAAAGCAGGTTCCCACTTATTGGCCCGCATTACACTCCCGACTGTTCACGCTGCCATCCTTCGGCCTCCATGCTCAGGTTTGAGCCCCAGGGCGTAGAATGTTACGACTGCCATTCGAAAGATTATCTTGCCGCCACAAAGCCCAATCATGTCCAGGGCGGGTATTCAAAGAATTGCGTGGAATGCCATTCAATTTTTAATAACACATGGAATACGACCAATGTAAATCACGATTTTTTCCCGCTTAAAAACGGGCACGCCATCAGTGATTGCGGGCAATGCCATGCAAATGGCAATTATTCCAACCTGTCAAAAGAATGTGTTTCCTGCCACCAGTCAAATTACAATGCAACTTCCAACCCGAATCATACCACTGCCGGTTTCCCTGTGACGTGCAGCGATTGCCATACCAACATGCCTGGATGGAAACCTGCAACATTTACATCGCATGATGCCCAATTTTTCCCGGTTTATTCCGGAAAACATGCAGGGACCTGGAATGCCTGTTCGGAATGTCATACGACCCCGGGCAGCCTTAAAACTTTCAGTTGCATCGATTGCCATGCTCATAACCAGGCCGATATGGACAGCAAACATAACGCAGTAGGAGGGTATTCCTATGCAAGCCTGCCTTGTTATGAATGCCATCCAACAGGAAGTGTTTCAGGAGCTTTTAATCATAATAACGGCGGCTTCCCTCTGACCGGGGCTCATATTACAACCCCATGCCTGCAATGTCATGCCAGTGGGTTCCAGGGTACACCAACAGACTGCTTTGCCTGCCACCAGGCAAGTTATAATACAACTATAAATCCGAACCACCCGGCAAAGAACATTCCGAATACCTGCGCTACCTGCCATTCCACAGCCCCCGGGTGGAAACCAGCAACATTTGCTATACACGGCAATTATTATCCGTTAACGGGAGCTCATACCACCGTGGCCTGCGCCACCTGCCATAACGGCAATTACAACACTACACCGAATACCTGCGCCGGATGCCATCAGGCTAATTACAACGCAACCACAAATCCGAATCACGCAAGCCTGGGTATCCCAAATAACTGCAATAACTGCCATACAACCAATCCCGGCTGGAAACCTGCTACTTTCGCGATTCACAATAATTATTATGTGCTGCAGGGCGCCCACACAACACTCTCATGTACAGCCTGCCATACCGGTAATTATACCAGTGCGCCGACCACCTGCGTAGGATGCCATCTTGCAAATTATAACCAGACTACCAATCCGAACCATACAGCAGCCCAGTTTCCTACCGACTGCGCTTCATGTCATTCACAAACTGCATGGACCCCTGCTTCGTTCAACCATGACGGGTCATATTTCCCTATTTATTCAGGGAAACACAAGAATAAATGGAACCTGTGTTCCGACTGCCACCCGAATCCCAGCAGTTTCCAGGTATTCACCTGCACTACGTCCTGTCATCCGCAGTCTTCAATGGATAATCATCACCAGGGTGTTTCAGGGTATTCATACAACAGCCCAGCCTGTTACAGTTGCCATCCTACCGGCAATAGTGGAAAAATGTTCCAGAGACAGGATAACTTTTTGAGAAAGGAATAAACGCCGGATGAGATATTTTCTGCCCGTATTTTTCTTTCTATTCTCAGTATTCGCCGTGAGAGGTCAAACTGCAGGTATTACAGAAGAGGGGACTGTCACATTTATCAGTTCCCAGAATGTATATGTCAGGTTTATTTCAACCTCCCATATAAAGCAGGGTGATACTTTATATATCACAATCGGAAATAAGCAAGTACCTTCCCTTATTGTCAGGGACCTTTCATCGATCTCCTGTGTTTGCAGCCAGGTTTCATCAAATGCCGCAGCGGTTGGCGACAGGGTCTATTTCAGGACCATGGAAGTAAAGGCTGTAAAACCGGCTGAACCTGCCCCGCCACCTGCAGTTGCGCAAGCCGGGAAGAAGCCCGATTCCACTGCCGTTGTTGCTGTTAGTGCAGTAACTCCAGCCGTGGGAAATCCTAAAGCCAGGGTAAGCAGGCAAGCCATTCACGGGTTTTTCCAGATCGCCTCCTATACCGATTTTTCAAATAATGCTTCTACCGCCCAACGGATGAAGTATACCTTCTCCCTGATCGGAAGGAACCTGGGAAATACGAACCTTTCGACCGAAATATTCCTGTCATTCAATCACAGCAACACTAACTGGAACGAAATACAATCGGATATTTTCAACGGGCTGAAAATCTACAATCTGGATTTTAACTATGATTTCGGAACGAAAGCAAGCCTTCTCATTGGCCGTAAGATAAATCCCAAACTTTCAAACATGGGGGCTAACGACGGATTGCAGTTTGAGTTGAAGTTCAAACCGCTCAGTATCGGGTTGATCGCCGGGTTCAGACCCGATTATACCGACTATAGTTTCAATGCAAGCCTGTTTCAGTTCGGAGCATACCTGTACAATGAAACCCGAGCCAGGTCAGGGAGGACAATGCAAACCACCCTTGCCTTTATCAACCAGACCAATAACTGGAATACCGACCGCAGGTTTCTTTACCTGCAACATGTTAACACCCTGGTTAAAAACCTTACGTTTTTCGGATCTGCCGAAATGGATCTTTACAAAGTTGTATTCAACCAGCCTGACAGTACCTATAAATCAGGTAATACATTCAGCCTGACCAACCTGTATGTTTCGTTAAATTACCGGGTGATAAAGCAGCTCAATCTTTCGTTTTCATACAGTGCAAGGCAGAATGTGGTCTATTATGAGACTTATAAGAACCTTCTTGACAAACTTACCGATCCGCAGACCCTTCAAGGTTATACGCTTCAGGCGGTTATAAGGCCTGCCAACAGGCTGGCCATAGGATTGACAGGAGGTTACCGTTTCGAGAAAGCCGACCCCAGGCCCAGTAAAAATTTTTACGGTTATATAACTTACACCCAGATCCCGGGAATTAATATGGCCGCCACTGCAACAGTGACTATTTTGCAAACAAGTTATATCAGCGGGAATATATACGGGATCGGACTGTCAAAGGACCTTGTTGGCGGGAAACTGTTTGCCAGCATTTCATACAGGTATACCGATTACAGTTTCTACAACAATGAGACGAGGGCGATTCAGAATGTTGGTGAAGTTGATCTGAGCTGGAGGATCTGGAAAAAGTTTTCCATGTCGGTATACTATGAAGGTACTTTTGAAACATCAAATCAGTATAACCGCATCTATGCTCAACTTAACCTTGGTTTTTAATGCGCAGAAAATTCGACGTCCTTATCGTGGGCGGAGGCCCGGCAGGTGTTTCAACCGCGCTTTGTCTCAGGGATTCCGGGCTTAGTGCGGCGCTTATCGACAAAGCCGTCTTCCCCCGCGAAAAGATCTGCGGCGACGGTTTAACCCTTGATGTGGTCAAGCAACTGGCCCTGATTTCTGAGGAACTTGCTGCTTCGTTCGGGAATTTTACCTCCAAATGGCCCTGTTACAGTGCCGAAATATTCTCCCCCGATTACAGTCAGATAAGCATAGCAGTGAGGCCAAAGCAGGAGCAGCGGCCGATGTTCACCTGCCGCCGGGCCGATTTCGACAAGTTTCTAATAGACCAGGCAAAAAAGCTTGAAAATATCAGTATTTTTGAGAATACACATCCGCAGAAACTTGTTATTGATAAAGACAAGGTGCTGCTGGAAGCAGGCGAAGATACCTTTGAAGGCCGCGTTATTGTCGGAGCCGACGGGGTTAATTCTTTCGTTGCAAGGGAACTTGGAGTTGAACGGATTGGCAGGGGACAGCAGTGTGTGGCCCTCCGGACCTATTATACAGGCTTAAAACCCCTTCGTGAAGGCAGCCAGATCGAGATGTACCTGCCCGTTGAAACACTCCCCGGTTATTTATGGATATTTCATCTTGGCGACGGCACTTCGAATGTGGGCGTTGGCATGCCTGCTCCGGTAATCAATAAAAAAGGGATAAACCTGAGGAAGTGTTTTGAAGGGCTGCTGATGTCAGAACCCCTGAAAAGCCGGCTTGCCGGCGCTATGCGCATGGAAGCTGTGAAGGGGTATACCATCCCCTATGGAGGACGCAGGCGTTCAATATCTGGCCACAGCTTCCTTTTAGCGGGAGATGCGGCGGCCCTGGTTGACCCGATAAGCGGTGAAGGTGTAGGAAATTCGATCAGGAGCGGAAGGGTAGCTGCCGGGCATATTATTAATTGTTTCAGGGCGGATGATTTTTCGGCGGGATTTAACAAAGCATACGATGACGAGATATACCGCAGGATGATGCCCGAGTTTAAGTTTCATATTATGTTAAGGTCCCTGTTAAAATATCCTTCCCTCCTGAATTATTTTGTTGGTACCGCCTCAGGCCACCCCCGTGTGGGACGCTCCCTCCAAAAGCTTGTCTGGAACCTTGGGATTAATAAATTAGGGTCAAGGATCCGTTTGGTCTTAAGCTTAACGTATATGTTCACCCTCCAGGGATTATTTGAACCGGTATCCCGCCCTGAAAGAAAAAGGGCGTAATTTTACCCTGATGTACATTGTTAGCTTATTCAGGGCTGTTGTATTCGTAAAGCGGTTTTTCAAAACCCAGGGGGAATTCAATTCACGATTTGTTGATGAGTTTATTGAACCCTTATGCAGAAAGTACGATACACGCCCCGGCACGGAGGTCCTTCATAAAATCAAAAAATATTACTGTATCGGCGTCCCCGTAGTTTGTGCAGGGTTTGCGAGGATATACGGGAGGGAGCTGACGCCGGAGGAGCGTGAAAACGCCACAATGGGAGGGATAATCACCCCTCTCATCGATGACTTTACCGATAAAAACCAGCTTTCGCCAGGTCAGCTGAATACATTATTGTCCTTCTCGGCCCAGGCCGACCCCCCAACCCTTGAGGAAGCCATAGTCAACGCAATACTTGTAAAGTTATATGAGCGGGTAAGCAGCAGGGAGGGTACGGTGGATGCCTTCATGCGGACTTTGCTGGCTCAGCGGGAATCGGCAAGACAGACCCGGAAAGGGCTTCCGCAGTCAGATCTCCTGAAAATAACCATGGATAAAGGAGCCTGGTCGCTGATATTATACCATTACCTGATAAAGGAAGTGCCCAACCGGCAGACCATCGGCATGATTTACCAGATGGGCGGGGTGCTGCAGATAGCCCAGGATATTTTTGATGTATATAAGGATTTTCATGAAGGAGTGAACACCCTTGCAAACACTTGCGGAGATTACAGTGAGTTTGAAAAATTTTACCTGGATGAATGCAGGAAGTTTTGTGCGCTGGCCAGGGCTTTACCTTACAGGAAGTCCGACCTGGAATTCTTCATTGTATTTGCGGCCAACAGCATGGCCAGGGGTATTGTTGCATTGAGAAAGTTGCAGAAGCTCCAGAGGAAGATGGGAGGTGGAGTGTTGCCATTCCCTGAGATTGAAAGGAGAAAGCTCATCTGCGATATGGAAAAGCCCGTTAATTTCCTGAAGATGAACTGGTACGGGTATCTGATACTGGGCAAAAAAGCCAGGGCAGAGATCGTGCCTGGGGAACAGATTTGAAAACGGCTTCAGGAATTGCAGGGAGAGGCGTGATTTATCAATACTTATTCACAGTTTCTCATAATCAGTAATGCTATAAATATCTTTGTATTAAATCAATAATCCTATTCAGGGAAAATTGACTGGTTTAATATAAGTCAAGAGATTATGAGAAAATTTTATCTATTGATCCTGTTTAACATTTTCATGCTATCCGGGATTGGTCAAAATAACACACTCACTCTTACATTTCTTGGTCAGGATGTATATACACATCTGTATCTGCCTCTTGAAGTGGTCTATGTTAAAAACATTACCCTCGGATGCGATACCATCCTCAGGGGGAGTTCGCCTTCACTGGTGCTGTCGCCCCATTTGGGCATAGGGGATCAGGTAATGCCGGCTTCAGGATCATTTCAGGTTTTACCTCCGGTTCCAAACCCTTTCAACGGGACAACAAGTGTGCAGGTAATCATGAATCACAGCGGTACCTTGAGCTTAAGTGTTTTTAATGTCCAGGGCAAAGTAATTTCCGAGTACAGAAACTGGTTCCCGTCAGGAAAGCACAAATTTGAGATCAGGTCTTCGGCCACCAATCTGTTGTTGCTGAAAATTTCGGACGGGCAGACTCTTAAAACCATAAAACTGATAAACAACAGTAACGGGAGTATTGAGAACAGTATCACTCTTACCGGGACAGTACCTGAAGGAACTAACTTATCCTCTTCAATCACGGTCTTCAGGTTTCATTTAGGCGACCAGTTACTGTTAAAGTCGTTAAAAACCAACTATTATGACACGACTATCACTGACAGCCCTGCAGGCGATACTTCTTATACTTTCAAGCTAACCCCGCTTACGTCGGTTCCCGAGGTAATTACGCTGCCTGTCTCTGATATAAAAATTACTACCGTCACAGCAAACGGGGATGTCGTATCCGACAGGGGGGCCTCTGTGACGGCCAGGGGCTTCTGCTGGAGCCTGCTGCCAAATCCGTCGGTCGCCGGCAGTCATACCACGAATGGTGCTGATACCGGGATCTTTGCCGGGACAATCAATGGTTTGATTTCCGACACCCAATATTACCTGAGGGCATATGCTACCAATAAAGTGGGAACTGCTTATGGTGTGACCATGATCTTTTCAACCATCACATATCCGAATGTTACCACGGACACAGTTACCGGTATCACTCAAAACTCTGCAGGGGGCGGTGGCAATGTAAGGTCAGACGGAGGAGCTGTTGTCTCTGCAAGAGGTGTATGCTGGAGCATTACGCATGGCCCTAAGATCTCCGACGCTCATACTGTGGACAGCTCGGGTACCGGTACGTTTACAAGCCATATCACCGGATTGGAAAAGGGCACGGTGTATTATGTTGCAGCCTACGCCACAAACAACGGAGGTACAGCATACGGGAAGGAACTTTCATTCAAAACCCTTGATTTTCCTGCAGTCACAACAGTGCTTGTATACAATACAACTCCAACTTCAGCGAAATGTGACGGCCATGTCATATCTGATGGCGGAGATTCCCTTGCCATAAGAGGTATCTGCTGGAGCCTTACACCGCATCCCACAACTGCCGGAGCCCATACGGTCAACGGGACAGGCCTTGGTTCATTTACAGGCGACCTTACGGGCTTAACTGCCAATATAAGGTATTACGTAAGAGCATATGTAAGCAATACAGTTGGCACAGCATATGGCAATGAACTTGATTTCAAAACACCTACCTATCCTGCAGTGATAACTGCCGTTGCCACAGATGTGACATCGAATTCGGCTATTGGCGGCGGACAGGTAACATCCGACGGGGGGGCTGTGATTACCGCCAGGGGTGTATGCTGGAGTACCGCTCCGGTTCCGACCACAAGTAATCCTCATACAACAGACGGTACCGGTACCGGGAGTTTTGTAAGTGATATCACAGGATTGAACTGGGGAACCCACTATTACGTGAGGGCTTATGCTACCAACGTCGCGGGGACTGCTTACGGGGAGGAATTAACCTTTACAACACTAAATTTACCTACAGTCACATCCGCGGCTGTGACCGAAATTACCCTTACCACTGCAACCAGCGGAGGCAACGTCACTTCAGAAGGAGGTGCGCCTGTAACTGCCCGGGGCGCGTGCTGGAGTACTTCGACCGGCCCTACTGTTGCCGACAGTCATACTTCAAACGGCACAGGCGCAGGTTTATTCTACAGCAACCTTACGGGGCTGACCCCGGGGACCTTGTATTACGTCAGGGCCTATGCAACCAACAGTTACGGGACCGATTACGGGGATGAACTCTCGTTTACAACCACTGATTTCCCCACTGTAACCACCTCGGCAGTGACTGGTATTACTCAAACAACAGCGACCTGCGGAGGTAATGTTACATCGTCGGGAGGATCGGCTGTCACCGCAAGGGGTGTGTGCTGGGATACCATACCTGATCCTGTAATAACCGGGAGCCATACAACAAACGGCACGGGAACCGGTTCATATGTAAGCCTTATAACAGGCCTGACACAGGGCACCCATTACTTCGTGAGGGCCTATGCTACAAATGGTTTAGGAACAGCTTATGGAAACTCTCTTACGTTTACAACCAACACGGTTCCCACAGTAACAACAACCCCCACCTCGGGTATTCACCAGACTTCCGTCACCAGCGGGGGTAACGTTACTTCCAGCGGAGGTTATACAGTTACAGCAAGGGGTGTATGCTGGAGTATAACTGCAGGCCCGACAATTGCAGGCAGCCATACTACCGACGGAAGCGGAACAGGGACGTTTGTAAGCATTATCACAGGACTTGCTCCGGGCACTTTATATTTCGTAAGGGCTTATGCCACCAACAGCATGGGAACAGCATACGGGAATGAACTTACATTCACAACACTTACCATACCTTCGGTCACAACAGCCGCCCATTCAAATGTTACAAAAACGACCGCAACAAGCGGAGGCAATGTCACTTCCAGCGGGGGAGCAGATGTTACCGCCAGGGGGGTGTGTTACGGAACAACTTCAAATCCTGTAATTGCGGGCAACCATACAAGCAATGGAACCGGCATGGGAACATTTGTAAGCGAAATAGACAGCCTCACTGCCGGCACTCGATATTTTATAAGAGCTTATGCCACGAACAGCGTTGGAACAGCATACGGGAACCAGGATACCTTAACCACCCTGAACCTCCCCAACCTGAATACAACTCTTGTAACAAACATTACTCTCAGCACTGCCAGCAGTGGTGGAACCGTAATAACTGACGGCGGAAGCCCGGTGACTTCAAAAGGAGTGTGCTGGAGTATAGTTGCGGCCCCGACAACTGCCAACAGCCATACATCAGACGGTACCGGCACCGGCAACTATACAAGCAACGTCACCGGCCTGACCCCTGGAACTCTTTATCATATAAGGGCCTATGCAGTCAACAGTGTGGGCACGGCTTACGGAGGCGAACTTACATTTTCCACATTCAATCTGCCGACAATAACTACAACAAGCGTTTCAAACATTGCACAGACCACTGCAGCAAGCGGCGGGACTATCACTGCTGATGGCGGATCCCCGGTTACGGCAAGGGGGGTATGCTGGAGCACATCTCCCGGGCCTACGACAACAAGCAGTCATACTACCGACGGTTCAGGAACGGGTGCTTTTACCAGCAGCATCACAGGGCTGACAGGGGGCACACAATATTATGTGAGGTCATACGCAACAAATTATTACGGGACATCATACGGGGCAGAACTCACGTTTACCACCCTTAATTTTGCAGTGGTGACAACTGCAGCTGTATCAAATATCGGCCAGACACTGGCCAGTAGCGGAGGTGAAGTGATCTCCGACGGGGGTGATGCAGTCACTGCCAGGGGAGTTTGCTGGAGTACAACGCCTAATCCGACAGTCTCAGGCAGCCATACAACAGACGGGACAGGAACGGGTGTGTTTGTAAGCAATCTGACCGGCCTTACCGGAGGGACATTATATTATGTCAGGGCCTATGCAACAAACTCCGTGGGAACAGGATACGGAGCCGGGCAATCGTTTACCACACTAAACCTGCCTACCGTTACCACCTCGGCAGTTACGATCATTACACAAACAACAGCAACACTGGGAGGTAATGTGATATCCGACGGAGGCTCGGCAGTTACTGCCAGAGGAGTTTGCTGGAGCACCTCGCCGGGTCCGACAATTGCGAACAGCCATACTATTGATGGATCAGGTGCCGGGCCTTACCCCAGCTACATCACAGGGCTGACCGGAGGTACCTTATATTATGTCAGGGCCTATGCCACAAACAACATAGGGACAGCTTACGGTACAGTACTCACATTTACGACCTTTTATGTGCCAACAGCAACAACTGCCGCAGCAAGCAACATAGCCCAAACGACAGCCACCAGCGGTGGCATCGTTTCTTCGGATGGAGGGGTCCCGGTGACTGCCAGGGGTGTATGCTGGAGCACTGCCCCGAATCCCACACTTTCAAACAATTTTACCACCGACGGAGCAGGAACAGGAACATTTGTAAGCAGCCTTACCGGGCTGGTTGCCAATACCGTTTATTACATCAGGGCTTATGCAACCAATGCTATCGGGACATCCTATGGCAATGAATTAAACTTTACAACACTCTGGCCTACTTGCCCAGGCGTTCCCACGGTTGTTTATGAAGGAAAAACTTATAATACTGTCCTGATTGGTTCTCAATGCTGGTTCAGGGAAAACCTGAATGTGGGCACAAAGATCAATGGTTCATCAGAACAAACCAACAACGGCATCAAGGAGAAATACTGCTACAATGACCTGGAATCCAACTGCACAACCTATGGAGGGCTTTATCAGTGGGCAGAAATGATGCAGTATGTTACAGCGGAAGGCGCGCAGGGTTTATGCCCGGCCGGATGGCATTTACCATCTGAAGGTGAATATTCTGTTCTGACATCTTTCTTAGGCGGAACCGGCGCTGCCGGAGGACCAATGAAAGAGGCCGGGACCACGCATTGGGCTTCTCCCAACACGGGTGCAACAAATACAAGCGGGTTTTCGGGCCTGCCCGGGGGAGTGCGTAATTATTCCAATGGCGCATTTTCAGATCTTTCCAACCTGGGAACTGTATGGTCTTCAACATCCTTCACCTCCGGAGGTTTCTTCTTCATGAAAGAATTCCGTTTATTGAATTATGACAGCTCTTTCCTGGAGTTCGACACTAACCTGGGATATGGTGTCTCGGTAAGATGTATTAAAAACTGATTCCTTCCGGTACACCCGTTTGCCGGCAGCATAAAAACAGAAAAGCCTTTTCGTTTCAACGAAAAGGCTTTTCTGTTTTTGTCGGGGCGAGAAGACTCGAACTTCCGACCCCTTGCACCCCATGCAAGTACGCTAGCCAACTGCGCCACGCCCCGATACCCCAAATTGGGAGTGCAAAGATAGAAAGAATATTCAATATTTCAAGGGTAATTTTGGGCAATACATTCTCATCCTTGCATCAGCCTGCACAAAGCATGCTATCCCCGTTAATGGTCAATGCCATACCGCGATAATATCCCTCCCCATGCATCGCTGTCAATAACATTCAGCACTGCAGGGTTAATGAGGTCAATCAGGTCCTTATCGTTCTTGGCGGCCATGAACGAAAAATACTGAAGGTTTAATCCGCTGGGAATGATCACAATCTTTCCTTTCAGGTTATACCTGTCGACAAGGTACTGCATTATGGCCTGGTCATAAACAAACGCATCGGTGAGCCCCGACGACACGGCCGTAAGGCCTTCCCAGGGCGACAGGAATGAAGAATATGCAATGTTATGCCGGCTCAGGGTTTCGGCATACCCCGTTTTGTATACCGCCCCAACTTTGCAGTGGCTCAGGTCGCCGGGGTTCTTTATCTGGGACTGAAGCTGCGTGACTGTGAGTTCAGAGGAAATAATGCCGGAAGCAATAAAAAACATCCCGATAGCAAAAAACATCCAGAGGATGGCCAGTATCCTTCCAAGCCTTGTCTTTGGGATCTTATCCCCATACCCCACTGTTGTCATTGTTACAAAGGCCCACCAGATGCCATCCGTCACACCTTTTATGCCCGAACGGAATTGCAAGGAATTTGATTTTCGTTCGGCCAACCATAAAAAAACCGCAAAAATTGTTGCTATAAGCATGATAAATAGCAGTGAACGCAATATCTTCCAGGAAAATATATTTTTAAACAGCTGGATATATGGAGACTGTTTCTCGATGCGGGAAGCAATTCCCATATTGGAAATATAGAAGGGGATAGACATTCTGAACTTCCCCAATCGCTCGCTTGTTGCGGTCAGCGGAAGGATAGTGAGATCGATCAGCCCTTTGCTGAGATCCTGTAAGAGAGTGTCACGTGAACCGTAAACCTTGTATTCATATGACAGTTTCAGGGAGTCGCTGATCAGCCTCCACAGATCAACGGAAACCCCCGAAAAATTGCCCTTTTCGTTAATGATATAAGGAGGGGCATAAGTAATGCCGATTTTAAGCTTTTTTTCTCCCTGATATCCGGATGCCAGGGTTAAAGACAGGAATGCCGGGAAAAATATCAGGATCAGTATGGATCTTCTCATTGTAATGGATTGAACAGTAAATTTAAGGATTTCCAATTTAAGTCTGCAGTGAACCTCACCATTCACCATTCACCGTTCACCAGTCACCGTTCAGCAGTCACTGTTCACTGATTTTCCCTACCTTTGCAGAAGTAAAAACTACCAGCATCATGAGCGAAAATATTGAACATATAAGGTGCCTGATCATAGGATCGGGGCCTGCAGGATATACGGCAGCCATCTATGCTGCAAGGGCCGACCTGAAACCGGTCATTTACCAGGGGATGCAGCCCGGCGGACAGCTTACAATAACCACCGAAGTTGAAAACTTTCCAGGTTATCCCAGGGGAATTACCGGCCCTGAAATGATGGAAGAATTCAAACAACAGGCCGAGAGATTCGGAACCCAGGTAAGGTTCGGAGTTGTGACTTCGGTTGATTTTCAAAACCATCCTTTTTCAGTGACTGCGGATGACGGAAAAACGGTCAAGGCAGAAACTGTTATCATTGCTACCGGTGCATCGGCCAAATGGCTGGGGATAGAGTCTGAAAAGAAATTCATGGGCATGGGCGTTTCCGGCTGTGCCACCTGCGATGGTTTCTTTTACCGCGGGAAAGATGTTGCCATAGTAGGCGGGGGGGATACGGCAGCTGAAGAAGCCACCTATCTTGCCAAACTTTGTAAAAAAGTGTACATGATCCACCGCCGTGACGAATTGCGCGCATCCAAAGCCATGCAAAATAAGGTTTTCAATACGCCGAACATTGAAATGATCTGGAACAGCATACCTGATGAAGTATTGGGAGACGAAAGCGGGGTTACCGGCGTCAGCGTACGCAATATAAAATCGGGAGAATCCCGTGATATCACTGTTCACGGCTTGTTTGTCGCCATAGGCCATAAGCCCAATACAGAGATCTTCCAGGGACAACTCGAGCTGGATGATATGAGCTATATCAAGACAGTGCCCGGCTCAACCAGGACCAGCGTGGAAGGTGTTTTTGCCGCCGGCGACGTTCAGGACCATCACTACCGCCAGGCCATTACCGCTGCCGGAACCGGCTGCATGGCGGCTATCGAAGCAGAAAGGTTTTTAACTTCATGATATATCCGGCGAAGCATTTCACACAAGCCGCCCCGGGTGCAGCGCAGCCCAGTCCGGCGGCGATATGAAGATGCTATTGTAACAACGATCTAAAGAAAAGCAAACATGCTGACCTTTTTCAGAAACATCGACAAATATTACGCAGTGGAACATCAGGATCCTCTGTCGGCAATGGATACGGAAAGACTGGTTTGGCTGTTCGGCGATGCAGAATGCATCGCCGAACCTGCATTACCCGGGGCTTTCATCGGACCGCGAAAGGAAATGATCACTCCCTGGAGCACCAATGCCGTCGAGATAACACAGAATATGGGGATCAGTGGGATCAGCAGGATAGAAGAGTTTATCCAGGATGCGGGATCCGGTGTCCAGGATCCCGCATCCCGCACCCCGCATCCCGACTACGACCCCATGCTCCAGAATGTATACCAGGGGCTGAACCAGGAAATCTTCCATATACTCCATGAACCGGAACCTGTAATTTACATAGACGATCTTTTATCATACAATATCGCCCAGGGACTTGCGCTTAGCAGCGAAGAAATCGATTACCTTGCCGGCCTGAGTAAAAAAATCGGCCGCAAACTAACCGACAGCGAAGTGTTTGGTTTTTCGCAGGTCAACTCCGAGCACTGCCGCCATAAGATCTTTAACGGCCTGTTTATTATTGACGGCAAAGAGATGACCGAGTCGCTTTTTGCCCTGATTAAAAAGACATCCCAGGAAAATCCCAATTTCCTTGTTTCGGCGTATAAGGATAACGTAGCTTTCATCTCAGGGCCGAAGATTGAACAGTTCGCACCGGGCAATCCGCAGAAAGCCGACTTCTTTCTCATCCGTGATATTGATTCGGTGATCTCTCTGAAGGCCGAGACCCATAATTTCCCGACGACTGTAGAACCTTTTAACGGTGCAGCCACAGGAAGCGGGGGGGAGATCCGCGACCGCATGGCCGGCGGCAAAGGCAGCATCCCTATGGCGGGAACTGCCGTTTACATGACTTCCTATCCCAGGCTGGATGGCGGAAGGGATTGGGAAAAGGCATTCCCGGCCCGGAAATGGCTATATAAAAACCCTGAAGAACTCCTAATCAAAGCTTCCAACGGTGCAAGCGATTTTGGGAATAAATTCGGCCAGCCCCTTATCTGCGGCTCGCTCCTCACATTTGAACATGCTGAAAATAACAAGGTTTTCGGGTATGACAAGGTGATCATGCTTGCAGGCGGCATCGGGTATGGAAAAAAAGAAGACAGCCTGAAAGACGAACCTGAAGGCGGTGAGATCATCGTCATACTGGGCGGCGACAACTACCGTATCGGCATGGGCGGAGGCGCTGTATCCTCCGTAGCCACTGGCGAATACGGGAATGCCATTGAGCTGAACGCGGTACAGCGCTCGAATCCCGAAATGCAGAAAAGGGTTTTCAATGCCATACGAGCCATGGTTGAAATGGAAAAGAACCCTATAGTTTCAATTCACGACCACGGAGCAGGCGGGCACCTCAATTCAATATCCGAACTGGTTGAAGCCACGGGTGGAGAGATCCATATCGATGCCCTCCCTATAGGCGATCCTACCCTTAGCGACAGAGAGATCATCAGCAATGAATCCCAGGAGAGAATGGGGCTGCTGATCAGGGATGAAGATATCAAGTTGCTTGAGGAGGTAGCCCGGCGTGAAAGGGCTCCCATCTATCATACCGGAAAAGCTACCGGCGACCACCAGCTGGTCTTTGAAGACCGCCGTAACGGGAGCCATCCTATCGACCTCAATGTGGATGATTTCTTCGGCAAACCCCCGAAGACGATTATGAGAGACAGCACGGATGCAGGATACAGGATGCAGGATGTTGGATATCCTTCATCTCCCGTCTCACAGCCGGAACTTGAGAAGTTCCTCGAACAGCTCCTGCAAATCGAAGCCGTTGCCTGCAAGGACTGGCTGACCAACAAGGTTGACCGGGCTGTCTCGGGAAAAATTGCAATGCAGCAAACCTGCGGCCCCATTCAGCTTCCGCTGAACAACCTGGGCATAGTGGCCCTTGATTACAGGGGCGAAAAAGGTATTGCAACCTCTTTCGGCCATGCACCCGCCGCAGGGCTCATCGACCCTGCCGCCGGGTCAAGGCTTTCGATAGCCAAAGCATTGACAAACCTTGTGTGGGCTCCCCTTACATACGGTTTGAAAGGCGTTTCGCTCAGCGCTAACTGGATGTGGCCTTGTAAAAACGCCGGAGAAGATGCAAGGCTATATAAGGCTGTTCAGGCGGTCAGCGAATTTGCCATCAGCCTTGGCATTAACGTCCCCACAGGGAAAGACAGCCTTTCAATGACCCAAAAATATCCCGGCGGGGAAGTAGTGTATTCTCCAGGCACCGTAATAATTTCAGCTGTAGCCGAAGTTTCCGAAGTACGCAAAGCGGTGAGCCCGCTTCTTTCCACCGGTGAAGGAACGGTTTTATTATACATAAACCTGACTGCGGATGAGTATTCCCTGGGCGGCAGCAGCTTTGCCCAGACTGTAAACAGGCTCGGCGACTCTGCACCGGATATCAAAAACCCGGGTGCTTTTGCTGCTGCCTTTACCGTCATCCAGGGTTGGATCAATGCCGGCCGGATTCTTGCCGGCCATGATATTGCCGCCGGAGGACTTATAACAACCCTGCTCGAAATGGCTTTCCCGCATACCGGGATTGGCCTGGAAATTGATCTTGATGAAACAGGGGAGAAGGACCTGCTTAAATTGCTGTTTTCGGAAAATCCCGGGATTGTGCTCCAGGTCAATGGAAGCGACGCTTCAGCCATGCAATCCGAAATTGAAACATCCGCAGGCCTGAAGGCTCGCACCATCGGCCGCCCGTCGGATGAACGCAGAATGATCATCCGCCATCATAAACAATCCTGGTCCCTCGATATAGACCATTACAGGGATATATGGTTTAAAACTTCATACCTTCTCGACCGCAGGCAATGCGGGGAGAAACTGGCACTGGAGCGTTATACCAACTACAGGAACCAGCCATTGAAATTCAGGTTCGCAGAAGGATTTACAGGCAAAGCCAGGCAGTACGGCATAGACATGGAACGCCGCAAACCCGGTGGTGTCAAAACTGCAATCATCAGGGAACAGGGGGTAAACCGTGACCGTGACATGGCCTGGGCCATGTATATGGCAGGCATGGATGTTAAAGATATCCATATGACCGACCTCATTTCGGGCAGGGAAACCCTGGAAGATGTGAACATGATCGCCTTCGTTGGAGGATTCAGCAATTCAGATGTTCTGGGATCGGCTAAAGGATGGGCGGGCTCCTTCCTGTACAATGAAAAAGCGAGGAAGGCCCTTGATAACTTCTTCTCAAGAAAAGACACGCTCAGCCTCGGGGTTTGCAACGGATGCCAGCTGCTTGTTGAACTTGGGCTCATCTATCCCGAACACGAACTTCATCCGAAGATGTCGTGGAACGATTCGCATAAATATGAATGTGCATTCATCAATCTCAGCGTTCAGGAGAACCATTCGGTGATGCTGCATTCCCTGGCGGGGGAGAGGCTTGGCGTATGGACCGCCCACGGCGAAGGAAAGTTCAACTTCCCTTTGGCTGAGGAGAATTACCATATCCCCGCAAAATTCAGCTATCACGGCTATCCTGCAAACCCCAACGGTTCACAGTATGATGCAGCCTGCATTTCATCGATTGACGGCAGGCACCTGGCGATAATGCCGCATATTGAAGATGCCGTACTGCCATGGCAGTGGGCGTATTACCCTGAAGACCGTAAGGCGGATGAGGTTGCCCCCTGGATCGAAGCGTTTGTGAATGCGAGGAAGTGGATAGAAGAGAAAACCGCGAAGTAGGGTTCGCTCGCAACCTTACATCGCGGCTGCGCCTTCTACGTCACTCACACTTGCAATTCCCAGATTAGAAATATTTCACAAGTTCGCTCCTTGAAGACAAGGCCGCTTATGTAAGTTGCTTCGCTTTCTATAACAAGGCCGCTTGTGTGAGATGCTCGCTCAAATATATCCCGTTATCCCGCATCATCGCTCTACAGCCCTACCTCCACTACATTCTCCTTCTCATCAAGCATTTCCAGGAAATCAGAGGCAATAATCACCGCCCCGCCCTGGCGGTATTTGTTTTCTTCATAGCTGAAGCGAGCAGCTTTGCCGTTAATTGAAACAGTTTTGGGTCCGAAGCAGCCTTGCTTTACTGAATACTTAAATGTTACGGCATGACCCATGATTTCTATTGAGGCACACAAACCATCCATGGAATATGGGATCACGGGATCTATAACTATTTTTCCGGATTCAACCCTGAGGCCCAGCAAGCGGGAAACAACCAGGGCGACATAAATGCCAGGCCCGCTCGAATACACACGCCATCCGCCCTTAAGGGTGATTCTACCGGTTTTTATTTCATCGTACCGTTCATCGGCTTCATAACGGTTCCTGAATGTGACATCGGAACTGCTGTAATAACAGTTTGCCTGCCTGATATCCCCGCAGGGAACAATATCCCTGTATGCAACAGGGTTAGCCTGGCGGAGGGCTTTTACAAAAGCATCGGCCCTGCCGGCACGGGCCTGTGATTCGGCGTAACGGATATGTTCATGAACATACATGAGGCCGATTTCCCTCCCGAAAAAGGTGCTGCTTTCGGCTCTCTGGAAAAGGGTCTGGATCCCCCCTTTATATTTAATAGGACGGTTCATCAAACGCGCCCCGTCGGGACCCTTCAGATTCTGTTCAATAAGATCCAGGTGATGCCGGGCCTGTTCTTTGGTGAAAATCTCACTGATTATGCCCCGGTCCATCGGAAGGATACTGTATTGTATATTGGTTTTATTGTCAGAGGGATGAAGCAGCAGGCTCATGCTGCCATCTTCTTCAAGCAGTCCGTAACCGGCAACAACCCCATCCCTGATCAGGAACCCGTTAAAATCGGTTTTGATCTGTTCACAGATATCTTTTAATTTTTTTGCTTTTGCAGTATTGCCGGTCAGCTCATACACCAGGCGGTATTGATTAAAGGCCTGGTAATTCATTTCAACGGTCCAGCTGGAGATCATGCGACCAGCCAGCTCCCTGCTTACTGGCTGAAGGGAATCATTCCAGTCACCACCGCCAAAGGGTACCAGGGCAGTGCCGGGGAGAAAGGAATTCACGATCATCCCGATAAGCCTGTCGATATGTTCGCTCAGAGGGGTTTTTTCGGCCTCTTTATCCCCATGTTCATGATAATAAGGCAAGATCTCCCCGAGTATCCCTATATCGCCTGTAACTTTTATATAGTTAGCCAGTGCAATAATGCACCAGTAAAAAACATCTCCATGGGAGCTGTCGGCCCTTATGTTTGAATAGCTGTCGAACATCCACCACTGGGGCCATCCGCCATCGGGATTCTGATTTGAGAAAATAATCTTCAGCACCTGTTTGGCCTCTTTATATTTTTCCATGCATAACAACAGGTCAAAAGGCCCCTGGGCTATGTCGCGGGTACCCCAGGCCGCCCCGCTGAATTGCTCAAGGCCATAAGGTGTCAGGAAATGAGTCAGCGCATTCATGCCAAACCAGGGAAGGATTTCCTTAATGGCTGCTATATCTTCCTGGTTCCCTTTGATTGAAAGATGCAAGGATAAGTCCTGCCACACCCGCCCGGCATCCTGGCAATCGGCAAGACACTGCTCATCGGCATCTTCAACTCTAACTGGTTTACAGGGGGAACATACTTCACCTGCAAAACTCATACAGAAATCTGATGTTGCCTTCACCCTGACGATAAACATATTGTCACCCCTGCTTTTATTATCGCTGTAAAGGGCTTCATCACCGCAGGCCAGGTAATCAGAATTGATACTATTAACTATCATCCTGAATTGTGCCTGTGGAAATTTAGTAGTGATCATGCTGCCCAGCTTTGGCCTGGCCACATATTCACCGACTGTTTTGCCAGGGATGACAGTCCATCCGTTCAGATGATCAAAATGATGGGTTATTAAAAGGTCCACTTCGCCTCCGCTGAGCACTTTAAAGTCGATGTTCACCTGGGGGGCTGTTTTGGAAGTCCAGCTCCGGACCTGGAAACAATGATCTCCGTGTTTGTAGATCCACCGGCAATGATTCAGGCCGATCTCAAATGCGGAAGGGAGTCCGAGCAGGTATTTCAGGCCGTCAATCTCAACAAAGATCCTTTGCCCTGTTTCCGTATCGAGGTTGAATGCAGTGGTGCAAACCGAAAGCAGGATATTGAAATTAGTATTACCCTGGGTAAGGTGTGAATTAAAAACCCCGCCGGCAAAGGATGTTGTTGATACAATGTTTTCATCGGGGACGAAGCCTGCCATGGCTTGCATGATATGGGCATGTGGACGGTCGGCAAGCAGTTCTTTGGAACGAAGCACCACATGGTTGCTTTGGCCTGAGAAGAATGAAAGAAGCCGTCCATTCTCCATTTCAGCCTGCCTTCTTTCACTCCCGAAAAATCCATTTAGATCATCCCCGTTCAGGTCATCCACGGGTAAAAAATCCGAGGTATTGAAAACATTCTTATCAGGGGTAATCAATTCATTTCGTGTATCCGGTGAAGCATCATCGCCGAATTCAGCAATCAGGCTGGCCAGGCGGTTCAGGTCATCGTCTGATGTTGCCCAGGGGTGATCGGGTAAATAACTTGCAACAAAATCACTTTTATGATGGTCGCCGGCTGCAAGGTTAAATGGTGTTTCCTGTATGGCAAGAACAGAGGATTCGCCTGCATATTCGCCGCAAAGTTTATCGGCAAGCAGGCCTTCAGGGATCCCTGTTTCACGGTACGTTTTACCATAAAACTGCATGCCGTCGACACTCGCGGATGTTGCCGTGTTTTTACATGCCATCATCAGCCATGGATTGCCGGCAGTTTCTTTCATATTCTGGCGGCAGCATATTACTGAACCATGGTTTTTATCTTCAAGAATACGCCTTTCAAGGTATTGGCTTACATACTGTTCGTTGATCAATCCGTCGGTTATTGGCTTTAAACCCACATCCTGTAAACAGATCAGGTCAAGTTCAACAGGGCTTCCAGAAGTGTTGGTAATATCAATGCCCCATTGCCAGCTGAGACTTTTATCTGAAAGCTGCAAAACACATGTATAATCAAGTGAGGCCCAATGCCCCATGGCAATGAATGAACCTTCACTGATAAGAAAACGGCTGTTGCTTTCAGGACCCAGCAGAGCCTTGAATTCAAAGGGGTTTGACCTCTTTCTGAGATAAATGTTAGCCCCTGATTTTGAGAATGCTGTTGCGGCTTTCAGGCTAATCCTGACCGTATCAGCTTCAATACTCTTCAGGGAACCATTTCCCAGGAAATTAAAGGAAAGCCCGGTTTTGTTTTTAATATTCATTGTTCTTTTTACCGGCATGTTGATAGTATTGAAACGGGAAATTCAGCTTATGACTATGTTCAGGATCATCTCGGTCTTGTGCTTATGATTATATATGAACGCGATACGTTTCTCATCACGGACAACTTTGACAGTCTTACCGCGTAATGTTGCCGATATTATTTTATTAACATTCTCCCCTTCAAAAACGATCTCCCCGGCCAGGTCACGATCGCCGTAAAGCATAATCTCAATCTGTCCAAAATTTTCTTCAATGCCGAGGATGTCGGAGGTGCAGTGCAGGATCTTTAATCCCTCGGAAACTTCCAGGCATAGCGGGCTTAAAACGGAATACAGGGCCGGCCATGTGATCTCACCCCGGGAGTAGGGGATTGTAACAGCTTCACCATTTTGGGGATGAGTATAGGTAACTTTGCCTGTATATTCTTCATTGTAATAATTGCCTATGAAAAGAACCCCGGAGCCATTTACGGTAAATCTTTCTCTTACCGCGATATTATCGTTGCCTGTCCATGCCTGCCTGAGCTTTGCAGCTGATCTCCCGAGAATGGCTTCATAGACGGGTTTCTGGCCTTCGGTGTCGAATCCAATCCAGGTTCCCAGGTGGATCACAGATCCGTTGCCGAGAATTTTGATGAACCCGCAGGCGGAACCGGGGATGGTCCGGGCAATAATTTCGGCACCGGCAAGCGATTCTTCCGAGTAAATTATCTGCGGATTAGCGCACTTGATATCTTTAAAATCAAAGACATCGATCAGGGGTGAATCTATGCTTTCTTTTCCCGATGGGGATACCGAGAGTGCATCGCGGATGATGGTGCATGGTTCCTGCGTCATCTCACGATCGGGCAGGCAGGGGAAAATAACGGTGTTGCCGCCCGCTTTGGTATAATCAACAAGGGTCTGCTGATCATCTGCATTCATTTCGTCGGTGCAGAAGGCCCAAACCTGTTTGTATTCACCCAGTTCATCCGCAGAAGCCTTACAAAGATCAACCATATTATAATCGATGTTAAGCACCTGCAACACTTTCAGCAATCCGTCGAAGTATGCAGGTCTGCGGATGGCAGAAGGCGTAAACTGAAGCTCACATCCGCCCTCAAGCGGTCTTTCAAGCTCGGTAGCATAATACGGAGGATAAAAAAGGACACATACCCCGGCTTTACGTTTTGCATTAACGATAAGGTTTTCGGAGGTTTTAACCAGTTTATTCATCCGCCTGACGAGGGGGAAGGCACTGCCGCGCTCACCTTCGGCATTGAGAGGGGTGAACCAGTAAAAAGTTTCCCCGGAATAACCTTTGCGGAACGGGTTGCGTCCCTGGGAGAACATGTAGTAATTCCATCCGGTGATGCCGTTGGCAACGCTTGCTTTGTAGAAGAGCTCCATTTCACGCGGATTTGGCACCACGTGATACTCCCGCGAACCGCATTGGAATTCGGCGGCAAACAAAGGCTTGCTCCCCTGCATTGCAGCAGTGATATCATTTATGATACGGTCGTCATGCAAATTGCGGTATGACATGAATTCAGGAATATGATCCACCCCGAAAACAATCTCGCTTTTCTCTCTGAACAGATCTTCATACATTGTTATGTTGACGGGGAATTCATAACCGTTACCATAGATCCATCCGGGAAGATTGTGATACAGGGGGACTGTCACACCTCTTTCACGGGCCATGGCAGTCAGCATCCTGAGGTAGTCGCCATAATAAGTTCTCCAGAAACAATGCCATTCATAATCACGGCCGCGGTCACCCTTTGATGAATAGGGCAGTTTGCCGTCGGGGGGAAGCTCAACATCAGCGAAGTTCTTATATCCGGTCCCCCACAAATGGTTTATCTCTGCAATGCCGGTGAATTTCCGTGATAAATATGAAATGAAGCGCTCTTTCACTGCGTTGCCATAATCGGCCTGCTTTGCAAGCCATGAAAATACACCGATCTCATTACAGACCTGCATCATGATGATCGGACCGCCTGCCCAAAGTTCACGTTCAGCTATGAAGGGCATGATCTGGTCATACCAAAGGGCTGTTTTTTCCAGGTATTTCTTATTAAACAGGCTTACTCCGTCGCTTGGGAAAATTTCGCCTTTGCTGTTGCGCATCTTGACTTCATCGCGATATTGCCCCAGGAACCAGTCGGGCAGCCCGGCTCCACGGAACTCCGCAAGGATAAACGGGCCCGGCTTTACAATACAATGCAAATTGTGATCCTGGCATAGCTGAAGCCAGCCTTTGAGATCACGTTCGGGACATGTTGAGCCTTCAAAATCAAACACAGACTCTTCAGGTTCGTGCCAGGCCCATGGAACATAGGTGCTCACTGTTGTAAGGCCGGCCTCCCTGGCTTCGTCGAGATGCTTGTCCCATAAGTCACGTTTGATCCTGAAGTAATGTATCTCCCCCGAATTGAGAAATACCTTTTTGTTATCGAGATAAAAATTGTTTTCTTTAATGCTGAAGTTCATTGGTCACTGGATAACTGGATGCAGGATATTGGTCACGATTTTCTTCACGATCATTAACGTTCACTGTTCACTATTCACTGTTCAGTGCTCTTTTTTTAAGAAGGTCCTTAATTTCATGGCTTCGTTTTTCTGTGAGGGAGTAGCGAAGGACAAAGAAAATAGAAAAAATGCTTAATAGCAAAGGCAACCCGATCTCAACAACCCTCATCATTAAAAGCGTATAAGGTGTTTGCTGGGTGAGTGGCATGATGCTGCTTTCGATTGAGCCGAGCTCTTTTTCCAGAGAATCGGGTGATGATTTCGTGTTCAGGTTTAAAAGGCGGTTATTCACCCCTGTTACCTCCTCCATAAGCTTATTATAATGTGCTTTGCTGTTCTTTGTTCCCAGGGATTTATCTTCCAGCCGCGACATAAGCTCAAATGAGTTGATCCTTGCTTTTACGATCTTCGTCTGTAGTGTAAGCGGGATTGCTTCTTTGATGAGGCTGTCAAGCCTGGAGGATTGGGCGCCGGCCCCTGGTTTTTCAAAACTCAATTGCAGCTGTTCCAGCGAACCAATGGTTGCTTTTGTAGTGGAGATGGCGTTGAGCAATTCATTTTTCTTCTGGTTCGGATATTCATGCAGATTCACGTTCGTCTCATCCTGGTTTTTAAGTGATTCTTTTCCCAGGTAAGTGAGATATTCTTTTGACTCATTGAGAGCTTCAGAGTTCCGGGTTTTAGTGTTTTCAAGCCACTCCTGATTTGCGCTGGTTATTCCATGGTAGCCTTTCCAGAACTGAACGGTGCTGCGCATCTCACGTACACTTCCCTGTATTTTATCGACTTTCGTAACCTGGGTTTCGTCAAACATGGTAAATACGATCAACACACCAGTTACAAAGCTGGCCAGGGCGGATCCCATTTTGATGAACCACCAGAATACCGAGTAATAACTGCCCTCTGAACGATACCCGGTCTTTAATTCATCTTCATCACAGATATCGCCCACCATGGAAGATCCAAGGGTGAAGAAAAACAGCATGCCGGCAGAAAGAAGAACCGTGGGGATGATGATCAGGTAGGGATGTGAAGGGTTATAGCATACAATTTTAGATAGTTGTGCAAGACACATGAGTAAAATAGCAATGGTCAGCGTATTTCTTTTACCCAGTTTCGGGCTGATCCAGTTGAGGGGAAATACTGCCAGCACCCCGGTGATAGCCCAGATCATCCCGTTGATCGCGAGCAGGTAAGCTCCGGCAACCTTATCTCCCCCGAAAACATAAAAAATAGGGATATATGACCCTATCAGCTGGACGAAATTAAAGCCCATAGCCAGCGTGAAGATCGTCAGCGTCAGCATGATAAAGTTCCTGTTGGTGGCTGTATGCTTCATGTCTTGCCAAAAGGGTGTTTTTTCATGCTTTGCAGCTTTTACAAATCCCGGTTCACGTAATTTGAAAAACCACCAGAAAGAGAGCGGGATGAGGAAAGCAGCGATCATCAGGGAAACATAACGCATGCCATCGGCTTCATTTCCTCCGGGACCTTTGAAAATTTCCATGCTGGCGAGGGCAAAAAGCCAGGGTGTGCCCATGGCAAAAAGATTGCCTACGAAACTCTTTGCACTGAACAGCCGGGTACGTTCGTGGTAATCGGTGGTCATCTCCATGCCAAGGGCGCCGTGAGGGATCTCGAAAAGATTAACGGCAGTAAAAAACAGGAGAAGGGAAAAAAGAATATAGCAAAGCTGGAACCACTGAAAACCCGTATCCGAAGGGAACCACGTTCGCACCATATCCCCTTTTGGAATCCACCAGATGACCACAAAAAAAACTGCAACGAGTATTCCGCCAACCAGCAAATAGGGTCGCCGGCGTCCCCAACGGGTCCGGGTATTATCAGAAAGGTGGCCGATAAAAGGATCGGAAAGGGCATCCCATAAACGTGGAACAATCAGGATGGCTCCCAGCCAGAACGCACTCAGTCCCAGGCTTATATTGCCCATCAGTCCCACAAGTATCCCCGCTATATTGAAGAGTGCAATAGGGATAATGCCCCCGGCGCCATAAGCAGCCAACTGAGAAAAGCGGATCTGGTGTTCCGGTTTTGAATTCTGGTCCTTTACTGTTTCTTGCTCCATTATAGGTGTCCCTTATGGTTAATGTATTTCTATATGGTCCTGCTCTTTTAATAATAAATCACCACCTCTGCCGGACAGGTTTTTACTGAAATCTCCTTTTCGGTAAAACCGTTTTGCCCTTGACCGTTAACGGTGACTCTGAGAGGCAGCTTCGAGCCGTTAAAGTTCTTGATCTTTATGCCATTGGGAGGAAGTTTCAGATCACCGGAAATTGAAAATATGTATCTGTCCTTATCTTTTTTAATTGAATAGGAGATTTCCCCGTAATAAGTGGGAAGATGTTCTACCGACATTCCCGCCGGCGAATCGATCCAATCCTGGTAAAGCGCCGAAGCCAGAACAAGAGATTGGTCATATTCGTTTTCATAAACGAACATGGCACGGATGGCATTTATAAAATCACTTCCGACCCAGGTGTGAGGCATGTCGCCGATATACTTTGGAGCACGGTATTCTTTCCACACGACTTCCGCCCAGTCATGCCATCCCTGAGGGCGCTGGTCATGCAGGAAAAACGCTATTAACTCATGGGCTCTTTCAGGCTGATCCAACAGTATAAATGAACCGATCAAACGATTTTCATAAGGAGTGTAATTAATCCAGTCAGTCTTTCCGTCCCTGCGGTTTTTAAAGAATTCAAAATACTTATCAAACGTGTTATAAACCTGTGGCTTTGGCAAATTGATCAGTTCATTGCAGGGGGTTAAGGCGATAGTGGTTGATGTGGCATCAAAATCACCGAGCTCGGCACAACCGGGGATATAATTTATTTTCTTTGATTTCATTGCAAGCTGCAATGAGTTGTACAGGTTCTCCTTAAATGAATCGCGAACTTTTGAAATTCTTTCATAGGATTCCTTCTCGCCAAGGATCTTCTGGATCTCGGCAGCATCTTTCAATCCTTTCATGGTAAAGAAATCATCCCAGTAAGAGTGCATGGGTTTTGCCGAATAACCTTCATGGCTGATCGATTCGGTTACTAGTCCGTAACAGGCCCGCACACTGTCGTTGCCGTTTTTAAAGCGGCTGGTTGACTGTTCGGCGATCAGCGATTCGATATATTCTACAGCCTTAAGTACATTCTTATTCTTTGACCTGAGAAAAACCGTATCCTTTGTAAAGTTGAAATATTCGCGGATGAGGTAGATCATCTCCCCGTGGCTGTCGTTTTCGGGAACCGGATCGGGCCCCCTGAAATCAACCACGCAGGGGACTTTCCCGTTCTGGAACTGGTGAGAGGTGAACCATTCAATAAAATCTTTGACTTCAGCCACGATACCTGACTTCAGAAGCGCTGATGAGGTCAATGCTCCGTCGCGTATCCAGCTGCGTTCATACGAACGCGAACCAGGCTGAATACCTGCCTTGTCCCTGTTGACCAGGATGTATGCAAGATTTGACCTGTATGTATTTATTATCCCGTTTGCCGATTCAGGCAGGTTAAACTTTATATGCCCCGTTTTCGTTTTCCAGAATTCAGTGGCTTTATCAGATTCCTTTGCGATATAATCATTGTTAAGTCCCTGGTCACCGGTTTTTCTGCCATAAAACGGAACAACCAAAAAGAAACGGATATGTTCACCGGGATTTAAGTGCAATGAATATTTAAGGACCCCGCTGGCCAGCCCGTTCTGATCCCCGGCAGATTTATCCCGGGGGAAGTTACCTTTACGTAAAAGATCAACAATATTACCGTTATCAAAGCTGAACGCACCGAAAGAACTAGACTTTTTCTGGGGCAGGATAACTTTGTCATCAACAGCTATAACTCCGCCGGCTTCTTCCTTGACGGAATTTATTTTCCCCGACCCTCCGGTAAGATTCAGAAACTGGTAATAAGGATTGACCTGGTATGGGCGTATCAGCAGATAAAATTCAAAATCTTTTGGCCGGGCCGACAGGTTTGTAAAGGAATAGCTGATATCAAGCCTCGAATCCTTGTTTGCCTCCCCGCTTGCCGTTACACCGGTTACGAATTGAAGATCGGGAAGCTGCCAGCTCACAGATGGCACAAAATTAAAGTCACCCTTATCCCCGGGAGTCCCCATTGACTGAGATGATTTAACGTTGCTCCAGTTATAAAGAGAATCCCCTGATTTTATCATCGGCTCAATCGAAAACAGTGCTTTATCAACTTCAACCATTCCATCTTCATTGATCAGCGCTTCCTTCACATCATTGTTAACGCCGGTAATTGTCCAGTAAGAAGCCTGTTCTGAGAAGTACCTCGGATAATTTCCCGGCGGGGAATTTTTAGCGGCATAAATTAAAAAATCATTCGGGCTCATGGAGTTTTTAATGTCCAGAAATTTCACTTCATTTATACCGAAGCCTTTTTCGGAATTGCTTGTTAAAAGGCTTATCTGAAGGTATTTTGCTTCTGTTTCGGGAAGCCTTATAAAACTAACATCACCCTGGTTTGATTTAACAGAATAAACTTTTTCCCATTTTTGGCCGTCATCCGATAAAAAAACATCAAAATCTTTCGCATATTTATTTTTCAGCCAATTGATTTGTAAACCGCCGAATTCCCTGAGTACTTTAAAGTCAAAGCAAACAACCTGGTCTTTATTGCCAGTGCTTTCCCAGAATGTCTCATTTGAGTGATCGGAAATAAACTCAGGCAAATGACCAGGCAAAGTTGAACTTGCTGTAATTACAGGAATAGGGTAGGATTGAGTTTCGGGCTGAAGCGGCTCATACTTCAGATCATCAATCCAGATTGTGCCTTTGCCGCCAACAAACGATGAAACAGTAAATTCAATCCTGTCAATCCGTTTTAGATTCTGGTCGGTAGTTGGTCCCCAGGCAAAGCGGATATGTCTTTTTTTTATCCTAACCTTTTTCCATTCTCTTGAAAAGTCAAAGTTGTGGTTGTTAACCCACCAGACATTATTACCCGTACTGTCAATAAATTTTATCTCAAAATTATTGGCAGGGGATTCGGCTTTATAAGAGAATGTAAATTCATAGTTGTCGGGCAGGTCTATAGGAAACAACTTCTGTATGCCTCCATAACCGGTTCCATTGGTGAAATCATAATCAAAACGGATCGCGTTGCCCGTCAACCCTTTTTCAATGGATAATTTAAGATTCACCCCGTCGGATCTGATGAAAGTCCAGCCATTCTTGTTTTCAAAGGAGTCAAGTGTTGATATCTGGGCGGAAGTGATGAAAGTTGCAAAAACCGACAGGAATAGTATAAACAGCCTCTTCCGGATATGATTTTTCATAACATGAGTAAATTTTATTTCACATATTCAAAGCCAAGTTTGTTCAACCCCTTTTGTATAATAGTATCCTTCATCACGTTGTTCCAGACCAGGCCCGTCCTGAAGTTTTCTATCATGATCAGCATGGGGCCCTCATCTATACCTAGAAAATCATCGTCTACCCATTTTGCCGTAGGGTTGAAGGCATCATAATAACCGTATTTCCCCCATAATTCAGCGCCATACTTTTTATTCATTGATTTAATTGCAGGGAACACTATTTCAGGCGCAAAAGGCAATGATGAGAGGGCAGCGTAGGGGGCGATAGTCCCATCATCAAAATAATTGTATTCCGGTCCGCTGGTTCCCCTTCCTGCATATCCCAGGAATTTTTTATTCCCAAAATTAAATTTGTCGGGGGGGCCGTCACTTGCTGTAACTCCCCAGCAAAGCGAATCATAACCAATCCAGCCTTTCGGGTTTTCAGTTGCATACTTTCGCTGAACATAGGTTGCGCGGCGGGAGTTTTCAAAATAATCGATTCCTTTTTCCTTCATGTACTTATCAACCAAACCACGGCAATCTATAAATGCCTGTGAAAACTGGTGGCCGAACAGGGGAGGAAAAGCAACATGAGATAATCCTTTATATGGTGTGTACCACTTATATGTTTTCAACCAAGAACCGTAGCATTGTTCTGCATTGTTCATCCCGCTGCCTGCTGCCAGAATATACAGGAAAAGTGCTTCATTATAACCGCTCCAGCCAAAATCCTCCAACCCTTTTTCGGGAGTCCAGGCCATGGAAATAGTAGAAGCATATTGACTTGAAGCGGGCAATACCATGAAATTCCAGTCGATCCTGTGAAGCAGAATTGCCGAGAGTGAGCGGATCTGTTTTTCAATGTCATTATCCTTGCTGTAATAGTTCCTGGCAAAGATGACACCCATCATCAAAAGGCCTGTATCTACTGACGAAAGTTCACAATTCCATTTACGCGTGCCGGAATCCATAGTAAGGAAATGATAATAGAATCCTTTATAACCGGTCACATTTGTACCGGTGCTTTGAACGGAATTCATAAAGAACGTAAGAATTTTAAGCGTGATCTCGGCGGCTTGTCCGCGACTGATCCAGTTCCTTTCCGCACCAATTGCAAAAGCGGGAATGCCAAACCCGGTTGCTGCAATGCTGCAGGGTGAAGTGCTGGTAGTTCGGTCTTTAACAATCCCCTTCCCGGGATGATATTCATGCAAAAAGAAGAGAAAAGTTTTGTGCTGTATCGAGTCGAGCATTTTCTCGTCGGCGGATGTTGTTGGAAATTTTACTTTCCCATGGGATGTGAAAACGGTGTTCTGGGCTTGTGCGGCAGCCAGGGACAGGGTAAAGAATAAAAACAGCAGAGAGTTTCTGATCTTCATATGGTTCCTTATTATAACGTTAACCTGAGTTTCAAGAATTGTATCACCCTGCAGCGGCAGGGAACCGGCTGAAACATAATTCCTGTTTCAGCGAAAGCTTCAATAAACTGATTCAGAGGAGGTGGTTACTCAGAGCTTAAACGAGGCAGAAATTACCTCTGAAGAACTCCCTCCAATAAATGCATTGAATTCGCCGGGTTCCCAGTACTTCATCAGGTCAGGATGATAAAAAGAAAGATCTTCCCGGCTGATGGTGAATGAAACATTCACCGATTCCCCTTTTTTGATCATCAGCTTTTTAAAACCTTTAAGTTCTTTGAGAGGTCTTGTAATACTGCCGACTTTGTCCTGGATGTAAAGTTGTACAACTTCTTCACCGTCGCATCCGCCTGAGTTGGCGACCTTTGCTGAAATCGTAATGCTGTTGCCATCAACAACTGCTTTGATGCCGGAGTATGTGAAGATTGTATAACTCAGGCCAAATCCGAAGGGATAAAGAGGTGTATTCGGACAGTCGAGGTACCTGGAAACATATTTTTCATCAGGGCGGTCAGCGCTGTAAGGCCTTCCTGTATTTTTCACATTGTAATATACCGGGATCTGGCCGGTGTTCCTGGGAAAACTCATCGTGATCTTTCCTGAGGGATTAACGTCGCCTGAAATAACATCGGTAACTCCGTTCCCTGCCTGTGTCCCGCCGAACCAGGTTTCAAGGATAGCCGGTGCGATTTGGTCCAGCCTGCTGATTGCCAGGGGACGTCCATTAAAAAGCACTACTGCCGTTGGTTTCCCTGCTTTTATGACTGCGTCTGCAAGGGTGTATTGCATGCCCGGAAGGTCGATATTCGTCCGGGAAGCTGCCTCACCGCTCATCTCGCCGCTTTCCCCCAGTGAAAGGATTACAAAATCTGCTTCCCTGGCTGCCTTGACTGCAGCATCAATGCCGCTGACCGAGCTGTCGTTCAGGTTGCAGCCTTTCTCATAAACAATCCTCAGTTGTTTGCCATACCGGTTCCTGAGCCCTTCGAGCAGGCTGACTGCCTGCTCCCATTTCCCGGCTGAATACCAGTTACCCAGCATATCTTTCCTGGAATCTGCAAGGGGGCCTATCACCGCAATACTTTTTGCACCCGGGGGGACAGGGAGTGTGTTGTTGGAATTTTTAAGAAGGACACAGCTTTCGGCTACCAGGTTCCTTGCAAAATCCTGACTTTCTTTAGTCATGATTTCGGTTTGTTCGCGTTGTTTATTGCAAAAGCGATAAGGGTCGGTAAATAAACCCAGTTGAAATTTTGCTGTTAGAACACGGCGAACAGCTTCGTCAATGGCTGCCTGCGTTACCTTATTTTCTTTTAATAGTTCTTCCAGGTGATTCAGGAAAGCACTTCCCTGCATATCCATGTCAACACCGGCATTCATAGCCAGGCTGGCAGCAGCTTTCAAATCGGCAGCCACGCCATGGGCTACCATTTCATTTATCGAGGTCCAGTCGGTGACTACAAACCCCCTGAAACCCCACTCTTTTCTAAGCAGGTCGTTAAGAAGCCAGCGATTGGCTGTTGAAGGTATGCCATTGATCTCATTGAAAGAAGTCATCACAGAAGCTACACCTGCATCAACAGCGGCTTTATAAGGCGGAAGATAGTTTTCAATAAGGGAGACAGGGGAGATGTCGACAATGTTATAATCGCGGCCTGCAGCAGCGGCACCATAGGCCGCAAAATGTTTTACGCAAGCCAGAACATGCTTCCCATCCGTATAATTGTCACCCTGAAAACCCCTGACCCTGGCTTTGGCGATGAGGCTACCAAGCCATGTGTCTTCCCCTGCCCCTTCAGCAACCCTTCCCCATCGCGGATCGCGTGCAATATCCACCATGGGGGCATAGGTCCAGTTGATCCCTTCGGCGGAGGCTTCCATGGCGGCAATTTGTTCGGCTTTTTCAATGGCGGCAATATCCCAGCTAGCAGCCTGGCCAAGAGGGATTGGGAAAATAGTGCGATGACCGTGGATTACATCATTACCGAATATCAGCGGTATCCCGAGACGGGATCCGTTTACGGCAAGTTTCTGAAGGTCCCTCACTTTATCCACAGTGTAAAAATTGAGGACCGCACCTGCCTTCCCGGATTTTATGAGTTGCTCACAATCGGCATTCATTGCCGGACCGGTTGCGTTCCATGCCGATGCCAGTAAAGTCAATTGTCCGATCTTTTCATCAAGGGTCATCCTTGAGATCAATGTCTCAACCTTGATGCTGTCGGCCGGGGAAAGTCTGTTAACCCTGGCCTCCTGGGAAATCGCAACCAGGATCTGCAGGTTAAGGATGAATATAAGCAGGCAGGATTTCAAAGATCCGGAATGAAAATGCATGAGGTTTAATATTTAATGGACCGGGATTACTAATTAATATGTAAAACCTAGTTTTGTCAGTGATGCCTTTACTTCAGGGCTGCTCATACACAGGTTCCAGGGCAGTTGGGAACGGTAATTCTCGATCATGCAAATAATTGGCCCTTCGTCGATAGCAATATATGAATCGGCCCACCAGCCTGCCGTCATATCAAAGGCATCGTAAAATCCATATGTTCCCCATAATCTGTCACCAAGGATATAATAGAAATGCCTGATTGCGTTCATTGACTGGACCGGTGTATAGGGCAGGGCCGAAACGGCAGCGGTTGGGGTAATGACGCCAAGGTCATTGGTCGGCGACTGGGCATTATATCCCCATGGATTGTCGCTTGCCGTAAGCCCCCAGCAATGGGAACTGTAACCCAGAAAATGCTGTGGGTTAGCAACACAATAGGAGTAATTGATCATCGAATGGTTCATATTCTGTATCCGGTAATTGGCGTATTCATCATTCAGGTTCCGCGGGTCAATTCCCAGGAAAGAATAATGTGTGAAGAACAACGGGCCGCCGTAGTCTTCACCAAGAGGGAGGATAAAGCCGTAGAAACTGTTCCCGTTTTTTATTGTGCCGTTCTGGGCATAGCCCTGATGATAAACTGCCGCACTCACAGGATGTGTTGGTGAAGCTCCGGCCATGATGTAGGTAATAAGGGCCTCATTATACCCCCTTATCTGCATATTCATAGCCCATCCGTAGTCGGGGGACCAGTGCCAGTAAAGCACATTCTGCCCCCTTGTATACCAGTCGTATTCCACTCCGTTAACCAGGGTGGTGATCCTGCTGATAAGTGATTTCTCACTCACATTTGTCGAATCAAGATACTGGCGCATGGTATATAAACCTTCAGCCATATAAGAAGTCTCAACAAGATCCCCTCCGTCGTCCTGTTCTGTAAACGGCACAACTTTCCCGTTACTGCCATTCAGCCAGTGAGGCCATGCACCGTGGAAGCGGTCGCAGGTTTCGAGGAAGGTCAGGATCTTGGCCAGGCGGGTAAGCCCCTGGTCCCTGGTAATGAAATTCCTGTGCATCCCAACTACCAGGGCTATGATACCGAACCCTGAACCGCCTGTGGTAACTATATCTCCTGAAGTATTCCTTTCCCTGGCCATGCCGCAGGAAGGATGCGCAAAATCATAAAAATACCTGAAGGTCTGCTGTTGTATCAGGGTTAACAGATCTTCATCAGGGATAATTGGAAATTTAGGGGTTGAATCAAGCCTGGTGTAAAAAGAGTTTGAAAAGCCGTCAAATATAAATCCACTCTTTGACTTCAGGTTTGATGAAATTGCGAATGCATATCTTTTGATGTCGGTAAGCTTACTGCCGTTTGAAATGGTGAGACTTTTGCGGTCGCTTGAGAGGTTAAACCCCAGAGGCAGGCCTTCTGAAAGATAAAATTCCGATTTGTAATTTGATGAATCAAGGGCCTCCGAAAACCTGACCTGGATATTGACCGTGTTATAGTCAATATTGTAAAGGACAGCCGGACCCATGAAATTAATCCCGTTCAGGGTGATTGATTCAAGTCTCATTTTACCGTTGATGGTGGTAAAACTGTAGCTTACCCCAGGAAACGTCTCAGCCTGCGCTCCTTTTATCCCGGAACCCAGTTGCAGGGTATATTGGATTGCATGTTCCAGCGGTAGTTTAGGTGATAGCCTGACGGAAGTGAAATTATTTGAAAAAGTGATGTTGCAGGCAACCTGCGACTGGTCGCTTTTTTTCAGGCTGACACCGGCCCTTACCGTGCTGGTGTCAATCATCTCATTAAACGAGATTACGATTGCACTGTCAACAGCCAGGCCTGTATTCGGGGTGTCAATACTCAGGTAAACGGTGCCGATTCTTGTATATGCAAGATGTAATGCCCCGGGAGTTAATACATCCGCGGATTTTTTACAGGAATCGACTGTTAAAATAAACGTTAACAGGCATAAAACTACAAACCATTGTGATTTCATCAGCGGTATTTTAAGAAAACAGAGAGGGTTAAGGAAAACCAAAACCCTCTCTGCGAAAGATGCCAGAGAATATTACGGTTTCTCTGAATTGTACATCATCTGGATTTCCTGGTCGGTCAGCGATTTATGCCAGAACCTGACGTTGTCGAGAAGGCCCTTGAAATGGTTATTGGCTGGGTCGTCATAATTTGCCCATGAATCAGCAATTGTAGGATTTTCCTTATCCTGAATGAAGCCAAAAACAAAGGTATTGTTCCCGGCTGCCCCGTTGTATACCAGTCCTTGTGCCTCTGGCATTGGAGCATCATAAAGGTTGTAATCCTGCTCTTTCATTTTTTCTCCATTGAAATACATGGTTGCTATCTTGGTTGAAGCAGTGAAACGGCAAACAACATTGACCCATTTATTGGCAATGAGAAATTTCACACCACCTGCATTGGTCAGGTCTTTGCAGAAGGTCCAGCCTTTCCATCCACCGTTGTCTTTGGTTTTCCCATCGCCCGGGAACCAGAGGTCCTGTGAAGCGGAAGCAGTATTGGTTTTATATTGGGCGGCAAGTTTACACCATGTATAATCGCCGGCAATTTCAAACTGGAAACCATACCAGCCTGCAAGGCCCATAACAAACTGACCATGCTTGGTGGAGTCGGCTTTAACCCAGAAAGCCAGTGTGAAATCCTGGGAATGCTCCAGGGAGTCACCTTTAGGTATTTCAATAAGAGTGGTTGCTCCGTCGAATTTGGCGGCCATCCCTGCTGCGGGTGAGAATGAAGTGGCATAAGTAAGCCCGATCACGCCACCAACCTTCGGGTTATAATTATTCAGAACGTCGGAGGCGGTATTTTCAAATGTGTAATACGCGATCATACCATCGGGGATAAATGACCCGATGGTCGTGAAGGTCCTTACGAAAGCTGCCAGTCCCTGACCGTCGGTGGAAGTGATTTTCGAAGTGAAGCCGAGTGTATACAACGATCCGTTGGCAAGCCCGGTAGTTGGAACGATAGTAATAGTATTTCCTGAAACAGTGGCGGTTACGCTGATAACAGCTCCGTCGTAGCTCCTGGTAAGAGTTATTGCGTTAGTCACACTTGCCGCGCTGACACCAACTGTAAATGTGGCGACGATGGTCGGGTTTACAGGAATGTTAGAAGGCGAGGTGGCTCCATTCATATCGATGGTGCCGCACATCAGGGACGAAAGTCCGAATGCAGTGGTACTGTCACTGCTTTTCTTACAGCTGATGCCACCTATGAGCATTACCAGCGCAAGAAGAACAACATTTAATGTTACAATCTGTTTTCTCATAATAATTGATTTTTTTAGATGAAAAATATAAAAAGAAGATGTTAATAACCCGGATTTTGTGATAAAGTTCCTTGTGAAATATCAATCTCGCTCTGAGGCACCGGAAGGTGTTCGTGAGTCCCTGTGATAAAGCCCAGGGGGCCAAGTACGGAGGGCGCACGCCCGGTTCTTACCAGGTCCCAGAACCTCCATCCTTCCATTGCCAGTTCATGCCTCCTTTCGTTAAAGATAATATCACGGAGTTGCGACTGGTCAGTCGTTGTGATATCAGGGAGCAGGCCGCTCTGCCCCTGGCGGGCCCTTGCCCTGATCATATTCAGATATACAAGGGCTTCGGCAGGTTTGTTGTTTTCGTTGAGTGCTTCAGCCTCCATCAATAGCACATCGGCATACCTGACCAGCCTGCGGTGATGGCCCCATTGGGTTTGTGTATTATCCCCAGGCACCCATACTTTACGGTTGTAGCACTGAACTTCGATGATATTGCCTGCAGAATCTTTTGTAACTGCGGGGGTGGTTCCGTCCCCTAAAATAACGATACCATCAATAGTATCTTTCAGATTGATGACAGTACCTTTCAGGCGGGGATCCCCGCTTTCAAAAGAATTGGTCAGGGAAGGAGTTGGACGGTTAAAACCCCATCCGCGATTAGGTGTTCCTCTCACTCCCTGGGTGTTTGCATACTGGTCACCGCCGACTTCAGTTCCTTCAAACTGCAGGGCGCCAACCTCAAACACTGATTCCTTTCCGTTATTGCCGTTCACCCCATTGGCGTCGATAAAATTTGCCTCAAGCTGGTATTGGTTGGAGGCAATGACTTTCAATGCATATTCTTCGGCCTTTACGTAATTCTTCCTGAAAAGATAAACCCTGGCCAGCATAGCCTGGGCTGCTCCCTGTGTTGCCCTGCCCATGTCGGGAGCTGTGTAACCACTGCGGAGCGGCAGGTGGCTTTCGGCAAACTGCAGGTCGGTGATGACCAGGTTAAAGGTTTCTTCTTCAGTGGATCGGCCGAGTTTAAGAGGAGGGTTGGTAGTGGTAACAATAGGTACGCCTCCCCAGGCACGAACCATGTCGAAATAAAATAAGCCCCTGAGGAAATGAGCTTCGGCGAGGTACCTTGTTTGCAAAGCAGTATCCATAGCGATGAGCGGAACTTTTTCAAGCACCACATTGGCGCGTTTAATACCAACATACAGCTGGTTCCACCAACGGTCGAGACCGTCCTGGGTGGTTGTTATCTTGAATGTATCATAAGGGCCTATAGTAGCAACCTGGTCTGCCGGATTAGAACCTTTCCGTGCATCATCCGACATGATGTCGAGGATGGGATAACCTCCTGAATGATAATACCATTCGCGTGTTGTGGTGTAAATTGCATTAGTTGCAAGCAATGCATCTGAGGCAGATACCGGGAATGATTCCTGGGTCATGGTTCCCTGAGGGTCTTTCTGCAGAAATTTCTTACATCCGGGGGTGATAAACAGGCCCGAAATGAAAAGAAAGAAGATAATTGTTTTTATCGTGGGTTTCATAATCTTTACATTGTAATGTTAATACCAAATGCATACAAAGCTGTTACGGGATATCCGCCGTAATCAATTCCATTCGAAAGCACATCATTGCTGCCGATTTCAGGGGAGTAACCTGTGAACTTTGTCAATGTGTAAAGGTTGTCCACTTTTAAGTAGAAACGCAGCTTTTGCATATAAATTTTATTGCTGAGCTTCTGGGGAAGGGTATACCCAAGGATGACATTTCGTATCCTTATGAAGGAGCCATCCTGGATAAAGCGGTCGGATGGGGTGTAATTATAACCTCCGTAGGATGCACGTGGTTCTTTATTGCTGGTGCCGGGTCCATACCAGGCGCTGAGCACACTGGCTTCAAAGTTATAAGGATCAGGCCTTACAGCATCCTTGCCGTTGAATATTTTATTTCCTGTCTGCCCCTGGATGTTTACCGAGAAATCAAAACCCTTGAATTCCAGGTCGAAATTAAATCCAAAGATAAATTTAGGTATAGGGGACCCAATGTATGTGCGGTCCAGACCGTTGATAACCCCGTCATGGTTCACATCAACAAACCTCAGGTCGCCCACCCCTGCCTGCGGATCATGCGGATAGGCATTGAGTTCGGCCTGGGACTGGAATACCCCGTCGGTCTTGTAACCGTAAAAAGCCCCGATTGGCAAACCAACTTTGCTTTGGGTTACGGCAACGCCATTTCCCAGGTAGCCTCCCATTAAAACCGAATCAACCCCACTGTTGCCTCCGATTTTTAGTACCTCGTTATGGATAGTGGTCCCAATGAAACTGACTCCGTATTTCAGCTGGCCGGCTTTATCCTTCCAGCCCACGTTGAATTCGAAACCCCTGTTGAGAACAGAAGCTGCGTTAAACCTGACTTTCTGGCCGGGGCCGTTGCCAAAATACCCGGGTGTTGACAGTTCGACCAGGATGTCATTTGTTGTTTTATTGTAAAAGTCAAACTCCCCGGTCAGGCGGTTGTTGAAAAAGCCTGTTTCAAGACCAGCATCAAACTGGGACGATACTTCCCATTTCAGGTCAGGGTTTCCGCTTACACCGTAAGATGCTGCCGGGTAGGCTGTGGCATTTGAGCCGAAGACCGCAACCATGCTGTTGTCGACTCTTGAATAACGGTCGTAATACTCTATTTTGTCATTACCGATCTGTCCCCAGCTTCCACGGATCTTAAGATTCGAAATGAAGCTGACTTTCTTCATGAATTTCTCCTGTGAGATATTCCAGCCCGCAGCTACCGAGGGAAAGTTTGACCAGCGGTTCTGTTCGCTGAATTTTGACGATCCGTCCCTTCTGAAGGTCAATGTTGCAATATACCGCTTGTCATAAGTATAATTCACGCGGCCCAGCAAGGAGACCATCGAATAATATGCTCCCGGATCAACGCCATTGCTGATAGAATTGATTGTATTTACATTATTTGATGGGTCATAGACATAGGCGGGGTTGATATACCAGAAATTGGGGCTGTCGCGGATTATATTCCTTCCATAAAGGTTGACCCCCTCTGAAGTAGTATTCTGCATGGTATAACCCACGACAACATTAAGAGAATGCTTATTGAAATCATGAAAATAGGTGAGCGTATTTTCCCAAAGCCATGTAATATTATCACTCCAGTCTTTCGAGAGCCCGCTCATGAGGTTTTGCTGCTGGGAAGGAGACCCGTTGGGTTCATAAACAGTGAATTTAGGAGTAAAACTTTCTCCTTTATAATAGCCTCCGTCAACCCCGAAGCTTGACTTCAGCACGAAGGATTTCAGGAAAGTGATCTCGGCAAACATATTTCCGATCCCTCTCACACCTTTACGGTAATTGTTTGAATACTCCAGGTTGGCCAGGGGGTTTCCAACACCGTCAATTGCTGCGAAATTTCCATTGGCATAATATGGCTCTATGGTCGGAATCGCCCGGTAGGCCTGGTAAGTTACATCCGGCGCTATTTGCTGGGAGAATGGGGTAAGTGTAATATTGGTTCCGAATTTCAGGAAGGAAGTAAGATTAAAAGTATTGTTGAACTTGACCGTAAAACGCTGATAATTAGATTTATCGATAATTCCATCCTGATTATAATATCCCAATCCTAAATAATATTGAACGTTTTTGGATGCCCCCGAAGCAGATACCTGGAAATTATAAACGGGGGCAACATGGAAGATCTGTTTTTGCCAGTCGGTATTCGGCACGGCATCCACATTATTATATGTGCCAGGATTTATCTGGTTTGCGACAACAGCAAAATCGCGGCCGCTAAGCAGCTTTATATCCTTTACAACACTCTGGATTCCATATTCCCCGGTGACACTGAAGGTTGTTTTACCTTCAACGGCTGTCCCGGTTTTGGTTGTGACCATGATAACCCCGTTGGCTCCCCTTGACCCGTAAATGGCCGTAGCGGAAGCGTCTTTAAGAACTTCCATGGATTTTATATCGGCCGAATTGAGAAAGGAAATGTCGTCGAGGATCACCCCGTCAACAACATAAATGGGAGATGAGTTATTAAAGGTTCCCACACCCCTGATCCTGACAACCGGAACTTCTCCGGGTGTTCCTGAAGTACTCATTACCTGCACCCCTGATACTTTTCCCTGAAGGCTTTGTACCGGGTCAATCGCAGTAATCTTCATGATATCTTCTGACTTAACTGTGCCTACCGAACCGGTAAGGTCACTTTTCCGCATGGTTCCGTAGCCAACGACCACAACTTCCTGCAGGGAGATCTTAGAGGGCTCCAGCACCACATCGATAGTCTTTTCTGTATTTATTTCCACCTCCTGGGGCGTATAGCCTACAAATGAAAATATCAAAACGGCTTTGCCTGCCTTGACCTGGATGCTGTATTTACCGTCAATATCTGTAACGGTTCCTGTGGCAGCGTCTTTTACCCTCACTGTTGTACCCGGGAGAGTTTCCCTGGTGTCAGAAGCCCTGACAGTACCAGTTACAGTTCTGGCCTGGGAAAAGGCTGAAGTTGCAATGACCACCAATAAAAATGATGCAATCATTACCTTTTTTTGGATCGCATTGAAAAATGGTGTAAATGATTTAATCATAAGCAGTTGCTTGAATTGTTAATACTAAGGAGACGAGAGGTATTTGGATAAGTCAATGTAAATCAATTAATTAACAGGAATTGTTATTTCTTCAGCCAATATACAAAGGAGTTTAGCAAAAAATACATCCCTGTCTTCAGCACTATTACATCATTATAATGAAGAGTGGTTTGAGGCACTACGTCAAATACACTTCAAAACAAAAATATATATGCTAACAACCTGTTATATAGACTTGATTTGTTTTTCGAATTACTTATAAATAAATTCTTTTGAAGTGGTAATATTATACTTAAAACTGCATAATAAACTCAACGAGGTTACTGTCGGAGGTGAGGCCAAGCCTTTTCCGGATCCTGTATCTCCGTGTTTCCACACCCCGGAAGCTGATGTTTAGCAAAGGTGCGATTTCTTTGGATGAAAGATTAAGTTTAAGGTATGCGCAGAGTTTTAAATCACTTTGAGTAAGGTCGGGATATGATATCTTTAATCGTTTGAAGAAATCCTGGTGCGCCTGGTCAAACAGTTCCTCGAATATTTTCCAGTCCTGATTGGTAGTCATGTTCTTGCTGATCAGTGAATGGATATGCTTAAAGATGTGAGATGGAAATTGATTTCCCATCATCTTTTTCTGCTGGTCAAGTTCTTTACGGATCTCAATCAGAAGTTCATTCTTTTTGATGATCGACATTGTTGAGTCGGCAAGCTGCATGGTTTTATGCTGGATCTCAGCCTGAAGTTTCTCATTCTGCAGCTTGATGATTTCCTTTTCCGATTGTTGCCTTTCTTCAATAACCCGGCTCTCTGCCAGTGAACGCAGTTTTTCCTGCCTGCGGATAAACCTTTTCCTGAAAAGGAGGGTGCTTAATAAAAAGGCAAGAATTATCAGCAAGGCATAAAGCAAATAAGCTGCAGTACTCTCGTACCACGCTGGAAAGATCTTAAATCGCAAAATAATTGGTTTGGTGAACATCCCGCGTTCATCCAGAGACCGTACCATAAAACTATAATTGCCCTTAGGAAGACGGGTATAGCCAATGACTGCATCTTCAGTGAGAGGGCTCCATTCATTCTCTATTGATGACAGCCTGTACTGGTATAAATTGCGAATATTATTGCTGTTTATATATGTATAGTGGATTGATACCGAATTCCAGGTATGAGGAATGATAAAAGGAGATTTATCGGGGATCAAACGCTTCTTCCCGCCTTTTGAATCAAGGCAGAAAACATCCCTGAATATTAATTTCGCCCTTCCCGTTTTTGCTGATAACAAGCGTTTCAGGTCCAGGATTGCAAACCCGTTATCAAGACAAACCAGGCTGAGATGGTCATCCATATGGATTATGTTTTCATATCCTTCCATCATATGGATCCCATACGAAGGAAGGTAAACATGAACAAGCATATCTGCCTTCCCGTTCCTGATCTCAAACAAGGCGATATCATCCTTTTTAATGAACCAGTACCTGTTATCGAGCATGTCAACTATCCTCTTGGATGATTCAAATCCTGACAACTGGCTGTTTAGCACCGTGTAAGGCATGATTTTATTATTCAGGTCATCCCAGGTGTATAAAACTTTTCCGGTAGTGAAGACAATCCTGTTTTCAACCTTGAATACGTGAATATTGAAATCAGAAGGGAGGCCGTCGGCCTTGCCAAAAAGACGTAAATCCCTGACACTGTCAAGCTCCCGGGAGAGCCTGAGCTTATATAATCCTTTTACGGAATGACCGATCCAGATATTCCCAAGGTGGTCGGTTTCCAGAAAACTTGAGGGTTCCTGGTATCCGTTTACCTGCATCTGGTATACCCATTCATTGCCTTTCTTTTTGTAAATAACCAATGGAGAATAAGTGCTCTGAATAAGGTGTTCTCCATCTTTTCCACTGAATTTCCTGAGGGTATAGCCTCCGCTGACGGCTGAAATCTTTGTCAGGTTGTTTCCTTTCACCAGGTATGTCCCGGCAGTGTGCCCGCAAATAAGGTTCCCGTCAAAAACCCCTAAATCCCACACCTGTCCCTGGGAGTTCCTGACAATGCCTTTAAACCTGAAATCCGATATTGCAGGATCATAAGGATAAGTAAAGATCCCCCTGTTCGTCCCAACGTAAAGGATGCCATCATAAAGTGCCGCCGTATACACCGCTCCAAGCTGCTCAAGTTTTTCCTGGTATATGCTGACCCCGGGGTTAATGGAAATCCGGTCTATCCCGTTATCGAGACCTGCCCATATGGCTCCGTTGGCATCAGTACAGAGTGAAAGGACCGTATTGTTCTGCAGATAGTTTTCAGTGTTCAGGTGGGCAATCAAATTGCCTTCAAAATCAAGGATGAAAATGCCTCTAACGATGGTTCCAACAACAATATAATTCTTTGTTGTGATGGCATTATTGATCTGGAACTCACTGAACAATGCCGAGGTGGCAACCTTCCATGGCCTGATTGATTTTCCGTCAAACTGAAAAAACCCATGAGATGTAGTGCCGATAAGAAATGTTCCCCCAGGCAAAGGCAGTATCGTTTTTACCTCTGTCTTTGTGAGAACCCCCGCAGGATCAATGGGTTTAAGTTTTTCATCAATGATTTCATAAAGCATGCCTGCAACAGATTGAACAAAAAGCCGGTCATGAGCTTTAAGAAGAAAAATAATCGTACCCGGAACAGGGATGGAAGTAATGCTGTGATAGTCATAAACAAGCAGGGATGTAAAACTCTGAAAGTATATTTTCCCTTTATGCGATACTATTTTCCAGATCTCATCATTATGCAGGCTGAGGTTTTTCAATAATGGTTTAAGGGAATGATAGAATAATTCCCCCTTCTCATCTTTTTCCCAGTATCCGCAATCTTCGAACGAACCGGTATAGACCCGGCCGTCGGGAGCAGCGTATACCGACCTTAGTACAGTCTGGTCAGGATTTTTGTATAAACTCCAGTCGGTCCCGTCAAAATTCAACAGGCCGTCATTGTTGGCAGCGTAAATGAATCCGCTGGCATCAGATTCGATAGACCAGTTTTGATTCCCGGCATTGTATTCCTGTTTATTATAGTGGGTGACCAGGAAGGAAGTTTGCCCGTAACTAAAAGACGTTAAGATTACAAACACCAGGGTTGCTATATGATATACGAAAGAATTGTATTTCATCGGAAATGCAGCTCAAAACGGAAGTCTAAAATACTAAAAATTCATAACTTTGACGGATTCGGTTTAACCATCACCTTATTAACATCTGATTCTGAATATGAAGAAGGTCGTACTTGTTACTGGCGCCACATCTGGCTTTGGGAAAGCTATCGCTATTAAATTTGCCAGAAACGGCGATAACCTGATAATTACCGGAAGAAGAAAAGACCGCCTGCTTGATTTGAAATTGAAACTTGAAAAGGAATGCCAGGCAGAGGTCCTCCCCTTATGTTTTGATGTAAGAAATTCCCTTGAGGTTGAGAACAATATACTGGCCCTGCCCGGAAAGTGGAAAGCCATTGATGTGCTTGTTAATAACGCAGGCCTCGCGGCAGGCATGCATCCCATCCATGAAGGGGTTCTTGACGACTGGGAGCGGATGATTGACACCAATATGAAAGGCCTTCTCTACATGACAAGGTTTGTAGCCCCCCTGATGGTAGCCCGCAAAAAAGGGCATATTATCAATATCGGTTCGGTTGCAGGGAAGGAAGTTTACCCGAATGGCAATGTCTATTGCGGATCAAAATTTGGGGTCGACGCTATAACAAAGGCGACGCGGATTGACCTGGTCCAATATAATATCAAAGTGACCCAGGTTGCACCCGGTGCGGCTAATACCGAGTTCTCTCTGGTCAGGTTCAACGGGGACCGGGAAAAGGCCGATAACATATATAAGGGATTCAAACCATTGTCGGCTGAAGATATAGCTGAAACGGTTTATTATGTTACCACTTTACCCGATCATGTGAACATCAACGACCTTGTATTGATGCCCACGGCCCAGGCTTCATCCATGCATTTTTATAAGGTTTAGAAGGGCGGTGACCAACTACAGGTGAACAGTGACCGGTAAATTGTGACTGCTGACAAATCACGGTTCAAGGCTGCTGATATATAATCCTTAATAATATGTAAGCAAATTTCATTAACATTGCAACTCAAACTCAGGATTCTAACATAAACTTTACTGACGATGGAAGTAATCCGCATTTTTGATCTTCTGCCTTATTACGAGCAGAAATACAAGCCAAAAGACGATGTTATCGCCTCAAAGGAGAACGGGCAGTGGGTCAAATACAGCATCAGGCAGTACCGTGAAATGGCCGATAACATAAGTTACGGCTTCCTGGCGTTGGGGGTCAGGCCGGGAGACAAGATAGCCCAGATAAGCTCGAACCGTGTTGAATGGAATATCCTGGATATGGCTATTTTACAGGTGGGTGCCATCCATGTGCCGATTTACCCTACGATCAGCGAATCAGATTATGAATACATCCTGAACCATGCCGAAGTAAAATATGTATTTGTTTCGGGAATGGAACTTCTCAGGAAAATCCAGCATATTCTTCCGATGGTCCCTTCCCTCCAGGATATATACACATACAGGGACAACGATGGGTTGAAACATCTCAGCGAACTGGTTGAACTGGGAAAAGCAAGCCAGGCGAAGGATCTTCTTGAAAAACGCAAAGCAGAGGTTTTGCCTGACGATATTGCAACAATTATTTATACATCAGGAACGACAGGTAACCCCAAAGGGGTCATGATCTCTCATAAAAACCTCATATCTAATTTCATGGCCTGCGCCCATATCCCTCCTTTCGGCGAGGAAGCCAGGGCGATCAGTTACCTTCCTTTATGCCATGTGTACGAACGCATGATGAATTATCTGTACCAGTATGATGGTATCTCGGTGTATTATGCCGAAAACATTGGAACCATTACTGAAAACATGAAGGAGATCAAACCCCAGATCCTTACCACTGTTCCCAGGCTACTTGAGAAGATATACGATAAGCTGGTATCGGCCGGGCATAAACAAAAAGGGATAAAAAGCTGGATTTTCTGGTGGGCATTCCATCTTGCCCTCAGGTATGAACTGAATGGTGCTAACGGCTGGTTCTACGAACTGAAACGTAGACTTTATGACCGGCTGGTATATGTCAAATGGCGCGAAGCCATGGGCAGTGAAATCAGTATCATCGTCTCTGGTGGCGCTGCATTGCAGCCCAGGCTGGGAAGGATGTTCACCTGTGCAGGCATTCATATCCTTGAAGGTTATGGCCTTACAGAGACATCCCCTGTGATCGCTGTTTGTGATTTCAGCGAACACGGAATTAAATTCGGCACGGTAGGCCCTGTTATCAGGAATTCGGAAGTGAAAATTGCTGAAGACGGGGAGATCTGCGTAAAAGGCCCGGGAGTTATGCTGGGTTACTTCAAAGAACCTGAGATGACCAGGGATGCTGTTGATAAAGACGGATGGTTTCATACCGGTGACCTTGGGCATATCGAACCCGAAGGTCAGCTGAAAATAACAGGCCGGAAAAAGGAGCTCTTCAAAACCTCCTTTGGAAAATACGTAAGCCCCCAGCCGATAGAGGATAAGTTTAAAGAGTCGTTGTTCATCGACCAGATGATGGTAGTAGGGGAGAATCAGAAATTTGCAGGAGCCCTCATCGTTCCAGATTTTGCCTTCCTGAAAGAATACTGTAAAGAAAAGGAAATAGAATTCTCGTCAACCGCCGAACTGATTGCCAGTGAAAAGATCAGGAAGCGTTTCGCGGCTGAGATAAAAAAATACAATAAACTTTTCGGTGAAACGGAGCAGGTGAAATCCTGGGAACTCCTCGACCATGAATGGACCTTGGAATCCGGCGAAATCACACCAACGATGAAACTGAAAAGGAAGTTTCTTAAGGAAAAATATAAAGAGCAGATCGACCGCTTATTCAAATAGCTAATTCGCTGTTTATGCGCACACAACCGGTAACCCGACTTTTTGACCTGCTGGATGTGTACCGGGAGAATTATCCATCCAAGGCCAATGCTTTGCTTAAGCGTAAAGCAGGAAAATGGCATGCTTATTCCTCCTCTGATTATATCAATTATTCCAACACAATCAGCCTTGGCTTACTTTCATTAGGAGTGCGCAAGGGTGTGAAGGTCGCAACCGTGCTTGTGAACAGCCCCGAATGGAATTTCTTCGATATGGGCATTATGCAGACAGGCGCAGTGCAGGTCCCGGTTTATTCTACAGTAAGTGAAGATAATTACTGCTTTATCCTGAATGATTCGCAATCTGAATACCTTATAGTTTCAAACCATGAGATCTACCAGAGAATAAGGAATATCTGCCCGAACGTTGCCAGCCTTAAAGAAATATTCAGCATTGAAAAAGTCAAAGGATTGAGGCATTGGAAGGAATTGCTGGAACTGGGTTTGAATTATTCTTCGCCCTCAGAACTCGACCAGCTTAAGGCAGGAATTTCTCCTGATGACCTTGCAACTATTATTTATACTTCAGGTACAACAGGCAGGCCTAAAGGAGTCATGCTCTCGCACCGTAATTTTATAAGTAATTTTACCGCATGTGCGACGATTCCCGACTTTTCTCACAAAGACAAAGCACTGAGTTTCCTGCCATTATGCCATGTTTACGAACGCATGCTTAATTACCTTTTCCAGTCGTTCGGCATGTCGATTTACTACTGCGAAAATATTGAAAAAGTAGGCGAGCAGATCAGGGAGGTTAAACCTGAAACTTTCGCCGCGGTTCCAAGGGTTCTTGAGAAAATGTATAATCGCATTGTGATCAGGGGAAGGAACATGAAAGGCATCAGAAAAGCAATTTTTTTCTGGGCACTTCGACAGGGACATAAATTTGAGCTTAACCATGAACGCGGAATGTATTACGACCTGAAGTTGATGATTGCCAGGTTGCTGGTATTCAGGAAATGGAAGAAGGCCCTGGGTGGAAGGATCAAACTGGTTATTTCAGGAGGAGCGGCGCTCCATCCGCGTCTGGCCAGGGTGTTCTGGGCTGCCGGCATCCCTTTGCTGGAGGGTTATGGGCTTACAGAGACTTCACCGGTCATTGCTGTTTCCACCTTCAGGAAAGGAGGGATGAAGTTCGGGGCGGTAGGCCCGGTCCTCCCCGGGGTCGAGATCAGGATAGCCGAAGACAATGAGATTCTCTGCCGTGGGCCGAATGTGATGATGGGGTATTATAACCGTCCTGAACGTACCCGGGAAGTAATCGATGATGAAGGCTGGTTCCATACAGGGGACCTTGGGGTACTTGAAGAGGGCAGGTATCTGAGGATCACCGACCGGAAAAAAGAGATCTTTAAAACATCAACGGGAAAATATATCGCCCCCCAGGTTATTGAACAGAAATTCAAGGAATCACCCTTCGTTGAGCATATCATGGTGATTGGAGAAAACCGGAAATACACGGCAGCCCTTATTGTTCCAAATATGGAACATTTAAAGGGGTGGTGTAAAGTCAAAGAGATCAGCTTTGTCAGCCCTGAAAAAGCCATCAGGAACCCCAAAATCATCAAACGGATCCGTGAAGAGGTGGAACATGTCAACCTGGAACTTGGGAAAACCGAAAAGATAAAGAAGTTCCGGCTGCTCTCGGCCGCCTGGAGCATCACAACAGGGGAATTGTCACCTACTCTAAAATTAAGGAGGAAGTTCATCCAGGAGAAATTCGCAAAGATCATTGAAGATACCTATCGTTCCCAGGAATATAACTATAAAGTTGAAGAGGAATAGAGCAGTGGCCTCAGTGCAGTATCTTAAATACCAATTCTTTCATTAACTCCCCGTCGGTTGCAGAGGCATTGTCAAGCCCCTTTGCCTTCAGATCATATTCCCTCAGGTTCGAGATAACCGCCACCAGACGATGCAGGGGGTAATTCCTTGCGGCGGTCTGATAATCCTGGATGAAAAAGGGGTTGACCGATAAGGCGGAAGCTGCATTGTTGCGGGATTTGTCGGGCAGGTAATGATACAGAAGCACTTTAGTAAAATAGGAATAGAGGTTGGGAATTACTTTGACGAGGGGGTTCTCTTTGAGGTTTGCAGCAAAGTACCTGATGATCATATTGGATTTGTACACATCTTTCCTTCCCAGGGCCTTTTGCAGTTCAAATACATTGAAATCCTTGCTGATCCCAATATTCCTTTCAACGACATCTTCTGTAATTTCGGAGCCGGCCGGGAGATTGATAAACAGTTTCGTGAGCTCATTTACGATCTTTGAAAGTTCATTCCCGACGAATTCGGCCAGGAGCATTGCCGCCTTTGGTGAAACGGAGAAACCCCTTTCTTTTACGTAGTTGCTGATCCAGTCGGGGATCTTATTGTCATAAAGAACAGGCGATTCCATCACAACCCCAAACTTCTCAATTGTCTTGAACAGGGATTTCCGTTTGTCGAGTTTCCTGTACTTATAGCAAAGAACGAGAATAGTTGAACTAACAGGGTTCTGAACATAAGGGAGAAAAGCTTCAATATCGTCGAGGTCCTGGGCTTCTTTCACGATCAGCACCTGGTAATTCGACATCATCGGGTACCGCTTTGCATAGCTCATTACCGTTATCGCATCTACGTCCTTTCCGTAAACAATAGTTTGGTTGAACTCCTTTTCCTGCTCGCTTAAGACGTTTTCCTCAATAAAATCGGAAACGACATCGATGAAATATGGTTCCTCACCCGATAAAAGATAAACAGGGTAATATATCTTATTTTTCAAATCCGACAGGATATTCTCGAAACCGCTGCCCCTCTCCATATTCTTTATAAAACTACAGGGATATTCCTACCTGGCAAAGATAGCCATTTATCATCTTTATACTTATATTTGTCGTAAGATGATGCCTAAACTCAATCTTCCTGAATATCCGTGCAGGATAAGGACAAACAGGAACGGGAAGCATGAGATCCATGACCCTTTCCGGAAAAAATTTGTACGCCTTACACCCGAAGAGTGGGTGAGGCAGAATTTCTTGAATTTTCTGGTCAACCGGCACAGCTTTCCCGCCTCACTTATACATGTTGAAGCCTCGCTTATATATAACCGCCTTTCAAAACGCAGCGATATTGTCGTTTACAGCAGGCAGGGGAAACCGCTTCTGGCAGTGGAATGCAAAGCCCCGACGGTTGAGATCGACCAGCAGGTCTTTAGCCAGCTGGCAATGTATAATTTCACACTTAAAGTCCCTTACCTGGCCCTGACTAATGGTATCAGGCATTTTATTTGCAGGATGGAACCGGCAAACGGGAGTTATACATTCCTCGAAGAATTCCCCGGATACCATGAACTTCATGAATAATTTCGAATTTCAACACCAGAGTTATGGAATATCTTAAAAACATTCCGCAGTCTATGATCGACTTTCTGATCATAACAGTTTTTTCTTTGCTGATAGGCCTTTCCCAAAGGCAGATCCACCAGCAGAAAAACACAAACACCCCGACTTTCGGGACCGACCGGACGTTCACTTTTATAGGTATACTGGGTTATATACTCGCCCTGCTCGATCCGTCCGGGTACAGGCTGTTTATCGGAGGCGGACTGGCCCTGGTTGCAATTCTGGCTACTGCCTATTATTTCCATATAAAAAATAACAATGATTACGGCATCACAACGATACTCATTGCCCTGATAACATACAGCCTTGGCCCCGTCATTCTTTCACAGCATCTCTGGATGGTGCTGCTGATCGTCGTCACAGTCCTGATATTTGCGGAACTCAAGGAACTTTTCATCAACATTTCACAGAAATTCGACCGTCACGAATTCCTTACACTGGGCAAATTCCTTATAATCGCGGGTGTTGTTCTGCCTATCGTTCCTGATACGGCTTTCATTCCCGGGATCAGCCTGACTCCTTACAGGATATGGCTGGCAGTTGTGGTGATCTCCACAATCTCCTATATTTCATACCTTTTAAAGAAGTTCGTATTTCCCAGAGGAGGCATTATCATCTCAGGCATTCTCGGCGGCTTATACAGCAGCACCGCAACAACAATCATACTTGCGAGAAAAAGCCGCGACGACCAGGCTCATATTAAACAATATATGGCAGCGATTATTTTCGCTGTCGGAATGATGTACCTGAGAATTTTACTGATTGTCCTGATCTTTAATCATGAACTCTTTTTAAAGTTGTGGTTGTTTATCCTGATCCTTGCCCTGGTCTCTTGCGGAATTGCCCTCTTCATCTTTTTCAGGGATAAAGGGGAACGTAATGTGACTGAAGGGCTCATTGAAGACAAAAACCCCCTGGAGTTCAAGGTCGCCTTGATTTTTACCGCTTTATACATCACCTTCTCATTTATCACCTTCGAAGTAGTGGACCGTTATGGCACGACAGGGCTTAATATCCTGTCATACATTGTCGGCCTTACCGATATTGATCCTTTCCTGATCAATTTGTTCCAGGGCAAATTCAGTGTAGGGATAGACGCTGTTGCAATGGCAACCCTTCAGGCTGTAATCAGCAATAATGTTTTGAAATTATTATACGGCTGTTTCTTTGCAGGTCGTAAGTCGTGGATAATCCTTGTCTCAGGATTTATAATTATTATTGCAATTAATATCATTTTTGTGCTGATCATCTGATCCCATGCCGGAATTTTATACCGTTGTCGTTAACCGCACCGATGCCGCGTTCCTTACCCAGGAAACCCGGAATTACGGATTGTCTCTGCAATTCAATGAATTCCATATTGCGTATTGCGTTCTGGACTACAGGACCAATAAATATATCCTTCTTCATGAATATCGCCGCAATGACTTCATCCCCAAAGCAAAGCCGGGTTTCAAGCTGTCGTTTGACGATTTCCTGAGGAGTGTCCTTACAGCGAATCCCTGGCTTAAGAACCCTTTCAAGAGTGTTCGGATTGCTTTTGAAGGGAAAAAAAGCACCCTTATTCCAGGCCCGCTTTTTGACGCCCAGGAATCGGAAAATTTCCTGAAACTTAATTTTCAGCTCCTGCCCGATGAGCATGTTCTTGCCGACCACATCCAGCAGTTCGACAACTACAACGTTTATTCCATACCCAAAAATCTCGAAGATGCGGCCAAGAGGTTGTTCCCTTCGGCCAGGATCTCCAGCCTCACAACGATACTCCTTCAGACCGTTTGGATGAATTTCAAAACCCGCATCAACGCGAACCGTATTTTCCTTCATATCAAGGAAAAAACTTTTGATATCCTGATCTACGACGGTAAGCAGGTCAAATACCTGAACACCTTCACCTGGATGGTGGCAGAAGATGTTGCCTATTTCCTGATCTTCGTTCTTGAGCAGCTCGGTATGAACCCTGAGCAGGCCTCGGTTATCCTTTTAGGGAATATTGACCGGGGCTCCAACCTGTTTGAGCTGGTTTACCGCTATGTGAAAAATATGGAGTTCGGACGGAGGAACGAGACCTTCAAATACAGCCCTGTGTTTGACATTGTTGCACCCCAGTCGTATTATCCCTTGCTGAATTTCAATTCATGCGGATCGTAAGCGGTACATATAAAGGGCGAAAGCTGCATCCCCCGGGCAATCTTCCGGTAAGACCAACGACAGATTTTGCCAGGGAAGCGCTGTTCAATGTACTTAACAACCTCATTGATTATGAATCAACCAGGGTATTGGATCTCTTTGCCGGAACCGGGGCTATCTCCTTTGAATTTATTTCAAGGGGATGCAAAAGCGTAACATCGATCGACAATCACCCCCGTTGTGTAAGCTATATCCATAAGACCGTCCTGGAACTGAAAATGATGAATCTTTTCCCGGTGAAAGCAAACGCGATGACTTATGCCAAGCAGGCCCTGGGGGCATGGGACCTGGTCTTTGCCGATCCTCCTTACGATCTGCCGCAACTCCCAACCCTGCCTGAGCTTGTGCTAAGCGATACACTGCTTGTGCCCGGGGGATTGTTCATCCTCGAACACCCGAAAAAATATGATTTCAGTAAATTTCCCGGCTTTGAACAGCACAGGAATTACGGGGAAGTCAATTTCTCATTTTTTCGGAAGAGTGATGAGTGACGGGTGATGTTAAATTACTTATGGCTCATCACTCATGGCTAACTTAGTATTCGTCCTCGTGGAAGAAGAAATCGTCCTTAGTAGGATAATCAGGCCATATATCTTCGATACGCTCATACGTCTCCCCCTCATCCTCAATCTCCCTGAGATTTTCGACTACTTCCTGCGGGGCACCGGAGCGAATAGCCCAGTCGATCAGCTCATCCTTCGTTGCAGGCCAGGGAGCATCCTCTAGTTTGGAGGCCAGTTCAAGTGTCCAATACATTTCTATAAGCGTTTGAAAATTGCTGCAAAAGTAAAAAAAATAAAATCAGAAAAGCAAGAAGAATTTTTTACCTGTGTGTAATCCATGGCCTTTCTTCCGAACCAAGGTCCTTCCCTGTTTTACGCGCGAGCACAAACAGGTAGTCGGATAAACGGTTGATAAACCGTATTATTATCCCGTCAACCTGGTTATTTGAGTTAAGCCTGATCAGCGATCTCTCGGCCCTGCGGCAAACAGTTCTTGCAATATGGCAGTATGAAACAGTGGGATGGCCGCCCGGGAGTATGAAATTCCTCAGTTCCGGGAGCTCATCGTTCATTGTATCTATCTCTTTTTCAAGAATGCGGATGTCATCTTCCCCGAAATCGGGCAACCCGCGGGCTTCTGTTGCAGGATCGCGGGCAACCAGGGCTTCTGAAATAAACAGCACTTCCTGTATACGTCGAAGCACACCCCGGTAATGGGAATTGATCTCCTGGTCGCGGATAAGCCCGATAAAGCTGTTCAGTTCATCGAGGTTGCCGTAAGCTTCCACTCTCTCATGGCTTTTCGGGACACGTGTGCCACCGAGAAGTGAAGTCTCACCTTTATCTCCTCCCTTGGTATAAATTTTATTGTTGCCCTTCATCGGGTTTATTTTACCGCTTTGTTAAGCCGTTCTTTTAATTTCTCAAACTCCAGGGCCAGTTCTTTCGGCAGCCTGTCGCCGAAAATTGCCTGGTGTTCGGCAATCAGTTCGCATTCGGCCAGCCATTCCTTAGGGTTGACTTCGAGGATACTGTCCATTTTTACTGCAACCTCGGGCAATCCGCTGACATCAATTGCCGATTTCCCCGGGACAATTCCGATGGGAGTCTCAACCCCGTCGGCCGTACCTTCGAGCGTTTCAAAGATCCATTTAAGAACGCGGATATTGTCGCCGTATCCCGGCCAGAGGAATTTCTTGTCGGCACCTTTCCTGAACCAGTTAACATTGAAAATTTTGGGCAGATTTTCAGGCACGGGGGCGTTGCGCCCGATACTGATCCAATGGCCGAAATAATCGCCCATATGATATCCGCAGAAAGGAAGCATGGCAAACGGGTCGCGTCGGACCCCAGCCTTGAGCCCTATAGCCGCTGCAGTCACTTCCGAGCCAACGATGGAACCCAGGAAAACACCGTGGTTCCAGTCAAAACTCTGGTAAACCAGGGGCACTGTTCCGGGCCGGCGGCCACCGAACAGGAATGCGGAGATGGGCACGCCTTTGGGGTTTTCCCAATCAGGGTCTATGGCCGGGCATTGTTTGGCAGGGGCTGTGAATCGAGCATTGGGATGTGCCGCAGGTGTTACCACCGAAGGATCCCACACCTTGTTATCCCATGTGATGGAACCTTCAGGGATGTCGCTGCCAATTCCTTCCCACCATATATCTCCGTCAGGAGTGAGGGCGGTGTTTGTGAAGATTGTATTGGAAGCGCATGAGAGCATCGCATTCGGATTGGTTTCCATGGATGTGTACGGAGCAACCCCGAAGAACCCGGCCTCCGGGTTTATGGCATACAGCCTGCCGTCATCACCGAATTTCATCCAGGCAATATCATCGCCGACGGTTTCAACTTTCCAGCCCGGGATAGTGGGTATGAGCATGGCCAGGTTTGTCTTGCCGCAGGCGCTGGGGAAGGCCGCTGCAAAATATTTTTTAACCCCTTTCGGATTTGTGATCCCGAGGATAAGCATATGCTCGGCCAGCCATCCCTGCCTGCGGGCCATGTTTGTTGCAATCCTGAGGGCAAAACATTTTTTGCCAAGAAGGGCGTTGCCGCCATAGCCGCTTCCAAATGACCATATCTCGTTGGTTTCAGGGAAATGGCAGATGTATTTCTTTTCAATCGGTGCACAGGGCCACTTCACGTCTTTTTGTCCAGGCTCCAGAGGAGCTCCGACCGAATGCACACAAGGCACGAAATCGCCATCCCCCAGGATTTTCAGAACAGCAGCGCCCATCCTTGTCATGGTACGCATATTTGTAACCACATAGGGCGAATCGGTAATCTGGACACCGATATGTGCGATCTTCGAACCAAGAGGGCCCATGCTGAAAGGGATTACATACATGGTACGGCCACGCATGCAGCCGGTATACATAACTGTAAGGACCTTTTTCATCTCAGCGGGAGCCATCCAGTTGTTTGTGGGGCCTGCATCATCCTGTTTCTCTGAACAGATGTATGTACGGTTCTCAACCCTGGCCACATCGCTGGGGTCGCTCTGGAAATAATATGACCCCGGCCGCTTCTTTTCATTCAGTTTCACAGCCATTCCCGTACTCACCATCAGGTTGAGCAGGTTCTGGTTCTCTTCTTCAGAACCGTCACACCAATGAATTTTATCCGGCTGGCAAATTTTTGCCCAATCCTCAACCCAGGATTTCAGTTTACTGTTCGTAGTCATGTCTTAGTATGTTTAGATATTGTGAATACTGCTTCTCTATTTTAGCTGCCCCAACGCCTCTTTTATCCTTCTCACGGCTTCAGTCAGGTTCTCTTTCGAGGTTGCATAGCTGAAACGCATACAGTTAGGATCTCCGAAAGCATCACCGGGGACAAGGGCAACAAATACCTTGTTGAGGAGGTACATGCACAGGTCGTTGGCATTGTTAACCTTTACAGTCCCGTCAGTTTTTCCAAAGTAATACGATATATCAGGGAAAATATAAAAAGCTCCGTCGGGATGATTCAGTTTCACACCCGGGATTTCAGCAAGCAATCTCAGCATCAGGTCACGGCGTTCGAGAAAAGCTTTCTGCATCTCCCTGATCTCAACCGTATCGGGCGGGGTGATTTCGGCCATGAGGGCGGCCTTTTGTGCAATGGAACAGGCCCCCGACGTAAACTGGCCCTGGAGTTTGTCACAGGCTTTGGCGATTTCCACGGGAGCTGCGATGTATCCGATACGCCAGCCGGTCATTGCAAAGGCTTTTGAAACGCCGTTCACGAGGATCACCCTGTCCCTGATAAAATCAAACTGGGCAATGCTTTCATGCTTCCCTACAAAGTTGATATGCTCATAAATCTCATCCGCAAGAATGAAAATACCCGGATATTTCGCCAGTACTTTTGCTATCCCTTCGAGCTCGTCTTTTGTATATACCGAACCTGTAGGGTTGCAGGGGGAACTGAACATTATAAGTTTTGTTTTCGGGCCGATGGCTGCTTCGATCTGCTCAGGCTTTACCTTGAATTCATTCTCGATTCTGGCAGGGATGAATACCGCTTTCCCCTCGGCAACCTTGATGATCTCTTTGTAGGAAACCCAGTAAGGGGAGGGAACCAGTACCTCGTCGCCCGGGTCAACAAGGCTCAGGACAACGTTTGCGATGGACTGCTTGGCACCCGTGCTGACCACGATCTGCGAAGGTTCATAACTCAGGTTGTTATCCCTTTTCAGTTTTATACAGATCGCCTTGCGCAGGTCCTCGTAACCCGGAACGGGAGGGTAGAATGTAAAATTCTGGTCAATAGCCTCCTTGGCCGCATTCTTTATATAATCGGGGGTGTTGAAATCGGGTTCCCCCAGGCTGAGATTAATCACATCATGGCCCTCGGCACGCAGTTCACGGCTTTTACGCGACATGGCCAGGGTTTCCGATTCGGCCAGGTAGTTGATCCTTTTAGCAAGTGTTGTCATAGGCGGGAGATTGTAATGATTTCTGATCTACAAAAATAGTAAAAAAATTACGTTCCACAGAACAGGGATGTAAGATGACTGGAAGCTGGATAGCTGGACAGCTGGATGACTGGATATCCAGTTATCGCAGCGAAGCTGCTTATCCAGTTATCGCAGCGAAGCTGCTTATCCAGTTATCGCAGCGAAGCTGCTTATCCAATTATCCAGCAATCGCTAAGAAGCAGCCTTATCCGGCTGTCAGCGCGAAGCGCCATATCCAGTCATCCGGGTTTATTCCATACCTTTGCCAAAACATTTCCCAATGGACAATTTCTTCTGGACTACCCTCATCACCGATATCATTCATGCCTTCATGATCATAGGGTTGGGCTCTCTTGCCGCCTGGCTGCTGATCACATACTATCTGAGGCTGAAATACAAATACACCATGTCGCCGGCGCCTGTTAACACCGACCTTAGCGAGTCGAAAAGAATTACACTTCCGTTGAAACTCCAGGCATATGAAAGGATAGTGCTGTTCCTTGAACGCATCCAGCCGGCCAGTCTCGTTATGCGGGTGCAGAGGTTAGAGATGAACGTTCCTGAACTACAGCTTGCCATGATTAAGACAATAAGGGAAGAATTTGATTACAATCTCAGCCAGCAGGTTTATATTTCTTCAACTGCCTGGGAAATGATCAAAAATGCAAGGGAGGAATCTATTTCAATAATAAACCGTGCAGCCGGATCGCTTGATCCTCTCGACCCCGCCCCGGCCCTGGTGCGTGCGATCTTCGACATCAGCCTTCAGAATGAAAACCCTGCAACTGCAGCCGCTTTAAATTACGTCAAGGACGAAGCCCGCCTGATGATGTAAACCGGCTTTATCCGGCTTAGTTCTCTTAGCTTTTCTGAACCTGGCTTTTTGTTCGGGGGTCATCTTCTCAGTTGCATACTGGAAAATCAAACGTGCCGACGAATCCTTCCATTTCAGCAGGAATTTCTCGGCAGGCCCTGACTGTTTCTTCCAGGCCTCCCGCAGGAACCACCCGAGCCCCTGGTGAACAACCCTCTCCTCGTCCATCATCATGGGATCAATAAAGTCAAAATAAGGGTTGAAGTCTGATGATCTCTTCATCGGCTTGATCAGGCCAACAATGGCTGCCCTTCTCTGGAACCTGTTTTCGGCTTTTCTCCAGGGTTTAAGTGAATCCATTGAGATAAGCTTCATTTTAATCATGTCGGGAATGATCTCGCCACAGATCCAGTCTGTATGGGCCCAGTTGTTAATCCCAACACTGAAAATCTTTTCAAGGGCCAATACCGATTCCCTGTTCCACTGCTTTTTGATCTTTTTAAGCAACAGTCCGGCAATGGACGTCATTTCGTACTTTGGGGACCGAACCAGCAAAATGCAGGCCTCATGGATATCGGTACAGCTTATCCCGGGAAGCGCTAAAATTTCATCAGCCCTCTGGTTTAACAGTTCGGACCGTACACCCCAGGCATCGTACCCTTCCCTGAAATACTTTGAATATTTTTTAACGATAGCCTCGTCGGCATTGGCCATACAAAAGGCTTCGGTTTCCTTGGTAATTTTTTCCGGGGAGATCATGGTTTTATTTATATACCGTCAATCTGTAATAATGATTTTATCTGACCAGGGTTACCGTTCCCCTGACTTTGGTTGCCGAACCGGCTGAAGACGGTGATTCATATGAAGCCTCATAAACATATACTCCCGGCTGACATAATTTGCCCTTGCATGTGCCGTCCCATCCGGTTTCCTGGTTATCGGTAATGAAAATCTGCTGCCCCCAGCGGTCAAAAATACTGAGAGTGAATTTTGACATCGTCGGCCCTATGGGGTGAAAATAGTTATTCCCGACCACGCTTCCCGGGGCAAAAGCAGTAGGGAAATAAACCCCGCCAGGGCAGTAGTGAACTGTTGAAGTGTCGACCACGGCACAACTATCATGGCTCACGCGCACCCAATAATCCCCCGGCTCCTTCACGGTGAACAGCGAATCATTTGACCCGTCCTGCCACTGATAGGCAGCACCGGGGAAAGTGGCATGCAAGACAATAGTCGTGCCTGAACAAAGTGAAGTATCTCTTGCAAGATTTATGTTTATAGCCGGCTTCATGGTTATTTTCACCGTGTCGGCCCCTGGACAGTCGTTCGGGTCAACCGTATGCACCCAGTAGTGTCCCGGTGTGCTTACAGTAATGGTTTTTGAGGTATCACCGGTGCTCCAGACGATCGAAGTGAAATTTTCTCCGGGATCCAGGGTATATGACTGCCCTTCGCAGATAGCTGTATCGGGTTTCAGTTTCGTCGGGTATAAAGGAAGAACTACAAGTGTAACCGAATCGCTTGCACTGCATCCGTTTTGCCCTACCCGTACCCAGTATTTCCCCGATTGTCTGGCTGAAATACTTCGGGTGGTTTCATTGGTAGACCAGAGGTAGGCGATGTACCCGGATCCTGCATCCAGTATTGCCCCGGGTCCCGGGCATACGGTCCGGTCGGGTCCCAGGTCGGGCGTAACAATTGACCCGCTTATGCTGACCGGCAGGCTGATAAGCGGACTGGGCATGCTGCTGCAATTGCTATTGGTTCCGTAAACAGTGATATTGCCCGGTGTAGCGGTAAGTGAAAAATCCAGTGTAATTGAAGGAAGAGTTGTGGTTGCAGAGGGCCGGAAGGTAACACCGGTGCCGGTGTATCCCCAATGATACTCATCGGTGTTGGGATCAGCAGTGACTGAAATTATTACTCCCGACGTACCGGCGCAGGCTGTGAGCGGCCCGTCAACAAAGGCCAGAAGTTTCGGGCTCCTCCACTCGGAAACAGAGGGATAAGTGGAACTGGTAGTCACGGTATACCACCAGGAATTAATCGTATTAAGGTTGCCCCAGCCTCTTCCTGAAAAAGGCCATTTATGACAGCCGGGAGGGTATATTATCGGGTTGGCGCAGCCCCCGGTGAGAACGTTTGTCCTGACGTCCGCGGAGTTTGTTCCGCGGCCTGCCTGGCAGCCCGTGCATGTGCCGTTCCAGATATCTGAATCGTCCCAGTAAACCTTGAGCGGATCACCGGTCGGTGCGACCAGTTTTACAAGAATGCCTGAATCGCTGCTTTCCACATCATACAACGGGAGATTCGTCAGCCCGTTGATATATGTGATTTTAAGAGCCACGACTACGTTATTGGGTACTTCAACCCCGGTCCCGTCCTTTCCGTCCCAGTGAATTGTATTGGCCCCGGGACTGACTACCTGGTTCAGGCCCCTGGAAATATAGGTTGAAGGGGTAAAATCAAGCTGGATCTGAACATTTCCCGCTTTGTCAACATTTACGACGTAGTCAATTGTGCCGTCGCAGCTCCTGGTACCGGCGGGTTCGGGCGGGATGATCTGTCCAAGGCTTTTGGCTATTGTAAAAACATCAGGGTCGGGCGAGTTCAGGAATATTTTATACTGGGGAAACATAGCCTGCTGGTTGAACAGGGATTTTCTGTCGTCAACCCAGTTGGTGTTGCCGCAGCCGGTCTGGTTTGCATATTGTATCCAGCCGCCCCCGTTCATCTGGTCAAATTCTGCCGAAGTAACAATGCCGTCATCCGATAAAATATAATTTATTCCCTTAAAAGCGTTTGAAGCAAACTGCCAGGCTTTGGAGAATAACCTCCCGGGTTTGACCGATGATGTTATATTGTCATTAATTGTTATGTCAAATAAATACAGCCAAAACCTGCCGAAATAAAAGGAGCCGTTATATTTTTCAGAGAACTCAATATAATAGGTTCCAGGTCTCGGAGGCGTCCATTCTATTGCGTCATAGCCATTGCCGGTTGAGGAGATCTGGTTAGGCCCTTCGCAGGCCTGTTCCAGGAATTGAATGAACCCTGCAGTACCTATTGCTTTAGGAAGGTAATCTTCGGTGTACACAACCGCCCCCGTGCTGTCACATATTCGGTATACTATGTCCAAACCCGCGATAGTGTCGGTAGGAGAACCGTTAAACCCCAGATAAACGACCTCGTTTGCCCGTGTTACAAAATAGAGTTTTGAATTGTCAGGTGCGCTGTGGGTTGCATCATAAGTGGCAAACTGGGAACGAATACCGTTCGTATCGGTACAATGGGTGGTGAAATCGTTGCACAGGTAGAGGTAGGTTGACCACGCCTGGCAGCCTTTATTCAGCTGCTTCGATCCTTCACCATAGCCGGCCCATGAGATGACGACCAGTAGGATTGTAATGGCTGATGTTGATATTCTCAAGCGTTTCATGAAAATCAGCAGACGATGAACCTATACAAAGTTAATATAAAAATTGGTCTGCGGATGAGGTAGCGTCGGCTGCAAACCGATCACGGGTTCCGGATCACGAGTTGCGGCTTAAGATCTCCCTGGCTTTTTCGAGAGCTGCCGGGATGCCGGCCGGGTTTTTTCCTCCTGCCGTTGCGATATGAGGCTGTCCTCCTCCTCCTCCCTGGATCTCCTTTGCAATTTCACGGATTATGTTTCCTGCATTCAGCTTGCCGGCTTTGACAATCAAGTCGGAAACGGCAACAGTAAGGCCGGCTTTGCCTTCGCTTTCATTAGCCAATACGATGAAAACCTGATCGGCACAGCTGCGAAGCTCAAAAGCCAGGTTTTTGATGATCTCGGTATCCAGGCCCAGTTTCGCAGAAATAAAGGTAATTCCATTGATGAGTTCAGCCTTCTTTAAAAGTTCATCTTTCACTTGACCTCCCCTGATCTTTGCCAGTTCAGACGCGTCTTTCCTCAATGCCTGGTTTTCTTCCAACAGGTTTTTCATTCCTTTTACAAGATCTTTCGGGTTCTTCATGGTTTCAGAGAGATCCTCGAGCAGATGAAGCTTTTCGTAAAACCAGTTTTCGGCTTTCTCGGCTGTAATGGCCTCAATTCTTCTGACCCCCGCAGCAATGGCACTTTCTGATATGATCTTGAACAATCCTATCTGTCCGCTGGCTTCAACGTGTGTGCCCCCGCAGAATTCAACAGAGAAATCCCGGTCAAAGGTTACAACCCTTACGAAATCCCCGTATTTCTCCCCGAACAGGGCCATGGCCCCCAGCTTTTTTGCCTCTTCTATGGGCATAGCCCTCTCTTCATTCAGCCTTATGTTTTCACGGATCTTTGAATTGACGATCTTTTCCACAGTTTCAATCTCCTCCTTGCCAAGTTTTGCAAAGTGGGTAAAATCGAAACGCAGGTGTTCGTCATCCACCAGCGAACCTTTCTGTTCGACATGCGTGCCAAGGACTTTACGAAGTGCGGAGTGCATCAGGTGGGTAGCCGAATGGTTATTGGCTGTCATCCTGCGCTTCATGGAATCCACCTCGGCGATCACAGGCTGTTCGGGATTTAACGGGATTGTATCACAGATGTGGATGATCAGGTCGTTTTCTCTTAAGGTATCAATTACGGTAATCTTCTGGTCACCCGAAACAAGCCACCCCTTATCGCCGACTTGTCCGCCTGATTCGGCATAGAAAGGGGTCAGCTCCAGAACAACATGATAGAGTTCCTGTCCCTTTGTAGAGACCTTCCTGTATTTGGTGATCCCTGTTTCGATTTTCAGGTTGTCATACCCTACAAATTCAGGCATTACCGGATCTTCCACCATCACAACCCAATCAGTGGTTTGCACGTTTGCGGCCTGCCTCGACCTGGACTTCTGTTCCTCAAGGCCTTTACGGAAGCCCTCCATATCCACTTCCCATCCTGCTTCACGGGCCATCAGCTGGGTAAGGTCGATGGGGAAGCCGTAAGTGTCAAACAGCTCGAAGGCGAAGGATCCGTCGATAAGGGATGCAGGATTCGGGATCCGGGATGCGAGATATCCATTGAACTTCTGTATCCCCGTCGCCAAAGTCCTGAGAAATGCGGTTTCCTCTTCTTTCATCACATTGATGATGAGGTCTTTCTGTGAGGCCAACTCAGGAAATACAGTTCCCATCTGGTTTATTAAAACAGGTACCAGGGAGTAAAGGAAGGGATCCTTGAACCCCAGAAATGTGTAACCATATCGTACAGCTCTTCTCAGTATCCTGCGGATGACATACCCCGCTTTGACATTCGAAGGTAACTGGCCATCTGCAATGGCAAAAGAAATGGCCCTTACATGGTCGGCAATGACCCTCATGGCAATATCGGTTTTCAGGCCGCTCCCGTATTCCTTTCCGGAGAGTTCGGCAATGTGAAGGATGAGGGGCTGGAACACATCGGTATCATAATTCGATTTTTTGCCCTGGAGGACCATGCAAAGGCGCTCGAATCCCATGCCGGTATCCACATGCCTTGCAGGAAGGGGGTTTAGCTGTCCGCCGGTTTGGCGGTTATACTGTATGAACACCAGGTTCCAGATCTCAATCACAAGGGGGTTCCCGGTATTAACCAGTTGATGGCCTGGAACCAGGCTGCGGTCTTTATCGTCCCTGAGGTCGACATGGATCTCCGAACAGGGTCCGCAGGGGCCCGTATCGCCCATCTCCCAGAAATTATCCTTCTTGGATCCCATCAGGATACGGTCCTCCGGGACCAGGGCCTTCCAGTAATCAAAGGCTTCTTTATCTTTTTCAAGCCCTTCTTTGGCATCGCCTTCAAAAACTGTGACATACATCCTGTCTTTCTGGATCTTCACGACTTCAGTCAGGAATTCCCATCCCCATTCAATGGCTTCTTTTTTAAAGTAATCACCGAAAGACCAGTTTCCCAGCATTTCAAACATGGTGTGATGATACGTGTCGATGCCCACTTCTTCAAGATCGTTGTGTTTGCCCGAGACACGGAGGCATTTCTGGGTGTCGGCAACCCGTTTAAATGAAGCTTCCCTGTTCCCGAGGAACATGTCTTTGAACTGGTTCATCCCCGCATTGGTAAACATCAGGGTGGGGTCATTTTTAATGACCATGGGAGCCGAAGGCACGATCTGGTGCCCTTTGGATTTGAAATAATCAAGAAAGGCTTGGCGTATAGCGGTTGAATTCATCTAAACAAATGATTAACAATTCGTTAACAGGCTTTAACAATTTTTGTGAAATGCGATTTGGCAGCAAAGTTAATTATTTAGTTAATTTTGCAGGTTCATGTTTCCTGTTTTAAGCGATTCTTTATTTCGCTGCCAATGAGCAAGGTAAAATATAAGTTTAATAAAAAGTCACTGACCTTCGACCGGGTTCAGACCACTTTCCGGAAAAGGTTGCTGTATTTTTTTACGCATCTGTCGACAGGTGTTGTATTTGCTGTTGCCGTACTCCTGCTTGCATACAACTTCGTAGATACCCCAAAGATGAAAGCCCAGAAGAGGGAGATCGAGCAGATGAAATTCCAGTACAGGATGTTAAATGACCAGCTCGACCGGATTACCAGGGTGATCAGGGACCTGCAGGACAGGGATGATAATATCTACCGTGTGATCTTCGAGGCTGAACCCATTCCGGGTTCGGTGAGAGAGGCCGGTATAGGTGGGATAGACCGTTATGAAAAGCTCAAAGGGTATTCGAACGAGGAACTGATGGTTGAAACCTCGAAGAGGATGGATAAAATTCTTGGCCAGCTCTATGTTCAGTCGAAATCATTCGACGAGGTTTTTACCCTGGCCAAAAACAAGGAACAGATGCTGGCCAGTATTCCCGCTATACAGCCATTGAACAACAAGGACCTCAGGAGAATTGGATCCTATTTCGGGACCAGGGTCGACCCTTTTTACAAGGTAAGGAAGTTTCATGAAGGCATGGATTTTACAGCGGCTGTAGGTACCGAAGTATATGCTACCGGGAACGGGACCATTGATTTTGCCGCCAGGGATGGGGAAGGGGGGTACGGGAATGAGGTTGTCATTGACCATGGTTATAATTACAGGACTGTTTATGCCCATCTCTCAAAGATCTTTGTCAAGCCCGGTCAGAAGATCCTGAGGGGCCAGATCATCGGCTATGTGGGCAATACCGGCAAATCCACTTCACCACACCTGCATTATGAGGTTCGTAAAAACATGATCCCATTGAACCCAATCTATTTTTTCTTCAATGACCTGAGCCCTGAGCAGTTCCAGATGATGCTTGACCTTTCACAGCAGCCTTCACAAACAATGGATTAAACCGCTATGATGAAGACCTCTCATAAAATTGAAAAGATCTACTATAATATTGGTGAGGTTGCTGAATTGTTCGAAGTAAACCAATCCCTTATACGATTCTGGGAGAAGGAGTTCGACATCCTTAATCCGCAGAAAAATAAAAAAGGTAACAGGCTTTTCACAAAGCAGGACCTTGAAACCCTGAAGCTGATCTACCACCTTGTTAAAGAAAGGGGATATACCCTGCAGGGAGCAAAGGACAAATTAAAACAGAACCGGGAAAACGTGGTAAATACGGTTCAGATCATTGACTCCCTGAACCAGGTTAAAGGATTCCTTCTCGAACTTAAAAAGGAATTGTAGGTCCACATGCCATTGAAGGAATCGTTTTTTCATGATGTTTATGAAGTTGTTGTGAAGATCCCGTATGGCAGGGTGACTTCCTACGGGGCGATTGCCGAATATCTCGGATTGAGAGGTTCGGCAAGGATGGTCGGCTGGGCTATGAATGCCTCCCACACCGGCAATAAAAATATTCCGGCTCACCGGGTGGTGAACAGGAACGGCCTTCTCACGGGGAAGCATCATTTCGGGGGCCCTGATGTTATGGAACAGCTCCTTAAGAGCGAAGGGATAAAAGTTAAGGATAACAAGGTGGTAAAGTTTGAAAAGCTGTTTTGGGATCCCAGGCAAAGTGAACAGTGAGTAATGAACAGTGAACTGTGAATAGTGAACAATCACCAGCCATCAGCCATGAGCCATGAGTCACCAGTCACAGTTCACCGTTCACCAGTCACCAAATAAATCGTACAAACAATCTGATATTATAGAAATGAAAAAAGTAACGCAGAAAGATATATTGCAAGCCCTGTCGCATGTCATCGACCCCGATCTGAATAAGGACCTGGTAACGCTTAACATGATTGATGAGATAAAGATCAGTGAAGGCAAAGTGAAGTTCAAGCTTATACTCACAACCCCTGCCTGTCCTTTAAAGGATTTTCTGACTCAGTCATGTGTCAGGGCTATTCATGACCATGTTGATAAGGACCTGGAGGTTGAGGTGGACCTTTCTTCAAGGGTTACCACCAAACGCAAAGAGAATGAGGACTTGCTTAAGGATGTAAAGAATATCATTGCAGTTGGTTCCGGCAAGGGAGGTGTTGGTAAATCTACCGTTGCTGTAAACCTGGCAATTGCCCTTGCGAATACAGGGGCAAAAGTTGGCCTGCTGGATGCTGACATATACGGCCCGTCAATCCCGCTGATGTTCGGTTTGCTTGATGAGAAAGCAAAGGGCTTTGACCGGGACGGTAAAACCTTCGTTTATCCTTTCGAGAAATTCGGGATCAAAATGATCTCCATCGGCTTTTTTGTTGATCAGTCCAAAGCGCTTGTATGGAGAGGACCTATGGCTTCCTCGGCATTGAAACAGCTGTTCACCGATATCGAATGGGGCCCGCTTGATTACATGGTAATAGACCTTCCCCCGGGAACAGGCGACATCCCACTGACACTGGTGCAAAGTTTCCCGCTTACAGGCGCGATAATAGTCAGCACGCCCCAGGAAGTGGCAATAGCCGATGTGAGGAAGGCAGCCGACATGTTCAGGAACGAACAGATTGGCATACCCATCCTTGGATTGGTTGAGAATATGGCCTATTTTATTCCTCCCGACATGCCCGAAAAGAAATATTTCATCTTCGGAAAGAGCGGCTGCCAGAAGTTTGCCGATGATCTGAAGATCCCTGTTTTGGGGCAGATACCAATAGAACAGGCTATCGCTGATTCCGGTGATTCGGGAAAGCCTGTCGCAGTTGAGAACGACAGCCCTTCAGGTATGGCTTTTACGAAACTTGCCGAAGCCGTGGCCCAGCAGGTAGCTATCTCCAATACTATAAAGGAAGCGTTCGGAAAGGCATAAGCAGGTATATGTGTTGATCCCCTGGCATGTCAGGGTGTTATTGGCCAAATGATTTTCACTATCTTTGCACCCTCAAACAATGCATGACATGATAGATATCGAACTGGAGAAAAAAGTTAAAAACGTAATAGAACAAATCCGTCCTTACCTGCAGGCCGATGGAGGCGATGTTGAATATGTTGATATGACCGACGATAAGGTTGTTAATTTAAGGCTTCTCGGGATGTGCGGCAATTGCCCCCATTCGCAGATGACCCTTAAAAATGGCATTGAAGCAGCTGTTGTTCGCGCCATCCCTGAAATCAAAGGCGTGGAATCGGTCCAGTCAGTATAATCAGGACAGGTATTTCCCAACAATTGGCATACGGCGGCCCATCCCGAAAGCTTTTGGGGAAACCCTGAGTGTCGGAGGGGTTTGGTAGCGTTTATATTCACTGCTGTTCACAAGGTTCAGCACCCTTTTTACGACGGCTTCATCGAAGCCTGCTTCCAGTATTTCTTTCGGGCCTTTTCTTTCTTCAATATACAGGTGAAGTACCTTGTCGAGGATATCATATTCGGGCAGGGAATCCGAGTCTTTCTGCCCGGGTCGGAGTTCCGCCGACGGGGGTTTGTTTATCGAATTCAGGGGAATGATCTCCTTTTCCCTGTTGATGTAACGGGAAAGTTCATAAACCTGGGTTTTGTAAATATCCCCGAGCACCGACAAGCCTCCGCACATATCTCCGTATAGGGTTCCGTAACCCACGGCAGCCTCGCTCTTATTGGAAGTGTTTAATAAAATATATCCGAACTTATTTGATAATGCCATCAGTATAACCGCCCTGATCCTCGCCTGGATGTTTTCTTCGGTAAGATTGAAAGGTTGCGAGCCGAACTGCGGCTCAAGACTGTGCTGTACAGCCATGAAAGATTCCTCGATAGGAATGGTCTCATGGTCAACGCCAAGGTTTGCTGCCAGGTCCAGGGCATCCTTTATGCTGTGGTCAGATGAAAACCGGGAAGGAAGCAGCACCGCTTTTACATTGTCCTTCCCCAGGGCTTCTGCAGCAAGTACAAGGGTTACGGCTGAATCTATGCCCCCTGATAAGCCGAGAATGGCCTTTGAAAAACCCATTTTGCTGAAATAGTCCCTGATCCCCATGACCAGAGCGTCGTGGATAAGGGAAACCCGGGATACAGGGTACAGGATACGGGATGCGGGATACAGGATGCCGTTCCCAAATTCAGGACCCCCGGTGTCCAGTATCCTAAAATCTTCGGAGAACCTGTTTAATTCAGCCACCAACTCACCGGCTGCATTGACTGCCATGGAACCCCCGTCAAACAACAGCTCGGTTTGCCCCCCCACATGGTTCACATAAAAAACAGGGATGCCGTAGGTCAGGGCATTGCGCCTGAGCACTTCAAACCTTGCAACAGGCTGGTCGTAATGGAAGGGTGAAGCGGCTATGTTGATGATCAGATCAGGGTTAAACCTGCACAGCTCATCCATGGGGTTCCTGACATACAGGGGATCGTCGGAGATGTTCCAGAGATCTTCGCATATGGTCAATGCAATCCGCCGTCCTTTATATTCAATGACTTCATTGGGAAGCCGGTTTGGCTCGAAGTACCTGTATTCGTCAAATACATCATAATTCGGCAGCAGGGTCTTATGTATCACCGATTGTATCCTTCCTCCGGAAAGAAAATAGGCCGAGTTGTAAAGAGGTTTCCCTTTATCGGCAGGGTTCAGCGAAGGGCTGCCCACAATCGCCGCTATGCCGTTACATTCTTCAGCTATCCTGAGAATCCCCTGGTAGCATTTTTCAATGAAATCGTCGAACTCGAGAAAATCACGGGGGGGGTAACCGCAAACCGATAATTCGGCAAATACTGCAAGATCGGCTCCGGCAGCCTTTGCCTTATGTATGCCATGGATGATCCCGGCCACATTTTGTTCAAAGTCACCGATACGGTAGTTCAGTTGGGCAAGTGCGATCTGCATAATCAAAACATAATACCGATATTCAGTTCGGCATAGTTAACATAGGCTTTCTGATTGAGCTTCGTAATGGCATTGTATCCTTTCATAACGTTATTCAGGCTGTTGCTGTATCCCAGCCCTAGAAATATCCTGGTCGACTGGTCAAGGTAAATCTCGGTTCCCAATCCGATGATCACCGATTCCCTTATGACGGTGGTCTGGCTCATGATATCCTTCTTCTCCGACTGGGTATAGCCTTTGTTCCCTGTAAAGTCGTTTTTCTCATGCGCGGCAATCCTGAACCCCGTTCCAAACCCGACCTGGCCGAAGAACGAACACCTCCCAAACTTTTTTGTGAACAGTTTGACCATGAGAGGGATCTCGATATATGTAAAACTGAGATTGCTGCTGGTGGTCCCTTGCAGGGTGTCGTGAACCACATCGGGATAAGTCAGTTTCCCTCCGAGAAAAGCGAAATTCAGACCGGTTGAAAATGCGTAATGCTCGGCAAAATAAAAGTCACAGATAAGCCCCATCACCCCTCCCAGTTTTACACCGTTGCTGCTGTAATCCTGTGTGGATGGCGTGATAAAAGAGATATCAGGCGCAAATTTCAATCCCAGTTTGATCTCCGGTTTTTTTTCCTGGGCAAAAACTGGATACAGGGGAAGAAGGCATGCTATAACAAACAATAAAATATTTTTTCTCATGAGGATCTTTGGTTTAAACCTGAAAAAACAAATTTAAAGATTTAGAGACGGCCCATTTCCCATTTTCAATAATTTTATCCAAAAATAATCAACCGTTATTCCCGTTTGTTTATTTATGAAGCATTTTACCATACTGCTGTCAGTTATTTTGATTTTCTGCGGATGTGGACGCAGGGGGGACCATGAAGCGGATATTTCAAAAATCAGCATCCGGCCGGTTAAGGTCATGCGTTATGACCTGGACCTATTCAATGCAAATACGGCTGATTTCGCCCGCGATATTAAGAAACTCCAGCCGGTGTACAGGATCTTCCTGGGCGACAGCCTTGATGAGCCATCGAAGCTTTCGACCTTAAAGGATTACATGGATAACCCGCGCAATCAGGATTTTATTAAGGCGGTAAGGATGAAATATCCCGAAGTCAGCAACATTGAAAAAGACCTGGATGCGGCTTTCAAACACTTTAAATATTATTTCCCCTCTTTCAGCGTCCCCAAGGTTTATGCGTACATCTCGGGCGGTGATTACGAATACCCTGTTCAGTATTCCGATTCGGTACTGCTGATAGGCCTCGACAACTACCTTGGGAAGGATTATGCCCCTTACAAGGCCGACGGGGTCCCAAACTACAGTGTTGAAAGAATGAACGAACAAAATGTTGTGCCCGACTGTGTAAGACTGCTGGCAAATTCAAATTTCCCTGTTGAGACTGGGGGTACCAGCCTTCTCGATATTATGGTCGAATCGGGCAAAAGGCTGTTCCTCCAGGACGCCATACTGCCTTCGACCCCCGCCAGGATCAAGATCGGTTATACGCAGGAACAATATGACTGGATCAAAAAGAATGAATTCCAGGTTTGGGCCGCCATCATAGAAAACCATATGTTGTATTCCAATGATGGCCGAATTATTAGGGTTTTCACTTCCGATGGCCCTTTCACTGCCGAATTCTCAAAGTTTTCCCCTCCCTTGCTCGGCAACTGGATAGGCTGGCAGATCGTCAAACAATATATGGAACGGAACCCGGATGTAAGCCTTGAAAAGCTGCTGAAAGAAGAAGACTCCCAGAAGATCCTCGCGGGTTCCAGGTATAAGCCCGAAAAATAATCTCAATTTTCATATCACTTTTTTCCTGATGGCGGATTAAGGAGTACCAAAACCCCTGCCATGCTGGTCAAGACATACGGATGTGCCATTACAGGGATACAGGCCCTTATGATCACGGTGGAAGTGAATATCGACCAGGGGATACAGTTTTTCATGGTCGGGCTGCCCGACAATGCCGTGCGTGAAAGCCACCAGCGCATTGAATCGGCTCTGAAGAACAACGGTTTTAGAGTTCCCGGAAAGAAGATCGTGATCAACCTTGCCCCGGCCGATGTCCGCAAGGAGGGCTCTTCCTATGACCTTCCCATTGCCATGGGCATACTCGCGGCCTCTGAGATGATCAAAACAGATAAGCTTGAGAAGTATATGATCATGGGAGAGCTTTCCCTGGATGGAAGCCTGCTGCCTGTCAAAGGCGCCTTGCCGATCTCGCTGGAAGCCAGGAAACAGGGGTTTAAAGGCCTGGTACTTCCAGCTGAGAATGCGAGGGAAGCGGCGGTGGTTGACGGGATTGACATATACGGGGCCGGGAATATCAAAGAGGTGATAGGCTTTTTTAACGGGGATAGAGTACTTGAGCGTACCAGGGTTGACATAGAGGCTGAGTTTGGGAATGCCAGGGGTAACCCCGCCCTGGATTTTGCAGATGTAAGGGGACAGGAAAACATCAAAAGGGCATTGGAGATAGCGGCAGCAGGGGGGCATAATGTTCTTTTGATCGGCCCGCCGGGGGCCGGAAAAACGATGATGGCCAAACGGCTGCCGTCTATCCTGCCTCCCCTCATTCTGCAGGAGGCCCTTGAAACGACCAAGATTCATTCAGTGGCAGGGAGGCTGAACGGCTCAGGCCCTTTGGTCACTGCAAGGCCTTTCAGGTCGCCCCATCATACAATTTCACCCGTTGCCCTTGTCGGAGGGGGAAGCATCCCCCGTCCCGGGGAAATTTCACTTGCACATAACGGTGTATTGTTTCTCGATGAACTGCCTGAGTTCAACAGGCAGGTACTGGAAGTTCTGAGACAGCCCATGGAAGACCGGGTTGTTACGGTATGCAGGGCAAAGGTCTCTGTCACCTACCCGGCGAGTTTCATGCTTATAGCAGCCATGAACCCCTGCCCCTGTGGTTATTACAACCACCCTCAAACACCCTGCCAGTGCAACCCGGGAATAATACAGAAATATCTTCATAAGATCTCCGGCCCGCTTTTCGACAGGATAGACATACAGGTTGAAGTGATCCCCGTTCCATACCGCGATCTCAGGGATCAGCCGTCGGCCGAAAGCAGCACTGAAATGAGGGGCAGGGTGGTGAGGGCAAAACAAAACCAGGAAAAAAGGTTTAAAGGCCTGAAAGGGGTTTACTGCAATGCACAGATGACCCCCCGGCAATTGCGGCAGTTCTGCCGGGTTGACGAAGCCTCAGGCATGCTCCTGAAAAATGCCATGGATAAACTTGGATTATCGGCCAGGGCGTATGAACGGATTCTTAAGGTCGCACGAAGCATTGCCGATCTGAACAGTTCGGAAGAAATCTCTGCAGAACACCTGGCCGAGGCCATTACTTATCGCTCGCTCGACAGGGAGAACTGGGGAAGGTGATCAGAGGTAAAGATCGGCAATCACAAAACAGGCGTATATTACCGAGGCAATTCCGTTCAGTGTGAAAAAGGCGAGGTTGACTTTTGAAAGGTCGTTTGGTTTCACCAGTATGTGCTGGTAGATTATCAGGGCGGTATAAACGGCCATCCCGGCCCAGTATATATTGCCAAAAGGGCCGGTCAGTCCGGCCGAAACAAGAAATCCAACAGAGATTGCATGAAATACGATTGAAAGGAGAAGGGCATTTTTGCTTCCCAGGAAAACCGGGAGGGACCTTAATTTCTCGCTCCTGTCAAAAGCTACGTCCTGCATGGCATAGATGATATCGAAGCCGGCCACCCAGAAGATCACCGAAAAGGAGAACAGCAGGGGCAGAATGTCAAAACGGGCTGTAACGGCAATATAGGCCCCGATAGGTGCAAGGGCCAGTCCGAGCCCGAGGAAAACATGTGAAAGGGAGGTAAACCGTTTTGTGAAACTGTACCCAAGCACCACCAGCAAAGCCAGGGGGGAAAGCATGAAACAGAGAAGGTTCAGGAACCATGCCGCCCCCATGAAAAGCAGCGCATTGATAATGATGAATGCAAGGGCGGCCGGCCGGCTGATGATCTTACTTGGTAACTCACGGGCAGAGGTGCGGGGGTTTTTACTGTCAAATCTCATATCGGCATAACGGTTGAATGCCATGGCGGCATTCCTTGCGAAGAGAACGCATAAAATGACCAGGAGAAGGTCGCGCAAACTGATCAATGAGCCTGTTTCTTTAAAGCCAAGGAATAGCCCGATCATTGCAAACGGCAGTGAAAACAGGGTGTGGTGGATTTTTACGAGTGAAAAATAATTGCCTATATTTTCTAATTGTTTCTGCACTTTCGGGTTTAATTTCTGCAAAATTAAGAAAAGAGCATTGCAATTCTCCTGTAAGGGCAAAATGAAGGGCCCGGAAGTGTAACTTCAGGGCACAATAATCGTCAAAAGATGTGGTTATTCTAATGGGCCTGCCACAGCCCCGTGTTTTGTTTTTTATGCGCAGCTTAAAGGATTCATTTTCAGCATACATCAGATACCGTTGTTTGGTGCAGTCAAAATACAGCCTGCATTCGCCCTTTATCTACAGATTCTGGGCCGGTATACTGAAGGATAAAACAAAATATCCTGCATACGCCAAAGCGGAAAGTTTCAGAAATACATTGTTAAATGATAACAGCACCATAAACCGGGTTGATTTCGGGGCCGGTTCAAATGAGCAGGGGCCTGGAGCAGGGGCCATAAAAATCAGTGACCTTGCCCGCCGGTCTCTCATATCAGCGGCCAAAGGCCGGGTCCTTTACAAACTGGTGAAAGAACAACAACCCCAGGCAATTCTTGAATTCGGGACTTCACTGGGCCTCAGCGCCCTGTATATGGCAGAGGCTGCACCTTCTGCAAGGATCATTACAATGGAAGGCTGCCCTCAAACTGCCGCCCTGGCCCGCCAGGCTTTTAAAAAGGCAGGGATAAAGAATGTTACGGTAATTACCGGGGTGTTTGATGAAAAACTCGGTGAAGCCCTCGGGCTGATGCCGAAGCCCGGCCTGGTGTTTTTTGATGGCAACCACCGCAGGGAACCTACACTGAAATACTGGGAGCAGTGCAAGCCATACCTGAATGCCACATCTGTTGCAGTATTCGATGACATCCACTGGTCGGTGGAAATGGAAGAGGCCTGGAAATGCATTATCGCCCAGCCCTTTGTGAAGGTGAGTATCGACCTGTTCCACCTTGGAGTTTTATATTTTCGCGAAGAACTTAGTAAAGAAGATTTTGTACTACGATTTTAACCCTTTATCTTTGATCCATGGAAAAAGAGATCATTCGACTTGACAACATTGTAAAAAATTACAAAGTAGGAACTGTATTGGTTGAAGCCCTGCGCTCCATCTCATTAGTCATCCGTAAAAATGAATTCGTTGCAATCATGGGGCCTTCCGGTTCCGGGAAATCAACATTAATGAATATTCTTGGCTGCCTCGATACGCCGACCAGCGGTGATTATATGCTGAACGGCCATGATGTGAGCAAGATGGACGATAACAGCCTTGCTGAGATCAGGAACCGCGAGATAGGTTTCGTGTTCCAGACGTTTAACCTGCTGCCCCGGTCCACCGCCCTCGAAAATGTCATGCTGCCGCTGATCTATGCAGGATACGGTAAAGCAAAGCGAATGGAACGGGCCTCGAATGTCATAGAAGAAGTGAAGCTCACCGACCGTATGACCCACAAGCCAAACGAACTTTCGGGGGGGCAGCGTCAGCGTGTTGCAATTGCAAGGGCCCTGGTTAACGACCCTGCTATCATACTTGCCGACGAACCAACCGGGAACCTTGACTCGAAAACTTCCATTGAGATCCTGGGGTTGCTGGAACAGATCCATAATAAAGGAAATACCGTGATCATTGTTACCCATGAAGAGGATATCGCTTTGCATACGCACAGGATCATCAGGCTTCACGACGGGAAGATCTCATCCGACGAGAAAAATAAAAATATAAAAACCATTGCCGACTACCAGTTTGCATAACCATTGAATTAACACTCGAGCATGGCAAAAGAAGTCAGTTATAAAAAACTTTTCGATTCGTTCAATCGCCTGAATGTCATGGTTATAGGTGATGTGATGGTGGATTCATACCTTTGGGGAAAGGTTGAAAGGATCTCTCCTGAAGCGCCGATTCCGATAGTTGCATTAAGGAAGCGCGAGCACAGGATGGGTGGTGCAGCCAATGTTGCCATGAATATCAGGGCGATGGGAGCAAAGCCGATTTTGTGTTCAGTGATCGGTACCGACGATAAAGGTGATATTTTCCTCGAACTGATGAAGAAGGAGAAGATGGATGCTTCGGGGATTGTCAGGAGCCAGAGAAGGATCACGACGACTAAATTCAGGATTTTTGGGAACAATTACCAGATGCTCAGGGTTGACGAGGAAGAGGATGACGACCTGGTGCATGCCGATTATCTGACCCTGTCGAGGGTCATCGACCGTATTCTTGAAACCGAAACCATACATTGTATTATCTTCCAGGACTACAACAAGGGTGTTCTGACTCCCAAGCTGATCCAGGAGGTTATTAAGAAAGCCAGGAAGCGGAATATACCTACAGCTGTTGATCCCAAGAGAAAGAATTTTGAGTCATTTGCGAATGTCACCCTGTTCAAGCCGAATCTAAAGGAGCTTAAAGATGGCCTTAAGATTGAACTTGACGCCGGCGACCGCGATGCCGTTATTGAGGCGGCACAGTCGCTGAGGGAGAAGATCAAATGCGAATATGTGATGACCACCCTTTCGGAGCACGGCATGATACTGAGCATGAAAGACAAGCTGGACCAGAAGAATTTTTTCATTCCTGCGCATGTCAGGTCGATTTCGGATGTGAGCGGGGCGGGGGATACGGTGATCTGTGTGGCTTCTCTCTGCCTGGCAGCGCAACGTCCGCCATACGAAATAGCATACATCTCCAACCTTGCCGGAGGCCTTGTTTGTGAAGAGGTAGGCGTGGTTCCAATTAACAAGGACAAACTCCTTAAGGAAGTCATATCCCTTTTGTGACAATGGATCGCGATGCCGATGTCATTATTTCGGGCGCCGGTCCTGCCGGTACAATAGCTGCGTATCACTTACAGAAATCAGGGATAAGTACCTTAATACTTGAGAAATCGGCGTTCCCCCGTTATAAGGTATGCGGGGCAGGCCTGACTCATAAGATACTGTCGATAATACCTTTTGACCTCGGTCCCCTGGTCCATACCACCATTCATTCTTTCAGGTTTTCATCAGGGTTTAATGATGTGTATACCAGGACGAACCAGCTTCCCCTGATGTATTGCACCATGAGGGAAGAGTTTGATGCTTTTTTGCTGGAGCAGGCGGTGAATGCCGGGGCTAAGGTGCTGACCTCCGAGAAAGTCACAGGGCTGAGCCAGGATGCAGGCGGTGTCATGGTAAAGACTGTGAATGGAGAATACCGTTCATCGTTTCTGATAGGGGCCGACGGGGCGTCGAGCCGTGTAGCCAGGAGTGTTGGCCTGAACAATGATATCGAATGGGGGATGGCCTGGGAGGCGGAAGTCAGGTCAGTCCCGGAGATGCTTGAGAAATATAAGGAAACGGTTTTCCTTGACTGGGGTACATTCCCGGGCGGATATGCCTGGATTTTTCCGAAAAAAGACCATTTCTCAATTGGTATTGGCGGCCCGGCGCATATGTCGCGGCGGATGCCCCAATATTATGAGGATTTTATCAGCTCCTGCGGCTTCCCGGTTGTTGAGACACTTTCAAACCGTTCGCATCCATTGCCTGTGCGCACCAGGAGAGCTCTTTGCCATTCAGGCAGGGTACTGGTGGCAGGTGATGCCGCAGGCCTTACCGATGCGCTCACCGGCGAAGGGATCTTCTGGGCCGTGAAGAGCGGTACGATAGCTGCTGAGGTCATAAAGGAAAGACTGGATGGGAATATTTCCGATCTTGCGCTGTATACATCCAGGATCAATTCTGAAATAATGCCCGAAATGCTCGAGGCAAAGAATATTTGTGCGCTGTTCAATGCAATGCCTCTGAGAATTCATCATTGGGTGCGCGACAGCGAAAGAGTGTGGATGGCTTTCGGGAAAGTGCTAAGGGGGGAACGGTCATTCAACGATGTGCCGCGTGCTTTCGGGAAATGGAAGCCTTTGTGGAAACCGGTTTGCGCACTGTCGTCGGTCATCCAGAAGCAAAAAGAAAAAAACTATATGCGAAATGCCCGATAGTTACAGATCTGTACTGATCACCGGGGCCGGCAGGGGCCTGGGGAAGGCGCTGGCGCTCAGGTTCCTTTCAAGGGACTGGAAGGTTATTGCAACCGACCTGGAGACCCCTGAGTACGGCGACTTTCAGAGTTCCCCCTTATTCAAAGGCCAGCCAGGCAGAAAAAGCCTGTTACAGCCATTGAAAATGGATGTTTCTTCTGATGAGTCGGTTGCTTCCGCATTTGTTGTTTTGAAAGCTGAAGATTGCAAACTCGACCTTATTATCAACAATGCCGGGATCGATAGCTACTTCATGTTATCACAAACCCCGCTTGATAAATTCAGGCGCATCTTTGAAGTGAATGTTTTCGGGGGATACCGGGTGAACCAGGTTTTTCTTCCATTGGTAAGTAAGCCCGGAGGCAGGATCATACATATAGGCAGTGAGAGCCTTAACCTTACTATGCCTTTTATGGCTTATCCATTGTCAAAGAAACTTGTTGAAGGGTATGCCAAAGTGCTCAGGCAGGAACTGAAGTTTCACGGGATCGACGTGGTAGTGATCAGGCCTGGCGCAATAGATACGGAACTTCTGAAAACTGTTTCAGGGCTGGCCGGCAGTGAAGAAGCGGGCTCGGAAAGTGATCCCCTGAAAGCGGCTTTCTATGCTTTTGCAGCCCAGGCTTCAGGGGAGATTGGGAAAGTGATCAGCCCTGGTCAGGCTGCGGAGTTTATTTACCGTGTTTCCTGTATAACCCGGCCCAGGGCGGTTTATCGTATCAACAATATGCTTCAGCTTCGGATTGCAGCCCTGCTGCCTTTCAGCCTGGTTGAACGTATCGTTCACAAACGCCTTAGCAGAACCAGGCCATGAAAAGCCAGGCTGGAATATGGATAAATGCCGGGATCATCCTGATCATCCTGCTTTCGTTTTTTACGTTTTCCGAGAATTTCTATCCCCTTCTCAATTCCGACATGGCTGTGAACATCCTGATGACACCAGTTTTTTCACTTCCGCATGATGTTTATTTCTGGGGACAGGACCGCTCAGGCAACCTTATTCCGTTGATTGCCCATTGGTTTTACCAGATCACCGGCCTGCAACCCGTGCTGATTGTTTCCATTGTTCATTACCTGATCCTTTCTACCGGGTTCTGGGCCCTGACCCGTTTCGTGAAATCAGGATATGGCAGGATGGTACTGGCCCTGGCCTGGTTTTTCCCGCCCTGGCATTTTCTTGAATTCCTTCTCATACTATACGGAATACAGGCCAGCTGCGTGATACTTGCACTGAATTTCATCGATCGCTCTTTCAGCTCCAAAGCCAGGTGGAAATGCCTGGCATGGCTTTCAGCGGGCTGTTGTATGTTCATCGTTGCCGTCTGGGTTTCCGATATGGCCCTGATAAGTCTTTTCGCATTACTCCTCATGGGGGGGCTTTATTTCTGTTCTGCAGGGAAGGATCCATTGAAGATGCTTTCCTGGCGGGGGTTGCAGGTCCCTGCATTAACCGTTTTGATCTGGGCGGTCGCAGGTTACTTTTTACTTCATTATGCAAAGGGGGTGTCGACCCCGGTTCATGCCTATGACACCGGCTTTCTGGCCCCGGCTTCCGGAATAATCTCAAACCTCCATATCGTCCTTGATTCTGTGACATGGGCATTCCTGTTTCTACCTGAAAACAGGATTGAAAGTGTTTATGCCTGGGGGCTGCTGATTACCTTTGTATTCCTTGTAATGAACAGTACGCGAAAGGGGAAAAACCGGCCCGGTATCACCTCGAACCCCTGGTTTTATTTTTTCCTTTTAGAAGCCCTTCTCACCCTTATGGCCGTCGTATCATCAGGCTGGGTCGCCGCCAACGGAGCCGGCAGAAGGTACTTTACAACCTGTTTTATTTCAGCCATGATCAGCCTGGTTTTATGGCTTGAGCACCTTCCCGAAGGCCATATGAGAAATAAGTTCCGGCTTGCGGTTCTCATCGTTGTTGTCATCGGATCCCTTAGCGGAAGTTTGAGGTTTTACTACCCTGAATTCAGGCCTTCCCGCATCAGGGTGATCTCGGCACTAAAGTATATGGGAGATATAGGGCTCATTGCCGAATACTGGAACTCCTACATGAGTGCAAGCCCCGATCCCATGCATATCAAAGCTACTCCCCACGACAAGGATTATGTTCGGAATCCTTCACTTGCGAGGGAAGTGCTTAACCAGCCTAAAATTTACCTTATAAAAGACGGCTGGCTGGATTCATTTCCCGATAGTATTATCCAGTTTGGCAGGACCCTGAGAAAAAAAGGCCATCCCTTCCATATAGCCGATGCCTGGCTCAACAGGTATGAGGTGGTACAATGAAAAACCCGGGAAGTTTTGCAGTCCCGGGTTTCCTGAAGAAGTTCTGCGAGTAAGACGAGAGTTTTGATTTTACGATGAGCACTTTTTAATCTACATTTTTATGCAGAAAAGAGTTTTCAGAACGGATCTCTATGCTTTTATCGGCCGATTCCCCCAGTGAATAAGTTGGTGCGCTGGGTTCCGATGAAGGAGCGACATCGAGGAGGTCGACGTTCCTGCGCTTATAAGCCGGGACAGATTCAAGTTCATAGATATTTGTCGGATCGATAGGGGTAATGTTCTTCAGCTTCTCGCTAAGCGCCCGAAGCTTGTTTACCCTTTCATTGGCCCTTCGGTCATGGTCATCCTGGGAGTTACCATGACCCGGATGTTCCAGGGGCTTAACCTTGATAAAAGGTGATGATTCTTCCGCCTTATGGGGAACAACTTCATTGACAAGCTCCGGTTCCCTGATGCTGATGGTTTCACTTACAATAGTCTCCGGCTGGACGAAGACCTGCGGATTTTCAAGTGTGAATTCAACCGACCTGGGATTGGCGTCGGCGCTTAGTTCAACGGATGATTCCATGGCAGGCTCGGGTTCAGGAACCCTTGTTTCCTGCATAGGGCTTACCATGGTGATCTCTTCGGTTCTTTCTTCTGTTTTCGGCGCAGGTGCAGGTTGCCTGTGGTCGATGAAACGTTTTTCAACCTTAGGCTCAATTTTATGGTTGTACAGATCGTGGAGTATAACATCCTGCGGCTTGGAAGGGTCTTTTTGCCTGTGTTCCGGATCAAAGCCTGTGGCTATTATGGTTACACTGATGTTTTCAGCCAGGTTCACATCGATACCGGTTCCCCAGATGACTTCAGCCGATGACTTGGTCTTGCCCTGAATGTAATCGGTGATCTCGGTCACTTCATCCATTGTGATCTCATCGGTACCGCTTGAGATGTAAAGCAAAAGATTACTTGCTCCTTCAATATCGTTATTGTCGAGCAGGGGAGAGCTTAATGCTTCTTCCACGGCACGCAGGGCCCGGTTTTCACCCCCGGCAATTCCTGTTCCGAGGATAGCCACACCGCTGTCTCTCATCACGGTTTTAACATCTTCAAAGTCCACATTGATATGCCCGGTTACCGTAATGATCTCGGCTATGCCTTTGGCTGCCATTGTAAGCACGTTATCGGCTTTTTTAAATGCGGCAGTCAGCCTGAGGTCGCCACATAGCTCCCTGAGTTTGTCGTTACTGATGATCAATAAGGAGTCAACCTGTTTCTTCAACTGCTGAAGGCCTTCTTCGGCGTACTGTTTACGCTTCCTACCCTCAAAAGCAAACGGGATAGTCACAATTCCAACAGTAAGGATATCGAGTTCCTTCGAGATCTGTGCTATTACAGGCGCAGCACCGGTGCCTGTGCCACCTCCCAAACCTGCAGTGATGAAAAGCATTTTTGTCCCCTTATCCAGAATGGCCCTAATTTCAGCGGCATTTTCAAGGGCCGCGTTACGGCCCACCGAAGGAACCGCGCCTGCGCCAAGACCGCTGGTGAGATTTGCTCCCAGCTGGATTTTTGTCGGGACAGGGCTGGACTCCATAGCCTGGGCATCGGTATTGCAGATTATGAAGTCTACTCCGACGATTCCCTGGTTGAACATATGGGTCACAGCATTGCTGCCCCCACCGCCAACACCTATGACTTTTATTATAGATGACTGGTTCTTAGGCAGGTCAAACTTTATTAGGTCGCTCATTTGTCTGGTAATTAGATCCGTTTAAAATTAAATAATAGAACTGGCCGTTTTTTTTTCTTTTTCTTTTTTTATTAACAGATTGATTGTTAATAGCGGGGCTTATTCAATATCCTCCTCAAATAAGCCTTTTATCTTGTCAAGGAAAAGCTCGGGGAAGGACCTCCTGATCTTAGCCGGATCCTTCACTTTCTTTACTTTTACTTTCTTTTGTTTCCCCGGTTCCTCCTTTGGTTCTTCCGGCTCTTCCTCAACGTCTTTCAGCTTTTCCTGCTCTTTTTCATAACGTTCAATCCCGATCTCGACCAGGCCAACCCCTGTGGCATACATGGGGCTTGCCATTTCGGGCGGGATTTCATTGCTGAGATGTTCATTGGGATAGCCTATGCGGGTATCAAAGCCTGTGATAAATTCGGTCAGCTGGGCTATATGTTTAAGCTGTGCCCCACCACCGGTGAGGACGATCCCGCCAAGAAGTTTCTTCTCGTAACCTGAATTCTTGATCTCATAGTAGATGTGCTCTATGACCTCTTCCATTCTCGCCTGAATAATGCTGGCAAGGTTTTTCAGGCTGATTTCCTTGGGGGGCCTGCCGCGGAGACCGGGGATGGCCACAATCTCCTCTTCCTTGTTCTCACGGGCCAGGGCCGATCCGAATTTTATCTTTAGTTCCTCGGCATGTTTCTTTATTATGGAACAGCCTTCTTTGACATCTTCGGAAATGATCTCGCCCCCCAGAGGAATAACGGCTGTATGGCGGATGATCCCTTCATGAAAGATCGCTATGTCGGATGTGCCTCCACCAATGTCGACCAGCACTATCCCTGCTTCCTTTTCATCCTCGCTCAATACCGCTTCGGCCGATGCAATCGGCTCCAGTATCAGCTCAACTACCTCCAGCCCGGCCTTCCTGACACATTTATATATGTTCTTTGCTGCAGCAGTCTGTCCGATAATTATATGAAAATTTGCTTCAAGCAGCCTTCCGTTCATGCCTTTTGGTTTTGGAATCCCGTGATCCCCGTCAATACTGAATTCCTGGGCAATAACATCGAGGATTTCTTCACCGGGGTTCATGTTGAGGTTATACATGCTGTTGCAAAGCTTGTCGATATCCTCCTGGCTGATCTCGGTATCGAAATTTTCGCGTATCATGCTTCCCCTGTGCTGGAGGCTTTTAATATGCTGGCCGGCAATGCCAACATTCACATACTTGATGTCGACACCCGATTTGGACGAAGCTTCAGCCACAGCTTCACGGATCGACTGCACTGTGTTTTCAATGTTGGCTACGACCCCTCGTTTCACGCCAATGCTGGGGACTTTCCCATAGCCAAGAATTTCAATTTTCCCATGTTCGTTTTTACGCCCTACAATGACGGCGATTTTTGTTGTCCCAATGTCGAGACCGACAATGATGCCTGAGTTTTTCATATTCTAATGAAGTTTTGAACAAACTACTTGATTTCTATATTTTATATTGATGTAATTGTATTTATTCCATCCCATGATATTAAGGCCGTGCTTATAAAAAACCATGAGCTTCCTGAATTTCTCGTCAAGGTTATCGGCCTGCCCGAGCATGATCACATGCTGACCCACCTTGGGCACAAGCTCGAATTCTTTTGAGGGTGTGACAAAGACCTGGTCTATCTCGGCTTTCAGGAATTTGTCACGGTTGATATACAAGGCCAGTTTGTAAAGGTCAAACATCAGGGTATCGGCCGGCCCGACTGTATCGCCCATCATTGGGGTCTCTATCCTGAAATTCCTGTTGGCCATGTACGAATGGGAAATATTCCCGCTTGCAATCAAAACCCTGGCAGGAAAGAAAGGATTGGGGGGAAGCAGCCGCCCTGATCCGTCGACATAGAACGATTCAAATTTGCTGTTAATGATTCGCAGTATGGGCTCCCTTTGTTTGACTTCGACAAAAATGTTCCCTTCGAGGCTTTCGTAAACATGCGCTTTTTCAACGTAAGCCTGGGCTGTAATGGATTTCTCAATCTGGCGTATGTTAACCCATCCCATTGGCTTGCCGCTGATCTTTCCCGTGCTCCTGCGGATAATAGAGTCGATATCTGCCTTCGTGATGAGCTTGTCGGCCTGGCCGTAATCCATGGTGACATAGATTCTGTTGCAGGGCCTGTAATACTGCTCAAAATTTGTAAATCCAACCATTACACAGGCCCCCGCCACGAGTAATACCCAGAGAGAAACATAAGCTATTTTCCAGACCTTCTTCATTTTGCGAATGCTTTTCTGACCGATGGTACAAGCTGGTCTATATCGCCTGCCCCGAGAGTCAGCAGGACAGCCGGCCTGAGTTTTTTCAGGTAATTCAGCAGTTTGTCTTTTTCAATCAGTATTTTATTCCCTGTTTTCAGTTTTTTCAGTATCAGTTCACTGCTCACACCTTTTATCGGTTTCTCCCTCGCCGGGTAAATGTCAAGCAGCACGATTTCCTCGAGCAGGTCGAGGCTCATTGCAAATTCTTCAGCCAGGTCGCGTGTCCTTGAATACAAATGGGGCTGGAAAACACCGGTGATCCTTTGGCCCGGGTACATTTCTTTTACCGCTTCAATGCAGGCTCTCAGTTCTTCAGGATGATGGGCATAGTCGTCGATATACACGAAGCCCTTCTTTTTCACCTGGAAGTCAAACCTCCTCACCACCCCCTTATATGACTTCATCGCCCTGGATACTTTCGACTGGCTCAGGCCCATCAGGAATGCAGCGGAATTGGCGGCAAGGGCATTTTCAAGGTTGAACAATCCCGGTAACCCAAGCACAAGGTCTTTCCATACATCGTTTGCACTGCAAAAATCATAATGGTATACCCCATTACGTATACCAAAACCCCCTGCTTTAAACCCCATAGACCCTGTAGGCGCCGAAGCCTTCTTTATATCCAGGGAATACGAAAACACATTATATGCCGATTGCCCCCGGGGTTTCAGCCCTACGCCGGCTTTCATGATGAGGGAGCCTCCTTCCCTTATCTTCCCTGTGAACTCTTCGAATGAAGCAAGCATCTCCTTATGTGTATGATAAATGTCGAGATGGTCGGGATCGGCTGATGTGACAATGGCAATATCGGGCGACAGATGAAGAAATGAACGGTCAAATTCGTCAGCCTCGACAACACAAACGGGAGCAGCCTGGCCTGAAGTTTCAATAAGGAAATTGGTTCCGTAATTCTTTGAAATGCCTCCCAGGAATGCAATATGGGGGATGCCCGCACTTTTTAGTATATGTGCTATCAGCGTGGAGGTTGTGGTCTTGCCGTGTGTGCCTGCTACAGCAATTGTAAAGTAGCCGGAAGAGATCAACCCGAGCACCTCCGAACGCTTCATCATGAGAATCTTTTTCCTGAGGATGAAGTTTAATTCTTTATTGTCCTTCGGGATGGCCGGTGTGTATATCACAAGTTCGGTGTTCGCCGGGATGAGTGCCGGATCATCACCGAAATGGATTTTCATTCCTTCCATCTCAAGCTGGGTGGTCAATGCCGTAGGCGTTTTATCATAACCGCTGACCGCTGCGCCCAGGTGCAGGAAATACCGGGCCAGGGCGCTCATCCCGATCCCGCCTATCCCAAGAAAATATACCGATGAAAGATCCTGCGGTTTCATTTGTTGTTTATTCCTTTACTTTTTTAATTAATCCCAGTACCTCTGAGGCGATTCTGTCTGCTGCATCCGGAGCCGCCATGGCCCTTATGTTCCGCATCAGTTCCTCCTGCAGGGGCGCGTCGTTGATCAGCGATGTCAGTGTACCCCCGAGTTTCTCTTTTGCATCCCAGTCGCTGACCATCATAGCCGCTTTGTTCTCAACAAGAGCCATCGCATTTTTTGTCTGGTGGTCCTCGGCCACATTGGGAGAAGGGATCAGTATGACCGGTTTCCCGCTTGCACATAATTCTGAGATTGCAATGGCCCCTGCCCTGGAGATTACCACATCCGCAGCAGAGTAGGCCAGGTCCATGCGGTCAATAAAGGCCTGGAGTTTCACATCCCCCCGTTCGTTGCTTATCCCTGCATGGGAAAGTTCTTCCCTGAGTTTTTCGTAATAATACTTTCCGCATTGCCAGAGCCACTGCACGGACCCGCCGGGATTGCCGCTGATCAAGCATTGCATGACACTTTGATTTATTGTGCCTGCCCCCAGGCTTCCGCCAATCACTAAAATTGTAGTCTTGTTTTCAGCCAGTCCGAAATAATCCACAGCCTCATGCCTTTTCCCGATCAACCCTGTCAGGTCCTGCCTGATCGGGTTTCCGGTAAGTACCAGTTTCTTCTTCGGAAAATATTTCTCCATCCCTATATAGGCAACGCAGATCTTCTGGACTTTCCCCGCCAGCATGCGGTTGGTGATGCCGGGAAACGAGTTCTGCTCCTGTATCAGGGCGGGGATCTTCATGGCAACCGCCGTCCTGAGAACCGGCCCGCTGGCATATCCCCCGACCCCAACCACAACATCAGGCCCAAAACCTGAAACGAGTTTCCTCGCCCTGATCATGCTGCCGAGAAGTTTGAACGGGAAAACCAGGTTCTTCCAGCTTAAGTTTCTCTGAAAGCCCGCAATAGTCAACCCCTCGATCCTGTAACCGGCTGCCGGGACTTTCTCCATTTCTAACTTCCCCCTTGCCCCGATAAACAGGATATCAGCATCGGCAAGCTTTGCCCTGATGGCATTGGCAATAGCAATAGCAGGGAACACATGCCCCCCTGTACCTCCTCCGCTGATAATAATTTTCGTCATCTGAATAATTTAAGCCGGAACCAGGTCTCCTATTTCTTTAGCGCCATGATCGGTAAGTATCTCCACCTCGGTTCCGTTCCTTGTGTCGATCTCAGTCATCCTGCTTACGCTTAAAATAATCCCTATGGCAATGCTGGTAAACCAGATTGATGTGCCTCCCATGCTGATCAGGGGCAAAGTCTGCCCTGTCACAGGGAACAGGTTCACCGCCACAGCCATATTGATCATTGCCTGGAACACCATGCTGAATCCTATCCCCAGCGAAAGCAAGGCGCCGAAATTCCCCTGGCATTTCCCCGCTATCCTGATCACTCTGAAAAACAATATCAGGTAAAGCAGCATCACAAAGCTCCCCCCTATCAGCCCGTATTCTTCAATAATGATTGCGAAAATGAAATCAGAATAGGGGTGGGGCAGGAAATTCCTCTGGGTGCTCTTTCCCGGGGATTTTCCGAACACCCCTCCTGACCCGATAGCGATCTTGGCCTGGTCAACCTGGTAGGTGGCATCGGCACTGGCCTTTTCGTCGTGGATGAAATGATCAACACGTTTAACCCAGGTTTCACCCCGGGGGAATAAGTGGGGAAAAACTATAGCGATCACAAAAATCATGACTACCGAAACAATCCCCAGCCCTATAAGCGAGAAAATGTATTTCAGGCTGATACGGCCAATGAACATCAGCACCAGGCAAGTGACAAATAAAATGGCTGCCGTGGAAAAATTCGCAGGCAAAATAAGTATGGTGACCGCGATTACCGGAAGGATCACAGGAAGGAATCCTTTCCGCAGATCTTCAACAAGCTCCTGCTTTTTACTCAGTACCCTGGCCAGATACATGATCAGGAAGAGTTTTGCCATATCGGAACTCTGGAAGGTCAGGTTGACGATAGGGACCGTAAGCCAGCGATTCGCTTCATTAAGATTGGTGCCCGAAACCAGAGTGAAGGCAAGCAAAGGAAAGGTCAGGATCAGCCCGATCTGCGAGATCCTTGAAAAATAAGTATATTTTATCAGATGGGTGAAATACATCAGCCCGAATCCAAAACCCAGGATGAGCAGGTGTTTCATAAGATAATATTCGGTATTCCCGTGCTGCTTTTTATAGGCAAGGGTCCCGGTTGAACTGTAAACAGCCAGCAATGAGAATATCGATAAAATGACAACCACAATCCATATCACTTTATCGCCTTTGATGTTCTTAAACGTGTTGGCCATACAGATCTCTTAAAGGTTCTTAACGGCATTTCTGAAAGCAATACCCCTGGCTTCATGGCTGTCGAAGATCGCATCCTCCTTGCATCCCGGCGAAAATAAAGCCACATCGCCTTTCCGCCCGAGGTAATAAGCGGCTTCAACTGCCTCGGCCATGGTATAGGTGTCGGCTATCGGAATTTCAGAATCAGCGAAAGACTCATGGATGGATTCATTGCCCGGCCCGAGGCAGATAATAGCCTTGACTTTCTTTTCTATGAGCTTTTTCAGGAATTCAAGCTCTTCATTCGAGCTCCCTCCCCCTGCTATCCAGATGACAGGTTTCGACATGGTTTCAAGTGCAAACCAGGCGCCGTTCAAGCTTACCGACATGGAATCGTTTATGAATTCGATGCCATGAATATTGGCTACGAATTCCATCCTGTGTTCGGTATTGCCGAAATCGGCAAACCATTCCCTGAAACAGGCCTTCCGGGCCTCACGGATCCGACCTGAAACGGTAGCCGCCAGGTTGTCGTATACATTCGTATTTCCTTGTAATGCCAGGGATTCTAAAGTCATAGCTTTTTATTTTAGTGACATGTTATTTCTTTTTTATAATTGACTGTTGACTGGTGAACAGTGACTGGTCAATTCCCGCTATCTTATTTTAAGTGTAACTATTGTTAACACCGCCAGCATGATCCCCACGATCATAAATCTCATTACGATCTTCGATTCATGATATCCCAGCTTCTGGTAATGATGGTGTAGGGGTGACATTTTAAATATCCTACGGCCTTCCCCGAATTTTCTTTTTGTATACTTGAAATAACTCACCTGCATTACCACCGAAAGGTTCTCGACCAGGAAAATCCCGCAGAAAATCGGGATCATGATTTCCTTGCGGATGATGATCGCGAAAACAGCAATGATCCCCCCGAGGGCAAGGCTGCCGGTATCGCCCATGAAAACCTGGGCCGGGTATGAATTATACCAGAGGAACCCGATACAGGCCCCTACGAATGCGGCAATGTAGATCGCCAGCTCGCCTGTATTCGGGATATACATGATGTTGAGGTAATCGGCGAAATTTGTGTTACCCGACACATAGGCCAATACTCCCAGTGTTATCCCGATAATGGCCGAAGTGCCGCTGGCAAGTCCGTCGAGCCCGTCGGTGAGATTGGCCCCGTTGGAAACCGCGATGATGATAAAAATGACAATAGGAATAAAAACAATCCATGTCCACGACTTTGCCCCCGGGCTGATCCATGAAATGAGCCAGCTGTAATCGAATTCGTTATGCTTGATGAAAGGGATGGTGGTTTTTGTCGATTTGATCTCGGTCTTGGAAAAAGGGCTGATCCTTTCCGAAGCATTTTCAACTTTAAAAATGTCCTGTGAAGAAACATAAGCCTGGTTCCTTGTCTTCTCCCTGATCACGACTTTGTCGCTGAAATACATGGTAAATCCAACAATCAGGCCCAGCCCGACCTGGCCAAGGATCTTCAATTTGCCCGGCAATCCCTTCTTGTCCTTTTTGAACACCTTTATATAATCATCGAGGAACCCGATCAAACCAAGCCATACTGTTGCAACCAGGATCAGGATGATATAGATGTTATGAAGCTTGGCGAAGAGCAGGGTGGGCACCAGGATCGCAGCAAGGATGATAAGCCCGCCCATGGTAGGGGTCCCCTGTTTGGAAACCTGTCCTGTGAGGCCAAGGTCACGAATCGTTTCCCCAACCTGTTTTTTCCTGAGGAAGCCGATCAGCCTTTTCCCGATGATCATCGAAATGAACAGCGAAGTGATCAGCGCAAAGGCAGCCCTGAACGAAATGTACTGGAACAATCCTGCCCCGGGGACGTTGAACGCTTTATGCAGCCATGTAAATAAATAGTACAACATAGGCTATTGTTTAATAGAAAATAATTCCTTCACTATTTCCCTGTCGTCAAAGGGGTATTTCACCCCCTTGATCTCCTGGTAGGTCTCATGCCCTTTGCCTGCAACCAGGATGATGTCGTTCTCCCCGGCCAGGGTTACGGCTGTCTTAATAGCCTGCCTGCGGTCGGCAATCACGAGTACCTTGCGGGCATCGGTAATTTCAATACCTTTCATCATCTCCTCCAGGATGGCTTCAGGTTCCTCGAACCTGGGATTGTCGGAGGTCAGGATAAGCTGGTCGCTGAGACTGGCTGAAATTCTTGCCATGACCGGTCTTTTCGTGGCATCCCTGTTACCTCCCGCACCTACAACCGTAATGAGTTTTTCATTATGACGGCGGATGTCGTTAATGGTCTCCAGAACATTCTTCAAGGCATCCGGGGTATGGGCATAATCAACGATTGCAGTGATGTTCCCCGGGCCGCTGATGTAATTGAACCGGCCTTCGACAGGGCCCATGCTGCTCAGCAGGGTGAGTACCCTGAAAGGTTCCTGGCCGAGTAAAACCGCGGTGGCGTATACCGACAGGATATTGTATGCATTGAAAGATCCGATGAGCCTGAACCATACGTCCTGCCCGTCAATGCTGAGATGCAGACCGGTAAATTCGTTTTCGACGATCCTGCAGCGGAAATCGGCCATGGACAGGAGGCTGTAGGTGAATTTTGCAGCCCCGGTATTCTGGAGCATGACAGGGCCGTTCTTGTCGTCCTTGTTGACCAGGGCAAAGGCTGATTCGGGCAAGCCGTCAAAAAAGCCTTTCTTTGCTTTAAGATAAGCATCAAATGTCTTATGATAATCGAGGTGGTCATGCGTGAGGTTTGAGAAGATCGCCCCCCTGAACCTCAGGCCGGCAATACGCTTCTGGTCGACCGCATGTGAACTTACTTCCATAAAACAATATTCGCAGCCTTCTTCACACATTTCATTCAGCAGGCGGTTGATCTGGACGGGATCGGCAGTGGTATGGGTGGCTGGGACCCCGCGCTCCCCCACCATGTTTTTGATCGTACTGAGCAGGCCTGCCTTATACCCCAGGCACGTAAACAAACTGTGAAGAAGCGTAACGGTGGTTGTCTTCCCGTTGGTGCCTGTTATCCCGACCAGTTGAAGTTTGCACGAAGGGTTATCATAAAAGGCCGAAGCCATCTCGCCAAGCATCAAAGCGCTGTCGGCAGTCTTGATCCATGTAATAAAGCCAGACATTTCCACAGGGCAGGATTCACAAACAATGGCTGAAGCGCCTTTTTCTTTAGCCATGCCGATGAAATCATGGCCGTCGGAAACACTCCCCCTGACAGCAAAAAACACATCGCCCGGCCTGACCTGCCTTGAGTCAAACTGCAGTGAGCCGATCATGATATCCATATCACCCCTGCTTTCGAGGACCAAATGTTGAGGTACTATCAGGCTAAGTTTCTTCATGTTTGGGTTTTCGCTTTAGCTTTTGGGCTCTCAAGGTCAAGTACTACCGGCATGCCTTTATTTACAAGAGTTCCCGGCTTTACACTCTGGTTTACCACTGCCCCCCGGCCATTTACAACTACATTAAGTCCCATTTGTTCGAGAAGGAATAAGGCGTCTTTGAGACCCATCCCGCTCACATCAGGCATGAGATTCCTGGATACGGCCTGGGGGTATAATATGATCTTGTTTTCGTTTGGGACAGCCTGGGTCCAGAGTGCACGAACATCCACCTTATTAATATTATAACCGAGCGTGCTGTAAGCTTCATTGAGGTCTGACTGCATGCCTGCATTAGCAAATGGCATAAGGCTGTTTACACTGTCTTTTTTAAAGGGGAAGAGAATATCTTCCTGCTTGGCGTAAAGCCTGTCGGAAATCTGCCTGAAGACCGGGGCAGCAACGGCGCCTCCGTAATACTTTCCTTTTTTGGGGTCCACTATAACCACCATCATGGTATACCTGGGGTTTTCAACGGGGAAGAAGCCGCAGAAAGAACCTTTGTACCTGACGTTTTTTGTCCCCTGGTTGTACCCCCTGTTGTTCTGGGCGAGCTGGGCGGTCCCGGTCTTCCCGGCGATCCTGTATATGGGGCTGGCAATGGCAGTTCCGGTACCGCGCAGAACAACGCCTTCCATCAGGATCATGGCTTTCTGGACCGTCGAGGGAGATACGATCTGGGGATTCAGCACAACCGGTTTGAACGTCTGAATCGCCTTGCCGTTCCTGAGTATTTCTTTTACAAAAAGAGGCTTGACCATCTTGCCATTGTTTGCGATGGCATTATATAAGGTTATGAGGTGGATAGGTGCCAGGGCGACTTCATAACCATAGGCGATCCAGGGGAGGGAGAGGTCTGACCAGTATTTGCTTTTGGTGTTCTTGATATAGGGGGACCGTTCCCCATCGATCTGCAGGTTGAGAGGTTTGTTAAGGCCAAGCCGGTAAAGCCCGTCGATGTATTTCTGCGGATCAGTTGAATAGATGCCATAAATCATTTTTGCGGTGCCTGCGTTCGAGGATTTTTCGAAGACCTGCTGGGCAGTGTAAACCGAAGAGGTAGGGGGGTGTGAATCCTGGATCTTATGGCCGGCGAAATAGACAATACCGTTGCCAACCTGGATAGGCGTGTTGAGTTCGACCTTGCCGTCGTCCAGAGCAACCAGGAATGAGGCAAGCTTGAATGTGGAACCTGGTTCATTGGCCTCGGCAATGGCATAGTTAAACACTTCTTCATAAGTGCCCTTTTTCGTCCTTCCAAGGTTCACCATGGCCTTTACATAGCCAGTTTTCACTTCCATTACGACCAGGCAGCCGTGATCGGCACTGTCGGCGATAAGCTCTTTCCTTAATGCGGCTTCCGACTGGTCCTGCAGCTCGATGTCGATTGTGGTTACTATATCCAGGCCGTTCTGGGGTTCAACCTGGCTTTCAATGTCGACAGGCATCCAGTTGCTCCCCCCGGCGCGGCGCATCATCCTTGAACCCCCTACGCCTTCAAGCTGTTTCGTGAATTTGCCTTCGAGGCCCACGAATATTTTCTGGTCCCCTTCTCCCTTTTCATATCCTATGATCCTGCGGGCCAGGGATTTGTATGGGAGCTCTCGTTCCCACTGGGGGATCACCATCAGTCCGCCCTTGAACCGGCCTCTTTTGAAGATGGGGAACCTGCGTATCTTTTTCAGTTCGGGATAGGTGACGTCGCGTTTGATAAGGAAATAGCGCTCCTGGTTCCTGCGGGCCTCCCATAGCTTGTCTTTAACCTGCATGGGCGATTTGTCCTTGTAAATCCCTGCCAGGCAAATTGCAAGAGAATCAACGCCGTTCTTAAACACCTCATCGGTAAGCGAATCGGCGATCAGGTCCATCCTCAGTTCAAAGATCGGAACGGAGACGGCCAGATAAGTCCCATCGTCGGAAAGGATATTTCCACGGATCGCTTCAATGGGAAAAACCTGCATCTCCTGCTTTTTAGCCATTTCCAGCAATTCCGTTTTCTCGAAGTTCTGGATGTAGAAAGCCCTCCCCAGTATAGCAAGGCCGAAAAGCAGTATGCCCAGGTACACTACGTATACCCTCGTCATTATACCTTTTCTTACATCCTGGGTCATCTGTTCCCGTTTTGAATTGAGTCTCCCGAATAAAATATCTTATAGGGGGGAGTGAGGGTTTCCTTCAGGCCGATTGCCTGGGTTCTTGTATTCAGTTCCGACAGCTTGCTTTCGAACATCAGCGACGAACGTGCCGTGATATATTCAAACCTGAGTTCCTTGAGTTCCGTCTTTGTCCGTTCAATCTGCTTATACATCCTTTCGGTATTGTAGGTATTGGCTATATAAAACAAGGCCAGGACGGTTATATAAATAAGGAAGGGCACATTGTCGACCACGCTTTTTTTCGACAGGTAATCCCCGCCCAGTACGTCCTGCACCCTCTTCCTGCCCTTATGTAATTTTTTTGCAGGTTTTACAGGGGGTGCCACCTCCTTCTCAGGCGCTTCGGCTGCCCTGGCAGTTTCTTCATGGGGAACGGCTTCGTAGGAAATATCCTTCCATTCGGCTTCGGCCGGAGTTTCCCTCATTTTATTTCCCCTGAACTCAGTCATTGTTTCTTTTAGATCCTGATTCGCCCGCATCTTTGCACCGCGGCTTTCGCTTGCATCTTTGCACCGCGGCTTTCGCTCCTGTCTTTTCACCGCGGCTTTCGCTTGCATCTTTTCACCGCGGCTACGGTTCTCTTCGTTCAACTGAGGCCGCTTGTGCAAAATGCTTCCCTATTTCTTTTCTGCAACCCTCAGCCTTGCACTCCGCGCACGGCTGTTCAATTCAATTTCTTTTTCCCCGGCAACAATCCCTTTCCTGGTAACCACTTCCCATGGAGAAAGTATATTGCCATAAAAATCCTTCTTCAATTCACCTTCAAAATTTCCTGTCCGGAAAAAATTCTTGACCTTTTTATCTTCAAGGGAGTGATAGCTTATAACAGCCAGCCTGCCGCCGCTCCTCAGAACATCCAGGCAATGCATCAGGAATTCCTCCAGTATCTCTGCTTCCTGGTTGACTTCAATCCTCAGGGCCTGAAAAACCTGCGCCAGGTATTTGTTCTCTTTTCCTTTTGCGACGCAGGTTTTTGCGATGGCAACAAGCTCAGTCGTGGATGCAATCTCTTTTTCCCGCCTTGATTCAGCTATTCTGGATACAAGCTTCCTTGCGTTGATGATATCGCCGTACATGCGGAACAGGCTTACCAGCTTTTCTTCGGTATATGTATTAATAATGGTATGGGCAGTAAGCGGCTTGCGGCGGTCCATGCGCATATCCAATGCGCCTTCGCTGCGAGTTGAAAATCCCCTGGCCGGCACATCGATCTGGTGGGAGGATACCCCGAGATCGGCGAGGATACCGTCGACAGGGACCTGCCTGTGAAGGCGGAGGAAGTTTTTAATGAACCTGAAATTGTGGTTTACAAAGGTGAAACGGGGATCATCGAAAGCATTGTCCGCGGCATCCTCATCCTGGTCAAAGGCAATCAGTTTGCCACTGTCAAGCCTTTTCAGGATCTCCTTTGAATGCCCTCCACCCCCGAACGTTGCATCCACATAGACGCCCCCCGTTTGGATGTTGAGGAGCTCTATGGATTCGTTGAGTAGTACAGGCCTATGGTACATCGTCGCGGCTGTCGTTTTTATCCTGTTTGCCCATTACCTCTTCAGCCAGAAGTGAAAAGTCTTCAGGCTCAGCGGTCATGAGTTTTTCATACCTATCCCTGGCCCAGACTTCGATCCGGTTGGAGAATGCAAACAGGACGACATCGCGAACGATACCGGCATAGCTTAACAACGACTTGGGAAGAAGAAGACGGCTGGCATTGTCAAGTGTGAGTTCCGTAGCACCGCGGTAAAAATACCTCGCGAAGTCCCTGTTCTTCCGGTTATACAGGTTCAAACGGTTGATCTCTTCGCTGATGCTCTTCCATTCATTCATTGGATACAACACCAGGCAGTTCTCAAACCCCCTGTTGATGACAAACTTGTCCTGGGCTTCCTGGGAGATCTGTTTTTTCAGACCGCTCGGAAGTATGACACGGCTTTTGTCATCAAGCCTGCATTCAAATTCACCGATAAGATTGGTAACTGGGGCCATTTTTTTAATTCAACGCTGCTAATATACGGTCAATTTTCCCACATTTTCCCACTTTCACCCACTCGTGTTAATAACTTCTTTTTATTAACAGTATTGTACGGGGGTTTTAAAAAATAGTTACATTTTGAAAGCCTCGTGAGAGTAAGAAAAGAGAAAATAATAAAAAATGTGGGGGTTGGTGGGGGGAATTTTAGCGCAAAGCGATTGTTAACAAAATGGGGAGGGGAGAGGGATAGCTGGATTGCTGGATGACTGGATTGCTGGATGACTGGATAATGGATGACTGGATGACTGGATAACTGGATAACTGGATAACTGGATTGTGGGATAAGGGATAACGGGATATCCGGCAGGAGGATCTGTTGGGAAGGGGGTGTTAGGGTTTTAAAGTTCCTGTCACAAGGAATTTTCCCCTGGCTTCCTTTGAGGACGAGGGGAAAGACAGAACTGCAATATACATACCCGGGGGAAGGGAGGCGGTTACGATAGCCGAACCGGGTACATAGTCCTTGCGAATAAGCTCCCTGCCGATGGAATTATAAATGCGGAGCAAACAGGGTTCCCGGCTTATGCCGGAAGTTTCAAAGTTGCTATTGTTATTTTTAAGGATGCTGATCGTGATCTCCCGCCCGGCTGGGTTTGGAAAGATCTTAAGGCGAAGCGCCTTTTCATCCGGCTGTGGCTCCTGTATGCCGGGTATCCGGCCTTTGGTAAAATAATTCAAACCGCCGCTGAAATTTCCGCATACCATATCATAATACAGGGGATCGCTCAGATGCGCCAAAAACCCCGAGGCCCTCCAACCGATCCTGAGACTATCGCCGGAGATCCCGATCAGGCCGTTCAGGGAATCAATTTCGGCGAACCTGCCGTTCAGGTTGCCGTCTATACGCGAGAACAGGTGCATCTTCCCTTCCTCGGATCCTGCCAGAAGGTAGGTAATGTTCTTATTCCTGAAAAAATACGGGGTGCAGTAACCGAAATAGGAAAGATCATGGTTTGTTACATCAACCTTTCCAAGGCTGTCGCGGCCCAGGGTAAACACCGGATTTCCCGGGCTTCCCGTGTTCCTGTAATAGACCATTGTACCGTTCTGCCGGCCAATGACCAGGTCAACAAGTCCGTCGCGGTCAAGATCGAAAAGCTGTGGAGCGCTGAATGCGTCGGTTTTGATCTGCTGGTAGTTTTTCTGAGGACTTCCGTATACGGGTATCCCTGCGCTGTCGCCCTTTCCCTGGAAAAAGACCAGGCTGCCGTCTTCATTGCCGCATAAGAGATCGATGATGCCATCATTATTGAGATCGTAAAAAGCAGGATACAAGCTGTGGACCTTAAGGCGTGAGGTATTGGCCAGGTCACTGGTGCCCAGTTCGAAAGAAGGCGATGCAGTGCTGCCTGTATTTTTAATCCAGGCCAGGGAGGAAGTAAAATACGACTGCAGGAAGCCGCTATGATATTCCGAAGAATCATAGTACCCGTAATTCCCGGCAATGATGTCCTGGAGACCGTCGCCGTTCAGGTCGGCTCCGACGGGATTCGAACCGCTCCCAAAATCAAGCATTTCCGACTGGAAGAGGTTTTCGGCCTGAAAGATAAACTGCGGATTCGTATTGCTGCCCGTGTTTTTGTAGAACCAGCAGCTTTTGGTGTTCTCAGCATTATAATAAGAGGGGTCGAACGGAGATACCACCAGGTCTTTGATGCCGTCATTATCAAGGTCAAGATAGGATAAGGCCGGGAAGGAAAACAACCTGATGTTCCTGTCGTAAGAAGGGAAAAGGGTATCCTGGCTCACCATCAGGGCTGAATCCCTCGTCCCACCGTTCGTGAGCGCTATCAGGTTCGGGAAATCCACATCCCCAATGACCAGGTCGGTGAGCCCGTCGCCGTTCAGGTCGTTGGCAAGCAAGGTGGAACCGGTATGCTTGGGAGGGCTAAAGCCATCCGCAGTCACAAGATCATTTGAAATTGCATACGGACAAACTGCATTCAGGGTGATACGGTTCCCTCCCTCGCTTTCTTTGAACTTCCCCCAGCAATGGTCGGTTAGCCTGTAATCAAGGCTGTCGCAGTTGCCGAACTTTTCCATGGAGAGGTTCTTATGGTATTCCATGTAGGAACCCAGTCCGAAAAAGGTAAGGAGGTCCAGGTCGCCGTCCCCGTCAACATCGGCAATTGCAGGATAGTCGGCCGAAGTAACCAGTATCCCCACATACCCGGTATAGTACCATGATTTGAGAAGATCGGTTTGCAGGTGAAAACCCAGGCTGCCTGCCGATGTATTCCTGAATACCCTTACGCCCCCGTAACCATAGGTGAAGATGTCCATTTTTCCGTCGCAGTTGTAATCGGCCGTGATCACCCATTCCTGCATTTCGGGCAGCAGGGCCTCGTATTCCGGTGCATACCTGTAATTGACCTGGCCTGATCCTCCCTGGTTGATGAAGGTGAGCTTGCGGTTCCCGTGGCGGTCAAAAATAAGCAGGTCGTTCAGGCCGTCAAGGTCCAGGTCGATAGCGCAGAACTGGCAGGCATTGAGCCCACCGGCCCAGGTATACTTCATGTTGCCAGCCTGGGACGATTGTCCAAAAGCAGGCAGGATGCAGGATGCCAGGATGAAAAGGGATGCGAGATACGGGATAAGCTTCTTCATTTAAGTCTGCTCATTACGCTGCCGGTCAATTCGCAAAATTACCTAAGAATTAACTACTTTTGCTCTCAAATCTGAAGAATGCCCCGAATTCTTGTAATAGATGATGAACAAAGCATACTGAGCACCCTCCACGAGATCCTCGAATATGAAAAGTTCAGGGTGGATGATGCGAAGGATGGGGCCGAAGGGCTGAAACTCGCAAGGGATCATCATTATGATGCCATTCTCTGCGATATCAAAATGCCTAAGATGGATGGCCTGGAGGTGTTGAACCAGCTCCTGAGTTTTACCGAAACTCCCATTATCATGATCTCGGGCCACGGCACCATTGAAACGGCAGTGGAGGCCATCCGCAAGGGAGCCTATGATTATATAGCAAAACCCCTCGACCTGAACCGCCTCCTGGTGACGCTTCGTAACGCCATGGATAAGGGCAGGCTGGTCAGCGAGACCAAACAGCTCCGCAAAAAGGTGGGGATGAATTACGAGATGGTAGGTGAGTCGGAGGCCATAAAAGGGATCTGGGAAATCATTAAGAAAGTCGCGCCTACCGATGCCAGGGTACTTATAACAGGGGGGAACGGAACCGGCAAGGAACTTGTGGCCCGGCATATCCATGCCCTGAGCAACAGGGCCGACGGCCCTTTCATTGAAGTAAACTGTGCGGCCATCCCTTCCGAACTCATCGAAAGCAACCTCTTCGGCCATGAAAAAGGATCATTCACCTCGGCTGTAAAACAGCATAAAGGGGATTTTGAGCAGGCCGACGGCGGGACGATCTTCCTCGACGAAATAGGAGACATGAGCCTTTCGGCCCAATCGAAAGTGCTGAGAGCTTTGCAGGAAAACAAGATCACCAGGGTGGGTGGTGAAAAGGAGATATCGGTTGATGTGCGTGTGATCGCGGCGACGAATAAGAACCTCAAGGAAGAGATACTGAATAAGAACTTCAGGGAAGACTTATACCACCGTTTAAGCGTCATCATCATCGATGTGCCGCCCCTGGGCAAAAGGATTGAAGACATTCCCCTCCTGGCCCTTCATTTTATAGGTTTATACTGTAACCAGCAGGGCAAACCCATGCTCGAAGTGGATGAGGATGCAATGGAAGAGCTTAAGAATATGAAATGGTCGGGAAATATCCGTGAACTGAAAAATGTTGCTGAGCGGCTTGTCATTTTATGCGAAGGCAGGGTGAGCAGTGAAGACATCCGGCGGTACGCCAATCCTCTTTTTTAATGAAGAAGATCCTTTATATCAAAAGCGGGAATACTACGTTTTATGCCATAGACCAGGCCATTTTGGAGGAACGCTATACCGTCGTTCCATATCTTTTACAGAAGAACCTTAAGGGCTTTCAATTTATCCGCAGCATGCTCTCACTGGCCGGCTTTATCCTGAAAAACAATAAGGATGCTTCAGCTTATGTCACCTGGTTTGCCGATTACCATGCGGCGGTGATCGTATTTATGGCCCGGCTGCTGGGGAAGAAGACCGTCATTTTTGCCGGCGGACAGGAAGCTATCTGTTACCCCGAGCTGAAAAAGGGAGTTTATTACAAAAAATTCAGGGGCCTGTGTGTTAAATATGCACTGAGGAATGCATCGCATATAATCCCAAACCATAAGTCGCTGATCCGGCATGAGAATTTTTACTATTCTTCGGATGGGAAAAAAGACGGGATAACATATTACATACCCGGTATAAAAACCCCCATGACTGTTATTTCAAACGGGGTCGACACCAGTAAGTTCTACCGTGACAACACTATCGCGAAGGATGCAGACAGGATACTTACGGTTGGCACCATGGGGGGGATCAACGATTTTTTCAATAAGGGCTTCGATCTTTTTATTGAAACGGCCCGCAGGATCCCCGATAAAAAGTTCACCCTGATCGGTTTCAGGAAAGAATTCATGCAATGGATAGAAGAGAACTACAGGATCAGCGGGATCCCCAACCTGGAGACAGTGCTGTTTTATTGCCCCGATGATGTTCTGTTCATGAACTACAACAGGGCCAGGGTTTTTGTCCAGGCTTCCATTACCGAAGGCATGCCCTTTACATTGAACGAAGCCATGCTTTGCGAATGCATACCTGTAGGTTCCGATGTGAACGGGATTCCCGATGCGATAGGTGATACGGGGGTTATCGTAAAAAAACGCTCACCCGATGAGCTGGAAGCGGCTATCAGGCAGGCATTGAAACTGGATACAGGCGCCGCGGCCAGGCAGAGGGCCCTGGAAAATTTCTCCCTGCCCAAACACAGGGAGGAACTGCTTGGGCTGTTTGAACAGATACTGTCATGACATCCGCATACAATAATAAATAAATACCGGGGGCAGGCGATGATCTCAAAGCAATTCTTCAGGTCTTCAATGATCTACTCCGTCATCGGGGCCCTGCCTTATACCACCGGGGTTATACTGATCCCTTTTTTTACTGCCTGGCTTACCCCTGAACAGTTCGGGATCAACGCCATTTATTTTACCCTGCTGTATTTTATCCAGCTCGTATCGTCGATGGGGCTCGATACTTATATCGGGATCAATTATTTCCAGGTCAGGAATGACAGGCAAAAGCTGAATGAATTTATTGGGACTGTGCTGATGGCCCTGATCACGCTTGGCACAGCGGTGATGTTCATAATGCTGGCCGGGGGAAGCCTGCTGTTCAGGGTGATCTTCAGGGGCGATGTCATGATGCAGTTCTTCCCGTTTGGTTTTATCACGGTGATCACCGCAATATTCAACGGGATCTTTAAAACCTATTCTAACTTACTGGTTAACCAGCAGCGCCCGGTGCGTTTCTTTTACCTGAACATTTCAAATTTTGTTATAATCCTTGCAGCTTCACTTTCAATAGTGTTGTCATTTCCTTATACCCTCTATGGACCAATCATCGGACGGCTGATCCCGGCCCTGGTATCGGGCATTGCCTCGATTATCATGATCACAGGGGAGTTTGGTTTTAAATTCAGCCGCAAGCACCTCGACGGAATGGTCGCTTTTTGCGCCCCTATGATCGTTTACGGCATCATGATCTGGGTCGTGAATTATATCGACAGGTACATCATCAAATATTTTATGGTTGATCCTACTTACGTAGGGATCTTTGACCTGGCGGTGAAACTGACCATGGGAATCGGACTTTTGCATACGGGTCTTATCAATACAATCCAGCCGAAAATTTTTTCTATCTGGAAAGACAAGGACCTTCACTCAAGTACACCTGAGGTGAACAGGTATTACAACGGGTTTACCGCGGTGACTTTGCTTGTGCTGCCGCTGGTAACCATAGTTTGCCCGGTACTGGTCCCGATTGTAGTCAAGAACCAGTTATACTACCAGGCCTTTGCCTTTATCGGGATACTTTGTCTGGGGTATGCAACAAGCCCGGCTTTTTACATGTTCCTGGCTCCGTTGTTTTATTTTAAAAAAACAAAAGTCCTGCCAAAGATCTTCTTTTATTCAGCGGTGATCCAGGTCATAATGAGCAGCACCCTGGTATGGAAGTTCGGGCTGATGGGGGCTGTCATTGCAAACTTCCTGATTAAGCCGGTCCAGGCCTTTTTCCTTTATATTGAAAGCCGCAAGGTATTCACTTATAATCTGAATATGTGGAAACTTATTTACCTCCCCCTGGTCGCGATCGTTTCGGGTTTTATGCTGTTTGTATTCATCCCCGACAAGACCGGAATCATCCCGGGCTGCATACAATTCGGAATTACAGCCGTTCTGATTTATTTTACATACAGGAAAGAACTCCTTCAGATTTTTCTTCCGTTTATAAAGCTGAAAGTAAAGTAGATTTATTCTACCTGGAATGCTTCAGCAACGCCATGCCCGGCAACCTTTATGCTGGCGTTCACTTCAAATCCCATCAGCAAAACAAATGCATTGGAGTATATCCATAGCATGATCACGAGCAGGGTCCCGATTGAACCGTACAATGCGTTGTAACGTGAAAAGTTATCCACATAGAAATTGAATCCCTGTGTAGTCAGTACAATCAGCAGGGTGGATAAGGTGGAACCTGCAGAGATGAACCTGAACCGGTCGGTACGTGAAGGAGCCAGGAAGTACATGAAAGAGATAGCCAGGAAGAGGGCGGCCAGGATGATCAGCCAGCGAAGTATCTGCAAGAGGAAAATAAAGAAATGTGCATTGACGATGACATCGGGCAGGATGAATTTAAGCAGCTTAAACCCAAAAGTCATCAGGCCGATCGCGACGATCAGCAGGAAGGAAATAATGATGACCAGGACGAATGCGATGATATATTGTTTTACCGTTGACCGGGATTCGATATCATGGTAGGTGTTATTAAACGCTTCGATGAGGCTTTTCATGCCTTTGGTTGAGAAATAAAGGGCCAGGAAAAAGTTGAGGATAAGGACCCCGCTTCTGGGCCTGGTAATGATATCGGTAATGGTTTCCTGCACAGAAGCCCATACTATGCCAGGCATAAAGTCCTGGATCAGTGTCAGCAGTGTTTGCTGGAAATTTGCGATCGGTATAAATGGAATGATGGAAAAAAGGAAGATCAGGAAAGGGAAAATCGCAAGAAAAAATGAAAACGAAATGGCCGAGGCCCTGGTTGCAATATAGCCCTGTTGCATCCCTTTGAAGAAGAAACCGAAAACATTATGGAGAGGCAGCCCGTCAAAGCCCGGCAGAATGATCTTTTTGGAAAGACCAGTAAGAAAGGCAATTAATTTCCCGTTGAGAAATTTCTGCAGCATATTGGTGAGCATGCTGCAAAGATAAGAAAAGCTGAAGAGAAGCGGGTTTTACTTAGATGTGGCTTTATGTTTGTTATAGTCTTTAAGCTCTTTGATCCTGTTGCGGGCATACACGGTGTATGACATCACCTGGGGCAGGTTCTGGGCTGAAACTGAATCGGCCGGCTTCATCTTCATGAACGCCTCGTACCAGGGAAGGGCCGTGGATGGTTTGTGCAGGTAATAATCGTACTGGTAGGCGATCTTGAAAACTATTGCCGGGTCCTTAGTGTCTGTGTTATGGGCCTTTAAAAGAATTTCCAGGGCGGTATCGGGTTTGGAGTTTAAATTGTATGCCCCGGCCAGTTCGGCATACAGTGTGAGAAGGAACTGTTCTGATGGCATTATGATCTTCAATGTTTTTTGAAGGTAACACAGCCCGGTATCGGGGATGAATGAGCGCATGGCAGAGACCCCGTAATAGAAACAGACCTCCACGTCGGTAGTGTCCATAACATAGGCTTTCCTGAAGGAAGGGACGGCTGAGTCGTACATTTCAAGCTTATACCGGCAAAGCCCCAGGTATTTCAATGTGAATTTCGAATTGTCGCCCATCCGCATCGACCTTCTGAACCTTTCGGCCGAACCCGGGTAGTCTTTAAGAAGGTAAGTGGCATAGGCGTTAAGCCGCATCACGGAATATGCTTTAGGGTTTTCTTTCATAAACCTTGCTGTAATTGAAACGGCCGAATCATAATCTTTATGGCGGATGAGGATGTTGGCTGCTTTAACCATGACCCCTGCATCGGCAGGATTTAAGCGAAGTGCACGGTAATAGAAAAGCAGGGCTGAGTCGGGTTTCCTGAGATCCAGGCATACATTGCCTATCTGTTTCAGCAGGTAAAAGGATGTGGAATCATACCTGTAAAGCGGTAGCAGCAGCTTAAAGGCGGCAGGGTTATCCTCGGTTTGGGAATAAATAGCGGCCAGCTGTAAACATACGGATTCATTCAGGGAATCTTTTTCAAGGATCTTTTTATACCAGTGAACCGCCTGCTCGGTCTCCCCGGTTTGGCGGTAAAGGCCGGCAAGCTTGTTCATGATCCTGGGGTTGGTGCTGTCGGCATGCCAGGCGCGCAGGAATAGGCTTTCGGCTTCCTTAAAACGGAACAGGGCCAGCATGGCCTCTCCTTCGGGGAGTAAAAAATCGGTCCTTGCAGTATCGGCGGCACGAAGGTTTTCGGCAAGTGCAATAGCCTCCTTATACTGGTAATTTTCAATCAGTGTCTTAAGCTGGCGGGCAGGGGTATCCTGCTGGGCAATTACACGGAATGAAGCAATGACAAGCAGGACAAATATGGCCCGGGTTTTCATGGATTCAAAAGAAGACAGGTAAGGAGCATAAAAGTATGAAATATTCCGGGAAATGGAAACATCAGCACTGAACTTCCGGAACCCTGGCGGGTTTTTGAATGCTTTTTCCCGTCATCCGGTTATTAAAGGCTTCTTCACTTTTATTTTCCATTACGGCCAGGGTATTGTTCACCGATGCAACGATATACTTCCTTTGTTTCTGGAAATGGATGAACATGGCTGCGAGGTTCACTGCGGCCTCTATCCCGGAAGGGTTCCTGAAAATAACCTTGAAGAACATCTTCCAGTAATGCTTACCGGTTTCCTTTGAGAATCCGGCTTCCCTGCAAACCCTGAGAAAGGACCTCATATAAATAAGCCAGGTTGAGAACGAGGGCTTATGCCTGTATTTCGTTTTGATTTTCAGGCCTGTGTATATAACACGCTGGTAATAATTCTGAGGATCGTACACAGTGCCCAGAACTTCTATGTAATTTTTAAGTACTTCGGCACGCGGGATTAGGGTGGCAAAGTTAAGCCCGCTGGTCATCTGGTCAATATCGGTATCTCCCACATTCTGGGCCGCAAGATGGAACAACCTCTCCTCGGCTTCAAGCCGGCGGGTAAGCTGGGTGTTGGGAAGGGCATATAACAATCCTATCATAGCCATGCAGATGCCCGATTCCTGGATGGAATTGATCATATTGGAGGCGATCTGCCTGCTTTCGCTGTCAAACCCGATGATGTATCCCCCGTTGCTGACCATGCCGTAGGAAAGGATCTTGCTTACGGCCTCCTCGATGGGCTTGTTGACATTCTGGTTCTTATTGTTCTGTGCAAGTGCGTCGTTCTCGGGTGTTTCGATGCCGAGGAACACATACCTGAAGTCGCAATCCTGCATAAGCTGTAAAAGTTCGTCATCATCGGCCAGGTTGACCGAAGCTTCTGTTGTGAAGTAGAAAGGGTATTTCCTTGCTTTTGTCCAGGCTTTGATCTCCCTCAGCAACTCTTTTACTTTTTTCTTGTTGCCGATGAAGTTATCGTCGACCATGTCGATATGGCCCCGGTAACCCAGGTCATACAGGGTCTGGAGTTCTTTAAGGATCTGCCCGTTAGTTTTAAACCTCGGGGTCCGGCCAAAAAGTTCGATCACGTCGCAGAACTCGCAGTTGAATGGGCATCCGCGGATAAACTGCATGCCTATCATGATATAATCGCGGAACCGTATAAGATCGTAACGCGGGATGACCGATTCGAGCATATTGGCCCGTTCGGTTGAATGGTAGGTTCCGGTTGTAATCCCCACTTCGAGGTCCCTCAGGAACATGGGGATGGTGATCTCGCCTTCTCCGAGTACAAGAAAATCGGCTTCCTGGTACAGGCCGGGCTGGGAGGTGGGATCGGGGCCTCCCACAACCACTATGCGTTCAAGTTCATGGGCCCTGCGGATGAATTCGAGCATGCTCTTCTGCTGGGGAAGCATGCCTCCCGTACAAACGATATCAGCCCATAGCAACTGCTCGTCAAGCAGGGGTTCAACATTCTCGTCGACCAGCTTAAAAGTCCATTGCTGGGGAAGAAGAGCGGCAACTGTAAGCAGTCCCAACGGGGCTGCAGGGTACTTTGCGCCTACGATGTCACAAACATCCTGGTAATTCCAAAAACTAAACGCGGAAAATTTCGTCTGAACAAGCAGACATTTGGTAGGGCCTCCAAACAGATCCCTCATGTTAATCCCTTCTCAGTAAGAACAATTCAATCGGTGTAATAATAAAAAAAACTCTGAACAGCGCTTAAAATTGCGTGTCCGGCGATTTTTTTTGTGGAGCTGGGGGGATTCGAACCCCCGTCCAAACAGGCAGCAAAACTGCTTTCTACATGCTTAGCCGGCGGTTGATTGTCGGGAGAAGGATGGCCCGCGGCAGGCCGGCCTAAACCGTAGTTACCTTAATTTCGGATGTTCACCGGAACCTTGAACAGCCTATCCCGTCATTTCTGATGCCTCGGTCGGGACGCCGGCAGGAGGGGCTTCCCGGGAGACAACTGTTGACTAATCTCTAAGATTAGGCAGCCAGTCTGTAAGCGAAGTTATCGCCGTTTATTGTTGTTGCAGATTCGTATTTGCGGGACTGATCCACGAACTCCCGGCATGCTTACAATCCCACTTCCCTGCTGTCAAAACCGGTCAACCCCAGGTAATTGTACGTGAAAAAGTTTGCAAATATACGAAAAATAAGTGAAGATGGCTGGATGTCTGGATAATTGGATATCTGGATATCTGGATGACTGGATATCTGGATAGCTGGATGACTGGATAGCTGGATAGACGGTTGTCCGTTATCGGAGCGAAGCGCCGGAATCAGGGTTCTTCCATCTCGAGGACCGTGCTGACGAACCTGGAAATATCGTATTTGCGGGTAAATATCTTATACAGTTCACTCATGATGGGGAAACGTTGTTCAACGCCAGTTTCCCTTGCAATCTTTTCGTAAAAAATGCTGGCTGCAGTCTTCCCCTCAAGCACCAGCTCATGGGAGACATGTTCTGTAAAAAAGCCTTTCCCTATTAACAGGCCAAGGGTCCTGTTTCGGCTGAGGTCATTCAGGGCCGTAAGCGTAAAATCCCCGTAACCGCAATATTTGTAAATGGTTTCTTCCTTCCCTCCGAAATAAAGCATGATGTTCATCATCTCCCTGAAGGCCCTTGTGAGGATCAGGAACCTCAGGTTGGGCGAGTTAAACTGGGCATCCACAATGCCCAGTACAATGGCATAAATGTTCTTCAGGATGCTAAGTAACTCAACCCCATGTATGTCGTCGGTAAAATCGAGATAAATGGTAGAACCTTTGAATAAAACCGAAACCTCATCCGCAGTCACTGCCCCCGGATGTCCTAAAGTAAAACCTGTAGGGATACGGTTAATGATTTCCTTGGCAAAACTTGGTCCTTTCAGGGTGCAAACCGGGTTGCTGAATCCTTTTTTAAGGCAGTCTACAATGGTATTCTCACCGCGGCCGAATCCCTTGGCCAGGTTTACCAGGATTGAATCGGGAGGGATGTTTGCCCTGATGGATTCCATGTAATCGAGCATGGCAACTGAAGGGATAGCCAGGAAGATCACCGAGGATCCTTCAAGCCGGCTTACATCGGTCGTGGCTTTAAGGTCGGCATGAAGGTGGTGCCCGGGAAAATACTTTGCATTGATATGCTGTTCATTGATTGAACCGACAACCTTTTCTTCAACCGAAACCAGGAGAATTTCCCCGGATGAGTTTTCCGATAAAATGTTGCCCAGGGCAGTGCCTATGGTCCCGGCACCTATTATAGAAATCTTTTTCTTTCCTTTCATTCTCGGTTCTCAGTTAAATTCCTTGGGAAATGCAGCAAAACGCAAAGTGAAGGAGGTACCCGGCCGGGGCCCTAATTCATACCGTGCCTCCAGCTGTTCAATCAGGATCTTGATGATCTGGGAGCCGGTTGAAACATTGGTTTCAAAAGAAAAATTCTCTGGCAGGCCGATGCCGTTATCCCTGATATTAAGAATATAGAAAATTGATTCAAGCCCGGTTTCAGCTTTTTCAGTTGTTTTATCCAGCCTCAGGTCGATCCAGATATCCCCCTGTGAGTTTTTAGGGAACGCGTACTTGAAGGCGTTTGTAAGGAGTTCATTGACAATAAGGCCCAGGGGAAGTGCAATCTCAATCCTTGCAGCGCATTCCTGCACCGAGGTATGAAGCCTTATGTTGGGTTTGCTGAAAGCACTGCTGATAATACTTGTAAGACGCTCAAGATAGGAACCGAGCGGGATGGCATCAATGCTTTGGTTCTGGTATAACTGCTCATGTACCAGCGACATCGTCCTGACCCTGAGCTGGAGATCAATTAAAGGCATGTCGAGTGAATCAACCTTTGCAAATTGTTTCTGCAGTTCCATGAGGCTGATCAAAATCGCAAAGTTGTTTTTTACCCTGTGGTGGATCTCATACAGCAAAACTTCTTTCTGCCGTTCATTTTCGGCAAGTTGTTCTTCGTAGACCATACGGTCGGAAATATCCCTCACCACGGTCACAAGCTCATTAACCTCGCCGCTTAACGGGTCTATCATCGGGTTTATATGGTTTTCGACCCAGAATGAAGTGCCGTCTTTCTTCCTTCCTTTATAAACAAGTGTCTGGGGCGTTTTTTTCTGGATAATGGATTCGAGGGAGGACCTGATCTGCTTCCTGTAGGAAAGGTCAACCACTTCAAAAGGATCAGGCCTTGTAACCAGTTCTTCTTCGGTAAAGCCATACATAGGAAAGCAGCTCGGCGAGATATATTTCCGCTTAAGAGTCTTGTCAAACAGGGAGACGACATCAGGGGAATGTTCTGCCAGAAAACGGTAAAGGTTTTCGCTTTCCTCGAAATGACGCTCTGCTTCCTTATGCTCCCTTATCTCGTTTTCAAGTTTGAAATTCAGCACCTGCAGTTCCTTCTCCGATCTCTGTGTCCTCCGCGTCAACCCGTGAACTATCAGGCCTACAGCGAGAATAAGAAACAGGATAAATCCCATAAAAAGCAGCTGCAGCCTGTGATTGCGGAGGTCGAACTGCTGGGCCTCATTCTGACGGGTGAGGAAGTTGTGGGTGTTCTCCACTTCACGCACAAGGTGTTCGGCTTCAATCGCACGAATAGTGACCTTATTGCGGTCCTCGTTCATCTTGATATGAAGCGTATAATAATCCTGGTATTGCTCAAGGCTTAATTTATAATTTTTTTGCAGTGAATAACAGTCGGCAAGCAGCTGATGAGCTTCTTCAATCAAAGTGTTCCGGTTTTCTTCTATGCTGCGTTCAAGGCCGAGCCGCAAATAATAAACGGCAGAATCATATTTGCCGACTTCCATAAAGGATCCCCCGAGGTTGATTATGGAGGAACTGATGAGGCTTTTGATACCGGTAATTAATCTTTCATGATAGGCTTTTTTGTTGTATTCAAGGGCCGACTGCTTGTTACCGAGAACGGAATAAGCATGGGCGATACGTGTGTTAAGCACGCTTAGTTCACGTATGTTATCAAGTTGACTGTAGATTACCTTTGCTTTCTGGTACAAAAAAATGGCCCTGTTATACTGTTTGAGCTGGATATAGGCATCTCCTGCAAGTTTGTATGCCCTGCCGACCCCAAGTTTAAGCTTATGATTTAATGAGTATCCGGCACTGCGGTAGTAATAATCAACAGCTTCCCTGTAATTGCCTTTTCCCATCGCCAGATTGCCCTTGGTTATGAATAGTAATGAGGGTTTCTCAATGTCGGTTGATTTACCTAAGAGGACGTATGCTTTGTCAAGGTATGGTTCAGCCCTGTAAGTGTCATTCAGCAGTAAAAAGATTTCCACCACCGACAGGTTGAGGTTGATTTCATTATCAACATCTCTGAGGGCCTGGTAAATATCCAGGCTTTGAAAATAGTATTCCAGGGAAACCGGAAATTCCCCCTGGTTCTTATTGCAAAGCCCCAGGCAAAATAATGCAAAGGCTTCACCTTCCTGGTAATGACAGCTTCGCGAAAGATACAGGCTCTGGGTTGCCAGTGACCTGGAATAGGTCATTTCTTCGTAGGAATTTCTTAAAGCCAGTTTGTTAAGTGAGTCAACCTGCCTGATAATGACCGGAAGCTCAGGCTTGTCCTCTGTTGCAACTGCACGGTTTGCTACGAAACAGAGGAGCAAAAACATCATGATATTGTGAAAGTTCAATTTCTTCAAACCTGTCTGGCTCCTTTGATGTTTTCAATGATTGTCATGCAAAGTTAGAAAAATATGGTGTCTTGCAGATTTCTGGTCTTTATTCTTAATTTTGTCAGGAATTTAAATAAGTATGGAGATTAAAAACACCAAAGTCCTTGTCACAGGTGCCGGGGGGTTTATTGCAAGCCACCTTGTGGAGGAATTACTGAAAAGAAATTGTGAAGTGACCGCAATGGTCCATTATAATTCTTTTAACCGCTGGGGCTGGCTGGATTATTTCCCGGGCGATCTGAAAGAGAAACTGAACGTTTTCAGCGGGGACGTCAGGGATCCGAATGGTGTGAGGGAAGCCATGAAGGGATGCGAAGTGGTGTTCCACCTGGCAGCACTGATAGGGATCCCGTATTCTTATCATAGCCCCGATGTATATATTGACACAAATATCAAGGGAACCCTGAATGTATTGCAGGCGGCACGGCAACTGGACCTGAAAAAAATAATTCATACTTCGACTTCTGAAGTGTATGGCACCGCCCGTTTTGTTCCCATTACAGAGGAACACCCGGTTAACCCCCAGTCGCCATATGCAGCTTCCAAAGCAGGAGCAGACTTCCTGGCGCTGACTTTTTTCCGTTCCTTCAACTCACCGGTTATCGTGGTAAGACCGTTCAATACATACGGGCCGCGGCAGTCGGCCAGGGCTATCATCCCAACGATCATCACCCAGATACTTGCAGAAAAAAAAGAAATATCCCTCGGATCTCTTACTCCGACCAGGGACCTGAATTTTGTCAGGGATACCGCTCTTGGCTTTGTTAAAGCTGCCGAAAGCGAAACTGCCCTGGGGGAAGTCGTTAACCTGGGGAGCAATTATGAAATATCGATCATGGACCTTGTAAAAAAGATTTCGGGGATCATGGGCAAAACTATTGAAATCGGAAGGGAATCATCAAGATTGCGTCCTGAAAAATCAGAGGTAGAGCGCCTGTGGGCAAACAACCGCAAGGCATTGGACCTGTTCGGATGGTCGCCAGGGTATACCCTCGATGAAGGCCTAAGCGAAACCATAAAATGGTTCACTGCTCCAGGTAATATGCAGTTTTACAAACCCGATATTTACAATATATAATACACTATGAAGGCTGTTATTCTCGCCGGCGGAAAAGGTACCAGGCTTAAACCATATACCACCGTTATCCCGAAACCGCTGGTCCCGGTCGGTGAAAAGGCCATAATCGATATACTGATCACCAGGCTTGTAAAATGCGGGGTTGACGAAGTAACAATCTGCCTTAACCATTTTGCCGAGATCATCATGGCCTACCTGGGCAATGGCTCCAAATTCGGCTTAAAGATCAGCTATTCTCTGGAGGAAGAACCTTTAGGGACGGTGGCTCCCATTAAACTGATAGAAAATCTGCCTGACGACTTTCTTGTAATGAACGGAGACCTTCTCACCGACCTGGATTTCAGGGAACTGTATTCACAACATAGTGCTCAAAAGGCTTTACTAACCGTTTCCACCTACCACCGTACTGCAAAAATTGACTTTGGAGTGCTGGAACTCGACAAGGAGGATAATAAAGTGACCGGTTTCAGCGAAAAGCCGGAGTATTCATTCAACGTCAGCATGGGGGTCTATGCCATGAACCGGAAGGTCCTTGATTTCGTACCCGAGAACAAGCCATTCGGTTTCGATAACCTTATGCTGAGCCTGCTCGAAAAACAAATCCCTGTCAATGTTTTTCCCTATGCCGGTTATTGGCTGGATATTGGACGGCCCGATGATTACGAAAAAGCAAACGAAGACCTGCAAAAACTCACGTCCTTACTTTGAAAAAAATACTGGTCACCGGTTCCGATGGATTCATCGGCAGGGCTGTTATGAAACGCCTGCATAACGTGGGTTTCGAGGTCACGGGACTGGACCTGGCCCAGGGGGATATCACCGATGCTTCTTGCTTTGAAATGTTCAGGGGAAGCGATTTTTTTCATGTGATCCATCTCGCAGGAAAAACATTTGTCCCTGACAGTTGGAAAGATCCCGGGGCCTTTTACCGGATCAACCTCATGGGAACGGTTAATGTACTTGAATTCTGCCGCCGCTCAGGTGCCGGGCTCACCTATATCAGCTCGTATCTTTACGGTTCTCCGGAGTATCTCCCGATTGATGAAAACCATCCCGTTAAATCCTATAATCCATACAGCCATAGCAAGCTCCTGGCCGATAATACCTGCCAGTTCTATGCTCAGAATTTCAAACTGAGGGTTTCAGTTTTGAGGCCTTTCAACGCATACGGACCGGGGCAGCCCGCCCATTTCATCATCCCCGAAATTATCCAGATGGTTAAGGATCCCGCTGTCAAAGAAGTACAGGTCATGGATCTCAGGCCCAAAAGGGATTATGTTTATATCGACGACCTGGTGGATGCCATCTTCCGCACTATTGAAGGGGAACCGGGCATATATAATGTAGGGAGCGGCAATTCAATCAGCGTGGAAGATCTTGTTAAAACTGTCATGAGACTGAGCGGAATTACCAAACCCTATCTGGCCCGGGGAACCGAGCGGCAGAATGAGATATTTGATCTCTATGCCGGTATAGATAAGATCAGGGCCTCCCTTGGCTGGCGGCCTAAAACTTCATTTGAAGAAGGACTGCGAAAATGTATTATTCCCTGATTGCTTTCAGGCTCATGTCAAGGCTTTGTATATGGTGGGTGAGCGCTCCAACCGAAATGAAATCAACACCGCTTGCAGCATAATCCCTGATGTTGTTCTCAGTAATGCCCCCTGAAGCTTCCGTCTCAAAACGGCCGGCTGTCATCCGGACTGCCCTGGCCAGATCGGCGGGTGAAAAATTATCCAGCATGATCCTGTCAACACCGCCATGGTCAAGAACCATCTGCAGTTCGGGGAAATCCCTGACTTCTATTTCGATTTTTAGTTCTTTCCTGTTTTTCTCCAGGTAAAGCCTTGCGGCATCAATAGCTTTTACAATCCCCCCTGAAAAATCGACATGATTGTCTTTGATCATGATCATATCGAACAGTCCGCTGCGGTGGTTGAAGCCCCCGCCAGTCCTTACGGCATACTTCTCAAGCCCCCGGAGCAGCGGAGTGGTTTTGCGGGTGTCGAGGATCCTGGCAGGGAAGCCTTCGGTGAGTTTCACGAGTTTGTTCGTGGCAGTTGCAATGCCGCTCAGCCTTTGCATAAAATTAAGCACCAGCCTTTCACTCTGCAGTATGGAAGATATCCTTCCACACACTTCAAACGCAATGTCACCGGGGACGATAACATCCCCGTCGGTAAGAAAGGGTTTCATGGCAAGACCGGGATCAACCCCTGCGAAAACTTTTTCGGCCACGCCCATTCCGCATAATATGCCGCTGGCTTTAATGATCAGCCTGGCCCTGCCATCAGCCGATACCGGGATCGTAGACCTGGTGGTATGGTCACCATCTCCAATGTCTTCGGCAAGAGCCCTGCTAATTATTTCCTCAAGATCCATCACTTCATTCCTGGTTATCATTCCGGCTGTATGTTCAATTGATAGATAAGGTATTCCCCTTTGTTTTTACGGAGAAGAAAGAACAGCCTGTAACGCTTCCCACCCGCATTAAGGCTCCCTATCGTGTATTTTGAGCCGTCAGTGGAACTGCCTTCCCTGCTGACCGAAACATCGCTTACCTGATTATTGCTGAAAAAATCCCTTATGATCCTTTCAGCCTGTGTTTTACTGTAACTGTCCTTAAACCCGGGAATATTCAGGTCGACCATGTCATTGAAATGTGTTCCCACTTCGGCAGAATTTCCATTTCTTATTGCAGATATAATGCCTTGAGAAGGATCCACCTGGGCTGTCGCATGTCCGGTCATCAGCATACAAAGAAAAAAGAAAAAAGCAGCAGGCCTGAACATGGAATATTTTTTTCAAATTTACTCTTTTTAATAATTCCGATATTTGCAATATCGCAAAAGCTTTTCTTTCATGAAGATCAGGTTCATTGTGATCGGGAAAACCGATGAAGATTATCTTAAAACAGGCATTGGTGAATACCTCAGCCGCCTGAAACGGTATGTTCCCATTGAGTACATCGAACTCCCTGCTTTAAAGAACGCATCTTCCCTGCCGGTCAGCGAACAACAGGCAAAAGAGAGGGAAATGTTTGAAAAACAACTCCAGCCGGGCGAAACTGTAGTCCTGCTGGATGAGAACGGCCGCCAGGTGAAATCATCAGAACTGGCGGCCTGGCTGAACCAGCGCATGGTGTCGGGTATTAAATCCCTTGTTTTCCTGGTCGGGGGCCCCTTTGGGTTCCATCCTGGCTTAAAACAAAAGGGGTATGACTCCCTTGCCCTTTCGAAAATGACATTCTCCCACCAGATGACAAGGCTGCTGTTCGCTGAACAGCTGTACCGCGCCTTTACAATTCTCAGGAACGAATCGTACCATCACGAATGAAGCCATGCTCAAGGCTTCTGTTAACATTTTTTTAACGAAGGGGTTAACAAATATTAACAGGAGGGGCTTTATCAGGTCGCCGGGGTTTTATACCTTTGCGCCATCAAATTAATTCATATATGGTTGAGACGGATATTAAAGCCCTGAATGAGCGGATCCAGAGGGAAAGCGCTTTCGTGGATATGATCACTATGGAAATGCATAAGGTGATCATAGGACAGAAACATATGATCGAACGTCTTTTGATCGGTTTATTGGCCAACGGACATATTCTGCTGGAAGGCGTTCCCGGCCTGGCGAAAACCCTGGCCATCAAAACCCTGGCCAGTATTATTGAAGCTAAGTTCAGCCGCATCCAGTTTACGCCTGACCTGCTTCCGGCCGACCTTGTTGGCACCCTGGTATACAGCCAGAAGAAAGAAGAATTCCAGGTGAGGAAAGGACCTATTTTCGCCAATTTTATCCTGGCGGATGAAATTAACCGTTCCCCGGCCAAAGTCCAGAGTGCGCTGCTCGAAGCAATGCAGGAAAGGCAGGTGACTATCGGTGACCAGACTTTCATGCTGCCCGAACCCTTCCTTGTTCTTGCAACCGAAAACCCGATTGAACAGGAAGGCACGTATCCTCTTCCCGAAGCCCAGGTTGACCGTTTTATGCTGAAGGTAATTATCAGTTACCCTGATAAAAAAGAAGAGAAACAGATCATCCGCCAGAATATCGGCAATGAAATCTCCGCTGCAAGCACCATAATCAAACCTGAAGATATTTTAAGGGCGAGAGCTGTTGCAAGGGAAGTGTATCTCGATGAAAAAATTGAAACATACATTACTGATATCGTATTTGCTTCGCGTTTCCCGGCCGACTATAAACTGAAAAAATTCGAAGGTCTGATCAGTTACGGAGCCTCCCCCAGGGCAAGTATCTACCTTGCGCTTGCTTCGAAGGCTTATGCTTTTATCAAACGAAGGGGTTATGTTATTCCTGAAGATATCCGTGCAGTAGCCCATGACGTGATGCGCCACCGCATCGGCCTGACCTATGAAGCAGAAGCCGAGAACATCACTTCGGAAGATATTATTAATGAGATTTTAAATACTGTAGAAGTACCCTAAACGAATAAGTGAACAGTGAACAGTCATTATTCACCAGTCACCATTCACCAGTCACTAGTCACCAAATAATGGAATCCGCCGAACTCTTTAAAAAGGTCCGTAAAATAGAGATAAAGACCAGGGGTCTGTCAAACCAGATATTCTCGGGACAGTATCATTCGGTCTTTAAAGGGAGGGGTATGGCCTTCAGCGAAGTGAGGGAATACCAGTTCGGAGACGATATCAGGAATATTGACTGGAACGTAACCGCACGTTTCAACCATCCTTATATTAAAATTTTTGATGAGGAAAGGGAACTTACGGTCATGATCCTGATCGATGTCAGCGGATCCAATCATTTCGGTACAAGGAAAACCCTGAAAGAAGAAGTGATCACGGAGATTGCCGCGGTCCTCGCTTTCAGCGCGATCCAGAATAACGATAAAGTAGGGGTGATCTTCTTCAGCAATATTATCGAGAAATTCATTCCTCCGAAAAAAGGGCCGTCACATATCCTGCGTATTATCAGGGAACTGGTCGATTTTAAACCCGGCCAACAGGGAACGAACCTGACCGAACCCCTCCGGTTCCTTACAAATGCAATAAAAAAGCGCTGCAGCACATTTGTCATTTCCGATTTTCTTGACTATAACTTCGTGGATGCCATCAAGATCGCGAATAAGAAGCATGATATCATAGCTGTTCAGATCTTTGATGAACGGGAGACAAACCTGCCCGATGTTGGCCTTCTCAGGGTGAAAGACGCGGAATCGGGTTCTGAACAATGGGTTGATTCTTCTGATTTCAGGCAGCGTGCATATTTTAAAAAATGGAATGACGACCACCAGGCTTTTCTAAACGACACATTTTTAAGAAGCGGGGTTGACTGGGTAAAGATCAGGACCGACCAGGATTATGTGAAACCGCTCATTAATCTTTTTAAAAAACGGGGTGCGAGAAGGTAAACAGATGCGAATAATCCACACCACTGGCCTGTTCATTCTACTCCTTATGGGAGTATCTTCCTACTCCCAGGATATAAAGGTTAATGCCAGGCTTGATACCGGTGCCATGCTCATAGGCGATCATGTTGGCCTGAAACTCAGGTTTGAGGGGCCCTCAGGTTCGCATGTCATCTGGCCTGCTTTTAACGACACAATACTTGGCAATATCATTGTTATCGGCCGTTCAAAAGTTGACAGCAGCTTTTCGAAGGACAGGAAATCACTCACGCTTACACAGGAACTCAATCTTACCTGCTTCGATACGGGCTTTTACACGATTCCGCAGATCCCTTTCAGGTACAGGGTTTTCCCCGACACCACCCTGCAAACTGCATCCACAGGACTCAGTATGCTCATGGTGCATACGGTCAAAGTCGACACTACCAATGTTATCAAGCCCATAAAGGGGCCTTTAAATATACCGATCACGTTTCTTGAGGTCTTACCGTACATACTGATAGCCCTTGCCGCACTGGCTATTGTCCTGCTGGTTATCTGGTATGTAAGGAGAAGGAAGAAAAATGAACCGCTGATCCGGCTGAGGCCGAAAGTGAAGCTGCTGCCTCATGAAAAAGCTCTGCAGGACCTTGAAAAGCTCAGGACCAGGAAACTCTGGCAACAGGGGAATGTCAAGGAATACCACAGTGAACTTACCGGTATCCTGAGGACCTATATAGAGGAAGGGTTTGCTGTACCTGCCATGGAAAGCACTACATACGAGATCGTTGAAGCACTCAGGGCCCAGGGTGAATTTGCAAAGCCTCTCCTTGAGAAGCTTGACCAGGTATTGCAAACAGCCGATATGGTAAAATTCGCAAAAGCACTGCCCGGTCCGCAGGAAAACGAAAATGCCCTGAATACGGGAATTGAAATTGTTAACCTTTCTGTCAGGCCGGTTATACAGCACCAGGATGACACAATCAACCAAATAAGCCAAAAGCCTCAGGCGTAGAGTTTATGCATGGAATGACATTTGCGAACCCGGGTTACCTTTTCCTGCTGCTGCTGGTCCCAGCACTTGGGGTTTGGTATTTCTACCGCAGAAAGATCAATCCGGCAGTCCTCCAGGTAAGTACCACGCGTGGCTTCCGTAAAGATTATGTTCAGTGGAGGCATTACCTGTACAATGCAATGTATGTTACCAGGTTGATGGCAATTGCCCTGCTGATCCTGGCCCTGGCAAGGCCTCAGACCAGCCTTAGCAGGCAATCGGTGAACGTTGAAGGCATCGACCTGGTCATAGCTTTTGATATTTCCGGGTCCATGCTGGCACAGGATTTCAAGCCCGACAGGCTTGAAGCGGCCAGGGATGTTGCCCTGGATTTCATCGACGGCCGCCCGAACGACAGGATCGGCCTTGTCATTTTCAGCGGTGAATCCTTTACACAATGCCCTATCACTACCGATCATGCAGTATTGAAAAACCTGTTCAGGGATATCAAAAGCGGTATGATAGACGACGGCACCGCACTTGGCGACGGCTTGGCCCTGGCAGCCAGCCGGCTTAAAGACAGTAAAGCGGTAAGCAAGGTCATCATCCTGCTCACCGACGGGGTGAATAATATGGGCTCGGTGGATCCTCTGTCGGCAGCTGAAATTGCCAAACTCTTTGGTATAAGGATATATACAATAGGAATAGGGACCATGGGATATGCCCCTTATCCTGTTCAAACCCCTTTCGGGATCCAGCTTCAGCAGATGAAAGTTGAAATAGACGAACCTTTGCTGGTAAAGATCTCGGGCATGACCGACGGAAAGTATTTCAGGGCCCAGAATATCACAAAGCTGAGGGAGATATATAAGGAAATTGATAAAATGGAAAAGACAAGGATCGATGTGACCGAATTCAGGAAAAAGAAGGAGGAGTTTCTGCCCCTTATACTGATCGCATTTGTTCTCCTTGCCCTTGAAGGATTTGTAAGATATGCAGTTTTAAAAACCATACCGTAATCAATTAGCATGTTCAGGTTTGCACATAGTATTTTCTTTTTTGCGTTTCTCCTGATACCGCTTTTATCAGCTTTGTTCATATGGTTTATGATCAGGCGGAAAAAGTCGATGGACTTATACGGCGAATACACTCTGCTTAAGATACTTGCCCCGGAATATTCAACAGCCAAGCCCATTGTCAAATTCGTATTGTATTCCCTCGCCCTTGCAGCCATGATAATGGCTTTAGCCGATCTTCAATCAGGTTCGAAGATCGAAAAAGTGAAGAGAAAAGGCATTGACCTCATGATCTGCCTCGATGTGTCCAATTCCATGCTCGCACAGGATATCAGGCCTTGCCGTCTTGAACGCGCAAAACAGGCTATTTCAAAACTTACCGATAAACTGGAAGGCGACCGCATCGGGCTTATTGTTTTTGCAGGAAAAGCGTATACCCAGTTGCCAATCACCACCGACTACGCTGCGGCAAAACTTTTTGTAAATACGGTTTCAACAGGGATGGTCCCCACCCAGGGAACTGCTATTGGCGATGCCATAAAACTTGCCGTCTCAAGTTTCGGGGAGTCTAAGCATAATAAAGCCATTGTACTTATAACCGACGGGGAGGATCACGAAGGACAGGTCCTCGAGCAGGCCGATGCAGCGGCTAAAGCAGGGACCATTCTGTATACAATAGGCATGGGGCTCCCCGAAGGCGCACCCATCCCGGTGTTTCAGGATGATATCCAGACCGGCTACAAGAAAGACAGGGATGGCAATACCATTATGAGCCGGCTGGATGAGACGACACTCAAGGAGATCGCAAACGTTGGTAAGGGGATGTACGTCAGGGCCAGTAATTCCGATGCAGGCCTGAATACGGTGTTTGACGACCTGGAAAAGATTGAGAAATCTGATATTGAAAGCAAGCAGTTCTCTGATTTCGAAAGTCGTTTCCAGTTCTTTGCTGCCCTTGCACTGATGATACTGGTACTGGACCTGTTCGTCTTTGAACGCAAAACAAAATGGATTAAAAATATTAAACTGTTCCGGTGATTTGTAATTATGAAGACTAAGCTGATTTCATTGTTGCTTTTGTTCATGCTGGCTTTTCCTGTTTTTGCACAGAAAGAAAATACTCTTTTACGCAAAGGCAATAACCAGTACGAAAAGGGGAACTTTAAAGAAGCCGAAAAAGATTACCGCAAAGCGCTTGAGATCAACAAGGAGTCGGTGAAGGGGAAGTTCAACCTCGGGACCGCTGTTTACGAGGAGAAAAATTTCGAAGAATCAGCCAAAATGTACAATGAACTTGCCGGTAAGAACCAGGACAAGGATATTCAGGCCAAGGTCTATCATAATATGGGTAATTCCTTTCTTGAGGCAAAGCAGTATGATAAAAGCATACTCGCCTATAAAAATGCATTGATGAACAACCCTTCCGACCTGGACACCAAATACAACCTCGAATATGCAAAAATGATGCTGAAGAAACAGCAGGATCAGCAAAAGAAGGACCAGGATAAGAAGAATAAAGACAAACAGGATCAGAAAAAAGATCAGAAAAAGCAGGACCAGGATAAACAGGATCAGAAGAACCAGCCGCCCCAGGATCAGAAGAAACTTAGCAAGGAAGATGCAGCAAGGATGCTGGAGGCGTTAAAAAACGATGAGAAAAAAACCTTGCAGAAAGTGAAAAAGGAAAAGGCGAAAGTGCAGGTTATCGGAATTGAAAAAGACTGGTAAAAAGGATCCCGTAGGAAGGAATTGGTGAATAATAATATATATATGGTGTTCAGGAGGTTTTTATCGGTGTTTGGATTTCTCTCGGTTTTTGCAGCCGGATACGCCCAGGATGTCAGCTTCCAGGGATCGGCCAAATCAACTGTAAGCGTCGGGGAATCATTCACTTTAACCTATACCCTTAACAGTCAGGGGGGGGACTTCAGGGGGCCAAGGCTGAATGGCTTTGATGTGATCAGCGGACCTTTTACTTCAACTTCTTCAAGTATCCAGTCAGTCAACGGCCGTACCACCATGTCGGTCAGGTACTCATTCCAGTACATCCTTCAGGCTAATAAAGAAGGAACTTTTGACATACCTCCTGCAACGGTCATCGTTGACCGGCGTACCATAACATCCAACTCCCTTACAATAAAAGTGGCCAGGAATTCTTCCAGCCAGCCAGGTGGAAACGCCGGCCAGTCATCGGGAAACTCCCAGCAGCAGGGGAATGCGCAGACCAACCCGAATGATGTTATGCTGAAAGCATACGTAAGCAATTCTAACCCCCTGCAGGGAGAAGGGATCTCGGTAACATATAAGATCTTTACCAAGGTACCTGTATCTCAGATTATGTTTTCGAAAGAACCTTCATTTCCGGGGTTCTGGTCACAAAACCTCACGAAGGAGAAGGAAAAACTGCAGCAGTACAACCAGGTTATTGACGGCCAGCAATATATTGTCGCTGACCTGCGGAAGTATACCTTATTCCCTCTGAAAAGCGGGAAACTTATAATTGAACCGCTAGAACTGGAGTGCCAGGCACAGATCAAGAGACAATCCAAATCAAGGACAGGCGATCCTTTTTTCGACGATTTCTTTAACGACAGCTTTTTTAACACTTCTTACACTCCCGTTGAAAAATCTCTCAGGGCCAGCCCGCTTATCATTAATGTGAGGCCCCTGCCTGCTTCGGGAGTACCGGCGGATTATGCGGGAGCTGTGGGAAATTTCAATTTCCATACCGAGATTGACCGTACAAAAGTTAAAACCAACGAAGCAATAAACCTGAAGTGCGTCGTTAGCGGCGAAGGGAACCTTCAGCTGATCGATAAGCTCAATATTGCTTTCCCGCCCGATTTTGAAACATATGATCCCAAGATTTCCAACGACATCAGGTCATCTGAGAAAGGAGTCAGTGGTTCCCAGGTGTTTGAATATCTCATCATACCGCGAAAACCCGGGAAATTCACCCTGAAACCCATTTCATTTTCTTTTTATGACCTGAAGAAAATGAAATATATCACTCTTACAAGCCCTGAGTATACCATCGAAGTTGAAAAAGGAAGCGGCGAGGCAGCAAATGTTACCTATACCGGGGCTAACCATGAGGAAATAAAATATATCGGAAGCGATATCCGGCATATTAAAAACCAGGTCTTTGCCCTTTCAACAGGGGGGGATTATTTTTTCGGTTCCATTGCATTTATTTTATGGCTCATCTTACCATTGGCCGTATTCGTAACGTTTGTACTGCTGTTCAGGAAATTCAGTGAACGCAGGAGCGATGTTGTTCTCATGAAAAACCTCAGGGCCACTAAAGTTGCAAGGAAACGCCTGAGGAAAGCCGAAATTTATTTTAAAGAACAGAAACAACTTGAGTTCTATGTTGAGATATCCCAGGCTTTATGGGGGTACCTTAGCGACAAATTCAGTTTGCCCATTGCAGAACTTTCCATCGATACGGTAAGGCAAACACTGATCAATAAAGAAGTAGGAGAGGAACTGATCCAGAATTTTCTCGATACCCTGAATAATACCGAATATGCCCGTTTCGCTCCCGGAGAAAAATCGGTTAACATGGAACGCATATACAATGAAGCACTTGCAGTAATTTCAAGAATAGAAAGGGAATTGAGATGAGCGGGAAGTCAAAGTGTACCAACATCCTGAAAGGACTTGTCCTTCTGACAGGCATAGTTGTTTTTTCTTTAACAGCCGGGGCCGCCGAATCCCAGTTGCTGATCGCAAAAGGAAATACCGCCTATTCAGCAGGCAAATACCAGGAAGCAATAAGCATATATAAATCACTGGTTTCCCAGGGCTATGAATCCCCTGACCTCTATTACAACCTTGGCAATTCGTTTTTCAAACTCAACGATATCCCGCATGCAATAATCTGGTATGAACGGGCAAAAAGACTTGATCCCGGCAATGAAGATGTCAGTTTCAACCTGAATGTTGCAAACAGCCGGATCACTGATAAAATAGACCCTCTCCCTGAATTTTTTGTAAAGCGCTGGTTCAGAGTCGTTACTGACATTTTTTCGGTGGATACCTGGTCTGCCTCGGGGATTGCTTTTTTTATTGCCGCCCTATTGTTCTTCTCCCTTTATATCACCTCGAGGGTTCTTATACTGCGTAAGTTAGGTTTTTGGGGCGGGTTCTCATCCCTGCTGATTTCAGCGGTCTTTCTGCTGTTTGCATGGACCGGCTATCGTTCCCTGAAGTCGGAACAGTCGGGAATAATTACGAATCCCACCGTAACAGTTAAAAGTTCCCCCGACGAAAAAAGCACGGATATTTTTGTCATCCATGAAGGATGCAAAATTCAACTCATCGATCATATCGGAAACTGGTATGAAATCAGCATTGTTAACGGCAGTGTAGGCTGGGTTGAAGTGTCAAATTTCGAGAAGATCTGACCTCACTTTCTTTCATTATTTTCACTATCTCAATTTTTTTTTGCAGATAAGGTTTTTTAATTTATATTTGTTCGTTTAAAGGAGAAACCGTTAAATCAAACCTAAAACTATGAAAAATAGACATTTACTCTCTCTATTACGGACCGCTTTCGTTGGATTGTTTTTACTCGTCCTTGCTTCAGTAAACTTTGCCGGCAATCCTGTTGACAAAGGAGCTATACGAAATGATGATCCTTTTTATCGTATGAAAGCAAATCAGACCACTGGCGTGATTTCAGCGATGGATGTGCTGAAAGCCCAACAACAGGCAGAGCAGATGCGCTTAAAATCATCGTCAAGACTGAACCTGAGTTGGGCTCCGCTTGGTCCTACAAACATTGCGGGTCCCATTACGGCTGCAATTTTTGACAACCACGATGCAACGGGCTATACAATTTATGCAGGGGCCCCTGACGGAGGCGTCTGGCATTCGACGACATTAGGTTTGACCTGGCACCCTCTCAATACGTCCGACGGCAACATTCCCAGAGTTTCCTGCCTCGGCCAGTCAAAAAGCGGTATTATCTATGTCGGTACCGGGCAGGTTTTTAAAAACACTTTCAACAATGGCAACGGTCTGTACCGCTCAACCGACGGTATAAACTTTGACCTCGTTCCGGGCACAGCGTTCAATCCTCATTGGCTCGGTATTGCGCAGCTTGCCGCCGATCCCAGGAATGAGAGAATGTATGTGGCAACCATAGGGGGTGTCTATTACTCTGATAACGGTACAGACTGGCTCACCGCCCTTCCCGGTTACGCGAATGATGTTGCGGTAGGCAGCGACGGAACCGTCCTTGCTGTTGTAAATGATTCTGTTTATGTTGCGACAGGCGGCGATGTAAATAATTTTGTTCTGCTCAGTACAGGGGATTCTACAAAACTTCCGAAAAATGGAGTTGGTTGGGTTAGGGTTGCTATCGCTCCTTCAAACCCCCTGGTGATGTACGCATCAATATGCCTTACCTCGGGTTATATGAAAGGAATATACTGCTCTGTAGACGGTGGAAATAACTGGTCTCTTATATTCCCTGCCAGCACTTCATTCGAACCTTACGGGGTAAACGGTTTTACCTATAATGCGATCGCAGTGGTCCCCAATAATCCGGATCAGGTTTTTATCGGTTCGAAAAAGATGTGGCTCGGGCAAAGGGTCCCTGGGCAGACCTATTTTGACTGGGAAATTGTAAGCGATGGATCCATTCCTCCATCAGATTTAACATTCGCTCCAAACTATCATCATTCATATTCTTTCCTGTCAGGCAACAGCGGCCAGATGTTAATGGCAACCGATGGTGGTGTTACAGTGGCAACTATCAGGCCCGGTCAGATAATTTACAAGACTTCCTCCCTGAACCTCCAGGTGAGTTGCTTCTCAACAATTGCCAATACATACAACAAAAACTATGTCATGGGCGGATCCCTGCATAACGGAACAATTGTCGTTGGAGCTTTCTACCCAAGCCTTGTTAACAATCCGATGAACGGTGTCCAGATTTGGAAAGATGGTAACTCCCTGGGCGATGAAGGCCGTTCCGGTGGTACCTGCGCCTGGAGCAAGATAGTCCCAAATATTGTTCTCTATACCAATACCGATTCCAATTCCTCAACATACCGAACACTTCGCCGCCGTGAACTGATTGACTTGACCTATGACAATGACCCTCTTGGAGCGGATATTGTTACTGTTTCAGGCAGGAAGATTCCCCTGGCCCTGGCTGAAAGCTTTAATTACACCTACACCCGTGACAGCGTGAAATTCTACAACACATCTGAGACCACGCCTATCCCGGCAGGCACTCCTATCACAGCATTAAGTAAAAACGGCAGTTTCCCGTTTGTTTATACCACAACCAAGATCATTCGGCCACAGGACAGCACAATGGTACCTGATCTTGTTGCAGCCAGATTCTTTTTGAGCACAACAAAAAATGGCCAGAAAGGGGTTTTCATGTCAAAGGTCATGCTGCAGTTCGACCACGTAGCACAATGGTTCCTGGTATACAAGGATATTTCTCCCCTTGCTTACGGAGATATCTGTACCATCAAAGTTTCAGACGATATGAATACACTTTGGATGGGAACAACAAATGGACATATTTACAGGGCAAGCAACCTGCTTTTAGCCCACGATTCTGCAACAGCCGATTATAATAGCCCTACTTTCATAGTAAGTAATGATACATTGCAGGGGCTTCCGTTTGTTGGACGTTATGTCACGGGCATCTCTATTGATCCCAATAATCCCAAGCATGTAATGGTCACTCTGGGCAATTATGGTAATACAAATTATGTTTATACAACTGATAATGCCCTTGACCAGGTGCCGGTTTGGAGAAATGTCACCGGGAACCTTCCCGGGGCTCCCGTACTGAGCGGAATAATCGAAATGCATAGTCAGAACAATGCAATTCTTGGAACAGACTGGGGCATCTTCACCACTTCAAACCTTACAGCTGCTTCCCCGACCTGGGAACCCGATATGGCAAATATGGGGAATGTTCCCGTTATGGCCCTTTCACAACAAACCATCCAGGCATACCCAATCCTGAATTACGGAGCTGTTTATGCCGCAACCTGGGGACTCGGATTTTACAGGGATACTACCTACCTTACCCCGGTAGGGATCGATCCCGGGCCAACAGGCCGGAATTTTAATAATGATCTTAAGATCAGCCCCAATCCTGTGAGGGATTATGCCAATGTAACTTACACTCTGAGCCAGACAGCTACAGCCGAGGTATTTGTATTTGACCTGAACGGGACTCTCGTTATGGGTGGTTCACTTGGAATAAAACCCCAGGGTGAATCAACTTCCCGTATTGATTTTACGTCTCTGCCAGCCGGAATGTATTTTCTGCGGATTAATAATTCAATCGGTAAAGTTGTCAAGCAGTAATTATCAGTAACATTATAAAACTCCAGATATGAAAAGATTTTTATCGGTCCTCTTGCTTTCACTCTTTGCCGCTGTCACAATGGCTGGAACAGAAGTTTATACTCCTACCCTGAAAACACCGGCCAACAGTGCTGTAGACCAGATGCCTAATGTGACTCTCACCTGGAACGCCATCGTCGGCAGTACTGGATTGAAATACGAAGTTCAAATTGATTCCAGCGCAAATTTCAATTCCTCCAAGCTCACAGATACCACGCTGACTTTATTAACCGGATACACAACCCATGAGTTGTTGTTTGGCGTGAATTATAAGTGGCGCGTGAGGGCTATCGACCTCGGACAAACATCGGCATGGACTGCTGCCCGTTCCTTTACTGTTTTCAACCAGGTAACCCTGACTTTCCCTAAAAACAATGCAAAAGAAGATACCCTGGGACCAACCCAATCTCTTACATGGTCAAACCTCGTGGCTGGCAAAACAATAAGCGGGGTCAAATATTTCGATGTCCAGATTGATACTACCCAGAATTTTAATTCTTCACAATTCCGTTCCGGTACGGTCGCTTCCTCAAAATATACTTTTAAAATGAACAACCTCAGATTCGGGTATAAATACTATTGGAGAGTGCGTGCACGCCATAGCCTGAGTACCAGCCTTTGGTCAACAGCGTTTAATTTCACCGTTACAAGTTATATCGTCCCGACAGCCCCGGCAAATAATGCAATTGACCAGTTTCTTAATGTAACGCTTAAATGGAAAGCTGTGAAAGGTTTGCTGGGCTATGAATATCAACTTGCTACGGATACCGCTTTTGTCAATGTGATTTCAGGATCTGAAGTGGACACTAATTTCGTGGTTTCCCAGTTTACCATGTTCGGATCGAAATATTACTGGAGGGCGAGGGGCCGCCATATATCTGATACCATGAACTGGTGCCCTCGTTTTGCCTTTACAACGATCGATAAAGTGAAGATTACCGCACCTTCAAATAATTCCACGAATATTCCTGTCAAACCCACAATGAAATGGACCAAACAGACCGGTATCGTTAAATACCAGTTACAGCTTGACCCCAGCGCGGATTTCAGCTCAATTTATGTGGACGTTAAACTGGCCGACTCCCTGATCTCTTATGTTTTAACGAAAAAACTGAATAATAATACCAAGTACTACTGGAGAATGAGATCTTTTTCTGATTCCAGTATCCCCGACACCAGCGGATGGAGCGATGTTTTCAACTTCACAACATTGATTACAGGTATTGCTGAGAACGGGATATTGTCAAGCAGCATTTATCCTAACCCCGCTTCAGGAAAGGTTAATATCAAAATGGATCTGGAAGAACCAGTAAAATTGCAGGTTGCGGTTGTTGACCTGCTCGGAAGTACTTTTATCAGGGAAGATTTTGACCTTAACGCAGGAATCAATGTTCGTGAGCTTAACCTCATGAACCTGAGCAAAGGCGTTTACATCATCCGCCTGACTTATAACGGGAATGTTGTTAACCACAAACTTATCGTTGACAGGTAGCCTGCTTGTACAACATAAAAAAAGCCGTCTTTCAAAAACGGCTTTTTTTATGAAGATTATTTTTTATCGAGCCCTTTTTTAAATTCCTGCAGGACCAGAAGGTCGTCTTCATTGATATAATTTATCTCAAGCGCTTTTTTAAGAAGATGATCATAGTCGGTAAGTGTGAGCAGGGGGCAGTCTTCATTCTGAAAATTTAACTGCGCAATACCCAGGTTGTATGTGAATATGGCCAGCATGCCTTTGACCTGGCAGCCTGCGCTTTTAAGGGCTGAAACAGCCCCCAGGCTGCTCGAGCCTGTTGAAATCAGATCTTCCACTATAACAGCCCTCTGGCCGCTGCGGACTTCGCCTTCGATCTGGTTGGTGAGACCGTGGTCTTTTTTCGATGAACGCACATAAGCGAAAGGCAGTGCAAGCTCCTGGGCGACCAAAGCCCCCTGGGGTATTCCCCCTGTGGCAACCCCGACGATAAGTTCAGGCTGCCAGCCAAGATGCTCGATGGCAGCGACAAAATTCTGCCGTATAAATGTCCTGATCTCAGGATGTGATAAAGTAACCCGGTTGTCGGTATATATCGGGGATTTGATACCCGATGCCCATGTAAACAGATCCTTTGGGCTCAGCTTGACGGCTTTGATCTTTAAAAGCAGTTCAGCGGTGATCAGCGCGATATCTTCTTTATATATCATATACTTTATTTTACCGCCCAAAAGTACATAAAAAATGAAACCCGTTCCTCTCATCTCTTCTATTTACTAACTTTGTTTTTCTTACCGGTTTGTATATGAAATTCGATATATATTGTGATGAAAACCTGATTACACTGCTCGATTCCAGTCCGGTAAATAAACGGGATAATGAAACCCAGACCCGGTTCTCCGGTAAGAAATCACTGAATGAAATTGTATCGGGATTTGAAAAAAGCAGCAAAAAGGGCCTGCTTTCGATATGGTCGGATGATAATTTCAACCAGCTCGTAAAAGCCTTTTTTAAGCTTCATGAAACGGTTGAAGCAGCAGGAGGTGTTGTTTTTAATGAACATGGAGAAATCCTGTTTATTCACAGGAACGGGAAATGGGATCTTCCCAAGGGGAAAATAAGCGGGAAAGACAGGAGGAAGGCCGAAAAAGGTAAATTCATCAACCCTTCCGACCCGGGTTATACCGACATCAATTTACAAGTCGCCCGCCTCGCCGCCATCAGGGAGGTTAAGGAAGAAACCGGACTGAAAAACCTTAAGCTGGTCTCTGAACTTCATTTGACATACCATATTTACTATAATGGTGACCGCAGGTTCATAAAAACTACCCGATGGTTCCGGATGGAAGGAACTACAGCTGACCTGCTTGTTCCCCAGATAGAAGAAGGGATTATAATTGCCCGTTGGATCCCGGCAAATTCACTTGCATGCATTTTTATGCATACCTACGAGTCACTGAAGCCGCTGATTAAATCTGTTCTTGCAAACACATAATCAAAGAACCTGACCTTATGGAGCAGCAATCTGTTAAACCGACTGAGCTGGTTAAAGCGTTTATCCGCAAAGCATCACTTAAGCAGGAGGTGTACTTTAAAACTCTTGAAGTATTCAATCAGTTTAAAAAGGAGTCGGAAAATTATATAAGCTTATATTCGAAGACGGTCCTGACATCAAAATATCCCTTGCTTTTTGAATACAGGGACAGGGGTGATTTTCAGTTTGAGCTGAGGTTCGGATCCGATATACTCATCTTTATGATGCATACCAATGTGTTTGAGTTCCCACGCGACCATGAGGTGATGAAGACCGACTATATCCGGGAGGACAAACTCAGGTCATACTGCGGAAATATCATGATCTTCAACTTTCTTTCCGATTCGTTTAAGTATAGCCGTACCAATGACCTGGGCTACCTGATAGGAAGGCTTTTCGTTAACAGGGAAAATCATTATTTCCTAGAAGGGAAACGCGAAGTGGGGTTACTCTATAATAATTTTTCCAATGCCCGGCTGAACATGAAAACAATCCGGTCAATAATTTACTCCAGCATTTTATACACCATTAATTTTGACCTCCTCACGCCTCCATTCGAAGATTTCAAGGAAGTAACCCAGCAAGAAATGCAGACCCAGCTTGATTCTATGACGATACGCACAGGTAAGCGCATCGGTTTCCGTTTCCAGGCCGATGAAGCGGGTCAGAACGGGAAATGAATTTTTTTCGCAAAGCGCGAACAGGAAGGAATACCGATTAACAACATCCGTAAACACCAACAATATGAAAACACCGAGATTTTTTATGCTGGCAGGGATTCTCTGTCTTTTTACTGCCGTGGATGCATTCTCATGCACCATTTTCAGGATGACAGCCAAAGATGGCAATATCACCATTGCCCGTTCCATGGAGTTCGGCACCAACCTGAACTACGACCTTCTCGTGGTTCCAAGGAGCAAACAGTATTTCAGCCCTTCGCCTGTGAGCAAAGCAGGACTGAAATGGAATACCAGACTAGGTTATATTGGAGTAGCTTCCCTGGGCATGGATTTCGGCCTGAGCGACGGGATGAATGAAAAGGGATTATGCATAAGTGAATTGTGGTACGAGAGCGATATGCAATACCAGAGCGTTGAGCTGGCCGACAGCAGCAGGGCCCTGGCCCAGGTTATGTATCCCGACTGGGTACTTGGTAATTTTTCGACGGTGGATGAGGTAAGGGCTGCCACAAAAGGGGTGAAAGTCTTCATGTATACCGATCCTGTAAAAATGAAGATGCCCGTGACAGTTCATTTTATTGTGTATGACGCCAATGGAGGATGTATCGTAGTGGAATACGACAAGGGGGTATGCAATATTTATGACAATCCCCTGGGGATCATGACCAACTCTCCCTCACTTCCCTGGCAGTATACCAACCTGAGGCAGTATGTGGGCCTGGCAAACACCAATCCCATACCCATCAAGGAAAGCAGTTTCAGCTTCAGCCCGACGGGTCACGGAGACGGAATGCTCGGGATACCGGGTGATCTCACTCCTCCCAGTCGTTTTGTGAGGCTCGCCATGTTCGAGAAATTCGTTGTAAGGCAGGCCGATGCAGCATCAAATTTAAATCTCTGCGAGCATGTGATCAATTCGTTCACAATCCCTTTTGGTGTGATTGTTGATAAAGATGCAAAAGGAAATATTGTTTCAAGCGAATCCACCCAGTGGGTTACTTTCAGGGACATAAGCAACCGGGTGTTTTACTTCAAAACATACGAAAATCCCACCCTTCGGATGATAGACCTGAAAAAACTCGATTTCACGGCTGCCGCTGTAAAGCGTATCAGCATGTATGGAACCGGGCAAACGATTATTGATCTGACAAAATAAGAAAGCATGCAGCCAATGTTCCGTGATTCAGGATGAGAGCCTCATCTTCGGGCTTATCGGGGTCATGCCGAAAGCCACTGAACACTGATCTGGCATAGGGGAATCATTACTGCCATGCAAGAGGCAGGCTTCTTGCCAATCAGAAAATTTTCGACCGGATTGACGAGAAGTTTCGTTTTCGTCATTAACCACCGGTTTCTGAAATTCCGGGAGTGCTTTGGGAAACAGAAACTTGTATCGTGACAAAATATATTCCAACAGGGAATTTGCTCCTGTTTACCTGCGGATGATCACCTTCCTGTTAATCAAACCCTTGGCAGTCGTGACTTTGAGGATGTAAAACCCCGTATTTAATTCCGAGGTATTAATTGCGCATTCTGGGACCTGGACGGGCAACGTTATTTTCACAATCTCCCGGCCTTCAATATCACTCATCCGGTACCCTGAAATATACCCCTGACTGTCATTGGATTTAACGATCAGTCTTTCGGATGCAGGGTTTGGGTATACTGCGATACCATCATGCGGATCAGTTTCACCAATCCCCAGCGGATTTCTCGCAATACTTATTTGGAGCCGGTAAGTTCCGGGCTCCTCTGTAAATCCCGGGCAGAGATGCAGCAGGAATATCCCTCCGTTATTCATAACAATATTGCCAGGTATTGTATCATCAGGTAGATCTGACCAATTAGTTCCATGAGAAGAGTAAGAACAGAGCCCGTCAAGCGTGCAGATATGTGATGTGTCGCTCCAGGTATCATAGAGAATGCAGGATAACATATAAGTGTAAGCTCCCGGCAGGGTGATTTTATAAAAATCATTATCTGTGCCGGTATGACAATTTGCACCAGCTGTTATTATTACCGCAGGATTTGTTGCGAAGCTGACCGGAAGAGCATAAGCAGAGTCCTGCGTGTTGTTTGGCTCATACCGGTCGGCTATGAGCGGAGCAGCCATAACGATAATTTCCACAGGGTTCTTGTACGAACCTGATCCTGTCAATTGCCATCCACTTGTACCATCAGGCAGATACCGCAGTGCCAGCTGGTATGTGGCAGGCTGTGTATTCAGGCTTGGATTGCTGAAGTTGAGCCCGTTTGTATGCTGTTGGGAGAGGAGAGTGAAATTCGTTTTTTCATCGATAACCTTTATGGAATCTCCATCGGCATCGTATAGTATAAGGGCAAGAGTTCCATGCAGGTCGGTGAGCCCCCGGTTGTTTATGTCAAGCTGAACGCCTACAGGACTGCCCTGAGGAATGTATGTTCCTCCGTTGATATTCATTGACGAATACAGCTCTATATCATTCTTATTAACGACTTCGATATGCTTCCTGTTCAGATATGAATTTGTATCGTTGACCCCTATCCAGACGGAGTCTCCCAGGCTGTACATTATTCCAACATAATAGGTCCCGGGCAGCATTTTTGTGATCCGCGGATTGGTAAAGCTGATACCGGAAGGGAATTGAGCTCCCGGTTGAAGCGAGATCCCTTTTATGATCCTGACATAATCGATAAAAATATCGTTGGTGTCAAAGATGACGGCACAGATGTCGCCGTTGAATGCCACCTGGTCATTATTGATGATGTTGGTATGAAATGAGAGAGTGTCTTTGTAACTGATCGTGTCGGATTTACTGCTGATGGGTGCATTCATACAAAGTTTGTAAAACTCTTTTCCTCCATCCTTTGCACCGGCGGGCTTTTTAATTCCGATAATGGCCTCGTGATGGGTATAGACCCCCTGCCCGTCAGGGTTCATGTTGTCGATTAGAAAGTCACCATTAAATTTGCCATCCCATCCCCAGTTGAAATGAAATAGTACACCATAAATGTTGCTTTGGTAACCATCCAAAACAAAGCAGTGTCCTCCCAGCGGGTAATTGTTATATCCTCCATAAATAACGGGCCTTCCGGCATCCATTTCTCTCTTGAGCATGCCCGACCATGCCGTGTCGGCGAAGTTGACTTTCTCAAAACCCCTGACAGAGGCCTGATCATATCCGAAATAAGTTTTAAGTGCATATTCGGCGCAATGAATATCAGGTGGAGGGCATTTGGCGCTGATCATTTGTGAACCACTGAATGTCACACCATAGTTCATTTCAACGCTTACCCCGCAATGATACATCAATCTTGCAACATTGTCATTCGGTGATGTTACCATATCCGGCATGGAATTCAAGAAATATTTGTTTAGCCCGAAATTGGCCCCCCTTGTCCCGTAAATCCCTGGATTATATTGATGACTGCCGCGTCCTTGGGTAGGCCAGTTGTTATACTTCATAACCATAGCCATGGCCGTTGCAACACATCCGGTGAGTGTAAATGCATTTGGAGGTGGAAAAAATCTGATCGGGCAGAATGCATTATAATAATCACCTTGTCCCCATTTTGTGGTCATAAGGGGGTTGACTCCCTTTTGTGATCCCGGATCAGATGCAGGCCGGTTAACGCCTGAAAGTGAAGTCCATTCTGACCTGATTTTCTCAGTGGCCTCCAGACCTTCTTTGATTGCATTGCTGATCTGTTCCCCGTAACCCTCCAGCCAGGAGACAACAGGCGGTGGTATATTATCGGGGAAAAATTTTCCTTCTGATGAACAGGCCAGAACCGGATGTACAACGTCATCGCCTGAAATAATGATAAAGCCCCCGGAGCCATTGATGTTATATATATAATACAGTGGAGCCTGCTCCGCCTTTGACTTTGTGCCAGCCGCTTCCACAGGGGCATAGCACAATTCAAGGAGTGTTGTTTTTCCCTGCAGGGAAAATGCAGGATTTGAAGCCAGATAATTGGTTGCAACAATGCGGGCATGCTGTTCGTTAACTGTTTTTCCCTGGGAATATCCAAAGAGCAGGAACCCCGAAAGTAATGTCAATACCAGTTTTTTCATAAGAATAGAACTTAATAAATAAAAACCCAACATTCTGCCGATGTATTTTGACCACCTCACTTCTGCTTTCTAAAACCTGAGAAAGTTAGCAAATATTTTATTAATTATTATCCCTGCTTTTCGGGCAGGTTTAATAGATTTATTATAAACTACATTATCCCACCCCTTTAATTTACATAGTTTCCCGATTCCACTTTTTTTAAAGATGTTTGGTGGCAGGCAGGCTTCCCGATTTATCAAAGACTTCGATGTCCACGTCAATGTCGATAATGGCAGCTCTGAAATTTGTATTAGTGTAAGATTATTAATACTTGTACAAAAGCGACACAAAACAATAAAAAAACCCTTGAATAAATTGATATTCAAGGGTTTTTGGTTTAATCTTGTAGCCCGTAGGGGAATCGAACCCCTGTTACCAGGATGAAAACCTGACGTCCTAACCCCTAGACGAACGGGCCAAAGTCTTTTTGGGAGTGCAAAATTACAAAATGTATTGAATTCTGCAAAACAATTTATCGCCTTGTTTTAGAGAAGGCATTTGGGAAGGGGAATCCTGTGCCGGAAACCCCAATTAGCGGCATCATCAAAAATCAGCAGAAGCTTTTTTTTGAATTTAATTGATTTCCGTATTACATTTGCACAAATTAATACTTATTAATTATTCTATTATGCGCAGTATAAAATTCACGGAATCAGAGTTGGAGTTCCTTGTAGGACAATACGAACTTGAGCTTATTGAAGCGGAGAAATATCTTGGGGAAATAAAAAATATTCTGAACAGGCTGGGTGGAATTTCCAGGGATGTTTCAGAAAAAAATGAATTAAAAAAGAAAAAGGGAAGGGGCCGTCCTGCCAAGGCAGTTCGTCCTGAAATAAAACAGGTTGCCGTTGAGAAATCAGCAGAAACTGAAAAAAAGAAAAAAGGCAAACCCGGTAGACCTAAAAAGAGAGGGCCGAAGAAAGGGTCAAAACGCAAATCCGAGGCGGCTCCTAAGCCTGTTGCAGCGAAGGTTGCTCCCCTGAAGGCTGCAGAGGCCAAACCTCCCGTTAAAAAAACGCTTAAAAAGGCAAGGCCGGCTAAGGCTGCTGTTAAAAAATCAGTGCCGGCGGTAAAAGGGCAGCCAAAGAAGGAGGCCAAACCCGCCGCAAAACAGGAAGCCAAACCGGCGCCCAAAAAAGAAACGAAACCGGCGCCTAAGAAGGAAACCAAACCAGGCGCAAAGAAGGAAGCCAAGCCGGCCCCGAAAAAAGAGGCAAAGCCAGTCCAAAAAAAGGCTGCCGTGAAAAAAGCAGCGATTAAAAAGAAAGCAGTTTCGAAGCCAAAGGTTAAGATTGCTCCGAAAGAAGAAGTGAAGCCGGAGGCCCCGGCAGCACCTCCGGTCGTTATTGAGGAGAAACCTGCAGAAGCATGACAATGCATAAAACCGGGCCGGCGACAAGCCGGCCCGGTTCATTTTCAGGAAATTGTGTGCAGGCTATTTCCTATTTCAAATAAATGTTGTAATTTTGCGCCCTGATTTTTAAAATAAGCACGATAAATTAATAATTCAATCCATGGCCAATCACAGAAGTTCGGAAAAACGCATCAGGAATACTAAAACAAAAAGAACACAGAACCGTTACCAGGGCAGAACGGTGCGTAATGCTGTGAAGAAATTGCGTGCAACCGAGGAAACAGAAGAAGTTAAGAAGGATTTGCCAGCTGTTATCTCCCAGATAGATAAACTTGCAAAGAAGTCGGTAATACATAAAAATAAGGCTGCCAACCTTAAGAGCAAGCTGATGAAAAAGGCGAATAAGGCAAAAACTGCCTGACAGGACAGGTACTTTTAAGACCTTTCTCTTTTCCGCGTCCAGCGAAACCCCCTGAACGATAACCTCTGAATATAGGTTTTTAGATGTCTTTCCTTTTTCCGCGGATAGATGTCATCTATTTTTATCATAATCCCCGTTTCTTCCACATCCCCGAACCCTTGGTTAATGGAAGTTCCAAACGTACGCATGGTGGAACTTAGGTTCATATAGGCATTCACCAGCGGGGGCACAAATTCACCATGCTGCCTTACTTCGTGTGTCATAATTTTGTAGTTTTCTTCAAACGAGGGGGCATTGAAGGTGTTTTGCAAGACATCCAAAGGCGTTTCGGTTACCAATGGGAACTTTGGCGTAAGCAAATGCTCATTATCGGGAAAGAACTTCTGAAGAAAATAGATCACCAGGTCGCGGGCGGTTTTATTATACTGCGGATACATGGTCATCTTACCGAAGAAAAACCTCACATCGGGATTCTCTATGATCATCGCCCCAAGCCCGTCCCAAAGATTATCGAGTGAATACATCCCTCTCCTGAGGTTCACCGTAGGCTGATATTCCGGCTGAACGAACGAGCGGCCCAGTTCAATGGAATACGGCAGGTAATCACGGATAAACTTATGAGAGAACTCAAAAAGCTCAGCTGTGGCGGAGCTTAAGCAGCCGTTGGCCAGGCAGGGTATATCCCTCCCGTGTATAAACCGGTATCCTCCCACTATTTCATGATCGGCGGGATCCCATACAATGAGCTGGTGAAAGGGCTCGTCCATAACATCAAATTCATCGATGTCTATCGCTTTGCCTGTACCGCCCCCGGCATCCCTGAATGTGATCTCCCTGAGCCTTCCAAGCTCCTTCATCAGGTTCGGGGAATCATGGGCAGTGAAGATATAAATCTTGTTCTGTCCGTTATTTGTGTTACGCACAAATTTGGACTCGGTCAGCTCGGCATCAAGCAGGTGCCTGTCGACAGGAGGAATGATCATTTCCATGATAGCAGGATAAGACTCTCATACAAAAGTAATAAAAGCAGGGGAACCGTGCTCGGGAATAAGCCAGGTATATGATCCGATTTCCTATTTTTGTATTATGACAGAACAAATTTCAGACATACCTGAGAAACTGATCAATGTCGAAGGCCTCTTTGCATCAAAGAACCCCCGTCTTCTCAAATTCATCCCGGGATGGTTCATGCGGTATATTAAAAGGATCATCCATCAGGATGAGGTGAATGGATATATATACCGTAACAGGGATAAATCAGGACTGCCTTTCGTTGAAGCCATACTGGGTGAATTCGGGGTTACGGTGAAAACCGAGATCGCAGGGATCAGGACTGAAAACCCGTTTGACAGGCTGAGGGAAATTGTTAAAGACAGCAGGCTTATCATCGCGTCCAATCATCCTCTCGGGGGGCTCGACGGGCTTGCCCTTATGGACCAGATAGGGAAAGTGAGGCCCGATATCGTTTTCCCGGTGAATGACCTGCTGATGAATATCCCGGGGCTTCAGCCCCTGTTCATCCCTATTAACAAACATGGCAAGAACACCGAAAATGCAAGGATAATCGACGAAAATTTCGCCGGGGGCAAAACCATACTGTATTTTCCTGCCGGGCTGGTATCACGCAAATTCAAAGGCGGCATAATAAAGGACCTGGAATGGAAAAACACCTTTATTAAAAAAGCAAAAAAATATGAGCGCGACGTACTGCCTGTTTATATTTCAGGCAGGAACTCGAACTGGTTCTACAACCTCTCGAACTGGCGAAAGAAGCTGGGTATTAAAGCCAATCTTGAAATGTTGTACCTTGCCGATGAAATGATGAAACAGAAAGGCCAAACCATTACCATAATAACCGGCAGTTTGATCCCCTGGCAATCATTTGATAAAACCCGAACCGACCTTCAGTGGGCAGAACTGGTACAACAAAAGGTCTACGCCTTGCCGGAACAGCCAAGTTAAAGGAACGGTAATCTCACATCCGCCATCATGAACCTGAAATTCATTTCAAGCGTTGTACATCCCAAAGACGGCCCGGCAAACGGTTTGCCCGAATTTGCATTCATCGGCCGCTCCAATGTAGGCAAGTCCTCGCTGATCAATATGATTGCCGGCAGGAGAAACCTGGCCAAGACCTCATCTAGCCCGGGAAAGACGCGAACGATTAACCATTATCTTGAGGAGGAGATGCGGTGTTATATCGTTGACCTGCCGGGCTACGGGTATGCGAAGCTTTCAAAAGTTGAAAAAGCGAAGCTGGAACCCATCATTAATATGTATATCCTGAAAAGCCCGGCTCTCAGGTGTACTTTCGTGCTGATCGACGCCAGGCATGAGCCCCTGAGCCAGGATGCCGAATTCATGAGCTGGATGATAAGGAATAACCGGCCTTTCGTAATATTGTTCACGAAAACCGATAAGCTGTCAAATGCCGAACAAAGGAACCTCCAGCCAAAATACGTAAAAGGGATACAGCGTTTTATTCCACGCTTTGTGCCCGAGATGATAACGACTTCCTCAACTACCCGCCAGGGCAGGGAAGAAATTGAAAGCCTGATAAAGGAAATGATGCTTACTTAAGCTCAACCAGCAGCTGGTTCTTGGAAACCCTTTCACCCTGCTTAACATAGATCTTTTTAACGACAGTACTCACAGGAGATAACAGGTGGTTATTCATTTTCATTGCCTGGAGGTCGAGCAGGGTGTCACCCTCTTTAACTTTATGGTTTTCCTTGACATAAACCTTCACGATCGTACCGGGAATGAATGCGGTGATCTTTTTAGGATCATCCACCTTATACGGTTTGCGCATCAAATAGGTACGGTTGGGCAGTGTTTTAAAAGCAATATGCTCCATCTGGAATGAGATGAATTCTGGTTCAGGAGGGGCGGCCTGCGGTTTTTCGTTTTCTTCCATAAGAGGGTGTTCTGTTTTAAGGACGATCAGAATGGAGGAACCCCGTGTTTTTTCTTAGGGGCGATCTCGTTTTTGTTTTGCGCCAGGGTCAGGGAATGGATGAGGAAGCTCCTGGTTTCCGAAGGTTCTATTACAGCATCAACGTAGCCGTATGCGGCAGCAACATAAGGATTGGCAAATTTCTGGCGGTATTCCTCAATGAGTTTCTTTCGCGTTTCATCGGGATTATCCGATGACTTTATTTCGGAACGGAAAATGATGTTAGCAGCGCCTTCGGGCCCCATGACGGCGATTTCGGCTGTGGGCCAGGCAAGGACAAAATCGGCACGAAGGTGGTGAGAGCACATTGCGATATACCCTCCCCCGTAAGCCTTGCGTAAAATAACCGTCAGCTTAGGCACTGTTGCTTCACTGTATGCATAGAGGACTTTGGCACCATGGCGGATAACCCCTGCATGCTCCTGGTCAATACCCGGAAGGTAGCCCGGCAGGTCAACGAGGGTAACAAGGGGGATGTTAAAGGCATCGCAGTAACGGATGAACCTTGCAGCTTTATCGCTGGAGTCCACGTCAAGCACCCCGGCCAGAACCATCGGCTGGTTTGCAACAAACCCTATGGTTTGTCCGTCAAGCCTTGCAAAACCTATGACAATATTTGCAGCCCAGAGCTCGTGAATTTCAAAGAAATCGGAGTCATCGACCAACGACTTGATAACATCCCTTACATCATAAGGGGTCATCGGGTTGGTGGGAAATATGCTTTCAATTTTATAATGCCTTGATTTTGGCGCTTTCTTCGGGAAAAGTTCGGCTTTTTTATCGTTATTCCAGGGGATAAAACTAACCAGCCTTTTGATCTGGTCAAAGCATTCATCTTCACTTTCGGCAAAGAAATGCGCGTTCCCGGTTATCTCGGCATGCACTTTGGCACCCCCTAGGTCTTCCATGGAAATTTCTTCTCCCAGAACAGTCTTGATTACTTCCGGACCGGTAATGAACATCTTGGAGATCTTGTCCACCACAAACACAAAGTCGGTAAGGGCAGGGGAGTATACAGCACCCCCGGCACATGGACCCAGGATCACGCTGATCTGGGGAATCACGCCCGAAGCCTGGGTGTTCCTGTAAAAAATTTCACCATAGCCTGCAAGTGAATTAACACCTTCCTGGATCCTTGCACCCCCCGAATCATTGATCCCGATCAGGGGCACTTTCATCTTCATGGCATGATCCATGATCTTTGTGATCTTCTTGGCATGCATAAATCCTAATGAACCGCCTGCAACTGTGAAGTCCTGGGCAAAAATGCAAACAGGCCAGCCATTAATGGATCCGGTACCTGTTATAACACCGTCACCCGGCAGGTACTTTTTGTCCATGTCGAAGTCCTGCCCGGCATGCTTTACAAAAAGATCATATTCATGAAATGAATTTGGATCCAGCAATGCAAGGATGCGTTCACGGGCAGTCATTTTTCCGGATGCTTTCTGCTTTTCAAGGGCTTGTTCACCGCCTCCCTGAAAGGCTTCATTCATCCTTCTTTTGAGTTCATTGGTCTTGGCTCTTAAACTCATGATTTTGGTTTTTGGCGCAGAGGGGCAAAAGTACGATTATGAAGAAGAATAAAGAACTATCATGAAACTGCAAACTGATAAATCCCTCTCAATATCCGTTTTTCAAGCAGGATGAGACTTTCCATCCATTTCTGTAAAAAACCGGATTTCAGACAATTAAAACAGGCTGTTAGGGTTTTGTGGCGGTAATTTATATTGTGAAAAGAAAAACGTTAAAAATTGTTAAATGAACAATATGAGTGAAATGCAGGTCCTATTTGAAAACCACAACGGTTATTCCGCTTCCCCCTCTTTCGAGAAGTTCGTCTTTTGCGCTTTTAATTTCCTTTACCGAACGTAGATAATCCCTCGTAACCTGCCGAAGTACCCCGTTCCCTTTGCCATGCAGTATCCTCACCTCAGGAATGGAAAGCATGATTGCATCATCAATATACTTTTGCAAAAGGGATATCGTTTCATCCACACGTTTGCCGCGCAGGTCAAGTGTCACCTCGAAATCATACAGTTTACGGTGCATGTCGTCAAGGTAGGATTGATATTGCCTGTGCTGGGGCCCTGTTGGTTCAATTATCTGAGGTTTTGAAGGGGCCTTTGATTTAGATTTACCTGCGGTTGAAGATTTGACTGCGGATGAAGGCTTCCCCTGTTCCATGTCTTCCGGGGGCGGCTCAGGCCATACCAGCGGAGCCTGTTGTTCTTCCAGTTTCTCTTTCAGCTCCCTTATGCCTGACCTTGCAGTTTTGGTCTGTTCCTTTTCGGCCTGGGCCTCTTTTATCTCCCTGATCGTTCTTT
>JBAXIO010000003.1:0-329262 GCA_037138335.1 Bacteroidota bacterium
ATTCGCAGGATTAGCTGCGCTTCCTGCTCATTGCATTCGCAGGATTAGCTGCGCTGATCCGTTTGAGGGGAGGCTTAACCACTCAATCCCCTGGCTCGCTTCGCTCGCCCGGTCTTTTTCTTTTTCCGCCTCAGCCACGAAGCAAGCTTCGGGCCTCGGCGGAAAAAGAAAAACCCCGGCACTTTCGTGCCAGGGTTTCGTGGTTGCGGGGGTAGGATTCGAACCTACGACCTTTGGGTTATGAGCCCAACGAGCTACCTCTGCTCCACCCCGCGATATATTTTCGTACCTTTGTCGTTTGTAACGCGGTATAATTAGGTTTCGCGCTGCAAAGATAGGGTTATTTTGCCGCATCTCAAAATTTATAAAAAAATTATGGCTCATAAAGCCGGCTATATTACTATCCTCGGGTATCCCAACGTTGGGAAATCAACCCTGATGAACGCCCTGATAGGTGAAAAGCTTTCAGGTATTACTCCAAAAGCCCAGACGACCAGGCACCGTATAATAGGGATACTTAATGATGAGAATTACCAGATAGTGTTTTCGGATACCCCTGGAATCCTCACCCCGAAATATAAACTGCACCAGGCTATGGTATCGGCCATAAGTTCATCATTGTCCGACGCCGACATTATCCTGCTTGTCACCGAACCCGGACTGAAATTCACCCATGATGAAATCCTCCAGAGAATAATCAATACGAATCTTCCTGTTATCATCCTCATCAATAAAATAGATACAATAGACCAGCTTAAACTCGAAAAGGAAGTGGAAAATTGGGCAAAACTGCTGCCAAAAGCCGAGATCCTCCCGGTATCGGCCCTTCACCAGTCCAACCTTGACTTGCTGAAGACCCGGCTTATCAAACTGCTGCCGCAACATCCGCCTTTTTATGATAAAAGCGAGCTGACCGACAGGAATGAAAGGTTCTTTGTTTCGGAGATCATCCGAGAAAAGATCCTTATGAATTATTCCCAGGAGGTGCCATATTCTGTCGAAGTTGCTATTGATTCTTTTAAAGAGGATGAATCACTGATACGGATCAGGGCGATCATCTTCATCGCAAGGGAATCACAGAAAGCCATCATACTCGGCCACCAGGGTAAGTCCATTAAAAAACTGGGCACCGAAGCCCGCCTTTCTATCGAGGAATTCCTTGGACGGCATGTGTTTCTTGAACTGCATGTAAAGGTGTCGAAGGACTGGAGGGAGGATGAACTCCAGCTGAAAAGGTTCGGGTATAATTTAAGCGATGATAAAGAATTGTGATGAATGAAACCGTGATGATCGTGATGACGTGAAGAGCGCGATGAGCGTGATGGCGTGATGAATAATTAAACAAATATGTCGAAAATAGTAGCTATTGTTGGTCGCCCGAATGTGGGTAAAAGTACACTCTTCAACCGCCTCGTGGGACAGCGTGAAGCTATTGTCGACCCAACCAGCGGGGTGACCCGCGACCGTCACTACGGGATGTCGGACTGGAACGGCCACCAGTTCTCGGTGATCGATACCGGGGGTTATGTCGACGATTCAGGTGATATTTTTGAATCGGAAATTAAAAAGCAGGTTAACCTCGCCATAGATGAAGCTGATATTATACTGTTTGTTGTGGATGCGAGGGAGGGTGTTACCATCATGGATGAAGATGTGGCCAATATCCTCCGCCGCTCGGGCAAAAAAGCGATACTGGTCCCCAATAAGATCGACAGCGGAAAGCAGGCAAACATGGTTCATGACTTCTATTCACTGGGAATGGAACAGATCTTCGGGATATCTGCCGTGAGCGGCAGCGGTACAGGCGAACTCCTTGATGCAGTTACGGAACTTTTCCAGCCACTGGGTGAGTCATCGCCTGAGAACAACGAGGAATTGTCGGATCTCCCCAAGATATCCATTGTAGGCCGCCCGAATGCGGGGAAATCTTCCCTGGTGAATATGTTGCTGGGGATCGACAGGACTATTGTGACCCCTCTTCCGGGAACTACCCGCGACTCCATTCATTCGATTTACAACTCGTTCGGCCTCAATTTTCTCCTGGTAGATACAGCCGGGATAAGGAAAAAAGGGAAAGTCAAGGAGGATATCGAATTCTATTCGGTCATGCGGGCCATACGATCAATCGAACACAGCGATGTATGCATGCTCATGGTCGATGCGGAAAGGGGTTTCGAAGCCCAGGACCTCAATATTTTCCATATTATCGACAGGAACCACAAAGGTGTTGTCATCGTTGTAAATAAATGGGATCTTGTTGAAAAGCAGACCAATACGCATAAGGATTTTGAAGAAATGATCAGGGAGCAGACCGCTCCTTTCCGCGATATCCCCATTGTGTTTACCTCGGTAACCGAGAAACAGCGTATCCTTAAAGCAATGGAGACTGCCGTTACGGTTTATAAAAACAGAATGCGGAAGATCCCTACACGGGAACTTAATGATTTCATACTTCCCGTGATCGAACAAACTCCGCCCCCGGCAGTAAAAGGGAAATATGTACGTATCAAATTTGCCACACAGTTGCCCACGGCTTTCCCTTCCTTCGTATTTTTCTGTAACCACCCTCAATACTTAAAGGATCCGTACCGGCGTTTTATTGAGAATAAAATCAGGGAGCAATTTAATTTTACGGGGGCTCCCATGGAGATTTTTTTCCGTCAGAAATGATAGAAGGGGTCAGGATAGATAAATGGTTATGGGCTGTGCGCCTTTTTAAGACCCGCAGCCAGGCAACCGATGCATGCAAATCGGGAAAGATCAGGATTGACGGGCATATAGTGAAGCCTTCCAGGGAGGTTAAAACCGGTGACGAGATAAGTATTTCCCAGCAGGCGATTACAAAAAACGTCAAAGTACTCGGGATCCTTGATAACAGGGTAGGGGCGCCCCTCGTGCCTGATTATATGAAAGATCTTACCCCTGAAGAAGAATATGCCAGGGTTAAGATGATGAGACAGCTTAATTTTGAATTCCGTGATCCCGGTACCGGGAGGCCTACCAAACGCCACAGGAGGGAAATCGAAGTACTAAAAAAATACCTGGGGGAATGAAGGCAAGCCATCAGCCCGACTTGTTCGACATTGTTTTCACTGGAAGGAACCAGGAATACGGAGGATATGTTTTACGAAAGGTCTACCCGAGAAACCTCCTGATCTCGATAATTATTTCAGTGTTTCTCTTTGTGTCAGTGATAGTGGGGGCATTCCTGTACTTTTTCTTTGAGCCCGTCCCCTTGTTAAACGAAGATTTTATTACCTATGTTGAATATCTCCCTCTCCAGCCCCCTCAGGATGATGATATGGACAAACTTGCCGGGTCCCTCCCAAAACAAACGGAAGAACAACAAATCCCCCTTGTTACCGACTCGGTGATGGAGCAAAAACTCAAACCTGCCGAAGAAAGTCCTCCCGTTGAAGAAGAAGCCCCTGCGGCCGATACTATCGGCAAAGGGCATGGCAATGCCATTGACGGCAAAGGGGAGGGTGAAGTAAACGGACTGGTAACGGTGATTGATGCCTATCCGAAGTACCCGGGAGGTGACGACGCCAGGCTCTGGTTCCTCCGAAAGAATGTCAGGTACCCCGAGGCCGCATTAAAGGCCTCAATCCAGGGTGTTGTTGTTGTTGTTTTCGTAATCGAGCTCGACGGCTCCCTGTCGAACATAGAAGTGAGCAAAAGCATCGGAGGCGGCTGCGATGAAGAGGCTATCAGGGTGATAAAACTTATGCCCAGGTGGGAGCCTGCAAGGCGCAATGGCAAGCCTGTGAGGGTGGCTGTCAAATTCCCTATTGTATTTAACAGGATGTTGGCCAAATAAAACGCAAGAGGCCGTCCCGGGAGGACGGCCTCTTGCGTTTAAAACAGAAAAGTTCCCTGTTACTTCTTTTCAGGAGCTTTCTTTTCAGCTGGTTTTTCTGCAGGTTTTTCTGCAGGTTTTGCAGCTTTCTTTTCAGCAGGTTTTGTGGCTGGCTTTGCAGCATCTTTCTTTTCAGCAGTGGGCTCTTTCTTTGGAGCTTCTTTCTTTTCGGCTGGTTTCTGATCCTTTGCCTGTGGGGTCTGTGCAAAAGTTAAACCGGCAAACAGCAAAATAGCTGATACTAAGACAACGACTTTTTTCATGATGATGTGTTTTTATTGTTAGAGATTAAATGTTTTTAAGCATTGCAAAGTTATATGAAGGACAGCAGGCAGACCGAAAAAGCCGGATTAAGATTTTATAAAGAAAATACAGGATTGGGAATCAGCAGAACTTATCTTTTCCCTGCCAGAATATCTTTCATTAATTCGAGAATGCTTGCCTGGTCAAAAGGTTTTGCAAGGTAATGCGTACAGCCCTGGGCGATCAGCATATCCTTATCACCGCTCATGGTATACCCGGTAACGGCAATCACTGGAATATCCTTGTAACCTTCAACTTTCCTGATCTCCTTTGTTGTTTCAATGCCGTTAATGCCGTATCCCAGGTTGATATCCATCAGGATGGCAGAATATTTTTTTGTCTTTACCATTTGGATAGCTGAGGCTCCATCAGGGGCATATTCAAGCCGGCATACTTTCCTGAGAAAAAATTCGGTAAGCTCTTTATTCACCAGGTTGTCCTCAACAAGAAGTACCCAGGGCAACTCAGCCTTTTCGGGTGTTTTTAATTCATTGACTCCTTTGGGTGAGGGTGAAGCTCCTTCCGGGGATACCTCAGTTTGACGGTATGGAAGCCAGATGTGAAAAGTGGAGCCTTTGCCGGGTTTGCTCTCCAGGGTGATCTTGCCTTCTAAAAGGTCTATGGTTTTCTTGCAAATGGTAAGGCCGATCCCGGATCCCTGGTACTTCCTTCCAAATCCTTCGCTGACCTGCCTGAATTCCTGGAACACCAGGTCATGATAGTCGTTTTCAATCCCTATCCCCGTATCGCTGATCGAAATTATTACATACCCCTCTGTTCCCGGAGTATTTGTTGTAACATCGATTGTAACTCCTCCTTTTTCAGTGAATTTGATAGCATTATCAATGATCTGCCGGCAAAGTTGCTTGAGCAGCTGCTCATCGGTATTTACCTTGATAAAGGGATCAGCGTTTAAAGTGACGGTAAGATTTTTTTCGTTTGCAAGGGGAGCAAGCGATTTAATCACTGAATTAAGGCTTTCCTTCAGAAGAAGCGGCCGTATGGTAAGAGTAACTTTACCCGCGACAAGCTGTGATAAGGTGATCAGTGAGTTGAGGGTCCCCATAAGTCTTCTTCCGGATGAGTGGATGTTCTCGGCCATCATCTCGTGGTCTGTATCCTTCAACTCAGATTTAAGTATTTCGGCAAACCCCAGTATCCCGTTTAAGGGGGTTCTCAGTTCATGGCTCACATTGGCAAGAATTGATGATTTGAGGCGGTCTGATTCTTCGGCTTTGTCTTTGGCGACAATCAACTGGTTCTCGAAGGATTTTCTGAGCGTGATATCCTTGTCGGCACCCCGGTAACCGGTATATTTCCCGTTAAGGTCAAATAACGGGATCCCTGAGGATTCAAGATATACGATATGTCCGTCACGATGAATTACCCGGTTTGTAAGAAAATTCAGGGGTTTGTAATCGTGAACAAATTTCCTGAGTTCTTCTTTTACAGCTTCCACGTCATCGGGAAGCATGAAAGCGAAGGGCGATTTACCCAGAAGCTCTTCAGACCGGTACCCGGTGATATCATAAACCTTTGAGCTGACATAAGTATATCTCCACTGGGGATCGATTTCCCAGATATAATCGTTGGTAAGATCAACAATAGCGCTTAGCCTTTCCTCACTTTCCTTGACACGGGCTTCAGCAATCTTGTTCCTGGTTATATCGCGGAAGATACCGAAAGTACCGGAAAATTGTCCGTTCGCATCATACTGTGGAGTTGCTGTGACGATGATCCATCTCCTTTGGCCGTCAAGCCTCAGAACTTCCACTTCGTAAATATTCTTCTGGCCGAGAATGCGGTTCTGGGTTTGCTTTAATATTTCTGTATGTGAAGACGGATGTATAAAGTTCAGGAGTTTTTGTCCGACAAGCTGGGAAGACGGAAGGCCGAAAATCTCGGAGGCAGCCGGGTTAACATATGTAAACCGTTCATTCAAATCTACCACCCCGATTCCTTCACCTATATTCTCAACAAGTTCTTTGTGACGTTCTTCACTTTCCTTAAGCGCTTTTTCCTTGTACCTTATATCGGAGATGTCTTTTGCTATCAGGAGAAAATATTTTTCCCCCTGGATCTCCACTACCTGGCCATTCAGCTGAACCGGGATTTCCCGGTTGTCTTTGCGTTTCCAGCGTGATTCGGACCGGGATATCTTATTTTTCCCGCTGCCGTTATTAAATGTCATTAAAATATTTTCCCATTCCAAAGCAGGCACGACATCTGTTACTTTTTTGCTGGTGATCTCATCTTTCGTATATCCCAGCAATTCCAGGGTCGCCTGGTTCGTGTCAACAATCTCAGAAGTGTCGGGCCTGATCATCAGGATCGTTTCCGATGCCAGCTCAAACAGCACATGATAACGTAATTCCTTATGCCTTAAAAGCCTGTCGAATTTCTCAAGCCGGGTTTCTATTGCTTTTAAAAGTTCCGGGGGATCAGCAGGCTTGGTGATGTAATCATCGGCTCCCATCTGCATCCCTATACGAATGTCCTGCTTGTCGGTGAGGGAAGAAAGAAAAATAAACGGGATATCGGCTGTGGTAATATCCTTCTTAAGGGCCCTGTATACCTCGTGCCCTGAAATCCCGGGCATAAGGATATCTGAGAGGATGAGATCGGGCAAGCGGGTTTTTGCAAGAGATATTCCTTCTGCACCGTTTATCGCCTTTAACACCTCGTAACCTGATGTTTCAAGAAAATCGGCGGTAGTCTCAAGAATAAGCCTGTCATCTTCAATAAGGAGGACCGTCTTCATGGTACAAATATAGTCAGGCCTGAAAGAAAAACCAAACTTTTCCTTAACTTAATCAAAGATATCATTCCTTGTTTTTCGAGTCTATAATTATGGTCACCGGTCCGCTGTTCACAAGCGCCACTTCCATCATTCCACCAAAAACTCCGGTTTTGACTTCCTTCCCGGTTTCTGCTGATAAACTGCTTACAAACATTTCGTAAAGGGGAACAGCTTTCAAGGGTTTTGCAGCCCTGATATACGACGGCCTGTTGCCTTTCTTTGTGGATGCATGCAGTGTGAACTGGCTTACAAGCAGGGTTTCCCCGTTTATATCGGTGACAGACAGGTTCATGACACCATCGGTATCGTCAAATATCCTTAACCTGGCAACCTTCTGGCATAACCAGTTTACGTCATCCGCAGTATCATCATCTTCAATTCCCAGAAGGATAAGAAGCCCGAGGCCGATAGAGGCATGGACCTTTCCTTCAATTTCCACGGAAGCTGATGAAACTCTTTGAATTACTATCCTCATACAGTACAAAGTTACAAGCTTTTTATCTCAATTCACCCTTTAGTATTAGCTTTGCATAAACTCTTGGGATGACTAAATTAAGCGTAAATATTAACAAGATAGCTACCCTGCGAAATGCCAGGGGAGGGAACATGCCCGATCTGCTCAGGACGGCTTTGGATTGTGAACGGTATGGGGCGGAAGGCATAACGGTGCATCCCCGTCCCGATGAACGGCATGTGCGCTACCAGGATGTGTATGATCTCAAGCCGGTATTGACAACGGAATTCAATATTGAAGGCTATCCTTCAGAGGCTTTCATCGAACTTGTGTTGAAAGTAAAACCTGTCCAGGTTACCCTGGTACCCGATCCGCCGGGAGTGCTAACGTCCAATGCCGGATGGGATACCATTAAACATGAAAGCTTTCTTAAGGAGGTAATTTCAGGATTTAAATCCAGCGGGATAAGGACATCGGTATTCATTGAAACAGATGAGAAAATGATCCGCAATGCCGCGAAAACGGGAGCCGACAGGGTAGAGTTATATACAGAAGCATTTGCCTCCGCTTATAAGGCCGATCCTCAAAAAGCGGTATTGCCTTTTCAAAAAGCAGCTGAAACTGCAAATGATTCAGGTTTAGGCGTAAATGCCGGGCATGATCTCAGCCTTGAAAACCTGCATTTTTTTTACCAGAACGTTCCTCACCTTCTCGAAGTCTCCATAGGGCATGCCCTGATCTGCGATGCTTTGTATTACGGGCTGGAAAATACCATTCAGATGTACCTTCGCCAGCTTAAATAAAACCCTCCATGACCAGAACAATATGCATAGCTTTTTTACTGTTCCACGTTTTTGCAGGCATCTCTGGCAACAATACCGACGGGAAACTGCTCAAAAAAGCAGCTGAGATCCACCGTTCGGTGTTCACCGTGGATTCCCATTGCGATACCCCGATGCGGCTGATGGCTGGTGATTTCGACCCGGGCAGCAGACACGACTCAGGTGGTTCCAAAGTGGACTTTCCCCGTATGAAGGAAGGGGGCCTTAACAGCATCTTCTTCGCGGTATTCACCTCCCAGGGGAAACGTGACCAGGCTTCTTTTTTTAAAATTAAAAATGAAGCTTTCGAGATCATCGACACAATTTATTCAGTATTAAAAAGGAACCAGGCGTTGGCTGCCCTGGCGCTGAAACCGCAGGATGCTTACCGTCTGAAAAAAGAAGGAAAGATCGCAGTGTTTATAGGCATGGAGAATGGCTACCCCATAGGGCTGGATCTTTCGCTGGTTGAAACATTTTTCAACAGGGGGGTGCGCTATATTACCCTCTGCCATACCAAAAACAATGACCTCTGCGATTCATCCACCGATACCCTTGCATTCGGGGGCCTCAGCCCATTAGGGAAAGAGGTTGTGGGCAAGATGAACAAGCTGGGAATGATGGTCGATGTTTCGCATATTTCCGACAAATCGTTTTATGATGTTCTTCACCTGTCGAAGTCCCCGGTAATCGCTTCACATTCCTGTTCCCGGGCATTATGCGACAACCCCAGGAACCTCAGTGATCCGATGCTCAGGGCCCTTGCAGCTAACGGAGGAGTGGTGCAGATGTGCATACTCAGCGCCTACGTCAAAGCCGATCCTAACCCTGCCAGGGATTCGGCCCATGCCGCCCTGAGAAAGAAATACCATGGTTTTGACGGGTTATCAAAGGATGAGCAGAAAAGTGCGAACAAGGACTGGAATGCTGTTGACGATCTTTTCCCCCCTCATCTTGCAACAGTCAGCGATGTTGTTGACCATATTGATCATATGGTAAAGGTTGCAGGGATTGATCATGTTGGGATAGGGACCGATTTTGACGGGGGAGGAGGGGTTAAGGGGTGCAATGATGTGAGCGAAATGGGCAATATCACCCTTGAACTGGTAAAAAGAGGGTATTTAAAATCCCAGATTAAAAAGATTTGGGGAGGGAACCTTATGAGAGTAATGAAACAAAACCTTGACAATGCAGGCAGATAAAGTTTCATTCAGAACGGCATTGGAAGGAGGAAACCTCAATGCCATCCGCAGTATATCAAAATCAGACCTTCACAACCATTGCATGCTTGGAGGCAAGGCTTCGGTGATCAGCAGGTTTTATGGTGAGAAGTTGAAGCCTTTCCGTGCCGATAAGATGGGGATTGAGCCCCTGAACAGGTGGATTGGCGAGGTTTATGCCCCTTTTCTGAAACGGCCGGGCGCATTTGAGAAGGCCGTTGAAGCAGCCTTTATGCAGGCTAAACAGGATGGAGTAAAGGTCCTTGAAATGAGCCTCGATGGTTTCTTCGGCAGCATGTTTAATATATCGCCTGAAAGGGCTGTGGGTTCATTAAAACATTATCATTCGCTGGTTGCCCCGGAAATTGATTTCAGGCCCGAACTTGGTTTCCCGAAGACCTTGCCCCTTAGGACCATGTTAAGGCATCTTGAACCTTTTCTTGCCTTTGGTTACTTTCGCAGTCTTGACCTGTATGATGATGAGAAAGCACAGCCGCTTGAGAATTTTCGCGAACTTTACCGGTTTGCGCGTGCGGCCGGGCTGAAGCTCAAGGCCCATGCTGGTGAGTTCGGTGATGCTGCATCGGTGCAAAAAGCCGTTGAACTGCTTGGGCTGGATGAAGTACAGCATGGCATAGGGGCAGCTGATTCACCCGAAGTGATGCGATGGCTTGCCGCCAATTCCATACGCCTTAATGTATGCCCCGAAAGCAATATCAAACTGAAGAGGGTGAAATCATACAAAACACATCCTATCAGGATACTCTTCGACCATGGCGTGAAAGTCACCGTGAATTCAGATGATGTGATGCTATTCAGGGCCGGGGTTTCGGAACAGTTTCTAAGATTGTACCGCAGCGGCCTTTTCAGCAGCGATGAGCTCGAAACGATCAGGCTTAACGGCTTGTCGTGAAAACCGAAGTTCCTTCATCAGGTTTTTCGTAATTTCTTCATCTGCCCGAAATATTCAATGATCTTTCTGAGGGTATTATGCTGAAGCGACAGGTAAAGCAGCAGCGACATAAACCATAAGGCAGCTATATTGAACCAGAAAGTATCTATTTCGAGCGTGCCAAGGTATTTTACGGGTGCATAAAAATGAGACCTGCCGGCCCTGGATTCGGGTTCCATGAAAACCGGGTCTTTTTTCCTGATCAGCCTGTCTTTGCCCTGGATGATCTTATCGGTTGATGCGGAGTTCAGGACAAGGTCGGCAAGATTTTCATTATAATATTCCCGTTTAAGTTCGTATACAGCTTCCTGCCCTTTTTCATTAACGAGTTTTTGATAAATGGCATCATGAATGTTGTTGGCTTTGCTCAGCCGTGCCGAGAATATTATGCTCATCGAGTCAAGGTATGACCTGAGCTTTGTGCTCAGCTCGCTGGTGAGGCCCGAAGGCGTGATATTCTGAACCGGTGAACCACGGCTGAAACCTGCCTCTTTTTCAAGTCCTGTAATTTCGTTACGAAGGATCAGCAGGTTCTGCTGGGTCTTTTTATTGTCTTTCTGCCTTACTATGTTCATCCTGGATTCGTCAAGCAGTTCCTGGAGTGCCGGTATGCGCAGGGCAGTGATATAGGCATACTTTGAAATTTCCTTGTCGGCCTGGTAGAACTGCTTTTCGTATTTATTGTCCCTGAACTGGGCAACAGCCATAGCTTCAAAACTCCATCGGGAGGCCATCATATCCCCTACAAACGGAACATTGACCCTTGAACTTATTGCAGGATTCAGGTAGTCAAATGAGACTATGGTCCCGCTCAGGAGGAGCTGGGGGACCAGTATGAACGGGATAATGATGTAAATGGCAACAATGGAATCGAGGCCTGATGAAATATTCAGACCTGCCATATTTGCAAAGCAGGAAGTACTGAACAGTATCAGCCAGTAGGCCATGGTCATACCTTTAATGCCGAGAATCCAGTCTCCTATCAAAACATATAACAGTGTTTGAATGGCCGACAGTACGAACAGGAGTATGATCTTTGAGTTCAGGTAACTGCTGCGGCTGAGGTGAAGGAAGGCTTCGCGTTTAAGGATCCTCCGGTCCCTGAAGATCTCTTCGGCACTTACCATCATCCCGAGAAAAAGAGCCACCACAACGCTCATGAACATATAGGCCACCAGGTTCTTGTTTTCCCCGAAGAAATATGAATCCCCGCTGAAATACCTGGTCAGGAAGGCCAGCAGGGCAGCCAGTACCGGAGCTTCAAACAGGTTGATAACAAGGTATTGACGGTTGGTTATTTTAGTCAGAAGGTTTCGAATACCAAAGATGCTGAACTGTTTCCATCGTCCCGGAACTTTGAAGAAGTTCAGGGGGAGCTGTTGTTTAATGGTTGAGAGCTTAAGCTTTGGCTGGATGTTTTTCCTGAAATGGGCATACCATTCACCGGGGCTCACTTTGCGGTTCACTGTGAGTTTCCCGTATTCGTTCACAGTCCTGGCCTCTGTAATCTGAAGGATCAGTTCGGGGTTGACGTACCCGCAGTTCTGACATTCGCTTTCGTCGGGATTGGCGTGGTTGCTCAGTGTTTTGAAGTAAGTGAGTGCATCTATGGGGTTGCCGTAATAAATAGGATACCCCCCTTTATCCATGACCAGCAGTATGTCGAACAGCTTATAGATATCCGATGAAGGCTGATGGATGTTTACCACCACAAGCCGGCCTTTGAGCGTTTGTTCCTTCAGAAGCAGCATCACAAGTTCCGAATCCATAGACGAGAGCCCGGAAGTTGGCTCATCCACGAATAATACGGAGGGTTCACGTATCAGTTCCAGCGCGATGTTCAGCCTCTTACGCTGCCCCCCGCTGATGAACTTGTTCAGGGGATCGCCAACACGGAGGTCCTTAATACCAATAAGCCCAATATCTTTCAGCACTTTCAAAACAGCTTTCATAAGCTGGTTCTTGCTGAAATCCCTGAAGCAGAGTTTTGCGTTGAAATACAGGTTCTCAAAAACAGTGAGTTCCTCAACCAGCAGGTCGTCCTGGGGAACAAATCCTATTACTCCTTCGAGCTCGGTATTGTCGGTTCCCAGTTTAAATCCGTTGATAAGGATATTCCCGTTGTTAAGGCAGAGGCTCCCGTTAAAAACGTTTAGAAGAGTCGATTTGCCGACACCGCTCCCGCCCATGATCCCGATAAGTTCACCCGAACGTGCTGTAAAACTGAATGGATGGATACCATTGGTGCTGTTTTTAAAACGGTATTCGATTTCATTTGCTGTAAATTCTATCTGAATGGTTTTGTCGCCATGCAGGAATTTTGAAGCAATGTCGGAATAGTAAACCGGCGTGATTTTAAGGTTGTTGATTATGGCCCCGTTGGCCAGGAAAAACGACCGGTAAGGCTGGATGGTATGTCCATTAAGGTAGAGCTGGTCCTTCCCGAGGTAGCGGGCAAAGAAGCGGCGTATGCTTGGGAAGAACAACACCATGATACAGCCGTCGAGAAGTTCCCTGGAGATATGTTTCAGGTTTGTATTTTCGGTCCGGGCATCGATAAGGAGAAGGTCCTGCGGCAGAATGTTCCCCCCGAAAGGGTCCAGGATAAAGTTCAGGGCATTATCGTATTCGTTATCGGGGATGTTGAATGCCGATTTCAGAAGGGCGGCATAGGAAGTCATCTGTTTGCTTTCCTGCAGCCCCTGGCCTGTTTCGTTCCTCGATATCTCTTCAATGAATTCAATGAACTTGATAAAGACTATAAGCCTGTCAAGATAAGCCAGGTCCCTTGCGATCTTCTGGCAGATCGTCGATATTTTAGGAGATATGTCGGGGGGCTGGGCCCCGGGCGACTCCCCGAACGGCTGATGAAAGGAAAGTAATTCGTCGAAAAGCTTTAAATATTCTTCAAGTTCCCCGCTGTTAAGCTGGTCACGCAGGTAGGATTCCAGGATGAGCCTGGAGTTTTCAGAAGCCTGCTTCCTGGCTGTTGCCGCAACAGTGGCAAACAGCTGGACCAGGGCCATCAGAATAGGTTCGGTCATTTGATAAAGGAGTCTCTGACACTTTGGGTCAGATCACCGATCTCAGCTGCTTTTTGCTGGGGCAGTTTCTTGTCTGCTTCCAGTCCGTAATTGGTGTATATTGCTTTTAGTTTGCTAACCTCATCACCAATCGGTTTCAGATCGGAGTCCATATTATAGGCTGTGAGGAGGGTGATCAGCTTGTCAAGATTATCTTTCTGCCTGAAAATAACAGTGGATATAGGTTTATTGTCGGAAGCAACCTGGTTCAGCGATGCGGCGAGATAGAGGGCTTCAACAAAAGTGCCGGTGGCAACAAGTACGGCGATCTCGTTACGGTTGTTCCTGCTCAGGAAGTCATTGGTTTTATTAAAGATCTTAGTGACCATATTCACCAGGGAGTCTTTGTTGTTATTGAACTTTTTAACCTTGTCGACAAGGCCCGGATCGTAAACGCCTGCAATACCAAGGTCGTTTGCAAGTTTGCCAGTACATGCAATGAATTTGTTTGTTTCGTCGACAAAATTGTAGGTTGCCGAATAAGCCAGGTCGGCACTGTAAATGCCAAGGTTCAGCGCTTTTGCCTTCTCGGTGGAATATTTGGTTAAATTGGCAGGAGGGTTGGTGATTTTGAAAATATAGCCTGCCTTAGCCCTCTGAAGCATCATGGTGACTTCAAAAGGAGTAGGGAACTGGTAAAGCAGGTTCTTGTTTTCCGGAGAGAGGTTGACAACTTTTTTAATTGTATCGGCAGCTGTTTGATTGGCCTGTGCATCCTTATTGGCTCCGTTGTTACAGGAAGTCATTGATGAAATTACAGTGAGCGCCACGAAGAGGCTTGCTAAAATTTTTCTGAATGCTTTCATGTCTTTCTTTTTTCTGAATGGAATAGCGAATTTACAGGATTTTTTTTAATGTCAAAGTCTTGTTAAAAAAAACATTCACAAGCGGTGATCTATGATGATTTTATGATTTGATGGATTTTTTGCTGATTCAAACGCATTTAATATATCACTGAAAGCAAATTCCCCCGAGATCAGGGGGGAAGGATCCACAAGTTTCCTCTCCAGCAGGTTAAGCGCAGGTTTAAACAAGCCGCATCTTGAACCAAGAACAGTGAACTCATTGATAACAATGCTGTTCAGGTCGGGTTTTGCAGTATCGGCAACCGTTGTTTTAAGCACCAGTGTCCCCCGGGGCCAAAGGTGTTTGAGTGCAAGGTTGATGCCTTCGGCATTACCCGTACAGTCAATACATACTTCTGCTTTTTCTTCAGGAAGAAGATCCTGTAATAACCTTGCGTTAATTCCAAGGCTGAGTGCAAAACCGGTTTTGCCCTGCATGATATCAAAGGTGGTGTAATCGAATCCCTGCAGCCTTGCAACCATGGAGACCAGCATCCCGAGTTTGCCTGCCCCAAAAATGAAAACAGGGTTCGAAGGTTTCATATGGAGCTGTTCGAAAATTTCCACCGCTGCGGCAAGGGGCTCAGTAAATACTGCAATACGGCCCGGGACGGAATCAGGTACAATATGAAGATTTTCGGCCGGAAGGGAAATAAAACCGGCAAAAACTCCCTGGTGGCCTGCAATGCCTGTCACGGTACGGTTGGTGCAATGCGTGCGCCTTGAGCTGAGGCATAGGTAACACTTCCCGCAGGAACAATTGATCTCCCCAACCACGGTTTTGCCGCTAAGGGCATGGCCTTCGGTTACAACTTCACCAACGAATTCATGCCCGAGCACCCCCCTGAACCCCATATAACCCTTGATGATCTCGAGGTCGGTATTGCATACTGAGGAATACCTGACTTTCACAAGCAACTCGCTTGCCCCGGGTTCCGGAACAGGGATGTCCTTAAGAACCAGTTCATTCTCGAAAAATAATGCCTGCATGATCTATAATTGATTTGGATAACGAAAATAACCTAATTTTACATTGAATTAAAGGAAATTTCCAAAGCCGTATGCAACATTCACTTCCCTGGCCGGTTCCACGTACGTTATTCATGCTGATGCTTGTTGCTGTTCTGGCTGCATCCTGCAACCCGAAAAAGACTGACAAAAAGCCCGGTGCCGGGACCACCAGCGGGAGGCAGCCTGCAGGCGAACTCAAAAAAATCACGGTATATCCCTACTGGGTCACCACCTGCCAGTTTGCCGGGTATTATGTTGGAAAGGAAAAGGGGATATTCAGAAAGCACGGGATAGACCTGAACATCCTCGAATACAAACCCTTCATCACAACCGACGATATCATCAAGCTGAAAGAGGCTGATTTCGCCATTTTGTGGCTTGTGAATGCGATCAAGATGAGGAGCAGCGGGATCAATATAGTCAACATAGCCCAGTTCTCGACCCGTTCATCACTGATGCTGCTTGCGAAAAAGTCGAGCGGGATCAGAAAAATCGAGGACCTCAACGGGAAGCGCGCGGGTATCTGGGACGGTTATTACCTTCAGCCCAGGGCCCTGTTCTCAAAGTATCACCTCGATACAAAAATCGTTCCCATTGGCAGTACGAACAACCTCTTTCTCCAGGATGGCGTCGATGTCACAAACGCAAACTGGTTCGATGAGTACCACGCCATTATCAACAGCGGTTTCGATACCAATGAGCTGGTGCCATTCTTTTTTGAAAAATACGGGCTCAATTTTCTTGAAGACGGGATCTATTGCCTAGAAGACAAACTCAAATCGGATCCTGCCATCTGCGTTGAATTCGTGAAAGCAAGCATTGAATCATGGATTTATTCACTGAATAACCCCGATACCAGCGTGGCTGTGATCATGAGGGCCCAACGAAAACAGAAAATGCCCGCCAACCATTCCCATCAGCTGTGGATGATAGAAAGGTACAGGGACCTGTATCTTCCTGCAGGGAAATCAACCATGAATATCATGCTGAATGAAAGTGATTATATGACCAATGCAAGGATACTTCTTGAGAGCAAAGAGATCGGCTCAATACCCCCGTTCCGGCAGTTCTTCATACCCTATACTACATTGCTTCATACTTCATCAGAAAAGTAGCCGGAACCCATGACCCAGAAAAAGTTCAAAAATCCTATGCGGGGCATCGCCTTTAAAATGATCCTCTACATATTTCTGTCCTTAATGCTCATCCTCGCAATTATCTTTGGATATAATTATAATGTAACGAAATCCATTGTTGTTAAAAACCTGAAGATAAATGCCACCGAACTTACCGGCATCACTATTTTAAAGATCGATAAGGTACTCGCAAATATTCAGTCGATACCCCGCAATTATGCTCCCCTGATCCTCTCTGAACTCGGCAATGAGGATAAAATGAAATACCTTTTAAAGCAAATGGTTGAGTCAAACCCTGATATTTACGGTGCGGCGCTTGCATTCGAACCCGGGTATAAATCAGCAGAAAAAAAATACTATTCCTTTTATTTTTACCGAGACAAGCAAATGGTGAAGTTCATCACCCTGGGTAACGAAGCCTATGATTATTTTACCATGGACTGGTACCAGATCCCCAGGGAACTTGGGAAAGCCCAGTGGAGTGAACCTTATTTCGACCAGGGAGGGGGCAACATCATCATGTCGACCTATTCTATCCCATTATATGTTGACCACGAAGGGAAAAAGAAATTCATAGGGGTCCTTACGGTGGATGTCTCACTTTACTATCTCCAGGAGATCGTAAGTGCGATCAAAGTGTATGAAACCGGCTACGGTTATATGATATCGCATATCGGCACTATTGTAACCCATAAGAGAACGCAGGAGATAATGAATGAATCCATCTTTTCCATTGCCGATAATAAGCATCTCACCGATTTGCGTGAAATCGGCAAAAAGATGATAAGCGGCCAAAGCGGGTTTGCAGAGATCCCTTATAAAAACCTTGTAACCGGAAAAGAGAGCTGGATCTCATACGCACCTGTTCCATCCAACGGATGGTCGCTGGCCATCGTATTCCCGGTGGATGAGTTCATGGCCGATGCAAACAAGCTTTACCGCACCCTGGTTGAGCTTGCCTTCGGAGGGCTCTTCGTGATTTTCCTGGTGATACTGTTCATTTCACGTTCCATTACCGGTTCCCTCAGGAAGCTTACCCAGGCTGCAGAAAAATTTGCCACGGGCGACTTCAATGTCACCCTCCCCCCCAACCGCTCAAGGGATGAGATCGGCAGGCTGAACAATTCTTTCATCTACATGCAGGAAACCCTGGCCAAGACCATTCATGACCTTCAAAGCACTTCCGATGAGCTGAAGGTCTCGCATGAAAAACTTGAAGAATACAACAGGACCCTGGAACAGAAAGTGGATGAACGCACGGCCGAATTAAGGGCCAAGAACGATGAACTCGATGCAGCATTCAACCGTGTGAAGGCAGCCCAGGCACAATTGGTGCAATCTGAAAAGATGGCTTCACTCGGTGCTCTTACCGCCGGTATCGCCCATGAAATCAAGAATCCCCTGAACTTCATCAATAATTTCTCGGAACTTTCGGTCGAACTGGTGCAGGAGATACTGGCCGAATCGGATAAGCTTACTTCCGCCCTTGGTGAAAAAGAAGCAGATTATATCAAAGGCATTTTACAGGATATCGAAGGCAATGTTCAGAAAATTCATGATCATGGCAAGAGGGCCGATAGCATTATCCGGGGCATGCTGCTCCATTCCCGCGGCAAGTCGGGTGAACGCATGCCTACCGACGTCAACGCCCTCCTTGCCGAGTATGTCAACCTGGGCTACCATGGCATGAGGGCCACCGACTCATCCTTCAACATTAAAATCGAAAGTGATTATGACCAGAACATGCCCCAGATGAACGTCATCCCCCAGGATCTCAGCAGGGTGTTCCTGAACATGATCAATAATGCCTGCTATTCGACCCACCAGAAAAAGCAGGAGTTCAAGGATGCATACTTTCCTGTTCTGAAAGTCTCTACAAAAGACCTTGGCGACAAGGCGGAGTTCAGGATATGGGATAATGGCAAGGGAATGCCCAAAGCAGTCATCGAGAAGGTGTTCAATCCCTTCTATACCACAAAACCTGCCGGCAAGGGCACAGGCCTTGGCCTTTCAATAAGCTTCGACATAATTGTGCAGGAGCACCAGGGGAAAATTGAAGTTGATTCAGTAGAAGGGGAATATGCCGAATTCGTGATCACCATCCCGAAAACGGTTTAGTTAATTTATACTAAAAAGAAAGTAAAAGAATATGAGTGAAGATCATTTTATAAATGTGAAGATCATGGTTGTCGACGATGAAGTCGATCTCGAACCGCTTGTAAAACAGAAATTCAGGAGGCAGATCAGGGATGGCGTTTACGATTTTGTGTTCGCCCATAACGGGCTGGAAGCCCTCAGTAAACTCATTGAGTTTCCCGAGATCGGCATCATCCTTTCCGATATCAATATGCCGGAGATGGACGGGCTTACACTTCTTATGAAGCTGAAGGAACTTAAAAATCCCGGGCTTAAAACGGTGGTGGTTTCCGCATACGGCGATATGGAAAACATACGCACGGCCATGAACCGCGGGGCTTTTGATTTTCTGACCAAGCCCATTAATTTCGAGGACCTTGAGATCACCATCAACAAGACCATGGATGAGATCATGCAGATCAGGCGGGGGCTGGAAGAACATGACCAGCTTCTTTCAATACAGCACGACCTTCAGACAGCCCGGGAGATCCAGCAGGCCATACTTCCCAAGTTTTTTCCTCCTTATCCCGACCGCAGGGATTTCGACATTTTTGCTGCCATGAATGCAGCAAAGGAAGTTGGCGGTGATTTTTACGATTTCTTCATGATCGACAACGACAGGATAGGTTTCGTGATCGGTGATGTTTCGGGCAAGGGGGTCCCGGCAGCTATTTTTATGGCCGTGAGCCGTACCATAATCAGGGCCACCGGCCTTAAGGGCATGCCGGCCGACGAATGCATGAATTATGTGAACAACCTCCTGTGCAGTGAAAGCGTTTCATCGATGTTCGTGACGGTATTCTATGGTATACTGAATACTTCGAGCGGGGAGCTGGAATATGTTAATGCAGGGCATAACCCGCCATACATAGTCAACTCTTCAGGCCTGACGACCGTTGAGCTCACCAAGGGAACGGTGCTTGGCGGCATTGAGCATTTCAATTACAGGTCGAGCCGGATAATACTTGCACCGGGCGATATCCTTTACCTGTACACCGACGGCGTCACCGAAGCTTTCAACCGCCAGGGTGAGCTCTATGGCGATGAACGGCTTGAAATAGTCCTTAATGCCAACCTGCAGTCAGATCATAAGGAACTTGTAAAAACAACCTTGTCGGCTGTCGCCGACCATGCAGCCGGATTCCCGCCAAGCGATGACATCACGATGATGGCGATCAGATTTTTCGGAAGATGATCCTTACCAGGGAAAGGGCATATGGTGCATATCTTATCATTGAAATAGAAGGGCGGATCGACGGGCTTACTTCATCCGCAATCCATAAATTATTTGAACAGGCTGCCGAAGACGGGAATCACAATATCATTTTTGATTTCTCGGCGGTTACCTATATCAGCAGCGCCGGGCTCAGGGTTTTCATGCAGGCCCAGAAAAAACTGAAACCAATAGGAGGCGAAGTAATTCTGCTTTCAATGCAGGAAACCGCTGTAGATGTTTTCAGGATAAGCGGCATGCATAACCTGTTCAGGATGATCTCGTCCCTGGACGATCTGGGGGAAGTTTTTGTTGAAGAGCCTGCAGGCAGCCCTTCTGAACATTTTTTTTCTGACGACAGGGTTTATGAGTGGGAGAGCAGGAAAGTGCCTGACGGGAAGTATTCAGGAATAGGCAATGCCGGAAAACTGAAAAATTCATCTTTCAGCCGCCGGGATATTATTACGATCTCACAGTCGGAACTTCAGTTTGCCGTGGGGCTTGGGTCTGTCGGGGAAACAGTGCAGGATTATTGCGATCTCTTCGGCGAATCACTGCTTGCCGCCCATAATTTTTTCGGCTACCCTGCCACTGAACAGCCTGCCGTGGATTATGCCTGGTATTCAAAGACGCATCCCGGGGCCGTACATTTTCTGCATGGATTCAGGTTTTCGGGTGAGTTCAGCACCCTCATGCGCTTCAACTCACGGGAGCCTTTGGAACTTCTCTCTATTGCACGGAAATCAGCGGAAATCTCAGGGAGCAACTTTTTCGGACTGGTGTTTATTGCCAACAGTGCCGGCATCTACGGCCTAAACCTGAAAAAAATTCCCTGGCAGGAGAATATGCCTGATCCGCCGGATATCATGCATGATTCGGTTTTTCCCGCCTGGTTTGATTTCCCGGTTGAGGATGCCGATCTGCATAATACGGTCCTGGCGGTCGGGATTTACTCAAAGAGCGGTGAAGAAGAGGAGCTGCATATGCATGGGGTTATTTTTGCAAAAGGACTGGCAGGCCGGTCGGGCATGGACCTTAATGCCGAATTGCAGAGGCTCATCCATGCATCGGAACCTTTAAAGGTGGTTCACCTTCTGGAAGAGAGCAGGTTCCTGTACGGACTGGCGGGTATAATAGCATTTTAGTATGGATCTCTGGATAGGCGCGGTAAATCTTGGTTTCCTTTATGCTTTCATGGCATTGGGAACCTTCATAACCTACCGGTATTTCAATATTGCCGATATCACCATCGACGGCAGTTTTACACTTGGCGCCGCCACCGGGGCTATCCTTATCGTTGACGGATGGAACCCTTTCCTTGTTCTGCCGGTTTCTTTCCTTGCCGGGTCATGCGCAGGATTTATAACGGGCTTTATACACACAAGGTTTAAAATTGACGGGCTGCTTGCAGGCATACTGGTTATGACAGGCTTGTATTCGGTGAACCTGCACGTGATGGGCAAATCGAATATCCCGCTCATGAACCACCCTACCTTCGAGACAGTTGCAACGGGGATCAACCCGGGGCTTCACCAGGAACTCTGGACCTGCATTTTGCTCCTCGCAGTGATAATCGCAGTATGGCTTCTGCTTTCGGCCTTTCTTAAATCTGACCTGGGCCTGACCATGCTTGCTACAGGGAACAACCCTACGATGATCTCTGCCCAGGGCGTAAGCACCAACAGGATGAAGATGCTCGGTATCACCCTGGCGAACGGCATGGTTGGCCTCTCGGGAATCCTGATCGCGCAGTATCAGGGCTTCGCCGACATAGGCATGGGCATTGGCTCCATTATATACAGCCTTGCAGCGGTGATCATAGGGCAGGCACTTTTCAGGACACGGAAAGTTTGGCTTGCAGTCCTGGGTGTGATCCTCGGGGCTGTGCTCTTTCGTCTCGCTGTTGCCCTGGCTTTGAAGTCAGGTTTTGATCCAAACGATCTTAAAATACTGACAGCACTCTTTGTACTGCTGACCCTGGTGATTTCGAAGTCGGTGAAATCCGGCACGGGCCAGGACACAAGGTTAAAGACCCTGGTCAGGAAAAACAGGAAGCTGATCATTTCAGCCTTTATCCTTGCGATCCTGGGGTGGATGATCTACCTGCTTGCCTCATCGGGGACAGCTGCAAAGACAAGTGAGAAAAAAGTCAGGATAGGTATCGTGATGGCCAATCACAGCAGTGTTCTCACAAAGACCCGCGACGGTTTCATGACAGAGATGAAAAACCTGGGTTATGTCAACGGCAGAAACTGCCTTATCTCGGAGCTGAATGCCGAAGGAGACATCCCTGCCAACAAATCCATGGTTGACAAACTTATGGCCGATAAAACCGATCTTTTCCTTGCATTTTCTTCGGCTTCAACCCAGGCTGTCGTCAATAAAGTGAAGAATAAACCCGTGGTGTTTGCCACAGTAGCCAGCCCTTTTATACTTGGGGCGGGAAAAACACCTATCGATCATCCGGCCAATGTCACAGGGGTGTACGGTCAGGCTCCCGTAAGAGACCTTCTCAGGATACTTACTAAATTTTTCCCCGGGAATGTCAGGATCGGGACGATATACAATCCTGGTTTCCCGAACACCCGTGTTAACCTCGGCGACCTGAAGAAAGCCCTGAAGGATTTTCCCCGGATCACCCTTGTAGAGATGAGCGTGAGCGGCACCTCTGAAGTTCAGCAGGCTGCGCAATCTCTTGCTTCCAAAGGGATACAGGCATTTTATCTGATCACCGACCTTACGGTTTTCGATGCCTTTGAGTCGGTGCTGAAGGTCTCCAGGTCAGACAAGATCCCTATTTTCGCAAATGATGCCGATTGCCTTGAAAGGGGGGCATTCCTGGTGTACGGTTATGAATTTTATACCAGCGGGGTGCAGGCTGCGCGCCTTGCCGACAGGATCATCCGCGGGGAATCTCCGGCGGGGATCCCATATGAACACTATGCCCGTTGCCTCCTGGGCGTTAACCGCGACCAGGCAATGCAGTTCGGGCTGACCATCCCCGACACCCTGGTCAAAGCAGCCGAAGCGACAATGTATAAGAACAAGTATTCTAAAAAAACGTTCAGGCTTCCGGTAAGGCCGACCCAGGGCAGGGCTGCAAGGATTGCAGTGTTCCAGTATACAAACAGCACCCTTCTCAACCGTTCAGTGCAGGGTTTGAGGGATGTCCTTATCAGGGAAAAATATGCCAGGGGAAGGAAACTTGATATTACCTTCTACGATGCTTTGGGTGATTACGGGACCGCACAATCCATTGCGAAAGATATTATTTCAAAGGATTTCGATTATATAGCAACTGCATCAACACTTGCGATGCAGACTCTTGCTGCTCACAATAAAAAAGTGCCCCATGTATTCTGTGCTGTTACGGACCCATTAAAATCAGGGGTTGCCAGGTCTTTGGAGGATCACCAGGTCAATCTGACCGGGCTTGCAACTCCCCAGCCTGTTGCAGCCACCATACACCTGATGAGGACGCTGCTGCCAAAAGCGAAGAAAGTCGGGATGATATGGACCAGCTCGGAGATCAACTCAGAAATATGTACCCGATGGGCGAGGGAAGCTTGTGCGAAGGAGGGATTCGTTCTTATCGAAAAAACGATCTCAGGCGTTGGTGAGGTTGATGCGGCTGTAAAATCACTCATATCTTCGGGCATAGATATCTTTTTCATATCGGGCGATGTGACGGTATCCCAGGCGCTGCCTGTATTAGGCCGCATCATGCAGGATGAAAGGATCCCATTTTTTAGCAATTCCTCCGATGATATATATTCGGGAACCATGGTAAGCCTCGGGGCCAGTTATTATGATGTAGGGAAGAAAGCTGCGGGAATACTTTTAGGTATAATGGATGGTGCAAGTCCGGTTGATATACCGATACAGATTTATGTTCCAGAGACCCTTGCCATTAATCTTGCACTGGCAAGGAAATTTGGAATCTCCATCCCCGACACCATACTTCAGAAGGCAGTGATTAAACTAGAAAAATATTGATCGAGCTAAAAGACATAACGGTCCGTTTCAACCGTGGTTCGGTTGACGAAGTGCTTGCACTTAACAATGTCAGCCTGACCATAGGTGAAGGCGAGTTTGCAACGGTGATCGGTACCAACGGCTCGGGCAAATCGACTTTGCTGAACCTCATCGCTGGTGATATCATGCCTGATGAAGGAAAAGTTATCCTTGACGGTAAGGATATGACACGCTGGCCGGCGTACCGCCGCGCTGTAATCCTGTCAAGAGTGTTCCAGAATCCATACCTCAGCACAGCCCCTGACATGACCATTGCCGAGAATCTGCTGATGGCATGGTTCCGCGGGAAAAACCGCTACCCGAAATTCAGCCTCAACAGGGCCCTTCTGAAAGAGTTCAGGTTAAAGCTGGCCGATCTTGAGATGAACCTCGAAGACAGGATAAGCAATACGGCAGGTACTCTTTCGGGCGGACAAAGGCAGGCAGTGACACTGCTCATGGCTGTTCTGGTAAAACCAAGGATTCTTTTACTCGATGAGCATACTGCGGCCCTCGATCCTAAGACCGGGGCCCAGGTCACCAGGCTGACCAATAAATTTATAGCGGAGGGTAACCTCACGGCCCTCATGGTGACCCATTCGATGAAACAGGCGCTTGAGATGGGAAACAGGATCATCATGATGCATGGCGGAAGGATCATTTCAGATATTCCTGCAAAAGAGAAAGAAATGCTGACAGTGGAGGACCTGCTGCTGAAATTTGAGAATATCAGGAAGAAGGAAAAACTCACTCCGGAAATGCTGGCGAATTTCAGGAGACAGTATGTATGAGGGATGCGGGATCCAGGATCCAGGATGCAGGATAAAGGATACAGGAATCGGGATGTCAGAACCTGTATATATACACCATTTTTGAATCCCCGTCCTTGTAATAATCGCGGATCTCGGCTTCAAGTTTATACCCGAAGTTCAGGTAAAATTTTCGTGTAGGCGTGTATTTCTCAAGGCCGGAGGTTTCGGCAATCACGTATTTCCCCCCGAGTGCTTTGATAAGTTTGTGGGTTTCTTCCAGGATGATCTTTCCAATGCCTTTCCCGCGGAGGTCGTTATGAGTAATGATCCAGAAGAGATCATAACCCGCTTCGGTGCCCATGATCTGGCCGTAGCAGGTGTAGGAAACAGGTTTCCCGGCAACCTCGGCAAACAGGAATTTGTACGGACTGTGTTCTCCGTCAATCAGCGCATCCTCTACCAGTTCAACGGCAACCGGGATTTCAAAATCATAGAAAAAGCCTGTTGATTCGGCCATTTCTTTCACAGCAGTTACGTCACCCGGAAGAACGTGGTGGCGGTAAGTAATTTCAGGGGCAGACATATGAATTTACGATTTACGATTTGCGATTCACCAGTCACCGGTCACTGTTCACTATTCACCAGTCACTGTTCACCATTCACGGTTTCAACGCATCCTCTATAATGCGCTCCACAACCTGGGGGAATGTCAGTCCTGCCTGTTTGATGGCAGCGACATACCCGCTTTCGGGCGCAATGCAGGGATTCCCGTTGATTTCGAGGATGTAGGGTTTTTTGTTTTTATCAACCCTGAAGTCGACCCTAACATATCCCCTGAGTTCAAACGCGTGCCAGCATTTAATGGCGATGGATTTAAGTTCTTCCACCAGGGGCAGGTCTTCTTTCTTATAGCGGAAGGTACGGGGTGTGTGGTTGTATTCAAATGAATCTTCAGTCCATTTGGCTTTATAACCCACGATATGGTGTTTCCCTTCGGGGTAGTCTTTGAAGAGGATCTCTGCAGGCGGCATCACCTGTGGCCCATTCTTTCCGCCAAGAACTGACAGGTTGAATTCCCTTCCCTTGATGAACTGTTCAACAAAGATCTCTTTAGGGTCCAGCTTTTTCAGCTTTTGGATGTATGCTTTATTGTTGCCCTGGAAGATGTTCTCCTCGTCAAGTCCAAGGGAGCCGTCTTCCCATATAGGTTTTGCAATATATGTTTCATCCTTCTTAAGTTTGCCCAGCTGATTGAGGGTGTACCAGTCGGAAGTAGGCAGGCCATGAAGCCTCATCTGCTGTTTTCCCAGGACTTTACTTGTAGTAAGGAACATGGCCTCGAGCTGTACGCCGGTATACGGGATTTTCAGGACATTCAGGATGGAGGGGCTGATATGGAGCAGGGCTCCGGTTCCCTCCATCATTTCCACCATATTGAAGACCAGGAGCGGCTTCATCTTTTTCAGCTGCGCGATGACTTCATCGAGGTGGATGTCGAACGGGACTTCAAAGGATTCGTACCCCAGCACTTTGAGAGCCTTTTTAATGAACCTCATCTGCCTTACAACATCGAGTTCATCATCTTTCGGGTTTTCGCTCATCCTGTTGTAGAGGAAGACGACGCGATTGTTTTTCATACTTTTTTTTTATCAGTCTATTCGCTTAGTTTGATACAGGATAAGGCGCTTCGCGCCGATAACTGGATAACTTGATCAGCTGTTGCGCAGCGATTACTGGATATCCAGTTTCCCAGTTTCCCAGTTTCCCAGTTTCCCAGTTTTCCAGTAATCCAGTTAACCAGTTATCCAGCCCTCACTCTTTCCACCGCCGAGTCCATGATCCATCCCATCAGTTTCAGGTACGGTATTCCCTGGAGGTTGCAGATGATAGGCAGGTCGGAATGTTCGGGATGGAGCCCTGCGAGGGGGTTTACTTCCATGAATCCCGGATTGCCTTCTGCATCGAGGCGGATATCGACCCTTCCGCCATCCCTGCAGTTCAGGGCCCTCCAGGCGTCCAGTGAAACCTGTGCACAGCGGTTGGCGAGTTCATCGGATGCCATCCTGTACCGGACCCTTTCTTCGCATTCTTCCTTATTCACATAGGTATAGGCATCAGCCTCGGCCCCGGTATTGAGTATTACTTCCATCACGCCGATACATTTTGCTTTTGTGCCTGTACCTGTTATCCCAACTGTAAATTCGCGGCCGGGCAGGTAGGTTTCAATGATAAGCCCCTGTTCAAAACGCGGCAGGAGTTCAAGGCATACCGTTTCGAGTTCGGCTGCTGTGTTGACCTTGCTTTTCGAATCTATGCCTTTGCCGGTGCCCTCTCCCAGCGGCTTGACAAAAAGAGGATAAGGGAGATTTACCAGCGCGATATCCGCCTTCATCTTAACCTCTGCAAAATCGGGGGTAGGCACGCCGCAATCCCTCACCACGTGTTTGGTCATTCCCTTATGCAAAGTGAGGGCAAGCACAAGAGGGTCGGAGAAAACATAGGGGATGTTATAGGCGTCAAGCAATGCAGGCACCTGGGCTTCGCGGCCGATGCCGTACATCCCTTCGCAGATATTGAACACCAGGTCCCAGCGTTCGCCCCCGGCCAGTTTCTGTACAAGGTGCCTCACATGCCCTATACGCACTGTTGAATAGCCGAGTTGCTGAAGGGTATTGTCAATAGCATCGACCGTACTTTCGCGGTCAAATTCTGCTGTTTCTTCTTCCGAAAAACCTTCTTTCAGATAATCTGACCGCAGGTCATAAGTAAGGCCGACTACCATAGGCTAAGAAAAATCAGGATATTGGAATTCCCTGTTCTCGAAATTCCTGAGCCGGGCATAGCCGTCTTCATCCTTGCCCATGTAATAATCGGGCAGGAGAGGGATCTTTCCGCCTCCGCCAGGCGCGTCAACCACATATGTGGGGACTGCATACCCGCTGGTATGGCCCCTCAGGCCTTCCATGATATCCAGGCCCTTTTTTATCGTGGTCCTGAAATGTCCGGTGCCAAGTACAGGGTCGCACTGGTAGATATAGTAAGGCTTAACCCTTGCGCGCAGCAAGGCATGCATGAGATTCGTCATCACCTGAACATCGTCGTTAACGCCTTTCAGGAGAACCGTCTGGCTCCCGAGCGGGATCCCTGCATTGGCAAGCTTTTCACAGGCTTCCTTAACTTCGGCTGTAAGCTCATCGGCATGCGTGAAATGGATGCTGAGGAATAACGGATGGTACTTCTTGAGCATGTTTACAAGAGGGCGTGTTATACGCTGGGGCAGGACCACCGGGACTTTCGTGCCAATGCGGATGATCTCCACATGCGGTATTCCGCGGAGGCGTGAAAGCAGGTATTCGAGATGCAGGTCGGGCATGGTGAACGGGTCGCCGCCGGAGATCAGTACATCACGGATTTCGGAATGGTTCTGGATATATTCCAGCCCGGCTTCCCATGCTTTGACGCCAACATGGCATTTGTCCTTGGCCACCATGCGAGTGCGGGTGCAATACCTGCAGTAGGTAGAACAGAAACCCGTGACAAGAAACAAAACGCGGTCGGGGTAGCGGTGTACGATATTTTCAACAGGGCTGTCATGCTCTTCCGACAAGGGATCGGCGTTTTCGCCCGGGTGGACGATGAACTCATCGAATACCGGCACTACGCTTTTGCGCAAGGGATGATCGGCATTGATCCTGTCGAGCAGGCTTATATAATAGGGGGTTATCCGCAACGGCAGGGAATGATTGTTCCCATCGGGCTTGACTTCATTGTCGGAGAGTGCGATAAACCTTGATAACTGATGAATTGAGCGTGCACTGTTCTTGATCTGCCAGTGCCAGTTATTCCAGTCCTTAAGCGTTGCCTCAGGAAAGAATTCCTGCATAAAGGCTAGAGAACGTTCAGAGGTCAGGGATTTGTCGCGATCGCTGCGCGATTTGAGATATTCATCCAGAAAGGATGCTTCATCGATGAAAGATGGTTTACTTGGAGGCTCTTCGTCTTCCGAGAGTTCCGGACGAGGCACGGCCAGCTTCTCGTTGGGTGATTTTTCCATTTCTCTTTTTTGAGTATTCAATTGATATTTAATTAATGAAGTTTCTTTTATTAAATCGGATGAACAAACGTTGAAATTCCAAAATAGTATATAAAGAATTAATAAACTTTCAGATACTATTTTTTTCGCGTACAAAAATACATCGCATATCCATGGATTTTTATTTATTTTTGACAAATCTCATAGATTTTGTTAACAGGAATTTGTTAATAAACTTCCTCTAAATGAAGCTGTTCTGCAGGCAATTTGGAAGCGGTCCACCCATGGTCATTTTACATGGACTGTTTGGTATCTCTGACAATTGGGTGAGCATGGCCCGTGTACTTGGCGGGCAGTATACTGTTTACGTTCCCGATCTTCGCAATCACGGGCAGTCACCGCATAGTACGATGTTCAACTTTAATGTGCTCGAGGATGATCTGCTGGAGTTGACCGAAGAATACAATCTTGAAAACATCGTATTGATGGGCCATTCGCTTGGCGGGAAAACGTCCATGTACTTTGCGCTCCATCATCCGCAGAAGATAAAAAAGCTGGTCATTGTGGATATCAGCCTGCGCAAATCTGGTGTTAACACCGAACACCAGGCTCTGATCGATGCCATGCTGGGCGTAGATTTTTCAAAGGTTTCAGCGCGTTCTGATGTGGAGAAGCAACTTGTTGAAAAGGTTCCAAGCCGGAAAATACGGCAGTTTCTTTTAAAAAACGTTTACTGGCGCGATAATAAGACCCTTAACTGGAGGTTGAACCTGAAAGCAATAAATGAAAATCTTTTAAATGTTTTCGAAACTGCCGATATAAGGTCGCAATATACCGGCCCGGTATTGTTCATACGGGGCGGGCATTCTGATTATATTCGGGATGAGGATATTGCGGAGCTCAAAAATAAATTCCCCGGGGCAGTGGTGAAGACCATTCCGGGGGCCGGACATTGGGTTCACTCAGATTCACCCGGGGAATTTCTGGAAGCCCTCAGGGCTTTTCTGGATCAATAGCGATTCACTTCAATACTTGAGACAGCGGTTTCTATAGTGATATAGATCTTCTTCTTACTGCTGTTGAAGTTCGAAGTCTGATACATCCGGTCAGCTTTTTTATCGAATCCTTTAAAATTGCGGCTGATCAGGAAAGACTCTGAGTTGATCTGGCAGCCCGTGCCTTCGGGCACTTCAACTTTTATTGATGAAGCTCCCGCATTCAGCGAGACATGGGTACAAGGGCTTTTATCTCCCAGTTTCATTTTGATTGATGAAGCGCCTGCATCAACAGAAATTGTATCAATGATATAATTGGTCAGATCGAGGTTCATGTCAGCAGCCCCAACATCGAATATCATTTTCCATGAAGGTTTTTCATTCAGTTTGATATCCACTTTATTGCTGTGAACGGAGCTTCTCACATGGTCCTTTTCAAGGGAGAGGTTGATCCTTTTCACGCCAAGGGTGTCTTTTGATGTCAGGGAATAGTTGCCTATGTCGCCTGATTTATGGAAACTTAAAAAATCGGAAGTTAGTCCTTCAATGGTAAAGGAACCGGCTGCGGCATCGAGGTCAAGGACTCCGTGTTTGGTAAGCGAATCGGAAGGTACGCTTAGATTCTGTTCTGAGTAAGTCCTTGAAGAAGAATCATTTTCATCGTCACTCCAGTCGTAGTGGTTCTGCCAGCCGTTATGAAATCCCCACCAGGGAGATTTTTCAGTAAGGCGGTTGAAGAAAGTCACAGTAAATGCGAGGATAATGATCACTGCAATCATTTTATAAAGGTCCTTGATAGGCAGAACGGCAATTCCCCAGAAAACGAGGATCAGGGGCCAGAGGTTCCAGAGGATGCGCCATCCTGAATTAACGAATCCCAGGTTGCTCAGCAGGATCAGCAGTCCGAGAGCGATCAGGATAACGGGCCAGAAAACATGTCTGAATTTCATATGCATTATATTAATATCGTGAAACTTATTTTTTACCGGTAAAAGCATTGATGAGCAGCCCGCCGCCTATAACGACAAGGAGAAGGGGCCAGAGGTCTCCGAAATCAACATTCGGAACGAGTTGGTTGACAAGGAAAAGGGCTCCCAGGGTGATGAGGACGAGACCGCCGACAAGACTGCCTTTGCCTTTTTCGTGTTCTTTAAAAGGGTCGCCGTTTGGGGGCCTTGAAGCATCGGCCGGTTTAAAAGGGTCCTGTTTTGCGAATGGGTCCTGTTTTGCGAAAGGGTCCTGGGGCTTGAAAGGGTCAGCTGGTCCGCCGGTTTCAGCACCGGTAGCGGATCCGGCAGTGGGTTGAGATTTGAACTGTTCGTAGGAGACCGGTTTTTCGGGGGTCACGATCCAAAGTATGAAATAGATCAGGACGCCGCCGCCACCGGCAAGAGCGAGAACAACAAAAGCGAGACGGAGAAGTAAGGGATCCGTGTCGAAATATTCAGCAAGGCCTCCGGCAACGCCCGCTATCTTGCGGTCGGTGAGGCTACGGTATAAGCGTTTAGGTTCCATGTTGTTTATGTTTAATGAAAGCTTAGACGTAATGGAATGTATGAGGTTACAACTCAGCCGGCAGGCAGGTTTTTCCTGCGGTACATGCGGGAAGAGAGAAGGATGCTCAGCTCGAACAAAGTATAGAGGGGGATAAAAACAATGAGCTGGCTGAACATATCCGGGCTGGGGGTAATAACACCTGCAACAATTAAAATGATAACCAGGGTATGTTTCCTGTATTTTTTAAGCATTTTGGGAGTAAGGATCCCTATTTTGGTCAGAAGCAGTATCAATACCGGAAGTTCAAATACAAGGCCCATCAGCAGGGTGAGCAGGGTTATATTGCTCACATAGGAGGTGAGCGCGATCTGGTTTTTTACCGTAGGGCTCACGGTATACCCTCCCAGGAAATTTATCATGAGTGGCGCGACAATAAAGTAGGAAAAGAGAACCCCGGTGATAAAGAGGAAGAATACTGCGAAAACAGAGCCCCTCGAGGCCCGGATCTCCTTATCGTTAAGGCCGGGTTTGATAAACCTCCATAATTCCCATAAAATATAGGGTAATGCAAGGACCAGCCCTGCAACCAGGGAAATATTCATATGGGCAAGGAACTGCCCGGCAAGGCTTATGTTGATGAGTTCAAAATGCGAAGGGTCAATGCAAAGCGAGGGCATAGAAATCATGTTCCCCAGTTTGCAAAGCATCCTGTAGGTGATAAAATCTTTTGACTTGGGCCCAAGGATGATCGTGTCGAACAGTATGTCTTTGAAGGCAAAGGCTACCAGTGAAAAGAATAATGCCACAAGCAATGAACGCCAGATAGTCCCCCTGAGCACATCAAGATGCTCCCAGAAGGTCATTTCATCACCTTCTTTATTTTTTTTGCTGAAACCCGGAATCCCGATCATCTTATCGCAAAAGTAAATATAATTCCCGATCCCGGAAATCTTCCCGCTAATCAGATGGCGTTTTACCTTAAGTCTTTATACATTTTAAATATGCCTCTTGCGTATTTGGGGATTTTCATGTAGGTTTGAAATCTCATTTCAGCTAAGGTGAATACCATCACAAAGGGTTTTCAGTTTTTTCTTCTACTGCTGTTTTTCAACCTGAACGCATTCAGCCAGGACCATTCCCTTGAATACTATATCAGCAGGGGTGTTGAAAACAATCCCGGGCTCAAGGACCTTTCAAACCAGATCAGGTCAAACCAGTATGACAGCCTTATCACCCGGGCAAGTTACCTTCCCCAGGTGAATTTTAATGCTTATATGATGTATGCCCCGGTAATCAATGGCTGGGGATACAGCGACGTGATCACCAACGGCCAGCAGCTCAGCGGCACTCTGAATGTGAACCAGCAGATATTCAATAAAAAAACAAGGGAAGTCAATTACCAGAAGTTCGGGATTGAGAACCGCAGCCTGGAAAATTCGAGGAACCTTGGCATCAACGAACTTAAAAAGGCCATCACAGCCCAATACCTGTCGGCTTATTCAGCCATTATGGAGGCTGAGTTTCAGCAGCAGATCCTTTCGACCCTGAAGGAAGAAGAACTGGTTTTAAAAATGTGGGTCCAGAAAGGCACTTACCGCCAAACCGATTACCTGTCGGTCAAAGTGGAGATCATTCAGCTTGAACGGAATATCAGGAACCTTGAATTCCAGTACAGGAAAGAATTCTCGAACCTGAACGTGATATGCGGCATCAGCGACACGGCGGTATACAGGTTAAACCTTACTGCAATCGAAGAAATACTGAAGCATTCACCCGAAAATTCAATATTCTTCAGGAAGTTTGTCATAGACAGTTTAAAGATCCAGACTGAAAAGCTCCTGATTGACCGCAAATATAAACCCACGGTCAACTGGTTTTCCGACGGGGGTATCATCAATAACGAACCTGTTTACCTGTACCAGAATTTCGGGATCAGTTTCGGCATGAGCCTGAGCCTTCCGGTATATGACGGCAACCAAAGGAAGCTCAACTACAGCAAACTCAGGGCAGAAGAGGAAACCAGGAAAAACTACCGGGATTTTTTCAGGACACAATACGGGTTACAGCTGAAGCAGCTGAAGGATGAACTTGACAATGTAAGGGTACTGGCCCGTGACAACGATAAGCAGATCGAAGTGGTGAAAATGCTGGTTGCACAGGAAAGGGCCGAGCTCAACAGCGGAACCCTCACTATAACCGATTATATACTGGCGTTAAAGAACCTCATAGATGCAACGCATGAGGCTGTTCAATACCAGATCAGGGCCCAGTATATCCTAAACGAAATTAATTTCTGGAAACAATGAAGCAAAGGCGGTTGATGATATTCCTCCACGGGCTTGTTTGCCTTGTATTCCTGTTCGGCTGCAGGAATGTGCAGGACACTGAAGAAAATGCGGTGAGGGCGGTGGTCCCGGTAACTGTCATCAATGCAAGGACAGGCACAATGGCCGAATACGCGGAGTTCCCTGCAACTTCATCATTTCTTGAAAAAGCCATCATCAAATCGCCTATCACAGGTTATGTGGAGAAATGTTTTGTGTCGGCAGGAGACAGGGCAAAAAAGAGCGAGATGTTGTTCGAACTCAGGACGAAAGAAGCTACGATATTATACCAGGACAGCGTGCATGCACTCGGTATCACCGGACTGATCCAGGTCAGGGCATCGATAGAAGGACTTGTTTCAGTGATCAACCACCCGAAAGGAGATTTCGTGCAGGAGGGCGAATCCCTTTGCACCCTCGTTTTACCCAAAAGTCTTGTATTCATACTGGAACTTCCCTATGAATTGAAAGATTATATACGACTGGGAACCGATTGTGTTCTTCTCCTGCCCGACAATGAAAAGCTGAGCGCCTCCGTTCATGCTGTTTTACCGGCTATGACAGGGGCATCCCAAACCGTGAGGGTAATCCTTGAACCGCGGTTACCCAAGCCTTTGCCCGAAAATCTTATGGCTAAAGTAAAGATCATACGATCGATAAAGAACAAGGTGCTGATCCTCCCGAAATCTGCAGTCCTAAGTGATGAAGTGATGAAGAATTTCTGGGTGATGAAGCTCATCAATGATACTACGGCGGTGAAGGTTCCCGTTGTCCCGGGCATTACCGGGGCCGACAGCATTGAGATTGTTTCACCGGTTTTTCTCCCGATGGAACGTTTCCTTACAAGCGGAAATTATGGATTGGGTGATACAGCGGTTGTGAGGATATTAAAGTGATGCGGGATAACTGGATAACTGGATAACTGGAAAACTGGATAACTGGAAAACTGGATAACTGGAAAACTGGATAACTGGAAAACTGGATAACTGGATAAATAGGGGACAATTAACTATTCACGCTAAATGATCGACCAGGATTTTTACAGGAAATATACCAAGCCAACGATATTCGTTCTCGTGGTATTGCTCATACTTGGCGGGTTTGCGTATAGTAAAATGGAAACTTTGCTGTTCCCCGATGTGGTTTTCCCCAAGATCAGGATCATTGCCGATAATGGAGAACAACCCATAGATAAGATGCTGATCACCGTGACACGCCCGCTTGAAATTGCCATCAAAAGGGTTAACGGCATTGCAACGGTAAGGAGTTCGACCAACAGGGGAAGCTGTACCATCGAGGCTTATTTTGAATGGAATACCGATATCAACATAGCACGGATGCAGCTTGAAGCCAGGATAAATGAAATCAAGAACGTGCTTCCCCCGACCACCAACCTGGTAATAGAGGCCATGAGCCAGAACATTTACCCGGTAGTGGGGTATACGCTGGAAAGCGACAAATACGGGCAGGTTGAGTTGAAAAATATGGCCATGTTCTTTGCCAGGCCTCGTTTCTCGGAGGTGCAGGGGATATCGAATGTATTTGTAAGGGGAGGGAAGACCAAGGAATTCGTGATCAAACCCGATCCGATGAAAATGGTGCAGCTTGCCGTAAACCCCCAGGACATTATCGATGTCATGGGAAAGACTAATTTCATAGAATCCAACGGGCTGCTTTCCGATTACCGCCGCTTGTACCTTTCGGTGACCGACAGCAGGATCAGCACCCTCGATGACCTGAAAAACCTGGTAATACGAAACGACGGCAACAGGATCATCAGGCTTGGTGACCTGGCCATGATAGAATTCCAGGAGCAGCAGGAATTCATACGAATCAATGCCAACGGGCATGAGGCTGTCATCCTCGATATAGTCAAGCAGAAAGGCACGAACCTTCTCGATTTTGTAAGGGATGTGCAGAAAAAGGCCGTGGAGATCCAGAACCAGCTTCCAAAGGGAATGGTATTAAAGACGTATTACAACCAGAGCGTGTTCGTGACCGATTCAATAAACAGCGTTCTGAGGGCCATATATGAGGGACTTATCCTGGCCCTTCTGGTGGTAGTACTTTTCCTAAGATCGTTCAGGGCCAGCCTCAATGTGATCATCATCATCCCGGTAACCCTGGCCCTTACCTTAACAGTCCTTTACCTGAGCGGAATAACACTTAATATCATGTCGCTGGGCGCTATTGCTGCCTCCATCGGTCTTATCATCGATGATGCCATAGTTGTCATCGAACAGATCCACAGGGTCCATGAAGAGAACCCCGAAAAAGACCAGCAGTCAGTGGTGAGAGATACAATTAAAATGCTGTTCCCTGCGATGGTAGGCTCTTCCCTGAGCACCATCGTAATTTTCTTTCCATTTGTGATGATGAGCGGGGTTGCCGGAAGCTTTTTTAAAGAGCTTACCGCGACTATGGAAATTACCCTGGTATGCAGCTTTTTCACAACCTGGCTGGGATTGCCTGCATTGCACCTGGCGCTTGGATACAGGCACAGGAAGAAAGCAGCGGTCAGTGAGCATGGGAAGCAGGCAGGTAAAAATTCCTTAAGCTGGCTGATATGGTTTTTCGATAAGCCGGCATTTGCCATTGGCTTTATTCTGATCCTTGCCGCCGGCGCCGTGTTTTTCATTCCCAGGCTGAATACGGGTTTCCTTCCTGTATTGGACGAAGGGACCATTGTATTTGATTATCTCACCCCTCCGGGCACTGCGCTTGATGCATCCGATGCGATGATGCGCAGGGTAGATACGGTGATACTGCATCATAAGGATGTGGCAACATATATGCGGCGTACCGGGACCAATATGAGTTCAAGCATCAGTATGGCAAGCGGTGTGATCCCTCCGAATGAAGGCGATTACCTTATCCAGTTGAAGCCCGGGCTCAAACGGTCAACCGAAGACGTCATTTCCGAACTCAGGCAAAAGGTGTCGGCCCAGGAGCCTGCGCTGACCATAGAATTCGGACAGAGGATTGCCGACCTGCTTGGCGACCTGATCGGCCGCCCGGAGCCTGTGGAAATTAAAATTTTCGGTGACGACAGGTCCCAACTGGAAACCCTTGCCATACGGGTGCAGGGGCTGCTGTCAAAGGTAAAAGGCATAGCCGACCTTAAAAACGGGATCGTGGTGGAGGGCCCTTCCATCAGCATCATTCCCGATGAGGCCAGGCTCGCACAGTTTCACCTGAGCCCTGCCGACCTGCAGACCCAGCTGCAGGCAAATAACGAGGGGGTGAAGGTCGGGGAGGTCCAGAGCGGGGAGCAAATGCTTAAGATAAACCTGAGATTTACCGATTTCAGGGAGAATTACCTCGACAGGATCATGGATCAGCCTGTATTTTCTCCCGGCGGTTCATACAGGCCTCTGGAATACTTTGCCACAGCCACGTTGTCAAAAGGCACACCCGACATTACCAGGGAAGACCTTAAATCGAATTTAGTGGTAACCGCCCGCCTGGAAAACCGTGACCTGGGATCAGCGATCAAGGAGATCAAAAGCATTCTGGAGGAAAAACTGATAATGCCCCCCGGTTATTATATAGTTTACGGGGGCACCTATGCCCAGCAGCAGTCCTCATTCAAAGAACTGCTTATGATCTTACTTTCGGCAATAGTACTGGTATTTTCCATCCTCCTATTCCTCTTCAGGGACCTTCGGATCCCGCTCCTGGTGATCTTTATCTCGGTGCTTGGAACTGCCGGCTGTGTATGGGCCCTTTATATTACGGGCATCCAGCTTAACGTTGGAAGCTACACGGGAATTATAATGATAGTGGGTATTATTGCCGAGAATGCCATATTCACAGTGAACCAGTTCATGGCTACGATGAAAACCTCTTCAGGAGATGTGGATGCATCCATACGTTACGCGATATCCCTGCGTATAAGGCCTAAGCTGATGACCGCCATTGGAGCCATTCTCGCACTGAGCCCGCTTGCGCTTGGGATAGGAGTGGGTGCACAAATGCAACAGCCCCTGGCTATTGCAGTCATAGGAGGATTTATTGTTGCCATGCCTTTGCTGCTGTTTGTATTCCCGACCCTAATCAGGTGGATCTACTTCAGGAAGGCAACAACCGGCAGAGGCAACAACTAACTTACTACTTATTCAAGGATCTTTATTTCCCAGGTGACCGGCATGGCCTTTTTCAAAGTCGCCGAAACACCGCAGTATTTATCCTGTGAAAGACTGACGGCTTTCTGCAGTTTCTCTATCGGCAGGTCCTTCCCTCTGAATTCAAAAATGATATGCATACTGGTATATTGCCTGGGGTGTTCCTCGCTCACCACACCTTCAACGACCATGTTGAAATAATCAGGGACAACCTGCATCTTCTTCAGGATGGGAATGATGTCCATACCGGTGCATCCTCCGGCCGCAATAAGCAATAGCGGCTTCGGCCTGAATCCCAGGTTATGCCCTCCAACCTGCTCGTCGGCGTCCATCATGATCTCATGGCCGCCCGACGTTCCTTTGAAGGCCATATTCTTCTGCCATTCTACGGTAACTTTATGTGTTGACATGCCTATTCCTTTTTCCTTGTATTGATTTTAAACGGAATATATAAGGGGCAAAACTGTATCAGGCTGGTGAGGACAAAAACAACGGCCAGCACCAGTAAAATAATGCCTAATACTTGAGGAACTGCATTTGTAAAAAACAATACAGCAAAAAGGATTGCGACCAGTATCCTGATCACGATATCAATGGTTCCCATGTTCTTTTTCATGATTCTCCGGTTTTTAGGTTTATATAAATGAATGCAAATATAAACATATTAGGTGATACTTAAGCGATATAAATATTATCGACTGTCAGTGAGAATAAATCGAAGAAGCCTGGCGGTATCCGGCCAGATTCATGTACCAATCGGGATATGAAGCTCCGGCACTCTCGGCCCATTCGTTGAATTTCAGGTATGCTGAATTAATTGCAGCCCTTTCAATTGGATAACTGAATTTACCGGCAATATTAATAGCCCAGGGAAGATTGTTGGTGGTCTTATAATACCGGCCCTGGGAGGGGATACTATTGTCGTCGACAGTCCCGAATTCCGAACCGTTAACTTTATCGGTAGGAGGCTGGTCAGGAAGATGGACTTCCCGGTTGCGGGTTCCGTTTGCAATGATAAAGGCGTTAAAAGGAGGGATACCTGCCTGGTTTAAGCTTTGTGAAGTTGACAGGGAAATGACAAGATTCAGGGTGTCGGGAGTTACGTAAGGGGCGCCCAATGTTGTATTGGAGCCCAGACCCTGACCGGGCATAGGCAAATGATCGAAGGCATCGTCAAATACGACAACCACTGCTTTTGTCTGACCTGCCTCGGTATTATTGGCCGATAATGTTATATATGAGTGTTTTAAACTCATTCCTGTTACATTCGATATTTTATCAGGTGTAAACGGAAGCTGAAATGCAAAACCATTATGAAAATTAGCGCCGGAAGCTTCCGGGATAATTTTAGCATCAATCTCGACTACCTGGTTTTGTGCGTTGGTAACCTCATTGAACCGATAGGATACCACCACATCGTTAAAATCATAATCTCCTTTACCCGGCCAGAGGTCTTCAAAGGCCAGGGAACTGTACCCTGTTTTTGAAGGGGTGAAATTGTTGAATGCCTTGTTGGGATCGTTAGGGTAATCATCAGAAACATCAGGTACACCGTCATGATCGGCATCAATGACGGTTGTAGCCATCACGGGCATATTCGTAGTATTTATCCCCTGGATTGAGGGGTTGATTGTCAGGTAAAACACGTTATCGTTAAAATCCAGGTCCGCTCCCTGGTATTTGCCCTGGTCTTCCAGTGTAAACAGGATCTGCTGGCGTGAAGGATCCCTGAAAAACAAAAGGTGTTTGAGCAGGAGAGGGTCGGTGGTGTTAAAGGAAGGTATGGAGTACCATACATCACTTGAAGAACCTACGTAAGTTGAGTTGCCGTTCCAGCCATGGGGAACAAGGGCAAAGCCAATTGATTTCCCTGCAGGGAATTTGCCAAGGTAAATCTTATTCCCCGGGTTCAATCCCCCTCCGCTTCCTGAATTGCTTATATTCGGGAAAATGATGTGAATCGTGTCGATCGCCGCTGCTGATGCAGGAGGCTGGTTCGTATTGAACGTAAAATATCCCAGGCTGTTCATCCAGCCGGCTCCTTCGGTAATATAGGTGATATAAACATCACTTACACTTAGGATGTCAATGTTGTTGGGCGCAGAGCCGTTGAACCATTCGGGATGATAAGCGACTTCATTTTTATATTCGGGAAGGGCCGTATTGATATCATGCATTAAAACCTGGTCAACGGGGTCGTTAACAGGCATCAGGTTCCCGGGGACTCCCTGGGAATCACGGGTACTCATGTACACCCATTTTACAGAATTGGTGCTTTTAATTTCATTTAAGCCATTCAAGGATTTTGTTCCAACAGGCTGGGGGGACTTTCCTCCGAACTGACCGCTTATTGTATTATCTGTAATCGTAAATTCCGCCTGTCGGATCAGGCCCAGGAAATTATTGAATACCGTTACTTTACTCATAGCCGTTGGCAATGAGGCGATGGAATTCCACATACCGTCGTTGCCTGTAAAGCCGCTGACAAGATAAATTCCCCCTGAATCGGGGTTAGCTGTATAAAGCGTAAAACGAACACCTGATATCGGGTTGTCAAGGTTATCTTTGGCGGAAATTGAAATTGTTATATTTTTCGTGGTGGCCCAGCTGAAGTTTGAAGGTATGACCAGCTGATCGATGGTCTTTGGGCCAGTCGTTCCCGAACCTGGATTATCCTGCTTGCGGCACCCGGCAAATACCAGCATTATCGATATACTTACAATTGCTATCGATAAATATTGTGGTCTTTTATTTGAAGTTGATAAAAGTTTCATCGTCTTTTTTTAACAAAGGTAAGTGTGGTTTGAGCTTTAAGCAAGGTAAAATATGTAAGCGTTGACATATTTTACGTAAAGGTGATTGAATTGACCAATCCGGACTCACCATACAGTGATGGCTTTCCTGTTGTTATAAAGATTGCTGCAAAAAGACCCTGCTATTGACTATGATGGATGAAAGACGTATATTTGATCACGAAAAGTCAACAAGCCAGTATTTGGATCTGATAATAATTCAATGATGGTTCAAGGCAACTTAAAACAATCCCGAACTGTAAATGAGCTTGAGTCTGCTCTAAGGGATAAAGAGAATGCACTTTCGCTGGCCCTGGAGAGATTAAATGAATCTGAACAAAGGTTCGGGTCGCTTTTTGATACCCTGTCACAGGGTATTGTTTACCAGGATACCGATGGAAAGATAATCCTGGCAAACTCTTCAGCCCAGGAGATGCTTGGACTGATTCTCGACCAGGTAATGGGCCGTTCCTCCAGGGACCCACATTGGAAATCAATACACGAAGATGGTTCCGATTACCCGGGAGAGGAACATCCTGCCATGGTTGCATTAAAAAGCGGGAAAAAAGTCACTGATGCCATCATGGGTGTATATAATCCCCAGGCCGGATCATATAAATGGCTGCTGATAAATGCTACTCCATTATTCAGAAATAATGAACCGGCTCCTTACCAGGTTTACACCACTTTCAGCGATTTTACAGAACTTAAAGTTGCAAATTCGGCACTTCGCGACAGTGAAAAGAGGCTGATGAACCTGTACACCAATATGGGTGAAGGCGTGGCCTTACACAAGCTGGTGTTTGATGATCAGGGAGAAGCAAAGAATTACAGGATTGTCGGGATCAATCCACGGTTTGAGAAAATTCTCGGAATCAGGGAAAAGGATGTCCTCGATAAACTTGCCACGGAAGCTTATAATGTTGAGGATCCACCTTTCTTCGAAGAGTATTTCAATGTAGTGAAAACCGGGATCCCGCATTCTTTCGAGGTCGATTTTCCCCCTCTTGACAAGTCTTTCTCAATTTCGGTATCCCCATGGGATCTGGATGGATTTGTAACCATCTTTACCGATATCACCCACAGGAGGCAGGCAGAGGAAAAGCTCCAGGAGAGTGAGGCGAAATTCAGGTCACTGGCCGAAAATGCACCTTACGCTATCATGATCTACCAGGATGACTTCTGGGTTTATTGTAACCAGGCCGGGGAAGCGATAAGCGGCTTTACTGCCGAAGAATTATGCAGGCAGAAATTCTGGGAATTTGTTGCACCCGAGTATACTGAGACTGTGAAGCAGGTGGGAAAGAAACGACAGACCGGTGTAAGAGCGCTTTCCTCTTATGAATTCAGGATAATCACAAAAACCGGCCATCCTAAATGGGTATATCTTACAGGCACATCCACTGTTTATGAGGGGCGGCCTGCAGGTATCATTTCTGTCGTCGATGTCACGGATCGCAAGCGCATCGAACTTGAATTAAAAGCTGCGGTTGAAAAAGCAATGGAATCAGACCGCCTGAAATCGTCTTTCCTGGCTAATATGAGTCATGAAATCCGCACACCCATGAATGCCATCCTCGGTTTCTCGGAATTAATAGGGCAGCCTGATGCATCCCAGGGGGAACAGGAACGGTTTGCAGGGATAATCAGGAATGCAGGAAAGAGATTGTTGCATATCATTGATGATATCATTGATCTTTCCAAACTTGAAGCCAGGCAAATAGAAATTTCAAGGAGTAATTGCAATCTGCATCAATTAGTGAATTCAACAGTTGAATCATTCGGGAACATGGAATTGTTAAAGAAAAAGACAGAGCTCCGGCTTGTTTCCGATTTGAATGATTTCCCCGTGGGTTTTGAAGTGGAGACTGATACTGACAGGCTGCAGCAAATCGTTGATAACCTGATCTCAAATGCGATTAAATACACTTCAAAAGGGACTATAGTTTTTGGGTTAAGGAAAAAGCAGGAGAATGACCAAGATTATATCGAATTCTTTGTCAGGGATACAGGTAAAGGCATTCCGCCGGAAAAACTTTCTATTATTTTTGAAAGATTCCGCCAGGTTGAAGAGAACGAGTACCACGAAGGGGCCGGACTGGGACTCAGTATCTGCAAAGCTTTTGTAGAACTTCTTGGCGGCCACATCCATGTTGAATCGAAAGTCGGAAAAGGAAGCATCTTCTCATTTGCAATCCCGCTTATCCCATTGGCGGCAGCCGGGAATCCCGTTGTTTCACCTGCTGCGAGAAAATCGCCCGATCTGAGTAAAACAGTAATCCTTATTGCGGAAGATGAGGCAGACTCATATTTGTACCTTGAACATTTACTGAAGGAGACAAATGCAAAACTGTTAAGGGCAGTGAACGGAAGAATACTCATGGAAATGCTTGCCACGAGTGTTCCTGACCTGCTTCTGCTGGATATCAACATGCCTGGTTTGACCGGGTATCAGTGTTTAACGGAGATCCGTAAAGAGGGATATCCGTTGAAGGTCATAGCTCAGACAGCTTACGCCATGACCGAGGAACGGAAACGTTTATTGGATGCGGGCTGTAATGCCTACCTGGCAAAACCATTCAGCAAAAAGGCCTTATTCGAAAGCATCGCTGAAGTTTTAAGTGAAGACTGAGTGATTTGACCTTCCTTTTGTGATTGATGTCACATTTTATAAATGACATATGAACTTTTATTATTTTTAGCATTCTGAATTTATACAAATCAAAACCTGACCTATGAATCATATTGACTTTTCGCTGGTAGACTGGTCAAGGGCCCAGTTTGCACTGACTGCATGCTATCACTGGCTTTTTGTTCCGCTTACCCTCGGGCTTTCCTTCATCATTGCTTTTATGGAGACGATTTACGTTAAAACCGGGAATGAAGAATGGAAGCGCCTGACAAAATTCTGGATGACTGTTTTCGGGATCAATTTTGCAATAGGGATTGCGACAGGACTCATCCTGGAATTTGAATTCGGCACTAACTGGTCAAATTATTCCTGGTTTGTGGGGGATATTTTTGGCGCACCACTGGCCATAGAAGGCATTATGGCGTTTTTCCTCGAAACGACATTCATAGCTGTTATGTTTTTCGGATGGAATAAGGTAGGGAAGAAATTTCACCTGCTTTCCGCATGGCTGGTAGCAATAGGCAGTAACCTGAGTGCCTTATGGATACTTGTTGCAAACGGATGGATGCAGTTACCCGGCGGTATGAAATTCAATCCCGATACGGCAAGAAATGAGATGGTCAATTTCTGGCAGGTCCTCTTTTCGCCCGTTGCCATCAATAAGTTCCTTCACACTGTTTCCTCGGGGTATGTGCTCGCCTCTTTATTCGTTATCGGAGTAAGCGCCTGGTTCCTGTTGAAAAAGCGCGATATGATCTACGCTAAACGGAGCATCATCGTGGCTGCAAGTTTTGGGTTGCTGGCTTCTGTATTCATCATGCTCACGGGCGACGGGTCGGCACGTGCGGTAGCCCATCACCAGCCCATGAAATTTGCTGCCATGGAAAATCTTTATGTGGGACAGCAGAATGCGCCCCTGGCAGCTTTCGGCATCCTGAAAGCAGACCCCTCAGCTCCAGGCCATAAAAAAATGGACTTCAGGTACCTTGTCGAGATCCCCGATGTCCTTTCATATATGGCTTTCCTCAATCCGAATGCCTATGTACCGGGTATATATGACCTGGTTCATGGAAACCCCGCTCATGGCATACCTTCTTATAATGAAAGGATAGCTAAAGGACTAACAGCGATAAATTCCCTTGCTGCATACAAAAGGGCCAGGCTGGCCGGTAAAGACAGCCTGGCGGCTGCAAGCCTTACAACATTCGAGGCGAATTACAGCAATTTTGGTTACGGCTATTATGCAAACCGTGACGTGCATGAACTGATACCAAGTATTACCACCAGTTTCTATTCTTTCCGCATCATGGTCTTCCTCGGACTGCATTTCTTTGCACTCCTTCTGGTCGTCCTTATATTGACGGTAAAAAACAAGATAGAAACTAAAAAAATAATCCTGTATACTGCACTCTGGACTATCCCCCTGGCCTATATCGCTTCCATGCTGGGCTGGATTGTTGCCGAGGTAGGCCGCCAGCCCTGGGTGATCCAGGATATTTTACCAACCATTGCCGCCGTTTCACAACTGAAAGCTTCCTCGGTCCAGCTTACTTTCTGGGTATTTGCTCTTTTCTTCACTGCCTTGCTGATAGCCGAAATCGGCATTATGCTGAAACAGATCAACAAGGGTTTTACTGCATAATTTTATTTGTCACAAAAAAACCACGATACCATGTTCGAATCATTATCCCTGTTAAGCCTGCAAGAATACTGGTGGCTGATAGTTTCCCTGCTCGGAGCATTACTGGTGTTCCTTATGTTCGTCCAGGGAGGACAAACACTGATTTATTCACTCGGGAAAACCGAAGAGGAACGAACCCTTCTCGTTAATTTACTTGGGCGGAAATGGGAACTGACCTTCACCACCCTGGTCACTTTTGGCGGAGCATTCTTTGCATCATTCCCACTGTTCTATTCTACCAGTTTCGGCGGAGCCTACTGGGTGTGGATGGCCATCCTCATCGCCTTCGTAATACAGGCGGTTTCTTACGAATACCGTAAGAAGCCAGGGAATTTCCTGGGCCAGAAAACCTTTGAAATATTCCTGGTGCTGAATGGCCTTCTCGGAACCCTGCTGCTGGGAACCGCAGTAGCCACTTTTTTCACCGGCTCAGCTTTTTCGGTCAATAAAATGAACCTCCTGGATCTTACCTCGGGGAACATGCCGATCATCTCGGAATGGAAAGGCCCTGCTCACGGACTAGAGGCCGCCCTGAACCCTATAAACCTCAGCCTGGGGCTTGCCGTGTTCTTCCTTGCCAGGGTGCTTGCCATACTGTATTTCATGAATCGTGTAAATCATGCCGTGATCATGGAACGCCTGAAAAAGCAGCTCCTTCATAATGCTGTTCCCTTTCTTGTATTTTTTCTTGTCTTCGCCGGATGGCTTTTACTTTCAAATGGGTTTGCGGTTGATCCTAAAACCGGGATTGTAAGCATGGAGCCTTATAAATACCTCCATAACCTACTGGCGTTGCCGGTAGTTGCTATTCTGTTTGTACTGGGCGTCGCAACGGTATTACTGGGGATCATACGTTCGGCCTTCTGTTTTGAAAAATGCCATACGCGAGGAATATGGTTGAGCGGTACCGGCACCTTACTAACGGTTTGGGCGCTGCTGTTACTGGCAGGTTATAACCATACGGCCTATTACCCGTCGACCTACGATCTTCAAAGTTCACTAACCATAGAAAACAGTTCGTCGAGCCATTACACCCTTACAGCCATGAGCTATGTATCGCTCCTTGTACCTTTCGTACTTGCTTATATCTGGTATGTATGGAGGGCCATGGATAAAAAGAAGATCAGCACAGAGGAATTAAAGTCCGAATCACATGTTTATTAACAAACCTGACTTATGACAGAACAGATCTTTTGGCTGATTGCATGGCCGGTTTTCATACTGGCAGCCTGGTACCTGACCAGTCTTATGGTAAAAAAATTTGAGAAACAGGGCTGATTTACTGAAGGGCCTTTTCAATCTCCACTTTTAATCCTGACCTGAAACGGTCGGGATTGCTTTGCCCGTAATCAAAGGCAAAATGTGTAAGATCATTTTTAGTTTCCTTCCCACTCTTCAGTTTTACAACATATAAAGCCTGGGCGTTGATGTCGAACCTGGCTACGGTTTTAGCCTGGGATTTGTCATCTGTATTGACGACCTGGAATTTTATAGTACCATCTTTTACCTCTTTGGCAAAGCTGCTTTGCATCAGTTTAAGGAGGTTTTGTTCAATGGACTGGTCAATAGGGCAGCGTTCCGACGGATGGAAATAATAGACTTCGGCCAGTGGTTTGGGCGAAGGGGTTTTGGATTGGGCAAACCCGCACTGGAACCCGGCAAACATCAGAAGGAACAGTATTATAACAGATAGTTTTTTCATAATGTTTACAAATTAAACCTGCGGTCAAATTCCTTCAGCAGATAGTCTTTTGATTTTACCCCGACGATCCGTTTAACTTCCTTCCCGTTCTGGAACAAGATCATGGTTGGGATGCTGCGTATCCCAAATTTAGCGGCAGTGGCTTTTTGCTCGTCAACATTGACCTTGGCTATGGTCACTTTTTCGCCGGCTTCTTCGGCGACTTCATTCAGAACAGGTATCATCAGCTTGCAGGGCATGCACCAGGCAGCCCAGAAATCGACCAGGACCATTCCCGTTTTTATTTTATTCTGGAAATTCTGGTCGGTCAGCTCCTTTACTTTATCGCTTGACTTTACATCCTTCAGGTTTTTCATTTTTTGCCTGGCGTTAAAGATGAGAAATCCTATAAGGACCACCAGGACTGCAAGTATACTAATCGTAATCCACATACATTAAAAAATTTATGCAGCAAAGGTAATAAAAAAATCAGATAGTGATATTTAGGCGATTTAAAACTAAAACAAAGCCTGAAATAATTTCGACGTATTAATACGTCATTAAGAAATACAACGTATATTTGCGTTATATTTTTCTATTATGGCCTATTCCAAAACAGACTTATTCGATCCGAAGCTGAGTTCCGCTTCGGTTTTGTTCAAAGCCTTAGCCCACCCTGCACGCCTCGCAATATTGCAATACCTGGCCGAAACCAGAGTATGCATGACCGGGGATATCTGTGAGGAGCTTCCTTTAAGCCGGACTACGGTAAACCAGCATCTGAAGGAATTGAAGGATGCCGGGCTGATACAGGGGACTGTGGATGGTGTGAAAGTGAATTACTGCCTGGATCCGAAAAACATTTGTGAACTGGGAAAGGTATTCAGCCGGTTTTATGAGTTGATCGATATTAAGGGTGTTTATAATTGCAAATAAAAATTCTAAACAGGATGTACCATGGCAGAAGATGTAAAAAACGATGAAACGAAGAACCAGGGTGGTTCCGCTGACTGCGGTTGCGAGGGCAACTGTTGCCCGCCCCCCAAAAAGAAACCTTATAAAACGATATTGTTTGCTGTCATTATCCTGGCAGCCCTGGGTATAGTTGCTTTCAAACTGACTCACAAACCCCCTCCCGAGGCTGTTAAGAAGGCATGTTGCCCTTCCGGCTCAACAGCTGGTTGTGATACGACAAAGAAGGCCGGCACTGATACGACAAAGAAGGCCGCTTGTGACACAACAAAAAACTCATCCTGTTGTCCTAAAAAATAGTAATTCATGAATACATGGATCAACCAGGTTTTAAGCAGTGAGCATGCGGCCCTCACGATACTGGCTGCGGTTTTCCTGATGGGAATGATCAGCGTAGTGACCTGCGGATGTAATTTCGCGGTGATCGGTGTGGTGGCCGGCTATTCAGGGGCAACCTCATCCGCAGTTAAAACAAGGACAACGGTATTCAGGGGGCTGGCATTCCTCCTGGGAGGCGTGATATCCATGGCCATTATAGGGCTTTTATTCGGCTACGCCGGACAGTGGATCAGCTCTTCCCTTGGAAATTACGGAAAGATCGTGGCAGCGCTCATTGCCATCTTTTTCGGGATTTATTCCATGGACCTATTACCTTTTACCCTCCCCGGAATGAACCTGAAACAGGAAAGGAATGAAACAGGAACACTGGCGGCCATCCTCTTCGGGCTGGCCGTAGGAGGCCTGTTCAGCGCACTGAACACCTGTTGCAACCCCTTATTCCCAATAGTTCTTGCAGCCACCTTCATTAAAGGCAGCGCTTTGTGGGGTTTCATGATGCTCACCACTTTTGCATTGGGTTACTGCATCCCCCTTGCAGCCATGATGATAGGGCTGAGCGTGGGAATAGGCAGGGCGGCAAATACCCTGAATCTAGTTGGTACGATTGTTAAATACATAGGAGGTGTTTCCCTCGTTTTAATTGGATTTTACCTCCTCTTTTCATTATAAACATGCATTCTGATTACATAACCGGATCCCTGGCAACTAACGCCGGCACAGTTCCCCGGATCTCGACTGCCTGGAGTGTTAATGATATACTTAATACCATCAGGGTAAGATGGGCCATTGGACGGATGAATTATAAAGTTGAGCCCGGATTGTATGCCGTGGGAAACCCGGATAATGACTCGGAAGTTTTTGTTACAGGCAATTTCAAACTCAGCTTTGACCATGTGAGGAAGGCCCTTTCAGGCATGAATGCATGGCTGCTGATTCTGAACACCAAAGGGATCAATGTGTGGTGTGCGGCCGGCAAAGGGACTTTCGGGACAAAGGAACTCATCAGCAGGGTAGAGAAAACCGATCTGGGTAAAATTGTTACTCATCGCAGGCTCATCGTCCCCCAGCTTGGGGCTACCGGTGTTTCAGCTCACGAAGTGAAAGAACAAACTGGTTTCAGGGTGATATACGGACCAGTGAGGGCGGATGATATTTCTGAATTCATGAAGCAGGGCATGAAAGCAAGCAGGGAGATGCGCAGCGTTGAATTCCCCTTATGGGAGCGGATGAAACTCATCCCTGTAGAACTATCATATGGAAGGTATTACGTATTTCTTGTTCCCGCCGTTTTCATTTTGTTATCGGGATTGAACAGGAAGGGATATTCACTGGATCTTGCGTTTGCGGATGGCCTGAGGTCGGTATTCAACCTTTTTGTGGCATACCTCGCCGGACTTGCAGTTACTCCCCTGCTTCTGCCCTGGATCCCTTTCAGGCGGTTTGCGCTTAAAGGCCTGCTTGTTGGCTGGATCGCAGCACTGTCGCTTTACCTGGTTCATATGACAGGCTCAGGAAGGATCGAAACAGTGTCATGGTTCTTGATGATAGGATCGCTCTCGTCCTTCCTGGCCATGAATTTTACGGGAAGCACTACATATACTTCACTTTCGGGCGTTCAGAAGGAAATGAAGACGGCATTGCCGCTTCAAATTGGCATGGCTGCCCTGGGCGTTATATTGTGGATAATCTCAAAATTTCTCACTGTATGAACGGATTGGTATACCTGAGCGATGTGGTCACACTGGAACTGGATCCCTCGAAATGCAAGGGTTGCATGATGTGCACCATTGTTTGTCCGCACAACGTATTTGAGATCGTCAACAAAAAAGCGATGATCATAAACAGGGATCTCTGCATGGAATGCGGGGCCTGCGAAAAAAACTGCAAGGAACATGCCATTACCGTGAGATCGGGCGTGGGTTGTGCGGCGGGTATCATCAACGGGATCTTAAGGGGAACCGAACCAACCTGTGATTGCAGTTCTTCAGGAAACTGCTGCTGAGGAATAATCTTGTCACCCTCCATCTCCAGTCCAATGCAGTTTGTTATATTCGATTATTGTCAATATTTGGTTTGCAATCATTGAAAAATCATAATTTAGCATTGCAGATGACAATTCCCTGTGGCATTAAGCTGGATCGAAATCAAGGACCACGCAATCCGTTTCTCAAGAGTGTGGGAAGGAGAAGCCCGTGAAAAAATGGAAAACATAGTTTTATCGTGACTTTTTAGCCGATACTTAAATTTTAGAAACCCAAACCTAATTTTTATGAAAGAATTTTTTGTTCTATTAAGTCTGTTCGGTTTTTTTTTAAGCGCCCAAGCCACAGATTACTTCGTAAGTGATCTTTCCGGTAATGATAGTAATAACGGCCTTTCTGTTGCTGCCGCCTTTAAAACAATCCAGCGAGCAGCGGATCTCACATTACCAGGGGACACGGTTTTTGTCTTAAATGGCACTTACACAAATTCATGCCCCGATTGTAATGTTGTAACAATATCTCGCTCGGGGACACAAAATGAATGGATTGTTTACATTAATTATCCAAACAATGCACCGCTGATACAGTTTGATGGATGGCAAGGGTTTCAGATTATAGATGGAGCTGCATACATTGAAATAAACGGATTTACTATAGTCGGTAATAGTGCCAATGTGATCCTTGACTCCGCATTAAACCAAGCCGGAAGTTGTAATAATCCTGGAGGAAACATTGAAGCTAAATATAATGGAAATGGAATCCAGATGCATGGGCTTAGTAGTTTTAGTTCCGGGTATCCTCATCATATAAGCATTAAAAACAATACTATTTATAACTGCTGCGGAGCAGGTATTGGTAGTGTTCAAAGTGATTATTTGACGATTGAAAAGAATGTAATATATAACAATGGTTGGTACACTATATTTGGTTCCAGTGGAATAGTCCTATATCAGAATTGGAATTTCGATAACGACACTACAAATTATCGCATGATCATTCGAAATAATAAAATGTATGGAAATATGAATTATGTTCCATGGCCTGGTGCACCATGTGCTATTACTGATGGAAATGGTATTATTGTAGATGATAGTAAAAACACGCAGAATGGTTCAACCATTGGGGCATATCATGGTAAGACATATATTGTGAACAATCTTGTTTATGGAAGCGGAGGCGCCGGTATTCATATTTATATGAGTGAACATGTTAGAGTTGTCAACAATACAGCTTATTATAATCAACAAACCCCGGTTATTTTAAATGGTGAAATAGATGCCAGTTCCTCAAACGACATTATTATTCGAAATAATATATTTTATGCATTAACAAATAAACCAATCAACACAAATTGGAATAACACAAATATCATTCATGACCATAACTTGTATTGGGGCGGTAATGGATCTTTTATCCCTGGTTTAAATACTTTAACCGGGAATCCAAAGTTCATTAATCCTTCTCTCACAATAGATGCAGATTTTCAAGTAAACTCCGGAAGTCCGGCAATTGATAATGGTTCAGCCTTCCTTGCCCCTGATGTTGATTTTAACGGCGCTGTCCGCCCCGCTGGAAACGGTTATGATATAGGTGCTTTTGAATCCAGTTATACCAGTAACCAAATTTTTAATGTTTCCAGATCGGCTTTACTTGAACAAAACTATCCCAATCCTGCCAAAGGCTTTACCACAATAAAATTTAATTTGCCCGAATCAGCAGAAATATCGATAAGCATCTTTGATGTTTTAGGGAATGAAGTAATAAGCTTCTCAACAAAAGAATATTCAGCGGGAGAACATACTTATATTATTGATACTCAAAATTTAGCAGAAGGTTCATATATTATAAGGTTACAATCACCTGATAAAATTGAATCCAGAAAGATGATTAAAAATTAATTTGCTTATTAAGAGTATTATTTTGTAATAAATAACTCCAAATAGGCAATATTCAGATGAAATCCAGCACTGGCTATTAACAAATCGTTAAACGTAACAAAGGTCTAGGACAACCTGAACCATTAAAATATGATTTAGCCGGATTATGGTCAAGGCCTATTGACAGGGATACAGATTAGTATATCTTGTCGCTGGTGAGGAGCTATTAATTTACAGTTGTCGTTATCATATAGATAAATAACATCGCGACCTGACATGCCGCTAATTACACAGAAATGGAATCCGTGATTTTACTCAGAGATCTCCATTTTCCTGGTCTGTACAAAGTTGTCACACTTCATCTGTACAAAATAAATTCCGGAGGAATACCGGCTGTGGATTAAAGGAAAATTAGCGGTATAGTTTCCCGGCTGTTTCTCTTCGTCAACAAGGCTTGCAACCTCGATTCCAAGCCGGTCGAAGACTTTGATTGTCACGAAGGCTCTTGTTTTCAATTGGTAGCCTATGACGGTCGAAGTACTGAACGGATTGGGGGAGTTCTGTGACAAATTGAAATCCTCTGAATTAAAGTTCACATTATTTATTCCGGTGAACAGGAAACCGACTTCATCCGACCATGGGCTCCACTTTAAATTATCGTCACGGTACCTGGCCCTGTACCAATAATGTGTACCCAGGACAAAAATACTGTCGTGGACTTCCAATTTTGTGAGGTCGATCCCTTCATTTTTATTGATAGGAATAAAATCGGGCGAACCTGTGTTTTCAAATATATCCTCCCGGTCACGGATTTTGTCGAGGACGGTTGTTGTATAGGAACCTTGTGTTGCTGTGATCTGGAATCGTGACGACATACAGGAATCCGCCCCTGTCATTGTTGTGGCAGAAAGGACCACAGGGTTTGCAGTATTGACAAGGGAGGCAACAGGTTTACCGGGAGCAGGCTGGTTCATCCTGAAGTGCCAGGTAGCAAGTGTCTGATTCAGCGGGTGCTCGGGCTTTCCCAATGTATGTGCTTCGGCAACATATGATTTGTCATCAACATTGATATCCATAATGACGTAGTTGTAATCATCGACGGTTTCCTGGATTTCAGGATAATCAACCGAACCTGAAAAATACCTGGTGAGCTCTGCTCCCCCTCCGCCTGCAAGGACCGTGCGAAAGTCATGCATCACTGTGTTCTGGGAGTTGGTATCTACGATTGCTCCTCTTTCAAAATCGTGGGCATGGCCGTAAGAATACTGGACCATTTTATAAAACTTCACGAACTCCCGGTAAAATGAAATGTCAACCGAATCGTTGTTCCCTTCTGTCCAGATCTCAGTATGCCAGGGGTGGTGGGCGAAAGTGAAAACGAGGTTTGTCCCGGGGTCGGCATCTGATTCAGTCAGGACCTTATTTAGCCAGGTTTTTTGTGTGGGTGCGCCAATGATTTTTTCATTGCTGTTAAGCACCACGAATTTGCAGCCAGCGATCTCAAAGGAATAGAACCGTTCATTATATGGTGTCGCGGCTACGGCTGAATCGGTGAAGTCCTCGTACTTCATGTAATCAAAATAAAACGCTGATTCGTGTTCATGGTTCCCGATGGCGACCATGAAGGGAAGGGAACAGGAAAGATTTGCGATCTTGGTAAAATACTCGGTCTGGAAGCGGTCGATGTCCCTTCCGGTCCACACGATATCTCCTGTATGCATGACCAGGTTGACCGAATCGTACCAGGTAGTTCCGTATTTTGTTTGCAAGGTTTGCTGAACATTCTGGCAAAGTTCGCCAAGGTTGGACGGGATGGTGTCGTTGTACCTTGAATCCCCGAAAATGACAAAACGGATATGCCTCCCTGCCGTTCCCGGAAGAGGTTCACTCCTGAACGGATAAACCTCTGACGAATCACTCCCGCTTATGCAGCGGTAATAATACCTTGTATCAGGTGTAAGGCCGGTCAGTTTGACCGTATGCCAGTGTTTTCCGCCGATATTCTGGAATGAGCCGGTCTGTACCTGGTTAAGATTTGTAAGGGCCAGGCCATACCTGACTTTTGTAAAAGATGTGTCATTTGAATGCCAGCAGATATAGATTGAAGTGGGCGTAGGTGTTTGCAGGTAAGGGTTTACCTGTGCCTGCAAATCTATGGTCCCAACCAGGGACAGGAGAAAAAGTTCTGTGATCAGAAAAGTTCTCATTTTGTAATTTTAAATGTTTCAAAGACTGTATGCTGCCCAGTATAGCCTTGAAAGCTGTTCACAGTCGTAGTGTTCCCCGAAACGTCGATCACAGTGTAGTAATACGTTTTTTTGGCATTATGTACATCCCATTCGGCCCTGACGGTCGGATCGATGTAGCCCCCTCCTGAACCTGCACCGCAGGTGCCGCAAAGAAGTTGTACCACGTTACCCGACCAGGCAGGGACAGGATGCACAGGCTGCGGATACGGCACTAAACTGGGGTCAATGGTCCTTCGTGCATACAAATGCGAATGTCCACAGGCGTAGAAATCGAACTTATGTGTATCGATAAAGGACCAGAGCGTCGTGATTGTCGTATCTGCTTCTGATGCTTCCGTAGAATCGTTATCTACATAATAATAGGGCACATGGATGAAGAGGAATTTATGCAGGGCGCTGGTCTGGGCCACCTGGGTTTTCAACCAGTTCATTTGTGTTGTATCGATATGGCCACCCATGTTTATCTTCTGGGTATCCTTCGTTACATAATAACAATCCATTACCGCAAAAAAGGAGCTGGTAGCCTGGTCGCTGAAGGAATACACCAGGTGTTCATATCCGGCCGGTCCGTTTGCAGGACTTTCGTTAAAAGTAGTTTGGAAATGTTGCTGGTTCACGAGAAAGTAACCATACGAAGCGTGCTCATGATAAAGTTCATGATTTCCGACGGCTGCGTATAAGGGGATCCCCTTGTTGATCAATTTTGAAAAGAGGTTTTTAAACATCTGGAAAGTGTATTCCTTGTTCATATAGCCCCTGTAGCACATATCACCGCCGAATACCACAAATGACGGTTTCGGGTTTAAGGTGTCTATCTCGCGGATGATGGGGCTCAGTGCCGCAGAGTCAACCGGGAATCCTAGCGAGTCACCCCGGCTGTCGGCCAGGAAAACGAAACGAAGCTTGCCACTCGTCCCGTCAGGTGGCTGTGTGTCGGAATTACTTTTTTTACAGGCGCCCAGCATCGTGGTAACAATAACAATCAGGGCCAGGGCCAATACCCGGGATGTGATTTTCAGCTTGAACAACATAGATTTTCTCCTTTCTTACTTTAGATTTATTCAGAAAGCAAACATAAGCCTAACTGGTTCAGTGTACAATAGGGTAAATTCTGAATATGACTAAGTGGAAACCCTTATTTTCCATATGTATTAAAAACAAACAATTTGGAACAGGCCATGCCATGAAATGGATTGTCTCCTGTCACATTTAAAAAAATCTTATTTTAGCCTTGCAGATGATATCCCCCTATGGCACTTAGCTGGAATGAAATCAAAGACCGCGCAATCCGTTTCTCCAAAGAATGGGAAGGGGAGAACAGCGAACGGGCCGAAGCAAAAACTTTCTGGGACCAGTTTTTCGATGTATTCGGGATATCCCGCCGCAAGATCGGCAGTTTTGAAAAACCCGTTCACCGTCTTGATGAAAGCACAGGCTATATTGACTTTCTCTGGAAAGGGACCATCCTCGTAGAGCATAAGTCCAGGGGCAAAGATCTCGACAAAGCCTACAAACAGGCTCTTGGGAAAACCGGACCATCAATCTGCCCGGGAAGGGCAGGGGCAACATTTTAAGCGCTTTTTTAGACACCATCCATGGGGCTTTCAATTCCATCGGAGGATATGCATTCACAATGATGGTGCATCCTGATAATCCGGAGACCGTATTTATAGGGGGGACTAACCTGTACAGGAATACAAGCGGTTTTGCCGATTCAACCTTCACACACTGGGTAGGAGGATATCCTTATGATCTGACGGACACAAACCTCCATCCTGACCAGCACTTTCTTATCACCTCCCGTTTGGATCATCATATTATGTTTTCAGCATGTGACGGAGGTATATATAAGTCCACAGACTGCCTGAACGGGCATGTCAAGTGGAATTTTTTCTCCCGGGGGATAAACAACAGCCAGGTTTATTGGACTGGAATGGATCATGCCGCTTCCCATGATGAATTTGCCGTAGCGGGAATTCAGGATAACGCGATCTACATCACCGACCGGAATATTTTTCCGTTTTCAGCCTGGAATGCAGTTTGCGGCGGAGATGGCCTCACTTCGATTGTCGCAGATAAAAAAAATTACCTGATAGGATCTGTATACGATGGCAACATATTCTCTTTCCAGGTCGACAGTTTATACAACATAAATAACCTTTACTGGCAACGTCCAACCTTTTTTTACGACAGCAACTTCCTTTTTTACACCAATTATGCACTGGATCCGAACGATAATAACACTTTTTACTTCCCTCAGAAAAATCATCTGTGGCGGAAATCGAACATGGCTGCTGCTGCCTTCGATACTAACCAGCTCAATACCGGCTGGACAGAACTGACCAATATTGCATTGGGGTATGAGGACTTTATTCTTGCGATAACCGTTTCAAAGGTCCCTGCTAACCGGGTTTATTTCGGGACATATACCGGAAAGGTTTTTCGGGTGGACCAGGCCAATACAGGGAATCCTGTTGCGGTGGAAATAACAGGATCAGGATTCCCGGCCAATGGCTTTGTTTCTTGTATAGAAACCGATCAGTCAAATGCAGATAACTGCTTTGTGGTATTCTCGAATTACAATGTTCAGAGCATTTTTCATTCAACCGATGGGGGGCTGAACTGGGAACCTGTAGGCGGAAATCTTGAGGAAAATCAGGATGGAAGCGGAAACGGCCCCTCTGTACGATGGTTGAAAATGCTGTCTTATCAAGGATCCACGATTTACTTTGCAGGAACCTCAACCGGCCTTTTTTCCACAACAGAGCTGAAAGGGGGACAAACTATCTGGCAGCAGGAAAGCCCCGACCTGATCGGACGCAGCATTGTAGATATGATTGATGCCCGCAGTACCGACGGCTGGGTGCTGGTTGCCACGCAGGGGAACGGGATATTTTCAACCCATTTTCAGCCAACCGGGATTAGTAACCTGAAGGCAAATGATCAACCGGGCCTGGAGCAGAATTATCCTAATCCGGCAACATCAGAAACGCATGTAAATTTCACGGTGCCAGCGAAGGAAAATGTAAAGATAATCCTGTATAACCAGGAAGGGAAACAAATCAGGCTTATCCTGGATCAGTGGGTGCAGCCAGGCACTCATGGGATATCCTTTTCCACCACTCTCCTTCCCGATGGGATTTATTACTACAGCCTGGTTTCTGCCAGCGGAAGTGTTTCAAGGAAAATGATAGTCGCAAAATAAGTTGAGACTTAATCCCCGGATTTTATGAAATTCCGTATTCCTTCAGCTTGTTCCCCAGGGAATTGACTGAAACCGGCTTCGGGATAAAATCATCGCAGCCGGCAGTAATAAATTTCTGTTCATCTCCGCTCATCGCATACGCAGTGATGGCGATGACAGGCAGGTCCTTTCTGAATGTTTTGATCTCCTGGGTTGCCTCTATACCATTCATGATCGGCATCTTGATATCCATCAACACCAGCGTAATCTCAGGATGTGCCCTGCACATCTCTACTGCTTCCTTTCCATTGGTTGCCTGAAGCACCGTGGGCACTATCTTTTTCAGCACAACTTCAAGGAAAAGACGGTTGGCATCATCATCTTCAGCAACCAGCAGTACTGGTGTTTTCGCATTTGCATGAGTTGGTTTCCCGGCTGATGTTTCAACAGCTTGTTTTGGATCACCATGGGGCAGTATTACTGTAAACACAGAGCCAACTTCCTTTGTGGATTCCAGCCTGAGTTCACCACCAAGAAGCCTGATGCATCCGATGACAATGGAGAGACCCAGTCCGCTTCCCTCATGCCCCCTTGTGGCAGAGATATCCTCCTGCATAAAGGGCTCAAATATCCTCTCCCTGGCCTCTTCTGAAATACCTTTTCCCGTATCTTTAACAAGAAACTCAAATGTTTCTGTCGTAAGGGAGTAGCCTACCGTCACTGTCCCTGTTGAAGTGAACTTCACAGCGTTGCTGATAAGATGTGAGATGATTTTGCGCAGGAGTTCAGGATCGGTTTTAATACAAGTTTCTTCGAGTGAGTCGTTAACCTGGAGCTCGAATGTGAGGGACTTGCTCTCGCAAATTTTGCTGTATATACCCTTCACTTCCCTCATTACATCATTGATTGAAACAGGTTTCCTGGCGACTTCCATGGAGCCTGAGGCTAAGAGCGAAATATCCATATAATCAGTGATCGTATTGATCAGACGGTTCGTTGAAATCTCAAGAAAAATCTCGAAATTCTGCTTATCAGCATAGCTTATTTCCGGGTCTGCCAGAAGTTTGCTGAAACCCAAAATGCCGTTGAGGGGAGTACGGACTTCATGGGAGATATTCTGCATGAAGGCTGTTTTGAGCCGGTCGCTGGCCTGTGCCTTGTCCCTGGCCATTGTCAGATCCCTGTTAGTCTGTTCCAGCTGGGCTGTTCTCATTTTCACTTTTTCATCCAGGATCAGGTTTTGGTCCCTCAACTGATGCATAAGCGACCTTGCAAGCAGCAGGTTGTTGATCCTGAGGCCTACTTCTGTAAGGTCGAATGGCTTGGTGAGAAAGTCGGTGGCACCAAGGGTAAGAGCCCTCTGCTTGGCTTCCGGTGTTATATCCGCAGTTAAAACCAGAACCGGAAGGAAGTCATCTTTGGCTACCTTAGCTTTAAGTTGGTCCATAACCTCATACCCTGAAAGTAATGGCATCATCAGGTCCAGCAGTATCAGGTCGGGTTTGAAGCTGTCGTGGAGCAGGATTACTTTACGCGAATCGGTTGTAGAACTCACATTGATGTAGCCCTCCATTTCAAGAAAACCCTCAAGCATTTCAATATTAGCAATCTGGTCATCCACGATAAGGATATGAGATTTTTTCAGATTAGTTTCCATACAAATGCAGCTATTATATTTTATAAAAGATCTTGTCAAGTATACGAAGGAAATTATCTATTTCCAAAGGTTTGATAAGGCAATCCATTGCCCCTTCCTTCAGCAATGGCTTGATGTGATCGGGGACCGCATCTGCAGTGATTACCACGATGGGGATCTTGCGGGTATTCTCATCCGACTTCAGTATCTTCAGCACTTCAGCACCGTGAATGTCGGGAAGGTTGAGATCTAAAAGGACCAGGTCAGGATTATGTTCCCGGGCCAATTTAGCGGCCTGCCTTCCATACATTGTTGTAATAAGCTTTATGCCGGGCCTGGTGGAATCAATAATGTCATTCACCAGGTCGATATTTGGCTTGTTGTCTTCAACATAAAGAATTGTTCCATCCCAATGGTCCTCAAGCTTATTGACATCGAGGGTCAACGACCCGTTCTTTATTGGCTCCATCTGGCTTTCGATCAGCGGCAGTTCAATCCAGAAAGTTGATCCTTCGCCCGGTGTGCTTTCCACGCCAATAAAACCGCCCATGAGGTCCAGCAGTTTTTTGACCACTGCCAGCCCAAGTCCTGTTCCTTCCGTTTCTGTATTTTCTGCTCCTATCCTTTCAAACGGTACGAAAAGCTTGCATAAATCCTCTGAACGGATCCCGCAGCCTGTGTCCTTTATAGAAACCCTCACGGGTAACCAGCCTTGTGAATTCAGAGGAAGAAGTTCTGCATTGATCCGGATTGAACCTCCCTCCACATTATATTTGATGGCATTATTGATCAGGTTAAGAAGGATTTGTTTCAGCCTCTGCCTGTCGGATTTTACCGATAACTGCATTGTGTCAGACTGCATGATCTCTAGTTTGATCCGTCTTGCACTTACTTGCGGCTGCACAATATCTATCATTTCGTTGATCACTCCATGGAGCTGCACAGGTTCAGGGGAAAATGAAATGCGGCCTGCTTCTATGCGCGAGATGTCAAGCACTTCATTGATCAGTTCAAGAAGATGCTTGCCGCTCCTGAGAATATGCGAGACTCCTTTTTTCTGTCCCGGATTCAACTCCCCTCTCTCAAGCAGCTGGGCAAAACCAAGGATCGAATTCATAGGGGTCCTTAGCTCATGGCTCATCCTTGAAAGGAATTCGCTTTTTGCCTGGTTCGCTCCTTCGGCTTCTTTCCTCGCTGTTTTAAGTTCTTCTTCGATTTGCTTTCTCTCTTCTATTTCCCTGGTCAAATCAACGTTTGCGAGAGCCAGTTCAGCTGTCCTATCGGCGATTTTTTGTTCAAGGTTGGCATTAAGATCCCTGATCTCCTGTTCCGCTTTTTTTCTTTCGCTGATGTCCTGTTTGACGGCCAGGTAGCTTGAAATCTCATCATTCTCATCCAGGACCGGTGTGATGTTGATGCTTTCCCAGTAGAAGCTGCCATCCTTCCTCCTGTTAACCCATTCACCCTGCCAGGGTTTTCCTAAAGTGATAGTCTCCCAAAGGTCCTTGTAAACCGAATCAGGGGTCTTTCCTGACTTCAGCAGCCTGACATTTTTTCCCTTAACCTCCTCGAAAGAGTAGCCTGTAATAGTATGAAATGCCGGGCTTGCATATTCTATGTTGCCATTCAGATCTGTTATAACAATTGATACAGGGCTCTGTTCAATGGCCAGGCTTAGTTTCCTGATTTCCTTCTCTTTTTCCTTGATCTCGGTGATATCGATCGCTGTAGCCGACATATACTGCGGTATTCCGTTATTGTAGACCACAATGGCATTCATAAGTGAAGGGAAAGCAGAACCGTCTTGCCTGGTTCTCCAAACCTCTTCAGCCTGGAATTCACCGTTTTTCTGAAGAAGCCCGACAGTCTCAAGAACCCGGACCATCTGCTGATCACTGTGAAACATGGAAAGGTTTTTCCCAATGACCTCACTGACCTCCCATCCGTGCATCCTTGCAAAATACTCATTCGAATATAGCATTGTACCATCAAGGGCGGCAATAGCCATTCCGTAATTGGCCTTGGCAGTGATGGTGCTGAACTTCCTCAGTTCCTCGTCGGCGAGGAGGCGTTCAGTAATATCACGCACACTGCCCGCAATTTTCAAGGGCTTCCCATCCTGACCATATAGAAACCCGGAGGACAAAGAAACAGGAATGATGGAGCCGTCTTTGTTCCTGAGCATTACTTCATAATCATCGATAGTTCCTTTTTCGGATAATTTCAGCAGGAATCTCTCCCTGTCCTCAGTATTTTGATAAAAAGAAAAGAGAGATTGACCGATCAGTTCTTCGCGGGTGAACTGACCTTTTGAAAGGATTTTGACCGATGGACTGATCTCAAGGATATTCCCGTCGAGATCGGCTTCATAAAATACGTCCCGTATCGTTTCAAACATCAAGCGGTACTTTTCTTCACTTTTTCTGATTGCAAGTTCGGTTTGTCTTTGTTCCGTAATATCTTTCCATGTAACCAGGATGGCTTTGCCTCCTTCATAATCAATTGCAGCCAGGTTGACCATTGCAATGAATTCACTCCCGTCGAATCGTTTATGCACCCATTCAAATGTGTTTTTGCCCTTTTCCAGGGTTTCCCTGATACGTTCTGCAGCCAGTTCATCAGACCGGCGGCCTCCAGGCTGAATTTCAGGGGAAAGCATATCAGGAGAAGCCCCTATGATTCTCGATCGATCCCCGCCCGCAAGGACTTCCGCTGCTTTGTTGCACTCAACATAAATACCATCCTTGACGATCAGGTATCCATCGGGTGAAAAATCGAACAGGCTGCGGTATTTCTCCTCGCTCTTTTTAACCTTGTTATCAGCTTCTTTAAGCAAAGTGACATCTTTCCATGAAACAAGAAGGGCATCCCGGCCTTCATATTGGACCGGGGCAAGGTGGATCAGCGCAAGAAAATCAGCTCCGTCAATTCTCCTGTGAGTCCATTCAAATTCATTTTTACCCGTTGCAAAAGCTTCGTTAACCACTTCAATCACATAATCAAAGGATCGTTTCCCGTTGGGCTGAAACTCCGGAGATATTTCATCAGGCCTTTTACCGATAATATCTGTCCTGGAGCCACCAACAAGCCGTTCAGAGGCCTTATTGCATTCCACAAAGATACCGTCCTGGAAAATCAGGTAGCCGTCGGGAGAATATTCGAAAAGCGCCCTGTACTTTTGCTCACTCTGACTGACCAGCAGCTCAGCTTCTTTTCTTCCCGTTATATCAGAAGCGAATAACAGGGCAGATACAGGGGCCCCGCTTTCATCCCGTACGGGCTGAGTGCTTGTCCTGTACCATCTTCTCTGTCCGCCAAGAACGATCTGTTCTTCCACAACCCTGCCTGTGTTTTTTGAAAATACAAAGTCCACATTCGACATGATGGATTCGGCTACATCAGGAGGGAACATATCATGGATCCTCTTGCCCAGTATCTTGCCGGCAGGCAACCCAAGACTCCGGGCACCGATGGCATTAATATACTGGTAACGGCCTTCCCTGTCAAGAAGTAAAATGGCAGCGTCGGCACTGTCGATCAGGCTACGGTATTTTTCCTCGCTAACTCTTAATTCATTCCCCGCTTTCTTCAGGTCAGAAATATCGATCCCGATGCATTGGATCTCGCCAGGGTTACCCTTCTGATTGGTGAGGCAAAGGAATTCCCATAGTGTGGTTCTTACCCCGCCATCCCTTGCAGGTTTGTCAAGTTCAACCTTGACGATGGTGCCGGGGTTTGCAATGCATTTTTCCACGGCTTTCCTGGTCCGTTCATGGTGATGGGAACAGATGGAGATCATCGCATCGGCCCCTTTCAGTCCGCTTCCTTCATATATCCATCCGAACTCCTCCGCGAACTTGGCATTCCAATATGTATGTCTTCCTTGCAGGTCGGTCCTGAGCACAAAGTTGGTTTGAGTATTTACAAGGGTGCGGTATAGGTTTTCACTTTCCCTGATGGCCTCATCCGCCTTCTTCTTTTCGGTAATATCGATAAGCACTCCCCTTCCGCCGGTAATGTTACCGTTTTCAATCAATGGGTTAGTGGAGGAACGAACCCACCTGACCTCACCGTTCTTATTGTAATAGCGATATTCAAGGAAATCATAATCCCTGATTTCCAGTTCCGCAAGTCTTTGCATGATCATCGGCTTGTCTTCCTCATGCATATACCTGAAGAAGTTTTTTCCGATCAGTTCCTCAGGGCTGTAACCGAGAAACTTCTCTATCGACGGGCTGACATAGTTGATGGTCCCATCGTTTGAGATTTCATATATAACGTCATTGAGGTTTTCGACAATCTCTTTGAATCTTGCCTCAGTTTTTACCAACTTCCGTTCGGTATTTTTCCTGTCGCTAATGTCACGGGTGACAAAGATCATCTGAACCAGTTGGCCGTTCTCATCCCTAAGAAATTCACCGTTTACTTCTATATCGAATTTACTCCCATCCGCCCTCAAAGCAGTATATTCTGCAGCGCCTGTAAGCTGGCCTGCCAGCATCTTTGCAATTTCGCCAGAAGCCCGTTCATGATCCGGGGGATCAATATATTCAAACATTTTATGCCCGGGAAAGTCCCCTGCATTGGAGGCGCCAAACATCTTCACTGCCCGTTCTGAAGAAAACTGGATCTTCCCTTCCAGATCAGTAATAGTTATGACATCGGGGGATGCCGAGAGGATGGAATGATACAAGGCTTCACCTTTACGCCTCGCCATTTCCCGTTTTTTTAAAGCAATGACGTTACCAAGCCTTAGTGCAATTGACTTAATAAGGTCACTTTCCTCAGGAAGGAATGGATCTGCTTCAGCTTTTGATTTTCCATGCTTTACGCTGATCATAACCTTGCCCACAACAATACCGTCTGCTACAATATCGTGCTCAAGCTGCCGGCTTTTTACCTGATAGCCGGGAGTCTTGAAGACCTTGTCTTCGAGAGTAATCATAGCTCCCGTCCTTTCAGGGAACTGCCAGGCCGGGGGTATTAGTTCCAGGACTTCGATACAAATTTCATCGAGATCGAGGGAGAGGTCGGAGAAAATTTCCGACATCATGTTCTGGCATCTCAATTCCTTAAGGCGCTCGCCAAGATCAAATTCGATTTTATTCAACGTGGCCAGGCATTTCTCGTATCTGGATTTCAGTGAGGCAAGTTCCGACTGCAATGCCTCTTCGTTTCCTTTCGGCTCGCCTGTTGTCTTTTTCCCTTTATTCATATCAAAGGTTTTAAATATGAAATTTTACCAGGTTTCAAAAAATCAGATAGGGTAAAGATAGAAAATCCGGAAATCAAAATCAACTGCCTCAAAATTCACATTCCGGAAGATACGTTTATGAAACACCGGATTTTTTTTACTTCAGCCCTGATTCGAAGTTAAGGATTTTTGCGAAAGGATTTCGGCTTTCTTCGCTGAAACCTGTATGCGAACTTCCTTTCCTGGACCTGATAATTGGTTTCGAATGAATCGATGAGTTCTTTCAGAAGTTCGTGCAGATTGAAAAACGAAATGAACCTTACCCTGGTTTTACCAATGATCATTTCGTGATCTAATGAAAGATTTACAACCCAGGCTTCAGTGGGTTGGTATTTGTCAATGAAATTCCGGAGAGAACGTGTCATCATGGGCTTTTTTAAAGCGCTGAACTTAACTTCAATCCCAATCGGGTCGCTCCCGCGATCGATCACAAAATCAACTTCGGCTTTATCGGTAGTGCGCCAGAAATGTACCTGGTATTGCGATACCCTTAGTTCATTCATCAGGAGATTTCCAACGATGTTCTGAAAAACGAAACCCTGGTCCTGCGGATGTTGAAGATTACCAAATGCCGACAGTATAAGATTTCTCATGCCATGGTCGTTAAAATATACCACAGGAGATTTTGTGATTTCCTTGATGGCATTGTTGAAATATGGAGTTACCAGCCTCACAAAATATGTTTTTTCGGCATACCAGAGATACTTCCTGATGGTGGGCACACTCATTTGTGCATCATTAGCCAGGTTGTTAAGATTCAGTATCTGGCCGGTTTGGGCCGCAAGCAATTTGATAAGCCTCCCATAGGATTCGCTGCGGTCACCCTGTAAGAATAAACGGATATCCCTGTCAATGTACGACTGGTAGATTTCATTGATTAGCTGTAGTTTTTCACGGGCAGAGGGTTCTGTCACCACACGCGGATAACCTCCGAAATTCAGGTATTCATTGAACAAGATCATCACAGCGGGGAAATGCAGTTTGATATATGCCTGAAGCCTGTCAGAATATTTATAAGAAGTGCGGTAGTCAAGAAATTCATGAAAAGTTAATGGAGAAACTTCAAAAATCCTTTTCCTGCCGGCCAGGGACTCCGAGATCTTTTCTTTCAGTTCAATGCTTCCCGAACCTGAGATGATGAACTTGTATGGAAGTTGCATATCATAAAGGCCTTTAAGGAATAGCCCGGCGTCGTTTTTTCTTTGAATCTCATCTATGAATACATAGCCCTTATGCAGGCCAAATTCAAGCTGTATTTTGCTGATCAACGCTTCCTGGGAGCGCAGGAAGGGGAGATCCGATTCATAATCAAAACTGAGAAACAGCACAGGTTTGCCTGCCGATTTGAGATCATCAATAAGGATATTCATCAGGGTGGTTTTACCAACCTGCCGCGGGCCGCCGATGACTGTTATTTCCTTCCTGACCAGGTGATCGCGGATCTGATCTGTAATGAGGCGTTTGATCATAAAATTATACTTTAACACGATAAAACAATAAACAAAGTTACATAATTATCGTGTTAAATGCAAATTTTATGTAAAAATTCATTAATTTTTTATTCCTGGCTTATTCATTTTAATTTTTTATACATTGCCTGATGATTCATGGGCAGGAAAGAAAGAACAAACAAACCGGTAATAAATTAAATATTAATTCCATGAGCAATGTAAATGAACGTATCCTAGGGATCATCGATTTTGTGAGGGGTTGTTACGAGGCGCAAACCAGGGCCTTTTCGGCATTTGAATATGGCTATCTCGGGGAACTGATCCTGAAGAATAAAGTTACATCCGTTCTTGACGTGGGAACAGGAGAGGGGAATTTTATTTCGGGGTTGGCCAGGCTGACTCCCGATGTGATGTTCAAAGCTGTTGACGCTGATCCTGAGCTGATCTCATCTGCCCGGGAGAAACACGGCACAGCCAACCTGTCATTCGAACATATGCTGTTTGACCACTCCTTCCCGTACGGAAATTTTGATCTGATCACGGCAAGATTTGCGGTAGAGCATATGAAGAATGTTCCTGAGTTTATATCGGATGCTTTTACAAAACTCAGGAGTGGAGGAATATTGATGATCACCGAGTATTTCATCGATACCAGCTATGCAGGGAACATCACCTGGAAACTATTCAGGGATAAGGAGCTTGAGTTCTACCATAACATAGGCTCTCATCCAAGGATCTCCCTGGCATTGCCGAAATATTTGAAAGACCAGGGTTTTTCTGGTGTGGAATCTGTTCTAAGGCATGTCTCCCCGGCCACTGTGGGGTCCCTTGAGTTTTATGATGTAATCAGGAGTTATGCAAACCTATATAGCGCCGTTGAACCGGGTTTATGGACTAAGGAGTTGAAACAGCAGATCCTGGATTACTGCGATACCGCGCAGACCCGGGCATCCGGCAGGGAAGATGTGCTGTTCGTAAGCCAGACCACAGGGATAAAGCCCTGACAGGCCCGGGCAGGTTTATCCCAGGTTTCTGAAATGGTAAAATAATGCTACCGGACGATAAAACGCATGTGCAAACTTTGAGAATGCAAACAACAGCACGAGTTCCATCGAGATGACTGTATGAACCAGGAAAACGAACTGGTTTACGATATTGTTTGCGCCAAAAGCTACCGAAACTTCGAGCCAGAAACCAGTCAGCCCGGCAATCCACAGGAACCAAAGGAAGGTCCAGTCGGCCGGACTGGTTTCGCTGTATATCAGTGTCACTTTTTTCAGGCGGTAGTTGATAGCCTGGCTTGTTCCAAGGATCATAAATAAGCCGGCAATAGTTCCCAGGATTCGGCTTGGCCACCAAATTGTTGTTGCAGGATCTTTTAGGATGAAATCAAGGCTGGTTGCAACCAATAGCCCGATGAATCCCCACATGATAGCCCAATGCACGAACCAGGGCTGGGTAAACCAGGGTTTGCCCCTCCAATGTGAATCTTCCTCGGCATCGCAGTGTTTGTAACGGTCCATGGTCCCGGCTTCACTGAGTACCATCCATATAGCTTTGAAAATACCGACTTTGGATTTGGCTTTATTATCCTTGTTTTTATTGAAGCTTATGATCATGGAAAGAACACCCCATACCATGGAAAGACCTGTAAAGCTGAAGATCACAAGGCCCATATTGTGAATTACTGCATATGGTATATACGCAAATATCCAGCGAGATACTTCATACTCGGGTTTAAGGGTGAACAGGAAGAACCCAAGAAAAACCGCAATCAGTGTTGTAATTGCTACAAATGCCGGCGGGCTCTTGAACATAAGCCTGGTTAGCCCGGTGGGTTCATATTCTGATATGGCAAACCGCCTCACGGCTGCAAGGTATTGGCCGGGACCGGCCTGGCGCGGACAGGTTTCGGTGCAATCTCCGCAGGAATAGCAAAGCCAGGGTTCTACGCTGCTCAGGATTTCTTTTTTGAGTCCAAGTACACCTAATCTTAAGGTAAGCCGCGGGAAACTTACATTATCCTCACTATGGCTGCAAACTGCCGAACAATTTCCGCAGTTGAAGCAGGCATCGAAATCTTTGGCCCCGTATTTTTTCAGTTCATCTGCAAAATGTGAATCTATCTTGGTCATTTCGCCTTGTTTTTAAGTTTGTAGAGGAAGTATTCATCATTATCGTCAATTCCTGCAGCTTCAACAATGTAGTATTTGTTCATGGTCATCAAATGCCAGGTAACAAGTTCAGAAGGCTGTTGCAGGCTTGCAGCAATCTGGGGGATGGTCTTTGGTTCTTCCGAAAGGTTTTCCATGATGGATTTCCAGATCTGCGGGAAGTCTTTCATGCCTCCTGCATCTCCCTCCTGTCCTGATTTCCCTTTTTCAACATTCAGATCTACCTCTTGCGAAAACCCGTCTATCATCCCTTCAATTTCCGCATTGGTATACTGGGCAATGTCAATGGCGTCGGCAGGGCATATTGGGGCACAGATCCCGCAGCCCTTACAAACAGGATCGTTCACCGACGCCACGACTTTGCCGTTAGTTTCAATCTGGAAGATTGCATCATATTCGCAAACTTCCTGGCATTTTCCGCACCAGGTGCAGGCTTCCGCATCAATGCGGGCAATGATCGGCTCAAGTTCAAGCGTGTCTTTTCTGATGATCGCGTTGATCTTTGCCGAGGCTGCCATAGCCGACTGCACCGATTCGGTAATATTTTTGGGGCCCTGGCAACTTCCGCCGAGGAACACCCCGTTGATCACCGTTTCAACCGGTCTAAGCTTAGGATGTATCTCGTTGAAGAATTTGTCACTCCCGATGGGTATCTTAAGTTTGTTTGCGATATCCTGGCTGTCTATACGGGGCACCATGCCTGTAACCAGTACGACCAGGTCGGCATCAAGCTCAAGTTCCCTTTTCTTTGTGAGTGAGTCTTTGATCTTTACGTTTACTGTATTTCCATTCTGTACAACAGCAGGAGGGAATTTTTCCTGGTACATCAGGTAGGTATCGCCCGATTTTGATGACTTTTCGTACAATATCTCGTTTTTTCCATAAGTGCGGATATCGCGGTACAAATGAAATGCCTTGATCCCTTTGCATTTCTCGTGTACGATAAGGGATGAATGGATGGCTGCGGTACAGCAGCTCCTTGAACAGTATTTGTTCTCTCCCTTGGTCTGCCTCATTCCTACACAGTAGATGTATGCAATGGTCTTGACAGGTTTGCCCTGGTAAGAAAGACTTCCGTTCGAAGTATCGACCAGTTTGTCGAATTCTTTCATCGTGATCACACGGCTTCCTTCGGTAAAACCATATTCTCCCTCCTTAGGTACATAGGATTCATACCCGGTGGTTACCAGGATGGCTCCTGCCGGGAAGCTCATGACTTCACCGGGGGTGCCGTTCACTCTTACGTCTACCTTAAAATTCCCAATGCTGCCTGTGACTTTATCGACGATGGCCGATGTGAACAGAGTGATCTTTGATAGTTTCCTGATTTCAGCAAGAAGTGTGTCCACCAGGTCCTGTCCTTTCTGGTTTGTAGGGAATACCGGGCCTTTGCCGGCCATTTGTCCGCCGGCCACCGGCTCTTTTTCCACAACAACCACCTGGTTTCCCATCCTCGCAAGGTCAATTGCTGCCCTCATGCCGGCAAGCCCGGCGCCGATCACGACTACCGATTTCGTAGCTTTAACTTCAATGTTTGTAAGAGCCTCTGAACTTGAAACCCTTCTGATCCCAGCGCGTATCAGTCCGGCAGCTTTATATGATGCCTGGGCTGGATGGTCTGAATGGGCCCATGAACACTGTTCGCGAACGTTTACCTGCACATAATTATAAGGATTCAAGCCGGCGCGTTCAGCCACACCACGGAAGGTATGCAGGTGAAGCTTGGGCGAACAGGAAGCCACAACAATACCATCGAGTTGCTTCTCCTGTATGTCTTTTATCATTTCCTTCTGGTTGGAATCGGCACAGGCAAACATCACATTCTTTGAAACTGCCACGTTTTCTTCCTGCCCGACTATATCGCGAAGCTGCTCCACATCTACGTAATCGGAGATATTACCCCCGCAATGGCAGATGTAAACGCCGATTCTCTGTTTCTTCTTTTTCTCTTCCATTATCTGGCTATTTTTTTTTGTACATCGTTGATGAGTTAAGCCATGATCCATGATCCATGAGCCATGAGAACTTCAAAATTCAATATTCGGCATTCAAATCAAACATTTTTTTTACATCTGGCTCAGGTATGCCGCTACCTCGCTCGCCGCGGCCCCGGCCGATAAGATTGAATCGGGAATATCCATCGGTGCGGCAGATGTACCTGCTACAAAAACTCCTTCCACGCTGGTCCGGCTTGGATTCAGCTGGATGTCGATCTGTTTGATGAAATTATACTGGTCAAGTGCAGGGCTGCCGTCTTTAAATGACTTAAGTACTGCATTCTCGGGCATCATCCCTACTGAAAGCACTACCAGGTCATGGTTCATCTCCTTAACCTGTCCCGATTCCACATCTTCAATCCGCAGAACAACATCTCCCTTCCCGTCTTCCTTGCCTTTTATCCTGGCTACTTTGGCTTTCACCAGGTTAACACCCATTGATTTGGACTGCTGGTAAAATTCTTCGTAACCCTTGCCAAAAGCGCGGATGTCCATATAATAGATCGTGATATCCGCCATCGGCAAAGCCCCCATGAGAAGCTGGGCCTGCTTGAGGGAATACATGCAACAGATCTGGGAACAGATAGGGTTATTGGTTGCAGCCACCGAACAGGAGCGGAAGTTTTCAAGGCTTGAATCCCTGGATCCAGTGCATAACACATAGGCAATATTTCCAGGGGTTTTGCCGTCACCAGGCCTGAGAACGTTATTGTAGGGGCGGGTAGGGGCAATGAGCCGGTCCATCTGCATGGAATCGATCACATTCGGAAGCTGGTTGAAAGAGTACTGGGGTTTAAATGCAGCATTGAACAAATTGAAGCCCGAAGCGATGATCACTGAGCTTGCATATGCTTTTACGATCTCTTTTTTCTGTGAAAAATCAATAGCATAGGCTGGGCAGGCGCTTACACATTGGTGGCATTCGCGGCAATTGCTGCAATCGAGGCAGCGGTCGGCGCTCAGGTGCACTTCTTCCTCGGTGAAAGTGAATTCCACTTCATTGAAGTCTTTAATTCGTTCTGCAACCGGCCTTACTTTTTCATCAAGGGCAGGTTTAAGTTTAATATCGGGCCTGGCCAGGACTTTCTTTTTATCTATAGCAGGAAGTTTATCTCCGAACTCGAAATTATCTAATTCAAATCCCTGAAGGTATTTGTCCATATAAAATGCTGCACGCTTTCCCTGTCCTGCTGCTTCAATAATGGTTGAAGAACCACTTACCGAGTCCCCGCCTGCGAAAACCCAGGGAACTGCAGTCTGCAAAGTAGTTGCATCAGTTTTTATCCTGCCATCCTTTTCGAGGTCCAGTTCTTTGCTGAAAGCGGATGTGGTTGGTGAAAGGCCAATGGCCTCAATTACAAAGTCTACATCCTCGGTATATTCCGAACCTGCTACTTCACTTGGTTTCCTGCGGCCGCTTGCATCCGGTTCACCCAGCGCCATCTTTATAAGGACAACCTGGGTGAGCCTGCCATCTGCGCCAGCAAATTTTACAGGGTTCCGGAGCAACTCAAAATGTATTCCTTCTTCCTCGGCTTCATGAATTTCGTCTTTCCAGGCCGGCATTTCTTCACGGCTCCTGCGGTAAATAATGGAAACTTTTGTTGCTCCCAGCCTTAGCGCTGTGCGGGCCGAGTCCATTGCTGTATTCCCGCCGCCTATCACCATGACTTTTTTACCTGTAAGATTGGTCTTTAAACCTATCTTCGATTCCCTTAAGAAATCAAGACAGGAAACAACCCCGTTCAGGTCGGAACCAGGGATATTCATCTTGCTGGTTTTATGCGTTCCAACAGCGACGAACACGGCATCATAATTTTGTTCTTTGATTTTATGCAGGCTGCCTACAGGGTGGCTGCATTCTATCTCCACACCCAGAGAGGTGATATTTTCAATGTCGCGGTCTACCACGGAATTGGGGAGCCGGTATTCGGGAAGCGTGAGTTTTAACATCCCGCCGGCTGATGGAGCTGCTTCAAAGATCTTCACTTTATGGCCGGCAAGGGCCAGGTGGTAAGCGGCGGTGAGGCCGGCCGGACCGGAACCCACGATTGCAACTTTCTTGCCGCTGTTCTTTTCGATAAGCCTTGCAGGCGCTTCAGGGTATTTAATATAGTAGTCTTCTGCAAAAAACCGTTTTATCCTGCGGATGTCGACTGTGGCTTCGAGGCTGGCGCGGGTGCATTCCCCCTGGCAGGGTGAATAACAGGCACGGCCAAGGCTTCCCGGGATAGGAATGTCTTCCATATGGAGATGCATGGCCTCTTCATACTGCCCATTGCGGACCAGCGAGATATACCCGTATGGTTTTACTCCACCGGGGCAGGCTGCGATACAGGGAGCCGATGTGTCCTGGCGCTCGATGACGGCAATCCTGGGATTAGCCAGGCTAAAGGGAATGTAGGCGACTTTACGCCCGGCAAGATGGGCATTGTATTCATCAGATCTCACTTCAGGACAGGCCATCTCGCATTCCTGGCAGCCGGTGCAGGCTTCAGGCTTTACATACCTGGGGTTTTTATTGATCTCGAGATGAAAGCCTTTTTCATTCCGTTTTATACTTTCAATTTCGGAATTCAATAACAAGGTAATGTTTGAATGTCTTGCCGTTTCCGACATCTTTGGTGTTGTGATACAGGCTGCACAATCGAGGGTGGGGAAGACCTTGCTCAGCTGTATCATCTTGCCTCCGATGGATAAACCTTTCTCGACAAGCAATACCTTATAATCCATGTTAGCCAGGGATAAGGCCGCTTCCTGCCCGGCAATGCCGCCCCCGATGACCATTACATCGTACTTTTTTTCTTCTGTTCTCATGAAAGTTCAGCTAAGATTTTTGTGAAATTGGCCATATGACTGGCAAAAGGTTCTGCACATACCGAACAGATGGCCGCCATCCTGATGCGCTTGGGGCTTATTCCCTTTTCAGTCATTTGCTTCTGACATTCTTCGATGATCTTATTGGTAAACTCAGGGCAGCGTGAGCTGTATGAGCATTCGTGCCCGTCGGCAGCAATGAACACGCCGTCGAAACCCTGTTCAAAAGCACGCATGACCCAGCGGGGTTTGATTCCCGATGAGCATGGGAGGCTTATAGTATATACCGTTGGCGAATAATGGATCTTGCGCAATCCTGCCTGGTCTATACCTGGATCGGAGATCTTGTCGGTCGAAAACACCAGTATCCTTGGTGATTTTTTTGTTTCCATAATTTCAATTATTAATCAGTGATTTCAATTCAGTCTGAACCGGCTTAAGGCGCAGGGTCAAAACCTTTACTGACAGACCAATCCCCGGAAGATCTTTAACAGTCTTCATGCTTGCATTTAAAATCATAAAAGTTCAAGCGGGAAAGAACTTCCGGGGTGATGGGTTAAGCTTTCTTCAGAAATAATCTTGAATAGCTGTCTTCTTCAATTATCCCTAAAAATTCATGGGTCATCTTATTGCACCACTTGGGGATGTCGTTCTTTGTACCTTCATCCGAAGAGTAGATTTCCATAATCTCTCCTGATTCAATCTCCCCGATGGCTTTCTTGGCGGCCAATAACGGGCCCGGACAAGCAGTACCGCGTGCGTCAACGATGGTGTTCGATTTGATGTTTTTTAATTCTTCTGTGCTCATTGTGTGTTCTCCTTTTTTAATTTTCCGGGAATAATACGGGACGATCCGCCCGAAAACCCGGAGCAGGTTAACCTGCAGTTAATAATGGATTATATGAATAATTGAATTTTACTTTCAGCTGCATCGGTAAGGAAAGTGGCAACCCCGCAAATGGTCATATGGGGGTAATCTATCATCTCCTCCTTTTTAAACCCCATCAGGTTCATCGACATCTCGCAGATGTTGATCTCTATGCCAAGTTCACCGGCTGTTTTCAGCATTTCTTCAATGGATGCGACCTTGTGTTTCTTCATGATCCCTTTCATCATGGCTGTACCCATGCCACCCATGTTCATATTTGAAAGTTTCAGTTTGGGGCTCCCTTTGGGAAGCATCATCCCAAACATTTTTTCAATGAAGTTCTTGCCTTTACCGTTTTTAGCGGGATCCCGCAATGCGGAAATCGCCCAGAAAGTAAAAAACAGTTTTACCTTCATATCGAAAGCGGCTGCGCCGGTTGCTATGATCAGGGCAGCAAGGAGCTTATCCATGTCGCCTGAAAATACCACCATGGAAAGCTGGTCTTTGGTGCCTTCTTTCAGCTGATTTACCTGTACTTTCAAATCAGCAATCTGTTTCTCGAGTTCTGTGCCCATAGAAATTTTGTTAAATGTAAAAATGTAGATAATTAGATGTGTACAAAGGTAGAAACCAGCCTAACATTAAAGCGCTTAAATCGCATGAAAGAAATCTCATGGAAATGTGATAATTATCACATTGTGCTGTCAGGAAAGTATAAACCAGCTGTTTACGTCAGGGGCGGAAGGATGTTTTCTGTTAAGCCTGAATTCGTTGGTATGCTTGTCATAATTGTAATCACTTCCCCATTCTTTATGGTTCCTCGAGATCTGGAGCAGGGCATCGGCGATGTATACGACTTCTTTGTCTTTCATGGTCGGATGCAGGGAAAGCCTGACCCATCCTGGTTTTGCGGAGAGATCTCCGTTTGAGATGCTGTCGGTGATTTTTTTTGATTTTTCGTAGCTTACATCAAGAAGGTAATGGCCGTAAGTACCGGCACAAGCACATCCGCCCCTGACCTGTATGCCGAAACGGTCGCTCAGGAGGGAAACCAGCAGGTTATAATGGATGGAATCCATATAAAATGAAATCACCCCTAGCCGCTCACTGACGTTATCAGCCAGGATATGCAGGCCTTTGACTTTCCCCAGTTCACTGAAGGCTATCTTCAGTAATTGGTTTTCGCGATCATGGATCCTGTCAACGCCCATTTGATTTTTGAGGTCCATGCTGAGTGCAGCGCGAATGGCCTGCAGGAAGCCCGGCGTGCCGCCGTCTTCACGGATTTCAATATCGTCAATGAACTTATATTCTCCCCATGGATTGGTCCAGTCAACGGTACCTCCCCCGGGCTGGTCGGGAGCTTTGTTGTTGTAAAGTTCTGAATTGAAGATCAAAACCCCTGAAGAACCGGGCCCGCCAAGAAATTTGTGAGGAGAAAAGTAAACTGCATCCAGGTCATAAATGGGGTCGCCGGGATGCATGTTGATGACATCGTAAGGCGCCGATGCGGCATAATCCACAAAGATCTTTCCACCGTATTTGTGCATGAGCGCTGCCATCTCATGAATGGGGGTTCTGACTCCCGTGACGTTGGAGCAGGCTGTAAAAGAACCGATAAGCAACGTCTCTTTGCTGTATAATTTAAGGGTGTCTTCAAGATGGTTGAGGTCGAACAGTAGGTCCTTCCCAGGTTTTATCACCACAACATCGGCTACGGTTTCATACCATGAAGTTTGATTGGAGTGATGTTCCATATGACTTATGAAAACCACGGGCCTGCCTTTATCTTTCATGCATTTTCCATGAGAAAGCACGCCGCATTGCTTTAATCCCAGTATCCTCTGAAATTTGACAACAGCCCCGGTCATTCCGAAACCGCTCGTAATTATCACATCCTTCTTACCGGCATTGACATGTTTTTTGATGTTTTCATGGGCCAGATGATAGGCCCGGGTCATCAATTTCCCGCTTTCACTGGTCTCGGTATGCGTATTGCCAACAAAAGGACCAATCGTATCGGTAAGGATTCTCTCGATGGGCCGGTATAAGCGCCCGCTTGCAATCCAGTCGGCATACACCATCTTCTGCCTGCCGAATGGCGTAGTATATGTTTGCCGGTGACCTATGGTCTGCCTGCGAAATGGTCTAAAATAGGATTCAAGGTTCATAATAAGAGTGTCGCATCACGGACAGCAACAGGTATCGGCCACTTTACCGGCCTCATGTTCCAGGTAATTCATGATTACGTTAGTAATGATCATATCCCGGCAGGGGATGAATGAAATATGTCTTTTTTCAAGAATTGTTTTCGAAGCATCAGTAATATTACCTGCAAGAACTGCAGAGCAATCTTTTAACAAGTCAAAAACATCGCCGGCAGCGGAACTTCTTCCCGGTTTGCTTCCTATCAATTCTTCCTTTACGACTTTTCCCAGTTCAATTTTAAGGACAAGGAACCCCCTGGCATCTTCAAAGGATGATGCCATCATCAATCCGTCATTGGTTGGAATAGCTGCTTTCATGGGTTTTTTCTTTTATTCAGACCGCGTATTTGATGATATTGAAAGGAGGCCTGAAATCATGATGTCAAAATTACCAAGACCATGTGCAGTTTGAGAATGAGGGGGCGTGATACTGGATACGCTAAAAAGTGCAAATGGCAATATGAAACAGTGACAGGCAGCATGCAAAGATAGAATCAGTATCATACAATAATGTGACGAAAATCACATTTGGTTAGTGAAAAATTACGCATCTTTGTGGGCAAAATAATATAAACCAAGCTGTCATTCTGATGTTTCCCGATCCGCTCCCATATAAAACACATTGCCGTGATTGTAAGGAGAAGTCCTGTGCCGCTGCCGTTCTGGCACCCGGGGAGCTTGATGATGTAAATGAGAACAGCAGGGAAGCTGAGTTTAAAAAGGGGGATATTATCATTCATGAAGGCTCCCTGAATTCCAATATCATTTATCTGAAATCGGGCCTGGTAAAGGAATATGTTCGGACTTCCACCGACAAGGAGCAAATCCTGCAGATTGTTAAAAAATACAGTTACCTGGGGTTGCCGTCACTGTTTGGTGACAGGGTGAACCATTATTCTTACGCTGCACTTGAGGATATCAAGGTCTGTTATATTGATATAAGCATGTTCAAGCAACTGATCAAAAATAACGGGGAATTTGCCTATGAGATCCTGATTTCCGTGTCGCGCGACAGCCTGAACAATTTCCACAGGTTTATGAGCCAGTCGCAGAAGAAGACTTACGGTAAAGTGGCTGATGCGATGCTGTATTTTTCCCGCATCATTTATGAGAACATGGAATTTGAGATCCCTTTTACAAGGCAGGAACTGGCCGACCTTATCGGAATTTCAAGGGAAAGCGCAACGAGGGTATTGCTGAAATTAAAAGAAGACGGCATTCTCTCGGTAGAAGACCGTCTTGTAAAGATCAAAGACCCGGAGCTGCTTCAGCAGATCAGCAGGAACGGGTAAGCCCGTGATGATCGTGATGATCGTGATGGGGACAGGTGATGCCTAGGTAAATATAATCTGAGTCTGCAGCCCACCGCATTTTTCATAGAAGTCGCCTACGGTGAGCACGTCCTTAACCCCTTCCCACAGATCTTCCTTTTTTAATTTGAACATGTCCATAGCCAGTTTACAGGCGTATATTTCGCCTCCGCCGGCTTCTATCATTTCAAGGAATTCTTTTACGGGAGGAATGTCAAGAGCTTCCATCTGGCCTTTCATCATGGCCGATACCCCGGCTTCAACACCAGGCAGCATGCCCAGGATGGATGGGAAAGGGAGCCCGCCGGGCATACGCATTGCCGGGTTGCCGACTGTGCCGGTATGCAGGCTGTTCATTTGTTTTTTTGTGATCGCATCGAGACCGAAGAAAGTAAAAAAGATCTTGGTTTCAATGCCTTCCATTACCGCTCCGTTGCCCATTACCAGGGTTGCATAAACGTCTTCTATTGTGCCTTTGGCGCAAATCAGGCAGACTTTTTTCAGGGGAAATTCTTCTTTTGCCATTGTTTTTATGTTATAAGGTTTTTCATCATCCCAAGTCAATTCTCCTTCTCTCAGGAGGGGAGCCGGGGCCAGGGAGGCCCCGGTTATTAATAACGTGATTAAACGCAGGAAGCAGGTTTGGGAATACCGGCAATTTTTGCAGCTTTTTTCATGGGAGCCCCCGGGAAAAGCTGGTAAAATCCTTTTATGTCGATGATACCGCTGGTTCCCACCGACCTGATGGTAAGGCTTTCGCCTTTAGCCTGGCGTTCGCGGAGGTAATCGAGGAGGGTATAATGCTTATCGGTTAGCTCGATACCTTCTTCCTTTGCGATTTCCTTTGCAACGTCTTTGGTCCATTGTGTACGATCGGTCATGTACCCTTCATCGTTTACATCTACGCTGATTCCAGCAAAAACTTTCTGTGCCATGTTTGTTTGATTTAAATTATTATTGTCATTTATTCTATGATAACTCGATAAGCAGCTTCGCTGCGATAGCTTGATATCCAGTCATCCAGTCATCTAGTCATCCAGCTATCCAGCTATCCAGTTATCCAGTCATCCAGTCATCCAGTCATCCAGTTATCCAGTCATCCAGCTATCTAGGTCTTCATCGCCTTCACCAGCCTCAGCGAGTACGAAAGCGACTTCCTCACTTCCGGCGAGTTTAGTTGTTTAAATAGTCCAAAGAGTGATTTGTCATCGAGTTTGTCATCGGGCTTCACTTTGGCAATGGCCAGAGTCATATTATTCATGCCCTTCATCAGTTCCGGGTCTGAAAGATTGCGTACTATACCTGCAATATTTTCAAGGTTTCCCTGCAGCCTGACAAGATCGTCTTTGGTGAATACCTGTATCCATTTGTCGACGAAGTTACCCAGTTCCCTGATATATTCAAAATACCCCTTGCTGTCAAGATCGTTCATTTTATTCACTGCATCAAGCCCGGCCTGGTGCAGGATAGGGGTGACATCCTTCATGAAGTCAGAGGCGCTTTCCATCATCTCGAACATCTCCTGGAAAGTGCCCAGGTTCTGAAGCAGCCTTATCAGCATTGAAGGCAGGTCAACATGATCCAGTTCAACCTGGGATTTTTCAAGAATGACCGATGTTTGTTTGACCACATCTTTGATAATGATGCCAGCGTCCTCAACAAAGTCGTCGATTTCTTCCCGCTTCTGATTCTGCACCGATACATATTCAAGTATCAGGTCCATTTTCTGGCGGAGCTCGGTAAGCTGCTCCTGTATTTCTCTCTCAGCCATAATTCCCCGGATTACATTTTTTTACCTGCCATGGTCATCTTGGAATCGATAGGCATTTCTTTTCCCTTTAAGAGGATATGCCAGTAGATCCAGCGGAACATCAGTTTCCCGTAATGGTTTGTACGGGATTCTTTTAAAAGGCCGAAGGGGCCGATGCCGGGGAATGGGAAGGAGCCTGGAAGGGGCTCTGTGTCATAATTGAAATCGATGAGGGCGCCCTTTCCGAAACCTGTTTCAATATAGCAGTTTGAATGCCCGTCGAATTTATCGGTAAGTGGCCTGCCTTCTATGGCACACATCAGGTTCTCTGTTAAAACATCGGCCTGGAAATGTACAACCGATCCGGCTTTTGATGTCGGGAAATTGCCGGCATCGCCTATCACGAACACATTCGGAAATTCAATCTGCTGAAGAGTATATTTATCGGCTTTTACGAAGTCCATTTCATCGCCCAGCCCGCTGCGGCCGATCAAGGGATCGCCTTTGTGAACCGGAACGGTGATCAGGCAGTCAAACGGGATCTCCCGTTCGTCGTAAGAAACAATGGCTTTCTTTTCATTGTCGACCCTCTCCATATAGAAGTCGGGCACAATATTTATATTTTTCTGAACGAGCAGTTCACCCAGAACTTTCGAGGCCCTGGGTTTGGTAAAAGCGCCCGAGAGCGGGGTCACGTAAGTAATGTTGACATCGTTCCTCAGCCCTCTTTCAACGAAGAAGGCATCGGCAAACATCACAAATTCCAAAGGAGCAACCGGGCATTTGATAGGCATGTCGGCTATGTTCAGGACAAGTTCCCTGCCTTTCCATGTCTTGAAAAAATCGGCAAGGGCCGAAGCCCCTTCATAAGTGTAAAAGTCAAAAATGTTTTTCCTCCACAGTGGGCCCGTCAAACCAGGGGTTTCTTCGGGGGCGGTGCGGGTTCCGGTTGCAATGATCAGGAAATCATAGCGGAGATTGGTCCCGTCCTTTAAATGGACCGATTTGGCCGGGGCGTCAATGCGCTCAATCTCCTGAAAGATCACATTGACGCCGAAGGGGATAAAATTTGTTTTTGGTTTAACCACATCGTGTTTCGTGTAATAACCAAAAGGCATGAATAAAAAACCCGGCTGGTAATAATGGGTTTTGTACTGGTCGACTATGGTGATGTCCCATTCGTCGCGCTCAAGAAGTTTACGCATTTTGTTGGCCATAATAGTACCGCCGGTACCCGCGCCAAGGATCAGTAGCTTTTTCATTTGATTAAGAAGATATAGGGGTTCTGTGCATATATCGACAAAGGTATATATTTTTATATGGTGATACCAAAGCGATTTAGAAATATTTTATAAATTTATATTCAGACTGTTTCCAAATACTGTGAAAGAATTCACAATGAAGAAGTGAAAATACAAAAAAACAGCATCCGGGATATGCAAAACGATTGCATTCTGGATGCTGTTGATAAACCGTTTAAAACGGTGATTATTTTTTATCTTCAGGCTTGGCTTCAGCCTGGTCCTTTTTGGGTTCTGCTTTCAGTTCTTCTTCAATTCCCGACATGCCGTCCTTGAAACTTTTAACGCCTTTTCCTATACCTTTCATAAGTTCGGGGATCTTTGAACCGCCGAAAAGAAGCAGGACGATCAGGGCGATTAACAGTATTTCCTGGGTGCCGAGGCCGAATATCAATAAAATACCTAAGGTCATGGTTTCCTGAATTTGAATCACAAAATTAAGCAAACAAAAACACAATTGCATATTTTATTTTCATAAAAACATGCAGGCATCGCCATAGCTCAGGAAGCGGAAGCCCGTTTCAAGGGCGTGGGAATACACTGTCTTCCAGCCATCCCCGGCAAATGCAGCGATAAGCAGCAGCAATGTGCTCTGGGGCATATGGAAATTTGTGATCAGGCCGTTGAGGACCCTGAATTTATATCCCGGCACAATGATCAGGCTGGTACTTCCATGAAATTCTTTGAGCCCGGCGTGTTCCATATAAGTGATGAGGGCGTCGAGCGCTTCTGTTTTGCCTGGCAGCCCCTGATCTTCCGTAAGGTAAGGATCCCACTGGTTTACGATTTCTATCTCTGTTTGCGGATGTGCGATTGCCTCAACACCAAGCCAGTAAAGGCTTTCAAGCGTCCTTGCCGAGGTTGTGCCCACTGCAATGACATTGGTGTTAATCGGGTTGCGCAAATACCTGAGCGTGGAAAGTTTAACGACGAAAGATTCGTTGTGCATGATATGGTCACAAACATTTGCCACGCTCACAGGCCTGAAAGTCCCCAATCCAACGTGCAGGGTAAGTTGTTCTTCAATACAGTTGCGGGTCCTCAGCCGCTCAAGAATATCCTCCGAAAAGTGCAGCCCTGCAGTTGGAGCTGCAACCGATCCTTCATGTTTTGCATACACCGTCTGGTACCTGAGGGTGTCTTCCTCATCCGATTCCCTGTTAATATAGGGTGGGAGAGGGATACTGCCGGCCATAAGGAGGACATCCGAAAAAGAAAGCGAAGAAGGAGCCCAGCTGAATTCAATCTCAAAACAACCATCGGAGAGGCTTGATTTTCTTATGGCCTTCAGCCAGCTGTCGTTAAGGCCCAGGTTCTTTTCAAGGGGTTCGTCTTTCCATTTTTTTGAATTGCCGACCAAACAACTCCAGCGGCATCCCGGTCCCTGTTGAAAAGCAAGCTGAAAATCAACGGTAGGGGATAATGGTTCGAGGCAGAAAATTTCGACAAGCCCTCCTGTGGATTTGGCAAACAGAATCCTTGCCCTGACCACCTTTGTATCATTAAATACAACCAGGCTCCCTTCAGGGATAAGGCCGTCTATTTCCGAAAACTGCCTGTCTTCTATAAGGCCATCCCGGTAAACCAGGAGGCGTGACGCATCCCGCCTTCCGGGGGGCCTTTGGGCGATGCGATCCGCAGGCAGGTCATAATTATAATCGGTAATCGGTATACCCTTGGGGAGGTCCATAAGCGTGTTTGAGACCGGTAAACATAAAAACACCCGGCCCCGGGCATGAAGCCTGGAGTGGCCGGATGTTTCAAAGGTAAGACTAATTCTTTTCGGTGCTGAAGAACTTTGGTTTATAAGTGATCATCAGATAAACGTACTGCGACCCCCTTACAGAGCTTTTCAAACCGTTCAGAAGTTCCATGGTTGAATTCGGGAAGAAATAGCAGTAAGCTGCATTGAGTTCCACATTTGGCAGGGGTTTGTACAGGAACATCATGTCGAGTTCCGAGCCCAGGTTCTTATTGACTTTAGTGCCGTCGGTGAGATAATCCTTGCCGAAGCTGAAATACCGGTAGGTTGCTTCGAGGGAAGTGACTTTGCTGAAATTCACCGTACCGCGGGCATAGATCTGGTTCAGCCCGGGATAATTGGGGGTTCCCTGCAGCATGCTGGTGAACATATCCATATATCCGTATAACTGGTGATTGGTACCATACAGCGTATTGAAACTGCTCACTTTTTTTGCAACATCCGCCTTGTTGGCCGGGTTGTTGTCGGTACCGCTGAGTTGTTCGTAGCCAACCATAAGCTTAAAGGGTTTCACGATCTGGTAACCCACGTTTGCGCCGAACATGTAAGCTGCAACTTTGCGCCCGTCCTGTATATGTCCGCCCTGGTAATAACCCCCTGCCCATACGCTGAGGTTTTTCCAGTTGAGCCATGCATTGCCGCCAACGGTAAACCTTGCATATACCTGGTTGGGGTTGGTTATCGGGACCTGGGATTTGGTGGTGATGGTCGTATGTCCAACCGTATCGGTGCCATTGACTACCCAGAGGATCTGGGATGAAGTAACCGTCTGGTACTGGGTTGGCAGCTGGTAAGCATCAACAAGGGCTATCACCGAAACTTTCAGCATATCCTTAAAGAATGTTTTCTGGTTCCAGAGGTACGACATGTATTTGTAATTTTTCATGTTGTAATTGGAGATGAAAGCGCCTGCCGGACTGGTATTGTTGATGGCGAAACCGAAATCTCCTTGGTAGGCTGCTTTTGTTGCTCCCCATTGGAACCCGACCATGTCGTGGGCCGATCCCTGGGGTCTCCAGTTGTTATAACCGATAATCCTCTGGTCATCGTAGGAGATGGCGATCCTACCTACCCGTACCGAGAAGTTGCTGAGGAAATTGTATTTGAACCAGGCTTCAAAAATATTGACCGTATTGTTCCTTATGGTATCGCTGCTGAAGAAATTGTTTTCGCCGAAAACAAAAGCATGCTGTAATGAAAACCGGGTGGTGAATTTCTCATTTTTATAATCAAAAATAATGCGGGCCCTGCCAAGGATGTCTCCGTAGCCTGTTTGTGTTGAGTCGCGCAGCTTGGTATATCCGTCACGGTATTCGGCCCTGGGCCTGAATTCGCCCGAAACGGTGAACTGGGCCATGGAAGATTTACCGAGCAGCAGCAGAAAAGCTGCCATCAGAATTAGCTTGTACAGATTTTTCATAGTATCTTTGTTTAAATGTGTGGCGCAAAAGTAGAAAAAAAACAAAAGCGACCGGTAAAACCATGCACATCGATTGCATTTTAAAAAGTGTAAATTTGCATTTATGAAGTTCAAATATTACATACCCAATTCAGTGACACTGCTCAACCTGGTCAGCGGTGTTCTTTCGATAACATCCATGATGTCGGGCCAGATAGTATGGGCCGCTGCATTCATCTTCATAGCGGCGGTCTTCGATTTCCTCGACGGTACGCTTGCCAGGCTTTTGGATGCCCGCTCGGAACTCGGTAAGCAGCTGGATTCCCTGGCTGATGTGGTTTCCTTCGGAGTGGCCCCGGGTATTATTGTATTCAACCTCCTCACGGCCAATTGTGCAGGGAGCTGTAATGCGCTTGACCGTATGCATATCACCCCTTATTTTGCCTTGCTGATCCCGGTATGTTCTGCATTAAGACTGGGTAAATTTAACATCGACCTTAGGCAGGCCGAGAATTTCATAGGTTTGCCCACACCGGCCAACGCCATTTTCTTTGCTTCTATCCCCCTCGTGATTTTCCTGCAGCCTCACATTTACACCCTGATAAAGCTCGATTTTTTTGTCGAATTCTTTTCAAACTCAAGGGTCATTGCGATCCTGACGGTATTTTTCTCTTATCTGCTGGTGTCGGATTTCAAGATTTTTTCAATAAAATTCAAGACGACCGGCTGGGCCGAAAACATGAAGGCTTACATTTTACTGATCTCGTCGCTGGTCCTGCTGGTATTGTTTTCCCTCAATGCCATACCCCTGATCATTTTGCTGTACCTCTTGCTTTCACTGGGGTTTCAGAGGGAGATATAGGTATCGGGAAGTGAAGTTCGGAAATTGTAATTTGTGAAGTATCTCGCACAAGCTGCCTTGGCTGCAAGGAGCGGAACATATTGCACAAGCTGCCTTGGCTGCAAGGAGCGATCAGGAGAATGATTAAATTCAGGTGATTGATTGTTTGAGCGACGCAGCAGGCGCAGCAGCGGTGCAATATCGTGAGCGACTGGCGCAGTAGGCGCAGCGACGTTGCGTATATATGAGCGACAGGTGCAGCAGCGGTGTGAGATGCGAGCACCTCTTACCTGAGCTCGAAATTTTCCCCTAAATACACTTTTCGCACATGCGGATCATCGGCAAGCTCGCGGGATGTTCCTGCGCGGAGGATCGAGCCTTCAAAGAGAAGGTATGCCCTGTCGGTGATGGTAAGTGTTTCATGAACATTATGGTCGGTGATAAGAACACCGATGTTCTTTTCTTTCAGCCTTGAAACGATATTCTGGATATCTTCAACAGCTATAGGGTCTATACCGGCAAAAGGTTCGTCAAGCAGGATGAATTTCGGATCCACGGCAAGGCAGCGGGCGATCTCGCACCTGCGGCGCTCCCCGCCCGAGAGGGTTATTCCCTCGCTTTTCCTTACATGCTGGAGGCCGAATTCATCAAGAAGGGTTTCGAGGCGTTCCTTTTGTTTATCCTTGGGCAGTCCGGTAAATTCAAGTATGGCCCTGATGTTGTCTTCAACGCTTAATTTACGGAAAACGGAGGCTTCCTGGGGCAGGTAGCTGATGCCTCTCTGGGCCCTCTTGTACATAGGTTCATTGGTGATATTGAGGTCGTCGAGGTAAACCTGCCCGGCAAAGGGTTTGATAAGGCCTACGATAATGTAAAATGAAGTGGTCTTCCCGGCCCCGTTTGGCCCCAGCAAACCAACGATCTCCCCTTGTTTAAGCTCCACAGAGACCTCGTTTACAACTGTTCTCTTGCGGTATTTTTTAATGATTTTTTCGGTGCGGAGTATCATGGGGCAATTTTGTCTTTGCTGATCCAAAAGTAGGAAAAAATGTCAGAATGTAAAGTTCATCGAAACGAAAACACCAAATTTAGTGACATTTGGGTTTTGAAGGTCATGCAGGTGGGTCATCCGCCAAACAGCATCAACCCTGAAAATTTTAAAAATATTTTCAATACCGGCGCCGGCTTCCAGGTAGGGTTCCCCTCCGAAAGGCCTCATCTGGTCAGGAAAGAGGGAGTAATCTTCGTTTTTTGGCTCCAGTGTACCGTAAACACAACGTGCATGAACCACTTCCCTCCATTTTAATTTCCTGAGAAGGGGGATATGATTGAAAATAAGCCCGTCGAAGTGATGCGTAAAGTAGACGCTGAACCACATATCGCTCACAAATTCATAATAATTCATGAGGTTTGAAGCATCCTCGTCGAAGAGGAAAGTCTGGTTCCCGTCATGGTTCCTGAGCAGGGGATAGGGCAGGGTCCCCCAGATCTTGCCGGCTTCTATCTTGTATTTCGACCAGCCTATGGTCGAGAAATTGAACCATTGCTGAATATTCAGCTGCAGCTTATAATATTCGTAATCGCTTTTAAACACATTCGGGATGCCGCATGAGAGGCTGATCAGGATGATGGGATAGCTGGAACTTATAGTATACCTGTAAAATTCGGCATTAATGAATTTTTCGCGCCACGACAAACGGGTGTCGAATTTCACTTCGGAAGTATAGATTGAGTTCATGAAGACCGGGACTAAGGGGTCGGCAGGGAACACAACAAACTGCGTCATCCCTAACGGGAACATTTCCCTGTGCGTGAGGGTAAGGGTATTGATGAGCCCATTGAACCATTCGTGTTCATAACCCACTTTATATTCCCTTACCATGGTAAGTTTGTTGTTCGGCCCCCTATGGAAAATCGATGAGAGGATATTGTCGGTGGAAAATGCATTCGGGCTGAGGCCGAGCTGCTCCACATCCCATTTATATGATACTGATAAGTCCCTTCTCGGGTTTTTACTGAGCATATACAGTACGTCGCCACCCCCCTTGAATGCCCCGTCGAGGGTGCCGTATGCCACGTAGCCTTCAAGCTGCACCCTTCTGCTGAAACTGTTAGCCGTACGCCCGCCGAACCTGAACCTGGCCCCTTCCACACCGTTGTAGCTGAATAATTTTGTGTAAGGCCCAAGTTCAAACTTGCCCCAGCTGAGATAGCCGGTTGTTATCCCGTAAATCACATCCGCATACGTCCTGAAAACACGCATGTTCTTTACCGAATCAACCATCTTATAGATGCCCCTTTCGGTTTTGTTGAGCCTTTCGGGACGGTTGTTCTCCCAGAATGCATCATCTTTCTTACCCGATTCAGGTTCGATCAGGACATTCGACGGCATGGAAAAGAACTTTTTCGCTTCCGGTATGTCGAATTGAAAATCAGAATACTGTACTGTTCGATGGGCGAAGAATCCGATGAGCTTACGGGCATTTTCAAACACGTTGAAATCAACCGAGAATTTATCCTTTGTAAGGAGCCAGTACTTGTTGTTTGCCCATTCGTATTCCTGGGCAATGGCCAGGTCGTTCACGAAATTGATATTTGCATCGCCGGCTATGCGCATATCGATCTTTTTTACGGCAAACGAGGTGTCGGCTATCCAGATGTTCCCGGTAAACGTCAGTTCCTGTTTGCGTTTTGGCTTGAACATCATATGGTAGCACCAGTTATTTCCTATATAGGCCGAATCTACAAGGTAATATTTGTATGCATCCAGGCCGAAGTCGGCTATCGGGCTTATAAAATTCTTCTCAAAGACCAACACGTAGTCCTTATAAACGTCAACCTCCTGGGAAAGGTTCCCCAGGAACTGCGACACACTTTCGTTCTCAAGTCCTGAAAGCCGGCTTGCCTTGATGATCTCCTTCTTCGAGCGGGGCGACTTCCTGTAATAAACCTCCGACATTGTTTCGGTAATGAAAACAGGGAGGTACGATTTCCCGTTGATGGTTGATGTGTCAACGTAATTCCAGACGAAGTCGAAAGGTTTTAGGATTTTTCTTTGTTTTAGTTTATCGCTGATGTTGTTGGCGTCGACTTCGATCTTTGTATAGGCCTTATACTGGTAAGTGTCAAAAGACTGCAGCATATTTGATTTCTTATGGTCTATCACTTTCTGCAGTAGGATATCAGCCGGGTTCCCCTTATAGCGCACCACCACTTCGGGGAGGTTGTAAAGCTGGGGTTCAAGCTCAAAATCCACCGTCTGGAACTGGTGAAGGCTGATTTTCCTGGTCTTGCCGGAATAGCCGATCAGTGAGGCCCTGAGGCTGTCGGCTTTTACTTTGAATTCCAGGGCATAATACCCGTTAAAATCGGTCAGGGTTCCCAGGGTAGTGCCTTTAAGCACAATATTGACAAAGGGGATGGCTTCCCCGGTTTTGGCATCTTTAACATGGCCCATGATCTTGGTCACCTGCGAAGCCGCGGTGATTGACAAGGCCAGGATGAAAATGAAACAGAGGGGCGCGAATTTACGCGCCCCCCGGATGTTTATCATGCTATATCTGATGTTAAACCTCAGGCCCATTTTCGGAAAGTTCGTCCCAGAATTCAACTGCCCGCCGGAGGTGTGGGATTACAATGCTTCCGCCGACCAGGGTTGCGATGGCAAAAACCTCTGAAAGTTCTTCACGGTTCACTTTCTGTTCATGGCATTTGATGAGATGGTAGCGCACACAATCGTCGCAACGCAGCACCATGGATGCGACAAGGCCCATCATTTCCTTGGTCCTTACCGGCAGGGCCCCTTCCATGTATGCATTGGTATCGATATTGTAAATGCGTTTGATCACCTTATTATCCAGGGCGAGGATCTTTTCATTCATTTTCTCCCTGTAGGTGTTGAATTCATCAAGTTTTTTTCCCATTGAGTATCAGATTATACCTTCTTTAAGTATATCATGAAGGTGGATGACCCCTTTGTAGGATGACCTGTCGACGACAAGCAGTTGTGTAATATTGTTTTTCCGCATTATTGTAAGGGCATCGATCACCAGGGTTGAGGGTTTGATGGTTTTGGGCCCGGGCGACATCACATCAATGGCTTTAAGTTTGCGTAAGTCAAGATCCTTTTCAAGCATACGCCTCAGGTCCCCGTCGGTAACGATACCGATAAGCTTCGTCCCGTCAAGCACTGCGGTGGCCCCCAGCCGTTTGGAGGAAATTTCGATGATTACTTTTTTTATGTCATCGCTCCCTTTGACCATGGGTTTCTGGTTGCGGATATAGAGGTCGGAGACTTTAAGATACATTTTCTTTCCGAGGGCTCCGCCCGGATGAAATTTCGCGAAATCGCCGGCCGTAAACCCCCTGGCTTCAAGCAGGCATATTGCCAGGGCATCGCCCATGACCATCTGAGCCGTCGTACTTGAGGTGGGGGCCAGGTTATTCGGGCAGGCTTCCCTCGAAACGGTGGTATCAATCACATAGTCTGACTGCAGAGCCAGGTACGAACCGGTATTCCCAACAAGGGATATCAGTAGGCTGCCATGTTGTTTCAGAAGGGGGACCAGAACCTTGATCTCTGGAGTTTCCCCGCTTTTTGAAAGGCAGATGATGATATCGTCTTTCTGAATGATACCCAGGTCCCCGTGAATGGCATCAGCGGCATGCATAAATATTGCCGGTGTGCCTGTAGAGTTGAACGTGGCAACAATCTTCTGGCCGATGATAGCACTTTTACCTATCCCCGTTACCACAACCCTGCCTTTCGAACCGATGATATGCTCCACGCATTTCATAAAATCATCATTCACCGATTTAGACAGATTCTTAATTGCTGCTGCTTCATCCTCAATTGTGCGGATTGCAACCTTTTTCAATGCGTCAGATGTTTTCAATGCACAATTTTTTTATTTTTTTTTGGTTATTTGGAGATGTTTATGTTTATATTTGTATATAAGAGCTAAAAAATTAATAATCAAGTTTGTCCGACAAAAGTACGAAATTAATCATTTTGAAATGGCAGTAAGCAAAGACGAATACAAGCTGCACGAAGTATTAAAGAAAGTTTTTGGGTTTGATGGTTTTAAAGGCAGCCAGGAAGCTGTAATTCTTAATGTCCTGGCTAAAAAAGATACATTTGTGATAATGCCCACAGGGGGTGGTAAATCATTGTGTTACCAAATGCCGGCCCTGGTTCTTCCAGGTACCGCGATCATCGTATCCCCCCTCATTGCCCTGATGAAAAACCAGGTCGATTCAATGAGAAGCTTCGGCACCGAAGAAGAAGTGGCGCATTTTATGAATTCCTCTCTCACCAAGCAGGAGATCACCCAGGTTAAAAAAGATGTAACAAGGGGGAAGACGAAGCTTTTATATGTAGCCCCCGAAACAATCACCAAGGAAGAGAACATCGATTTCCTGAAAAAAATCAATATCTCCTTTTATGCGATAGACGAGGCGCATTGTATTTCGGAATGGGGCCACGATTTCAGGCCTGAATACCGCCGTTTAAGGCCCATTATACAGGCCATAGGGCAGGATGTACCGGTAATCGCTCTTACTGCAACCGCAACCCCAAAAGTTCAGCAGGACATACAAAAGAACCTGAACATGATGGATGCTACGGTTTTCAAAGCATCCTTCAACAGGCCAAACCTGTATTATGAAGTCAGGGCCAAAACGAAAAATTCTTCCAAGGACATCATTAAATACATCAAGGGTCATATAGGGAAATCGGGTATAGTGTATTGCCTCAGCCGTAAGAAGGTCGAGGAACTCGCCGACACTCTTGTGGTGAACGGCATTAAAGCGCTCCCATACCATGCAGGCCTCGATGCGGCAACCCGCAGGTCGAACCAGGATAAGTTCCTGATGGAAGAAGTTGATGTGATCGTGGCCACTATAGCTTTTGGCATGGGCATCGACAAACCCGACGTGAGGTATGTCATCCATAACGACATGCCCAAGAGCCTGGAAGGATATTACCAGGAAACAGGCCGTGCCGGAAGGGATGACGGGGAAGGCAACTGCATTGCTTTCTATGCTTATGAAGACATTCAAAAACTTGAGAAATTCCTGAAAGGCAAATCGGTTGCCGAACAGGAAATCGCAAAGCAGCTGTTGCTCGAAACTGTCGGTTACAGCGAATCTTCGGTTTGCCGCCGCAAACAGCTGCTGCATTATTTCGGAGAGATATTCAGGGAAGAAAACTGCCAGAACTGTGATAATTGCATGCATCCCAGGAAAAAATTTGAAGGAAAACAATATGTGCAACTGGTTCTTGAAACCGTTGTTGCTGTCAAGCAGCAGTTCAAGAACAAGCATATTATAAATATTATCATCGGCAAGAACTCAGCCACTATAAAATCCTATAAACATAATAAGCTGCCCGAGTTCGGCAAGGGGGCGGCAAAAGAGGAGAAATTCTGGAATGCTGTGATCAGGCAGGCTTTGATCGAAAGGTTGCTCACTAAGGACATCGAGAACTACGGCTTGCTAAAGATCAGCCCCGAGGGTAATGAATTCCTGAAGAACCCTTATTCCATGATGCTCATGGATGACCGGGACTATGAGAATCCCGAGGAGGAGGACCTTATGGAAGCCATGGGGTCAAAGAGCAGCACGGCCGATAAAACCTTGTTTGCCCTGCTGAAAGACCTGAGGAAGGAAATAGCCCGCAAGGAAAAACTTCCCCCGTTTGTTATCTTCCAGGATCCCTCCCTCGAAGACATGGCCATCCAGTATCCTATCAACCCCGAAGAACTGAAACAGATCACGGGTGTTGGGAGCGGCAAGGCACATAAGTACGGCAAACCGTTCCTTGACCTTATCAAGGAATATGTTGAAGAAAACGAGATCATCAGGCCGATGGACATGGTCGTGAAATCAGTGGTGAACAAGTCGGGGATAAAGGTGTATATCATCCGCAGTATAGACCGTAAGATAGCACTGGAAGATATTGCCCTGGCCAAGAACCTGAGTTTTTCGGAATTGCTTTCTGAAATTGAAAGTATCGTAGGCTCGGGAACCAAGATCGATCTCGATTATTATATTGATGAAGTGGTGGATCCTTACCACCAGGAAGAAATTTTCGAGTACTTTCGCAAAGCGGAATCGGATTCCATCAATGAAGCCCTTCGTGAACTCGGGGAAGATGAGTTTACCGAAGAAGAAATCCGTCTTATGCGCATCAAATTCATGTCGGAATTAGGTAATTAAAACGTTAAATCATGCAGGAAGAAATTGGAAATAAGCCTGGAGAGATTCAGGAAAATTCAGCTATTGAGCTGACGGAAACACACGCAGAACAACACACAACAGCTAAACACCCGTTTTTTGTTTTTACTGTCAATACGGTACTCGGGCTTGTTCTTCTTGCAGGCCTTGTCATTTTATATATCATTGTGCTGACAAAAAAGGACAACCAGGTTCAATTGCCTGTGGCATTGCAAAATTCGAAAGGGAAGGCCCTTTCGGTTGTTTACCTGAACCTTGACTCCCTGAACATGAAATACGAGTTTATAAGGAACCTCAGGAAAGACCTTGAATCAACGGTGAACAGGTTGCAGGGGGAACTCAAAAAAGACGAAGAAAGCCTGCAAAAGGACGGGGCCGATTTTCAACAGAAAGTTCAGGCCAATGCCATTTCAGAAGAAAAGTCCAAACAGATTTATGAGATCCTCATGAAACGGCAGCAGGAACTTCTTGAGAAGAAGGACAGGTACACGCAAATGATGACCCAGCAGCAGCTGGCAATGAACCAGACCCTGACCGATACCCTGACCACTTTCCTTAAGCGCTTCAACCGCGCCTACAGGTTTGATTACATCATGGGATATAAAAGCGACGGGGAGATCATCGTGGCAAATGACAGCCTTGACATCACCCATACCATACTGGTGGCAATCAATAAGGAGTACCTGGAAAGAAAGAAATAATGAGGCATATTGCTGCTTTCATAATTCCCGGCCTGCTATCGGTTTTCCTTGCGTGCAGTTCACCCGGATCAACGGGGGAAAATGCCGCCCTGCCTGCCGACTCTGTTATTTCTGAAAAGAAATTGATGGCCCTCCTTGTTGATGTGCATTTACTTGAGGGCGGGCTGATGATACAGAGGAACAGGGGGGAGCAGGACAGTAAATGGAACCAGGAAGCATACCGTAAACTTTTCCGCAGGTACCATGTGACGAGATCACAGTTTATAAAAAACATTGCCTGGTATCAGAAAGACCCTAAGAATTTCACACTGATCTATGATACAGTCATGCAAAGGCTCGACAGGCTTCGTAAAACTCCCCCTGCGAAACCTAATGCTTTGAAAAAACCGAAGAAACCTGCCTCTGTGTTGCCCCATCACTGATGGTGTAACTCCAGTTTATAACCGAGGTTCCCGTAATGGTCCCCGATCCTCTTACGACCAGGTTGTCGCCGATCGACTGGTTTGGGTCAAGAGTGATGGTGTTTCCTGAAACAAGAGCTTTGGCGGGAGCATAGGAAAAGCCAATATCGGCAAAATTGTAGAGGAACACGCCCATTTTTGAACTTGTATCGGCGGTAATAATCACTTCATAATTAAGCTTCACCCAGGTTTCCTGAACACTCCAGTTGCCTAAGAAAGCCGCCCTTGAATCGGTTGACGGGGCCAGGGAGATTTCTTTCCCGCATCCACAAAACAGAAGGCAGGAGAGAAGGACAGGGAACGCCAGTGCCTTGATCTTTTTCATTGCAGGATTATGATATGATCGGTTTAATTATCAGAATGTAATACTAAGGCCTGCGCTGGGCATAATAGGAAGCTGGTTCACCTGAGTATAGGAGATGCGGTCAAAATAGAAAATATTTTGTTCGTTCAGGGCATTGGTCACACTCACTGTGGCGTCAAGCCTTGAGTTTTTCCCGAGAAAGAAGGTTTTTTTAAGACTGAGGTCGAACCTGCTGTAGTAAGTCAGCCTGCCTTTGTTGTAATCGGCATACAATATGCCAAGCTGACCGTTATTGGTCGTATAGTCGCCTCCCATATCAGAGAAGGTAAGCTTTTCATAAAATCCCTGGGTTTGGGTAAACGGGAAGCCTGAGCCGAAGTTATACCGTGCATCAAGTTCCCAGCTGCCTCTTTTCCCGAAAAGGTAAGTGGCGACCAGATTCAGGTTGTTCCTCCTGTCCCAGATGGGCACATAATGCATCACTCCGTCATACAAATGAATAAAGCAAAGAGAGTATGTCACCCAGAGACTCAGCTTGGAGAGCTGGTATTTAAGCGATACGTCAACTCCTTCGGCGTCGCCGGTTTCAAGTATGAAATCTTTCTTGAAATAATCGGGCTGGCCGGCGTTTTCGGGTGAGTCGTCGTATAGCTTGTTCCTGTTCATCGTGGTAAGCTGGGGATAATACTTGTAATATCCTTCGACATTCAGGAACAGGTTCTTAAGCACATCCCATTCAAAACCAAAGATAATCTGGTCGCAAAGTTGGAGGCGGGTATTGACAGGTTTCCCCAGGAATTCCTTCTGCAGGTTCTGGGGTGCGGCAAGGTACCCTGTAAACAGGCTCACCACATCCTGGCTGTAAGTTGTGCTGATGATATCCTGGGAGTACATGCCCGCAGCCATTTTAAGCCTGAACTTAGGGAACATATTGTATTTTACTGACAGCCTGGGTTCGAGCCTCAGGTTTGCGAGGGTAGCGTAATACTCCAGCCTGAGGCCGGGTTCAAATATGAATTTCCCTAAGATCCACTTGTATTTTCCATAGAGGGAAGCTTCAGTAGTATTCTGGTCATAATTGATGCTCCTGTTAATACTGTTATAGAAATTCAGGAGGGTATGGTATCCTGAACCTTCAAGCCCGTATCGGAGGGAGTTCTTGCCGAAGAAATACGTAAAATCAAGGCCTACATTAAACCCCCCGATGGAGCTGGAACGGGGAGACTTGTTTTCTTCGGCCATATCGACTTTATAATATGAATAGGATGCATGGCCTTCAAGCAGGACAGGGCTTTTGCCCGGGATGGCCACAAAGTTGAGCCCTCCTCCGTATGAGTTCCAGTGGTAATTCTGCAGGATCTGGTATTGTACCTTGTCGTTGAAATCAAAGCCATACAGGTTTACCTTGCTGCCATTGGCGGCATTGATGGAAATCTTCCCATAAACGTCAAGGTAGTTGTATGGCAGCCCGTTTTCGTTTATATAGTTGTAGAAAATCTTGCTGCTCTGTTCCAGGTAAGAGCCTTTTACCGAGAGGATCAGCGAGGCTGAAGCGTCATCTTCGGTTTTTGCTTTTGCAATGGGCCCTTCAAACAAGGCTTTTGCCCCGAAAGTGCTTATATCGAACTTTCCGCTGAAACGGTTCCTGTTCCCATCCCTTGTAGTGATATCCATCACCGATGAGATCCTGCCACCATATTCGGCATTGAACCCGCCGGTATATACATCCACATTCTTAAGGATGTCAACATCAAAAACAGAGAACAGGCCGATAGAGTGGAAAGGATTATAAATGATCATGCCGTCGAGCAATACTTTGTTCTGTACAGGGGGGCCTCCCCTGATATAGAGCTGGCCGCCCTGGTCGCCCGAGAAAATCACACCGGGGAGCACCTGAAGGTACTGGGCCAGGTCGGGCTGCCCGCCAATGGTCGGGATCTGCATGATCTCCTTGGGAGTAATTTTGATGATGGACGTCTGGGTTTGGGTGGTTTTATCCTGTTTTGAAGCTGAAACGCTGACTTCCTGCAATTCGATGCTGGACTTGTTGAGATAAAGTTTTTTTGTGAACAGGTCGTTTTTATTTACCGTCATTGGGATCCTCAGGGTATCGCAGCCGATATATGTTACCATCAGCGTATATTGTCCTGAAGGGATCTTTGAAATGGTGAAGAACCCGTTCTGGTCGGTGGTGGCCCCGTAAGTTGTTTTATACAGGTAAACATTGGTGAAGAGGATGGGCTCACCCGTTTCTTTCTCATAGACAAACCCCCTGATAATGCCATTTTGGGCGAATGCCGTAAACTGGAAAGAGATCAGAACAGTCAGGGTCAGGATAGCAGAAAAGAGTAGTTTACGAAGGTCCATGGAGTCAGTTCTTGTAAGAAAAATTAAAATTGCATCAAAAGTAGCTAAAATGTGCGATTCAAAAAAGGAAACCCTTTAGGAAAATATTCTTATTTTTGCTCTGATACATTCACAAAACTGTCATGGCAAATAAGCTTTTATTACTTGGTGACGAGGCAATAGCCCTTGGCGCACTCGATGCAGGTCTTAGCGGGATCTATGCTTACCCCGGAACTCCTTCAACCGAGATTACCGAATATGTGCAGCATTCAGCGGTTGCTAAAGAAAACAATATTCATTGTTCATGGTCTACAAATGAGAAAACGGCCATGGAGGCTGCTCTTGGTATGTCGTATGCCGGCAAGAGGGCTATGGTCTGTATGAAACACGTTGGCCTTAATGTTGCCGCCGACCCGTTTATCAACTCGGCTATTACAGGTGCGAACGGCGGACTCATAGTAGTTTCGGCCGATGACCCTTCCATGCATTCCTCCCAGAACGAACAGGATTCGAGGTTTTACGGCAAATTCGCCATGGTTCCCATCCTTGAGCCCTCAAGCCAGCAGGAAGCCTACGACATGGTACATTACGGCTTTAATTTCTCGGAGAAATACAAAATCCCCGTTTTGCTCAGGATAACGACACGCATGGCACATTCACGCTCGGGGGTGGTCCGCGTTGCAAGCCGTGAACAGAACACCATGCACCTGCCCGATGACCTGAGGCAGTTCGTCCTATTGCCGGCCATTGCGAGGAAACGATATAAAAACCTGCTGGCTTCGCATCTGCTTTTCATTGAAGAATCTGAGAATTCTCCTTTTAACACGTACATCGACGGCCCTGACAAGTCAATCGGCATTCTGGTATCAGGTATTGCGCTGAATTACCTTATGGAGAACTTCCCTGACCGTAAAATCCCATACCCGGTATTAAAGATAGGGCAGTACCCTCTCCCGCGCAAGCTGGTTGAAAAACTTATTGATGAATGCGGCGAACTGCTGATCCTCGAAGACGGCTACCCGATGATAGAGGAACTGATCAGCGGTTATGTCCCGGGTGTGAAAAAGATCAGGGGAAGATTCGACGGGACTATCCCCAGGACCGGAGAGCTGAACCCTAATATCCTTGCTGTTGCGCTGGGTTTGCCCGATACCAAAGGGCTCCAGGTTCCCGACCTGATGGTTGGACGTCCGCCCCAGCTGTGTTCAGGCTGCCCGCACATAGATTCGTACAAGGCGTTGAATGAAGTACTGGCAGACCTTCCGAAAGGAAGGGTGTTCTCCGATATCGGATGTTATACACTTGGGGCCCTTGCACCTTATGAAGCGATCAACAGTTGTGTTGACATGGGAGCTTCCATTACCATGGCCAAAGGAGCCGCCGATGCTGGCTTTATACCCTCTGTCGCCGTGATCGGCGATTCCACGTTCACTCATAGCGGGATCACGGGATTGCTCGATGCGGTCAATGATAAGTCCCCGGTTACCATTATTATCCTGGATAATGCAACTACGGCCATGACCGGGGGGCAGGATTCTGCCGGAACGGGGCGGCTGGAAGACATCTGCAAAGCGCTGGGAGTGGAAGAATCCCATATCCGTGTGATCAAACCCCTGAAAAAATACCATGAAGAGAATGTCAGGGTGATGAAGGAAGAAATCGATTACATGGGAGTTTCGGTCATCATCCCGAGGAGGGAATGTATCGTCGCCATTGACAAACGAATGAGGCAAAAATTCAAATAACAGCATAATACCAACAGAATGAAGAAAGATATCATCTTAGCCGGCGTAGGAGGCCAGGGCATCATTTCCATCGCTGCGATCATCGGTTATGCCGCACTCCAGGAAAAGATGTTCCTTAAACAATCGGAGGTCCATGGAATGAGCCAGAGGGGAGGGGATGTCATGTCAAATCTCAGGATATCCCACGAGGAAATCGCTTCGGACCTGATCCCTTTCGGCCAGGCCGACCTTATAATATCGGTCGAACCACTCGAATCGCTCAGGTACCTCGGGTACCTTTCACCACAAACAGGATGGCTTGTAACAAATACAACCCCGTTTAACAACATATCAAATTATCCCGAGCTTGATACGGTGATAGCTGCGATCAAAAAACTGCCCCGCCATATCGCCCTTGATGCCGATACACTGGCAAAAGAGGCAGGATCGGCGAGGTCGGCTAACATTGTCATACTGGGGGCAGCCTCGCCATTCCTCGGCCTGGCGTATGAAAAATTCGAGGATGCCATCCGCTTTACATTCAGAACCAAAGGCGAAGATGTCATCGGGAAAAACCTGAAAGCTCTGAAACTGGGAAGGGAATTTGCCGATAAAAATATCTGAAAAAAAGTCTATCTTTACATGTTTTATTATTCAAATATATAATTATGAGGATCCTTCAAAGGAAATTTTCTCATTATACCGATCCGCAGAAAGTGGAAAGAATGGGAATTTACCCGTTCTTCAGGATGATTGAGTCTGATCAGGACACGGTCGTAACCATTGGCGGAAAAAAAGTGCTGATGTTCGGTTCAAACAGCTATATGGGGCTCACCAACCATCCCGCTATCAAGGAAGCTGCGATCAAAGCAACCGAGAAGTACGGCACAGGATGCGCTGGGTCAAGGTTTTTAAACGGGACCCTCGATATCCATGTTGAACTTGAAAAGAAGCTGGCAGAGTTTGTCAAAAAGGAAGCTGCCCTTTGTTTCAGCACAGGTTTCCAGGTTAACCTCGGGGTCATCCCAACGGTGACGGGACGTAACGATTACCTTCTCATCGATGAACTGGACCATGCTTCCATTATTGAAGCAACCAGGCTCTCTTTTGCCAAGGTTTTAAAATTCAGGCATAACGACATGCAGTCGCTTGAAAGGGTGTTGAAAAGATGCGAACCAAACAGGGTAAAGCTTATTGTTGTGGATGGCATTTTCAGCATGGACGGCGATATAGCGAAACTTCCCGAGATTGTTAAACTTGCCGATAAATATGCTGCTTCGGTGATGGTCGATGATGCACACTCCATCGGTGTTATCGGGGAGAACGGCTCAGGTACGGCTTCCCATTTCGGGCTTACCAAGAAGGTAGACCTGATCATGGGAACTTTTTCCAAATCCCTTGCTGCCCTGGGTGGTTTTATTGCCAGCGATTCTGAAACTATCAATTATATCAAACATCACTCCCGCACCCTGATTTTCAGCGCCAGCATGACGCCTGCTTCCGCAGCTGCCGTGCTTGCCGCCCTTGAAATTCTCAAGAGTGAGCCGGAACGTATCAAAAATCTCTGGGAACTGACCTGGTATGCACTTGAAAATTTCAAACGCCTCGGATTTGACACAGGCCTCTCACAAACTCCTATCATCCCTCTGTATATCCGTGATAATATTAAAACCCTTACCCTGACAAAAATGCTGCTGGATGAGGGTGTATTTATCAACCCGGTAGTTTCCCCGGCTGTCAGCAAAGACGACACCCTGATCCGTTTTTCTCTTATGGCTACCCATACCAAGGAACAGATCGACACCGCCCTGGAGAAGTTCGAAAGGGTCGGAAAGAAGCTTCGCATCATCAAATGATGCCATAAAACAGGAACTATGAGCATTATTATAAAACCGGTAACGTCAAAGGGGGATTTAAGCCGTTTTATAAAATTTCCTTACAAACTGTACAAGGGCAATAAATACTGGTGCCCTCCAATGCGCATGGATGAAAGGAATACCCTCAGCCCCAAAAAAAATCCCGCATTCGAATTTTGTGAAGCCCGGTATTTCCTTGCATACAAAGGGCATGAACTTGTGGGAAGGGTTGCTGCAATAATAAACAATGCCTCGAATACACGATGGAATGAAAAACTGGTCAGGTTTGGCTGGATAGACTTTATCGATGATATAGAAGTGTCGAAAGCCCTGGTCGATGCGGTCATCGAATGGGGGAAATCAAAAGGGATGCATGGTATCCACGGCCCCCTGGGGTTTTCCGACATGGATAACGAAGGCATGCTGATCAAAGGATTCGAAGAGCTTGCAACCCTGGCATCGATCTACAATTATCCTTACTATGTGGATCATATGCAGAAGCTGGGGTTTGAGAGGGCTGCCGATTGGGTGCAAAACGAGGTTAAAATGCTGCCTATCCCTGATAAAATCAAGAGAACCGCCGAACTGGTCGCTAAAAAATATAACCTGAGGATACTGGAAGCCAAAAAGGCAAAGGACTTTTTACCCTATGCCGGTAAAATGTGGAATACTCTCAATGAGGCCTTCGATAACCTTTACGGGTATACCAGGCTTACCAAAAAGCAGACCGACCTCTACACCAAACAGTATTTCCCGTTCATCAATCCCGATTATGTTTGTATGGTCCTCGACCAGGCGGATGATGTGGTGGGTTTTGGAGTCTGTTTACCTTCCCTGACAAAGGCTATGCAGAAGTCCAACGGAAGGTTGTTCCCCTTTGGCTGGTATTACATCCTCAGGGCGCTCAAGTCGAATGAAATCATCGATATGTACCTTAACGGGGTAAAACCCGAATACCTGAATAAAGGAGCTGTTTCGATTTATTATAACGAGATCCACAAAGGGTTTCTGAAGAACAATGTCAAATATGTTGTGACAAATCCCCAGCTTGAAGACAATAAAGGTGCTGTGCTGATGTGGAAGAATTTTGAGACAGTAAGGCAGCATATCACCCGCCGCTGCTGGGTTAAGCATTTTGACTGATACTGATGGCTAATATCCTGATCACCGGCTCCAGCGGATTTATCGGTAGTTTCCTGGTAGAGGAAGCCTTAAAGAAAGACTTTACAGTATATGCCGGGGTTAGGAAATCAAGTTCCCGCGCCTATCTCCAGGATCCCGGGATCAGGTTTGCCGAGATCGATTTTACTGAGAAAGAGCGGATTGTTGAATTCCTTCTCGACCAGAAAAAGGCAGGTGTAAAGTTCGATTACATCATCCATAATGCAGGGCTTACAAAGGCCAGGAAGAAGGAAGATTTCTACCGGGTCAATTGTACTTTTACCAGGAATTTTGTCGAAGCCCTGAGCGAGGCCGGTTGTATCCCTCTCAAGTTTGTATACATAAGCAGCCTTGCAGCTTACGGCCCGGGGGACCCTGTAAGTATGAAACCGGTGATGCTTGACGACACGCCGAAGCCTGTCGACGAATACGGGAGAAGCAAGCTGGAGGCTGAAAAATATCTTACATCACTCACTGATTTCCCCTGGCTGATAATACGTCCTTCGGGGGTGTATGGCCCCAGGGAAAAGGATTATTTTGTTTATTTCCAGACGATAAGCAGGGGAATGGAACCATATATCGGTTACAAGCCGCAAATCCTGACATTTATTTATGTCAGGGACCTGGTCAGGCTTATCCTTGAGGCCACGGTATCGGGCATCAAAAGGAAAGCTTACTTTGTCACCGACGGGAAACAGTATGATTCGAGGGAATTTGCAGAAATAACGAAGAAACATCTTCGAAAAAAAACCTTAAAGATCACTTTGCCCTTAGGCCTGGTAGGGGGTATTGCAATGGCTATGGAAAAGATCTTCGGCCTTGGCGGCAAAATGCCTACCCTGAACACCGATAAGTTCAATATCATGAAAAGCACCAACTGGACCTGCCAGGTGGATGAACTTCAGAAAGATTTCAATTTCAGGGCCGATTATGATCTCGACAAAGGAGTGAAAGAAGCCCTTGAATGGTATAAAAAAGAGAGCTGGTTATAATTAATCAATCCCACTGATGGTCGAGATCAGAATAGTTACGACATCCGCAGAATTAAGAAAATTCATCACCTTCCCTCATCATTTGTACAAAGGCAACCCATACTGGTGCCCTCCGATTATAATGGATGAGAAAGTGACGTTATCTTCAAAGAAAAATCATGCTTTTGAATATTGCAAGGCCGAATACTGGCTGGCATACAGGGATGGGAAACTGGCGGGCAGGGTTGCAGGCATAATAAACCCCCAGGCCAATCAGCGCTGGGGCGAGGACCTGGTAAGGTTCGGCTGGATTGATTTCATTGACGACGAAGAGGTTTCCCAAAAGCTTATCGGCACTGTAATGGAATGGGGAAGGGAAAGGGGAATGAAAGGCATTCACGGCCCCCTCGGGTTTACCGACATGGATAATGAAGGGATGATGATTGAAGGCTTTGACCAGCACTGCACGCTTTCGTCCATTTACAATTACCCTTATTATGTTGATCATATGGTGCGGATGGGATTCGGCAAAGCAGCCGACTGGGTCCAGTATGAATTCGAGATATCCCCTGAAGTCCCTGAGAAAGTGGAACGCACTGCAAAGATCGTCGAAGAGAAGTTTCACCTCAGGGTGTTAAATGCAAAGCGCAGAAAAGACCTCATGCCATATGCAGTGAAGATGTTTGCGATGTTAAACCATGCTTTTGATGAGTTGTACGGTTTTGCAGCGATCAATGAAAAGCAGATGAAAGCCTATGTTAAGCAGTATTTTGGGTTTATCAGGCCTGAGTTTGTAGCGTTTGTGCTGGATCCGAATGATGAGGTGGTTGGTTTTGGCGTATCCATGCCCTCAGTTACAAGGGCGTTACAGATATCAAACGGAAGATTCTTTCCTTTCGGCTGGTTTCATCTCCTGAAGTCGGTGTACACCAATGACATCATTGACATGTACCTTGTTGGCGTCCACCCCGATTATCACGGGAAAGGCGCAGCTGCCCTTGTATGGAGGTACCTTCACAAGGCTTATCTTAAGTACGGGATAAGCAGGGCCTATTCAAACCCCCAGCTTGAGGATAATTCAAAAGCCCTGTCGATCTGGAAGAACTTCCAGGGGAAGCAGATTATAAGGAGGCGATGCTGGGTAAAGCATTTCTGAAAATAAAGAAGGCGGCTTATGGCCGCCTTCTTTATTAATGTCAATCTGATTATTTGGTAGGTGCTGTAACATCCCACCATACTCTCGACCAGAGGTTAATATCGGTCGGGGTATTCGGGTTGTAGTTAGTTTCACTCTGAGCTTCAGGATAATGCCTTGGGATCTCATTCCTCTGGGCTGAGGTTAAAGGATTAGCCTGGAGGCCGATTACGTTGTCGGTCCTTCTCCAGTCGTTGAATCCTTCAGCCTGGTTATACAGGGCGATCCATTTCTGGGTCATGATCTCCTTATAAAGCGGTGCACCTGATGCAACGTTGATATACATGGAATAGAAACCCATCCAAGCTGTATAGTCGGCTCCCCATTTTTCCATTGAAGCTGTAACAGCAGCAAGAAGGGTAGTTCTGACCTGGGCCACAGGGGCATTGGTCTTATACAGACATTCTGCTTTCATGAACAGGGTCTCAACATAAGTAATGAATGGAACCGGAGCTGAAGCAGCTGCCACAGCGTTGCCCGGCATGGATACGTCGCCACTTACCTCGCCCCATCCATTTCCAACGTATGCTGTGTCGCCCACGGCTGTAGCAAAGAACGGGAGCCTTGGATCATGGCGAACAAGCTGCAGGGTGTCGATGAATACCTTGGCCATCGTAATATCACCACGCTGGGTCATAAACTGGTACAAGGGGTTTTGTCCGCCTGCTGCATCATAGAAGTTGAATTGCAGGTCGTTAGCATTGCTGCTGATAGCGCCATCCAGAGCGGCCAGGGCCTGTGTATATGCAGTGTTGTCAAGCTTGCATTTATGCAGGATGTAACGTGCCTTAAGTGAATGAGCTGCCTCAAGCCATAACATAGGATCGCCTCCATACATAACGTCCCCGTTAACCGTGGGTGCGCCAGGTGTGCTTAACTGGATGATAGCATCGTCGAGCAGCCTGAGGATTTCGGTGTAAACCGATTCCTGTGTGTCAAAAGTCGGAGTGAGGTTACCAACGCCCTGGAATGCTCCCGACAAGGGAATACTTCCCCAGAAATCGGTAGTAATACCCAGTGAATTGGCCATAAGGACCTCGGCAATCCCCATGTATGTGGGGTTTGATCCGGTGGCTTTACCGGCGATGGTCTTTAGGTTCATCATGGTGTTAGTGTAATTGGTCACCCACAGGTTGTTAATATCTGACGGAAGCAGATAATAATTTGCTGTGCTCTGTGACTGACGGGCAACTCCCTGGAAATACTGCATCCAGATAGAGGTAACCCTGCATAGGTCATTCCCTCCGATAGTGTTGTAAGCCATGTTGGCCTGAACACCTGTCAAAATGGAACCCATGGGCACGTCAGAAGGTGCATCCGGGTTTACGTTGAGGTCGGTGTTGATCCATTTCTTGCATGAACCAAGCGCCAAAGCCATCAGGAAAACCAGCCCTATGAGTTTTATGTTAATGTTTTTCATATCTGTTTTGTTTTTAATTTTTATTTTCTGTTTTCTGAAACGGCTTAGAATGCTAAGTTCAGACCAACGGTATAGCTTTTTGTGCCGGGCATGTTGAAATAGTCGATACCCTGAGCATTTGAAGCTCCCAGGAGGTTGGTTTCAGGATCGATTCCCTGGTATTTTGTACTGATCCAGAGGTTCGTTCCGGTGAAATACACGCTCAGTCCCTTGATGAAGGTCTTCTTCAGCAAATTTGTGAAGTTGTAACTCAGGGTAAGAGTACGTAAACGGACCCAGCCTGAATTTTCTACATAATCAACCATAGGACCGGTAAAACCGCTTCCAACATTCTGTGTTCTCCAGAAATAGTCAAGCTTAACAGGAATATTGTTTGTTTGTCCTTTGGAGTTTACACCCTGGAAGGTATACCATTCATCGCGGTTTGCAGTTCCCTGTGAAGTACCGAAATAATCCAGTGCGCCACGGGTACCATTCCACATCATCCCACCGTATTTGATATCGAATAACAGATAAAGGCTCAGGTCTTTCCACTTGAGGTTGGTTCCGATACCGGCTGTCCATTTGGGGTCAACGTTTCCTAATCCAACCATATCATTAGTCATGATGGGATAACCGTCATCACCGATAAGGAGGTTGCCATGGGAATCCCTCTGCCAGTCATAACCGTAGATTGTGCGGTAAGGCTGACCGGCAAAAGCATCGATTTCAGATCCTTCAAAACCACCCAGGAATAACTTGGTAACACCGGGAGCAAGAGCGTCAACATTATTCTTGATCAATGACCAGTTCAGGAGAATATCCCAGGTCCAGCTCTTTGATTTGATGGGAACCAGGTCAAGGGTGATTTCATGCCCGTAAGTGGTCATGGATGCTGCGTTCATTGTTGTTGTAGAATAACCTGTTGAAGCTGCAATAGGAACCGACAGGATCAGGTCCTGTCCCTTATTGTTAAAATAGGTATATGAAATACCAAAACGGTTCTGCCAGAATTTAAGGTCAGTCCCGACTTCGAAGGTCTTGGTCTTTTCAGGTTTTAACTGGTTGTTCCCAAGGTTATTGCTTAAAGCAAAAGCGTTGTTGCCATTCCAGGGGAATACAAGACCGGTTGTCCATCCGTCGAGTACACCAGGTGTATTATAATAGGTCATTGTATTATAAGGGGAAGCGTCTTTTGCAACAATAGCATAAGAGATCCTTATCTTACCATAAGGCAGTACCTTGTTATCCTTGAGGCCCGGAAGTTCGGTGAAAATCCAGCCTGCACCTACAGAGGGATAGAAGAATGAATTCTTGCCCTGGGGTAGTGTGGTGGACCAGTCGTTACGGCCTGTTAAATTCAGGTATAACATATTCTTCCATGATAACTGGAGGTCGCCATAAATAGCGGCCCTTCTTACCTGGGAAGTGGTTGTGAAGGCGCTGATGGTCGTTCCGTTATTCAGGTTGTAATATTCGGGGATGACCATGCCGTTTGCATTAGCCTGGATTCCTTTATAATATTGCTGGGTCATATTCTGGCCAATGAGGAGTTTCAGGTTGAAATCCTTTGCAAAGTCCTTATCGATATTCATCATAAGGTCGGAGTTCATATCCTTGCTTGTTTCCTGACCGTCCCTGTTCCAACCATCGGGATAAGCTGCGGCTGAATATTTATTCAACTGGTCGTTCCATTTGCGTCCCCACCAGTCAATACCGAGGCGGTAAGTAAAGGACAGCCATTTCGTGGCAAAATAATCAACCTGGACATTTCCGATCAAACGGTTGATCTGGTCGGAATATTTATTCTTATTCGCGGTAAAGTATGGATTGTCATAACCACGGCCATGGCGGTAACTTCTTTCAATTGTGCCATTCTGCTCGCTTGATAATTCGTAGCCTGCCGAGTTGTCGAATGTATTGGGGGTCCTGAGGAGGCCGAGCATAACACCAGAAGTGTTTGATCCCTGCTGGATACGGTCGCCGCCGGAGATCATATAATTTGCTGATCCGCTGAGTTTGAAATGATCGCCCATCTTGGTATCGCCTGCGATTTTGAAAGTATTCCTGCGGAATTTATTGTTGGGGACGATCCCTTTGGACTGGTTATCGGAGAAACTGAAATAGAAGGTCGACACATCGGTACCGCCTGATAAGGACAGGGCGTTGTTGGTTGTGACACCTGTCTGGAAGAAGTCATATGGATTGTAAGTCTGCACAGCACCTGATTTGGCAACCGAGCTGTTATTTGAAACATTTGAGCCGGCAACATCGAAGTCTTTCCAGGTATTCCATACCGACGGATCCTTGGATAAGGACATGGTATCGTTCTTGGCGCCCCAGGTAAGCCTGTCGCCTGAATACCATTTCCCGTCATGACCCTGTCCGTAAGTGGTCTGCATTTTCGGCAGCATGCTTACTTTGTCAAACTGGACATAAGTGTTGAAATTCACACTGATTTTCTTGCCCGGTGTGTTCTTACCTTTCTTGGTTGTGATAACAATGGCACCTGAAGCAGCGCGCAAACCGTAAAGTGCTGTAGCAGCACCTCCTTTTAGGACGCTCATCGACTCGATATCGTCAGGGTTGAGGTCGATATTACGGTTTGAGGTGGCAACACCGTCAACACCGTAAACACCGCCGGTTTCACTACCCGAGATGGGAACACCGTCAACGACATACAATGGCTGGTTGTTCTGGGTGATGGATTGTACCCCGCGGATCTGCACATAGGTGGCACCACCGGCAACACCGGCCGAATTGATGATCTGTACGTCGGAAACTTTACCCTGCAGTGCGTTAACGGCATCTGTACGGGCGGCTTTCATAATATCGTCAGATCCTACGTCCTGAACGGAATATGACAGAGCTTTGGATTCCCTCGGGATACCAATGGCGGTAACAACAACCTCATCCATGTTCATGACGTCATTGTCCATTGCTACATCAATGGAAGTTGCAGTTCCTAGTGGAACCAGCTTGGTTTTCATACCTACATAAGAGAAGGTAATACTTGTATACTTGGAAGGTACAGCAAGTACATATTTGCCGTCCATCCCGGTATTGGTACCAATAGTGGTACCAGGCACCACAACAGTCACCCCAGGTATAGGCTGTTTATCATCCGAAGATGTAACCGTCCCGGAAATGACGCGTGTCTGAGCAAACACTCCCTGCAAGCCTGCCATAAGCAAAATTGCAAGGATAAGCGTAAATTTTCTCATAACCGTTGATTTTTGTTAGTAAATGTGTTAATAATCAGTGACATTAATAGATTGGGATTATATTGTGATATATTTAACTGCCACTAAGAAAAAGCAAGTTTACTACTTTGTTAGGGGAATAACAAAAAAAATATGAAAAAAATATACTTTTTTTTCACCCTTTAACGGAATCGCCTGAAATACAATCCGAATAATACGAGGAAAGCAATAAAAATGATTGTTCCGGAAAAGGCCAGGCCCGGGAATGCCATATGGAAGGAAGCAAGGAGAAGGCAGGAAACCCCGAGGATATAATACCCATACCTGCGGAGTTTCCAGATCAATATTATCGCGGTGAAGGCAAGTATGAAAAGAAGGGAATATGCCCCCAGGATCAGTCTCATCTCGATACCCGAAAACCGGTTTACCGGCGTGTAGAGGTTGATCGCATTGCTTACCCATCCTGAGAAGAAGAAGCCTGCAAGAAACAAAACCGAGAAAACGAAAAAATAAACCCAGCCGAAAATACACAGCACCTCAAGAAAAAACGGGCGTTTTTGCCGGGGAACAGGGTTGGGGGTATCGGGCGAGTGTGGTTCCATGGTTGTTTGGATAGTGAACAGTAATCAGTGAATTGTGAACAGTGACGGTATTTAGTCACCAGTCACCCTTCACGATTCACCGTTCACGTCATTATTTTCAAGTGTGTGGAATATAAAATTACGAAAGTTCCTGAAAGGATGATATCAAAGACAGAAGGACCCGGTAACTGGTAAAAATACATAGGGGCGAGGATCAGTAGGATCTGGGATATGGTATATACGTGGAACCCGTTCTTTTTAAGGTTCCACATCATAACCGCACCGCTTACCGAGAACGCGTATAAGATTGCATTAACAAAGAAAAACATCGGCCTGCCCCCGGTGATCATTTCCAGTCCGGGAAGCTTGAATTTTTCTGAAAAGTCAGTTGCGATTGCAACAAACTGATCAAAAAATGCCCCTATGAACAGGCTTGAAATAAATGTAAGTCCGCCATTAACGAAAGTCAGGATACAGAGTATTGTAAGCAGGTTGGGCCTGACCCGGGGCGGTGGCCCCGGGGCAGATCCGTTAATCGTGGGTTCTTCTTCCATAATTTAATTTATTCCAGGCTGCCTACAGCCTTTTCGACCTCATTCAGGATCTCGCAGGATTTCACGAGTTCTTTCATTTTGTTGTGGTCAGGGTACAGTGGCCTGTCAATTTCCAGGAAATCAACGTATTTGCGTATCACTTCCCTGGCTTTGGTGGTGCCAAGCCCGAATTTATATTCACGGAAGTCAAGCGCCTGGGCTGCCGCCATGAATTCGATACCGAGGATGCCGTACGCATTGTCAAGTATCTGGAAGTTTTTCAGGGCGGTGTTCATCCCCATTGAAACGAAATCTTCCTGGTCTGCGGCGGCCGGGATTGACTGGATCGAAGCCGGCATTGAAAGGATGCGCTGTTCAACGATCTGCATATCGGCCGTGTACTGGCTCAGCATCAGCCCGCTGAACATCCCTGCGCCTTTTGTCAGAAATGCGGGAAGCCCCACGCTCAGTGCGGGATGGTTCAGTCGGTTCATACGGCGCTCGCTCATGACCGATACCATGGTGACAATATAACCGGCCATATCCATAGGCACCGAAACAGGGGATCCCTGGAAATTGGCGCCTGAAAGCTGGAGGTTCTCATCCGGGAAAAATACAGGATTATCACCCACCCCGTTCAATTCGATCTCGACCTGGGAACGTGCGTATGCCAAGGCATCGTGGGCAGCCCCGATAACCTGGGGTGTAGAACGCATGGAATAAGCATCCTGGACCTTGCATTTAACTTTAAGTTCGGCCAGGTCTCCCCCTGTTACGCATTTTAAAATTGCTGCTGCAGATCGCACGGCTCCTTTAAAACCCCTGATCTCGTGAAGCTTGGGGCTGTATGGCCGCATATTTGCTTTCATGGCTTCGAGCGACATGGAAGCCGCGATCTCGGCCTGTTTCAGCCAGTTGTTCGCATCGTAAAGGTACAAAGCGCTCATGGCTGTGAGCACGTTGGAACCGTTGATGGTTGCCAGCCCGTCACGGGCCATCAGTCCGGGAACAGGAATGCCTGCAAGTTCCAGGGCTTCCTTTCCTTCATACAGTTTGCCTTCGAAATAGGCTTGTCCTTCCCCCATCATGAGCAGGGCGATCTGCGACATCGGCGCCAGGTCGCCGCAGGCGCCAACAGAACCTTTCTGGCATACCATGGGGGTGACTCCCTTATTCAGCATATCCACAAGGGTCTGGGTGATCTCAATCCGTGATCCGCTGTTCCCGTGGGCATGCACATTGATACGGCCGAGCATGGCGCCGCGCACCCAGTCGATAGGCATGGGGTCGCCAATACCAGCAGCATGGTTATAGATAAGGTATTTCTGAAAATCCTTAACCTGGTCGTCATTTAAAACAACTTCCGAAAATTCGCCGATCCCGGTATTCACACCGTACATGATCTCATGCGCCTCTATTTTCCTTTCTAGCATGGCGCGGCATTTATTGATACGTTCAATGGCCTGGGGGGCAAGCTGAACTTTTTCTCCGTGCCGGGCAACACGTACAACGTCTTCAATTGTAAGCCCGGATCCTTTTATGATAAGTGTCATTTGTGTAATTTTTTAGGGTTTGTGTTCATGATAGCTGGATAGCTGGATAACTGGATAACTGGGTAACTGGATAACTGGATAACTGGATAACTGGGTAGCTGGATAAAAAAGATATCCAGTAATCCAGTTATCGGCAGCGCATTGCGCTGCCTTATCCCGGTCACCGGCAGCTACTCTGAGCCGATCACCCATGAACGGGCACCTAAAATCGAAATACGGAATGTTCTTTTTACCATTATATTATATGTTTTTAAGACTGCGGATGAATTCCTCCCGGCTTAACCGCCTTTGCTCCCCGCTTGCAAGATCTTTTACTGTGAGCAGTGCGCTGTCCATTTCATCTTTGCCTATCAAAACGGCCAGGGGGATATGCTTACGGCTGGCATACTCCAGCTGTTTTTTTAGCTTGGATGGTTCAGGATATATCTCGGCCGGGATCCCTTCCTGCCTTAATTCATTCAGCACTTTGAGCGCAAACCGTTCTTCTTCGGGCCCGAAATTGACAAATAAAACCCTTGTCGTATGCTGTATGGTTTCGGGAAACCGGTTCAGTTCGTTCATGACATCATAAATGCGGTCGGCGCCAAAGGAAATTCCGACACCTGAAACACCCGGCAATCCAAAGATCCCGGTCAGATCATCATAACGTCCGCCTCCGCAGATGCTGCCCATGGCAGCCTCATTGGCCTTCACTTCCATGATGGTCCCGGTATAGTAGTTCAGCCCCCGGGCAAGGCGCACATCAAAGGTCCATTTATTCCGAAGATCAAGATCTTTCAGAAGGCTTACAAGGTGTTTCAGTTCAGCTATCCCTTTCATACCCGTTTCAGAACGTGTAAACAGGTTCTCAAGAACCACAATTTTATCATTTATCCTGCCTTCCATCAGCAGCACAGGCTGAAGGGCAGTGATTGCGGTATCGCCAAGGCCTTTTTCCTTCAGTTCGAGGCAGACCTTTTCCAGACCTATTTTATCAAGTTTGTCGATGGCCACGGTGATCTCGTTCATCTTTTCCGGAGCTCCTATGGCTTCAGCAATTCCTGCCAGGATCTTGCGGTTGTTGAACAGGGTCGTTGTTCGGATACCAAGGCGTGAAAACACTTCGTCAATGATCTGGATCAGCTCGACTTCATATAACAATGAGGTGCTGCCGACAACATCCACATCGCACTGAAAGAACTCCCTGTACCTCCCTTTCTGGGGCCGGTCGGCGCGCCAGACAGGCTGGATCTGGTAACGTTTGAAAGGAAACACCAGCTCGTTCTGATGCTGCACCACGAACCTTGCAAAAGGCACGGTAAGATCGTACCGAAGGCCTTTTTCAGAGATATGGGATGTAAATGATGCGAGATGCGGGGTACGGGATGCGGGATCAGCATCTTGTATCTTGGATCCTGCATCGTGCATCCCTTCAAGATAATTCCCGGAGTTTAGAATTTTAAACAGCAGTTTGTCTCCCTCTTCCCCATATTTACCCATCAAAGTTGAAAGGTTTTCCATGGCCGGGGTTTCAATGGGCAGGTACCCGAAGATCTCGAAAACAGAACGCACCGTATTAAATATATAGTTGCGCCTCACCATTTCGACCGGTGTAAAATCACGTGTTCCTTTGGGAATGGAAGGTTTCTGGACTGACATTCAAAGGTGTTTGTGCAAATATAGTAAAATTCGAAACGCCTGCATCAGACGCCAGGTGTAAACATAACTCCTGTATCTGCGATCAGTTTTTCCAGGTATGGAACAGCCTCCGGCGACCCCTCTTTAGGCGCCCAGGGAGCGAAGTTTTTATCATCCACCGGGCTGTATGGACCATCCTTAAACTCATAGGCTACGGTTCCCGCTTCAAGGGAAACTATGGTATGGAAGGTTTTTTCGGGTATCTCCACGCCGTAAGCGCCTAAGGCGGGATCGAGAACGACATGTTCCACAATGTTCCCAGTGTTGTCGAATTCCACAACCAGGATTCGCCCCCTGAGTGCAAAGAACACTTCACGTTTATCGGGATCCTCATGTTTATGCGGCTGGATATAGCTCAATGGTTCCATGGCATTGAGCAACCTCTGGAGGGTGTCGGAATACTCCTTGTGGAAGTTGTAATTCTTCCGGCCGCGGGCTGATTCCTTTGCTTCAGCAGTGGTAGTGTCGAGCAGGGTTTTATCGATGTGGATCATACCTGGATTGTTTTTATAGGTGGATGGCTGGATATCTAGTTATCCAGTTAACCAGCTATCCAGCATGTGGATCATGCTTTCAGTTTCTTATACTTTATCCTCTTCGGAGCTTCATCGCCCAGCCTTTTTTTCTTGTTCTCCTCGTAATCAGAATAGGACCCTTCAAAGAAATACACCTGGGAATCTCCTTCGAATGCCAGGATGTGGGTTGCGACCCGGTCGAGAAACCAGCGGTCGTGGGAAATGATCACGGCACAGCCTGCATAGTTTTCAAGGCCTTCCTCCAGGGCACGAAGCGTGTTGACATCGATATCGTTGGTAGGCTCGTCAAGAAGCAGCACATTCGCTTCTTCTTTAAGCGTGAGCGCCAGGTGGAGACGATTCCTTTCCCCTCCGGAGAGGACCCCGCATTTTTTCTCCTGGTCGGCGCCTGTAAAATTAAAGCGGGCCACATAAGCCCTTGCATTCATCGTTCGCCCGCCTAATGTTATCGTCTCGCTGTCATTGGATATCACCTGGTAAACGGTTTTTTCAGGATCAATTGCCGCATGGGCCTGGTCTACATATGCAAGTTTTACGGTATCCCCTATGCGGAAATCACCCTGCTGGGGTTTCTCACTGCCCATTATAAGCCTGAAGAGAGTGGTTTTTCCCGCTCCATTGGGGCCTATAATACCTACAATTCCTGCAGGAGGCAACGCAAAGTTCAGGTTTTCATAAAGCAGTTTGTCGCCGAACGACTTGGAGACCCCATTAGCTTCTATAACCAGGTTTCCGAGCCTGGGGCCATTAGGTATGTATAGTTCAAGGCGTTCTTCTTTCTCCCTGACATCCTCATTCAGCAATTTTTCATAGGCGCTCAAACGTGCTTTGCCTTTAGCCTGCCTGGCTTTTGGCGACATACGCACCCAGTCAAGTTCGCGCTCAAGTGTTTTCCTGCGCCTGCTTTCCTGCTTTTCCTCCATCTGGAGGCGTTTCGACTTCTGGTCAAGCCAGGATGAATAATTACCCTGCCAGGGGATGCCTTCCCCGCGGTCAAGCTCCAGTATCCATCCTGCCACGTTATCAAGGAAATAACGGTCATGGGTAATGGCAATAACCGTCCCCTTGTATTGTTGAAGATGCAGCTCAAGCCATTGGATGGACTCGGCATCAAGATGGTTTGTAGGCTCGTCGAGAAGGAGGATGTCGGGTTCCTGGAGAAGCAGGCGGCATAAGGCAACCCTGCGGCGTTCACCGCCCGAAAGTACGTTCACCTGCATGGTTTCATCAGGGCAGCGAAGGGCGTCCATAGCCCTCTGGAGCCTGCTGTCGAGTTCCCAGGCATTATGATGGTCGAGAAGCTCGGTAAGTTCACCCTGTCGTGCAATGAGTTTGTTCATCTCATCGTCGCTCATGGGCTCGGCGAACTTCAGGTTGACCTCTTCGTATTCTTTCAGAAGGCTTACGACCTCATGAACACCTTCCTCCACAACCTGGCGCACGGTCTTCGTTTCATCGATCAGGGGCTCCTGTTCAAGGATGCCTACCGAATACCCGGGGGAAAAAACAACCTGTCCCTGGAAGGACTTTTCAAGCCCTGCAATGATCTTCAGAAGCGTTGATTTCCCGGAACCGTTCAAGCCTATGATCCCGATTTTGGCGCCGTAAAAGAACGAGAGGTAAATGTTTTTAAGCACCTGCTTATGAGGAGGGAAGATCTTACTGACCCCCACCATGGAGAAAATGATTTTTTTATCGTCGGCCATATGTTGGATAATTGGATAGTTGGATAACTGGATGACTGGATGACCGGATAGCTGGATGACTGGATATCAATTATCCGGCTATCGGCGCGAAGCGCCTTATAGGCAGCTTTGCTGCCTTATCCTGCGTCTTGCATCCTGCATCTTATATTTGTTTTGGTTTTTCTATTAACGCCTCAATCTTCGCCGTTTCCCTTTCCCAGCTGAAGTTTTCGTGCACAAACCGGTGGCCGTTAAGGCCGATCTCCTTCGCTTTGCCGGGATTGTTCAGCAGGAAAAGTATGTGTTTGACATACTCTTCGGGTGTTTCGGCAACAAGCAGGTCCTGTCCCGAACGGGCTTTAAGCGCCTGGAAAGCCAGAGGCGATGTGATACAGGGTATCTGCATGGCCATGGCTTCAAGAAGTTTGTTCTGAAGCCCTGTCCCGATCTGCATGGGGGCAATAAACACTTTTGCCTCTGCATAACAATCGCGCATGTCGGGTACCCATCCGCTGACTTCCACATTGTTCGATTTCAGCACCATCACCCGGATGTTGGGATTGGCACCGGCCAGGAGCAGGCGGATATCATGTTTTTGCTGGAGAAGCCGGGGCAGGATCTGGTTGACCAGGAATTCGGCGCTGTTGATATTCGGAGGATAGCCCATGTTGCCTGTAAACACAAGATCAAATTTTTTCTCCACTTCCTGCGGACTGAAAAACTCGGTATCCACCCCGTTGGCCACCACCACGATCTGGTCGCGGTCGGGATGGGGGATCAGGTCCCTGTCGGGTTCCGAGATGATGATCTTGTTGTCGAAATGGTCAAATACCATGCGCTCATAATTCTGAAGCCTGCGATGCTCAATTCTCAGGAAAGGCCTGATGTAAAAAGGGGAGAGTGCTATCCGCCGGTCGATGCCTTTTGAAAAAACATCCTGGTAGTCGATGGTTTTAGGGATGGGGATGTCTTTCACATATTCTGCAACCCTGATCAGCTGGCAAAAAATATGATCAGGTTTATAGGTATTGATAAGCTTTATGATCTGTTTTTTTGCCGATGGGTTATAAAAATAGCCCACCTGCATTGGCCTTCCGCTGAAAAATGCAATGATGATATTCAGAAGGATATTGAATTTATTTAAGGATATCACATGAACGGCTTTTACGTATTTATGAAGTACGTGAAGCGCATCTTTGTGGAGGACGCTGTCGTTGAGAGAGCAAAGAATTATTTCGTGGTGCCTTGAAAGTTGTTTGATCTGGTGGAATGCCCGCAGTTTATCACCTTTTTCTGTTGGATAGGGTACGCGGGGAAGAAGAAAAAATATTCTCATGAGGTTTTCTGTGGATGACAAAATTAGGAAAATCCCGGTTAAGCGGTCAGTTTCTTATAAAAACCTTCAAGTTTGGAGATGATTTTTTTACGGTCATACTGCGATTCTGCCAGGTTCCTCGCACTTAAGCCGGTTTTCCTGAGAATGTCAGGATATTCAATGCATACCGATATCATTTCGAAGAACTCGCAGGCCAGGTCGGCCACAAGCAGGTTCTCCCCGCGGGTGTATTCTATGCCTTCGGCTCCAAGGGAAGTCGAAACAATGGTTTTACCGTAAGCCATGGCTTCAATGATCTTGATGCGGATGCCGCTGCCCGAAAACAGGGGGACTATCATGATATCGTTGGCGATATAAAAGGCCGAAGCATCCTCCACTTCGCCTTCGACAACCACGTTGGCCAGGGAGAGCCCTTTCATCCAGCCCGGCATTTCCCTTCCTGCAATATGAAATTTAAGCGAGGGGTACCGCCGGTGAAGGTCGGTCCACACATTCTGAAGGAACCATTTAACGCCTTCCTGGTTCGGGATCCAGTTCATGGCGCCAATGATAAATATGGTAGGATCCTTCACCTCTTCTTCATTAACCTTATAATCAGAAGGATTTATGCCAAAAGGGATGGAGATAACCGGTTTTTCGGTATTGGCGCTGAAAAACCTTGCATCCTTTTCTGTTATCGCGGCCACCCCATCAACAAGGTCGGGTACAGTAAGCTCGAACAGTTTCAACGTCCGGGCCAGGTGGTTGATATAAAATTTTTTAAGGGGGTTTGTTGAGTTTGCAGCAAGCCTTTCCCAGATAAGGTGTTCGATGTTATGGGCCCTTAGAATGATCCTGGCTTTGGAATGACTGCGGATCACCTTGATATATGCGGCCATCGGCAGGGTTTCGAGCTGGACTATATCGTATTCCGATTCCTGCAGGACCTTCCTGAGCCTTGTTTCCAGGGCGGCTGAAATAAACCGCTCAATATGATAGGAACGGCTGGTAAACAGGTTTTTTAAGGAAGGAACAACTTTTACCCTCAGGTCGATATCTACCAGTTCGATCCCGGTTTTCTCCCGGTAGGAGGAAGGGATGTCGGAGGGATTGATATTATACTTGAACGATTTGACCGCTAATACTTTAACCGAGTGGCCCGCCTCGATCATCCCTTCTATCAGCATATTCATTGCAATAGGCCCTCCTTCTTTGGGCGGCCAGGGTGATTTATTGCAGAGGAACAATATTCTCATAGTCCCTGCCCGGTTTGAATGCGGAAGATCTTCTGGAAGAGCTTGATCCAGCTTTCAACATCGAGCAGGGATGCATCGATAGTGGCTTTCCGGGTCAGGAAAGCGCCAATAGGGAGGAGGACGGCCGAAGCCAGCCACATGCCCTGCCATACCGGAACCTGGCCATCGGCTGCATACTTTTCCCCGGTAAACGATATGATCCAGTAAAGGATAAAAAAGATGGTTGAAATTACCGCGGGCATACCGAGGCCTCCTTTGCGGATGATGGCGCCCAGGGGTGCCCCTATAAAAAACAGCAGGAAACAGGCAATGGAAAATGTAAATTTCTTATGGAACACGATCTGGTGGCGGAACACAAGTTTGTCCTTGTTCTCAAAGTTTTCACCGGCAATGCTTACGTTCTCCCTTACTGCGCTGGCCGCATTATAAGCCGCATTGATAATATCCACACGGTTGGAAATATCAAAACTGCCAAGCACATAGCTCGCATAAAATTTCCTTGGGTTTTTCCCGGCCGGCTTTTCGGCGGGCTTCCGCTTAAAGGGGGCAAGGGCCGTATCGCGGCCCGTGAGCGCCGAGAAATTGTTGAAGAGATTATCTGATGATGTTTTTCTCTCCCTTTGAATTTCCTGGCGGATGGAATCGATGGAAAACATCAGCTGGCTGATGTTCTGCATCTCGTAGTTTTTCTTGAACAGGTTTTCATCGGTTCGAGTGAGCTGAAGTCCCGACAGGTCGAACATCTGGTATTGCTCGCTGAATTTTGTACGCTGGAACGGCCTTGTTATCTCGTTCCTGCGCAGGTCAATGCGTTCTTCGTAATTGTACCCGTTGTAAAGCCTGAATACCAGGAAACGCTTGTCGGAACTAAGTTCCATTTTACCCCATTCAGCAACAGTCATGGAAACATTCCCAAGGTGCTTGGTGTGGTCATAGACCATCACGTCCCTGATGGTGTTGCCGTCGGCATCCTTTTTGCCTACCCTGATCACGAATCCGTCAATGCCGTTATAAAAAACACCTTCGCGCAGATTAAATGCAAGTTTTTTCTCCCTTACGTCATATAATAATGAAAGGAACTTAAGATTGGCTTTTGGAAGGATGACATCCGCAAAATAAAAAGCCAGGATTGAAATGAGGATGGAAACAACGATCAAAGACCGCATGATCCTGAACAGGCTGATACCCGCGGCTTTCATTGTAACGAGTTCATAGTGTTCGCCCAGGTTCCCGAAGGTCATCAGGGATGATAAAAGAATAGCCAGTGGCAGGGCCATGGGCACAAAGGTGGAAGATGCGAAAAAGAGTAATTTGAAGATGATATACAATTCGAGGCCTTTGCCCACAAGGTCGTCGATATACTTCCATAAAAACTGCATCAGCAGGATGAACAGGGCAATGAAGAAAGTCATGACGAGAGGGCCGAGGTAGGATTTCAGAATGAACCAGTCGAGTCTTTTCATGACGGAAATTGTATAGCAAAGATATGAAAGATGTACGATTTACCATTCACCATTCACCATTCACTGTTCACTATTCACTTAAAAAAGCCTACTTTTGTATAATGAAAATCATCGAAGTAACCGACAGGAAGTCCCGCCGCGACTTCCTCGATATGGTTGAGGCCATTTACAAGGGAGATCCCTATTATGTAAGGCCTCTTGACCAGGAGATCGAACTTGTATTTAAGCCTGAGACCAACAGTTTTTTTCAGCACGGGGAGGCGGTCAGATGGATCCTTAAAGACGATGCCAATAAGGTAATAGGTCGGGTTGCTGCATTCATCAACAAAAGAAAGGCTTTAACTTTTCAGCAGCCTACCGGCGGCATGGGTTTTTTTGAAGTCATCAATAACAGGGAAGCCGCCTTTTTGCTTTTCGATACCTGCAGGGAATGGCTGGCCGCCCGGGGAATGGAAGCTATGGACGGACCTATTAACTTTGGTGAGAATGATGTCAACTGGGGCTTGCTGGTCGAGGGTTTCATGCATCCCGGCATCGGCATGAACTATAACCATTCCTATTACAAGGACTTCTTTGAATCGTATGGGTTCAAGTTCTATTTCGAGCAGGTATCCAACCATCTTGACCTTACCAAACCCTTCCCCGAAAGATTCTGGAAAATAGCCGAATGGGCCATGAAAAAAAAAGAACTGAGTTTCCGTCACTTTGAATCGGCGCTGAAGGATAAATTCATGAACGACATGAAGGAAGTGTATGACGACGCATGGAAATTTCACGAGAATTACACTCCCCTCGACAAAGCGACTATGATGAAAGGGCTTGAAAAAGCAAAATCCTTTATTGACCCCGAAATGATATGGTTTGCCTATTATGAAGATGAACCTGTGGCTTTCCTGATCCAGTTCCCTGATGTAAACCAGATCGTTAAACATCTTCATGGTAAGCTGAACCTGCTTAATAAGTTGAAATTCATATGGTTGAAATACCGTAAAACCATAACAAGAACTCGTATCGTCATTATGGGTGTAAAACCAAAATATCAGCGGTTCGGGGTGGAATCGGGGATATTTTATCATCTCAATGAAAAAATGAAGAAGAAACCCCATATCACCGAGGTTGAACTTGGCTGGGTAGGCGATTTCAACCCCAAAATGAGGGCTCTTCATGAATCGGTTGGGGCAAAGTTTGCAAAAAGGCATGTGACTTATCGCAAGTTGTTCAATGAAAACATTGAATTCCAGCGGTCAACGATCATACCCGTTGATACGAAAGACCGGTTTATCAAGGGAGGGGAATAAAAAATTCTGTAAAAAAGTGTAAAATAATTGGAGATTCTCCTGATTTAGTTTATTTTTGTTATCCCAAAACCAAAAGAAAATAGTATCAATCCTGAAATGTCTAACTTAAAATCTTAACAATGAAGAAAGTTCTACTCTTATGTGCCGTCCTTATTTTAGGGCTGGCCGTTGTTACGCAGGCTCAGTTAAGGAAATACCCTTCTTACAAAGCCCCCGTAAAACACATGACCTCAATTGACCCTGTTTCTGCAACCCAGGAATCAACTGTAATTAAACCTCTTCCCTCAACTACAAAATCAACCAGTGGTATTGTAGACGTTCTTACTATTGGTACTGCTGCCAATGCACTTGGCTGGGGATATGGCTCAGGTTCCTACGACCACATATGGGCCGACAATGACCTTAAAGCAGTCGCAGTTATACACCGTATGGGACCAGGAACAACTCCCCCGAGTTTTTCAGGCTACCTTGCTTTTGACCATGCCGCCAATTACGGAGCCACAGCAGCCGACTGGAGGATCAACTACCAGATTCACGGAGCTAACCTGAACACAGGCGGTAATTATTATGCTGATGCAGCACGTTATCCCCAGGGGGCTATTTACAACCCTGCCGGAAATACCGATACGGCAAATGCATACCTATGCTATTTTGCACCTGCATTTACCAATACAACCCCAGCTTCCTGGGGCGGTTATGCCTGGGGGACCGGCAAATGGGGCGTACCTGGTGACACCATCAGACATCTTGACTGGTATGCTCCTCCTCCTTACCGTGATATCCAGGATGGGTTTACCATTACTCCTCTCGGTACTGCATTTTCAATAGGCAATGAGTACCAGGTTATTTCAGCAACTGATTATACTTATTACGATAACCTTTACCTTACAACAGGTGTATGGGATAATACAGCCCATAAATATGATTATACAGCCAGTCTCATCCCCCTGCCTCAGAATCTTGGCCAATGGTCATCAATTGAAAAAATTGCTGCTGACCCAACTGGAAATGATGTATGGATTGGTTGCATCGGCAACAATGGAGGAGCAACCCCCGTTTTTGATTCCACACTCTATCCTATTTTCATTCATTCCTCCGATGGAGGCCAGACCTGGGGCGCTCCCATTGCAGTGACCCTCGACGGGCCCAACGGGATCCCTGCCATCCTGAATTATATCTCCGATGTAAAACTTGATTCAGTATATGCCCCTGATCTTCCTCCTTCAAGGGACCAGGTCGCCTATACCTGCGTTTTTGACGGCAGCCTCACTGTGGATAAATGGGGCAACCCTCATTTTGCAGTTGGGATTGCTTTACCCGGTGGCGGTTTTTCGCTTATTTCACCCGATGGTGCCAATTCACCCAAATTTGATAGCACCCTTGCCATTTTTGACATCTTCACAACCGATCAAGGTGCCACCTGGTGTGCCCGCATGATGGGTATCCCCAAGCATTTCCGTTGTAATGTAACATCAAACAATGCAGCTTCATCGATCGACATGCGTACCAGGATCTCAAGGAATGCAGCCGGCGATAAAATTTTCGTTACTTACCAGGATACGTGGCTTGCCACAAAAACTGACAATACCGCACCTGATATTTTTGCACGTGGCTGGGATCTTTTAACAGATAAACTTACCGACAACATTGGAACCGGACAGGATGCAGCAACCAATGTTACGTTTATGTCAAACGTGACACAGGCTGCTTTCTGCCCCGACATGGCACCGATTGTTTTCACCAAACCCAATGGTTCGTCACTGCTCCCGTTAGCTTGCGAGGGGATTGTAAACCTTGTCCTTGATAACCCCGTCAGTTTCTATTACATCCCCAACTTCAGTTTTGCCCAGGCTGACTTTAAAATTAATGCACAGGGCCCTGTTTGGGGAAGTGCCTGCGATTTCCCGGTTGGGATAACTGAACCCGTCGCTACTTCATCGTTATCAGCTGAAGTTTACCCGAATCCGGTTAAGACTATTGCTTCTGTTAAGGTTACTGTTCCCCAGAAGGGCGCTGTAACTATCAAGCTTACCAACCTCGTTGGCCAAACCGTTATGAGTGTGACCAGGAATGTTGAAAGCACAGATACATTCACCCTTGATGCTTCCCAGCTTACTTCAGGTGTTTATTTCTACACCGTTACCCAGGGCAGCCAGAAAGTTACAGGAAAGATCGTTGTTGAATAATCTTTCCCTGAAATGACAAAAAAGAGGTTGCCCTGAAGGCAACCTCTTTTTTAATTTATAGAATATGCTTCTTAGCCGGGAACTGACTCATCTTTTTCTCAAGGAAATCAGGCTTGAACTGAAACAACGGTATGTCCTCAACGGCATACTGCTGTATCTTGTTTCCACTGTTTTTGTTACCTATCTCGCTTTTACCGGTTCCATTACATCCGAGACCTGGAATTCACTTTTCTGGATCATACTGCTTTTTGTTGCGGTGAACGGGATTTCAAAGAGTTTCGTCCAGGAAAGCCCGGCCCGCCACCTTTACTATTATACCATCGCAAGCCCTGAAGCGATCATCCTCTCAAAGATCCTGTATAACCTGTTACTGATGACAATATTGTCGGTTTTATCCCTTCTGTTCTTTGTCCTGCTTATGGGAAATATGATCCAAAACCCGGCCCTGTTTCTTACTTCTCTTATTCTCGGCAGCCTTGGATTGTCATCGGTGCTTACCATGATCGCGGCAATCGCATCCCGTGCCTCGAATAATTTTTCACTGATGGCTATCCTCAGCTTCCCCATTGTGCTCCCGCTCTTAATGACCCTTATGAAGGTTTCCGGGTCGGCCCTTACCTCCGGTTCGTGGAACGGGGCACTCCCTCTGATAGCAATCCTGTTGATAATTAATATAGCCGTAATCCTCCTGGCATTCCTGTTATTTCCTTATCTTTGGCGAGACTAATTATAAATAACTGGATTACTGGATAGCTGGATAACTGGATAGCGTGATAATGAATATAAATTTTATGATAAAAACTTATTGGTGGAAAATCCTCAGCCTTATACTCTTGCTTTATGCTGTGACCTACGGGTTTTTTGTTGACATACCGCAGATGCCGATCATTCATCAATCGATGCGAAACATTTTTTATCACGTTGGTATGTGGTTCGGGATGTTTACAATGCTGATAGTTTCGTTTATATACAGCCTGAAATACCTTAAAGGCTTCGATGAAAAGTATGACAGGGTTGCTATTGAAGCTGTGAATGTGGCATTAATGTTCGGTTTCCTTGGGATCTTCACCGGGATGATCTGGGCAAATTTCACCTGGGGCTCACCCTGGGTCAAAGACCCCAAACTGAACGGGGCGGCGGTTGGACTGGTTATTTACCTGGCTTATGTCATTTTGAGGAGCTCGGTGGAAGACAGGCATAAGCGGGCGAAGGTTTCGGCCGTGTACAATATTTTTGCCTTTGTGCTCTGGATCATTTTTGTACTGATCCTCCCAAAACTTTCAAGCAGCCTGCATCCGGCAACGGGCAATGACAGTTCCACACCTGTCATGCCCATGGGGCTCAACCCTTCTATGCGGACGGTTTTTTATCCTGCTGCGATCGGCTGGATCCTGCTTGGTGCCTGGATCCTTCAGATCAGGATCAGGATGTCGAAAATAAGGCAACGGCTTGAAGAACACTAAATCGTAAATCGTAAATTAATTCTATGGAGTCTTACGGGAAAATATTTGTTGTAGTTGCTGTGCTTGCGCTGATCCTTGCAGGGATTTTCGTATACCTTTTCTTTATCGACAGGAAGATTGGAAAACTCGAAAAGGAAATCAGCGAAAAAGAAAGCCATAACAGGAAATGAAAACCATTCATATTATAATAATACTTGTTTTGGTGATCGCCATTGCCGTGGTGATCACGACGATCAGTGATTCCAGCACCTATTCCGATTTCGGCGAGGCTGCCCGGTCGCCGGGAAAGGAAATGCATATTATAGGGAAACTCGACCGCAGCAAGCCCTTGGAATATGATGCAAAAAAAGATGCAAACCGTTTCAGCTTTTACATCATCGATTCCAAAGGTGTGGTGAAGCAGGTTATTTACAATAATGCCAAGCCCCAGGATTTCGAGAAATCTGAAAAAGTTGTCGTTGTGGGCTCCATGCAGGGTGATGTTTTTATAGCGAAGTCCCTGCTTCTGAAGTGCCCTTCAAAGTACAATGATCAAAAGGCCCCCAGCAAGTTCGGGGAAAAGGAATTCAATTAGATAACTGGATAACTGGATTACTAGATATCCAGCTATCCAGCCATCCAGTTATCCAGCTATCCAGGACCCAATGCCCTACAAATCACTTCGTCACTTTATCCAAACCCTCGAATCCTCGGGTGAACTTATCCGGGTGAAGGAGTTCGTTTCCCCGGTTTTGGAGGTTACCGAGATAGCCGACAGGGTGGTCAAGAGCGGTGGAAAGGCCCTGTTATTTGAAAACAATGGCACCCAATTCCCGATCCTTATTCTTGCTTTTGCAAGTGACCGGCGGATGAACATGGCCCTGGGCCTGAATGATCTGGATGAGGCCGGTCAGATGATAGATAAGCTGGTAAAGGAATTCATGGGGCCCAGGGAGCATTTCCTTGATAAGCTCAGGCTGTTGCCTGCCTTGCAGGAGATATCCTCATGGATGCCGAAGACAATTAACGGGAGGGGAGCCTGCCAGGAAGTTGTGATGGACAGGCCCGACCTTACCCGTTTGCCGGTTTTGACATGCTGGCCCTATGACGGGGGGCCCTTTATAACCCTTCCCTGTGTACATACCCGGAATCCCGAAAACCATACCCGTAACCTCGGCATGTATAGGATGCAGGTGTTCGGCCCTGAGCTTACAGGCATGCACTGGCATATGCATAAAGGTTCGGCAATGCATTACCAGCTTTATAAAAAGGCTGGTCAAAGGATGCCTGTGTCGGTGACACTAGGTGGCGACCCGGTATATACCTTTGCCGCAACGGCTCCCTTGCCCGAGAACCTTGACGAATACCTGTTTGCCGGATTCCTGAGGAAGAAGAAGGTGGAGATGGTCAGATGCCTCACCAACGACCTGGAGGTCCCTTCGGATGCTGATTTTGTGATCGAAGGATATATTGATACATCAGAGGACCTTATCCTTGAAGGGCCTTTTGGGGATCATACGGGGTTTTACTCGCTGGCCGGGATGTTCCCGCGTTTTCATGTGACATGCATTACCCACAGGAAGGATGCTGTTTATCCCGCCACTGTTGTTGGAATCCCGCCCCAGGAAGACGCCTGGATAGGGAAGGCAACCGAAAGGATATTCCTGGCCCCAATCAAGTTATCGGTTGTGCCTGAACTCTCCGACATGCATATGCCTGCCGAAGGGGTTTTTCATAATATTGTGCTTGCTTCCATTCACAAGCAATATCCCGGACAGGCCATCAAAGTAATGAGTTCTCTCTGGGGGGCCGGACAGATGATGTTCAACAAGATCATGGCAATAGTTGATGCAGGCGCCGATCTTACCAATTATAAGCAGCTTGCCCGCCTGATCAGCAATAATACCGATCCTGTGGAAGACATTCATTTCATACAGGGGCCTGTGGATATACTGGACCATTCCAGCCGTCGTTATGGTTTCGGGAGCAAGATCGGGCTGGACGCTACATTAAAAACGGCGGAAGAGGGAAACATTAGGGAGGCCAGGGGGGCTCCTTACATTGATGAAAAGGGTATCATGTCGGCCATACCCGCGATCACATCCGCCAACACAGGCCTTATTCAGGATGGGATATCAGTTATACTCCTTTCTGTAAAAAAAACCAGGCAGGCTGAGATCCGTGCCATTGCCAGGCAAATCAATGAAGAGGGGTACATACGGAATGTAAGTTTCATTGTGTTTGTGGATTACCTTCTTGATATCCACAATCTTTCAACGCTATGCTGGATCGTTGCCAATAACCTGGATCCCATGCGCGATTGTTTTTATACCGAACAGGACAGCGGCGCCAGGTATCCTGTATTATTTGCCGACGGTACGATGAAGAACCATGAATTTGATCATTTTTCCCGTGAATGGCCCAATGTGATCGTGATGGACCCAAAGACTATTTCAACTATAGATTCCAAATGGAATTCCCTTGGTTTAGGAAGCCTGGTACCATCTCCTTCCCTTCAGTTTAAATCGCTGGTTATCAATGAAGGAGCTATAGCCTCACCCATGCAGGCCGAATAACAGAAATAATTTTCGTAATTTTGTCTTTCAAACAAAAATTGGATGAAGCAAATCATACTTATTTATATTTTCCTGGTATCTGTTTTAGTCTTTCCTTTTTCGGGCCTTATGGCCCAGACCCATTCTATGGTGAAAGGCAAGCTCACTGATGCCTCCAATTCCGACCCGGTTGCATTTGCAAATATTGGAGTCAAAGGGAAGAGCGGGGGAACTTTTACAGATAATGACGGGAATTACAAGCTTGAAATTGAAAAGGGTGAACATATTATCGTTTTTTCATGTATCGGTTATGAAAAACTTGAGCGCACTATCAGTGTTCCGGGCGACGGTAAGCCCATTGTTCTGAATGTGCTGATCAACCCCACAACCCAGGAGCTGAATACGGTTATTGTTTCCGGCTCAAAATATGAGCAGAAAGTTGAAGAGTCGATAGCCACAATTGAAGTGCTTAAGGCCCAGACCATTCAGTCTTCCAATCCTTCAAGTGTGGACCAGGCCATTGATAAGATCCCCGGGATTGCGATTGTTGACAATGAGCCCCAGATAAGAGGTGGGAGTGGTTTCAGTTCCGGTCTCGGCAGCAGGGTTATGGTAATGGTAGATGAGATCCCCATGATGAGAGGTGATGCCGGGCGGCCCGACTGGGGTTTTCTCCCGGTTGATGATGTGGAACAGATCGAGCTGATCAAGGGCGCCTCTTCAGTCGTATACGGATCTTCTGCTATTACAGGCGCCATTAACATCAGAACGGTTTATCCAAAGTCAACACCCGAAACCAAGGTAAACTCCTTTATCGGAATTTACAGTGCGCCTCCCAGGAGTTATACCAAACCCTGGAACGGGTTTAACCCGCTCAAGTATGGAATTTCGGTTTCTCATCTCCAGCAGTTCGACAATGTTGATGTAAGCATAGGCGCAAGTTATTTCCAGGACGGGGGATATATTGGCGGTGTTCCCGAAGCGGCGTCCGACACTGCTTTCAACAAGGGGGAGTTTATAAAGAGGGCCAAGGTGTATTTCAATACCCAGGTCAGGAATAAAAAAGTACCCGGGCTCACCTATGGCCTGAACGGGAATTTCATGTATAACCAAAGTGCTGAAACCTATTTCTGGTATGATGCCGATACGAACATCTATAAATCATACCCTGGCGCTTTATCCTATTTTAAGGTATTCAGCTTTTATGTTGATCCTTTTATCAAGTACTTCGATAAACGGGGCAACCAGATCAGCTTTAAAAACCGCATATATTACGGTAATACCAATGCGACGAACAACCAGTCGAACCGGTATACCACGGTTTACGATGAAATTAAATTCAGCCGGAGGTTCAGCAAACTGGGTGATTTCACCCTGGTAGGGGGTGTTGTGAGTGTTTTTTCACATTCCGAAGGGCAGGTATTCAGCGGGATCCTTGCGCCGGACGGGACAACCACAGCTTACCAAAGCGGACAGTTCAATTCGGAAAATGTTTCAGTTTACGCCCAGCTCTCCAGGAAATTCTGGAAGCGCCTCACAATTGAAGCGGGGGCCAGGTACGAATATTATAATATTGCAGATCTGATTGAAAGCAAGCCGATCTTCAGGGCCGGCCTTAATCTTCAGGCCTCAAAATCTACTTATATCAGGGCCTCGGCCGGGCAGGGTTATCGCGCCCCCAGCATCGGGGAGAGGTATATCACGACCAATTCAGGCGGATTTGGTTTTTACCCTAATCCAACACTGCAATCGGAGAACTGTAACTCATACGAAGTCGGGATCAAACAGTTATTCAAAATCGGGAAATTCGCCTCCATGCTTGACCTGGCCGGTTTTTATGAAGATTACTTTAATTATATCGAGTTCAACTTCGGACTTTGGGGAAATGGCGGGAATTTCCAGAAAAACATGGGTTTCAAATTCCTGAATACCGGCCCGGCGCGTATCTACGGCTTCGATTTTACTTATGCAGGCGAAGGCAAGCTTGCTAAGGATCTTGAACTCTCTGTTCTTATAGGTTACACCTATACAGTGCCGCAGGCTACCAAACCTGATTATGTTTACTATGTACAGGAAGGTCCGCCGAAAATAAATTATACTTATGCCAACACCTCTTCTGATACCAGCGGGAACATTTTGAAGTACAGGATCCAGAACCTTGTTAAATCTGACTTCCAGTTTACTTTTAAAAAGCGTTTTTCTGCCGGGATCACAGGAAGGTATTATGGCTATATGAAGAACATTGATATCTTTTTGTACAGCCTTGACAAACCCGCTCCATTAATGCATTCAGGCATTGTTAAATACCGCGAACAGCATCATGACGGTAACTTTATTGTTGATTTCAGGATGGGATATGCTTTTGGTATTTTCAAGGTCTCGGTGATGGTAAACAACGTCATGAATACCGAGTACTCGTTGAGACCTGTTACTATTGAGGCTCCCAGGACCACCTCAGTGCAGCTGTTGTTAAATATCTGAAAACCGATCATTAATCAAATAAATCAATTCATATGAAAAAATTACTCGTACTTATTGCTTTTATCAGCCTTGGCCTGAAGGGTTTCAGCCAGGAATCTTCACTGCCCAATGGAAATTTCGAATCCTGGTGGCTCAAACCCAATTGGGGTTATTATGAGCCCAACGGAGGGTTCTTTCATACATTGAACATACTCGATACAGTACCCACTTCGGCTGGCATAACTGTTTACCGTTGCAGTGATACGGCTCACCATGGAAGTTATTCGGCACGTTGCATTACCAGGCAGATGGTTATTGCTTTCCCATTGGTTGTGACAATCCCCGGCGTTATCGGCACTCTGAAGATCAATTGGATAAATTCATCAGCCATACTTGGGGAAAAGTACAACTGGACTACCAAACCCGAGCGTTTCCAGGGCTGGTACCAGTCTTATCCCCTCAATGGAGATTCAACCGGGGCCATCCTGCTTCTTTCAAAATGGAACAGCGTTACGCACAAAAGGGACACTATTGCACACAACAGGCTTGTTTTCAAGAATGTAGTTAATACATGGACCCAGTTTGACGCTGCGGTAGATTACCGTAACAACACGACCATGCCTGATTCCATTACAGTTCTATTACTTTCATGCGCCGGTTATAATGCCCGTAACATGATGGGATCGGTTGGCCAGATCGGCAGCCAGGCCTATTTCGATGATGTGAATATCACGAATGTTGCCGGCATTGAATATATTTTCCATCCTTCGGTTGACGTAAAGATCAGCCCGAACCCTGCTTCTTCCTATATCAATGTGAGTCTTGACAAGGTAATGAAAGACGGTACATTTGAAGTCTATGACGGCCTTGGCAGGAAAATAGGGCAGTTTGAGATGAAAGAAATTTCAGCCCGGATCAATGTAAGCAACCTGAGCCCGGGAGCCTATTATTACCGGTTCAGGAATGAGGGTGAGGTTGTGAATACCGGATCATTTATAATAAACCGTTAGTCAGTGACTGATCACTAGCCACTAGTCACGGTTCACTGTTCACTTCTACCAGACCTATGCTCAGAAAAACTAAATCTATAATTCTATGACTGAAGTTACAAGTTCAAAGATGGCTATGGATCTCGAAGACAAATACGGGGCCCATAACTATCATCCGCTTCCTGTGGTTCTCGCCAAAGGCGAAGGCGTTTTCATGTGGGATGTGGAAGGAAAACGTTATTATGATTTCTTGTCGGCCTACTCTGCCGTAAACCAGGGACACAGCCATCCGAAGATCATCAAAGCCCTGATCGACCAGGTGCAGACCCTTGAGCTTACCTCCCGTGCATTTTACAATAATGTGCTTGGGGTATACGAGAAGTTCATCACCGAATATTTCGGTTACCAGCGTGTTCTGCCTATGAACACAGGGGCCGAAGGCGATGAGACCGCGCTTAAGCTCACACGCAAATGGGCTTACAAGGTAAAAGGTGTCCCCGAAAACCAGGCCAAAATTATCTGTTGTGAAAATAATTTTCACGGGCGGACTATAACGGTCATCTCCATGTCGACCGACCCGCAGGCAAGGGATGATTTCGGGCCTTTCACCCCGGGTTTCATCACCATTCCATATAACGACCTTCCCGCCCTTGAGAAGGCCCTTGAGGATCCCACTGTTGCGGGATTCCTTGTGGAGCCGATACAGGGTGAGGCCGGGGTATATGTGCCTGAAGCAGGCTACCTGAAGAAGGCTTATGATTTATGCAAGGCCAAGAATGTATTGTTTATTGCGGATGAGGTGCAAACAGGCATCGCACGTACGGGAAAACTGCTCGCCTGCGACTGGGAAGGGTTCAAACCTGATGTGCTTATCCTTGGTAAAGCTCTTTCGGGAGGTGTTTACCCCATTTCTGCAGTGCTTGCCGACGACCATATCATGATGACCATACATCCGGGTGAACACGGATCCACTTTTGGAGGGAACCCTGTTGCTGCCCGCGTTGCCATTGCGGCGCTGGAAGTGGTAAGGGATGAGGACCTGGCCGGGAATGCCCAGAAAATGGGAGAACTTTTCCGTTCGGAGGTCACAAAGATAAATTCCCCCTTCATCGAGACCGTTCGCGGTAAAGGCTTGCTGAACGCCATCGTGATCAGGCCCCATAACGGAAAATCGGCCTGGGATGTTTGCCTGAAGATGCGTGACAACGGACTGCTTGCAAAACCCACCCACGACCATATTATCCGTTTTGCACCACCACTGGTGATCAACGAAGCACAGATACTCGAAGCTGTAGCTATTATAAAAGAGTCGATCAAGGAGCTGGAATAGAACCCTGGCTCATCGCTCATGGCTCATGGCTCATGACTCGTTTAGAATCCCGCCACCAGCTTGAGATTGAACAGTCTTGGAGTAAGGTAATTCGGTACGTTATACTGCTTTCCCTGAACATCGGTTATCCATTGGTAGGATACCGTGTTTGCAAAATCGAACAGGTTGAACACATCAAGTCCTATCCACAGTGATTTAAAGGCCCTGAGGGGATTTTTGCCTGAAAAATGCGTGTATTCACCTATCAGCTGTTTTGAGAGGCCGAGGTCGACACGGCGGTAGGGCGGCATTCTGTATGTCTGGAGGTACCTGGGTGAATCGGGCGCCCCATAAGGCAGCCCGGTACCGTAAACAAGGGTGATGGCAACTTTCCATGTTGGGAACCCCGGGATGTAATCCTGGAAGAAAATCGCAAGGTTGAACCTCTGGTCGGTGGGACGGGGAACCCACTTCCCCTGGAAATATTCTTCGGTCCTCATAAACGAGAGGCTGGCCCATGATTCGGCGCCTTTGACAAACTCACCGTTGATCCTGAAGTCAATTCCGCCTGCATATCCATGGGCATCGTTGGTACCGTAATACCTTATCCTCAGATTATCAACCTCATACGGTATCAGGTCCTGTATGTACTTGTAATAAACCTCTGCCACAAGTTTGAAAGGCCGGTGCCACATCCTGAAGTACAGGTCACTGCCGGCCACTGCCTGGTATGAGGTCTGTGCTTTGAGTCCCGGAACGATCATACCCCTGAGGTCGGTCATTTCCCTGAATGTAGGGGGCTGGGAATATACTCCCCCCGATACCCTGAAAACCATTTCTTTTTTCCAATGGGGTTTGAATGAAAAATTCACCCTGGGGTTGAAGAGGAACTGGTTGTTGTAATCGGAATAAATGAACCTTGCCCCGGCCGTGAGCCCTATGTCATTCTTTTCATTTTTAAACGTCCAGGTGTTCTGGACAAAGGCATCCCCCTTGTTTGTACTCATGCCGCCCCAGGACTTAAGCACATCGGAGATAAAAAAATCCCCCTGGGGAGGGCTTTTTCCAAGGGAATCCTGGGGGCGGGGGAGGGAATACCCCGCCGAATCAATCATAGTCCATTCATTCATGGTATAATTGAAGAGCTCATGCTGGTACCTGATTCCCCATAGCATCTGGCTCCTGCCTTTTTCATACGAACCCCTGTGTTCGATATTATAAACCGTTCCGTTCAGGTAATCCCTGGCATGGTCAAGGTATGCACCCACCCCAAGGAGGTTCATCAGGTTGCCGGCATCCTTTCCTGTAAGTTCCACCTGTCCCAGCCAATACTCTCCCGAGATATCATAGGTCTGGGCTTCCCAGGTCTGGTAAGCCGATCCCAAAAGCTTCAGACGAAGGTGGTCATTGGGTTTGAAGGTCAGGGCAGCCGATGCAAGCCAGTTATCATAGCGGTCATTCTCCTGTCCGTCAAAATAGATCTTCACCTGGTATGCGGTCACCCCATCGCTTCCGAAAGTGGTGGTTTGGGTTTGGGGTACCAGTTTAAACTGGTTTGCAGTGTAGCTTCCGAATACCGATAATTCCCATTTGCTGCTGAAATCATAGTACAGCATGCCCTGGACATCGAAAAACCTGGGTTTATAGTTCCCTTTGGTGTCGAGCGATTTCAGAAGATAGGTGTTGGTTTTATATCTTACCCCAAGGAGGTATGCGAGTTTCCTGGTGATCTTCCCTTCAACATGGGCCGTTGCCCCGAGCAGGCTGGCTTCGAATGAAGCCGCAAACTGGGAAGGCTTTTTGTATTTGATATCCAGCACGCTCGACATTTTGTCCCCGTATTTGGCATCAAATCCGCCCGCCGAAAAACTAATACCCGAAACAAGGTCCGGGTTAAGGAAACTCTGTCCTTCCTGTTGCCCGGCCCTGACCAGATATGGGCGGTAAATCTCGATGTCATTGACGAACACCAGGTTTTCATCGAAGTTACCTCCTCTCACCGAATACTGGGAACTGAGCTCATTCCTCGAACTCACACCGGGCATGGTCTTTATGAGGTCTTCCACACTGGCATTAATGGTTGGAATATATGTCATGGCTTTGGGATCCAGCCTGTTGAACGTATTTGTCCTGAGTTGCTGGTCCTTCACCTCTATGGTCGACAGTTGAGTGGATGAAAGTTGCAACTGTCTGTTAATCAGTTTATTTTCACCTTTTTTCAGTTTCAGTCTTACCGAATCCGCACTAAACCCAACACTGGAAAATATCAATATGACATCTTTCCCGGCAGGTATTACTAATTTATAGGAACCGTCGGCGGATGTTGAAGTGCCGCTGGTCGTTCCTTTTACTGCTATATTAACGAATTCGAGAGGTTTGCCGTCAGGATCGTTCACAAAGCCATGTACCTTAGCTTCCTGCGCAAACACCGAGGCACAGAAAAGTAGCAGAAAACCGGTGAACAGAAACCTGGTTGCTTTCATTATTGTTCTTTGAGCCGTTCTTCCTTCTTTTTAAATTTCCCCTCTTTCCAGGCTTTAACGAATTGAGCCCAGGCGAAAGGGTTGAAAATGTTGAATGGCTGTTGTTGCCCGAAATAATAGAGCCTGGAAGTGGTATTCTCGATGTAGTTGTTATAGTTCATACGGGCATCCATGGGATAATCGAGGGCCGCAAGCCGGAGGTTATAAACATCCAGATTCTTTTTTGCAATTTCATAGTCGTCATCGGGGATCCTGGTCTCAATAAATGCTTTCTTAAAATCCTCCAGTGTGGGCCAGGGGAAGATCACGGCTGCCGAAAGCGTGAGCGTATCGTTAGTCATCAGCTGGATAAGGGAATATTTTTTCTGGGTAATGGTATCGGGGATGATGAAGGATGCGGGTTTAAACCCTATTGCCGTAAAGAGAACCGTATCCCGCTGGTGGGCTACGAAAGAAAAGAAACCGTAAACGTCACTGGCAGTGCCGTAATTGGAATTTTTAACGAGGACCTTGGTATAGGGCACAGGGTTAAGGCTGTCGGCCGTAATAGTGATACCCGAAAACTGAACAAGTTTATCGTCGGAGGACTTTCCCTGGGCAAGAACATCCATTCCGCTGCCAGTAAAAGCGATGGCCAGTGCCAGAAGAAATGTTCGTAAGATCATGCTCGGATAAGTGATTCGGGTGTTAAAGATAACGCTGATAAGTATATTTTATTTCCGTGGACCGGAGATAGTAATAAAGAAAAAGGCTGTCGCATGAAACACGTGACAGCCTTCTGTAAACTTTAAAAATTCTTATTTCGTGGTATAACCTTTTGCTCTTGCTTTTTTTAAGGAAGCGGAGATACCGTTTTTGTTGATATGCCTTATGCCTTCGGCAGTGACCCTGAGGGTGATTTCTTTGTTCTCTTCAGGAATAAAAAATTTCTTTGTCTGAAGGTTGGGGCTGAACACCCGTTTTGTTTTATGGTTCGAGTGCGATACTTTATTGCCTCTTATTGCGCCTTTTCCCGTTATTTCACAAGTTCTTGCCATGGCTGAATGATATTATTGATTTTCAAATGGGAGTGCAAAGGTAGGAATACTTTTTGAATATGCAAAAGGTTGGCGGAATTTTTTAGATAGCTGGATGACTGGATAGCTGGATTTACATCAGTGATCAAACTGGTCAGATACTGACCTTAGTCACAAGCCATGAGCCATGAGTGATGAGCCATGAGTCACCAGTCACTGTTCACTGTTCACAATCCCCTTCACTGTCCTGCCAGGTTTTTCCTCAGCATATTCAGTGCCTGCAGTGCGGCACGCCGTATGTTCCGGTCACGGCTGTCGCCAAAGAGAAATTTTTTCGCGAAGACCTCATCGGGGGTGGCAATAGCAATCCAGGTAGTCCCCACAGGCTTTTCGGGAGTCCCCCCGTCGGGTCCTGCGATCCCTGAAACGGCTATGACATAGTCGACGTTAAGATGGCTTTGCGCACCGATAGCCATCTCGGTCACAACCTCCTCGCTTACAGCGCCGAATTCTTCGAAAGTTTCGGGCATAATACCAAGCATCAGCTCTTTCACTTCATTGTCGTAGGCAATAATGGATCCTTTGAAGTAAGAAGAACTGCCGGGGATGCTGGTAACCAGGTGGGCAATATAGCCGCCCGTACAGCTCTCGGCGGTTCCAAGGCTGCAGCCCTTTTCTTTGAGCATTTTCCCAATAATGGCTTCAAGCTTATCATTATCCGCACCAAAAATATATTCAGGAATTAATGAATGCAATTTTTCAACTTCTTCCTCAACAAGGGCCCTTATGGAAGCCTCGTTGTCGCCGGTACCTGTCAGGCGTAAGCGCACAATCCCGGGCTGGGGCAGGTACGCCAGTTTAACTCCAGCCGGCAGGTTGTTTTCCCATTCTTCAATGATGGCTGCAAGGAAGGATTCACCTATTCCCTGGGTAAGTATGGTTTTATGGTAAATAGACTTCGGATGAAATCTCGTTTTCAGCTCAGGGATGATATATTCTTCCATCATGGCTTTCATCTCAAAAGGAACGCCGGGCATGGAAACATAGATGACCTGACGAAGTTTGCTGTATCCCGGTTCCTGCATCCTGGATGCTGCATCCTGGATCCCGGTTGCGGGTTGCGGGATGCGGATCGGGATCTCTTTCTCAAACCACATTCCCCTGGCAGTGCCCAGCTTATTGGGAATACTGGTGCAATCTTCGGGAAGGTATGCCTGCTGACGGTTTAATTCGGTTACCTGGTAACCTCGGCGTGAGAACATGCTCTCAACATCTTTGTATGCCTCTTCATCGAAACCAAGCCTGGTGCCGAAAAAATCACATAAGGTGGTCTTGGTGATATCGTCTTTGGTGGGGCCAATGCCTCCCGAGATCAGCACAACCTCGCTCCGCTCACCGGCTTTCCACAAGGCATCGAGGATTTGTTCACGCGTATCGCCTATTATTGTAAACTGTTGCACCTTAAACCCGGCCAAACTGAGTTGTTCACCCATCCATGATGCGTTGGTGTTTACGACCTGGCCTATGAGCAGTTCGTCACCTATGTTAATGATCTCAATGTTCATGGAACAAAGATTGAAATAAATCCGGAATAGAAGAACGGGAATAATACTTATTTTTGAACCTCGTGAGATATTATCCATATTACATGGAGTTGAAATCCCGGTTAGGGGCTTGTAATGGGCTATCTGCGAAATGTTAATAAAATCCTGATCAGTCCTTTCTATAAAAATGGCACTATGATTATGAACATAAATAAATGGTTCTTCCCTGTCCTGGTCACCGGACTGATTCTGACATCCTGCAATTGCCGGGATAATAAGCCTGCAATAAATGATCCCCTGATCAGGCTGAACTGGTCGGAGAAGAATTTTAACGTATTGAACCGGCTGATCCTGGATTACGGGATTGGAGGAAAATACTATGATAAGGATAAAACCCCATATGCTGTTTTCGACTGGGACCAGACCTGTGCCCATTTCGATGTGGAAGAGGCCCTGATGCGCTTCCAGATGTTTAACCTGAGGTATAAAATGTCAAAGGAGCAATTCAGAGGATTGCTTAAGGATGACATTAACGGCGTAACAAAACTTGGTACAGATCATAACAATATAAGGCTGGCCGATATCGACGGGGATCTTGCCGACGATTACAGTTTTATTTATGATAATTTCTCAGGGATGAGCGGCAAAAAGAGCATTGAAGAAATACGGCAGGCGCCGCAATACAAAGATTTCATTGCGAGGCTGCTTTTTCTGTTGGAAGGATATGGAGACATGCCGGGAATAGGGGATGATTATGCCCTGACCTGGGTGATCTGTTTATTTACCGGGTTCACTCCCGCTGAAGTGAAACTCATGGCAGCTGAAGCGGTTTCCTGTGAACTTGCCAACCGAATCGGAACTGAAACCCTTCATTCTCCTGAAGGCCTGAAAACCAGGTCGGGCATTGTGAGCAGTTCCTGCCGCACCGGGCTGCGTGTGATCCCCGAAATACAGGAACTTTTTGAAGCTTTCACGCGCCATGGAATAGATGTTTTCATAGTATCGGCAAGCTACAAACCCGTTGTGGAAGCTTTTTCAGGTATAGGGGCTTATGGCTACAATCTCCCTCCCGACCATGTCATCGCAATGGATATGGAGACCGGAAGCGACGGAAAGATAATCCCCGAGTACAAAGCGGGATGGGTTAAAACCTATAAGCATGGTAAGGTAGAAGCAATAAACATGAAGATCAGATCGGGGCTCGGGAGGACTTGGGATCCCCTGTTCACGGCTGGTGACAGCGAAGGTGATTATGCCATGTTCACCGAATTCGAGGGAACCAAGCTCAGCCTTATCTGGAACAGGCTTAAGGGCGGAGATATTGGAAAGCTTTGCAAACAGGCGGTTGAACAGATGAACGATCCCATGCCAAGGTATATTCTCCAGGGCCGGAATGAGAATACCGGGCTGGCCTTACCGTCTTCGGAATCCATTTTACTTGGGACGACCGCATCACAGCTGCTTCCAAAATAAAATGGATTAATCTCTCCTGGAAAATTCCCGGCAGCTTGCTGCGGAATCGGGGGCCGGGGCTTGCCCTGCGTTCATACCATTGTTTCCTGATCCATGTATCCCCTGATCAAACCAGCTTCTTCAGGGTCAATGCAAGAACCCTGAAATAATTTGCGAGGCTCGGATCATTGATAAACCTCATGTTCAGCTGAATTTTGGCGGGCATGATCTCTTCGATATATTGTTTCTCGGGATGAGAAGATTTACCAAGGATCTCATTCTCGTTGATGTATTCAAGGGAGGCATAATCGGTGATGCCCGGCTTAACAATTAAAACCTTTCTTTGCTCCGGCGTGTACATGTCGACATACTTCCTGACTTCGGGCCTTGGCCCCACCAGGCTCATCTCGCCTTTCAGTACATTAACCAGCTGCGGGAGTTCGTCGAGTTTCATCCTGCGTAAATAATAACCAGTTTTTGTAATCCGGCTGTCGCGGCTGCCGATGGTAAGCCCGATCTTTTTATCGCTGTTGGTGCGCATTGAACGGAATTTCAGCAGCCTGAAATCCTTATTGTTCCTGCCGACCCTGAGCTGGGAATAAAAAACTCCCCCTCCTGAATCAATAGAGATGGCAATGGCAATGATGATAAACAAGGGGAAGCAGATAAGCAATCCGATGACTGAAAAAAATATATCGAAAAAACGTATCATCCTGTTATTAATTAGTGAACGGTGACTGGTGACTGGTGACTAATCAACCAGAACCAGCTTCACCGCGGCCACCACCGCTCTTACTACCTCGTCAACCATATCATCGGTAAGGTCATAGTAAACCGGGAGTGTGATCTCGCGGGAATAGTTGTTGTAAGCAACAGGGTAGTCATCCATCCGATATCCGAGGCCCTTGTAAAAAGTCATCAGGGGGAGGGGCACGAAATGCACATTCACGGCAACCTCCTGTTTGAAGATCTCTTGTATTATCGAGTCACGCTGGCTTTCGGTGATCCCCATTATCCGCAGTAAAAAAATATGATAGGAGCTCTGGCGATCGGCTGACTCATACAACGGAATTTGCGCCCATTTATATTTCGAGAGGGTAGCTTTGTACCGGTCGAGGATATGTTTGCGCTTCACCAGCATGTCCTCTTCATAGCGCTGGATCTCGACCAGGCCCATGGAAGCCTGTATGTCGGTCATATTGCATTTGTAACCGGCTTCAACAATATCATACCTCCAGTTGCCGATCTGGTTCTTGGCCAGGGCGTCTTTGGTTTGTCCGTGCAGGGACTTGATATTCAGCCTCTGGTAGATCTGCAGGTTATCGAAAGGCAGGGGAAGGTTGAAGCAGATTGCGCCGCCCTCGGCAGTTGTCAGGTTTTTCACGGCATGAAACGAATACACCGTGAGATCGGTAAGGTTGCCCACCATTTTCCCTTTGTATTTCCCGCCTATCGAATGAGCCGCGTCGGACAATACAAGGATGCGCCCCAGTTGTTCCTGTTCCTTCGTGGATGCTTTAAATTGACTGCGGATGTCGTCACGTCGTACCAAAGCGTTGATCGCGTCATAATCACATGGCCAGCCGGCTATGTCGACCGGTATGATCACCTTGGTCTTACTGCTGATAGCATTTTCGATGGCTTTGACACTGATGTTGAAATCTTCGGAGGAGTCAACAAAGACGAGGGTTGCGCCGCAGTGAACCACAACGTTTGCTGTGGCATTGTATGTATAGGCCGGGACTATCACCTCATCGCCCGGACCTACCCCGTACCAGTGCAGCACGAGTTCCAGGCCGGCAGTTGCAGAGTTCAGGCAGAGGGTCGATTTCTGTCCCCCGTATTCGGTGAGCAGCTTCTCAAACCTCTTCGTTTTAGGTCCCGTAGTGATCCAGCCCGAATAGAGGGTATCGACGACTTCATCGACGATGCGCTGGTCCATACGGGGAGGGGAGAAGGGGATCATATGGTGAATTTCGAATATTGAATGTTGAATTACGAATAACGAATAAGGAATTATGAAGTTGAGTTGAATAGTCGAATTATGAATCTCGAATTTCACTCATCACTCATGGCTTCTCTTTACTTAAAAACCCAAGAATGTTCTCTTCAATCCGTTTCTCCATATTGCTGTTGTCGCCGCGCAGGAATGTTTCACCGGTAATCCTTTCGTACAGTTCGATATAGCGCTCAGTGATCTCGTTCACGAAAGAATCAGGCATATCGGGAACTGTTTCACCTTTATTGCCCATGAAATGGTTGGCCATCAGCCATTCCCTTACGAATTCCTTCGAAAGCTGCCTCTGCTGCTCGCCTTTGGCCTGCCTTTCCTCGTAACCTTCGAGATAGAAATACCTGGAAGAATCGGGTGTATGGATCTCGTCGCAGAGATAGATCGTTCCGTCGGGGCCTTTGCCGAACTCATATTTCGTATCGACCAGGATCAGTCCGTGTTTTGCTGCGATCTCGGTGCCTCGTTTGAAAATAGCGTAAGTGTATTTCTTGATCAGTTCGTATTCTTCCTTCGGGATCAGTCCCTGGGCAAGGAGTTCTTCCTCGGTGATGTCCATATCGTGGCCTTCGGCAGCCTTGGTTGTAGGCGTAATGATAGGCTCGGGGAACCTTTGGTGTTCTTTCATCCCGTCGGGAACATCCACACCGCAGATCTGCCTTGCGCCTTTCTGGTAGGTGCGCCAGGAGCTGCCTGTAAGATATCCGCGGATGATCATTTCAACAGGATAGATCTTGCAAAACCTTCCGATTGTGACATTCGGGTCGGGGCTTGAGATTTTCCAGTTGGGGCATATATCGGCCATGGCATCCAGGAATTTCGAGGCGATCTGGTTAAGCACCTGTCCTTTGTATGGAATGCCTTTCGGCAGCACCACGTCGAATGCCGAGATCCTGTCGCTGGCCACCATCACCAGGTATTTATCGTCTATGTTATATACATCCCTGACCTTGCCTTTATAAAGGGATTTCTGGCCCGGGAAGCTGAAGCTGGTTTTCGTCAGTACGTTCTGCATAATCGTAATATTTATGACAAAAGTAAGAGATTTCGGGGAGAAGTCATCCGCAGTAATTCTAACGAATTACTAACTTTTTAACCTCCACGCCTATCGCAGTCTGAATTTTCAGGAAGTAAATGCCAGGTGAAAGCCGGCTGATATCAAGTTCGAACGGTTTACGACTCACTGATCTGCATTCCATAAGCGGCTGTCCGGAGAGATCGAAAACGCTGATCCAGCAGTCCCCCTTCAGTTCACGCGAATTTGAGACCGTAACCTTCGTTGTTGCCGGGTTTGGATAAATAATGAATCCAGGTTTTACAGGAGTGATTTCATCAATAGACACACCTCCCCCGTTAGTGGTTTTAAGTATAGTTCCATAATCCCCTGTCACGTAACCGGTATTGACATCGGTAAAGAAAGCTGATACCAGAGTTGCTGTTGTTCCGGTTGAAAGAGCAGTCCAGTTTGATCCTGCATCCGTTGTTTTGTAAACAGCCCCGTTTTCCCCTGTAAAATAGCCGGTATCGGCACTTGGAAAAAAGATTGAATACAGGTAAGGTTGCACTATCATGCTGGAGTTCCAGCTTAAACCCCCGTCGGTTGTTTTAATAAAGATCCCTGCTCCGCTTTCAAAAGTCCTTCCCACTGCATAACCCGTATTTACATCCGTAAAACACACCGAGTATAAAGCAAAGCCATTCCAGTAAATATCATTCCAGGTTGAGCCACCATCGGTGGTTTTGATAATTATGGTATTCATCCCGCTAACGCCAACGGCGTAACCGGTATTGGCATTAGGGAAACACACGGAATATAAATTCCAGCCGGAATTGCATGGTACTGGTTCCCAGCCAGCCCCCCCGTTGACAGTTTTCTGAATTGTTCCAAATCCGACCGCAATGCCGGTGTTTGCATCCGTAAAGCATACAGAAGTTAATGCCCGGCTGGTTGTATTTGGTGAATCGGCCCAGGTAGAACCCCAGTCGGAGGTCATAATGCTCGCACCGTTATCCCCCACGGCGAACCCCCGGGCGGCATCAATGAAAAAAACGGAGGCCAGTGAGTTGCCCTGTGGCAGTGGATTTTGCCGGGTCCATTGCGGGAAAGCCACAAACGGGAACATGAAAACCAGCAGCTGAAAACCAGCAATCTTTTTCATTTTATTTGATCGGCAACTATAAAAGGCTCAATCAAATTTACGAAAATTACCTGTAAGTGTAAGTTTTTCCGGGCAGGTTCGCTACTGCTTTTCCAACAATCCCCTACTGTTTTTCCCCATATGCATTGATGATCCTGCTAACCAGCTTGTGACGGATGATGTCGGAATTGTCGAGGTAAATGAACTCAATGCCGGGAACCTCGTTCAGCACTGATTGAACATGCACAAGCCCTGAAACCTGGTGTTTCGGCAGGTCGATCTGGGTAATGTCGCCGGTCACGATGAACTTGGCTGAAGCGCCCATGCGTGTCAGGAACATTTTGAGCTGGCTGGGTGTGGTATTCTGGGCTTCGTCGAGAATGGCGAAAGCGTTATTTAAAGTGCGGCCTCGCATAAATGCCAGGGGGGCAATTTCGATGGTCCGGTCTTCTATATACTGTAACAGTTTCTGGGGCGGCAGCATATCCCTCAGCGCATCGTATAATGGCTGGAGATACGGATCGAGTTTCTCTTTCAGGTCCCCGGGAAGGAACCCCAGGTTTTCCCCTGCTTCAACAGCCGGCCGGGTCAGAATGATACGGTTTACCTGGCGGTTTTTCAAGGCGCGAACGGCAAGGGCGACAGCGGTATATGTTTTTCCGGTACCTGCGGGGCCGATCGCAAATACCAGGTCGTTACGGTCGCAGCTTTCCACCATTCGGCGCTGGTTGGGCGTACGGGCGCGGATGAGCATGCCGTTCTTGCCGTGGACCAGGACCTCCGGGCTGGTCTCCGGGGCCATCACTGGCGATATCTCAGAAGCCTCTAGCAAAGAGGCGATGTCGTCCTTCGTAAGCCTGCCGAATTTTTCAAAATGAAGCATCAGGGAAGTGAACTTCTCCTCAAATTCAAGGAGGTCCGACTCCTCGCCCAGGGCTTTAACAAAATTATCACGGCTGAGGATCTTCAGCTTGGGAAAATGGTTGCGGACAATCTCCATGTTCTGGTCGTTGGGGCCGAATATGTCAAGGGGATGGACCGATTCAATACGGATGATTTTCTCGCTCATTAAAAAATGCGTACCTTTGAATACGCAAAAGTACGAATATTTAGATGGCTATCATTACGCTGACCAGTGACTGGGGGATAAAAGACCACTATGTTGGCGCTGTTAAAGGTACTATATTAAGGCAGCTGCCCGAAGCCACCATTGTCGATATAACCCATGCCATTCCCCCTTTTGACCTTAACCATGCCGCATTTACCATCAGGAACTTTTATAAGAACTTCCCCGCGGGAAGTATCCACATACTCGCCGTAAACACCGAGGCTTCAATCCGTCATCCGCATACCCTTGTAAAATATGACGGGCACTGGTTCATCGGGGCCGATAACGGGATTTTTTCCCTTATATTTGACGAGAAACCCGAGCTTATCATCGACCTGGATGTGATGCAGGATTCAGATTATTTTACTTTTCCCACAAGGGATGTGTTTGCCAAGGTAGCCTGTCATATTGCCGAAGGCAAGCCGCCTGAGAAACTTGGGCACGTAAAAAAAGAAGTGCTGCAGAAAATGGCCTTCAAACCTGTGATCCAGGGCGACCTGATCAAAGGGCAGGTGATCTATGTCGATAATTACGAGAATGCCATTACCAATATCACCGAAAGCCTTTTCAAATCAGCTACAAAGGGAAGGAAATTTACCATTACGTTCCGTTCGGCAACAAACCGTATCACCAGGATAAGCAAATCTTACCAGGATGTGGCCGAAGGCGAAATGCTTGCCCTCTTCAGCAGCAACGGTTTTCTCGAAATAGCCATGAACAAGGGCAATGCTGCCGGATTGCTGGGCCTTTACCTCGACCAGCCGGTAAATATTGAACTTTCCTGAATTTCCCTCCCTGAACTGCCTGGTCTGATGGCTCAGTCTAAAATGAGATTAAAGCGACCAGGATAAGCAATACGAAAAATAAAGGCAGGCCTATTATGAGATAAGAGAATGTGATCAGCGTCACTTTCAGCAATGATTTCCTGAATGACTGCCCGTAATATTTTTTCAGGGCCATAAAACCATATACAAGGAAGACGATCAGGATAATCAGAAAGCTAACCGGGATTAAAAAATCGATGAGCATGCAAAGGATCAGGAACAGGAAAAAGAATGCATGCAGGTGAAGGGAAAATATCAGGTGTTCAAAGTATAAACGTTTACGTCTTATATAAAACAATTTCAGTAAGAGGGCAAATACAGGGATCAGCAGAAAGATGACTTTTGAGGCTGTATGCTCGAGGACGGTTAAAAGGGATTGACCTTTTGAGACCATGATTTTCAATACCTGCCGCAGGATGTATTTTGATGCAGGGCCTTCTTTTTTAAAATGTTTGTCAACATAAGCCCGCACACCGATGGTGTCAACCTCTTTGCGCATGGAATCCTTGCCCGAAATGCTTAAGGGAACGTTCTTAATGGTATAATGAACTTCATTTAAGTTGACTTTCCGGGCCTTGAGATGTAAACCCGTCGTGTCAATTTTCACTGGATTGACTTCTTCCTTTTCATTTTCTTTACTTAATGGTAAAAGCAGGAAATAGATCACGCTGATCACAAGGAACAGCTTGAAAGGTTCCACATAGGCTTTGCGTTTGCCCTTCATGTATTCGAGTGTAAGCCAGCCTGGCTTGTAAATAAGCGGCAGTATGGTCCTGAAAAACTTGGAATCAAAATGAAAATAATCGAAGAAGGATTCCCCGATCAGGTGGCTGAACGACATGTCCTCGCGTTCAATGCGTTTTTGCCCGCAATGAGGACAAAACAGCTCATTAACCCACAGGGGCTGGCCGCAGTTGAGGCAGGGCCCCGGTTCATGAGTAACAGGCGCTTTTGGTTTCTTGCTCATTGATACTTCTTTTTCAACCTCAAACCTACAAAATTTCTTACATCCGCCATAATTCAATTTGAAATCACGTCCGGGGGGTAATTAATGAAAAAATCCTAACTTTGCAGCCCTCAAAGCAGGTATAATGTTTACGCTGTTCAAGAAAGAAATCAACGGGTTCCTCAGTTCGCTCATAGGTTATATCGTTATCGTAGTATTCCTGCTGATGACAGGGCTTTTCCTCTGGGTGTTCCCCATGCAGTTCAACATACTCGACTTCGGATATGCCAATCTCGACGGGCTTTTCATCCTCGGGCCTTTCGTTTTCCTGTTCCTCATCCCGGCTATTACCATGCGTTCTTTTGCCGATGAGAAGAAAAGCGGGACACTGGAACTGCTGATGACCCAGCCTTTGACCGATCTGCAGATCATCCTGGCAAAGTTCTTCGCCGGCTTCGTACTGGTTATCTTTTCGCTTCTCCCTACCCTGGTGTACTTCTTTTCTGTATATAAACTTGGAATGCCCCCCGGGAACCTCGATACAGGTGGGATCTGGGGTTCTTATACGGGCCTGATGCTCCTGGGGATGAGCTTTGTGTCAATCGGCATGTTCTCATCTTCCCTCACCGACAACCAGGTTGTCGCTTTTGTGCTTTCCTTGATCATCTGTTTTTTTCTTTACCTCGGATTTGATTTCATATATATGTTCATCCTTTCGGGTAAGATCGGGCTGATGGTGCAAAACCTCGGGCTGAATGCTCATTATTCGTCTATGAGCAGGGGAGTGATCGATACCCGCGACATGATCTACTTCCTTAGCGTTACGGCCCTGTTCATTTTTCTCACAAAGCTTTCTTTGGAAAGCCGTAAATGGTAAGCTCATGGAGAAAGTGAACGAAAAGAAAAGAAGTATTAAAAGGAACAATGTAGTCCAGTTGCTCCTTGTGCTGCTGGTTATCATCCTCCTGAACATTATTTCAGCTTATGTTTTTACACGGTTTGACCTGACTTCCGAAAAGAGGTATTCCCTTTCCCCTGCTACAAAAAAGGTCGTGAAAAAACTCGACGATGTCATGTTCTTCAAGGTTTATCTCTCGGGCGACCTTCCACCGGCCTTCCAGAGGCTGGCCAATGAGACCCGGGAGATGCTTGATGAATTCAGGGTTTACAGCAATTTCGTGCAATACCAGTTTGTCGATCTCTCGGCCATTACAGATGAGAAAGACAGGAATTTCGCTTACCGCAGCCTGGCCGAAAAAGGGCTTCAGCCTACAACCTTAAGGGTAAATAAAAACGGGAAATCTTCCCAGCTGGTGATATTCCCCGGGGCTATTGTAACATACAGGGGACATGAAACCCCGGTTCAGCTGCTTTCAGGTTCCAATCTCGGGGAAGATCCGAATATGGTGCTGAACAACTCGATCCAGGCACTTGAGTATAACCTCGCTAGCGCCATCCAGGTTCTGACCAGGATCACCAAACCCAGGATTGCGATCCTCGAAGGGCAGGGCGAGCTTACCGATATGGAAACATTCGACCTGGAACGGGCCCTCTCCCAGTTTTACAATGTTGACCGCGTGACCCTGAACCACAAGATCAATGCCTTGACGATCAGGATTAAACTGGATTCCCTGCATGACCGCCTGGCCAACAAATACAAAGCCCTGATCATTGCCAAGCCAGGCAAACCTTTTGATGAGAAAGACAAGTTCCTGATCGACCAGTTTATTATGAGAGGAGGGAAAACCCTCTGGCTGATCGATCCGGTTTACACTCCCTGGGACAGCCTTGAAAAGTATAATTCAACCATGGGCGTGGCGAATGACATCAACCTGGAGGATATGCTCTATACATACGGGGCCCGCCTGAACACAAACCTGGTGCTGGACCTCAACTCCATGCCCATCCCATTGAAGACCGGCCAGATCGGGAACCAGCCGCAATTCACTTTTTTCAGGTGGTTCTATTTCCCACTGCTTACACCGACCGTCAACCACCCGATCGTTCATGGCCTGAATGCCATAAAGGGTGAATTTGTCAGTACCATCGATACCGTGGAAGCCCCGGGAATAAAAAAACAGATCATACTCACCTCTTCGCCTTATGCCCAGGTGGTCAATGTGCCTGCCCTGGTCGACCTGGAAATGCTCAGGCAACAACCTGATGAAAGGCAGTTTACAAGGGGCCCTTACCCGGTCGCTGTGCTTCTGGAAGGAGAATTCATGTCGTCATACCTCTACAGGATCCCCCCTGAACTCGCCGAAAATAAAGGACTTGAATACAAGAAAAAAAGCAAGCCGAATAAAATGCTGATCGTTGCCGACGGGGATATTGTCAGGAACCAGTTTAACATGAAACAGGGGTACCCTTTGCCGATGGGATATGACCAGTGGACACAGGAGACTTATGGGAACCGTGATTTTATTCTGAATGCAATGAATTTCCTTTGCGACGAATCGGGGCTTATCACAGTACGCTCCAGGGAGCTTAAAATGCGGCTCCTCGACATGAAGAAAGTTGAAAGTGAAGGCGTGTTCTGGAAACTTCTGAACCTTATCCTGCCGGTACTTGCGATCCTCGTTTTCGCCCTCGTCAGGTTCCGTTTGCGAAGGATGAAATATGCCCGTAAATCCAAATAACCAAGACAGATTTCATTGAAATGAAGAAGAACAAATACATTATACTGCTCGTGATTTTGCTGGCTGTTGCGGCCCTTATTCTGGTCCTGACCAATTCAACGACCACATTCAGGCGATCAATGAGCGACTTCGCAGTGGCCGACACATCCACAGTCACCAAAATATTCATGAGTGACAAGAACAATAATTCGGTGAAACTGTCGAGAAAAGAAACCGGTTCATGGGTGCTCAATGACAATTTTGCCGCACTGAAGTTCAATATAGACCTGATGCTGAAAACCATGACCGACATCCAGGTCAAGGCACCTGTTGCCCTGGCGGCTCATAATACCATCGTGAAACACCTTGCTGTGAACGGGGTGAAAGTTGAGGTCTACCAAATGGTTTACCGTATCGACCTCCTGGGGATCAGGCTTTTCCCCCATGAGAAGCTTACCAAGGTGTATTATATCGGCGGGGCTACCCCCGACAACCAGGCCTGCTATGCCCTCATGGAAAATTCGGAAGAACCTTTTGTTATTTACCTGCCCGGCCTCAGGGGATTTGTCACCCCGCGTTACAGTACTATTGAACGCTACTGGAGGGACCTGACGGTTTTCAGGAAAAATATTGAAGAGATCAGGATGGTCAAACTTGAAGTGCCCGAAAATCCTGAGTATTCTTTTGAAGTTCAGCTTGACCGTGGAAGGTTGAAGAATTTCATCTCCCTTTCCGACAACAAACCCCTGCCTGGCCTCGACACCCTCAAAGTAATTAACTTCCTTTCGGGTTTCCGCAATGTGAATTTTGAAGCTTTCCTCAACGATATGGACAAGCATACCAAGGATTCGGTGCTCTCCACCAAACCCTTTATCATCATAACGCTGACGGATACACTGAATAAAACAAAGGTTGTTAAGACCTACCACAAAGCCAATTTGTTCGGCCAGAAAGATTTCCAGGGCCGCATCCTGCCATACGACCCCGACCGCCTTTATGCTATGGTGAACGATGGGAAAGACTTCGTTCTGATACAATACTTTGCTTTCAATAAGATATTAAGGCCGAAACCCTACTTTTCAAAAGGCTTTAAAATGCCAATGGAGCAGCCCGAAGGAGCATTTTAAAGAATAACTCCCTATATTCGCCTGATCAGATAACCTAGCCGTAATGAGAATCCTGATCCTAAGCCAGTATTTTATTCCGGAGACAGGAGCTCCCCAGAACAGGCTTTTTCAGTGGGCAAAACTTCTCAGCAGTAAAGGTGCCGTCGTTGAAATCCTCACAGCCATGCCCAATTACCCCGAAATGGCCATTCATAAGGCATACAGGGGCAGGTTTTATCTAACCGAAACAATCCAGGGTATAAAGATCCACAGGGCCTGGATCTATGCTGGCACCGGTAAAGCCATCCTGCCCAGGCTGCTGAATTACTTCAGCTTTGTCTTCACTTCCTTGCTGGTTGGCCTCTTCCGCACAGGCAAATATGATTATGTTTTTTGTGAATCCCCTCCCTTGTTCCTCGGGATCACAGCATACTTGTTAAAAGTTCTCAAAGGGGCCAGGCTGATCTTCAACGTTTCGGACCTCTGGCCCGAAAGCGCAGAGAAACTGGGCCTGGTCACCAACCGTTTCCTGCTCAATACGGCTGCTTCACTGGAACGTTTCCTATACCGCAAATCTTTTTTGATAACCGGGCAAACCATGGGGATCGTTCAGAATATTTCCTCCCGCTTCCCTCAGAAGAAAGTGTTCTGGTTCAAGAACGGAGCCGATGTAAAAGAACTTGAATCCATGGAATTCGATCCAGGCCTGAGGAAGGAAATGGGTTTCACACCAGGTGATTTCATAATATTATATGCCGGCATTATCGGCCATGCCCAGGGGCTTGAAGTACTATTGCAGGCTGCAAGGGAACTGCAATCGACACCGCAAATTAAATTCCTTATCATGGGAAGCGGACCGGAGAAAGAGAAACTGGTGAAAATAAAGGAATCTGAAAGCCTTCACAATGTAATTTTCTTCGGCTCCAGGCCCAAGAAGGAGGTCATCCCGTTTATTCATGCTTCAGATGCGGCTGTGATCCCCCTTAAGCGGCTTGACCTTTTCAAAGGCGCTATCCCTTCGAAGATATTTGAAAACCTGGCCCTGAAAAAGCCAATTTTGCTTGGTGTGGAAGGGGAAGCGAAAGAATTGCTGATTGAAACAGGGAAGGCCGGACTAGCTTTCATACCCGAAGACCCTGCCGATCTTGCCGCCAAGGTCTTATATTTGTACACCCATGAGCAGGAAAGAAAAGAATTCGGGATCAGCGGCTATAATTACCTGCTCAAAGAATTTAATCCCGTAACCATAGTGAATGAATTCTGGAACCTGATCAATGCGTAAAAGGGTACATCAGCATGTTTTCTGGTACTGCTGCCTCGGCATAGCATTCATGCTGCCTGTATGGGGCAAACTGGTTCCTACCATTATCGTGATCCTCATACTTAACTGGCTGATCTCCGGTGATTATATCAGGACCATCCCTGTCCTGTTCAGCGAGAAGAACCGCAGGAATACACTTCTCTTTTCAGGGTTGTATGTATTTTACCTTCTTGGGCTGCTGTATACCAGCGACTATGCCTATGCCCGCTTCGACCTGGAAGTTAAGCTCTCCCTGCTGGTTTTCCCCCTGGTTTTTTCGACTGCGGATGTCGGATTCCTGAACTCAAAGCATTTACGGCTCCTCATGCATGTTTACCTGGCAGGCTGCGTGATCGGTTCCCTCATACTGTTCGTACACGCCTTTACATTATGGAGGGATGGGGTGCAGGGGGCATTTTATTATATGAAATTAAGCTGGTATTTCCATTCGGCCTACTTTGCCATGTACATTAACTTTGCTATGGCATTCATGGTTATTGAGCTGCTGAGGAGGTTCCGTATACTTCCGGCTGTGCTAAAAACCGCCTATTACCTCCTGCTTGCCTGGTTTTTTGTATTTATCTTCCTTCTCAGTTCCAAGATGGGACTTATCTGTATGGCCCTCATAGCCGTTCTTGGTGCGGCCGAACTTATTTTCCGCCAGAAGAAGGCTTTTCTCGGGCTGGGCCTTATCATCCTGTTCATGATGTTCATCAGGGCAGGGCTTCATGTTTTTTCCGGCACTTCCGACAGGGTTATGCAGAGCACCGGAACACTGTCAGGTACCCCCGGACAGGAAACCTCAAAAAGCACCTCCGACCGTATCGACATATGGAAGGTCTCTCTTGAAGTAATTAAATCCAATGTGTTGACAGGCGTGGGTACAGGGGATGTAAAGGATGTGCTGATCGGGAAATACAAGGAAAATAAAATCGAAGAAGCGCTTGAATTTAAACTCAATGCCCATAACCAGTACCTCCAGACCTTTATGACCCTTGGAATCTTCGGCATAACGGCGCTTCTCCTGATGCTTTTCCTTCCGATGGTCTCAGCTTTCAGGAAACATTATCTCCTGTATTTCGTATTCACGCTTCTGTTTGCTGTGAACATCCTGGTAGAATCCATGTTCGAGACCCAGGCCGGGGTGGTGTGGTACGCTTTCTTCAATATCATCCTCTTTTCAGTGAACAGTGAACAGTGAACATTCACCGTTCACTAGTCAAGTTCACTAACAAAAACAAAGGCGCCCGAGAGCGCCTTTGTCTGAATCAAAATGAACATCTGGTAGTTTAAACGAGTCCCTGTGCCAGCATGGCTTCAGCAACTTTTACAAAACCGCCGATATTGGCGCCTTTAACATAGTTGATGAATCCGTCGCTTTCGGTTCCATATTTTACACAATTCTTGTGAATATTGATCATGATGTTATGCAGCCTCTGGTCAACTTCTTCGCGTGTCCAGCTGAGGCGCATTGAATTCTGTGACATTTCAAGTCCTGAAGTGGCTACGCCGCCTGCATTAGCTGCTTTGCCGGGTCCGTAAAGGATCTTCTTGTCAATGTAGATTTCGATAGCTTCCGGTGTTGAAGGCATGTTGGCTCCTTCAGAAACACAATAGCAACCGTTTGCGATGAGTGCCTTTGCATCATCACCGTTGATTTCGTTCTGGGTTGCGCTGGGCAGTGCAATGTCGCATTTTACTTCCCAGGGGCGCTTGCCGGCTACGAATTTTGCTTCGGGATATTTATCGCAATATTCCTTGATACGTCCGCGTTTCACGTTCTTAAGTTTCATAACGAAAGCGAGCTTGTCGGCATCGATTCCCTTAGGATCATAGATGTAACCTTCGCTGTCGCTGAGGGTAACAACTTTTCCACCAAGAAGTGTAGCTTTTTCGGTTGCATACTGTGCAACGTTGCCTGAACCGGATACCGTAACGATCTTGCCTTTGAAATCAAGACCACGGGTCTTCAGCATTTCAGCTGCAAAATAAACCTGGCCGTAACCTGTAGCTTCAGGACGGATCAGTGAACCACCCCATTCGAGGCCTTTGCCTGTGAGAACGCCAACGAATTCATTGCGGAGACGTTTGTACTGTCCAAACATGAAGCCGATTTCGCGTCCGCCTACTCCAATGTCGCCTGCGGGAACGTCTGTGTCAGCCCCGATGTGGCGCTGCAGCTCGGTCATGAAACTCTGGCAGAAACGCATTACTTCATTGTCGCTCTTTCCTTTAGGATCGAAATCGCTGCCGCCTTTACCACCGCCCATAGGAAGAGTGGTGAGTGAATTCTTCAGTACCTGCTCGAAAGCCAGGAATTTCAGGATTCCAAGGTTTACAGTCGGGTGGAAACGCAGACCGCCTTTATAAGGGCCGATAGCGCTGTTCATCTCGATACGATATCCTTTGTTGATCTGGATCTCACCTTTATCATCTGTCCAGGGAACGCGGAATAAAATGGTGCGTTCAGGTTCGCACATCCGTTCCAGGATCTTTGCTGCCTTGTATTTAGGATTCTCTTCGACGAACGGGATGAGGGATTCGACTACTTCCATTACTGCCTGGTGGAATTCTTTTTCATTTGGATTCCTGGCGATCAGTTTTGCCATGAATTCATCAACGAGTTTCTGATAAGCGTTTGCCATAGGTTTGAGATTTTAATTAATGTATGAACGTTAATAATTTCACAATAATTCGCAAATGTAAGCGGCCCGCTAACCCGAAATCAGCCCCCTGATAAAATAAATTCATATATTTTACATAAAACAGCCTGTTCACTTAGTTGCTGTAGGTGAATCACGTACCATCACTAAGGATATTCCGTAATGTGCTAAAATTGCGGGTTTCAGTTCAAAAGTGAAGCAAGATTTACCTAACTTTGAGCGTTAAATTCAGGCAATTTATGACTACACCCGGGGAGGAAAAAAAACACGTCAGGGATGATAATATTGACCTTGACAGGCTGGTTTACGACAACCGGGAGAGACTAAAGGAACTCGCAGCCCTCAACGCAACCACCTCAATCATAAAGAAAGGAAAATCCATACAGGAGACCCTTTATGAGATCTGTAATATTATACCTCCGGCCTGGCAATATCCCGAATTCACCGTTGCAAGGATAAAATACGATGAAACGGAAGTAACCACCACTGAGTTTGAAGAAACCCAATGGTGCCAGAAGCAGGACTTTGAAAGCATTGACGGATTCAGCGGCACCATAGAGGTCTTTTATACCAAGGAATTCCCCCGCTTATATGAGGGCCCTTTCCTGAAGGAAGAAAAGGACCTCATTATGAACCTGGCGAGCCTCATCGAGGGTTTCCTGAACGGGGTCAAGGGACGTGAAGGCCGTTATATTACCAGGGAAAGGCTGAAGGAGCTTTCGGCCATCAACCAGACCACGAACATCCTGAGGGCGGGCAAACCGGTTGAAGAAGCCCTGCACCAGATATGCATGATCCTTCCTTCGGCATGGCAGTTCCCCGAATATGCCGTATGCCGGATCAAATACGGCAAGATAGAAATCAAAACCCAGAATTTCAGGGAAACAAAATGGTGCCAGCGGCAGTTGTTTGAAACCATCGACAACCAGGTTGGCTCTATTGAAATATATTACCTGAAAGCATTCCCTCTCGCGTTTGAAGGCCCCTTCCTCGAAGAAGAACGATACCTGATCATCAACCTGGGAAACCTCATCACAGGCTATCTCAACAGTGTCAAGGGGAAAGCTATACTGCGGAAAAGCGGGTACAGCGATGCCCAGGAAATGAAGGCGGCAGCGGAACAGGAAACCAGGTCCAGCCGGAAACTGCTTCAGACCTTTCTTAACAGGATGAACTACAACAGGGACCTGTACCATGACCTCATGCCGTTTAAAGTCAGGGAAATACTGCTTGTTGCAAATCTCTATGATGCCTATAGCATTGAAAAGGAGGGGAGATTCTCTGAACATGTTTTGGGTGAATTTTATTCCCTCAGCCTGTCAACCATGCCCCGTATCACAGGAGCCTCCAGTACAGAGGAAGTCATGGAACAACTCGGGTCCAAACATTACGACCTCGTAATTATCATGATGGGGGTCGATAAGCATTTTCCCGTCGAGTTGAGCCGGAAGATCAAGGACCTGTACCAGTATATCCCCGTATTCCTCCTGCTGAACAGCAATACCGATACGGCCTTGTTTGAAGAGACCCCTGAGAGGCTGACCTGGATCGACAGGGTGTTTGTCTGGAACGGCGATTCCAAGATCTTCTTTGCCATGATCAACTACCTTGAAGACAAGGTGAATGTTGAGAACGACACCAACATAGGGATGGTGAGGGTGATACTGCTGGTTGAGGATTCTCCCACCTACTACTCGCTCTACCTGCCCATGCTTTATAATATCGTTCTGGAACAAACCAAGACGATTATTGAAGATGTGACTACCGATGAGCTTTACCGCATACTCCGATTGAAGGCCAGGCCCAAGATCTTGCTGGCATCCACCTACGAAGAAGCCCTGTACATTTTTAATAAATACAAGGAGTTCGTCCTCTGCCTCATATCGGACATCAGGTTTAAAAAGGATGGCCGGATGAGCGATACCGCCGGCTTCAGCCTTGTAAAACAAACAAGGAAGGAACTCAGGGAGCTGCCCATCATCCTGCAGTCAAGCGACAATATGAATTCCCAGCAGGCCTATGAACTGAAGACCTCTTTCATCAATAAAAATTCGGAAACCCTGCTTGCCGATTTCAGGAGTTTTATCACCCACTACCTTGGCTTCGGTAATTTCATTTACAGGGATACCGGCGGTAGCCAGATCGCTGTTGCCAAGTCGCTGAAAGAGTTTGAAGATTTCCTCAAGACAATCCCGGAGGAGTCATTGCTCTACCATGCCCGCAAGGATCATTTTTCACTGTGGCTGATGGCCAGGGGCGAAGTACAGGCGGCAAAGATCCTCAACCCGGCCAAGGTCACCGATTTTAAGAACCCTTCAGAACTCAGGGAACATCTCATCACGGTGATCCGGAATTTCAGGAATGAACAGAATATAGGGAAAGTCATTCCTTTTGAGGAAGCAGCCATTACCGACGAAAGGAATATTGTCGCACTTACCGAAGGAGCGCTGGGCGGCAAGGGAAGGGGGCTCGCATTTGTAAGCACCCTGATCTACAACTACGATTTTTCACAGATCATCCCGAACATCATCATCCGCACTCCTAAAACATCCATCATAGGCACCGAGGAGTTTGAATATTTTCTCGACAGGAATAAATTACGGGAGCAGGCATTGCTTGAAAATGACTACAGCCTGCTGAGGCACAGGTTTATGAGCGGCAAGCTCACCGAAACCCTGATCCGTAAGCTTAAGGCAGTCATCAAATCGATAAAAAACCCGCTGGCTATAAGGTCCTCGGGGCTTTTCGAGGATTCCCTGAACCAGCCGTTCGCCGGGATCTTCGAAACATACCTGATCCCAAATAACCATCCCGACCCTAACGTCAGGCTTGCACAGCTCATGGATGCAATCAAACTGGTCTATGCCTCTGTATACTCTCCTGTTGCCAAAGGGTATATTGAAGCGGTAAATTACAGGATAGAATCGGAGAAAATGGCCGTTGTTGTCCAGGAAGTCGTGGGCCACAGGCATGGGGATGTGTTCTATCCGCATATCAGCGGTGTAGCCCAATCCTACAATTACTATCCTTTTGCCCATATGAAGCCCGAGGAAGGATTTGCAGTGATGGCTCTCGGACTTGGCCGCTATGTTGTCGAAGGGGAAAAGGCATTCCGCTTTTCACCCAAATATCCAACCCTGGAGATCAACACCCCCAAGGACCAGTACAAAGGTTCACAGTTGCATTTTTATGCGGTGGACCTGAAGAAAGAGAATGTGAACCTTCTTGAGGGGGAGGATGCCGGCCTCAGGATGATGGAGATCGATGTGGCAGAAGATCACGGGACCCTGAAGCATCTGGCATCGGTATATTCCCTTGAGAACAACCGCATCACCCCCGGCCTCAACCAGCCCGGCCCAAGGGTAATCAATTTTGCCGATATCCTTAAATATAACTATGTGCCCCTGGCCAAGACCGTCGAGGTCGTTCTTGACGTGGTCAAGGAAGCTTTAGGGACCCCTGTCGAAATCGAATTTGCCGTTGACCTGGAAAAGGATGATGAGAACCGGGCTTCTTTTTACCTGCTGCAAATTAAACCCCTCATCGGAAATGTGACCGACTACCATGTCGACATGAATAAGATCAATCCCGCGGAGATACTGCTGTATGCCGACAAGGAAATGGGCAACGGTGTCGTAGAGGACATTCATGATGTGATTTTTGTCGATCCAGATACCTTCGATAACACCAAAACCATGGAGATGGCCGATGAGATCAACCACATCAACCATGAGTTTTTCAAGGAGGGGAAAAAGTATGTTCTGATCGGCCCGGGAAGATGGGGCACCAGGGACCGCTGGATCGGGATCCCTGTCGCATGGCCGCAGATCAGTTCCGCCAAGATCATTGTTGAAACAAGCCTGGAAGGGTTCCCTCTGGATGCTTCTTCAGGATCCCATTTCTTCCATAATGTAACTTCGATGAATGTCGGGTATTTCTGCATTCAGCCGGAGATGTCTGACAGCTACATCCGCTATGAGATACTGAAACAGCAGAAAAATATCAGGAAAACGCAATATTTCACCATAGCTCACTTTGAACAGCCTTTGACCATCCGCATGGACGGCAAGCAAAGGATCTCGGTGATCACCTGGAAACGCGATAAACAATAAGACTCAAATTTACCAATATGCGAATAAGCCGATTGAATCAAAAGAAAACAGAGATTATAGCTGATGATACCGATCTCAGGCTAATCGAACCCCTGATCGAAAAAAACAAAGCAAAAAAAGGAAACCTTATCCCCCTTCTCCAGGGAGCCCAGGATCTGTATGGGTACATTCCCAAAGTGGTTTTTGAAAAGATCAGCGCCGAATGCGGCATACCTCTCAGCGATATGTTTGGTGTGGCCACCTTTTATTCACAGTTCCGGCTGCACCCGGTAGGAAAACATATCATTAAGGTATGCCATGGAACCGCCTGCCATGTGCAGAATGCCAAGGAGATCTCCGAAGCACTTGAGGAATCGCTCAGGATAAAAGACGGGGAAACAACCGAGGACCGTTTTTATACTCTCGAATCGGTTGCCTGCCTTGGCTGCTGCTCACTTGCCCCGGTGATGATGGTTGCCGATCAGACCTATGGCAAATTAACCGGGAATGAAGCGGTGAAGATCATTAAGAATATAAAATTAGCTGATAATAATTAAGCCATGAGCCACGAGCCGTGAGTCATGAGTATATAATCTCATCACTCATCACTCATCGCTCTTCACTTTTGTAATTAACGAACCACCAACTTATGATGACTACAGTGACCGTCGGACTGGGCAGTTGCGGCATAGCAGCAGGAGCCAACAAGACCTATGAAAAGATAAAAGCCCTGAAGGAACAGGAGAATCTTCCGTTTGAACTTCAGAAAACCTCCTGTATCGGGATGTGCTACCGTGAACCTCTCGTCGAGATCACCGACGATACAGGCACCTATATATATGGTGATGTTACTGCCGACCGGGCCGTTGAAGTGATAGAAAAGCATATCAACCAGCATGACCCCATCAGGGATTACATTGTATATACCGATTTGTTCGAAGCTGCCGAGAATGATTTCATACAGGCCCAGGTTAAGATAGTTCTCCGTAACTGCGGCTATATGGACCCTGAGTCGATAGCAGACTACGAAGAAAGAAATGGTTACACCGCCATGAAGACTATTGTAATGAACAAGCTGTCGCGGGAAGAGGTGATTAAAACCATCCTTGACTCGGGGCTGCGGGGCCGCGGTGGTGGCGGTTTCCCTACCGGTATGAAATGGAAGTTTGCCAATACAAATAAATCGGAACAAAAATATGTTATCTGTAATGCGGATGAGGGTGACCCCGGGGCATTCATGGACCGCTCGGTCCTGGAGGGCGACCCGCACTCCATCCTGGAGGGGATGATCATTGCAGCTTATGCAATTGAAGCCACAGGAGGGGTCATTTATTGCAGGGCCGAATATCCCCTGGCTATCAAGAGGCTCAATATCGCATTACGCCAGGCCCATGAGAAGGGATATTTAGGGAAAGACATTTTCGGGATAAAAGGATGGGATTTCGACATTTATATCAAAGAAGGCGCCGGCGCTTTCGTTTGCGGGGAAGAAACAGCCCTTATCGCATCCATTGAAGGGGAACGCGGCATGCCACGCAAACGCCCCCCGTTCCCGGCTGCTTCCGGACTGTGGAAAAAACCAACCAACATCAATAATGTTGAGACTTACGCCAATGTCCCATGGATCATTCTTAACGGTGCTGCTGCCTATGCAAAGTACGGCACCGAAAAAAGCAAGGGCACCAAGGTGTTTGCACTTGCAGGAAAGATCAAGCGCTCGGGGCTTGTGGAAGTCCCGATGGGCATGACAATTAAGGATGTCATCTTTAAACTTGGGGGCGGGATCAAGAATAACAAGCGCTTCAAGGCAGTTCAGCTGGGGGGGCCTTCAGGAGGCTGTATCCCCGAATATCTGTCGGATACCATCGTTGATTATGATTCGGTGAATGCCACCGGCGCTATTATGGGTTCGGGCGGGATGGTCGTAATGGACGAAACTACCTGTATGGTGGATGTAGCCAAATTCTTCCTCGATTTCACCCGCAAGGAAAGCTGCGGGAAATGCACTTTCTGCCGAATGGGAACGATGCGGATGCTTGAGATCCTTGAGCGGATTACCAACGGAAAAGGCAGGGAAGGCGATATCGAGAAGCTTGAAGAACTGGCTTACCAGATCAAGGACAATTCGCTTTGCGGACTGGGGCAAACAGCTCCGAATCCGGTTCTTACCACTATAAGGTATTTCAGGGATGAATACGAGGCACATATCGGGCATAAAAAATGCCCCGCCAAAGTATGCCGCCCCCTGCTTACCTATACCGTCGACGAAGAGAAATGTACAGGCTGCATGGTATGTCTTAAAAACTGCCCCGCCAAAGCAATTACCGGCGAACGGAAGAAACCCCACCTGATCAACCAGGACCTCTGCACAAAATGCGGGGTCTGCTTCACGAAATGCAAATTCGATTCGATAATATTAACATAAGCCAGGAGCCATTATAACAGTATAATATATATATACCAACAAATTTTAATCGTAAATCGTCAATCGTAAATCAATAATATGTCCGACAATTCATTAAACATCATTCTCAACGGAACTATCGTAAAAGGCTACCCCGGGGAGACCATTTTAGAACTGGCCCGCCGGAACGGAATAGTGATACCCACCCTTTGCAATGACGACCGCCTGGAACCATTCACTTCATGTTATGTGTGCGTTGTTGAAGTGGAAGGCATGAGGGGCCACCAGCCTGCATGCTCCACAAAACTGGCCGAAGGCATGAAGATCATCACCGACAACGAAGGCATCCGTAAATCAAGAAAAATGGCACTTGAGCTCATGCTCAGCAACCATTATGCCGACTGTCTCGGCCCATGCAAACAAACCTGTCCGGCAGGCGTGGATGTGCAGGGATATATCTCCCTTATCGAAAAAGGCATGTATACCGATGCGGTTGCTCTCATCAAGGAAACCAACCCCTTGCCTGCTATCTGCGGTCGCGTTTGCGTTCGTCCCTGCGAAAGGGAATGCCGCCGCAACTTCCTGGACGAAGGAGCACCTGTGGGAATCGATTACCTGAAACGCTATGCGTCGGATCATGACCTTGAATCACCCGATAAATTTGTTCCCGCCGTAAAGAAATCCACAGGCAAAAAAATAGCAGTCATTGGCGCAGGCCCCGGTGGCTTGTCGGTTGGCCATTTCATGCAGATCGAAGGGCACCAGGTCGATATCTATGAAGCTGCCCCGAAATCCGGCGGATGGCTTCGCTATGGGATCCCCGAATACAGGCTGCCCAACGACATCCTTGACAAGGAAGTGAAGAACATTACCGACCTTGGCGTCAATATCTTTTACAACAAAAAGTTCGGTGAAAACCTGAGTTATAAAGAGATCAGATCTAAATATGACGCACTCGTCCTGACCATTGGTTCCCAAAAGGGGACAGGCGTCGGCTGCACGGGTGATGATGCAGGGAACGTATATTCGGGCATAGATTTTCTTAAAAACATGGAAGTCACAGGCCAGAGGTATGATTTCAAAGGCAAGACCATTGCCGTAGTAGGAGGCGGAAATACAGCCATGGACTGCTGCCGTACCTCGATACGCTGCAATGCCCACAAGGTATATGTGATCTACCGGCGCACCGAGAAGGAAATGCCAGCAAATCCCATTGAGATCCACGAATCCAAACTCGAAGGGGTTGAATACATGTTCCTGACCCTGCCCAAGACGATAAATAAAAACGAAAAGGGGGATGTTGAATCCATTACCTGTATCAAAATGGAACTGGGCGAACCAGATGCTTCAGGCCGCCGCAGGCCGGTGCCTGTTGAAGGTTCCGATTTCGACCTGGGGGTGGATTATGTCCTCGCTGCGATAGGGCAGAAAACCGATGTGAATTTCATCGATGATATCAATACCAATGCCGAAGGAGGAGCGCTTAAGATCAACAAATGGGGGGACCTGGATGCCGATAAAAACACCCTTCAAACAGGCATCCCTTCAGTGTTTGCAGCCGGGGACGGCGTAACCGGCCCGGCTACTATCATAGAAGCCATAGCCCAGGCCCGGATTGCCTCCGTAAGCGCACACCAGTTTGTCATGGGGCTACCGATCAGGCCTGCTGCAAAACCATTCACCAGCAAACGCGATAACTTCAAAAAACAGCTGGCCCAGGATTACCTTGATAAGTTCGAAAAGCAAATCCGCGAGGAAATGCCCACCCTGCCCGCCGAAGGCCGTATGAATTTCAGCGAGGTTGAACTCGGTTATAAGGGTGCCGATGTCGCACATCATGAAAGCCAGCGCTGCCTCGAATGCGGTTGCACGGCCTTCTTCAACTGCGACCTCCAGAAATATTCAAGCGAATACAATGCCCGTCAGAATTATTTCGAAGGCGAATTCAGGGAATATCAGGCCGACTTCCGCCATCCGTACATCGAGATAGATAATAACAAATGCATTCTCTGCGCCCGTTGCGTGAGGATCTGCAGGGAAGTTGTAGGCGCTAATGCACTCGGGCTGATCAACCGGGGTTTCGACACCTATGTTGCCCCTGCCATGGGCGAAGCCCTTCAGGATACCCATTGTGAATCCTGCGGCATGTGTATTTCAACCTGCCCCACCGGAGCAATCACCGAAAATGTGATCTTCAAACCAGGGCCGGTGAAAACAAAAGCCGTTGAAAGCATATGTACGTATTGCTCGGTGGGTTGCGCCATCAGCCTGCAAACAGTAAACGGGTTTACTTTCGGCGTAACAGGAAGGAAAGGCCTGGTCAATGCCGACGGCAATATATGCCGTTATGCCAAGTTCGGCTACAATTACCTGAACGACACTTCAAGGATCACCGCACCCATGCTCAGGGTGAACGGGAAATTTGAAACTATCAATTTTGAAAAGGCTTTCGGTATCATCAAAGAGAAGATCTCAGAGGTAAATCCCAACGACAACGCATTTTTCGGAGGGGCAAGGCTTTCAAACGAAGAGATGTACCTCATCCACAAGCTTGCCAGGCTGGCTGTAAAGACCAACAACGTAGGCAGTTTCCATTACCTTGGAAGAGGGGAGAGCTACCGGAAGAACTGCGAGTATAATGTACCTTTCAGCGAAATTAAAGATGCCAGCCTCATCTGTTTTATCGGGACCGAGATCAACCGCGACCATGCCGTTGCAGGATTTATGGCACAGAATGCGCACTTCGTGAAGAAGATCCCTCAGGTAATGGTTACGGTGAAGGAGAATAACAGCCTTTCACATAAAGTAAACCAGGAAATAAAGATTAAATCCTATTACCATTTTATTAAAGCCATGAACCATTTCATCCTTTCGAAGGGACTTGAGAACGGGTTGTTCCTGCGCGACAGGGTGGAAGGTTTTGAAGAATATAAAAAACAACTGCTTGCCCTTGATTTCCATGATCTTTTAAAGGAAGCCGGTATTGGGGCGGATGAGCTCGGCAATTTTGCCAAAACTTACAACAATGAAATGAATGCCGTGATCCTTTTCTCAGAGAAGGAGATTTCCGGGGCTGCTTCAAAAGAGCTGTTCAACCTGGCAATGATCACAGGTAAACTTGGCAAGACTGCCAGCGGACTGGTTGCTGTAAGGGAAAAGAATAATTCCCAGGGTTTGTTCGATATGGGGGTCAGTCCGCATTACGGCATTGGAGGTCAGGAGCTTGCTGATGCAGGATATATTGCGCGCTTGAAAGACAAGTGGAAGACTGAGCTGCTTGCAACGGATGAAACCAAATGCCTCCATGGCATTGTACAGGACGGACAGGTGAAGAATATGTTTATTTTCGGCGAAGATCCCGTTGGCTGCGCCATCGACAGGTCCTATGTGGATTCTTTGTTTAAACCGGTTGAATTCCTGGTGGTACAGGATTATTTTATGACTGAAACCGCTTCTATGGCCGACCTGGTCCTGCCAGCTTCACTTCCTGCTGAAACGGGGGGATCTTACACGAATGCACAGAAAGTGATACAGCAATTCCAGGCGGAAATGAAACCAAAGCCTGGGCTTACCAATTTACGGCAGATTGCTGGCTTGCTTGCAGCTTTCGGGCATAAAGTGAGCAGCAACCCCATCGATACGTTTATGGAGGTGGTTACACTCTTCCCCGAAAATAACGGGAATGAAAAGCTTAGGCTTTGCATTACATTGAAGGACAATCACCATCGTAAATACAGGTATGGCTGCGATGCTGTAATGAAGAGGTTTGAAGAAGAATTTGAAAGAAAAATAACAAAACCATGAAAGAATTTAAAAATATAACCGAAATCCTTGACTTCGCAATTGGCGAAGAGCAGGCAGCTGTAGATTTCTACCTCTTGCTGTCGGCACAGTCGAAAAGCTCCGAAACAAAAACTATTTTCAACGAGTTCGCGGAGGAAGAAATGCGCCATAAGGCGAACCTTACTAAAATAAAGGAAAAGGGTATGCTGCGACTGAGCGATGAAAAAGTCAGGGATCTCAAGATCACCGAATATCTTATCGACGTGAAGCCTTCACCGGGTATGACATACCAGGATGCCCTCATCCTTGCAATGAAGAAGGAAAAGGCTGCATTCCGCATGTACACTGTTCTTGCCGCCCAGGCTGAAGATCCGGCCGTGAAAGAACTGCTCCAGTCGCTCGCCCTTGAAGAATCAAGGCATAAACTCAGGTTTGAGATAGAATATGACGATGTTATCTTCAAAGAAAACTGATTTCCGTATCTTAGTGCAAATTTCAGCATAAGGTATGCATCTGAAGCAAAATGCTTTAAACCCGAAGAAGTATTACTTCATCGACACCTCGTTCAACATGATGATGAAACGCAGGATCTACCAGATTCTGCTGATTTCGAGTACTTACGACTCATTCATGCTCGAGGAGGACGGGAGGATAGACGAGACGATTTTCATGGAATATGTCTCGCTCAACCTGCGATATCCGCCCCAGTTTATTAAAGTCACTTCCGAGAAAGAGGCTTTTGAAGTCCTTGAAGACAAGAATATAGAACTGGTCATTTCAATGCTCAACATCGAGCAGGCCGATACATTCGACCTGGCGATGCAGATCAAAAGCAAATACCCGAAGATCCCTATCGTAGTGCTGACTCCATTCTCAAGGGAGGTCAACCTCAAGCTGGCAGAAAAAAACCTTGCCGCGATCGATTATGTTTTCTCCTGGCTGGGCAATGCCGATATACTGCTTGCCATCATCAAGCTGATCGAGGATAAAATGAACATGCCCCAGGATGTGAAACAGGGCGTACAGGCCATACTCCTGGTGGAAGATTCGATTCGGTTTTATTCGAGCTACCTCCCCAATATGTATAAGATCATGCTCAAGCAGTCGAAGACCTTTATGACCGAAGGGCTCAATGAGCATAATAAAATGTTGAGGATGAGGGGGCGTACGAAAATAGTGCTCGCTACCAATTACGAGGAGGCCGTAAGCCTTTGGGAAAAATACAAGAATAACCTGCTCGGGATCATCACCGATATCAGTTTCCCCAGGCAGGGCGAGACCGACACAATGGCCGGCATCAGGTTCGTGGAGAAAGTGAGGGAAGAGGACGAGTTCATGCCTGTTCTGTTCCAGTCGACCGACATTGAACATGAGGCCCTGGCCGAAAAAATGAGAGTCGGGTTCCTGAATAAAAATTCAAAGACCCTTGGGATAGAACTCAGGAATTACATCAACGATCATTTTTCGTTTGGTGATTTTGTGTTCATCGACCCCCGGTCGGGCCGTGAGATCACCCGGGTTATTGACCTGAAGGCCATGCAGGACAAGATCTTCGAGATCCCTGATGATTCCCTCAAATACCATATGCAGAGGAACCATTTCTCGAAATGGCTGAATGCCCGCGCCCTGTTTCCCATTGCTGAGATGTTCAGGGAAGTATCCTTTTCGGAGTTCGCCGATATGGATGAGGCCAAACGGTATATTTTCGACGGCATCACGGCCTTCAGGATCAACAAGGCCAAGGGTGTTATTGCCGATTTCGACAGGGAACGTTACGATGAATACCTTCAGTTTGCAAGGATAGGAGAAGGCTCTATCGGCGGAAAAGCCCGGGGGCTGGCATTTCTCGATTCACTGATTAAAAGAAACAGGCTTTCATACAAGTATCCGGATGTCATTATCTCCATTCCCCGCACCGTTGTTATAGGTACCGATATCTTCGATGAATTCATGGAGGAGAATAACCTGTATGAGATTGCCCTGAGCGACCGCGCCGATGCCGAGATCCTTGCACGTTTCATCAAAGCCCGCCTGCCATACCGCATACATGAAGACCTTTACGCTTTCGTCTCCTGTATCAATACGCCTATTGCCATCCGCTCTTCCAGCCTGCTTGAAGACTCCCATTACCAGCCCTTCGCGGGGATCTATTCCACCTACATGATCCCCAATATCAAATCCAATGAACGGCTGATGATAGAGAAACTCACTGAAGCGATCAAAATGGTTTATGCTTCGGTGTATTTCAAAGACAGCAAGTCGTATATGACAGCCACCCTGAACATGATCGACGAGGAGAAAATGGGAGTGGTGCTCCAGGAAGTTATAGGGAACCGCTACAATGAAAGGTTCTACCCGGCTATCTCAGGCGTTGCCCGTTCGATTAATTTCTATCCTATCGCCCCTGAAAAACCCGAAGACGGGATTGCCAACATCGCATTCGGATTAGGAAAATATATTGTCGACGGCGGTAACGGTCTCAGGTTCTCACCCAGGTACCCGAAGAAAATACTCCAGCTTTCCACCCCAGAGCTGGCCCTGAGTGAGACCCAGAAATTCTTTTTTGCACTGGACCTGAAACCCGAAAGTTTTGAGCCCGATACCGACGATACGATCAACCTGCTGAAGCTTAAGATCAAGGATGCCGAAGAAGATCCTGCCCTGAAACTTGTCGCTTCCACATTTGACTACGACAGCCACCAGCTTAAGGAAGGCATTATGCATAACGGCAAGCGACTGATCACTTTTTCCCGCCAGTTGTCGCACGACACTTTTCCCCTGGCAGAGATACTGCAGGAAGTGCTGGAAATAGGGCAGAGGGAAATGAACAAGCCGGTGGAGATTGAATTTGCAGTGAACCTCGATGCACCCGCCGATGAGCCGAAAGTATTCAGCCTACTGCAGATACGGCCGATTGCAGGAAGGGATGAAACCATTCATATTGACGAAGAAAAGGTGACCCGTGAAAATACCCTGCTGATCTCTACAACTGCCCTTGGCAACGGGATTATCAACGATATTCATGATTTCGTATATGTGAAACCGGCTGCCTGGGATGCCTCCAAAACCCAGGAAATAGCACTCAGGCTTGAAAAGCGCAACGACTGGTTCCAGGCCGAAAAGAAATATTACGTTCTTGTAGGACCGGGCCGCTGGGGCTCCAGCGACCCATGGCTGGGTGTGCCCGTGCGCTGGCCGCAGATATCAAATTCAAGGCTTATCGTGGAATCAGGCCTCGACAAGTACCGTATCGATCCCAGCCAGGGGACCCATTTTTTCCAGAACCTCACTTCCTTCCGGGTGGGATATTTCACTATAAACCCCTTCATCAACGAAGGATACTATAACCTGGAATATCTCAACAGCCAGCCTGCCCTGTTTGAAGACGAGTATATCAGGCATGTTCACTTTGAAAAACCCATAAGGATAGAGATCGACGGCAAACGGAACTTCGGTGTTGTGTTTATGCCTGAGTAAGGTTTAATCGCTCATTATGATCCTGAAGCATATATTTCGTTCACCTGAACATGGCCTGGCCCTGTTATGCATTTTTCTCCTGCTTCACGCTTCTGTTCACGCCCAAACGGCAATGGAGATTTCAGGCAAAGTTGCAGATGCTGAAAACGGATCTCCCTTACTCTTTGCCCAGATTGCATTGAGCAATTCAAATACTGGCACGGTGACGAACGATGATGGCATGTTCGCTCTCACTATCCCTTCAAACCATCTTAGGGACACTCTCGTAATATCATACCTGGGGTATGAATCCCGGAGGGTACCTGTTAAATATTTTACCACCAATACCGGGCCGGTCATGCTGAAACCCAGGGAAGTCCAGTTAAAAGAAGTGGAAGTACTGGCCCTTACACCCGAAGAGGTTTTAAGAAGGGCATTCATGCGGATTCCTGAAAATTACGGAGGGGATTCCGTGCTTCTGACTGCATTCTATCGTTCTCAGAAATTCGCAGGGAAAAAGCTCGCTGAATATACAGAAGCCGTCATTGAGGATTTAAAAGCAGGCTACTTCCACCAGAATACCATGAAGGAGATCCAGGAAGCATATTCAAAGTCTGATTTTACTCATCTGGTAAAAGGAAGGGTTGTTTCCGATACGGCCCTGGTGAATTCGATGGGAGACGTCGGGAAAATGGCAGGCTGCCTCGGATGTATTTTTATGAAGGATATGGTCGAATTTTCATACCATACCATACTTGATGAAGAGACCTTCAGGTTTTATTCACTGAAAATGGAGGAATTGGGAAGACCTGAAGGGGGAAGGATCTATCATATTTGGTTTGACCTGTCAAAAAAGAACCAGAAGGGATATAAAGGTGAACTGTTCATAGACGGTACTTCTTTTGCCGTCATGAAAATTAAGCGCAGCATAAGTTACATGGCGTTTGATAAATATGAGAAGGAGAAATATCGAAAAACCTATACGATCAATAATATTCCCGGGTGGATTGCCGAAATGCCGCTGATCGATGAAACCCTGAATTACTCGCAAAAGGAAAACGGATGGTGCCTCAGTTCCATTCGGGACGAGGAATGGATAATGTTTACGCTTCCATCCACCGGGCAAAAAGTCAGAATGGGTTATAAGAATGACCTTGTTATAACCGATGCCTCACGCGACACACTGCGCACCCGCAGTTTCAGGGGCGATAAGAAAGCCGGGGTTAATCAGCGCTGGGACCAGCTTGTGGGCCAGGCCGATGAGGCATTCTGGGCCAATTATAATTTCCTGCCTGTTGAAGAGAAACTGAAAAAAGAAATTGGAGGGATCGGAAGTTGCGAAAAGTGAAATATTAAAGCGAAGCATCTCACATAAGCCTCCTTGGGCGCGAGGAGCGTTTCATAAGTGACTTTGTCTAATTTGCAAGCGTAAGCGACGCAGCGACCGCAGCAGCGTTGAGAGTATGCGAGTGAATTTTATTTTTCGCTACAAATCCAGGTTATTCTGAATCACCATTTCCATGGAGTTCAGCTCAAGGGCCACGAGGTTTCCGAAGCCGTCTTTCCCCGAAATATAGGGCCCGTTATCAAGGTCGATGAATTTGTATAACCTGCTTTTGACAGCCAGCATGATCAGCTCCATATTCACAGGTACATGCCCGTGAATGATCTTACGGTTGCCTATCTTCTCTGGCAGGATCTCATAGTCGCGAAGCCATAGCATGGCGCGGAGGTCTTCAAAAGGATCTTCATTTTTAAAGTTTAGCCCGGCATGTACCAGAATGAAGTTTTCGAGAGGTATATAATATTTCAGCCCTCGCATCCATTCGATATAGCTCGCAGGAATCTGGCGGATGTTCTCGGCTCCGAAGCTGGAGAGGGTGGACTTGCCACCGATATCAATCCATACTTTGTGCTTTTTATCGCCCAGCCTGTGCCACCATGTGTTCCTGGCCTTATTCTCGGCATCGTACAGCTCGACCATGAAATCCTCATGGTTCCCTTTAAGGGCAGTCACATTGTACTGGTCTTCCTGAAGGTCCCTTATAAAATCGATGACCCCTTTGGAATCAGGTCCGCGGTCAACATAATCACCGAGGAAATACAACTCATCATTACGGCTGGGCCTGATCAGTTCGGCAACAAGGCTTTTAAGAGTCTTCGAACAACCATGAATGTCGGGGATTACCCAGCGCTTTGGCATCTTATTTCTTCTTTCCCTGGTTGGCGACTTCTTCCATAAGTTTTTTGATGACTTCCGGATCACCCAGGAAGTAATCCTTCTGCAGTACCATATTATCGTCAAATTCGAATACATATGGAATACCGGTAGGCAGGTTAAGACCGACGATATCCTCATCCGAAATGTTTTTCAGGTATTTCACGATACCACGGAGGCTATTGCCGTGAGCTGCCACCAGCACTTCTTTATGCACGATCAGGTTGGGCTCCATTTCATCCTTCCAATAGGGAACAATACGCTCCACGGTATTCTTCAGGGCTTCAGTCGCAGGAATATCTTTAGGGTCGAGGTCGCGGTAACGGGGGTCATGCTTTGGATGGCGGGGATCGTCTTCGGGCAGGGGAGGAGGGGCTACATCGTAACTTCTTCTCCAGATAAGCACCTGCTTGTCACCGTATTTCTCAACCATTTCGGTTTTGTTAAGCCCCTGAAGGTTCCCGTAATGTTTTTCATTCAGCCTCCATGTCTTGTAAACAGGGATCCACAGAAGGTCCATTTGTTCCTGTATAAGCCAGAGGGTGCGTATCGCACGGGTAAGATATGAAGTATATGCGATCTTGAAATTAAATCCTTCTTTCTTAAGGGTTTGCCCGGCTTCGGTTGCTTCCCTGATGCCACGCTCTGAAAGGTCAACATCGGTCCACCCGGTAAAACGGTTTTCTTTGTTCCAGGTACTTTCGCCGTGACGGATTAATACGAGTTTGTTCATAGTGTTTTAAGTTGGGTTACAGCGCAAAAGTATAAAATAATCTGCATTTTCCATACCTTTGGTCCTTCGAAGATACTCAATATGCAGCAATACAAGCGACTTAACAACATCCTGGGCTGGATGGTATTCGTAATTGCCTCCGCCGTTTTCATTTTAACTTCTGAGCCAACCATGAGCTACTGGGATTGCGGGGAGTACATCTCGACCAGTTATAAGTTGGAAGTCGGCCATGCCCCGGGGGCTCCTCTTTTCCAGATGATCGGCAGGTTCTTCTCCCTGTTTGCAATGGGGGATGTAACCCTTGTTGCCCGCATGATCAATACCATGAGCGCCCTTTCAAGCGGGCTCACGATACTGTTCCTCTTCTGGAGCATTACCATGCTGGCAAAAAAGTTTGTAATGCGAAACGAGGAAATGAACAAAGCCAAAATGCATCTTATTTTTGCGGCCGGATTAGTGGGTTCCCTGGCTTATGCATTCACCGATTCATTCTGGTTTTCGGCCGTGGAAGGGGAAGTGTATGCCATGTCGTCATGCTTCACAGCAATTGTATTCTGGGCCATGCTTAAATGGGAAGAACATGCCGACGAGTCCCACAATTACCGCTGGCTTATCCTGATCGCTTACCTCATGGGCCTTTCAATCGGCGTTCATATGCTCAACCTGCTGACAATCCCTGCCATGACCATGATCTGGTACTTTAAGAAGTACAAGAACCCGAACTGGAAGGGCATACTGCTGGCAATGACCGTCTCGGTGCTCATTCTCGGCACAGTCATGTCGGTTATCATTCCCGGGGTGCTGAAGCTTGCTGCCTTGTTTGAACGCTTCTCGGTAAATTCTTTGAGCCTTCCGTTTAATATCGGCACAATAATTTTCTTCCTGATCCTGATAGCGTCAATTGTCTTCGGATTGCGTTATTCGGCGAATAAACTGCAACCCGCGTGGAATGCAATTCTGCTGGCATTCTCTTTTATCCTGATAGGCTATTCTTCCTTCTTTATGCTGGTAATCCGCAGTAATGCCGATACGCCTATCGACGAGAACAATCCCGAAAATGCGATGTACCTGCTTGCCTATCTTCAGCGTGAACAATACGGCGACTGGCCTATCCTGAATGGACCTTATTACAATGCACCCGCAATCGACCATGAGAACGGGAGCCCGGTTTATACAAAGGATAAAAAGACAGGCCGGTATGAGATCACCGATAAAAAGGAAAAAGTTGAACCGGTTTATGATCCGAGGTTTACAACTATTTTCCCAAGGATGTGGTCAAACCGGGAAGCACGGCATGCCAGGGAATATGTGAAATGGGGAAATATACAAGGCGTTCCTGTGCAGGTTCAGCTTGGCGAAAAAACCGAAACCCGCATGAAGCCGACTTTCGGAGAGAACCTCACCTTCATGTGGAACTACCAGCTTATCCATATGTACTACCGTTACTTTATGTGGAATTTCGCCGGAAAGCAGAATGATTTCCAGGGAATGGGCAGTAAAATAGATGGGAATTGGAAGAGCGGTATAAAATTCATTGACCGCTGGAGGCTTGGCAGCCAGGATATCCCGAAAAGCAGGAACAGCAAAGGTGACAACAGCTTTTATTTTCTGCCCCTGATTTTTGGAATAATGGGTTTGTATTTAACCTTCCGAAAGGATTACAAGTCATTCATCATCATCGGGTTGCTCTTCCTGATGACTGGTCTTGCCATAGTCATATACCTGAACCAGTATTCACCCCAGCCAAGGGAAAGGGATTATGCCTTTGCCGGCTCGTTTTATGCCTTTGCCATATGGATAGGCTTTGGCTTGATTTTCCTGGCCGAGACACTGGGCCGGTGGATGAAAGCAAATCTCGCCCTCATCATATCCCTGGTGCTCGGACTTATCACTGTGGGCGTGATGGCCCAGCAGGGATGGGACGATCACGACCGCTCCGGCCGTTATACTGCCCTCGCGATGGCCGAAAATTATCTTAATTCATGTGCCCCCAATGCAATCCTGTTTACCAACGGTGATAACGACACCTTCCCTGTATGGTATGCCCAGGAAGTTGAAAAGATCCGCACCGACGTGCGGGTTGTCAATTTAAGCCTCCTGAACATGGACTGGTATATTGACCAGATGAAACGGAAAGCCTATGATTCGGACCCGGTGCCGTTTTCAATGACCCAGGCAAAATACCGCCAGGGTAATCATGATGTTACCTATCTTATAGAAGACCCTTCGTTTAAAGACAAGTATGTCGACATCCGCCAGTTATTCCAGATCATCAATACAGATGATTCAAAGTTGAAGGTAAATCCCGGCGGAGGCGAAGGCCTGTTCGATTATTTCCCTACCCGGAAATTTTACCTTCCCTCCGATTCGGCTGAACTGATCAGGACCGGTGCAGTTCCTGCAATGTATAAAGGGAAGATTGAAGATCTCTCATGGGAGATCAAAAGGGAAGGGGTAGAAAAAGCCAACCTGATGATACTTGACCTCCTTGCAACAAATAATTGGAAACGCCCGGTTTACTTCGTTGTTTCAACCGGGGCCGAAACCTATATCGGGCTTGATAAATATTTGCACCAGGAAGGCCTTACATACCGGCTTCTTCCCGTGAGGGCCGGGGTCACCGAAGGGGAACTGGGCGATGTCAACACGACGGTGATGTATGACAACCTGATGAACAAATTCAGGTATGGCGGATTGAAGGACCCAAAAGTATACCTGGATGAAACCAATATACATATGGTGATGAACATCCGTTCGGTATTTGCCCGTCTTGTTACAGCGCTTCTTGCCGAAGGCAAAAAGGATTCAGCCCGAAAAGTGATTGAGCGTTGCCTCGAAGAGATGCCCGGTAATACCATCCCGTACGATTATTTCGTGGTTGCACTTGCCGATGGATTGTTCAAAGCAGGCGATGTGAAAAAGGCCCATGAAATTTCCCTGAAACTTATCAACGGCTCAACCGAAAAACTGGCATACTATTTTTCATTTCCCGATAAAGACCTGAAGGATATGGAAATACCTATGCAGGAAAGCCTGTTCACCCTGCAAAGGATAGGGGTTGCTGCTAAGAATGCCAACCAGGAGGATCTTGCCAAACTCGCCGATCAGAACCTTACCAAATACTATGATCTTTATGTAAACAAGGTATACAGGCCCGAGTAAGATGTATGCAGTTCGTCCCCCTTGGTTCTACAGGGCGCTTAGCCCTCATTACCTTCTCTGCCAGGTGGCCGGGCCGGAAAAGACTGCCTATCTGACATTCGACGATGGGCCGGTGCCCGAAGCCACCCCTGAGGTGCTGGAAATACTGAAAAAATACAATGCCAAAGCAACCTTCTTTTGCGTTGGCGATAATGTGAGAAAACATAAGGATATTTTTGAACGTATTACTGCGGATGGGCATGCCGTAGGCAACCATTCCTTCAACCACCTTAGCGGATGGAAATCGTCGCCCGGGGCTTATTACAACAATGTGATGAAATGCCGTGAATTCTTTGACACCAAATTGTTCAGGCCGCCCCACGGCAGGTTTACCCCGGGACAGTATTTTGTTCTCAGGAATGATTTCCGCTTCGTCCTATGGTCGGTCCTGACCATGGACTACCACCACGCCGTAAGCCCCGAACAATGCCTTCAGAATGCCAAAGAGAACCTCGAACCGGGCGCTATCATCGTTTTCCATGACTCCATAAAGGCAAGGGAAAAGATGCTTTATGCCCTGCCGGGGTTCATTGAGCATGCCATGGGACAGGGATATGAGTTTGCTGAACTTTCACATGGGATGTAAATACCGGATAGCCGGATAAGGCTGCTTCGCGCCGATAACTGGATAATTGGATAATGCGCTTCGCGCCGATATCTGGATAACTGGATAATGCGCTTCTCGCCGATAACTGGATATCCAGCTATCCAGTTATCCAGCTATCCAGCTATCCAGTTATCCTACATCGCCCCCATATCTGCAAAACTATAATAGCTGTCATCCCCCACGATGATATGGTCCAGCACATCTATGTCAAGCAGCAATCCCGCATCCCTTATCTTACGGGTCAGCTTTTTATCGGCTTCGCTGGGCTCGAGGTTCCCCGAAGGATGGTTATGCCCAATGATGATGGAAGAAGCATGGGCCTCCAGCACTATATTGAAGATCTTCTTAGGATCTACCACGGTTCCCGAAATACCTCCTTCACTGATCTGGACCTTTCGCAAAAGTTTGTTGCCCCGGTTTAAAAGCAGCATCCAGAACTGTTCGTAAAGGTGGTCGCCCATCAGGCTGCTGAAGATCTCATAAGCCTGCCTGCTTTGTGTTATCTTGTCGAGGCTCACGGCCCCGGCTTCGTTCCTGCGGCGCCCCAGTTCAAGGGCAGCCATAATGGTCAGCGCTTTTGCTTTACCAATGCCTTTCTCCCTGGTCAAATCACTCAGGCACATTTTCGAAAGTTCAATCAGGTTGTTCCCGGCCTTCTGCAGGATGTTCTTCGATAGATCCACGGCCGATCCCTGCCTTGTACCTGTGCTGATGAGAATGGCAAGCAACTCGGTGTCGCTGAGTGCACGCCTGCCCTTCATCTCCAGTTTTTCCCTTGGCCTGTCGTCTTCGGCCCACTGGTTGATCGGGATATGGTTTACATAATTATCCATTTTGTTTATTCTCTTAATCCGCCAACCAGCCCGAAGTGATATCTTTATTCAATTATTTTTATGTTTGCAGATGAAATTCCATTGCAATGAAGTTTGATATCATCTATCTTGAACGCGTCGACTCCACCAATGCCTATGCGAAAAAGCTCCTCAATGGGTCAACGGCAGGTGAGGGAACGGTTGTATGGGCCGGGGAACAGTATGCAGGGCGCGGACTGGGTGAAAACACCTGGCATTCAGGGGCCGGGCTGAATCTCACCTTCAGCCTCATTCTTGAACCCCTGTTCCTTCAGCCCGATAATTTGTTTTGCCTCAACAAAGCGGTTGCCCTGGCTGTTTTGCATACAATACGCCATGAACTTAAGGGCGGCATCCAGGCTTCCGTCAAGTGGCCCAACGATATCTATGCCGGCGACCGTAAAATTGCAGGGATACTGATTGAACATACGATTCTTGGAACCGCAATCAAACATACCGTGATCGGGGTCGGCATCAACCTGAACCAGGAAGAATTCCCGGCCGGCATCCCGAATCCCGTTTCATTGCTTCAGCTTACCGGGAAACAGTTTGACCCCAGTAACATACTTGAAAAATCCATCTCAAACCTGGCCGGGGAATACTCCCGTCTCAGCAGTACTGGATGTGACCAGATAGTTTCAGAATACGATGCCAACCTCTTCGGGCTGGGTAAAAACCTTCTTTTCACCGCATCAGCTGCCTCTTTCAACGGCAGTATCCGTGGCGTGGATGATCTTGGAAGGCTTTGTGTTCTGACTGCGGATGGCGTTCTGCATAAATTCAATCACGGGGAAGTTGTCATGAAGTCACAGGTGACTGGTTAATAGTGACAGGTGACTGGCGAATTTTGACAGGTGACTAGTCGCTGATCACTGATCACTGATCACGGTTCACTATTCACCGTTCACTCTAACGGTTGTATCGTTTCCCGAACATCACGCTAAGGTAAACCGTGAGAAAGAAATTCTGCTTGGGATTCAGCGCCATAATGGCGATGGCGACGGGACTGTAATCGAGGGTCGCCCCAACTTCCAGGGAGGAGATCATCTTGCTCTGGCTTCCGAATTCGAAATCCAGTCCGGTTTTTGTGTAAAGCCCGGGAAAGAAATTAAGTTCCAGTATGCCTGCCAGGAACGATCCCCGGCCGTAAATATAATCAGGGTTGATATCGGCTGAGTACCGTTGCTCGTGCAGTTCATAATTTGACCCGGTTGTTTGGGTTGCTACAAAAACATAAGCAGGTTTGGTGATCCCGATACTTAATCCGCCGTATACTATTCCGCTTACCTGCACCCCGCCCCAGTATGGTTTGCGGTTGAAGATATAATTCAGGCCAACCCCGCCCCTGAGAAAGGAAACATAGTTTAGCTTTCCGAAGAAATAGGGTCTGGAATTGGAGTAGTAGGGGTTAACCACCCTAACTTCTTTAGCCGATTTATAGGTAGACCATTCCAGCTCCCACATGAACTGCTTTAAGGCAGTGAGATTATAACCTTTTCGGAATTTGAGCCCCCATCCGTTGGAATGCAGCATGGCTCCCAGGCTCCACTGGCGTTCAAATAACACATTGTCGGGAACGGAATCGCTGAAATCATGGAAGGTTTCCTGGGCCCCTGCAAGGCCGGGAACCGAGATCATCAGAAACACCAGGAAAACGATCTTTTTCATTTTAATCTGAACGACCAGGCAAAAGTAAGAAAAATAAAAAGGCTGCCCTTATTAGCAAAGGAGCAGCCTTAAAATTCCTTAAAAAAGCGTTTCAGCGACGTTCCATTTGGTATCTTTGCTTTTCACCGTAAGCGGCACAACCCCGGTTGGAGGTGCAGGAAGAAACAATACCTAAAAGTACCACTGATAATAATAAGATAGCTATTTTTTTCATTTTATAAACCAGGATTTATAAAGTTTTGCAAAGGTACACAATATTAGGTAATAAACTCCAGTTTGAGCACTTTATTGTTTAAAGTTATTAACGAGCCTAAGTTTATAACCTGAGCACATGAATGAACCACAAAGCCCTGCAATAGAAGAGAGTTGGAGGGTCGTTTTAGGAGAGGAATTCAGGAAGCCCTACATGTTTGGCCTCAAAGGATTTCTGGTCAATGAGAAAATGAAATTCAGGGTATTCCCTCCCGGTTCATTGATTTTCAATGCGTTCAATCAAACCCCGTTCAACGATGTCAAGGTTGTCATCCTGGGCCAGGACCCGTACCACGGATACGGTGAAGCCCACGGGTTATGTTTCTCGGTTCTCGAAGGCATCACCAAACCCCCTTCATTGATCAATATTTTCAAAGAGATTGAGAATGAACTGGGGATCAAACCGCCAAAGCATGGAAACCTTACAAAGTGGGCCAAGCAGGGGGTGCTGCTGCTCAATGCGACCCTGACAGTCAGGGAAAACCAGGCTGGTTCCCACCAGAACAAGGGCTGGGAATTGTTTACCGACGAGGCCATAAAGCAACTTTCAACCCAAAGGGAAGGTCTTATCTTTGTTTTATGGGGTAAATTTGCAGAAGCTAAGTCTGCATTGATCGATAGGTCAAAGCATTTTATCCTGTCGGCCCCGCATCCGTCCCCATTCTCGGCCAGCAGGGGCTTTTTCGGTTGCAGGCATTTTTCACGCATCAATGAATTGCTGAAGCAGATGGATAAACAGGAGATCGATTGGAGGCTGGAATGAAGACATCCGGGAACATGAGAATTCAATTATCATCTTTGTGTGTTTTTATAGCGGTTGTTTGTCTTACAGCCGGCCTGCCGGCTCTCCAATCATGCACGAAATCGGGGATTACAGAAGAGGGAACCTCCAAACCCACAACCCTGATAATCCGCTTTGAAAACATGGTTGACACACTTCCGCTGGTCCTTGACACTATGAAGTATAAAAATTTGGCGGATGATTATTATAAGGTGACAGACCTTCAGTATTTTGTGTCTAATGTTACCCTGCACCGGGATGATGGAATAGTATACAGGGCCCTCAATAATGATGGTATACACTATGTTGATGCAAGAATACCATCTACTTTGTATTGGACCATAAACGCTTCAGTGCCCCCCGGCACATTCGACTCTATATCCTTTACCTTCGGATTGAATGCTGAAATGAATTATTCTTACCGCTTTCTTAATCCGCCCGAGAGGGATATGAACTGGCCCGAGATCCTGGGAGGAGGGTATCATTACATCAAAATGAACCTTTCGTGGCGAAAGTCAGGTATGAACAGGGCCTACCCCTTTAATTTTCATCTGGGGATAGGCCAGATCTATAAGGGGAACATTATCAACCCTGATTCCATTGAAGGCTATGTACAAAACTTCTTTAATGTTAATCTGCCGGCTTCCGCATTTTCAATCAGCCAGGGCCAGGTCAGATTACTGGTTCTTACAATGAATATCAACAGCTGGTTCAACGGTGAAAATGAGTTTGATTTTGCAAAATATCAAAATATGATGATGCAGAACCAGAACGCTATGCATAATGCCTGTTTGAACGGTAAAAATGCGTTTGCCGTGAGGTTTACGAGCGGAGGGAAATGAGGAGCTGGATAACGGGATACGGGATAGCGCTTTTCCTGCTGCTTGCCACGATGGCAGGCTGTAAGAAAGATTCGCAGGACCCCGCCACGACTAAAGCGACGCCTTATCTCATCCGCATACCAAAATATTTTCCAACCGAACTGAATATCCCTCCCGACAATCCGATGACTGTTGAAGGTGTTGAACTGGGCCGTTACCTGTTTTATGACGGAAGGTTGTCGGGTCGAAACGGGCCCGATTCCCTCATGAGCTGCTCTACCTGCCATGTCCAGGCCCATTCTTTTGTATGCGGAATAGGGAATCCCCGCTTCCCGGGCGGCCACCCTCACGGGCTTACCGGTATTTTAACCCCTCACTTCATGCTTCCGATGATCAACCTGGTATGGGTGAATAACGGTTATCTCTGGAACGGATCGCTTTCGCCGGCTAACCCGCTCAAGGCAAAGCGCAGGCTGGAGGATATGTGCTGGATGGCGATCGTGGCCCCCCATGAGATTGCAGGGGATACCAGCCGCTCCAGGGCGCTTATCCAAGGCATTGAAGGGTATCCCGGATTATTTGAAAAAGCTTTCGGCAGCAATACCGTAACGGTAAAAAATATGGGCAGAGCCATTGCCCAGTTTGTACGGACCCTCATTTCGTCCAACTCGAAGTTCGACAGGTTCCTGGAAGGGAAAGACCAGCTTAGTGAAAAGGAGCGCAAGGGCTACGTGCTTTTCATGACCGAAACCGGGGGTGATTGTTTTCACTGCCACGGAGGGGAGGGAAACCCCCTGTTTACAACCAATCTTTTTTATAATAACGGCCTTGACAGCGTTTTTGCCGACCCCAACGACAGGTATGGTTTTACCGGCAACCACAAAGATGTTGGCGTATACGTGGCCCCAACATTGAGAAATGTCGCTTTTACCGCACCGTATATGCATGACGGAAGGTTTAAATCACTGGAAGAAGTAATTGACTTTTACAGTTCGGGAGTTGTGTGGTCGCCAAGTATCAGCACCCTGATGCACCATGTTTCAACCCGGGGGGTCCAGCTGACACCTTCACAGAAATCTGACCTTAAAGATTTCATCTTAACTTTGACCGACAGTAGTTTTGTAACAAATACTGAGTTTTCCAGGCCGCCCAGGCTCCCTGGCGAAAAATGAGGATTATCCCATGATCGTTAAATCAAACTGCAAAATAAACCTTGGACTGAATGTCGTGAGAAAACGTGCCGACGGCTATCACGACATTGAAACGGTATTCTACCCTGTGGGGCTCTGCGATTCCCTGGAAGTTAAGGTCTCGGAGGATGAACAGTTCCGTTTCTCTTCCACCGGGCTTAAAATTCCCGGCGCCGCTGCCTCAAACCTTTGTGTGCAGACTTATGAACTCATGAGGGAGCATTTTAATATACCTGCGGTCGGGATCCATCTTGAGAAGAACATTCCTATGGGTTCCGGACTGGGCGGAGGTTCGTCAAACGGAGCCGGAACACTCCTGGCCCTGAATGAAATTTTCGGGCTCAAACTCAGCCAGGAGCATCTTAAGGCCTTTGCTTCACGGCTTGGCAGCGATTGCACTTTTTTTATTGAAAATAAACCAGCCTTTGCGAAGGGAAGGGGGGAGCTTCTTGAGAACCTGAATCTCAGCCTGTCAGGATACTACATTCTGCTGGTCATCCCGCATCTTCATATGAGCACTGCAGAAGCATATTCGATGATGCAGCCGGCAAGTCCCTCAAAGTCACTGAAAGAAATCGCCATGATGCCCGTGAGCCAGTGGAAGGATGTCATGCACAATGACTTCGAGGGTCCGGTGTTCAGGAAATTTCCCCTGATCGGGAAGATCAAGGAATTGCTGTATGAAAAGGGGGCAGTTTATGCCTCAATGAGCGGCAGCGGCTCGGCAGTTTATGGTATATTTAACGAAATCCCCCTGGTGGAAGCCTTGTTCCCGGGCTGTTTTGTGTGGGTTTCGAATCCTGTTTAGTTACCATAAACAGCGAAGCATGTTACACGAGCCGCATCAGGTGCAGCAAAGCAAACCGTAGAGGCGGTGAAAAGATGCGAGCTGCTTTTTATTTCGGCGCCAGCCGTATCAGCACAAACGCGATGATCCCGAAAATGATATTAGGTATCCATACTGCCACCAGGGGCTGAAGGTTGCCGAAGGTTGCAAATACCGTTGATATCTGCATAAACAGGATATACAGGAAAGTAAGCGCAAGGCCCATACCCAGGTGCAATCCAATCCCTCCCCTTACTTTCCTCGAGGAAACCGCAACAGCGATCAGTGTGAGTATGAAGGTCGCAAAGGGATCTGAGATCCTGCTATACCCCTTGACCTTGTATTTCATAACATCAGGATCGCCGCGGAGCTCTTTCTTACGGATATGTTCCTTAAGCACGAAGTAGTTCATGATCTTGACCTCTTCTATATCCTCCGTGAAATCGGCCGGGACCAGGGGCAGCAAGGTGTCAAGTTTAACGCCCTTTCGCATACTTTCCTTCAGGCCATCCATCTTTCGTTCATAAAAACTGCTGATGATCCAGTGCTGGCGAAGGCTGTCCCAGTCGAGACGTTCGGCTTTGAGTTTATAGACCATCTCCCTGTTCTGGAATTTCTCTATGGTGAACTTCCAGCCACTTTTTGTTTTAATGTTGAAATTCTCTAGATATATAAAGGTTCCCGGGCTGATCTGACGGTGGATGTTCATATCATTGAACTCCTTGGGATCCTTGATGTACTTCTTTTCAAATGCATACATGCCCTGGTTGGTATAAGGGATGATGAAGTTTGCCAGGAGGAAGGAAAGGAAGGCAAGGATTAGTGCCGACATAACATAAGGCAGCAGTAGCCTCCGGAAGCTTATGCCGCTGGCCAGTATCGCTACGATCTCTGAATTTGAAGCCATCTTTGATGTAAAGAAGATCACAGCGATGAAAGTGAGGAGGTAACTGAAAAGATTGATGAAATAGGGGATGAAGTTGAAGTAATAATCAACCACAATGGCCATCAGAGGGGGTTTGGTGCGCAGGAAATCGTCTATCCTTTCCGAAATATCAAAGATCACAACGATAAAGATCAGGAGGACCAGGGTGAAGAAGAAAGTCCCAAGGAACTTACGGATGATATACAGGTCAAGGGTTCGCATCAGTAGATCTCCATCATTTGATAATTCATATTCCTGGCAGGGGGTACCCAGCCTGTGGAAACGGAGACCCAAAAATAATAATTCCCCGGATGGGAAGGCGTAAAGAAACGAATACTGGTGTCCCTGCCTGCTCCTGTAATAACCATATTGGTTAATTCGGTAGAAGGAACCATCTGGGCAATAAACTGGTCCTTGTAATGGATATGGTAAACCAGCCTGCTTGGCATCCATTTGTTCTCGTTGAACGTGACTTCCTCATTGTAAGGGTTTACAATTGTTATAGGCAATATGATTGTTGAATTGGCAGGAAAACGCAGGGTTTTTAGCTTAAATTTAAGTCCGAGCTTATAATGGGACCTGAAATTTTCCCAGTAGCCGTAATAAGTGATGATCCTGTTGCTGCAAATAAAGGCTTTTTTTGCAGGCAGCCATCGCCAGGGAACAAAATCAATAACCATGATGTCCTTTCCCTGCAGGCTCTTTTCAATTTCACTCCAGTAATAGTACTGGGTGCGGTGGCCGGCGTAATCTTCCATGGTATAGGCCGGTTTACCGGTATAAAAAATATACTTCGAGGCACGCTGGTAGGAGTTAAGGAAAAGTACCGGCCTGCCGTTTGCTTTTGCTTCAACTTCCTTCGACCATTCCTTCCATCCGTACAATTCTGAAAGATTCACAAGATGGCGGGGGATGTTTAAATAATCGTAAACCAGGTAAACCCTCAGGCCGGCAGCAAACACCAGGCTTACAACCGCCAGTGACATGATCCATTTCCTTAATTTTATTTTGCCTGCGGATGTGGTGTAGGCAATGATCAGGAGAGGGGCGAATGCAGGGACAGTCCAGTTTGGCTCCACTTTGCCCCTGAAGGTATATGCCATAAAAAACAGTATAAATCCTATAGCCGTGAACTTCAAGCTTTTGTCGAAAGTGCTTTCGGGTTTGAAGATGACCATGGCCCTGAAAAACACAAAGGCCATGAAGGGGCCGTAAATAAGGAACTGGCCAACAAAATACTCACTGAAATACTTCAGCAGGTTGAATTGTTCGAAGCTTCGCTCGAAAAGATGGTAATATACCGTCGGATGGTCATTCCTGAATGACCATAAAATATGGGGTATCATGCAGATGATCCCGCTGGCCGCTGCAATGTAAAACGACCTGCTTTTGAAGAGTTTGAAATTCGAAATGATGGTAAACAGTATAACCAGTATGCCGTTGTATTTGCTGTATATCATGGCCGCCATGATCACTCCCCAGATAACCGACAGTATGATGCTGTCCTTTTCAAGGAGTTTTTTATACACCACGAAAAACAGTATGGTGAAAAAAAGCAGGGCCACATCGGGGGCTGCCATGAATCCGCCGACCTGGGCGATCACTGTTGTAAACCCAAGCGCTGCAAACAACACCGGGTCCTTAACACCGGCAAGCTTTGAGACCAGGTAAAACGAGAGGGTGTTTATGATCACAAAAAAGAACCTCAGCCCGAACTCGTTATGAAAGAGAATATACCCTGCCCTTATCAGTATGCCTACCATGGGGGGATGCTCGTAATATCCCCAGGCCGGCCTTTGTCCGTACATCCAGAACAATGCCTCGTCGTCGAACAGGCCGGTGGCTGCAGCCTGGATGAAATTGATGATCATCCAGCCGAGGAGGATATAAAGCAGTAAGCGCTTATTCTTGTTTTCGTCCATTTTATAATAGTGAACGGTTACTGGTCACTAGTTAATGGTGACTAAAGTCAGTCACTGTTCACCAGTCACAAGTCACTATTCACTTCTTAAAGTCGTTTCATCAGTTTCACAACCATTTCGGCTTTCCATTTTGCAAAATCCCCGTCCTGTATATGTTGTCTGGCCTCTTTCATCAGCCAGATATAAAACCCGAGATTATGCATGGTGGCGATCATGGCCGACAGCATCTCCCCTGAAATGAAAAGATGCCTCAGGAAGGCCTTTGAATACTGCAGGTCGGAGTACACATCACCCGAGGCTTCAACAGGGGAGAAGTCGTCTTTCCATTTTTCATTTTTGATGTTGATGATTCCATCCCTCGTAAAAAGCATCCCGTTCCTGCCGTTCCTGGTCGGGATAACACAGTCGAACATGTCGATGCCAAGGGCGATACTTTCCAGCAAATTTGCCGGGGTTCCAACACCCATAAGGTACCTGGGTTTTTCAGGGGGCAGTATGTTACATACAAGGCCGGTGATCTCATACATGATGTTTGCGGGTTCCCCAACCGAAAGGCCCCCTATGGCATAACCGTCAGCTTCCTTTGACGCAATGTATTCTGCCGATTGTATCCTGAGGTCCTCGAAAGTGCTCCCCTGAACTATCGGGAACAAAGCCTGGGTATAACCATGCGGGCATTGGGTTTTGTTAAAATGCTCCAGGCAGCGGTCAAGCCATTTATGCGTCCGTTTCAGTGATTTCTTTGCATACTCGTATTCGCAGGGATACGGTGTGCATTCGTCGAATGCCATGATGATATCGGCTCCCAGTGAACGTTGGATGTCAATTGCTGATTCGGGTGTGAAATGATGCCTCGAACCGTCGATGTGCGACTGGAAGACCACACCTTCATCGGTGATCTTCCGTATATCGGCAAGTGAATAGATCTGGAAGCCGCCGCTGTCGGTGAGTATGGGCCGGTCCCAGCCGTTGAACTTATGTAAGCCGCCTGCTTCCTCAATGATCCTGGTTCCCGGGCGGAGGTATAGGTGGTAAGTATTGCTGAGCATGATCTCAGCCCTGATCTCTTCCCTGAGGTCCCTGATGTGCAATGCTTTTACAGCACCGGCAGTACCTACCGGCATGAAAAAAGGGGTATGAACCACACCATGGTCAGTAATCAGAGACCCGGCCCTGGCTGAACTTCCGGGATCGCGATGTTCTATTCTGAAATTCATCTTTAACAGCTGAACTCTGGGATTTAGTAATTAACGAAGCCGCCTATTTATCGACAAAGGTAGGTTTTTATAGCGGATTCTGAATATCTTTGCCGCCATCCAAAATAAAACTCGTTAAATGCCCGACAGACTTGTAAATCTTGATACTCTCCCATTGGCCCTGCTGATCATCCTGTCCTGCTTTTTCCTTATCCAGATGGTTTATTACCTTGTGCTTTTCCTCAAACTGGCAAGGTATAAAGGACCTGTATCCTCCAGTTCGAAAGAAGGAGTCTCGGTGGTAATCTGCGCCCATAATGAATATTACAATCTGAAGGCAAACCTACCCCTGATACTCGAACAGGACTACCCCGAATTTGAAGTGCTTGTCGTAAATCATGCTTCGGATGATGAAACCTCATACCTGATTTCCGATTTACAGAAAGAATATCCGAATCTGAAAGGCATCGAAATCAAGAAGGATCTAAATTTCTTTACAGGAAAGAAATTCCCCCTGGCTATTGGGATCAAATCGGCAAAATATGATAAGGTACTGCTTACCGATGCAGATTGCAAACCATCCTCCCCTCAATGGATCGGAACAATGCAATCGGCCTACACCGAAAAAATTAAAGTGGTGCTTGGGTATAGCCCGTATACCCGTGTTAAAGGGATCCTGAACAAGCTGATCCGTTATGATACGGCCCATATTGCGGTCCAGTATCTTTCAAGTGCACTGGCCGGGCTTCCGTACATGGGGGTTGGCAGGAACCTATCCTACCTTAGATCAGTGTTTTACGATAACCAGGGGTTTATCAGGCACTACAGGATACGATCGGGTGATGATGATCTTTTCATCAACAGGGTGGCCAAAAAATCAAATACTGCAGTGGTGGTTCATCCTGACAGTTATACGGTTTCGGAACCCAAGAAGACTTTCAGCCATTGGATCACACAAAAGAGGCGCCATCTGTTGACTTCCACGCATTACCGGTTTATACACAGGTTCCTGCTTGGATTGTATTCTTTCAGCCTGCTTTTCTATTATGTCTTTTTTGTACTGATGCTGTCTTTGAATTTCTCTGTATTCCCTGTCCTCGGTTTGTTTTTGCTGAGAATGCTCATCCAGTACCTGGTCCTGTCACGTTGTTTCAGGCAGCTCAATGAAAATGACCTCATCCCTTTTATTCCATTGCTGGAAATTGTACTTTTGTTATTGAATATTGGTATCGGCATCACGAACGTTTTCCGCAAACCGAATAAATGGAAGTAGCAAACCATCTAACCGATAAAGGGCAGAGGGATTACCGCCTTGTGCAACTCGCACTAACCGAAGGTGACCAGAAAGCCTATGCGGAACTGCTGAATAATTACCGGGATTCACTATACTTTATGATGCTGAAAATGACCGGCAATCCGGTAGATGCCGATGACCTGACCATCGAGGCATTCGGCAAGGCATTCAGGAACCTGGCCCAGTATACTCCTGATTATGCTTTCAGTACCTGGCTTTTTAAAATCGGAGCCAATAATTGTATAGATTTTCTAAGGAAAAGCAGGAGGATACAGTTTGCCGATTATGAGTGGGGAGATGAGGAGGAGTCTTCGGACCTTTCATCAAATATCCCTTCCACCACCCCTGACCCCGAGGAGCATATCATTGCCAAGCAAAAGGTAAAGCTGATGCACGAAGTGGTGGATAAATTAAAACCGCATTATCGTCAGCTTATCGAGATGCGATATTTCAAGGAATGGTCCTATGAAGAGATCGCTTCCTCCCTGGATCTGCCCCTGGGCACAGTAAAAGCCCAGCTTTTCAGGGCCCGGGAACTCCTTCATGAGATACTTAAAGATTCGCAGGATAAGATTTAACCCGTGATGAACATAATATAATTATGGACTTCAAACAGCAAATACTTGAGGGGATCCCGGCTGAATTGCCCATGCCCAGGCCTGTTGACAACAATGTTAGTCATACCCCCGTAAGGAAGGACATTTTAACTCCTGAAGAGAAGAAACTGGCAGTTCGTAACGCTTTACGTTATTTCCCTTCACATTTCCACAAGGTCCTGGCGAAAGAATTCGCTGAAGAACTCAGGATCTGCGGCCGGATCTATATGTACCGATTCAGGCCTGTTTATGATATGCATGCCCGCAATATCAATGAGTATCCATGCAAGTCGGTGCAGGCTGCAGCGGTGATGCTTATGATCCAGAATAACCTTGACCCTGCTGTGGCCCAGCATCCGCATGAACTCATCACCTACGGCGGCAACGGTGCGGTCTTCCAGAACTGGGCGCAGTATCTCATTACCATGAAATATCTTGCCGCCATGACTGATGAGCAAACACTGGTTATGTACTCGGGTCACCCTATGGGCCTTTTCCCTTCGCATAAAGAAGCGCCAAGGGTTGTTGTTACCAATGGCATGATGGTTCCGAATTACAGCAAACCCGACGACTGGGAGCGGTTTAACGCTATGGGGGTGACGCAGTACGGGCAGATGACTGCAGGTTCTTATATGTATATCGGCCCCCAGGGAATTGTCCACGGAACAACAATAACCATCCTGAATGCAGCCAGGCGCAGGGCCGAAGGTGATATCAGGGGTAAGATCTTTGTCACATCAGGCCTCGGGGGGATGTCGGGGGCACAGGCCAAGGCTTCGGTTATTGCCGGTGCTATCGGGGTTGTTGCCGAAGTTAACCCATGGGCCGTTCACAAACGGCATTCACAGGGATGGGTCGATGAGGTTTATACCGACCTTGACCTCCTGATCAAAAGAATGCTTGAAGCCAGGTCGAAGAAGCAGGCTGTGTCGCTGGCTTACCAGGGTAATATTGTGGACTTATGGGAGAAACTGGTCGAAAAGAATATTAAAATCGAGATGGGCTCCGACCAGACTTCATTGCATAACCCCTGGGCCGGGGGGTATTACCCTGCGGGTCTCAGCATGGAAGAATCAAATGCACTTATGGTCAGGGATCCCCTGAAATTCCGTGAAGAAGTGCAGAGGTCCCTCCGCCGCCAGATTGCCGCAATAAACAGCATGTGTGCGAACGGAATGTATTTCTGGGATTATGGAAATGCTTTCCTCCTGGAAGCAGGGAGGGCAGGGGCCGATGTGATGAACCCCGACGGCACTTTCATTTATCCGTCGTATGTTCAGGATATCATGGGACCTTTGTTCTTTGATTACGGCTTTGGCCCCTTCCGCTGGGTTTGTACATCGGGCGACCCGAAAGACCTTGAGATCACCGACATGATCGCCGGGGACGTTATGGAGGAGATAGCTAAGGACTCTCCGGCAGAGATCCGGCTGCAGCTTAAGGATAATATTCACTGGATCCGTGAAGCCGGGAATAACAGGATGGTAGTGGGGTCACAGGCGAGGATATTGTATGCCGACTGCGAAGGCCGCACTAAAATAGCAGCTGCATTCAACAAGGCGATCGGCAGCGGCAGGATCATAGCGCCTGTGGTCCTTGGCAGGGACCATCATGATGTGTCAGGGACTGATTCGCCTTTCCGCGAAACATCGAACATTTACGACGGATCGGCCTTTACTGCCGATATGGCCGTACAGAACGTGATAGGCGACAGCTTTCGGGGGGCCACGTGGGTTTCAATACATAACGGCGGTGGTGTGGGATGGGGCGAGGTCATCAACGGGGGCTTCGGCATGGTCCTTGACGGTTCTGCCGATGCCGACCGCAGGTTGCGTTCCATGCTTCACTGGGATGTGAATAACGGCATCTCCCGCAGGGCCTGGGCACGTAATGAGGAAGCGGTGTTTGCGATCAAACGGGCTATGGCGGAGAACCCTTCTTTAAAGGTAACTCTGCCGAATACAGTTGAAGATTCCCTGCTGAACGGGTTGTTCTCATAAAGCAGCTTGCCGCCGCCGGCTAAAGTTGAAGATTCGCTTCCGGCCGGCCTGCTCTGATAAAGAGGCTTGCCGCCGCCTGCCCCGGATTATTTTTTCCTTCGCATCAGTTTCCCGATCTCCGTAATTTCCTTCGGGATCGCTTGTGACAGCACCTCGTGGCCATCCGCAGTAACAAGAACATCATCTTCAATGCGCACGCCAAAACCCCTGCGTTTCAATGGCTGAACGGTGTCGTTTACCGGGATGTAGATGCCGGGTTCCACGGTAATGACCATACCGGGGCGAAGGGTATCACCAGAGGCAACATCATGAACTTCGAGCCCAACAGTGTGGGTTACCGAATGGAGAATATAGTTGACGTAACCTGCCTTACGCGTCAGCTGTGTGGTTTTCCGGTCCAGGTCACTGAGTGTGATTCCCGGCCTGATCATGTCGATCACCGCCTTTTGGATATCAAGTACAGCCTGGTAAATTATTCCCTGGTCGGGAGTGAATTGCCCTGAAACAGGGATGGTCCTGGTGATATCGGCGCAAAACTCCCCGTACCTCGCACCCACGTCCATTACAACCAGGTCCCCATTCTTCATCACGCAGATATTCTTCTCATAATGCGGGCTGAGGCTGTTGGCCCCTGAGCCGATGATTGATGCAAAAGCCATGCTCTGGGCACCCTGCCGTTTTGCTTCATATTCGATAATCGCCTGCAGTTCATACTCGTGCATGCCCGGCTTGCATTGTTTCATCGCCGAGATGATCCCATCGCCGGTCATAGCTATGGCCTTTTTTATAAGTTCTGTTTCCTGAGGGGTTTTGATCAGCCTGATGGCCGTGAATAATTTGGTCGCCGACTTTAACTTAACTCCCGGGTGGACCAGTTCGAAAACCTTTTTGGTCTCGCGTTCACTGATTACTGTTTTACCGTTCAGCCAGTCGTTTGAGAGTTTCGGCAAAGGATAATAATACAGGGTTTTTATGTGCCCGGAGATCTCTGCCAGCACCGGCAAAAAGAGTTTTTCGTCGAGAAGTGTGTCAGAGGATGATAACGGTATTGTCTCCGACATCTGATCAGGGTAGGTGAATATTAAAATATGTTTGATCCCTGAACCTGATTTATACCCTACAGGCGTTACAATCATTTTGTACCCGGGTTCGTCTATCCCAGTGAGATTAAAAAAATCGGGACTCTGGCGGTAAGGTTCAATGTCGGCATCATAAACGGCATCTTCAGCTTTTATGACCAGGGCGGAAGTGCTATCCATAAGGTAAAGCAAAGCGGTCCTTCTTGCAAAAATCAACCCGGGGATGCTTCCCGGCCGTTCACAATCCTGGCCATAAAGGGAACATGCCATGAGAAGGATTAAAAGAATGGAAAATCCGCCGCGCATTTATTCAATAAGGCTTTGAGTAGTGGTCATCTTTTGGGTTATCGGAATGGTCATCTGCTGCTGGCCGGTCAATGCCATGGTCATATCAACGTTATTGTTGTCAACTTCTTCTATCAGAAGTCCGAGTGGGGCATCAAACCAGATCGTTCCGGAAGTGTCTCCGCTGCCTTCCATAGCCAGGTCCATGCCCATCTGTTTCATTTTACCGGTAATTTCCATTGAGCCTTTAAATTCTATTTTAACACAATCATGGCTCCCTCTCTTTTCCTTTCCTGTGAAACTGTATTCAATGTTCTTTTTATACACGATCTGGCCTTCCCCTACCTCGGTTGTATCGGTAGAAACCCTTGACCATTTTTCCCCGATACAGACCTGGTGATCGGGCAACCTGGTGAAATTAACACTTCCAAGACTCCCTATGGAGAAAGAAGATTTTCCGGGTTTTGCAGTGTCGTGAGATGGCTCCTTGGTAAGCTTCCCAAGGGCCGTAAGCTTTCCCCTTACCGGTTTGTTTTCTTTATCCTTCATGTCCATGGTGGTATCCCTGCCCATTCCCTTCATATGGAAAGACACATCTTCAAAAGAATATACAAGGCTCATGGTCCCATCTGCCGACACGCTGTCAATTTCATATTTCAGATGGGAATGTGTATCGGTATTCATTTTCATCTCCTGCCCACCCATCTCCTGGATGGTTTCAACGATGCTGCCCTGCATGTACCTGTAGGTTTTTCCTTTTCCCATTTTGTAACTGAGGCTGAACTTTTCCTGGGCTCCTGCCTGCACGTTAACCATCACAAATACAACCGTGACGATCAGCATAATCATTTTGGTCTTCATTTTTTTTAGTTTAAAAGTCTTGACGTTTACATTTTTTTATTGAACGGGGGCATCGCTTTCAATAGGATTGATACTGTACCTGACACCTTCATTGGATATTTTTCCAGCTGTGTAGAATACCAGCCTCGAGACCCTTGCAGCCTTGTGGCAATCAGACTTGTCGGGATTATCACTCACCTTGTGATAATCTTTATGCAAGCCGGTAAAGTAGAATATAAAAGGGACGTTATGCTTGTAAAAATAATAATGGTCGCTGCCGCCTAAAAATTCACTGTCCTTAACGACAAGGGTGAACTTTGTCTTTTTGTTTTCTTTCCTGATTATTTCGGTGATGTCAGGACTTTGTTTGGCGCCTTCAAGATAAAGGGAATCAGGGGAATTTCTGCTGATCATATCCAGGTTGAGCATGGCTACCGTGGAGGCCATGGGGTGCAATGGATGAGTTGTATAATACCGTGATCCGTACAACCCCTTTTCTTCACCTGCAAACAAAATGAACATCATGCTGCGTTTGGGTTTCTCTTTAAGCATGCTGAAGGCATGAGCTACCGACATCACCCCTGAAGTACCGGAAGCATTGTCGTCGGCGCCATTGAAAATATAATCTTCACCCTCTTTATGCTCCTTCTTGCAACCCACGTGATCGTAATGAGCTCCGATGATAACCAGCTGCTTGTTTAAAACCGGGTCGCTTCCCTGTATGTATCCTACCACATTGTTCGCATGGAATATTGTTGTAATGATATTTGCATGCATGCTCACTTTGGTGCCGGGCAAATCGTAGGAAACGCAGGAAAGATCTTTTTCAATTCTCGCTTCAAGGTGTTTAAGTGAGTCAACACTGCCGAAAAGCAACCTGACCACTTCCTCCCCGATATGCATCGCCGGGATCTGGTCCTCGCTGTCGATACATAAATGCATGGGAACAGCATCCCTGGGGATTATTTTCGTTAAGGAAGGCCAGGGGTATCCCCTTGCTTTTACCGAACTGTACTGCAGCGGCCCATTTACTATCAGCATTCCTGCCACACCATGCTTCACGGCATTCCTCATTTTCTCTTTCAAAGAGATATATTTTGTTTCTTCCTTGCCATTAAATACAGAATTGGAATCATCTTTCTGGGGTTCATTCCTGAAAATAACAACGATCTTGCCTTTCGCATCAATTCCTTTATAATCATCATAATTATATTCCGGGGCTGTAATCCCGTATCCGGCAAAAACCACAGACGCTGTAACTGAAGCGGGGGAAGAAAAGTCATAGGGAACATAATCCGATTTAATATTCAGTTCAAAACTTGCACCATTCCGCAATATGGCCAGTTCATTGGAGTCGCCCAGTTCATCCTTGCAGATTGGCACTTCCTGAAAATAACTTCCGTTCCAGGGTTGAATTCCCCAATCCCTGAAGTTCCTGGCAATATAAGCCGCCGCCGAGTCCAGCTGTGGACTGGGTGTGTTTCTGCCTTTCATCGAATCAGAGGCCAGGTAATTGAGATGCCTGCTGAAAAATTCGGGTGTAATCAGCTTCTTCCCGTTTGCGGAGCTGTATTGGGATCCCGAACAACCCGCAATAATATAGGAAATGATAATGAATACGGAAATGCGGAATGCAACAGGGGTCTTCATAAGGAGGATGTTTAAAAATGCTATCGGCAGATAGGAGACATTTATATTACAAACGTACTGCAAATAAGTAAACCGGGCAAACTTCAAGGGAAAATCAACCAAACATTTGATTTCACCCTGACTATAATGCTGATCAGCTCGGGGAGATTTTTTTTTACCTGACGCAACGGATTTCAATTTTCTCCTGTCATTAACATTACAACAGGCAATCTGGCCTAACCCTGTAAATTTATTTTCAATAATCGTATCACTTTTTCATTTTCCCCGGATTAAGAGGGGTAGTTCATCTGTTATGATAATTCTGTATACAAATGAATGGCTGGTCAAGGGCTTCATGGAAGGCAGGGACTCTTGCATTAAGTACATGTACAGGGAATACTTCCCTATGGTCAGATCTATTGTACTCTCCCGGAACGGAAACCTCGAAGATGCCGAGGATATATTTCATGACGGGCTGATCATCATTTATAACCGTTTTAAGAAAAATGGATTTACCCTGAATAGCAGTTTGAAGACATATCTTTTCTCGGTTTGCCGGAATCTCTGGAGACGGCGGCTGGAAAGAAAATACAGGTTGCTGTATGGCATGGATTCCTACGTTAGTGACACGGGAGGCGATGAAACCAATGAAAGTGCGGAAGAGGAAAATGCGGAAAAATTCAGGCTGTATAAAAAACACTTTGCCTCCATGCCTGAATTCTGCAGGGAATTGCTGACCCATTATATCAGAAAAACATCCCTTGATGATATCGCCAGGATTATGAATTACAAGGATGTTGAGTATGTCAAGGCAAGAAAATATTATTGTAAAAACCTGCTCCGGAAAAAAATCCTGAATGACCCGGAATGCAAACAATTTATGAATTATGAGTGACTTCTTAACCCAAAGCCAGTGGATTGGAAAATTTACTGATAACGAGTTGTCGCCCGAGGAGGAGACACAGTTTTTATTCAGGGCTTCCCAAAATCCATTGCTTAGAAATGAACTCAGGCTCGACAAGGATTTATCAGACTTGATTGTTGACCAGGGTTTATTGGAATTGTCGGAAACTATAAGAAAGACAATTAAAAACGGAAAAAGCAACAACCGTATGCCGGTATACAGGCAAATTGCAGCTTCGGTGATCATCCTGCTAAGCATGGCCGGTCTATCAGGCCTCATTGTTCACTGCACCAGCCACTGGTATGGTCAATTTTTCCTTGCACATCATACCTTTCTCAGCCCGCAGGTAAAGGGTTTATTCGGGCTATATCCCGGTGAAAGGAAAATTAATTCGGCCTCCACCCCCGCAAAACGAAGGGCTATTGTTCAGGATAATTTCAAAGAAGACCCCTATGCTCCAAGGCCCGAATATGAATTTCTTGTAGGGACGGTCACAAGGGATTTATCTGTATTTGTGATCTCCCCCATGCCAAGGGTTAAGTGCAGGCTCGACAGCCTGGTCAGATTCAGTTGGAGATGGCTTACCGGCCCGGTGCCATTAAGTATTGAGATAAGCGATAATCATGGTCGCGTAGTATCGAATTATATGCAGGTGACAGATGTAACTTATATCCTGAACACAAGGTATTGGGCCAGGGGATTATATTATTACAGAATATCGGCAGGTGATGAACTTGTGACCATCGGAAGCATTTTAATTTATTGAATTTTATGGATCTAAGAATCTTTCTTTTTATAGTGGGTTTCCTGTTTATAATCCCCAGGTTTTTAACATTTGCCTGGGCACAGGTTCAGGATGTTGAATCGTTGATCTCCGACATCGCCTCTCCCCAAAGGAATCTTGATCTGGGTTTGTCCTTACTGAAAGACCCGGCACTTAATCTGGCATTTAACGAAATAACCCGGAAAGCCGATATACCTGATACTTCTCTTCAGTTTCCCTTTTTTGCAACTACAGGAGAACCTGTATATAACCCTTCTCTCCTAATGATGGTACAGGACTTGCTTTCGAAACAGGAAGTGCTTCTTGAATATTTTCCAGGTGATACCATGATTTTTGCAGTTGCCGTTACTAAAGAGTCATTTGGCATCCATACAATAAAGACAAGTCCTGAAGTCTGGCATGAATTATCGGGATTTAAACGCAATATCAGGCTGGCCGATTTCGGGAATTGCAAATACCAGTCGGAATTACTGAGCGAAGTCCTGTTAAGGCCGGTTAATGAATCTCTGAAAGGAAAGACGAAAGCAGTCATTATCGCCCATGCCGCTCTTTACGGTTTCCCATTTGAAGTGCTTGTTTATCCCACGTTTCCATCAATACAAGAAACAGGTAAAACAAAATATCTTATTGAAGGGAAGGAAGTAGTCTATAATAATTCGTTGGCCCAGTGGCTGAGATCCAGGATACGTGATAAAACCTGTGCTGAGAAAACTTCTATAGACAACAACCTCGCATTTGCCGGTTTCTCCCCGGGATTTGAATTTCATGAATGCATCCAGGAACTTCATGAAGCGGGCACTGAGATCAGCAGAATAGGTAAAATGTTCAAAGAAAGGGGTAAGACGCCGGTGATTCTGCTGAACGAGAATTCCAACGAAAGCAATTTCAAATCCATTTCAAGGTACAGTCATATTATTCATATTGCAACCCATACCATCAGCAGTATAGACTGCCCCGACATGAACGGCCTTCTGTTCCATGAATTCGGATCACAGGAGCATACGGATGAAGATGACGGTTTGCTTGCTGTTCGTGAAATTTGTGAGCTGAAGATCCCTGCAGACCTTATCGTGATCAATGCCTGTGCCTCGGCAAATATCAGGAGCAGGATAGGTATGAACTGGTTTTCCTGTGCCGATTGTTTCATGAAGGCAGGGGCAAAAAACGTTTTATGCACCCTGTGGAATATAAGTGACCGGGCAGCAGAACGGTTCATGGTGGAATTCTACCGCTGCTACCTGGGAGGAATGTCATACAGTAAAGCCCTTCAAAAGGTTAAGGTAAAGATGATATCGGAACCATCAACATCTTTGCCTTTAAACTGGGCCGCATATGTGTTGATTGGTGACTGAACCACTTTTAATGGCAGGCAATTGTCTCTATCTCAATCAGTGCCCCCATGGGCAGTCCTGACACTGCATAGGCCGCCCTGGCAGGCGGGTTTTCAGGGAAAAATGAACCGTAGATCGAATTTACCAGGGAGTAATTGTCCATATTGCTTAACAAACAGCTCGTTTTTATTACATCCGCGTATGAGTAGCCTGCAGCATTCAGAATAGCCCCGATATTCTTCATTACCTGCCTGGTCTGTCCTTCAATTCCTCCCCCTACAAGTGCCCCGCTGGAGGGATCAATGGCAATCTGGCCCGAAATAAATAACATGCCGTTTGCTTCCACGGCCTGGCTGTATGTCGCAATTGCCTTTGGCGCATCGGGGGTAGAAATAATTCTTTTCATGATATAATCTTTTATGACTGCCGGCTGAGGACTTCCGGCTGTTTAATTCGTATAGTCCCTGAAATCTTTCTTTTTATTCAGCTTCATGTCCTGCAGCATGGATGCCTTGATGTTTATCGAAAAGTTCCAGCTTTGTTGCCCGCCTTTGGGAATCCATCCGAAACTCATCTCCCAGCAATGCAGATCACGGTATACCTGAACCGATGTATATGACAGTTCCCCATGCGAGAAGTCCCATCCTGTGGTCAGAGTGATCTTCCATTTCGGGGTGATATTGACCTGGCCGCTTACACCAAGGGTCTGGGTAATCTGGTCCGTATTGTGCCTGACCGTGCTGCTGTAAGAATTGGAGTAATGAAAATTGTAAGAAATATTAAAACTCCAGGGTATGTCAAAATCGACATAGTAATCATAGTCAGGTATCGTCTCTGTTTTTTCCTGGGTGCTCATGGCAGCAGGGGACCCCACGTTACCCGCTGCACCGGGTGCAACCGTTTTCTTTTTCTTTACCTTATCGGAAGAAAGACTGTAATTAAACCCTACATCCACACTCGAATTATCAAATTTCAGCAGCTTGTTATAAGCCTTAAGGGTTGTTTCATTAATCCGCCTGTTAAGTGAATCATGCGCATACATATCCCATTGCGCAGTGTATTGAACAGTAAGCCCTTTGATTATAGTGCTTCTTGCCGATAATTGCAAAGGGGACCAGTTTAAGGAATCCTTGGCAAGATCATACGATATGCGTAATGTGAGATCATCGATCAGTGGGATCTTTTTTGTTCCGGTGACCGTATCTTTCCTGTTCCTGACTTTCATTTCAAGGTTATTGCTTATTCCAAAACTAACCACCCCCGATTTATACTGGTTCGGCGAACCGTAAATACCTTGCTCGAAAATGGAATATTTCTGCGGGTTCCTGGTATTGGTGTCATTGGCTATATACTTGTAGTACCCTAGCTTAGCCCCGGAGAAATCGGGAGAATATGAAAACCCGACTGTCGGCGTAACCATATGCCTGATGGCAACAAGAGCACCCTTTTTAAACTGGTACATCCCGTATATCCTCGTGTTGATGGATGACGAGAAATTTGCATCAATGGCATTTGCGAACCCGCCTACCTGCTCTGTTTTATATCCCGGCTTTATGGTGTCACCCGGTGCAACAATAATGGTATCCTTCTGGTAATATTTCCTGATGGTCTTGAAATACATCCGGTCAACCATGTTGATCGAATTCGTCCAGGTGAAAAACTTCAAAACGCGGATTGATGCACTGATAGGGATGGTATGCCTTATCCCGTTTTGAAGGCTGTCAATCCAGTTCCCTTTGAATAACAGGGAGTCTTTGGTGTAATACCTGTTTTCCATATCGAGGTTATACTTCATGCTGATGTTTTCATACCACCTGATATTCCCCACAGGATTCTTTCTCCGAAAAGGATAAAACTGGTTCACCGACAAAGCAACCTGGGGAAGCACGAGATTTATGGTTTTTGACAGGGTGTTTTGATTGTGGTTGAAGTTCAGGTTCAGAAAGACCTTCCCTCCGAAATTCGTCGAATAGTTAACGCTTGAAGTAAATGTATTTGAAAGGTAATTCTGTGCGCTTGAGCTGAGATTATACTGGTTATAGGTGTTACTGACTATATTCACATTGGCTGAGAAAGTCGATTTTGGCCTTGCTTTCGGGTCCTGGGTGTGGTTCCAGTGAAATTCAAAATCCTTTTTAATATTGAAATTCGGGTCATCTTCGGAGCCAATCCGGTTGTATGCATAACCGAACCTTATATTCCCGTTGTATTTGTACCTTTTCGTATAACGTACCGATGGCCTGACCGCCCAGCTGCCATGGGTGTATATATCCCCGACCACAGTAAGGTCCATATACTGGCTCATGGCAAAATAATAACCAACGTTCTGAAAATAGAAACCGCGTGTGTCGGATTCTCCGTAAGTGGGAAGAATTAAACCCGAACGCCTTCCCGATTTGCTGGGGAAATATCCGAAAGGAACGAGGATAGGGGTGGAAACACCTGCTATCTCCATAAATGCCGGACCGGTGATTACCCGTTTCCCCGGAATTACTTTTGCTTTCCCGAAACGGAATGCATAATGCGGATCTTCAGGGCGGTCGCAGGTAGTATAAGCGCCGCTTTTAACATAGGTTACGTCATTTTCCATTTTTTTGACCACGGTTCCATGCAAGTAACCCTCATCCTGCTTTGTAAATACCGTTTTAATGTAACCCTGCTTGGAGTTGTAGTTGTAGCGCATCTGTTTTGATTTGAAGGAAAGCGCCCCCTGTGTAAACTCCGGGATGCCCTGGTCCTTCCCTGTAGAGTCAGGGACTCCTTCGGCAAATACCTCGTTTTTAGGAAAATCTATCTCAAGATAGGCCGATTTCATGCTGATGTCTTCATACTTGACATCTGCATCCTTGAACATATATACTTTTTGATGTTCTATCTCAAACCTGAGTGAATCGGTCGCTTTAAATTCAACTTTTGATTTCAAAGCAACCGAAGGCTTCTTTTTCTTTGATAAACTGTCTGATTTTAACGAATCATTTTTGACTGCGGATGAGTCGGTCGTTGCAGTCAGGTTTTTCTTTATTGAATCCTGGACATGAACACTGTCGGCGTGGAATTTCTTCAGGGAATCCGGCATTTGGATGCTGCCGGGGGTAGTCTTTCCTGCAGTATCGCGCAGGACCGGATAAAAAGCATGCAGATTAAACCCCGTAAAAATGAAAAGGAGTAAGAAGGTAGTCCTTGTTAATAATTTGGTTAACAACTTCTCTTCCGGATTCTGAGGTTAATAATATATCTTTGTTTTGAAAACAGATTGGATTAATGACTTGAAAATCCATGTTTTTCGGTGTTCAAAACTAATCAAAATAGTTAGATTTATTGAACTTTTTATGAATCTTTAACAATAAAACAAAGGCTTTCAGTCGTTTACAAAAGTCGTGCTGAGTTCTGCCCCAACATGGAAAAATCGAAGATCCATTTACCAGCCTGGTTAATTTTTACCTGCCTCTTATTATTGTCACTTTCTGTTAACGTTTCGGCCCAGAAAAAAGTTGCAATAAACAGGGTGGTGATTGATGCCGGTCATGGAGGTCAGGATCCGGGAACAATAGGCCGCCGGGCAAAAGAAAAAAATGTAGCCCTCGCCATCGCCCTGAAACTGGGATATATGATCCAGAAGAATTTCAAGGATGTTAAGGTGATCTTTACCCGTGACAGGGATGTTTTTGTCGAGCTTAACCGCAGGGCCCAGTTTGCCAACGATATGAAAGCCGACCTGTTTATCTCCATCCATTGCAATGCCAACAACGACCATTCGCTGAAAGGGGCCGAAACCTATGTTATGGGGTTGCATAAAACCAAGGCTAATCTTGAAATAGCAAAGACTGAAAATGCCTCGATCCTGATGGAGTCTGATTATGCAGACCATTATAATGGGTTTAACCCAAACTCCGACGAGTCCTATATTACATTTTCCATGTTCCAGGATGCCTATCTCGAGCAAAGTATGGAATTCGCAGCTGAAGTCCAGAAACAGTTTGAAGAACGGGTCGGGATGAACGACAGGGGCGTCAGGCAGGCCGGGTTCCTTGTTCTCTATAAAACAACGATGCCCAGTGTCCTTGTGGAAACCGGTTACCTGAGTAATCCAAATGAGGAAACTTTTATGGTCACCGACAAGGGCCAGGAATATATTTCTTCGGCTATCTTCAAAGCATTTAAAACATTTAAACAGAATGTTGAGCACCCGGAACAGGCAATCAACCAGCAATATCCTAAGTCTTACCTGCCTAAACCCGAAACCGCTCAGCTTATGAAACCGGCTCCGGATTCATCACCCGCAAAACAGAATAAAAAACCGGGAAAGACCGGATATATCCAAACCCAAACCCAGTCGGATGCCTCAAAATCTACTCCCAGGGGCCAGGTATCGTTCAGGGTTCAGATCGCATCCATGTCAAAGGAAGTTCCTACATCATCTTCTGTCTTTGGGGGGCTCTCGGGGGTGAGGATGTACCAGCATAACGGGATGTACAAATATACTGTCGGGGATGAGGTTTCCATTGCAGGCGCTGAACATCTCCTTGCCGAAATGAGAAATAAAGGGTTTAAAGATGCTTTTATAGTTTATTTTAAAAATGACTTGCGGATAAGCAGGGAAGAAGCCCTGTCGGCTCCCTGAGTAAAATAAAATCAACGGATTTAAGTTTTATCTTTGTAAAAAACTATGGCCATTAAATTTAAACGGGAGATCAAAATTGGTGTCGTTTTCATCATTGCCACACTGGTATTGATTTGGGGACTTATGTACCTGAAAGGGCTGGAACTTTTAACCTCCAGCAGGACATTCTTTGCCGTTTATGACAATGTCGATGGCCTTGTGGTCTCCAACCCGGTTACTTTAAATGGCCTGCAAATTGGCCAGGTAAATGTGCTTCAATTTGATGCCCGCCATAATGGCAAGATAATCTGTGAATTATACATTAAAGGCGATTATCCTTTCCCTAAAAATTCCATCGCACGGATCCGGAGTTCAAGCCTTCTCGGTTCCAAGGAAGTTGCCATAATTCTCGGCAATGAAGCCTCCGCTGCGAAAAACGGGGATACCCTTAAAACTGAGATTGAAGCTTCACTGGGTTCCGAGGTGAACAAACAGCTCCTGCCTCTTAAACGGAAGGCCGAGAACCTTATCAGTTCTATAGATTCCGTAGCTACCATCGTGCAATTGGTGCTTAACAGGAATACCCGGGAAAACCTTGTTCAGGCCATTGATCATGTCAAAGATGCACTTGCCAATATTGCTCATGCCACATTTGATCTCGACACACTGATCACATCCCAGCGGAAAAATCTTGCCGGCATTATAATCAATGTCGAGTCCATCAGCAGAAACCTTAAGCAGAACAACGAAAAGATCACGAACATAATCAGTAATCTTTCTGATGTGAGCGATTCCCTGGCGAAGGCTCATATCCCTTCAACCATCATGCAGGTCAACCTGGCCGTTAAAAGTCTCAACACCACGCTCGAAAAGATCAATAAAGGGGATGGCTCGCTTGGAATGCTGGTCAATGACCAGAAACTCTATATTGACTTGGAAAATGCAGCCCGCAACCTGAACCTGCTTATCGAGGACCTTAAAGCAAATCCCAAGAAATACCTGAAAATTTCAGTGTTCTAGAATACTGTACCGGGGATCACCATTTAAAAATATCTTCCCTCTTCTTTGGCCTCTTTTCATCCAGCCACTTGAAATTTTTAAGGATCAGGTCATACGGACTGACATCTTTTTCAGGGAAAATTGTGCCTACGGTCGTCCCAAGGTAGGTGATGCTCTTGATCTGGTTATTGTTGATAAAGATCAGCATATCGCTTGAATATGCTTTTTGTATGCCAATCAGTGTCTTGTCTTCCTCTCTCGCCCAGTATACCGTCTCGGCGTTCCCAAGGACCTTGATTTTATACAGCTCATTCTTTTTAAAATACCCGGCCATATCCCGGCCCTTGATCTGGTTATATTTGTTCGTATCATCAAGGGAGATAAGGAAAGCAGAATTATACAAAGCCATTGTATCGATTACTCCATTCTTCATGACAAGCCTAATCGAATCTGCTGTTAGCTGGTTTTTAACCGACCATATCACCGGATCATGGTACATCACCAGGGCCGAATCCCTGCTGTGCCAGACCATGGAATCGCACATCCCCTGGAGGTCGGGCCTGAAAAATTTCACTTTGTAATAAACGAATACACTGCGGATGTTCTGGTTGGTATCGAAATAGGCTTTAACCGAATCGCCATGCATATGCAATGCAGTTTTCTTGTCGATCATGATAGCAACGGCGCTGTCGGTCATAAAAGCATAGCCGGTTTTACGGTGCATCTCCCCGTAATTACCTGTGAGCATCATATTCTGGATGGAATCAAATAAAACTGCATGACGGATAGCCTGTCCGAATCCTATCTTGCGTTCATAATAAAGACTATCGCCGGTGAGATACTGCGCTTCATGAAATATCTTGGCCCTCTCCTTGAAGCTGGCAATATCCTTGTGCGTATTGTACCATCCGTTTTCAGTATAGATTGAATCCACCTTGTCGTTGCTCACAATATGGGAGGGCCCGTAAAAATACGCCACCGAAGTCACCGTATTGTACATCAGGGTATCTGATTTCATAGTGTAATCGGGATTCAGAAGCAGCACCTTGCTCTTGAAGAAGAACTCCTTTTTTTCGGTATAATAATAACCGTGCTTGCTGATCAGGATGTTTTTGTCATTGACAATCTTGCCCCAGTAATCATACCTGGCGATCTGGGTTTTGCGGTCATAGATCAGAGTATCGGTCGTGAGCGTGGTTTGGTTGTCGATGAGCTTTACATTGCTCCAAACCCTTGCCTCTTTGGTATTGCCGCTGTAGATCAGTGAATCGCCAAACAGGTTGAGGGTATCACTGAGATGAATATGCACATTCCCATAGGCATTAACCGTATTTGCTGCTTCGTTGAGGTAGGCGCTGTCGCAATACATCAGGGCCGAATCGTGACGCAGTATGACATTTCCTATGATACGCTGCGCATCGGGCCTCACGGCTTTGTTGTAATCCCAGCGGTCGCCTTTCTCCAGGAGTATCTTAGTCGTATCCTGGGAATACAAGGCCAATGACCCCATTAATAAAAGGCAGGTTAAGAAATACCAGATGGTTTTACCTGGTTGATGCATCGCATGGAATTTCTGCAAAGATATTTCATTTCGGCTGAAGATAGCTATGGAGGGCATCCACATATTTTTCAAAAGCAGAAATACCGGCAGGGGTGATCCGGCAAGTGGTCCTTGGCATCTTTCCCCTGAACGATTTCTCAACACTGATATACCCGGCTTCGCTGAGCTTATCTATTTGGACGCTCAGGTTGCCGGCAGTGGAAGCTGTCTTCTCCCGGATAAAGACAAAATCTGCTTCCTCCGTACCTATCAGTATGGAAATGACCGCCAGCCGGAGTTGCGAATGGAGCAGGGGGTCAAGTTCCTTAAACATTTTTATACTCCTTCCTGTTCAGCATATGACCCGGGATCACAAATCCGGCGACAGCCGAAACACCTAAAACAAATTGCTGGAAATACATGACTCCTGTTTTATGAATGCTGAAAAACAGGAAAAACGAAGCAAAAAAGCAGACAATCCCGCCAATTACAAGAGGCTTGAACTCATATGCCTTACCTGAAACAAAAAGCGCAAAACCATAAAGGCACAGCATGATTGGAGTCAGAAGGAGCCATTGAAACCAATAGACGAAATCATTACCTTCTTTCACCCTGCCGACAAAATATGAAAGAATTACCGTATCAAACAGCATTCCAACAACAACAGCAAGTACAGATAATGTAAAACCAATCCATACCCACCTCATGAGTTTCTCAATATAGGTCATGACCAGCCTTTCATTCTCACGTTTTTTAATAAGCCAGAAATGAAAGGGAATGCCAAGGAACATGAGGCACCACAGAAGGTAAGCATTATATGCGGTTTGTTTTGGCAGAACCATTGACAGGATGCAGGTCCCAAAACTGATCCCGGCAACAAGGTACCCCCATAACAGGAAAATTTTTCCTGTGCCTTTTTCAAGGTTATTTTTTGCTGTATTGATCATTTGCCCGATCAATTCAAGGCTTTCTTTTTCGTTTAATAGCTTTTCCATAAAGATTGTTTTGTTAAATTCCCCAATTCATTTTTCTGTTTATCATGAAACCCGGAAGCGGGGTGTTCAGGGTTTCAGTATTAATTGCGTTGCAAATATAAACCAGTTTATAATGTAAACCAAATATTTTAACATTTATTTTTAATTTTTTTCTGGATTTTCATCTTTTTCATCTCAATATGACCCTGGAAAGCCTTTATTGCCGTTAATAAGACATTCTGTTATGTTTAGTTTTTCACAATAATTAACACCCAGGCTTCCGGTCTCTCAGAAATCCCTAATTTTGCCGCTTCTTTGGAAACTATTCCTCCCTGAAACATGAAACAACAATTCAACCCTAAGCTCAACTATGAAGAAACCCGTAAAGCTGTCGGGTATGTCGAGCGCAAACAAGCCACCCAGGCCGACTATGACCGTATAGGATTCATGTCGGGGCTGGAAGTCCACCAGCAACTGAACACGAAACAGAAACTTTTTTGCCGCTGCCCGGCCGGGATTTTTCAGAAACCCGACGAGTACAATGCTGAACTAATACGTCACATGAGGCCAACGCTCAGTGAACTCGGAGAATATGACGGCACGGCTCTGATGGAGTTCAAGACCAGGAAGGAGATCATTTACCGGATTTCCAATAAAACCGCCTGTACGTACGACGTTGATGACACTCCGCCGTTTCCTTTAAATAGGGAGGCACTGAATATTGCCATCGGGATCTCAGTGCTTTCAAAACTTAAGATAGTAGGAGAGGTTCACATTACCCGAAAGCAATATCTTGACGGAAGCATCCCTACAGGGTTCCAGAGGACGGCGATCATTGGTGTGGAAGGCGAGATCCAGCTGAAGAATAAAAAAGTAAGGCTGATCCAGCTCAGCCTCGAGGAGGATTCCTGCAGGGAGGTTTCGGATATCGGGCATGTAAGGATATACCGCACTGACCGTCTTGGGATGCCTTTGATCGAAACAGTGACTTACCCCGATTTTACAAACCCTGCCGAGGTTAAAGAAGGGGCTGATTATATACGCTTCCTGAACAGGAGCACGGGTAAAGTGAGGCAGGGGATAGGTTCCACAAGGGCCGATGTGAATGTCAGTTGCAAAGGAGGTACAAGGGTCGAGATCAAAGGCGTGGCCCATACTTCATGGATGCCGGAACTTACACACAATGAAGCTTTCCGCCAGTGGGCCCTGCTCCGGATCAAAGAACTCTTGCTGAAATCGGTGAAAGACCCTTCTGCCTGGAAACTGTCTTCAAAAGAAGTCAGCCTGAAAGAGATCAGGATTGAACTGCCGGCGTCCCATAAAGCCAATGCCTCGACAAAAATCTGCATCGTCAATCTGCCGATGTTCAGGGGTGTGCTTTCTCATTTTACCCAGCCTGGTAAAATGTTTGCCGATGAGATCAGCGAGCGCCTGAAGGTTATTGCCTGCATTGAACTGCCGAATATGATACATTCGGAGATGCTTGAAGACATGGCCCGGGATAAGGTCTGGATAAAAGTCAAGGCCCTTCTGGGGAGCCGGGAAGAAGATTCCCAGATCATTTTCTGGGGACCTGAAGCCGATATGAAAACAGCTCTTGAAACCATAGAGGAACGCTGCAGGATGGCGCTGAATGGCGTGCCGAATGAAACCCGCAAATCTTTTGAAGACGGAACAACCATTTTTGAACGGGTGCTGCCGGGTGCCGATCGTATGTATCCCGACACGGATTCAGCTCCCATCCCTCTTGAAGATGAGGTTATTGAAGAACTCAGGAAGGACCTCCCTCCCGATATTTGTGATCGCTACAGCCAGCTTACTCAATGGGGGGTGCCCGCTGATACCTTTACTTTCCTTTTAAAATACAACCTGGTTCCGCTGATTGAGAAATGCAACAATGAACTGGGTATTGCCCCCAGGTTCTGTGCAACCCTTCTTGGGCACACCCTGAAGCATCTTCACGGGAAATACGAGGCTTTGCTCTTATTCCGCAACGATATGATTTTCGAATTGCTTAAATATATCAGGAAGCGGGGCCTTGACCTTGCCATAGCGGGCAAAATGCTGAGGGTACTTTACGAGCATCCGAAAATGGACTTTGATTCCATCCTGGTTACCCTGAATTATAAAGAGGTCAGCAGGGAGGAGATCCTGGGGAAATTACCATTCCTGGTAAAGAAATACAAGGAAACCAGGTTGTCGGAAGACGATTCGGCAGGCCATCGCTGGATCATGGGGAGCCTGCACAAACTGGCCATGGGAAATATCTCCCTCAGGGAACTGAACGAACACATACAACTTTAACTCAAATTTGACCATCTCACTTTCTCACAATTTAACAATATGAGCGAAGATATTTTCCAGGGTTATAAAGGACGTGCATTGGAAGTGATGCAGAAATTCAATGCCCGGGTCTGGGCTAAGGTGAAAGTAGATACCACCAGGGGTGTTTTTGAAGGCAGTATCCTTCCGAGGGCCGAAAATACCGACGACAAGCATCTTGTCATGAAATTCTTTACTGGTTACAACATCGGCATTGATATCGATACGATCACAAATATAACGGAACTGGGATATAAGAAAGCTGTTTATAAAATACCCGAAAAAGAGTTCCCGTATTCAAAAGGACTGCCCAGTGTTAAATTGCTTGGCACCGGGGGTACCATCGCTTCACGCCTCGATTACCGAACCGGGGCTGTTATCCCAGCATTTTCACCTGGTGAGTTATATGGTGCAGTGCCTGAATTAGCCGATATCTGCAACCTGACCACCGAGAAAATCTTTGCGGTGTTCAGCGAAAACATGGGGCCGGATCAATACAGGAAACTGGCTATCGCAATAGGCGAAGAAATAGAAAAAGGCATACAGGGCATCATTATCGGGCACGGTACCGATACCATGCATTATACCTCGGCTGCGCTTACATTCATGGTCCAGAATTCACCTATCCCGATTGTCCTTGTTGGTTCCCAGCGTTCCAGTGACCGCCCCAGCTCCGATGCCGCTTTAAACCTGATGCACGCCGCAACCGCTGCAGGTCATGGCGACATTGCCGAAGTCATGGTATGCATGTTCGGGCCTACTTCTGATGAGTATGGTTTTTTACACAGGGGGACAAGGGTACGCAAGATGCATTCATCGTACCGTTCTACTTTCCGCACTATAGGCGATACGCCGATAGCTACTGTAAGCCGCAAAGGCGTCGTTCCTATTAAAGAAGATTACAACCGCCGCCGGAACGACCGCAATGTGAAGATCACACCCGTGTTCGAGGAAAAGGTTGCAATGATCTATTATTATACCAATATGCAGCCCGACATGATCGATTCCCTGATAGATAATGGATATAAAGGGATTATCATCATCGGTACCGGCCTTGGCCATGTTAACAAGCCACTGTATCCTGCTATCGAAAGGGCGCGTGAAAAAGGTGTTGCAGTTTATATGACAGTGCAAACCCTCTGGGGATATGTCGGGATGTTTGTTTATGATACCGGCCGCGACCTGATGGCCAAAGGGGTGATCCCCCTCGAAAACATGCTGCCAGAAGTTGCCTATATCAAACTGGGTTGGGCGCTTGGCCAGACCTCCGACCTGGAAGAGGTTAAGAAGATCATGTTAACCCCTATAAACAGTGATATCACCCCCAGGGAACCGTATAACGGCTACCTGATCTACCAGGGCGGTGTGCCCGAGGTGGAAGACTTTATCAGGAAGTTCCATAAGTAGTCGTCAGTCGGCAGTTATCAGGCTAATAAGGACATTATAATCCTTAGCTATTCTTCCGAGAACTTCTTCAGCAGTTTCCTGTATTCCGAAAAGACTGTCGCGCGGCTCATGAAGCCGAGATACTTCCCGTTGTTCAAAACCGGGATGTTGAAGCGGTCGTTTTTATGGAACATGTTCACGATCTTTTCCATATCGTCATCCGGAGTGATGTATAATTCAGGGGTGTACATCAGCTCCCTCACTAACTTCTTATCGTACAATTCCCTCTCGAACATGATGCCCCTTATATGGTCAAGGGTCACGATCCCGTAAAAGGTGCCTGTCTCGTCCACTACCGGGAAACTGTTCCGGCTGGAGGCTGAAACCACCTTGACAAGGTCGCCCAGGCTTGAGTCGGGACCGACCTTCAGGAAATTCGTTTCGATGAGGTTGGCCGGGTCCATCATGGTGAGGATGGCATTGTCTTTATGATGCGTGATCAGCTCTTTGCGCGTCGCAAGCTGCCTTGCATAAATGGAATGGGGCTCGAAATAATACACGGTGAGATACGAAACCGTGGAGGAAATAATGAGAGGCGTCAGTAATTCATATCCTCCTGTAATTTCGGCTATGAGAAAGATAGCGGTCAGGGGGGCATGCATCACTCCGGTCATGATCCCGGCCATCCCCACCAGGGCAAAATTGCTCTCTGGGAGATGAGAATTGAGGCCAAGGTTAATGCCCCTGGAAAGAAAAAGCCCGCTGATTCCGCCTACGAACAGGGCAGGGGCGAAGGTCCCGCCGATCCCGCCGCTGCCCTGGGTCACCGACATCGCCACCACTTTTGAGATGATCAGTCCGAAAATGATGAGAAGGAACAGGTATGGGCTGTTTTTCATCCACCCGAAAAACTCGGGGTTGCCGATCGTTTCAGCATGCCCGTTCAGCACGGCTTTAAGTATAGTATATCCTTCCCCGAACAAGGACGGGTAAACAAAGATCAATCCGGCCAATACTGCTCCTGCAAGTGGGAGCCTCGCCGCTGCAGGGATCCTGACAAGCTGGCGTTCAATCCAGGCACTCCCTCGTATAAAATACACCGATACAAGCCCGGCGAAAACCCCGAGGAGAATATAAAACCCGGTTTCGTGAAAATGGAAAGGGGATAAAAGTATAAATGAAAAGGCAACTTCTTTTCCCATCAGCAGGGTTGAAACAAGAGAACCTGTCACCGCCGAGATAAGCAGGGGGATCAGGTTTGTCATCGTCATGTCCATGAGCAATACCTCGATCACAAAAACGACCCCTGCAATGGGAGCCGAGAAGAGGCTCGACAGGGCCCCGGCCGCCCCGCAACCAAGCAAGAGGGTGGTGTTCTTGTAATCCTGCCTGAAAAGTTTCGCCAGGTTCGATCCGATGGCCGACCCGGTGAGCACACCGGGCGCCTCAGGGCCTACCGACCCCCCGAAACCTAAAGTAAGCGTACAGGCCACAAGAGAACTCCATGTATTATGCGGCTTGATCTGGCTCTGGTTCTTGGAGATCACGTAAAGCACTTTGCTTATGCCATGACTGATGTTGTCCTTTACAACATACTTCAAAAAGAGCCAGGTAAGCAGTAAGCCGAAAAAGGGATAAAGCAGGTAAAGGAAATTGATGGCTTTGAAAGTAAACCCGTTTGTCAGGAAAAAGTTTGTATAATACAGGGTGTTTTTCAGGACCACACCGGTAAGGCCGCTGAGTATCCCTACTATAAAACTCAGCACCAGCAAAAACTGCCGGGGCTTAAATGTTTTATACTGATACAGATATATCCTGTCGAATAAGGTATGTCGTGACATGATGATGCAAATGTAGCAGTATATTCTTACTTTTGGAACAAACAACCGAACATGAAAAGGATCATATCATATAATCTCAACGGGATCAGGTCAGCCACGTCAAAAGGGCTTGCACACTGGCTCAGTGCTGCCAATCCCGATATCGCATGCTTCCAGGAAACAAAGGCTCAGCCTGACCAGATCCCGGTGGAACTCTTTGAAGCCATGGGGTACCATCATTACTGGTTCTCAGCGGTCAAGAAAGGATACAGCGGGGTAGGGATACTCTCTAAGGTTAAACCTGATCATGTCGACTTCGGAATGAACATACAGAAGTACGATGATGAAGGAAGGACCATTATGGCCCATTACGGGGATACAACAGTAATGAGCGTTTATCATCCATCGGGAACAACCGGGGAGGTGAGGCAGGGTTTTAAGATGATCTGGCTGGAAGATTTTCTCAGGTATGCCATTGAGCTGAGAAAAACAAGGCCCAACCTGATCATCTGCGGGGATTTCAACATCTGCCATAAAACCATCGACATCCATGACCCGGTCAGGAATGCCACCAGCAGCGGATTCCTGCCGGAAGAAAGGGAGTGGCTGACCCGTTTCTTCAACAGTGGTTTTATCGACACCTTCAGGGTATTCAACCTGGATCCTCACAACTATACCTGGTGGAGTTTCAGGGCCGGTGCCCGCTCAAGAAACCTGGGATGGCGCATTGATTACCAGGTGGTGACCCCTTCATTGGAGAAAAAGCTGCTGAGAGCGGCAATCCTGCCCGATGCAAAACATTCCGATCATTGCCCTACTCTGCTGGAAGTGGATTTTTAAGCGGGGAAAAGCCCTGGACAAAGAGCTTCCTCATCCGCAGTAATTAAAAGCTGACCGAATAAATAAACTGGCATCCCCAGGAATTGTTGCCGGGGAAGTACATCGGGCGGACGCCCAATTCGAAGGGGTAAACAAACCTCAGGATATGTAATTCGGCAGTGAGTTCCGAACCTAGAGTCTGATAAAGGTTGGGAAGGCTCCACTCAATGGCCTTCGAATCGTCGCCCATCGCCTGGTCGTAAAACAGGTTAAGCTTGAAACGTTTGAAATACAGCACACCGCCGAGGCTCCAGTCGGGCCGGAACAATGGGAATTTATAATTTGCCGAGAAGCTGAAGAGATGGCAGTCATAACCGCTGCTGTAACCGCGGGGGTATGGAACTACACCTGAATAACTGTACCCGTATACCGTGTTTTCATCCCTCTGCTGGTAGCCTCCATACAACCAAAGCCCGTGGTGCCGTATTAAGCCCGGGAAATAGAGGTTTGATTGAATGGCCCAGATGGAACCCATGTCATTAACACCAAACGGGCTGTTCGTTAAACTGAGCTGTATATTCTGACCCCAGCGGTAATACATATCCTGGTAATTTGAACGCCGGTACTGGTAATAATTCAGGCTGTAAGTCACAGTGTTGATCCATCCGCTTGTAAACAAACCTGGAGTTGACTTGTCATGGATCACATCGACCAGTGAAGTGCTGATTGCAGGCGTTAGCCCCCTGAACCAGGCTCCCCTGGTGAAGTTTAAAGGGACCGAGATAGTAAGTTGCAATTTCAGCTCATTCCATGTAAACCTCGTCCTGGGCGAAGTACTGCTTGTAATATAATAGCCTGCTCTTTTCCCGAAAGAAGAGCCCAGATCGAAAACAGGGAAAAGGCCCTGGTAGCTGAAGTTCAGGTAAAACTGCCCGGTTTTCTCATTGTAATCCCAGTCATATCCTGCGCTTGCGAAGGTCGAACTCATCACATTCTGCGACAATACCGTAATGCCGGGATGTATAGTCAGGTTTGAAGCGCTTAACGATACCGGCGCCCACGAATGCACATTGAACAGATGTGCCCCCTTTGAATATTTTTTTGAGGGATACTGCGGATGTCCGTGTCCCGCCGAATCAGGGTTCACGGTATGGTCGAGCAGCATCCTGAAAAGCCCCTCGTTTGCAAGGGTGTCCTGGAGGTTGACCCCTTCCTGCGCGGCCAGTATGTCGTAAAGCTTGAATGAATGGTCCCTGACCCCTGTTAAAGGTATCCATTTTGCAGAATCCAGGCTGGCTTCAGATACCATCTGCCCGTCACTGCAGTAGTCTGAATAAAGCAGCCTGGTTTTGTCGGAATTGAAATCGGGATCAGAGGCGCAAAACCGGGCGGAAGTCACCTGGAAGATTTTTTTTGAGACCGTATCCACGGCGTAAATGTTTTCAATTCCCGAATAATCTGCTGAGAAAATGATGAAGTGGCCGAACATCTGGGATGGCCCGTCAATTGTGGTAAAAGTAAAGGGGATATGGAATCGGGTTTCTTTTGTCGCCATATCGCAGGTGGCAATCGTTTTCCCTTTCTCATTCATGTATAAATAAATCAGCTGTTTGTCGTCATCGGTAAAATCGGGCGACTGGAAGGTAGCTGAACCTTCGGCTTTTATAGAAAAGAGAACACGTCCGTCGGAAGTACCCATTACTTCGAGGAATGATTCACCGTCAGTGCCTGTCCTCACCGCAGCAATCATCGATGCATCATGTGAAAGGATGGGGGAGAAATATCTTGACCTTTTTGTAATGTGGCGTGAACGGCGGGACTTCATGTCATAGATCTTAATGCTTGAATAATCCCTGTTGCCCCACCTGATATCGGGTTCATATTCGGCCCAGGCGATGAGGTTACCTGAAATGGAATTGCTTCCATCCTGGTAGGCGCCCGTCTGGAATAATTGTTTCTCCTTCCCGTTTGGCAGTATCTTTACAAAACAATCAACACCTTCGTTGCTCTGCCTCTGGGCAATGACAGTGCTGTCATTCATATAGAGAGGGTGGTTAAAGACCTTGTAATCCTTAGCGTTCCTGATGCTGATCATCCTGCTCCCCGTCTTCGGAGTATTACGGTCCTGTTCCTTCCAGATGCTGTCAAGTTCATCCAGGGACTTCCTGTACCATTTGACTTTCGTAAGTCCGGTTGTGCGTTTAATACCATCGGCAAGGGGGATGATCATGAAAGGGTATTTTGCCACATGATCGAGGCTGTAATCCCATAATTTCGGGCCATAGTCCTTCCTGCCCATCCCCACAAGATAATATCCGAGTTCATAGGCATCGGGGACAAACGTTTTATAAGAGCCGAGCGTGGCTTTGTTGAAGTTATAGCTCCCTTTTTCAAGGAGCTGGGCGCGTAGTATCGCTTCAAACCATCCAGCACGGCCCCGACCGGTTTTTGTCAATGCAGTTTCGGTAGCGGTTGCATCACCTTCCAGGAACCAGGTTGGGACAAAAGCCCCAAGTATGCCGCCAGTGGCCTGTTCCCCCAGGATATAAAATAATGCCCTGGTGAAGCCCTTATTCATTTTATTGATCTGGACGGCATGGCGGTATTCATGTATGGCAAGTTGTTCAAGCCATTCTTCGCCATAAGCGTCCGGATCGGGAGTCGGATAAAATTCAATCCGCCTGGGGGCCCAAACGGTGACACCATTGGAAAGGCTGGATTCGGTATGGATTATAATGGGGATCCTGGGCGGTTTCGCAGTCAGGGTCTTCGTTTCATACCTCCATACCTTGTCCATAACTCTGGCAACATACTGTGCATGGGTTTCATAGGTTGAAGGATAGACGATACTGTAATTTCCTGTTTTGATCTGCCTCCAGCGGAGCGATGCAGGATCCTGCCCCGTTGAAAAAAACTGGCCCCTGGAACCAAGTGGGATAAGGCTGATAAAGAATATTGCGATGGTAGCCGATTGGAAAAACCTGAAATTAGGTGTTGTCATCTCAGTAATATCTTGTTGACTGCAGGTAAGCCTCTACATATTCGGTAATGCCGTCTTCAAGGCTGCGGAAGGCTTTCGGATATCCTGCCAGTTTCAGCTTTTCCATTTTTGCTTCTGTAAAATACTGGTATTTGTCGCGGATATCGGCAGGGGTATCTATGAATTCAATGTCGGGCTGCAGGTCCAGGGCGAGAAAGACAGAATTGACCAGGTCGAGAAAGGTACGAGCCTTTCCTGTCCCGAGGTTATAAATGCCTGGCTGGCCCCGGTGCTCGAATAGAAAATACATCACATCGGCCACATCTTTCACATAGATAAAATCACGCAGTTGTTTACCGTCCTGGTAGTCGGGCCGATGAGACCTGAACAGCCTTACTTTCCCGTTCGTCTTAATCTGGTTAAAGGCATGAAAAACCACCGATGCCATCCGCCCTTTATGATATTCATTAGGGCCGAAAACATTGAAAAACTTGAGACCGAACCAGGCCGGCGGTGCTGAAGTCTGCCGTAACACCCATTTGTCAAATTCGTTTTTTGAGACCCCGTAAGGGTTAAGTGGTTTAAGCTGCGGCACCAGCTCATGGCTGTCGCTATACCCTAAAGAACCATCACCATAGGTCGCAGCCGATGAAGCATAAATAAGCGGGATGTCATACCCGCTGCAAAAATTCCAGATCTTTTTACTGTACCCCAGGTTGAGCTCGTCGAAAACACTCATGTTAAACTCAGATGTGTCGGTACGGGCGCCGATATGGAAAACGATCTCAATTTCTTTTGCATGGGCGGGGAGCCAGTTGAAAAGGTCCTTTCGCTCAATTTTGCTTAGGTACACCTTATGGGAATAATTATTGATCTTGTCAGCCCTGGAGAAATCATCTGCAATAACAATTTCCTTGAACCCCTTGTTATTCAGTTTGCCCACAAGGCAGCTTCCGATGAAGCCCGCGGCCCCTGTAACTAAAATCATATCCGGCTAATTTTCATTTCTTCGTCAGTCGTAAATCGTAAATCGTCAATCATCATGTCCAGAACCTGATAATGTCTTCCATTTCTTCCCGTTCTTTTAATACAACAAACGATTCTCCTTCATTGTAATACCCGATTATCCTTGGTGCGAACCGGCTGTTGTACCTCGACCACATTGAGAATGTATAACCGCCCGTATCATGGATGACGATATGATCCCCTTCCAGCACTCCGGGTAAAGATACTCCTTTTGCAAGGATATCACCCGAGAAGCAAAGCGGGCCGGCTAAATTCCAGGGATTGACCGAATTGCCGGTCCTGGGGTTTCCTTCTCCGTCAAGTACCGTGTATTCATGCATCCAGTCCTTGGGGTTCAGGCACTCCCTTATAAAAAGGTCGGCCCCCACATGGAGCATGGCGGTACTGACACCCGGATCGTGTTTAACATATTCAACCCTGCTGATGGTCCATCCCGGATTGGTATAGGTCCACCGGCCGAATTCCGTGATCAGGCGGATTCCATCACCGGTGACTCTGGTCCCGGTACCGTTGTCGCCTGGCAGCGATGAACCGCTTTCACTGAACAGAAGAGGGACCCTCTTTTTCAATGCAAGGGCATATGCCTCCATAGAGACCGGCTGCCTGCCCCTTGAATACGTTACAGGCAAACCTCCGCCGATATCAAAAGTGGTAACCTGGGCGTAGCCTTTGCTCTCAGATGTAAGCTTGTTCACTTCAAGCATAAGGTCATACAGCTGGCCGGTACCCTCAACCAGCATTTCAAGAGGGCAACCCTGGGATCCCACATGAAGATGCATGCCGCTCAGAAAGTCATTCCCCAGGAACGCATTAATTAATTCGGTTCTCTTAAACCTCAGGGGCACCCCGAATTTAGAGTATTCCCCTGCAACGCTGGATTCCTTGATGGATCCTTCACCGATTTGAGGATTGATGCGGATGCCTATGGTACTTTTTGATTTCAGCTTTTTAAGCAGGGTTTTTACCCGTTCAAGTTCTGAAAAGTTGTCGAGGTTAAGGTGGATCCCCGCAAGCAGGGCAAATTCAAGCTCTTCTATTGTTTTAACCGGGGAGTCATAAACTATCATGCCGGGATCAAATCCCAGATAAAGGGCCAGTTTAACCTCTCCCATTGAAGCTGCTTCGACCCCGTAACCGAGTTCCTTTGTCAGTTGCATGACCTTCGACAGGGGGCAGGCCTTGACAGCGAGACCATGGAGAGTGCCGGCCGGGAAACACGATTTAAGGTACGACAGCCGTTCTTTCAAAAAGGTGAGATCGTAGAAGATCACGGAACTGTCTTCCTTTCGGATAAGTCCTGACTGTATGGCTTTTTTGAATGCGGATGATATTTTCCCTGGTGTCAGATTTTCCATAAAACAAGGCATTTAAGATATGATCCTTTTCTCCTTTGCGGCTTCCAGGAGTTTTGCGATGGCCGATTTGCCTTCATCCCCCAGCCGAAGGGTGAAATTATTCACATAAAGGCTTATATGTTTCATCATGACCTCTTCATTCATTTCCCTGGCATTGGCCCTCACAAAAGGCATGGCCTCAGGTCCGTTGAGCATGGCGTGTTCCACGCTGCGGTTCATTATCCTGTTAAGCTTGTTGATGACTTCGTATCCCAGGCTCCGTTTGGCGATAATTCCCCCCAAAGGAATCGGGGCATGGGCCAGGTCTTCCCAGAATTCTCCAAGGTCGGCAAGCTTTTTCAGCCCTTTGTCCGTGTATGTAAACCTGTTTTCATGGATGATCACGCCGGCATCCACTTTATTTTGCAGGATGGCATCCTCTACCTGGCTGAACACCATGAACCGTTTTAGCGAGGCCCCGGGATAAGCAAGGCGGAAAAGCAGGTGGGCCGTGGTATATTCCCCGGGTATCGCCACTGTGTGAAAAGGTATCTTATCAGGGGGGATATCCTGTTTCGCGATCAGCAGTGGGCCGTTACCTTTGCCAAGAGCGCTGCCGCTTTCGAGAAGGACATATGTTTTCTGAAGGAGTAAATAAGCGTGATAGCTTACTTTTATCATATCGGCTTCACCTTTCATGGCCATGCCGTTCAAGGTCTCGACATCCTCCATCCGGAATTCAAAATCAAGGCCCTCCAGGTCGATTTTCCCGTGCACCAGGGCATCGAAAATGAACGTATCGTTCGGACAGGGCGAAAATGCAAGCCTGATCATTACAAACTGAGATTTACCTGTGAAAGTTCCTTTAACAGATGATCCAGGGTTTTATCAAGGTTCTGGATGGCCAATGGGACGTTCCATTGCGATTTATCTCGTTCTGCAACATAATTTGATACTGAACGGACCTCAATGAAAGGAACCGCTTCTGAAAGGCATGCGTAGAAAAAGGAAGCACCTTCCATGCTTTCAAGGTCGGCATTATACAAGCTTTTCAGGGTCCCGATGGTTTCTTTGTGGGTATAAATAAGATTGACCGTAACACCCCTCGCAACGGGCAGCTTGTTTAACACTGCCGACACCGGGGGTTTCCGGTTAACCAGCCATCCGCCTTCATAAGGAAATGCATCGGGATCCTGCAGGCCCAGGTCGAAGAGGGAGAGGTAATTCTCCTCATCTTCCACGCCCACCAGGCCGAAAACCTCGGCATTGACCTGGTATACGCTGCCGATTCGGGTTTTTGCAGAGTAGGCCCCGGCAATTCCCGCATTAAGCGCCAGGTCGTAATGCTGCCTGCTGAGCTGTTTCCCAAGGTGGAAAGCGGTATGCGCCATTCCCACTCCGGTTACAAGAAGGTCAATGGAATGTGTTTGAAATTCATAATGCTGAAGGAACTCGCCTTCGGATCCAATGAAAGTAAGCCTTTGTAAAAGAGGGCGTATTTCGGCTACAGTTGCGGCAACGATTAGTATTCTCATGACAGAAGATGGTTCAGCATTTATTGTTGAACCATAAACGTTTATTCAGGTCTTTTATTGAAATTCGTCCCATATTCGAGCCCGAATTTATTAGGTCCCGATTCGTTCCTTCTCAACAGGAATGCAAAAAACAGTCCGAAAAATCCCAGTACGCTGAAGATCCACATCCCCATGTTGTAACCCTGCGGGTGTTCTGCACTGGCTTTGGAAATGTCATTGGACCAGCCGATAATAATATTGAACCCGAATAAACCGATATTCTGTATCATGGTCATAAGGCCGTATGCGGTACCGAGTTTGGATGCCGGCGTGACCAGGGAGACCGAAGGCCACATCACAGCCGGAACCAGTGAAAATGCCAGGCCCATGATGCTCATGGGGATTATCAGGTTAATATCGGTATAACCCATCATCAGGTATACCGGAATGATCAGTAAGGAGCCGAACATCATCATCAGTGATCTTTTCCCCACAAAATCGGAGAACAGGCCAAAAAGAGGGGTGAAGATCATAGCCGAGAGAGTTAGCAGGCTGGAAAGAAAACCGGCATATTCGGGAGTCACCCCATGTGCTTCCTGGAAAAATTTAATAGCGAAGGTCTGAAATGGGAACATTGCCGAATAAAAAGTGATACAAAGCATTACAATGAACCAGTATGATTTGCTGAAGGCCCTGAAATTCAGGAAGGAGAAAACAACGATCAAGACATAAATGACGATCTGGAGCATCAGTTCGATTTCAAAATGCAGGATGTAGTTAATGGTAACGAATACCCCTGCAAGGGTGACAGCACAAATTATTATCCGGTTCTTTATAAAAGAAAAGACGTCGGAAAGTATGACTTTATCCTGCCCGCCAACATGTGCCAGGTTGTATGTCTTGTTTGCATAACTGTCAATAAAATAAAATATCCCGAGGGTTAAAACACTGATGACCCCGGCGCCTACCGAGACCCAGAGCGGGTTCTGCCAGTGGGTATAGAGGCTCCTGCCCCAGGTTTGGGAGTTCAGCGCAAGGAAGGAACCCAGTCGTGCAACGGTCAGGTTGAGACCGAAGGCGAAAGAAAGCTGTTTGCCTTTAAACCATTGTGCAACAACAGTGGTTATGGCAACGATCATGCTTTCGGCGCCCAGCCCGAAAATGAGCCGGCCTGCTGCCATCAGGTATATATCGCCTTTCAGTACAGTTATAAAAGCACCGAGGAAAACCAACAGGGAAAAGATCAGGGCGGCTTTCTTTGTACCGATACGGTCAATGATCAGGCCTCCTATCAGGACCATGATAATATTCGGGAAGCTATAGATCCCCTGCAGCAGGCCGAGATCGCTGTCGGTAAATTTAAGCTGGGTTTTGAGGGCAACTGCCAGGGGACTGATGCTGTCGTAGATGTAATAGTTCCCGAACATGGCCAGGCTGATAAAAATCAGTACAATCCAGCGTAATGCTGCGGGCGGTTCCCTTTTTATGGTTAGTGTTTGAGTCATAATTTGTTTTTTCCTTTTAATTATTGCTGGCCACCCTAACAGGGCACATGGTGTTAAAATCTTCGTTTCAAAAGTAATATAATTCAGGATATGATAGGACCCCATCATGCTGATCATGGTAATTTTCAGCTGAAGCATGTATGGGATGGGTTTTAACATGGCCATGTGCCCCGAATTCCATAACCGGCAGGAAGCCAAATAAAAAAATGCCTATCTTTGTAAAGGTTTAACAGGCCACTATGAAAATCAAGCCTTTCATCCTAATTACCCTGCTCGTTTTATTGCTTTCTGCTCCGGTTTTGGCCGGTATGAATGCTCCCGTTGGCTCTCCCGACACAATCAGGTTGAATTTCGAATCCATTCCTGATTTTTCGCTTTCACTTTTACCCTGGCAATCGGTTGACCTTGACCATCACTCAACTTATGGTATCCTTAACCACACTTTCACTAATGATACGGTGGCAAAAGCTTTTATGTGCTTTAATCCCTCTTCTGTAACCCCGGCTATGACCGATCAGGGCATCCAGCCTCATAGCGGTTCAAAGTTCGGGGCCTGTTTCTCAGCTACACCGCCAAAGAACAACGACTGGCTGATCTCCCCTAAAGTGCACCTGGGCAACCTGGCAAAGTTTGATTTCTGGGTGAAGTCTTATACAGATACCTATGGGCTTGAAGAATACAAGGTGCTGATCTCCCTTACCGATTCGGCTGCTTCGAGTTTCACTTCAATTTCGGGTCCCCTGCCCCTTACAGCGCCGGTTTCATGGACATTGAAGCAATTTGACCTTTCAGCATATCCCAACCAGGATGTTTATCTTGCCATACAGTGCGTCTCAAATGATAAGTTTATACTTATGGTGGATGACATTGAAATTGTCCTTAGCTCTTCCGGTGCCCTTAAGGCTGATTTCTCTGCTGATCAGACTCATCCCGCCGTTGGGGAAACGGTGAATTTCCAGGATGCCTCCACCGGATTTCCCACTTCATGGCATTGGACTTTTACAGGTGGCAGCCCATCTTCTTCCACAGCTCAAAACCCCGGTGGCATCACATACAGTACACCCGGCAATTATGATGTCACACTCACAGTCGATAACGGCACTTCATCCGATACAAAGACCCTTACCGGATACATCCAGGTGGGAGGGTATCCCTCTTCCGCATCACTGACTTTTGAGGGACTGTCTGACTTTACCCTCGATTGTTTACCATGGACTACAGTGGATGTAAAGGGAGGCCCAACATATCCTATCAACGGGATCAATTTCCCTCACAGCGGGCAGGCTATGGCTTATATCTGTTTCAATCCGGCCAAGACCACCCCGGCAGAGCAATACATGAAACCCCATGCAGGGAGCAAACTGGGCTGCTGCTTTTCTTCTGTTCCGCCGTCGAACCCAAACGATAAATGGCTGATCTCACCCAGGCTTACACTTGGCACCAACTCGGAGATGGATCTCTGGGTAATGACTTACAATTCAGCCTACGGCCTGGAGCGGTATAATATTGCCGTTTCCACTACCGATAATAACCCCTCCAGTTTTACCTACCTCCAGTCAGCATATGAAACGGCGCCTGATGCCTGGACTCATCGGATTTACGACCTCGGAAATTATAATAATCAAACTGTGTATATTGCCATTCAATGCGTTTCAGACAACCAGTTTATTTTTATGCTTGACGACATTCATATTTCTTCCCTCTCAGGGGTCGATGACGGGCGATCGGGTTTGAAGGTATCGGTCTACCCCAATCCTGCTCATGAGTTCATCAATTTCAATATAAATATGCCATTGAGAACCAGGATAAAAGCCGAACTTGCCGATATGCCGGGGAAAGTCCTTCGCTCAGCTGAGTTTATTAGTGGCGCAGGATCAGCAACAATGGATATACATGATCTTAATCCCGGTGTATATACTTTAATGGTTTATACAGGTGGGTCAAGGCTTATTCAAAAAGTAGTCGTTAAATAAACCCCAGCCTCATGAAATTTGTTTCACTTTGTTTAAGGTTTTTAATTGCTTCTGCCCTTTTCTTTACCATTGATCCCATAACAGTTTGCGGTCAGCAACAGGCAGGAGGAGTCCCATTGAGTTTTAGCAGGGCCCTTAGCCCTGTGAACATCGGAAGCGCTGATATCCCGTGCCCTTCGGCAAACCTGATCGGGAAAAGCGAAACTGCTCCTTCTCTGCCTTACCGGTTTGCCCTTAACCTCCCGGTGGATATTTCAATATCAAATTCAGGAAGCACCGAAATACTTAAAGATGGCCAGCGTGTTTGGAGGCTTGCCGTGCATTCGGCCGGGGCCAAAGCACTGATACTTTATTTTAACAGGTTCAGCATCCCTGTTGGCGGAAAACTTTTCATTTATAACCCATCAAGAACCCGGCTGTTCGGGGCATATACAAGCGCAAATATTAACGCTTTCGGCACATTTGCCTGCCCTCTGATAGCGGGAGAAGCCCTGGTACTGGAATATAACGCCCCCTCCGGTCTTGCCCTGCCTGATTTCCATATTTCGGAAGTGGCTTATGCTTTCAGGCAATACACCAATTATGAAGAAAATAACCCTTTGCCTTCTTCCGGCCCCTGCGAGGTCAACATCAATTGCACCGAAGGTGACAACTGGCAGAAACAGAAAAGGGGGGTAGTGAAATTAGTGATTAAAGACAGCCTTGGATATACCTTGCTTTGCTCCGGTTCAATGATCAATAATACCAATAATGACGGTATCCCATACCTCCTTACGGCAAATCATTGCGGAAGATACGCACGCCCTGTTGATTTGAGCCAGTGGCTTTTCTATTTCAACTACGAAATGCCCGGATGCCCGAATACGATCCCCCATACACCAGTTTCACTGCTTGGGGCTTCAATGAAATCACATGGAGGGACCGAATTTACCGGCTCTGATTTTTACCTCGTCAGGCTGAGTGAAGCGGTTCCAGATTCCCTGCATGTTTATTTTAACGGTTGGAGCCGTGAAACCAATTCCAGCCCAAGCGGAGCCGGAATTCACCACCCGGGTGGTGACGTGAAAAAAATCTCAACATATAATTCGCACCTGATAACCGCATCATATCCCGGTAACCCCTTGCCTTGTTTCTGGGCTGTCTACTGGAATTACACTGTTCACGGGCATGGTGTGACTGAAGGCGGATCCTCGGGTTCCCCGATTTTTAATTCTGACGGCCAGATTGTCGGGACCCTCACCGGGGGGGATTCTTCATGTGATACTTCCTGGATCAATTCCCCCGATTATTACGGCAAGTTTTCCTGGCATTGGGACCAAAACGGGAGCGATTCACTTCATATGCTGAAATACTGGCTTGACCCCAATAATACCGGGGTTACAAAAATGGGGGGATGGGCACTTGGAATTAATGACCAGGCTCTGCAGGATGGGATTAATTTGTTCCCTAACCCGGTACATGATAAAGCAACGATCAGTATTGAAAATGAAGGTTCCGACAGCAGGATTTCGGATGTTTCCCTCACTGATATGCTTGGGAATCATTTCCCTCACTGGAAACTTTTACAAAACTCCCCCGGCAATTATACCATTGACCTGCAATCACTGCCCCCCGGCGTATACATCGTCAACATCTCAGGCCGGGATTTCACAAAGAGTGTTAAACTGGTTAAAATGTAATGCAATTGCCTCTACAAACAGATACCATTAAAATACTTCAGCAATCACTTCTTCCGGGGCTTGCAGATATCTCTAAAAAAGTTCTCGGGGGCCGGTCCATTAGCCCTTCCGAAGGGCTTCTTTTGTTTGAGAAAGCCGAACTTGGATTTCTTGGTGTCCTTGCAGATGCGGTAAGGCAGAGAAAGAATGGCGACAAAGCCTGGTTTATCAGAAATTTTCATATTGAGCCTACGAACATCTGTGTTAACCGTTGCAGGTTTTGCTCGTTCTCCCATCATTTCAGCAATTCCAAATGGGAACTTACGGTGGATGATATCCTCGCAAAAGTTGACCAGCAGGAAGAGACTGTGCGCGAGATCCATATTACGGGAGCTGTTCATCCGAAAAGGGACATTGAATATTACGGTGGACTCCTGAAAAAGATCAAATTGCGCCGCCCCGGTCTTCATATTAAAGCATATTCGGCCGTGGAACTCGACTATATGATCAAAAAGGCAGGGATGGATTTTGCCACCGGACTGAAGTATTTAAAGGACTGTGGGTTGGATTCCGTCCCGGGCGGAGGGGCCGAGATCTTTGACGAGGCTGTAAGGGAAGAAATTTGCGGCATGAAAACCAGTTCCCTTGACTGGCTGGGCATACACAGGGCAGCCCATGGCCTGGACCTGCCTTCCAATGCAACCATGCTGTACGGCCATTTGGAAACCTATGCCCACCGCATCGACCATCTGGAGAGGCTGAGGAGGCTTCAGGGTGAGACCGGGGGCTTCAATGCCTTCATCCCCCTGAAATTCCACAGGTTTAATAATGAAATGAACGATATTCCCGAGGTTTCGGTCAGTGAGGATATGAAAATGTATGCTGTTTCACGTATTTACCTCGACAACTTCCCTCATCTGAAAGCATACTGGCCTGCCCTTGGAAGGAAAATGGCCCAGGTTTCACTTTCCTTTGGTGTTGATGATATGGACGGTACCATCAACGATTCAACGCGTATATATTCTCTCGCGGGTGCCGAAGAGCAGAGCCCTGTTATGACGGTTTCGGGAATGAAGCAACTTATTGAAGAAGCAGGCAGGGTGCCTTGTGAAAGGGACTCATTTTACAGGCCTGTTCTCTGATTCCTTCAGCATGATTTCATAAACCATTCGGGTCACATCCCTGGGTTCCATTCCCTTGAATGAAGCATAGGGGATCGGGGTAAGGACCTTTGCCTGGATATCGTGGTTCTTGTTGACCAGGAAGCCTCCCTTTCGGATGGCCATGGATGTGCCTGTAATAACGACAGGCAGGATGGGCCTTCCCGTCTCCAGTGCAAGGTGGAACGCCCCTGTTTTAAATGGTTGCAGCCTGCCGTCTTTCGACCTTGTGCCTTCGGGAAAGATCATTACGGAACTTCCCGATCTGAGGGTCTTTGCAGCATCATTCATCATCTTCACCATGCTGCTTTTTTTACCCCTGTCAATAACGATATACCGGTTCAGCCACATATTCCATCCGATAAACGGAAAGTTGTAAAGCGATCTTTTGGCAACCCATTTGTAATTGTTCCAGAGCAGGAAAAGGACTATGATATCGGCTCCCGACTGGTGATTGGAAACAATGACATAAGTCTCATGCTTGTCGATCTTTTCTCTCCCAACCACAGAGATCCGCCACATAAAATTGGCCTTGAGGACTATAAAAGACCAGAAACAGGTGAACTGGTGAAGGACGACAAGCCTTCTGTCGAAAAGGAAAGTGAGCAGGAAGATCAGAAAAGAAGCAGGGAAAAGCAGGCCTGAGATGAAAAATAATTCAAACCAGAAATAACATGAGGCCAGGAAACGGGGTATCTTGTTCATGAAAAACCGTTTATTCATCCAGGGTCTTAAACTGACTGTATTCTCTCCATTTTTCTATGACAGCTGCGAGGTCGGCAGGATAATCAGAGTCGAAATGCATTGTCCGCCCATTGGAAGGGTGTATAAACCCCAGCGATTTGGCATGCAGGGCTTGGCGCGGGATGATCTTGAAACAATTCTGCACAAATTGCTTGTACTTGGTGAATGTGGTGCCTTTCAGGATCTCGCCCCCCCCATAGGTAATATCGTTGAACAGGGGGTGCCCTATGTGCCTGAAATGAACCCTGATCTGGTGAGTACGGCCTGTTTCCAGCCTGCATTCCACAAGGCATACGTAACCGAAACGTTCGATCACCTTGTAATGGGTTATAGCTTCACGGCCCTTCTCCTCATCAGCATACACCGAAAATATGAGGCGGTTCCTCACATCCCTTCCAATATTACCGCTTATAGTCCCCTCATCCTCATTGATGTTTCCCCACACCAGGGCAACATAGGTGCGGTCGACGGTATGATCAAAAAACTGCCGTGCAAGTTTGCTCTGTGCAAGTTCGTTCTTGGCAACGATCATGATGCCTGATGTATCCTTGTCGATGCGGTGAACCAGGAATGGCCTGGTTACTTCTGAAGGATCCGATTTCTGAAGATGGAACAGCAGCGCATTTTGCAGGGTGCCTGTAAAGTTCCCGTGCCCGGGGTGCACAACCATCCCAGCTTCCTTGTTAACAATAAGAATATCCTTGTCTTCGTAAACTATATTAACCGGGATATCTTCCGGGTAGATCTCCGTGTCCCTCGGCGGATGGGCCAGTACGATGGTGATTACGTCCAACGGTTTGACCTTGTAATTCGGTTTGACAGCCGATCCGTTAACCAGTATGTTCCCTGCATTGGCTGAATTTTGCACCCTGTTGCGGGAAATATTCTCCATTTTTGCAAAAAGATACTTGTCTATTCTCAGCTGCGCCTGGCCTTTGTCCACAACAAACCTGAAATGTTCGTATAATTCACTGGGTTCTTCAAAATTATCCGGTATTTCATTCATAGTGGGGGTGATTGCGGTGATCAGGGGGTAATGATGATTTTCTTCATGGCATCCCTTTTGCCATAACGGTCGGTTATATAAAGAATGTAGATTCCCTGCTTTAGCCGGGCCATGTTGAGACTTTCGGCATACTTCTCGGAAAGGAGAGTTTGTCCGAGCAGGTTCGTAATGGTTATAGTACAGCCTTCGGTGGATGAAGTGCCACGCTTGTTATACCTGAGATGCAGTATCCCGTCATGGCAGGGGTTCGGATATGCCTCCAGTTCAGCGGCGGAGGTTCCCGGTTCATCTATCCCCAGCGGGATCGGCTTTCCAACAATGGGCCTGATCATAAGGGACCCTGAATATGCACTGTTATACCAATGTCCGGATGTATTATAAAAGATCTGGTCGGAATGGTCGTTATACGTGTCAAACCCAAGGTTGAGGTTATCGGCCGTGGTCTGTATCCAACCAACATAAATAGTTCCGCTTACCGGAAGGGCGGGTATATGGTAGGTGACGAACTGATGAAGAGGGTAAGCATGTTTTGGCACGGTAAGCCTGCTGTAAATGGTATCGCCGGGTGTCCCTACGTCATCCGACCATACGCATAAGAAGAAATAGGGGGTGCTGGTATTGTTCAGGACATAGTTAAAATACATCTGTATCGCCCTCAGGGTGTCGGGTTTATTTAAATTAAAACGATAAGCCAGCATGGACCCGGCCGGGGTCAGGCCATAGGAAGCTTCAGGTGTGCCGTCGTCATATGCAAAATAGTTGAACATGGTCTGGTCCCGGTTCAGGGTATCTCCTAAAACTGAACCGCTTGCGTTATCCTTAATGTAATGATGCATCTGGAAAACGGCGCTGTCGGCCTGGGTAATGGGATAGAACCATGGAACTGCCGGGTGCTGTGTGAATGGGCCGGCTGAATAGACCGGCTGAAGATTAAAATTGGGGCTGTTGTATGTTTTAAGGAAGGAGCCGGCCGTATTGGTTACTTTATATGAATACCGGCAGTTATGGATGGTTACATCCCTGTTATTGAAGATTACCGAGACCGAATCGGCCATCTCCTGTTCAGGAGCAGCCGTGTACTGGGGGTAAGGCATGGATTCGTAATTCTTCAGCATGCTGGGGGCCCGGTCCATGAAACGGATCTCCGGCCTTACCGTATCGTTCATGTTTCTCCCGATATTCAGGTATACGTTGTCGATATTCCACTGGGCACAGTTACTTTGCCAGGAATATTCCGGAGGAGCAGCGAAGTTCACATAATTGTAGAACTGGAACCGGAAGGTTTTTTTAAAGAACAGCAGGGTGTCTGTTATCGGGATCATAACCTGGACAAAGTATTTTTCACTGTTATAGAACCTAAACGTATCAAGCGACATGCCAATCGTCGACCATACGTTCATCCATACATCGGGAATGCCGTCGTGTGCCGGTGTCACCAGAAAGCGCAGCCTGAGAGAATCCGGTTTGAGCGGGTAATTCCTTGACCTGCCCTGGGGTTGATAATAAAAACTCAGGTAGACCGAATCGGCTGCCGTAATTTTGCGGGGGACAGCTGCAAACAATGAATCCAGCCTGATGTAACGGGATGTGAGGTGATCGGCAATAAACGGGGTGGGCCCTGGTTCTGCATTACTGTACATCATCCCTGTTTCATCGACGGCATCCAGGGTCACACCTCCGCGGTTGGGTGGATATACCGGGATATCGGTGTTCACGAAAGTATAATTGTCGATCCAGAGCAGGCTGCTGGGGTATATGCTGTCATAAGAAAAATCATCGAAAAACGGGAGGCTCACAGGAAGCGTATCGCTGCCTGAATGTACACGGCCCTGCTGCTGCCTTTCAAAGTAATGCTGACTTACCAAAGGATTCGTCTGCATGCCGGTAAGTACCTCCTGTGCCCATCCGCCAACAGAAAAAAATAAAAAAAGTAGTGTAAGTAACCTGTTCATCAAATTTAATTTCTAAATCTCATTATCCAGCAATCCAGTTATCCAGTTATCCAGTTATCCAGCAATCCAGTTATCTCGTAAGCAGGCTATCCAGTTGTGTTGAGTCTTTTTTCATCTGGCTTGCTTTTGCCCCCATCCCCACTTGCAGGTCGATAACGGAACCCTTGTCAAGCCTTGTTCCGGGTGTAATGATGGCATGGTTGAAAAGCTGGTTCTGAACTGCATCCTCATCGAACGATTTGATAAAAAGAAGTTTCCCGAGTTTGAGCCCCGAACTTTCCAGCATTGACTGGGCCTGGCGAAGGGTAAGGTCCCTGAGGTCAGGCATGGCGGTCTTTTCAGGTATCAGGGAAACAATAGTAAGGTAAACCATACGGTTATGTTTCACCCTTGACCCGGGATAAGGATCCTGTGAAAGTATTGCGCCCCTGGGCTTGTCAGGATCGAAAATACTGTCGTTAATAGCAAACTTGAAATCCCCGAACTTGTCTCCCTGCACGATATCTGAGATGAGCTGCCCCCTGAAATCAGGGACCACAATATAATCGCTGTGTTTGGTATACCAGGAGAGGGAATAAAATGTGATCCAGAGGAGGAAAGCAGTTATTCCTATGGAAATAAGAAAATGCTTCAGAAACCGTTTAGAAAATAAAAAACGCACAAATTCCATGCCTGGGTTTACCTTATTAACCTGAAATAGATGATTTTATTGTACCTGTGAAGGCGTGACAAATTTACGAAAAATTGCCTTTGCCACAAAACAGGGTGATTTTGTGCTAATTTTGCCCATTAAAATCTGTAATATGTATAATATTGCAATAGTTGCCGGTGGAAATTCAGGAGAATATGAGATCTCGATGAAGAGCGGCAAACAGGTCGAACTGCATATGGACCTGAAGAAATTCCGCCCTTTTCTTATAGAGATCAGGGGAACAAAATGGAATTACAGGCTTGAATCGAAATCCTTTTTTATCGACAAGAACGATTTCTCCCTCACCATTGGAAAAAGGAAGATCAGGTTTGATGCCGTCTTCAACGCTATCCACGGGACGCCGGGTGAAGATGGCAAACTCCAGGGTTATTTTGATATGCTGGGGATCCCTTATACTTCATGCGGCCTTACGACTTCAGCGCTTTCTTTTAATAAAAGTTTCTGCAAGGATGTGGTTGCCGGATACGGTACTGATGTTGCCAGGTCGGTTCATCTTTACAAAGGAGAACCCGGTGCCGAACCTGAGGTTGCCAGGCATCTCAGGCTGCCCGTATTCGTAAAACCCAACTGCGGGGGGTCGAGCGTCGGCATGTCAAAAGTAAACTTTAAGAAAGATCTTAAAAAGGCTTTGGATGTTGCTTTCAGGGAAGATGACGAGATCATTGTTGAAGAGTTCATCAAGGGCAGGGAACTTACTTGCGGAGTAATCAGGTCGAAAGGCAGGATAATTGCTTTTCCTGTCACTGAGATCATTTCCAAGAAGGAATTTTTTGATTACGAGGCAAAATACCAGCCTGGAATGGCCGAAGAGGTTGTGCCGGCTGATGTGCCGTCTAAAGTTGCTGAAAAATGCAGGGAAATTTCGGTGAATCTGTTCAGGAAGCTTAATTGTAAAGGAATTGTGCGGTTCGACTACATATTTACCGGAAAGAAATTTTATTTCCTGGAAGTTAATACCGTTCCCGGAATTACCTCGGCCAGTATTGTTCCGAAAATGGCAAACGCCTATGGTTGGACTTACTCTGATCTGATAACCAATTTGCTGAATGAAATAATCTAAAATCAGGTTTTATTATGATTCCTTTGGTCTTCGCAACAAACAATCTCCATAAGCTGAGGGAGATACGGGAAATTACAGGAAATGCAATAAGCGTTACCAGTTTAAGTGATATTGGCCTTGATGCCGACATCCCTGAGACACAGGATACCATTGAAGGGAATGCAAGGCAGAAAGCACGATTTATTTTTGAACAAACGGGAATGGATTGTTTTGCAGACGACACGGGACTTGAGATCTCGGCTCTTAACGGCAGGCCGGGTGTTTATTCGGCCCGTTATGCCGGTGAAGGATGCAGTTTTACCGATAATGTGAAAAAAGTACTTGAAGAGATGCAGGGCATTGAAGACCGAAGGGCCAGTTTCCGATGTGCAATCTGCCTTATTTATAAAGGGAATGAATTTCTTTTTGAAGGCAGGGTTGACGGGGATATCACAACAGCTCCTTCAGGAACCGACGGTTTCGGGTATGATCCTGTGTTCAGGCCTGAAGGGATGAAGGAGACTTTTGCACAAATGCCCCCCTACCTTAAGAACGGTTTGAGCCACAGGGGAAGAGCGGTGCATAAGATGCTACAATACCTCAGCATGTTGCTGTAAAAAAAAATCCCGGTTTCTGGCCGGGATTTTTTTTGTGGGGATTTTAGCCTTACGGGAAAACCACTCCTTTGTATTTGGTTATATCAACATACGGTATTTTACTCCCGAAACGCTGATTGATCGCTTCGATAAAGAAATTTGCCGATAGCGCGTTCCCTCTCGGGGTAAGATGGATCCCGTCGAGCGAGAAAGCTCCGCCGGTAACAAAATTAGCATTGAGATGGATCCCGTCCCAAACGATACCTGCCTGTGAATGCAGCAGCTTGAGCTTTGAGTTCATGTCAACCAGCCCAATATGACGGTTGGAAGCCATTGTATCCAGCATTGCATTGAACACGTCGGTTGAAAATTTGATCTTGGCAACTTCAGTGGTAGTCAGAACATACTGGTCAGGGATTGGATAAGGGGCATGGGTTATAACATTGATGATACCCATTCCCATACATTTCAAAGAATCCTGGGGCACGGTCATAAGAACATATTCACCAGGCACCATCTGCCTAACCTTGAAATAAGGATGGGGAGAAGTGGGATCCTTCACCAGGAAAGCATTCTGTCCTACTACGTAATGGAAGGGCAGCTGGTAGAGGCTCATGGCATAATTTACCGAATCGGCAAGGCTCTGCCGAGTCAAAACAAGCCCGTTATAAGGAATTGTGGTAAAGAACGGTATACTCGTGATGTCGGGAATATTGGCCATGACTCCGGTTGCTCCGGTTGAAAGAAGGGCGCCGAGAACTGTTTTCATGGCAAAATAGAACATCTGGGGGTTTGTGATTGAATCATACGAACCTCCTGCCAAAGCGTAGGCAAGCACATCATTGTCGCCAAGCTGCATGGTGAAGAAAGTAGGATGGACCCCTCCGAATTCCTGCACCACAGCGCCGGCGAGGCTTGTGGCAAACCTTGCATAGTACGGATTCATGCCGGCGTAGCCGGGCACAATCAAATGGAATGACTTTGCCCCGGGTATGCCGAAATTATTCACTGCATAACCAACGTTTGCAAAAGGATCCATCGCCCCTTCCGACCTTACGGGACCAAGACCGACTACGCCCTGGCAATCGGCAGTGTATCCAAGTACAAATTTAGGTTGGACGCCCGGGTATACTGCAACACCGTAATTACTAGTAACCATAGGCTGCACAAATGCACCGCCGCCGGCATATGCCAACTGGCCTGCAATAAGGTTGGGACAGGAATATAATTGTCCGTCATGGTATAATGCCCCATCGGCATATCCGGCTACAAGCGAATTCCCGACAGATATATAAGAAGTGAAATTGGCTGACCCTTTATCAGCGGCATATTCGCTGATCTTACGCTCACAGGAGGTAAAAAGGGCAAGGGATAATATAAGGAATAGTAGTTTTTTCATTTCGCTCTGTTTTTAAGGTTAGAAACTATATGATAAACCGATGGCCGGGATGTAGAAGACCGAAGAATAAGTGCCGGCAAAATTTTCCGGGCTGTATGTCCCATCGCGTTTCGTACCCATCAGGTATAGAAATGCAGCATCGATGCTGAATCCCTTGAAAGGAAATACTGATAAACCTGCAGTAAGCCCGATCTCATTAGAACTGGGTGTTTGGGGATTAAGGTAATCAGATTGTACAGGAGAAGGATCGTAATATCCTCCCAGCCTGACAGTAATAGTTGGATTGATCTTGTACTGTGCCCCGATTCTCGGGATAAGCCTGTTCTGGTATAATGCCGCCTGGGCCGTTCTGCCAAGGGAGGCTGTTTTTGTTTTGAAATTGAATACCAGTGAATCATACTGTTTCCAGAAGACATAGCACAGGTTGATCCCGATCATGAATTTTTCATTGATATCGTATGATAACCCAAGATCAAGATTGGCAGGAAGAGGAAGGGAAACCTCGACTTTACTGTCGGGGAACTGCGAGCGCACTGCAGTCGGAACCGTGAAGGTAGCATTTGCATTCTGTACATTCATATTGATCTTTGAACGGTAATCGATACCGATGTTTAACCCCTTGACAGGATGGATCAGCACACCTGCATTAAAACCAAACCCGATTGTGTTTCCTTTGATATTCAACTGCCCTTCGCCTCCCGAATAATCCAAAGGCAGAGCTTTGTTAAGGTTAACGCCGCCGTAAGCCCAAACAAGTCCTATACCGATACCGATAATGTCCTTAAATTTATAGGAAATAGTCGGCTGAACGGTAATAGCCTGGAATTTCAGGTTCTGGATCAGGAAACGGCCTTGCCAGTTATCTCCCCATGAAAGCCCATTTCCATAAGGCGTGTTGATTGCCAGCCCGATGCTCAGGTTGTCAGTTGCTTTATATGCAGCATAGACATAAAAAGGGGTATTCAATTGATGCTCAAGGTGAGTCTGGTAACTTTCATCTTTGCCCTGAAAGGTTACCCTGGCCATGATCAGGCTGACGCCGCCCGATAAACTCCATTTGTCCTTGATAAATGATACGCCGCCAGGATTGTAAAAGATACTGCTTGCATCGTATGTAAGCGAAGTCCCGATTAAACCCATTCCGGTATTCCGCGTACTATGCAAACCAACCTGGTAGCCTCCTCCAATGGAGGTCATTGCTGCAAAACAAAATAGCAGCAAAAGGATAGTAATTCTCCTCATGATACAGTGTTTTTGGTTAATACTGGGCGCAAGTTACAAAAAAAATAAAATATGAAGTAAAAGATATATGTTCTTCCGCTGAGGTTGTTAGGTTTAATTCTGTATATTTGCAACGGCAAACACCAATATACAGAGCTATGAAAAAGATATACACATTATTATTTATCCTAACAATTGCTACCTCCTGCCTGTTAGCTCAAACCCTTCAATTGAAAACCCTTTCGGGTACGGTTATACCAAACGGGGGGACGGTCGTACTGAAATGGGCCATGGGTGGTGATACTACGACGGATGTTTTCCTCGAACTGAAACAAAAGAACATCTCCACAGGAACTCAGAGTTTTAAAGCAATGAAAGCCATAAGGAACCTCCCTGACTCTCAGAAAGCTTATTATTGCTTCGCAGGTGGATGTTTCAGTGACACTACCATTATCTCACCCACTACATTAATACTGGCTGCCGGCCAGGAGGATAATAATTTCAGCTGCCACATCCGTCCGAACATGCATTCCGGCTCATCTAAAGTATATTACAAGTTCTTTAATACCAGCGATGCCAATGATACGATCGGGATTTATATCCAGACTGAAATATGGCATTTAGGTATCAATGACCTGACAGATGCACAATCGGAACTTGGTACGGGATATCCTAACCCTGCCAGTGAGAAATTCACCGTTCCTTACAGCCTGAAACATGGCGAACAGTCATACATGGTGATACAGAATGTACTCGGCTCTGCTGTTCGGGAAGAAACTCTTTCCGGCCAAAACGGTAAGATACAGTTCAATATTGAGGGCTTACCGGAGGGAGTTTACCTTTATTCCCTGTATGTGAACGGTAAAATCTTTTCCACTAAGAAATTGCTCGTGAGGCATTGATCCCTGACAGAATACGGCTAAACAAAAGAGGGTGCCTTTTTGAGACACCCTCTTTTTATTTATTACCTGGCTTGTTTCTCTTACCAGGTTTTGAATGGCTTTGCAGCAAGATAAGAATTGTAATACCTTGGGTCATCTGTTACTTCATCAGTTATCCATGAAGGAATCTCAAAACTGTCATCAGCATGGTTTAGTTCGATTTCAGCCATGATAAGTCCTTCATTCTCACCACTGAACACATCAACCTCCCAGGTGTTCTGATTAAAGAGGATACGGTACCTGGTTTTTTCAACTTCTTTCAGGGAGAAGAGGTCGAGAATCTCATTAGCGTCATTAAAAGGGATTTCAAATTCAAACTCATGCCTGGTAGTCTTTACCGATGGCCCTTTTATAGTCAGCAAGCCTTTCCCTCCTGCTAACCTCACGCGTACTGTCTTACCAGGTTCATCATTAAGATAACCCTGGCGATATAAAATCCCTGCAGGTTTAGGGAGTTCCGCCCACCTGGTATGGTCTACAAGGAATTTGCGTTCGATTTCAAGCGCCATAATAACTGTTGGCAGTGGATTAAAACTAAGAGAACAGCCCTTTATTTAATTCCAAACTCTTTTTTAATCCTGGCAACGTAATCCAGTTTTTCCCAGGCGAAGAAATCCACTTTCTTCAGGTATACATCTTTGCCGTTGCCGCTGACTTTATTTGGTTTGGCGCCTTTAACAGGATAATACACTTCAACTTCCCTGGTAATAGGGTCGCGACCGAAATGGCCATATGAAGCTGTCGGCACAAAAACCGGATTTTTGAGCCCGAAACGTTCAACAATGGCATAGGGCCTCATGTCGAAAAGTTTGCTGATCTTCTCAGCGATTGCTCCATCATGCAGCACATTTCCTTTCTTGTCGGTAACCTTAGCAGTTCCGTAGGTATTCACATACAACCCGACAGGCTGGGCAACACCAATTGCATAGGCGACCTGGATTAATACCTGGTCGGCAACCCCGGCCGCAACCATGTTCTTGGCAATATGCCTGGCTGCATAAGCGGCAGAACGGTCAACTTTTGAGGGGTCTTTACCCGAGAAGGCGCCCCCGCCGTGAGCCCCGTGGCCTCCATAAGTGTCAACTATGATCTTCCTTCCTGTAAGGCCGGTATCACCGTGGGGTCCCCCGATTACAAATTTACCGGTAGGGTTAACAAATAATTTGATGTCATTCCCGAAGAATTTCTTGATCCTTGCCGGCAGGTTCTTTTTAACACGGGGTATAAGGATATTCAGGATGTCGGTACGGATCTTGTCCTGCATGGCCTTTTCGGCAGCTTTTTCAGCCTTTTCGGATTTGTCTTTCGGCTTTACAAAATCATCATGCTGGGTGCTTACCACAATTGCATCGATGCGCATGGGCTGCCCGTTGTCATCATATTCAATTGTAACCTGGGACTTGCTGTCGGGGCGCAGGTATTTCATCTGTTTCCCTTCATGGCGTATTGCTGCCAGTTCCTGTAAAAGGATATGTGATAATTCACTGGATAAGGGCATGAAATTATCCATTTCGCGGCATGCATAACCGAACATCATCCCCTGGTCGCCCGCCCCCTGGTCTTCTTTTTTCTCACGAACAACGCCCTGGTTGATATCGGCCGACTGTTCATGTATGGTTGAAACCACGCCGCAGGAATCACAGTCAAAGCGGTATTCAGCCTTTGTGTATCCTATTTGGCGGATGATTTTCCTTGCTGTTTCCTGGACATCTACCCAGCCGTTGGTTTTTACTTCACCTCCGCATACAACAAGCCCTGTTGTGACAAAAGTTTCACATGCTACCTTGGATTCAGGGTCCCAGCGCATGAATTCATCAAGCAATGCATCCGATATCTGATCGGCGACTTTATCAGGATGTCCTTCCGAAACGGACTCCGATGTAAATAAATATCCCATATAAATTAATTTACGATGTGTGATTTACGATTTACGAATTAATAAATGGAGATCTGATTGAAAGGAGGAAATTTTGTTTTAGCATTTTTTTCCAGTGGTTGCAATCAATCAAATCTTTCCACTTCAGGGCGCAAATTTATAAATTATTTTATTCGCCCGTATTAATTTTTCGTGAGTTCCTGAAAAACTTCCTCCAGCTTTTGTTCCTCCTTCTGCATGGAAAGTACTGTCAAGCCTTTATCAACAGCGAATCTGAAGATATCGGCACGGATATCCGCCCCGGTTTCTGATTCAAGCAACCATAAAGCCGAGGCTGTATTTGCTTTTACTTCCGGGCGCTCAGGAAGCCCCCCGGGCAACATCATCCCTTTAAGACCAGGAATTGATATTAAAACATTTTTTTCAACTGCGGATGAAAATTCAACCCTGATCAGGGTTTTCGAAACAGTAATCCTGTGAAGGTTTGTTGTAGAATCATCAGCAACAATCCTCCCTTTATGTATTATAACAGCCCTGCCGCAGATGGCTTCAACTTCCTGCATGATATGTGTGGATAACATTACAGTCTTTTCTTTCCCGATCTCCCTGATAAGATTCCTGATCTCGGAAAGCTGGTTTGGATCAAGCCCCGATGTAGGCTCGTCCAGGATCAGCACTTCAGGGTCGTGGATCAGCGCCTGGGCCAGCCCGACCCTCTGCCTGTAACCCTTGGAAAGAGCCCCGATTTTTTTATGCTGTTCAGGCTGAAGCCCGGTTAAGGCGATCATCTCATCCACCCTTTGTTTTGCTGGATTTTTCAGATGGTGAGTGCCCGCAACAAAAGCAAGGAACTCCCTTACATAGAGATCGAGGTACAGAGGATTATTTTCAGGAAGGTAACCTACTTTTTTCCTGACTTCAATCGATTGTTCCAAAACATCAAAACCACAAACCGAGGCCTCGCCCGAGGTGGGCGGGATGAAACAGCTGAGGATCTTCATTAACGTACTTTTCCCGGCACCGTTGGGGCCCAGTAACCCAACAATTTCGCCCGGTTGGATGTTGATTGAAACAGAATCCAGGGCCTTCTGGGTTCCGTAGATCTTGGTGATATTGTTGACGGATATTGACATGGGTAAAATGGTGACTGGTGAATAGTGAATTGTGACCGGTGACTTGTGACATGCAAACTTTCACTGCAAAACAGTAAAATTCACCGTTCACTGTTCACTATCAGGTAGCAAAGGTATAAAAATCGGCCAAGAGAAATCTATTCAGACTTATAAAGCTTCCAAACCGCAATCAGGATGGATAGCGAGGCAACGGCAAAAAGGATGCGAAGGACAAGCTCGGGGACAGCAAGCGACCATAATTTGCAACCATCGTAAACCATGTATATCAGGAATGTAAGGAAAATATAAACTCCAGATGATTTTTTCTTCTGCAGCCAGATCAGCAGTCCGAGAATGGTCACTGCCAGTTCCAGGAGTATTGAAATGTTCTGAAGGGCATTCATTGAATGATTTTTTGATAAATATAATAAATAAGGTGAAGGGAAAGCAAATTTTCGGAGAAATAATTCAGCTTCCGACGTACCTTATAAACCCTTTCAGGTGCTCGGGTATGCGGCAAACCAGGAAATACGGCAGGGACAAGAGGTAAAAAGATTTGCCTTTAAGGGTACTGGCTTTGCGGATATTCACGTTCCCTGCATACAGCCTGATGGCATAAGGATGAGGGGCTTCATCGATAAACTGGTGCAGTGACCTGAGCCTTCCGGGCTCTCCCGATTTGACAACCACCGGAATTATCAGGTCTTCATATGCGATCACATAATCAACTTCGGCTAAAGATTGCGCTTTATCCCTGACCCAATAATCCAGCCTCATGGGTTTTTCGGTTTTGCCGTTTGCCAGTTCCTGCCCCACGATATGCCGTAATACCTGGCCTTCAAACAAAGCATTCAGGTCCATAGCCCGGCTCATCTGCTGCTGGATACCCGAGAAATAGGTAACCAGTCCTGTGTCCAGCATTTGCAACCTTGGGAACTTATTATTGTCAGGGCTAAGGGGAGGTATTGTTGTGACCGAGGGATAATTCAGGCTTAACAACATTGAATTCTCAAGGTAACGGAGTGTGTTGGCCATTTCCCTGCTTCCATAAGGAACATTTCCGAAAGCATTGAACTTTATCCTGGTGCCTGCATACATGAAGGCATTCTGCAAAGTAATCATTAACAGGTCCTTTTTATTCTGCCTGAATGAGGTATCGGTGATATCGGCGAAGAAATCCTTGAGTATCCCTTCATAAACCGGTTTCAGTGAAGACATGTTCCTGGTTTGGACGAATTTCTTCACAACCCCCGGCATTCCGCCGACAAGGCTGTACTGGTGAAACAACCCGAGCAGGGTGTGGAACCCTCCGACAGGGAAAGGAACTTCATTGAAGGCCTCGATGGCTTCCTTGCTGCCTGCAGCCTTCAGGAACTCGCTGAATGAAAATGGCTGGAGAAAAAGTGTACTGAACCCGGGTGGCGACAGGTGCAGTTGTATGGCGCAGGAGATGATGACTTTTAGCCAGGGTTGCCTGCTTGTGATATCCCCGGCCAGGTTGACTACCTGGGGGTCACGGCAGGTGCAGTCAAAAAAGATAAGTGTATTTTTACAGGAAAGATCCTGCCCTTTCAGCTGAAACAGGGTGCTCACAAAATCTTCGCTGGAACCTGATTTTCGAAAGATATCAAGATCCAGGGGGTTTTTAAGGTCGAGCCGGATTACCTGCCTGAATTTCCGGGAAAATTTCTCAACCAGGGAGGTTTTGCCGGTTTGCCTTGCCCCGTATAATATAAGCCCTGGCGTTGAAGCATCGGTCATCCATTGATTCAAACCGGCTGCCAATTCCCGTTCAAAAAATATCTCTTTCATAATCGAGGTGTAAAATTAGTAATAAATGTCACAAAATATGGGATAAAGCTGTTTTCTTTGAAATTAATCAATTGATTGTTTGCCGGATCATATGAATAACAATACCTTTGCACCCCTTTTTGAAAAGAAATCAAATAAGAATATGGATACTTTAAGTTACAAAACGATCAGCGCCAACAAGGAAACCGTTAACAAGGAATGGCTGTTGATTGATGCTGAAGGCCAGATAGTTGGCCGTTTAGCTGCTAAAGTCGCAAAATTGCTGCGAGGTAAGATGAAAACAAATTATACCCCCCATGTCGATTGTGGCGATAACGTGATCATCATCAACGCTGAAAAAGTGTTGTTTACCGGAAAAAAGCTGGATGACAAGAATTATGTGCGTCATACAGGCTATCCCGGAGGACAGAGAATCAGGAATCCGCGTGAACTCCTTGCGAAGAAACCCACAGAAGTTGTTGAAAAAGCTGTTAAGGGAATGCTTCCGAAGAACCGCCTTGGTGCCGCTCTCTTCCGTAACCTATACGTATACGCGGGAACCGAACATGCTCATCAGGCCCAGCAACCAAAACAGATTCAATTAACCTCAATTAAGTAATATGGAAATCATAAACACGATCGGCCGGAGGAAGACTGCTGTTGCAAGAATCTACGTAAAAGAAGGCCAGGGAAAAATCACCGTCAACGACAGGGATTATAAGGAATACTTCCCAACACCTATATTGCAGTTCAAGGTTGTTGAACCTTTTGAAGTCACCAATACCATGGGACAATATGACTTGCATGTCAATCTTGACGGAGGTGGAGTCAGAGGCCAGGCAGAAGCTCTCGCCCATGCACTTTCAAGGGCATTGGTAAAGATCAATGAGGAATATAAACCCCTGCTTAAAGCCAAGGGTTTTATGACACGCGACCCCAGGATGGTTGAACGCAAGAAATTCGGCCAGAAGAAAGCCCGCAAAAGGTTCCAGTTCAGTAAACGTTAATATTTTAAGAACTTTCATTCAAACGATATGTCCAGAACAAATTTCGATTCATTATTGGAAGCAGGTGTCCATTTCGGCCATCTCAGGAGGAAATGGAATCCCGCAATGGCTCCTTACATCTTCATGGAAAGGAATGGCATTCACATCATCGACCTGTATAAAACAATTGCAAAGATCGATGAGGCCGCAGCCGCCCTTAAACAAATCTCCAAATCAGGCAAACGTATTCTCTTTGTTGCTACAAAGAAGCAGGCCAAGGAGATCGTGGCAGAACAGGTGAAAAGGGTCAATATGCCATATGTTACCGAGCGCTGGCCCGGTGGGATGCTTACTAACTTCGCAACCATCAGGAAAGCAGTGCGCAAAATGGTCTCCATTGATAAACTGATGACCAGCCCTTCATATAACAACCTGTCGAAGAAGGAACGCCTTACAATTACCCGCGAACGTGCAAAACTTGAGAAGAATCTCGGTTCAATCGCCGACCTCAACCGCCTGCCCGCCGCGATCTTTATAGTGGATATCCTTAAAGAACATATCTCCCTGGCCGAAGCAAAGAAGCTCAATATCCCGACTTTCGCCATCGTTGATACCAATTCGGACCCGCGTAAAGTTGATTTCCCGATCCCGGCTAATGACGATGCCTCCAAATCAATCAGCATTATTATTGAAACTATGGTAAATGCTATTGAAGAAGGACTTGTCGAACGCAAACTCGACCGTGATAAGAAAGCAGCCGATGAAGACAGGGGAGAACAGGATGAGGATTTCGATGACAGGATGAAAGAGGATGAAATTGAAGAAGATGTTGCAGGAATAAAACTTGCAATCAAAGAACATCCCGACGCAAAACTTCAGAAGATGAAACCAGGCGTTGCCGGCGAATCCGAAGAAAAGAAATCCCAGAGGAAAAGGATCAGCAAACCTGCAGGCAGGCCTAAAAAATAAGTATTAATACAGCTAATCGGATTGATTTTATGAACATAACAGCAGCTGATGTAAACAAACTTCGCCAAATGACCGGCGCCGGAATGATGGATTGCAAAAAAGCACTCCAGGAATCGGAAGGCGATTTTGACAAAGCAATTGATAACCTGAGAAAAAAAGGACAAAAAATTGCAGGTAAGCGTGCCGACCGGGATGCAAATGAAGGATTCGTAGTTGCTAAAACCACTGAAGATAAATCATATGCTGCAGTGGTAATGGTAAACTGCGAAACTGATTTCGTGGGAAAAACTGAAGAATTCAAACAGTTTGCGATTGATATCCTCGATGCAGGACTGAAAAGCAGGGTTCATTCTGTTGCCGAACTCATGCCCCTGGCAATAGGAACATCCACCATCGAATCGAAATTGAATGACCTGCTGGGAAAAACAGGTGAAAAGATGCAGATAGCTCATTATGAAGTTGTCGAAGCTCCTTTAACCGTAGCATACAACCATTTTGGAAACCGCCTTGCAACTGTTCTTGGGATAAGCCCCAAAGACGGGAACAATGCCGGGGAAGTGGCGTACGAACTTGCAAAACAGGTTGCAGCCATGAACCCTGTTGCTGTTGACAAGGAAAATGTTCCCCAGAACGTCATCGACCGTGAGATCGAGATCGGCAAGGAACAGGCCCGCCAGGAAGGCAAGCCTGAAGAAATGCTCGAAAAGATCGCAACAGGGAAACTGAATAAATTTTACAAGGACAGCACCCTTCTTAACCAGGAATATATCAAGGACAGCAAGAAGACCTGCGCCCAGTATATGGCCGATAATGATAAGGATCTTAAGATCGTAGGATTTAAGAGGCTTCAATTAGGCGCATAATTATTTCATTCTTATTAAAATTCCGGGATTATCTTTGTTGTTGGATAATCCCGTTTTTTATACATGCCACAGAAAGAATCGGTAAAAGCAATGTTTAACGAGATCTCGGGAAAATACGATTTCCTGAATCATTTCCTCTCCTTTGGCATAGACCGGCTCTGGAGGAAAAGACTCGTTAAGGAAATGCTGAAATCAAAGCCCCGTCATGTTCTGGATCTTGCAACAGGCACAGCCGACCTTGCCATTGAATTACACAGGAGGGGGGGGGTGAAAGTTACAGGAGCTGATATCTCCGAGAACATGATGCTTGTCGGAAGGGAAAAGATCACAAAAGCCGGCCTCTCTGATGCTATTGAACTTATTTACGGGGATGCCGAGAATCTTCCATTTCCCGATGAAAACTTTGATGCTGTCATGATCTCATTCGGAGTCAGGAACTTCGAACATCTTGAAAAAGGGATATCTGAAATGAGACGTGTTATCAGGAAAGGCGGCCAGGTCATGATCCTTGAATTCTCCCACCCGTCTTCCTTCCTGCTGAAAACTTTATACGGTTTCTATTCCCGCTATATAATTCCCCTGATGGGCCGGATGATCTCTTCTCACCCTTCGGCCTACCACTACCTTCCCGAAACAGTCGCAGCATTCCCTTCGGGTAAGGAGTTTATCAGGATCATGCTGCATACCGGCTTACATGATTGCAAACGGATCAGCCTGTCGGGAGGGATAGCATCAATTTATATCGGAACAAGGCCTTACTGAGTATATATACTTCTCAAAGTGAAGGGCCTGAATTGCAAAATAAACAAGAAAAAATTCCGTTAGTTTAATTTAAGGCATGCTTCATTTGAAAGACAAAGGGTTTCTTACTGTTGCCTGTATAATTCTTATTCTCTTTTTCAGCATCCCTGCAAAAAGCCAGAAAGGCATTGTTATAAATAATCCCAGGTACGATGATGATATCATTCACTTCGGATTTGTACTGGGTGGCAATATGAGCTATCTTACCATCCGGCCTGTTGCTGATTTACAACAGATTGTCTGGGACTCAACCTACCTTCCCAGCGATTTCTTACCTATGCCCCTTGGAGCCAGGGTACTGAGCATTGAATCCCGCCCCACACCTGGGTTTGTAATAAGTATCGTTAGTGACCTGAGGCTTGGTCCTTTGTTCAATTTAAGGTTTATCCCTTCTCTCAGTTTTGGCGACAGGGACCTCATATATTCAATACTCGTTTACCGCAAAACCGATACCACGGTGATGAACATCACAAAGAAAGTACCCTCCACCTATATCAACTTCCCTTTGGAATTCAAGTATAAAGCATTGAGATATGATAACTTCAGACCCTATCTCCTGGCAGGCGTTCAATATACCCTTGACCTGGCTTCCCAGGCAAAAAAACGGGAGCAGCGGAGCTCTGACCAGAAAATCGTAAAGTTCAATCAGAACGACCTGTATATTGAAGCAGGCGTGGGATTCGATTTCTATAACGAATGGTTCAAACTCGCCGTTGAGCTGAAAATGATGTATGGGACACAGGATATTCTCAAACGGGAACATAACATCTTTACTGATCCCGTCTCCAGGCTGAATTCCAAAATTTTCCAGCTTAGCTTTACCTTTGAATAAGCCTTTCTGCGGTTTTCTTATCTTTGCAGCCAAATCAAGTGATTATGGAACGAATCGCGGTTTTCCCGGGCTCTTTTGATCCGGTCACAAAAGGACATGAATCCATTATCAGACGTTCTGTCAGCCTGTTCGATAAACTGATCATTGCACTTGGGGAAAATGCCGGTAAACAATCTTATTTCACTCTTGAGCAGCGGTTTTCCTGGCTCCTGGAACTGTTTGGCGGGGAACCTAAAATTGAGATCACCCATTACGACGGACTTACAGTAAACTTCTGCCAGTCGAAAAATGCAAGATACATTCTGAGGGGGCTCAGGACCAGTGCAGATTTTGAATTTGAACGGGGTATCGGGCAAATGAATAAACTGATGTCGCCTGATATTGAAACAGTTTTCCTGCTGTGTGAACCCGAATATGCTTCACTCAGTTCTTCAATTGTAAGGGATATTCTCAGGCATGGAGGGGATGTTGGCATGTTTATCCCTGACGGCATCAGGCTCATCACACCTTCACACGATTAGAACTTTATTGAAGAAAGGCACATCCATTATTATATTTATTTATTGGCATGGATTTTGACAATACGCAATTATGAAGAGACTCTTTATTTTATTCCTTTTTCTTGTTATAGGGCGGATGGCATTTTCCGAGAATGTCGTCCTGAATGGAAGCGCACCGGGCGCCGAAGGAAAAATCATTACACTATCTGTTTCCCAGGATCCTCTTACGAACACAGAACAAATTCTGGCCAGGGTAAAGATCGACTCCTCGGGTAAATTTGTTATTACTGTCCCTGTCAGTGAGATCATAGTGGCGAAACTGTCCATAGAATTTCATAGCGCCGGCTTGTATATAAACCCCGGAAAGACTTATGAGGTCAATATTTTACCCTATAAATACAATGACGTAAAGGAACTTAATCCGTTCATTAATTCGACAAACCTCCAGATTGAACTTGTTAAATTGCCTGTCGACGATCCAAACTTTGTTTTAGGGGCCTTCGATGAGATCTATAACTCTTTCCTTGTTGAGAACTTTAATGCGCTTTACAGGGACCATAATAAATCGCTGCTTGATACACTGAATGCCAGGCTTGCCGAAGCTATTGGGGATTCCCGGGATCCGTACATCAAGAACTACAATGATTACAAACTGGCTAACCTTGTCCAGCTTACCCAGTCGATGAACCAGGCCAGGATCGGCTACACCTATTTCACTGCAAAACCGGTTCTTTACAATAATGTGGAGTATATGGATTTCTTCAATTCCTATTTCACAAAATATATTAACGTGACTTCCAGGATACTCAGGAAGAACGATTACCACGCCTTGCTTTCCTCCCCTGAACCTTATAAAGCCATGATGAAAGCCCTTGAAGCGGATTCAATTCTTGAACCCGGGCAGTTGAGGGAATTGGTCCTTTTAAAAGGCCTGATGGAGATTTACAGCTCGGTCCCCGATGATCAGAAAAACATACTCTCATTGTTAAAAAGCATTGAACTGCAAAGCACAATCCCCCAGCACCGCGTGATTGCCAGGAACCTTCAGAAAACCCTTACCCGCCTGCAGCCAGGCACTCCGGCCCCTGCATTCGTACTAAGGAACAAAGACAATAAATCGTCGGTAAAACTTGATTCCCTTAAAGGGAAAATTGTGGTCCTGAATTTCTGGACATCCTATTGCACCGGTTGCACCAATGAAATGGAACTTATCAAGCCTATGGTTGAAAAGTTCAGGAATAAGGTTGTTTTTGTAAGCGTGTCATCAGAATATTACCGAACAAGAATGCTGATGTTCCTTGGCATGAAGAAAGACTGGAACTGGACGTTCCTCCATATTGGCGACCAGATAGATCTTTTAAAAGAATATGATGTGCGTTCTTTACCCTTGTTTGTGATCATCGATAAAGAGGGGAATATTTATAAGTATGCCGCAGATTTTCCGAGCAGTGGTCTGGAAAATTCAATAGAACACTTAATACAATCATCGAAATAAACCTGCCGCTGAAATACCGGCAACATAGAAATTATGCTTGATATTTTAAAAAAATTTCTGGGAAGTAAATCCGCAAGGGATATTAAAACAATCAATCCCCAGGTTGATGCAGCCCTTGAATACGGAAAAGCTTTCCGGGCGATCAGTAATGATCAGCTGAGGGCGAAAACACTGGAATTCAAACAACGGATAAAAGAAAGGATAACAGGCAAACAGCAGGAGATCTCTGAACTTCGTACCAAACTGAACTCCGACGATGTCCCTATTGATGAAAAGGAAGACATGTATAAGGAGCTTGACAAGCTTGAAAAAGACGAATATGAACTTATCCAGGATGAACTGAAAGCGATACTCCCCGAAGCCTTTGCCGTTGTAAAAGAAACTGCACAGCGGTTCGTTGAAAATGAATGGGTCGAAGTAACCCCTACCGATATGGACAGGGACCTTGCAACCCGGCGTGACAGTGTTGAGATCGCAGGTGAAACTGCCAGGTACAGGAATTCCTGGACTGCCGGTGGAAGTACCATACGCTGGGATATGGTGCATTATGACTGCCAGCTTATCGGTGGCGTTGTGCTGCATGACGGCAAGATTGCCGAAATGGCTACTGGTGAAGGTAAAACCCTTGTGGCAACTTTGCCGGTATACCTGAATGCGCTGTCGGGAAGGGGTGTTCACATTGTTACGGTGAACGATTATCTGGCCAAACGCGACTCGGAATGGATGGGAACCTTATTTGAATTCCATGGTCTGAGGGTTGATTGTATCGACAAGCATGAACCCAACTCCAATGCCAGGAGGAACGCCTATAATGCCGATATAACATACGGAACCAATAATGAATTCGGGTTTGATTACCTCCGTGACAATATGACGGGAAACCCTGAGGAAATGGTACAGCGTCCGCATAATTATGCAATAGTGGATGAGGTCGACTCGGTCCTTATTGATGATGCCCGTACACCCCTGATTATTTCAGGACCTACGCCTAAAGGGGATGACCAGTTGTTTGAAGAACTCAAGCCGCAGGTCGTGAAACTTTATAATGCCCAGAGGAACCTGGTCACCAAGCTTCTTGCAGAAGCAAAACAGCTGTCCTCCGACCCTGACAATTCTGAGAATATGAAGAAGGCCGGTGAGCAGATTTTACGCTGCCATCATGGCCTCCCGAAGAACAAAGCACTGATCAAGTTCCTTAGCGAGCAGGGAATGCGGGCCCTGATGCAGAAGACAGAAAACTTCTACCTCCAGGAACAGGCAAAGAACATGCATGTCATTGATGATGAGCTTTTCTTCATCATCGACGAAAAGAACAATACTATCGAGCTGACGGAACAGGGGATAGACCTGCTTACCGAATCGTATGAGGATGCTTCTTTTTATATCTTGCCGGATATGGGAGCCGTGATCGCCGACTTAGAGCGCTCAGGATTGTCAGACTTTGACAAGGCAGAGAAGAAAGATGCGCTCATGCTTGACTATTCCATCAAATCGGAAAGGGTGCATACCGTGAACCAGCTGATCAAAGCCTATGCTTTGTTTGAGAAGGACGTGGAGTATGTTGTGATGGACAACAAGATCAAGATTGTTGATGAACAGACCGGCCGTATTCTTGAAGGCCGCCGTTATTCGGAAGGCCTGCACCAGGCAATTGAAGCTAAGGAAAGTGTTAAAGTGGAAGCCGCCACACAGACCTATGCCACCATCACACTTCAGAATTATTTCAGGATGTATAAGAAACTTGCCGGGATGACGGGTACAGCCGAAACCGAAGCCGGTGAGCTCTGGAATATTTATAAACTGGATGTTGTGGTGATACCGACCAACCGCAAGGTGATCCGTGACGACAGGGAAGACCTGGTATACAAAACAAAACGTGAAAAGTTCAACGCGGTTATCCAGGAGATACAGGATCTCACCCAAAAAGGAAGGCCCGTTCTTGTGGGTACTACCTCTGTGGAAACTTCCGAATTGCTTAGCCGTATGCTCAAGAGGGTAAATATCGCCCATAATGTCCTGAATGCAAAATTACATGCCAAGGAAGCCGATATCGTAGCCGAAGCCGGTAAGTCGGGCACGGTAACCATCGCTACAAATATGGCCGGCCGTGGTACCGACATCAAGCTTGGAACTGGTGTAAAGGAAGCCGGCGGTCTTGCCATCATAGGCACTGAACGCCATGAGTCACGCCGCGTTGACAGGCAGCTTAGAGGCCGCTCAGGCCGCCAGGGAGACCCGGGTAGCTCCCAGTTTTTTGTTTCTCTTGAGGATGACCTGATGAGGATGTTCGGCTCGGACCGTATCGCAAGGATCATGGATAGCCTCGGGATCAAAGAAGGGGAGGTGATACAGCATTCGATGATTACCAGGTCTATTGAAAGAGCCCAGAAGAAAGTTGAAGAAAACAATTTTGGTATCCGTAAACGCTTGCTGGAATACGACGATGTCATGAATATCCAGCGCGAAGCTATTTACAAGAAAAGGCACCATGCACTGTTTGGTGACAGGCTTGCCGTCGACATTGCCAACATGATGTACGATGTTTGCGAGACCATCGTCCTTGACCACCACGACGACCGCGATTTTGAAGGTTTCAAATTTGACCTGATCAAGGAATTCGCCGCCGAACCTCCTATGGATTTGGTTAAATTCCAGCAGGCTAATGCTTCCGAAGTGTCAGAATCCCTTTTTGCGCATATTTACAAACGTTACAAAAATAAGGGGGAGCACATCGCTGCCAAAACCTTCCCTGTGATCAAGGATGTTCTTGAAAATGAACCCAGGTATGAGAATATCGCGATACCGGTTACCGACGGACTGAAGACTATGCAGGTGGTTACAAACCTCCGTAAAGCTCTTGAAGACAAAGGAAAAGAAGTTGTCATCTCTATCGAAAAGGGAATTGTGCTTTCAATGATCGACAACGCATGGAAAGAACATCTCCGCGAAATGGACGACCTGAAGCAAAGTGTTCAAAATGCTGCATACGAACAGAAAGACCCCTTGCTTATTTATAAATTTGAATCCTTTGAACTGTTTAAAACCATGGTTCAGCGAACAAATAAGGAGATCCTTTCTTTCCTTATCAAGGCCGACGTTCCTATCCAGGTTGAGAATGTTAAGGAAGCCCAGCTCCCGAAAAAGACCGACCGGGGCCGGTACAAGGAAGAACGCTCAGACCTTCTTTCACAGGCCAATACCGATACACAGGAGAAATCACGCCCCCAGCCTGTTAAAGTTGAAAAGAAAGTCGGAAGGAATGACCCCTGCCCCTGCGGAAGCGGTAAGAAATTTAAAAATTGTCACGGGCTTGGGTAGGATTAATTAATCGACAGCCGGCAGTCGGCAGTCAACAGTCGGCAATTGAAAGCCTCTATTCACCAGTCACTAGTCACCAGTCACTGTTCACTAAAAATAAAAGGGTATGAAACTGAAACGAATTCTTCTAAAACTCTCCGGAGAAGCCCTCGAAGGGAAACAGGGTTATGGGATCGATCCTGACCGTCTTCTTGATTATGCCGAAGAAATCAAATCTGCTGCCTCAGGAGGTGTGCAGATTGCCATAGTCATCGGCGGAGGCAATATTTTCAGGGGGCTTCAGGGAACCCGCTATGGTGTCGACCGTGTACAGGGAGACTATATGGGGATGCTGGCAACCGTCATCAACAGCATGGCCTTGCAGGATGCCCTTGAAAAAAAAGGCTTGAAAGTAAAACACCTGGGTGGTATTGCGATTGATCCGATTTGCGAAAGTATGAGCCGGAAACAGGCGATCTGCTATCTTGAAGCAGGATATGTTGTTCTGATCAGCGGAGGCACAGGAAATCCTTATTTCACTACCGACAGCGCCTCCGCTTTGAGAGCAGTGGAGATCAAGGCCGATGCTATACTCAAAGGGACCAGGGTCGACGGGGTTTATACCGCAGATCCCGAAAAGGATAAAAAGGCAAAAAAGTATGATACACTGAGCTTTGATGAAGCATATCAAAAGAACCTGAAGATCATGGACCTGACCGCATTTACACTTTGCAGGGAAAATAATCTGCCTATCATAGTGTTCAATATGAACCAAAAAGGCAACCTGCTTAAAATCATTCAGGGAAAGAAGACCGGAACTATTGTTCAAAATTGATAATTTTGAGTCGAATTCAACAAATCTGAACAATGAACGAAGAAATAGAGTTCACGATAGAAGAAGCTAAGGAAGGGATGCAGAATGCCTTGCACCACCTTGAAAAGGAAATTCAGAAACTCCGTGCAGGCAAGGCCAGTCCGCAAATGCTCGAAGGGGTTAAAATTGATTACTACGGTGTGATGACTTCCATTGACCAGACAGCCAACATCAGTTCCCCCGATGCCCGCCAGATCATTGTACAACCCTGGGATAAAAGCGTGCTCGGCCTGATCGAAAAAGCAATACAGGCTGCCAACCTCGGGTTCAATCCAAAAAATGAAGGCGAGATCCTGAGGATTGTTGTTCCTCCGCTTACCGAGGAACGCCGCCGTGACCTGGTAAAAAAAGCCAAAGCAGAAGCCGAAAATGCCAAGATCAGTATCCGCAGCATCCGCCGGAGCGCGAATGAAACGGCCAAACAACTGAAAAAAGACGGGGTCCCTGAGGATGAGGTAGATAAACTGGAAGCCGATATCCAGAAAGTTACCGATGAATTCATTACTAAAGTGGATAAGATCCTTGAAATCAAAGAAAAAGATATAATGACAGTTTGATATGCCTGTTAAATCTATTATCTCCGACCAGTCCCTGATTGCTTTTTGCGGACTTTATTGCGGTGCATGTTCCAAATATCGTGCCGAAAAATGCCCCGGCTGCCATGAGAATAATAAAGCAGGATGGTGTAAGGTCAGGGAATGCAATATCTCCAACAATTATCAGAGCTGCGCCGACTGCAAGGAGTTCAGGAACCCTATGGATTGTAAAAAATTCAACAATTTCTTTTCAAAGATATATGCCCTGATGTATAAATCTGACAGGGCGGCCTGCGTGGCCAAAATAAAAGCAGAGGGCTACAGGGCCTTCGCATCCTACATGGCTGTGCACCAGCTGCAGGTGATCAAACGGAAATGAAAATTAACCGTGTTTGCTGATCTTCTGCAAACGCTCCGGATCATTCAGGATTATCTTCTTCCCTTCAACGGTTATCAGGCCCTCATTGTGGAATTTACGCAGCGTATGGATCACGTTTTCCTTGGAACAGCCTGCAAATTCAGCAAATTCCTGCCTCGACAATGAGAGCACGAACGCATCGTTCATATATATATTCTGGGAGAGAAAGATCAGTATATCGGCAATCCGGCCGTTCACCTGTTTGTGGGCCAGGCTTATAAAGTTGAAAATGGAACTGCGGAAGACATCCGTAATGAATTGCAGCATCTTGAAAAGGTACAAGGTGTTTCCCAATGCAATCCTGGTCAGAAGAGCAACATCAATAGTACACCCTTCACAATCCTCAATCGCACATACCGAAAACAAATTGAACTCGGCATTGACCAGGTTGGCTCCTCCGATTAATGCAGGAGCTTTGTTGATGGAAAGAATGAGATTTTTACCGTTCTCATCCTCATAATTGAATTTGATGATACCTTTCCTTAGAAATAGAAAGTGGGTCGACTTGGCTCCCTGCTTCAGAATGACTTCCCCTTTCTTATACCTGAGCTGAACTGACTTGGATCTGAGTTTCTCAAACTCCTCCTTCTGGATATACTGACAGCTGATCGTCCTGAAAAGGCAATCTTCACAGTCAAAGTAACGCTGGGGATTGATCTGGCTCATAAGGTATTTTCAACAAAAGTACTTGATTTTCATGTATCGAAAGGTGAAATAATGCAGTTTTTAAAATGTAACACATCAGGTAAAAGGGCACTTTCTTTCAGTCTCAGCTATAATATTGGCAATCAGCATAATCTTAATTTTGCTCCGAACAATTTCAATTAAATTCTTAATAAAATATTATACATGGATATCAGAACGATATGTGTCCTGGGAGGTAACGGAAAGACCGGTGAACCCGAAAAAGTAGAACGCTTTGAACTTAATATGGGCGACATCATCAGCATAGTCGGCCCAACTGGCTGCGGAAAAACAACCCTCATCAACGACATTGAACTTTTTGCAAACCGAAACACCCCTTCTAACCGCCTGGTAATGATCAACGGGGAAACCATTCCTGAGGACTTTTCATTCGATCCCAGGAAACACCCTATTGCACTCATTTCCCAGCATACAAATTTTCTTTCGGATCTGCCTGTGGGCGAGTTCCTTAAGATACATGCAAAAGTCAGGGGGGGCGATAATCCCGAACTGATGATAGAGGAAACCCTGGAATTTGCCAACCAGCTTACCGGCGAAGCAATTATAACCTCGACCGGGATGACTGAACTTTCGGGCGGACAAACCCGTTCATTACTGATTGCCGATGCCGTGATCATTGGCAATTCCCCTATTATCCTGCTGGATGAGATTGAAAATGCCGGGATTCACAGGACAAAGGCTCTTGAGCTTCTTAAGCAGTTCAGGAAGATCTTTGTATTTGTGACTCACGACCCTCATATTGCCCTGCTCTCTGACTACCGTATCATCATGAAGAACGGTTCTATGGAGAAACTTATTTGTACAAATACCGAAGAAAGAAAAGTCGCTGCTGATCTTGGCAAAATAGACAATCTCATGCTGAATTTCCGCACTTATATAAGAAGCGGGCAGGAGATATCTGAGAATATGATGGCAGAACAATTAGAAACCCTGAAAATAGTAAACTGATATATGAAACTGATAATATTTGCCGGTCCCCCGACCTGCGGGAAGACCACTGTAATAAGACAGGTTATAAGAAGGATGCTAAAAAAAGGCCACAAGCCCGCATACCTGAAAATCGATGTGCTGTATGCCGATGAGGATAAAATCATTGGTGATGAGTTTGGTATACCTGCAAAAAAACTATATTCAGGTGAATTATGCCCCGATCATTGTAATGTCGTGGTGATGGACGAGGCCGTGGAATGGGCTGAAAAATCGGGCAGTGATTATCTTTTCGTGGAAACTGCCGGATTATGCCTGCGTTGTTCGCCTTACATTGAGAACTCGCTTGGGGTGGTGGTTCTTGAAGCAACCAGCGGGATGAACCTTCCCTATAAGATTGGGCCTATGCTTACACTGGCCGATATTGCTGTTATTACAAAGATCGACCTGATCTCCCAGGCCGAGAGGGAGGTGTTCCGTTACAGGGTCATTGAAGCCGCCAAGGAAATCACTGTTGTAGAAAGCAATGCCTTGTATGGAATAGGGATTGATCCGATCGTAAGGCATATTGAACGCTCAGGCGAAATTGAACAACCCATGTTTTTAAGGGGTAATCCTCCTGTTGGGACATGCACCATCTGTGTAGGCAAGAAGGAAATCGGGGCCAAAAACCATTTCGGGGTGTTGCGCACCATGGAACATGATCTTTTTTACATTGGAGAATGACATCCGCAGTCCCAAATAACATGCCTCATAACACAATGGATAGCCCGCTGATCTATCTTGACAATGCGGCAACCACCCCGATAGACCCGGAAGTTGCCAGGGCAATTCAAACCTCGGCGAAAGAATACTATGGGAATGCTTCCAGCCTGCATTCCGTAGGGACTATGGCCCATGAGATTCTTGATCAGGCAAGGGCAGGGCTCGCTTCACTGATCGGGGCCAGGCCTGATGAGATCATTTTCACCGGGAGCGGCACCGAAGCCAATAACCTTGCCCTGAAAGGGGTTGCATTTGCCAATGCCCGCCGGGGCAGGCATATCATTGTATCTGAAATCGAACATGATTGTATCCTGAAAGCGGCCCGCTGGCTTGAACACCAGGGTTTTACCGTCACATATCTACCGGTAGGCCATAATGGGCTTGTCGATATACAGGCTCTTAAGGATGCTGTTACCGATAAGACCATCCTGGTTTCGGTGATGCATGTAAATAACGAAATCGGTACCATTGAACCGGTGAAAGAGATTGGCGAATTATGCAGGGACAGAAATATTTATTTTCATTCCGATGCCTGCCAGTCTTTCGGTAAGATCCCTTTGAATGCAGCTTCTCTGAATGCTGATCTGATGACAATAAATGCCCATAAGATCCATGGCCCCAAAGGTGTCGGAGCCTTATTCGTTAAATCGGGGGTGCAGATTGAACCCTTGCTTCACGGGGGCGGACAGGAAAAAGGCATACGTTCATCCACCGAGAACATCCCGGGAATACTGGGATTTGTTAAGGCTGCGGAAATTGCATGCAGGGAGATGGATTCTGAGATAAGGAGAGTTACAGGCATGCATGAACATATTTTAAACACCCTGAAGCATTCGATAGATGGAGTTTATTTCAATGGTTCCCTCAGTGCCCGTGTTCCGCATAATATAAATTTTTGTATTGAAGGAATGGAAGGGGAGGGGATAAGGCTTCAGCTTCTCCTTGATGAAGCCGGGGTCTGTGTATCAACCGGTTCAGCCTGCTCGTCAAACGACGGGGGGAACCCCTCGCATGTCCTCCAGGCCATCGGCCTGGATCCCTTCCAGGCGAGGGGAGGGATCAGGTTGAGCCTGGGCCGGTTTACGACACAGAAAGAAATTGATCGTTTCCTGGATATTATTTCCGAAAAGGTAAAACAGCTAAACCCGATATTTTAACCCTTTAATATGGCTGAGCTGGAAAAAATTGAAACCATTTCAAAAAAGCCTGAATTATCCCGGGAGGATATTCATTTCCTGCTCTCGCTCGATGACCCTGACGACATCAAATACCTTGGAGGGTTGGCCTACGCTGTTAAAAAGGAGCATGTAGGGAACAGGGTTTACCTGCGTGGCCTTATTGAATTTTCAAATATTTGCCTGAAGGATTGTCTTTATTGCGGGATTCGCAGAAGTAATGAAAGTCCGCAGAGGTTCCTTATGAACAGGCAGGAAATCCTTGATGCGGCTGAATTTGCCTTCAAAAACCGCTATGGGTCGGTTGTCCTTCAATCAGGGGAAAGGACCGATGGAACCTTTGCCGAATTTGTTTGTAGTATAGTAAGGGATATAAAATCAATAACGCACGGGAAGCTGGGGATAACGCTTTCTTGCGGAGAGCAAAACAAAGAAACGTACCGCAGGTTTTTTGAAGCAGGAGCCCACCGTTACCTCCTGAGAATTGAAGCTTCCGACAGGGACCTTTATGGCAAACTGCATCCCTCCGGCAGGCAGCACGACTTTGATACCCGGATAAGATGCCTGGAATCGCTTAAGGAAATTGGCTTCCAGGTAGGAACCGGGGTCATGGTGGGTTTGCCGTTCCAGACTGTATCGAACCTCGTTAATGACCTGATGTTCATTAAAAAGATTGATGCCGACATGATTGGCCTAGGACCTTATATTGAACATTCCCAGACCCCATTGTATGAATTCCGGCAACAATTGATGCCCCGGCAGGACCGCCTGATGCTTACACTGAAAATGATCGCCGTCCTAAGGATCATGATGAAAGATATCAATATTGCTTCGGCCACGGCCTTGCAGGCGATTGACGGCTTTGGACGTGAAAGGGCGCTGAGATTCGGAGCCAATATAATAATGCCGAGCCTAACACCCGGCGAACACCGTAAAGATTACCTTTTATATGAAGATAAACCCTGTATTGAAGAGAACCGTGATGAATGCAAGGATTGCCTTGAAATACGGATCAAAATGGCAGGGGATGAGACAGGTTATGAGGCCTGGGGAGATTCATTGCATTTTATAAACCGAAACCATAAAAACCAAACTTATGTATAAAGAAAACAACATTCAGTTGGATTTGATCAAGCCCCTTCCGGGATTGGATTGCGGTGCTTGCGGATTCCGCACCTGTGTTCTTTTTGGGGACCACCTGGTGAAAAACCCTGATGACATTAAACTTTGCATCCATATAGAGAGCGGGAAGCCTCAGGTTTCTGACCCGGTGGCCTGCTTAAGCTGCCATCATACCGGCCTTGGAGAGAAACTGGGCTGGAAAGACAACCTCAAAAGAGAGTTTGATTTCATACTCGATTCATTTGACAATGAACCCGGCCCCCGTGAAACGATCCTGCCATATAACCCGGCCCTGGTAAAGGACCTGGGAGTAAAAAAGGATGATATCATGATCGGACGCCCCATGGGAATGTCCTGCGGCTGCCCTGTTACCCATTGCGGGGTTGTGACCAGTGTTGATGCCCGTAACGGGGTTATAAACTGGTGTGTGACAGGCCCTTTGAAACCCCGTTTGCAGGGTTTTATCGACATCGGTTACTATGTTGCCCAGGGCTATGAAGGAATCATCAAAGAAACCAATGTCGAAATTAAGCTTGGAATGCGTTACTGGTTCCTGCCCCGTCGCTGCATGCTGCAATGGAGGCACAGCGGACTTGTTAACGCAGTTACAAAGCTGAAGGATGGAGGTTTCAAGGTGAGGATCGAAGGTTTGTTTATTGGTTAGAAATGCAGGGTTAGAAAAATTATATAGATGACCGCAGGTTTTTCATTTTCCGGTTGTCAAATATATAAACCCAATGTTAAACCAATAATTCGAAACAATGAAAACGATTCTCAGAAGGATGATGCCGGTTGCAATGGTACTTGTATTTGCAATTTATGGGTATTCACAAAATGCCTCAACTACAACTGCCCCTGCAAAGGAAACTAAAACAACACAGTGTGGAACTGCATGCGCAAAGTTTGTCGACAAGAACGGTGACGGAATTTGCGATTTGAAAAAGGACTGCCCCAGTTGCAAGGGAAAATCCAACTGTCAGGAAAAAGAAATGAAGGATTGCAAAGCAAGCTGCACTGATAACCACAGCAAATCTGGCTGTGCTGCAAAGAGCGCAGGCTGTGCCAAAGGCAATTCCAAAACCGGTTGCTGCCAGGGTAAAGGGAGCACTGGTCAATCGGCATCTCCTGAAAAATCAACTGCACCAACAAAGTAATTCTGGCAATTCCGGGTCAGGCTGAATTTTTTATTCAATTTAGCCTGACCTTTGCTTTTATCTTACCGGCCACGAATGACTGACTACGAACTGATACAGGGAATACTAAGGCGTGACCGCCAGGCTTTTCAGTTCCTGATCGAAACATATCAGAAACAGGTAGTCAAAACAGCCTTCTATTTTACCGGGAATATGGAAGATGCAGAGGACCTGTCACAGGATATTTTCCTTGAAATAATATCTTCGGCAGCCTCTTTCCGCCATTCGGCTGCGCTTTCGACCTGGATCTACCGTATTACAGTCAACCGTTCCCTGAACCAGCTGAAAAGAAATAAACGCAAGGAAATATTCCGCAGGCTGGGTGATGTTTTTCACAGTGGAGCCAGTCCTGCAACCAGGGCAATGGAATCAATAAACCATGATACTGCTGCCGATGACAAAGAGAAGAGAATTTTATTAAACAACGCCATCGGCTCCCTGCCCGAAAATCAAAGGATCGCTTTCGTTCTCAGCAAGCATGAAGACCTCCCTTACAAGAACATCTGCGAGATCATGAACCTGAGCCTTTCATCGGTGGAGTCACTTATTCACAGGGCAAAGGTCAATCTTCAGCAAAAATTAGCTGTTCACTTTCCTGAATTAAAAAAGAACTGATATGGATTGTACTTTCATAAAAGATAACCTGTTCGCAATTAAAGAAAACCGGCTTAAGGCCGATGAAATTGCATTGGTCGGGGAACATGTCTCAGGATGCGGTTCCTGTTCGTCACTTCTTAATTCTTTTTCTTCTTTTATTGAAGTAATAGATAAGGACCGACAAACAGCGGTCAACCCGTTTCTTGCCGCACGCACATTACTGAAAATGGAACAATACTTTGAGGAGGCTGATCATGGGAGAATGTTTCATCTGCCACGCCTGCTTCAACCAGTCCTTGCCTGTGCATTGATACTGCTTGCAGTAATAACAGGCTTTTTCGCCGGTATTCAGGGCAAGAATATCAGCCAAAATATGACTAAGAGTGACTTGAGTGTAATGAAAACCGAATTATTCATTTCCGAACTTAACGACGAGGATAAAATACTGCAATTATATAAATAACCTAAGCGATATGAATTACTTCAATAAATACAGGGTAGTGTTATGGATCATGATGCTGATGATCGTACTCAATATTTCAGCCTTTACAACTTATTTTTTCTATTACAGGGCGAACAGGGATGTAAATGCTGATACCATGGGGTGCAGTGGGACATGCAGGATACTGAATGAACAGCTTGCACTTACGGCTGAACAAACTGCAAAGGTTTCTGAAATAAATAAAAAGTTCCGCGAGCATACAGAACCCCTCGTCAACGAAATAAAAAGCACACGTACAGCTATGCTTGACGAACTCTCCTCTTTGAGACCCGATACGGTGAAACTGAACAGCTGCACTGAGACTATAGGTGAGCTGCAGAAGTTATTGCAAAAGGCCGCAATTGTCCAGTTTCAGCAACTGAAACAAATCTGTACTCCTGACCAATGTCTCAAATTATCAGCCATATATTCTGAATTGTATGGTTGTAGTAAGATGGGACAGGGAATGGGAAAAGGGAATCAGGGTCAACACCATCAAGGCGAGGGAAATAAGGCTTGCGAAAAAAATCATTAAGCTTTTCTGCCTGTAAATTCAGGCAGTTTTTTTACTTTTGCACCATGCCAGTGGTCCTTTCGCCGATAATCTTCGGTGAAGTATAACAGTGATCCCGGTATAATACCGGGGCAGTGCCTGCGAAACAAACAAAAATCATACAGTCCATGAATCCAACAAAGTTACTTTCCCTTGCTATTCTATGCTTATCACTGATATACCCGTGTGTGGGGTTCAATCAGTCAAACGGTGTTGTTAAACAGGTGCTCACTTCTAATTCAGGTAAGTTTGAATACACCCCGCCTTATAACGATTATGTGACATTGCAATCTTATGATCCGCTTACCAAAACAATAAATAATTTCAGTTCGATATTTACACAGTCTTCCCAGTCAATTCTTGTTAGCAGGCATGTAGCTTATTTTGCCACACAGGATTCCATTATTAAATATAACCTGAACACCCTCAAGAGGATGGCAGCTATTGCCGATTCAGGATTGAGCCGGCTTGCCCTGTATAATGGCAAATTGCTCGTTTCAAAGCAGTATCCTGTAACCTGGAATTTTCTTGAAGTCCTTGACACTGCAAACCTGGGTTTAATTGCAGAGGTGCCAGGCATTTCAGGCGATTGTGCCGGGATAGCCTGTGTTCACGATACAGTATACGTAGCTGTGAATGGAGGATGGTTAGGCACTGAAGGCAAACTGGCAATCGTTGATCCGGTATCATGGACCCTGAAAACCGAAATTAATTTCGGCCACCTGGCTGTCGGGATCTGGGACTTGTTTGAATATAAAGGTAAAATCATTTCGGTAAACAAAACTCCTTATGGAGTGGTTGATACCGGCAGCGTTACGGTTTATGTTCCTTCAAACCGCCGTAATACCAGTTTATTTCTTCCATTTAATGTTTCTGCGGCTTCGGGGATCCACGACAGCCTTCTGTACCTGGGGCTCAATTATGGAATTGCTTCAGTTAATTTAAATACCGGAGCTGTCATTGATACAGCTATCATTCCCGATCCGGGTTCCGCCATGTTCACTTATATTCTTTCCTCTGCGATTGACACTCTTAATGGCAGAATATATACAAATATAGGTGATTATGTTACCCCGGGATACTGTCTTGTGACTACCCTTAAGGGTGATTCAATCACATCTTATCAAACAGGGATCTCTTCCGATGCAATTGCAATAGACACGCGTGTTTATGGAGTGGGCATCGAAGATAATTCCGGCAGGAACATTATTGTTAAATTGTCTCCTAACCCCGCCCGGGACAGGCTGAGGATCAGCCTCCCCGATCAGGTGGGGATTAATTCTCTCATTGTAACTGATTTGAGCGGAAGGGAATTGCTAAGCCTGGCACCCGGGCTTTCATACCGCTCTGGCTTTGAAATATCAGTGAATTCACTTAGCCCGGGAATGTACTACCTTGTCCTCGGTACTTCAGAAGGAACGGTTGTTAAACCATTTGCAGTAAGCAGGTACTAATAAACAGCGATCTCGTCTGCAAAAATCCAGCAGGCCTGCCCGGCTCCTTCATGCCAGGCAGGGCATGTGCCGTAACTTTTTGCAGTAACTCTCAGGTATCTTGCAGGAGTTGAAGGAAATCCTTGTGTGAATGGCTGGATGAATGCCTCTTCTTCTTTGGGAGAAGCGGTATTTAATACCCGGTTCACCGAATGCCATTTTTCCCCGTCCGAAGAAAGAGAATATTCTACATATTTTGGGAGAAAGATCCAGGCTTTCTGGTTCTGCAACATGGTCGTCATAACTGATGTAACCGGGATTACTTTTCCCAGGTCGATAATAACATCCAGGTCATTCCCTGAATAACCCTGCCAAAGGCCGTCATGATGATTTTTACTGCCCCTGAGCCCGTCGATAAGGGCTGTTTCCCCTCCGGCAGGGTACCTCTCCGACCATTTGGTCATATATCGTATCTTTTTACCGACTGCAAGGTGAAACAGGAAACTGCGTTCACTGATCTTTTCTTTGAGTTTCCCGTCAGCAAACAAACCGGCTTTGATAACCGTATTGCTGCTGATGTCAAAAGGTTCATTATAGACTGCGGATGACATTGTAGGGTCGCTCCCGTTCAGGGAATAATTTACAGTGATCCCGGGCTGTTCAGAGGAAATGACAACCTTTACCTTCCCGGTTTTCCGGTCGAACATGGTACTGATATCTGCCCTGAAGGAGCCTGGGGAATAAGTGACGTTCATATAATCAAGTTTCTTCAGATGTACATTCAGCCTGGTCCTGAATTCTTTGAAATCCCGAACCGCTTTAGGGGACCAGTCAACTTCAGATAAGGCGATCATTCTCGGCAGGGCCATATATTCGGCCTGTTTTACAGAAGGGATGAATTCTGTCCACAGGTTTCCCTGTGCACCCAGTATATGTTTCTGCTCTTCGGCCGTGAGTTCTTCAGGGATGGGTTCATATGAGTAAACTTTTTTCAGTGTAAGGAAACCCCCGATAGCTTTGGGTTCCGTTTCAGGATTAGCCTGGTAATGGTCGAAGTAACAGTAATCCCCGGGAGTCATGATGGCATCGTGCCCCTGCTTTGCCGCAGCAATCCCGCCTTCAACCCCTCTCCATGACATCACTGTGGCCTCTGGGGCAATCCCCCCGTCGAGGATCTCGTCCCATCCTATCATCCTGCGGTTTTTCGAGAGGATGAATTTCTCAATGCGTTTTACGAAATAACTCTGAAGCTCATTTTCGTCTTTACATCCTTCGGTTTTGATCCTGGCCTGGCATTTAGGACAGGTCTTCCAGTTTGTTTTATCAGCTTCGTCCCCCCCTATATGGATGTATTTTGATGGGAAAAGCCCCATGACTTCGGTGAGCACATCCTGCAGGAATGTAAACACCGAATCATTCCCGGCGCAAAAAATGTCAATGTTTGGCCAGTAAGATCCGGGAGGCACTGCGAATGGGCCTCCGGTACAGGATAAACCCGGATAGGCGGCGAGTACCTCAACACAATGTGCAGGCATTTCAATTTCAGGGATTATTGAAACATACCGTTGTGCGGCATACTGAACGATCTCGCGTATATCATCCTGGGTGTAAAATCCGCCATAGGTTGCGGTCTCACCGGGTTTTTGCAGGGCACGCTGGTTCCATGGTGCATTTTCATGGTCAACCCTCCAGGCGCCGATGCTGGTAAGCTTTGGATATTTTTTAATCTCGATGCGCCAGCCGTTATCATCGGTCAGATGCCAGTGAAATACATTCATCTTGTACATTGCGATCAGGTCAATATACTGTTTGATGAATTCTTTCGGAAAGAAGTGGCGGGAAACATCAAGATGCATGCCGCGGTATGCAAACCTGGGATAATCCCTGATCTCAAGGCAGGGAAGGGTGAGTTTCAGGTTCCTGGTCTCATGTTTTTCCGAATAAATTTCGGGAGGCAGAAGCTGGATAAGGCTTTGCAACCCGTAAAACAAGCCGGGCGCGCCAGCCGCTTCAATGACTACCCTGTCGGGTGAAATATTCAGGGTATAACCTTCGGGTAGCATTTTGCCTTTTTTACTCAACAGGAAAAAGATCCCATTTTTCACAGCCTTGATTTCTTTTGGAGCTTCAGTCACTTTCATACCCTTAAACCCTGCATTCTCCATCAGGCGGGCGAAGAATCCCGCTGTGAAGGTTTCTTCGGCATCAACTTTGGAAACATACAATGTAGTGTTTGCATTGATCCCGAAAATGCCGGTTTTAAGCTTCAGGGAAACCGGTTTAGGGATAATATTGATTTCATTTTTCGTTTGAGCGGCTGCAGAAATGACAAGCAGCATGCAAATGAGAATTAACAGGGAGTTTGATTTTTTTAGCATATGGGTTTTCTTCAGGATGTTAATCTGCAAAGATCAGAAATAATTTTTTCCATGGCCGATGAATTCTCTTCCATGCTTTGAACCAGTTTAAACTGGGCCCTGGCCCTTTGCAGGTTATGGGCAGGGAACCTGGTCTTAAAATAGTTATCTCCATCCAGGAAATCGGTGAGAAACCTCAGGCCAATGATAAAAGTCATGAAACGGGCTGAAAAGGCGAGGTGTGATTTTTCAGCTTTGGTGAGAATTTCGCCTGCATACTCGAGGAATCCCTTACTGTATGCGCTGAAAAGATCCATGTCAATAAAAACCTTCCGGAGATCCGCCTCATCTTCGGCCCCGGAATTGGCACCGGTGCGGATAGCGTCCCCGAAATCATAAAGGATGTAACCGGGCATTACCGTGTCAAGGTCAACAATACATATTGCCTTGTTTTGGCTGTTAAAAAGGATATTGTTAAACTTGGTATCATTGTGGGTAACCCTTATAGGGATCTGCCCCGACCGGCCAAGCCTGAGAATAGAGTGCATTTCTTCAGCACGTTCTTCAATGAACCTGATTTCACTGGCTGCCTCATCAACACGATTGCATGGGTTTTTGGCGCAGATGCTTCGAAACGCTTCAAGCCGGGTTTCGATATTATGAAAGTCTTTTAACGTCTCAGCTAGTCCCGATATATCCATCCCCATGGTCAGTTTAAAGAATAACCCAAAAGCTCTGCCGCCTTCATAGGCAAGCTCCGGGCCGGGAACCTGGTCGAAACTCCTGCTTCCATCAATAAAATTGAACATCCTCCAGAAATTCCCTTCCATGTCGTGATGAAAGAAAGTATTGTTCCTGGTTGGGACCAGAGTGATCTCAACAAATGGGATGCCGGCCTCACGGGCCCGAACCTGTTCCGATATGTGTTTTGTGACCTTCAGAATGTTATGGGTAAGAGCCGGAACATCTGTAAAGATGCGATGATTGATCTTTTGAAGCATATATTCCGGCGATCCCCCGGGCGAAACCCTGATCCTGTATGAATCATTGATGTGACCGGAATCTATGCGGGTGAAGCCGGAGGGCTTTCCCTGGATGCTGAACTCATTTGCTATCTGAAGAATATCGGTCATAATTTTCGGGATGGTCGTTAGGGCGTGACAATCGCTATGATTTCAGGTATTCAGTATTTCTTTCGCTCTTCTTATTCTTTCTTCATCTATAAGCTCATACCCGTATTCCGACAAATCGGATTTCCCCATCTTCACACCCTCCCTGATGAAGGTCATTGCACTCCCGGCATATTTGGGGAGGTACAGGTGAAATTCCGAAGCTCCCGTCAGATTAATAGCTTCTCTCAGGTTATGCTCTTTGATCCCATGACCTGGCATGATAATTATGCGTTTTTTTGCATAATTGATAAGTTCCCTGATAAGAGGAGCCCCCGACAGGGCACTATCGCTCTGGCCGGATGTAAGAACCCTGTCAACCCCAAGAAGTATAAGATCGTCCAGAGCCTTGAAGGGATCGGCTGTCATGTCGAATGCCCTGTGACAGGTTACCTGCATCGGTCTTGCCAGCTCAACAAGCTCTCCCATGCGTTTAAGATCTATGCTCCCGTTTGGGTTCAGGATCCCGAAAACAACGCCGTCGGCGCCAAGGTCCCGGGCTGCACAGATGTCGTTCTTCATAATCAGAAATTCATCATGGGTGTAAAGAAAATCAGCTCCCCTGGGACGGATCATAACCATGATGGGTATCTGCAGTTCTTTCCTTGCAAACTTTATTGTACCGGCACTGGGGGTGCAGCCCCCTTCCATCATGTTTTCGCAGAGCTCGATGCGGTCGGCGCCACCGTTCCCCGCTGCAACTGCCGAAACTGCTGAATTGACACAAGCTTCAAGTATCTTCGCCATAAAATGAAAATCAGCCGGTCATCTTACCGTAACCGCATGCAAATATATAAAGTAAGTGCTACACTAAAACCACCTGCTCAGGCCCGTTCCTTCCGTACAGTTTTTGCAGATAGCGATCTGCGCCCTCCCATTTAAAATCTTGTGACGGAAATCCCTGTATTCAACGCTGGTCCAGGTCTCCCTGAAGCTTTTTTTTTTTATTTCCCCGAGTGGGTGCCAGGCATCTTTGTCAAAACAACATGGCACAACTGTACCGTCCCATGTGATCACACAGCCGGCCCACATCCTGAAACAATGATCCGGTAAAGTGTTTTTTATCTTCCATCCTGTATCCTGCATCCTGTATCTTGAATATTTCCCCGGGGATGGCATTAAGGGGTTGCCATGGATGAAATCGGTAAACTGGGCGGTTTTGATCTCCACTTTATCACCTCCCCATTCAAGGCCTTTTCTGCGGATGTCGTTAACCTGGTGCTGGTTCGATTTGAATACAAGGAATTGAATGATTATTTGCGGGGTACGGCTGCCGGCCGACTTTTTTGCATCGGCAAGTGTTCTTATCCCATCAACAACTTTTTTTAATGACCCCCCTGCACGGTATGCTTCATAAGCTTCCTGATCGGTACCGTCAACGGAGATGATGAGGCGGTTTATACCCGATTTCACAGTGGCTTTTGCATTGTTTACATCGAGGAAATGCCCGTTAGTGGATGAACTGACAAAAATGTTCCTGCTTCTTGCATACGAGATTAAATCAAAGAAGCCCGGATTCATGAAAGGTTCCCCCTGGAAATACAAGGTAACCCAGGTTAGTTGAGGCGAAAGCTGGTCAATGATTGAACGGAACGAGTCGATGTTCATGAACCCCGCATCCCGGCTGAGCATCTTCATGCCGCTGGGACACTCGGGGCAGTGCAGGTTGCACCTGTTTGTGGGTTCAATGGAAACAGCTGCCGGCATCCCGTAATGCAAGGGCCTCCTCAATAAACGGGATAGAAGATATCCGAAGAGAAGTTTAATGTAATTGATGATCCGGGGAAAGGTGATAAATTTCAAGGCGAAATGGTTTTATTCCGTCTTCTCCTCAGGGATGATCACATGCTTTGCTTTCTTTTTCTTTTTTCGTTTTGCCAGGAATTCTTTGCCAAAGGAAAAGAGTTTCCCAATTACAGTGGTGGTAGTGCTTACATCATCTATGAGCGTACCTAAAAGGCTGCGGAAGGAAAGCAGGTGGGCAAGGTTGTGATAATTGTATTTGATACCTTCTTCCCTGCGTACAATCTCCAGTTGCAGCTTTTCCTTTTCGCGCTGAAGGTCTGCCAGGGAGTTGATATGGCTTATCCTGATTTTATAGGGATCACTGGTTCTCATCTTCTTCCTCCATAATGATTTTTGCAAGACGTTTTACCATGGGATTGATGAAAAGTTTATTTCTCAAACCAAAAATCGACAGGCCGAGAATGATATAAAAAGCCACTATGATAAGAGCTCCCACAAAGGTAGGCCCGATTTCTTCCCCATACCAGAATACAAAAGCAAAGGAAATAAATAACACCAGGAACATTCCCAGGATAAAGAAGATCACCGAGAGCAGGAAGAAGGATGCCAGTTTGGCAATCTTCTCTGTTAACAGAAGTTTGACATAATCAATCCTCAGGTTGACATAATCCTTCATGTTTTCAGTCAGAGATGAGAAATTGTCGGATATGCGGTTTGGTTCCATTGTTTATTACTTTAAATTTTTCACTTCATTTCCTGCAACCTTTCAGGATACAGGCCCGGTTTCCTGGACCGGACTGTTTTCACTTTCCGTTTCCTTCTCAGATGCCAGGACCGATTTAAGTTCCTCGAAGCTGGTTGGAAATCCTTCTTCCAGTTTGTCGGCCAGGTCAAGGATCTTCTCCTTTATCTTTTTTCTTGTCTTTGATCCTTTTTCAGGAGCAATGAGCATGCCGATGCCTATACCAACTGCAAGCCCTGCTACCGCAGCGATGAGAATGTTCGACTTACCTGCCATAATTTGAGTTTTTATGGATCTCTTGTTTTAATTCTTTTTTGAGGCGAAAGCTGCTATGGAATTCAGCGGCGACTATTTTCAGGAAGCCATAAGCAGGCACAGCAACTATCATACCCGGAATGCCCCCGAAACTGGCAGCGGCAATCACAACAATGAAAATTTCAACAGGGTGGGCCTTTACGCTCCTGCCCTGGATATATGGCTGGAAAATGTTATTGTCAATCATCTGGGCAGCCAGCATGGCGGCAATAATTTTCACCGACATCGGCAATAGCTGGTCATACATGCCAACACTTATCAGCCCTGTCAGTCCCAGCAATAATCCGGTAACAATTGCGATTATACCTCCTATGTATGGAATGATCACAAGGATACCGGCAAAAAATCCAATGACGAGGGCCCCGTTAACCCCAACGATCAACAAGCCCAGGGAATATGTTAAGATATTGGCCATTATCTGAATGATCAAACCAATAAAATACCTTGATAACAGTTTTTTGCTCCTCAGCATCACATTCCTGGCCTGCTCAGTATACTTCTCAGGAATGACGCTAAGCAGAAGCTTGGGCATCATTGTAGAGTCATAAAGAAAGAAAAAGGAAAGGAATAAGATGGAGAACAGGTTGAAAAAGAATGAGCCTGTAAATGAAATTATAGAGGAAAGCACATTCGAAAAGACGTTAAAATCGATCAGCTTAAGCACCATGGTTTTCACTGAAGATTCAATGGTTGCACCCTTTTGAATTATTCCGTACTGAAGTAAAGTGGTTTGCAGCCAGTTGATCTGTGATTGAAAGTGCTCCACCAGCTTTTGCGTATCGATCTGGCTTATCATCGAGGCTTCCCTGACTACAAGGGGGATGAAAAACGAGAACAACCCGAACACTATCATTATCATCAGGATCAGGGTGATAGCAACACTCAGGCCATGCGGAAACCTGACCTTCCCGATTTTAATTCTGCCAAGGATGTCAACGAGGGGCGTACCAACAATGGAGATCACCATCGCAACAATTATAAAAATAACGATCTGGGAGAAATACCACACCAGGAAGCCGGTTATTGCAATGAAGACTATTACAAAAAACAGCTTGTAACGTTCGTATAAGTCTGACATTAACCTTTATTTTCTACAAACCTACTGGTTTTTTACGGGAAAGTCAAGAGAAAAATATGCCGCAACTTCGTCTTTGTATGTGCGGTTGGCATGTTGCCTCTCCTGGCTTAATATGTAGTTTTTTGCACCCTGGAGGTTACCCTCGCTCACCGATGCTGCAAAGTATTCCTTCTCCCAGCAGAATCGTTTAACGGTCAGCGATTTTGCATTGATCCATTTACCGGCTTCAGTTCGCAGTTCCTTTACAACCTGCTCCAGGCTTTGTTCGCTCCTTAGACGAACAAGGCAATGGATATGGTCAACCCAGCAGTTGACCGTACCAAGTTCAATGTTCTTTTTCACCGCAACAGCCTGGAGATGATCCAGGAACTCCTGTCGCGACCCGTTTGAAAACAGGGTATGCCGCCCTCTTGCCCCCCAAACGGCATGCACCCATATCTTTGTCTGTGTCATAAGCTGTTTATCAGCTTAATCCGCCATCCGCAGAAAAGTGATAGAAAAATCAAAAAAAATTATAGCCTTTCTATGATAAGGAATGCAAAAACAACGAAAATATAGAGGTTCCCGGCCAGGAAAATGAAACGGTAGCTGATCTTTCGGAATATGAAAAGCTGGAAGCCGATAAACAGGACAATAAAAAGGTTAAAACCTGCAAGCAGGTATCTCAGGTCGGCATATTTAACAATGCTGAACCATGAAAAATATATGGTAATGGCTGATGCTGCAATAAGCCAGGCAATTATGGTCAGCTTCATCATGACGGGGGAGAATATATCGGAAAGGACCGGGAACCCTGCTTTCTTATATTCATCCTTGTACTTCATTATGATCAGCCAGAAATGAGGCATCTGCCAGATGAAAATGAATACTGCAAGGAACACCAGCACAGGGTCGGAGGGCTTACCGCCGGCTGCCACCCATCCCATCAATACCGGTATAGCTCCTGTAAGAGCCCCGGGAATCACTGCAAAAGCTGTTTTTCGTTTTAACAGTGTATAGACCCCATTGTACCATAATACATTAAACAGCCCCAGGCCGAAAAGGAGAAGGTTCCCTTCTGTTATAAGAACTATAAAGCCTGACAGAAGGAAAATGTTGGCAGTTCTGAGTCCGTCGGAAATAGTAAGATGCCGCGAAGGGATAGGACGCACCTTCGTCCTTTCCATTTTCTCATCATACTCCCATTCCTGGTATTGGTTCAGGGCCGAAGCCCCGGCGGCCAGCAGGAAAATACCGGCTATCGGCCAGAGAATGCCAGGGGGGAATCCTCCTGAACAGATCACGGCCGATGCAATTGCTGAAGCAGTGACGGCGATGGTCACCCCGGGGCGGATAAGCTGCAGATAATATCTGAGAGACAAACGCGGGATCGTTTAAGGCTATTTGATGGACTTGAAGTAATCGATGATCTTCGCCATGTCATTATCAGTGATAATGCCTTTGTACGATTTCATCACTCCCTTGGGAAGCCCTTTTACAACATCCTTGTCGGGCTCGTAAATACTGGTTTTAATATAAGCCTCATCCACAATGACCTTATGTTCTTTCCCATCGGTGACAACTACACTTTCCTTTCCGAAGATGCCTTTGAACGAAGTACTGACCAGTTTGGAACCGTCGATTGAATGGCAACCGGTGCAGGCATTCTTTTTGATAATGGTAAGGCCTTCTGGTTCTGCCACTTTCTTCGGAAGGGCATTGATCCATGCATCATACTCTGCCTGGGTAACGACCTTCACCTTGGCTTCCATATAGGAATGGTTCATCCCGCAATATTCAGCGCAAAGAACCCAGTATTCCCCGATCATTGTGGGTATGAACCACATCTGGTTTGTTTTCCCCGGAACACAATCCTCTTTCTGCCGGAAGGCCGGAACATAGAAACTATGGATCACGTCAAGAGAAGTTAAATTCAGGATTACAGCTTTGTTGAGAGGAAGAACCAGCATCTCCGATTCCTTATCCCCGGGATAAACGAATGACCATGCCCACATTTTACTGACGACTGTCACGTTCATGGCATCCTTTGGAAAGTCCCTTTGCGGGCGGAAAGCCACGTACCCGTAATAAAACATCAATAAGGCTATGGCAAGGGGTATCAGTGTCCATGTGATCTCAAGGGCTGTATTATCCCTGATCTGTTCGGCTTTCGGATGTTTTGACCGGCGGTATTTCACCACGAACCATAACATGGTTGTGGTTATCCCTACCAGGAAGCAAATACTGATCCCGAATATTACTTTAAACGCCAGATCAACACCTTCGGCAAAATTTGAAGCTTCCGTAAACATAGCTGTGTTTTAGAAATTAATGTTTTTTTACCTTAACAGATAATCGAAGAAGGTCAGGGCAATGACCAGAATGTAAATACTAAGCACCATGACGACAAAAACAGTGAACAGCCTGGATTCAAATTTCAGGTGCATAAAGTAGCGCAGCACGATGAACGATTTAACCGATGCAATGATAAGTGCCACCAATACCGTAAGAGCCGATAGATCGATCCAGGTCACAGTAATGGTAATGGTTGTGAGGATGAGCAATGCAAGTAAAACCCATCCGTAAACCCTGTAATCTGTTATATGTGATTCTGTATGTGTCATGTCGTTGTTTGTTTGTTTATTCTGTCAGTTCATTTAATCAAGCGAATAGTCACCATTCACTAGTCACCAGTCACTATTCACTAAGTAATAAGGTACAACAACGGAAACAGGAATATCCAGATCAGGTCGACCAGGTGCCAGTAAAGGCCCCCGTTTTCCAGAAGCACATATCTTTCTTTATTGATGCTGCCGGACTGTATCCTGATCATTATAACCGTGAGAATAATGCTGCCAACGATGAGATGAAGCACATGCAGCCCGGTCATGAAGAAATACAGGCTGAAGAACAGGATGTAGCCGTGTTTGAGCCCGATCATCATATCAGAACCCGGGTAAAGGCCGATAGAAAATTTATGTCCCCATTCAAAATACTTATTGAAAAGGAAGATACCGGCACAAATCAGGGTGACCAGGATGAACAACACCCCTTTCCGTTTTTCGCCTTTCTGGACCGCTGTGATCGACATGGCCACGGTTGCAGAGCTTAATAAAAGAACAACGGTATTGACAGTACCTATAAATGCATTAAGCTGATGGGCGGCCTGGTGGAATTCATCCGCGTACCGGTGGCGCATTACCGCATATACCAGGAACAAGCCTCCGAAAAGAAGGATCTCGGTGAAAATAAATAACCACATTCCCAGTTTCGCGCCAATATCGTCTCTGTGCATTTCCATATCTGTAATTTATTTTTTGGTCTTTTTTTAAGTTCACCAGTCACTGTTCACTATTCACCGGTCACTGATTATTCATAATTATACGGTTCCCCTGTGATCACCGGGATTTCATCGAAATTCTCCACAGGTGGGGGTGAAGACACCGTCCATTCCAGGGTCGATCCTCCCCAGGGATTATCGGGGGCTTTTGCACCTTTCTTACTGAACAGGTTGGCCAGCATGATAATGATCCCGATCAGCAGCAATAAGCCTCCCACACCCGATATCTGCTGCCCCAAAGTGAACTGGGGAAGATAGTCGAAATACCTGCGGGGCATTCCCATTATACCAATGACGAACTGGGGGAAATACAACAGGTTGAACCCAACAAAGAGGAACCCGAATGCCATGTTGGCCCTGCGGAAATTATACATCCTGCCATACATCTTGGGATACCAGTAATGCAGGGCCGCGAAAAATGCGAATCCGACGCCTCCGAATATTATATAGTGGAAATGAGCCACAACGTATGCAGTATCGTGAACGTGGATATCTGTTGCCAGCGATCCCAGGCTTAGCCCCGTGAGGCCGCCTATCATAAACAGGAAAATGAAACCCAGGGCGAAAAGGAAGGGAGGTTTTACCGAGATAGATCCCTTGTACATTGTTGTAACCCAGTTAAATACCTTTATGGCGCTTGGAACGGCAACGAGGAAAGTAAGGAGGGAAAACACCCAGCGCGCGGTGATGCTCATTCCGGAAGTATACATATGATGTGCCCACACAAAATACCCGACCAGGGCGATGGCAAGGCTTGAAAGGGCAATGGCTTTATAACCGAACACCCTTCTCTGGGCAAAGGTCGGGATGATCTCTGTGATGACCCCCATGGCAGGAAGGATCATGATATATACCGCGGGATGCGAGTAGATCCAGAACAGGTGCTGGTATAAGATAGGATCGCCTCCCAGGGAAGGATCAAAAAAACCTATCCTCAGCCAGCGCTCTGCGATGACCATCAGCAGGGTGATCCCTACGATGGGGGTTGCAAGCACCTGTATCCAGGCCGTGGCATAAAGTGACCAGGGGAAGAGGGGCATCCTGAAGAATGTCATGCCCGGCGCCCTTAAACGGTGGATTGTAACAATAAAATTGAGCCCGGTGAGAATGGAGGAAAAGCCCAGAACAAATGCGCCGAAAACCGCTGCAACCACGTTGGTATGTGTTTGGGTGCTGTATGGAGCATAAAACGTCCAGCCTGTATCGGGGGGGCCGTTGCCTAAAAACTGTGATGAAAGGGCAATGGCCGCACCCAATATGAAGAGATACCATGAAAACAGGTTAAGCCTCGGGAAAGCCACATCGTGGGCCCCAATCATAATAGGCATCGAAAAATTACCGAAAACGGCGGCAAGCCCGGGGATCACTACGGTGAAAATCATGATGATCCCGTGAATTGTAAAAATTCCGTTGTAAGTCTGGGCGTTATAGAACTGCTGACCCGGCCTGAAAAGCTCCAGCCTCATCAGTTCCCCGAGTAAAACACCGACAATGAAAAATACCATCATGGCGTACATATACATCAGGCCGATCCTCTTGTGATCGGTCGTTGTGAGCCAGGCAAGTATTCCCTTGTATTTGCCTGTATTTTCAAGATAAGATTGGGTTATTGCTTCTGCCATAGTATCTGATTCTAATCGTTATTCTTCTTTTTATTTTTTGACCGCAACAGCAGCGTTAAAAACAACACCAGGGCCAGGAATATGATGATGGTGGCACTGATCTTGGTCACCGCAAGGGTATACCTCCGGCCTTCAGGGTCATAACTGAAACAAAACTGAAGCAGTCTGTTGATAGTGGGCCTTGATTGCCCTTTCCCGGCTTCAATGATCGCCATCTTGACGTCAAAAGGCAAAAAAGTAACGCCGTACAGGTAGCGGGTTATTTTCCCTTTCGGGCTTACAATCGTGATCACAGCCGGATGTATCCAGTCATTGCCCTGCTTCTTTGATTTGAACCCCACCGCATTGACGAGGTGGAAAATGTTTGCACTGTCGCCGGTAAGGTAATACCAGTCCTTTGCATGGCTTTTGCTGTGTTTTTTTAAAAATGTGTTCTTCTTCTGGATGGCTTTTTCAGGGGTATCCTTGTAGTTGAAACTGACTGTCACAATCTGGTAATCCTTCCCAAGTTCCATCCCCATTTTTTCCACCACCTCCGAGACGCCGTCAAGCAGGGGGCTGCAAAGGCCGGGACAATCGAAGTAAACCAGGGTGAGTATCGTCGGCTTGTTAAAGAGGTCGCCGAGTTTTACAGGCATGCTTTGTTCATTTAGGAAAGTCAGGCCGGGAGGGATGATGCTGTCGAGGTGTTCTTCAACACCTACCTCAGGGCTGATGACACTCTGGGACTGCCCGTGCAGGTTAAGCAGCAGGCAGAACGATATCAGGATGCCTTGTATTAAAACCCGGTTTTTCATGTGTTTTTTACTTGTTTTATTTTCCTCATATCGAGAACGGAAAGAATGATATAGATAATAAAATACCAGGTAATGATAACAGCCAGTATATAGGTAACTATCATCCATACCGGGGCTTTCTCCCTGGTCGACCACATAGCCCTGGTATCAGTTAAGGCTGGTATGTTGGTTGGTACGCCTATGGACAAGGTGTCTCTTACAATGGCTTCCTGCATGCTGCCCGTGGGGTCATTTACCCTGGCGCCAAGAATTACCCTGCCTGTTTTGTCTCCGGGAAGATCCTGTGGCCAGTCAAAACCCGCATAGCCGCTCTCGGATGTTGGTTTGGGATCGGCAAGCTGCATATTCCCGAAATACCTTTGAACAAAAACAATGATCTCGGCTCCTTTTGCAGCCACAGGGCCGTCCTTTGTAAGTTCAACAGCCTTTACCATGATTTTCTTTTTGGCAGTATCGTATGCCATGGTAAGCCTGATGCGTTTTCCCATGGAAGCAGCCATTTTTTCAGGATCAGGCTGCACATACCCTTTATGGAATGTACGCAGGAATGAGATGACGCTCCATCGTTCGTCTTCCGAAAGGATGTTCCTGAATTCGGGCATTGGGACCTTCCCGGTGGTAATCCTGTAAAACAATTCACCGTCTTTCTGGGTTCCCGCCTTAGGTTCAGAAAGGTCCCCGGGAGAGGGCTGGATGGCGGCAAAATTTTTCCTGGTGGGGATGCCGTGGCAACTCTGGCAATTTTTCATATAAAGCGCCTCGCCCTGCTTCACCATGTCGGGAGTGAACTTGACAAGGCAGATCTTTCCTTTCTGGTCATCAGGCACAATCCATCCCGGGTTCTGCGCCTCAACGCGCAACAACATGATAAACACCAGCAGGAGTATATAGAACAGTTTTTTCATGATTCATTGCTTTTCAGTGGATCCAAACCTTTCTCTTTTGCAGTCTCAACAACAGGTATGACAGGGAAGAATTTAGAAATCAGGGTAATGATGATCAACACAAGGACGAAACTCAGCAAAGTGATTGCAATTTCTGTCAGGGTGGGGGTATATACTTTGAAATTTTCCGGAACATGCTGTATTGGCAGGAACGGATGTGCCATTGCAGGGACAACGATGAGATAGCGTTTGAACCAGGCAGCGACCAGGACAACGACCGATATGAGGGTGAGAGGCAGGGGCCTGCGCATTTTACGGAACAGCATCAGGGCTATGGGGATCAGCAGTCCGCCGACCTGGACAAGCCAGAAGGTAATAGCGAAATGGCCGCTCATAAGCTCCCTGAGATGAATTGCATCGGCCCGTTTGAGCTTATAACCGGGAACCAGGTATTCATTGATGTTGAAATAGAGGTAAACAAAAGCAACCAGCACCAGCACTTTTCCCATATTGTTAAAGTGAAGATCGGTAAGATAATCGTGGAGCTTATAATTCTTTCTGAAGAAGAACATGGCGATGATCACTGCTGCGGAGCCTGCAACGAAGGCGCCTGAAACGAAGTATGGCCCGAAGATGGTGCTGTCCCATCCCGGCCTGACGGTGAGGGCGAAAAGCCAGGAAGTCACAGTGTGTATAGAAAGGGCTGCGGGGATTATCAGGATCAGCAGGATATACATAGAACGATGGATTATCCGGTTCTGCTCGGGATGGTCGGTCCAGTTCAGTGACAGTACTTTGTAAACGGGTTTAAGCCATCCGGGCAGGTTGCCGAAGCGTTTATAAAGCACGGCCATATCGGGTATCATCGGAAGGAACAGCAGGAGCAGGCTGATCACAAAGTAGGTGGTAATCACCGTGACATCCCAGAGAATGGGTGACTGGAACCTGGCATACAGGAAAACATAGGCCAGCCTTTCGGGGCGCCCCATGTCCATCACGATGACAAGCCCTGCCACGGCGGCAAATGCAACGGCAATGGTTTCGGCTATCCTGGTGATAGGTTGTACCCATTTCAGGCCGATAAGCCCGAGCACGGCGCTGATCAGCATCCCTATGAGGCTTGATGCCACAAAAAATACAAAGTTGGAAATGTACAATCCCCAGGAAATGTAATCCCTGATCCCGGCAACCCCAAGTCCGTACCTGAGCTGCCTGACGTAGGCATACAGGCATGCGAGGAAAGCAAGGGACAGGAATCCCATCCACAGGAAGAACCCCTTGTTTAACCTTATATGGTGTGAAAGGTCGTTGATTATCTGATCCATTTTTTTATCCATAATCTTGGCTTCAGCTGGTTATATAAAGCGCTTGTTGTTAATTATCCCTCTTTCGGGCTTTCATCGGTTGCAGGTTCGAAAGGAAACAGCCTGTTCTTAGGGGGCAGGTAGTATACCCTGGGCTTGGTGCCTAATTCAGGCATCAGCTGGTATGCACCGTTATCCCTGAGAAGTTTGCTTAGCCGCACGGTTTCCTTGGTAGTCCCGTTGGTCACCGCATCTTCGTTCTCATCCCCGAAATAGTATACCCCGTTAGGGCAGGCTGAGACGCAGTAGGGGAGCTTCCCTTCCCGGCAGCGGTCGGCACTGAAGAGGCATTTTGAGATAGTGCCCAGCTTCTGGGGCACATTGAGCTCAACGTTGTATGCCTCCCCGTTATGCTTGTCGGAATCCTTCGGGCTGGTCCAGTGAAAGATCCTCGCTGAATATGGACAGGCGGCCATGCAGAAACGGCAACCTATACAGCGTTCATTGTCGATGAGCACAATGCCGTCACCTCTCTTGTAGGTTGCATCTACCGGGCAAACGGCTACACAGGGAGGATTATCGCAATGCTGGCAGTTCTTTGGCATATGATAGGGGGCGGTGCCGGGGGAATCCTGCATCTGTAAAGTGTTCAGATGGTACTGCTCGGGTTTAAGCTGGTGGGCATCCTGGCAGGCGGCAATGCACCGCCTTGCATTCCTGCATTTCGACAGGTCAATTACCATCACCCAGCGCCTTCCCTCAATCCCTTCCCTCCCCTTCTCAAGCATCAGTTTGGTGGGATTCTTTGCCAGAGCCTTCAATTCCAGGGAGTCCACCTCCACCAGCTTGTTGTCCTGGGTCAGAAGCACTTTGGATTCACCGGTTGCGGCTTTTTTCTTTTCAAAAATATCCCCTGAGTACAAGGCCCCGGCCCCGGCTGCTACCCCGGCTCCAAGCAGGCCTATGTTTTTCAGGAAATTACGTCTTGAGGACTTAGAGGGATCTTGCTCATCCCTGTTGTTGACTGTATTCTCGTCCATACAATGGAATTATCAATTTTCAAACGACATCAGAGCAAAAATATAAATTAATTTTTTTGTATTACCCTAACAACTGAATTTATACTTAATCTAAATTCGCATTTAGGTATTAAAATGGGAAAATGATGGATACCTTATAGGCAAAATTATCGCCGGCGTAAACATATCCATAGGGTCCCCAGCGATAAAAAGCGCCTACGCCAATAGTATAGAGTTTCAGGTTAACAATGTTGTTAATCAGCAAACCGCTTTCATAGTAACCCAGGTTCATTTCCTTTGGAACCGGGTCCTGGTAGGCATACCGGTCTTTATGGTCAAGCCAGCCAAACCCGATATTCTGGGAGATGGCAAACTCGGGGTGAAACCATTTCCTGCCTTTCAGGAGAAGGTGCCCGAAGTCGTGATAAATAAACAGGCTGGCATAGGTATTTGAAAGGAATTCGTTCATCCTCATTGTCCCGAATGTGTTGGGTGCATAAAGTGCAAACATCCTGTAAGTGGCATCGCCGTAATAAAGGTTGCAGGCGGGAATAGGCTGGTCAACATAGCCTCCGCTAAACTGGAAACTGAGCTTACCGAGGAACTTGATATTGAAGGTCTTTCTGATTTTCAGATCGATTTTGTTATAGTCATACTGCCCGTTGATGAATCCTTTGATACCCCGGGTATATTCGAACCAGATCAGGGGGTAATTGGTTCCCAGGTTGATCCGGTTGTCGATAGTCTGGATATATTGTTCCTTATAGGCCCATTTGAATCCTGCTTTGACTTCGGTAAATGTGAACTGGTCTTTGAGGACTACCCCATTGCCTTCGGTGACGGCCAGGTCATATGTCGTCGATTTTTTAAAATCATTTGACATTCCGATATTGAAAAGGAACCATTTGAAGCCCCTGAAACCAAAGGTCATCCCGAAATGCTGGGTCCTGTCAAGTTTCAGTGTATAGAGCGGGCCGAAATTCCCCCCGAGTATTGACTGGTAATCGAGAGGGAAAGCAACTATCCCCGATGGAACCAGGTTATAATAATAATCCCCGCTGAGTGAAATGTCATGCCGTTTGTTAATAAAAAATGTTGCATCTCCCCCGTATTTACTCGTTGATATAGCAAATGAATACTGGTAAAACCCGCCTATTCTGAACCACCGTGCAAGCTTGTCATTGGTATGTATCCCGGCTCCAAGCACCAGGCCTTCATAAGTATTGTAATTGATGATGCGGTTGATGTCAATATCAATCGGGCCCCAGGGCCATTTCCCCGTAAGTATTGTTTGAAGGGATTTGGCATATTTATCGAGGTTGGCGTCTTTACCGATACTGTCGAGGACTTTGTAAGTCTTTCTGTCCTTTGTTGTTAGCGAATCCACCCTGTACTGGTTCCAGAATTCTTCGTTCCGGGAGCCGGCCGATTGGTCAACCTCCACATCAAGGTAAGAGAATTCCCTTTTTACCAGTTCCGGGTTTAGAACGATATCCTTTATATATGAGCGGCCCTTTGCTATAAGAAAATGCCTGCCTGCCTGAAGGTTGTAAAACGTTACATCGGTATTCAGCTGAACAGGGAACCAGTGTTCCCCATCAACCGGTTCGTACATCTGCTGAATTCGTATCTGCATTCCGCTTTGCTTATCGGGCTCGGCGATCACATTCTGAATCGCCCATTTGTTTGAGGAAATCGAGATCACGCCTTTCATCCCATCGAAGTTAGTGCCTTTCCTTGGCCTGAACGATATGATGAAAGTGGTGTCCCTGCCCATATAAGTAGTATCCTCAATTTTGAAGAAGTATTTGCTTATTGAACCTGCTCCAATAGGGTTCACATAGGAGCTCTGAAAAATGGTTATGAACGGTTTGTAGAATGAAAATGATTGTATCTGGGTGGTCAGAAATACAAAAATGGGGTCCTTAAAACCTGACATTCGGGCGGCAATGACTTTGTTGTAGTTTTTATCCGGGTGAAGGAATTTCCGCTTGGTCACGTTTTCCATAAGGAAGAGGTACTGCGATCTGAAAAATTCCTGTGTTTTGGCCTCCGAGGTATCAGCTAATCGTTTTTTAATTGAATCGCTGATCAAAGCAGTGTCGGCCTGTGTCATAAACCGTTTCATCATCGACGAATCCACAACGGCTTTCCCGGCAGTGGAGTCGGTATTTATTGTAAAAAAGGTTTTATCATATGACGTATATGAGAAGGAAAGCAGCTTTTCAGGGTCGTTAAGATCGCGGTTGTCGATGGCATTTCTGATAATCCTGTGAGCAGGATTCACTCCGGGAAGGACTTCCACTTCCTTCAGGTCGATCTGTTTTGCCGTCATCTCGATCAGAAGGTTCTGGAGGCTTCCTGTAAGCGGGTATTTCACCGGTTCATACCCAACATACGACAAAGCCAGGTAGACGGGTTTCTTTGTCCACCGGAACCTGAATTTCCCGTCAATATCGGTAGTTCCGCCAAAACCGTCTTCCTGGATTATATTGACAAAGGCAAGAGGTTTATGGGTGCTGTTATCAATGACTTTTCCGCTCACAACATATACATCCTGCGTATAGGCATTAAAGCTTAGAAGGAAAATGCAGCATAAAAGTAGAACACAGCGGTATTTCATCAGCAAAGTTTTTTTGAAGGAGTAAATATACTAACAATGAATTTCGGATAAGAAAAATCTGTAACTTTCTCCTTTGAAAAATTCCAAGCTATGATACGAAACCTTACTATTTTCATCGTCTTGTTTTTTATATCGGTTCAGGCCTTTTCGCAGGACGACCATTACTGGACCCAGCAGTTCGGTGCGATCAGCACCATCATGGGCGGGGCTGTTGTCGCCGGGGTCAGGGATAATACGGCCATCTATTATAACCCGGGGGCCCTGGGATTTATCAACCAGCCCTCGCTCTCGGTCGATGCAAACGTTTATAAGATCGATAAAATATTTATTGATGACGGACTGGGGAACGGGGTCAACCTGAATTCTGCCCAGTTAAGCATTTATCCCCAGATCATCTCAGGGCTTGTTAACATTATAAAGAGCGACCATTGGAAATTTTCCTATGCCCTGCTGACAAGGAATTATGCCAATGTGCTTATGAATACAAGGTATACAAACACTGATTTTGATCCATCCCTGGTTTTTCCCAACATGAAATTTATCGGTGCGTTGGATTATACCAACCAGCTTAATGAGCAATGGCTGGGATTGGGGGTTGGATACAGGATAAACGATAACTGGAGTGTCGGGGGAACCCTTTTCATAAGCTACCGTGCACAAAGTTACCAGATGACGAATTATGTACGCCTGGTATATAAAGACAGTCTGACTGATTTGTTTGGCAGTGCAAACAATGACAGGAATTTAAAGTACAAAACATTCTCCGGCCTGTTAAAGTTAGGTGCAGCCTATCAGACCGGCCGATGGAAGTTCGGGCTTACCCTGACAACCCCTTCCATCCAGGTCTATGGAAAAGGAGATATCCAGAGGGAAATCTCTGAAATCGAACTCGATACTGCGGGAGGCGGTGGAGGGGCGGTTATTATGGGAAGGCAAAGCTCCATATCGGCCAAATACAAGCGGCCGCTTTCGATAGGGTTTGGGGTGGAATATGCCACAGCTAAAACAAGGATTGCCTTTAGCTGTGAATATTATACAAAAATCAAGATCTATCATTTGTTTGAACCTGACTCCGACCCGTTTATTTACCCGTCTTCTGCCGATACCGGTAGTACCCATAAAATGCTTCCAAGTTTTCTTCATGTTCAGAACGCGGCTAACCCCGTATTTAATTTTGGGATCGGGTTCAGCCAGGACCTGAGCACTAAGTTCACCCTTATGCTGGGATTCAGGACTGACTTTTCTTCTTATGTCCAGCCTGAGGAAGGTGACAACTTCCTGCATAATTCTGCAGGATGGGACCTGTATCATTTTTCGGCAGGCGTTTCCTACCACCAGAAAAGGAATTCGGTAACGATCGGATTTACATACAGTGCAAGTCCGGCCAAATCGATAGAGCAGAATAATGACCTGGTGATACCTGTTGATTTCACCAGTAACCCGGTCGTTTACGCCAATTCATTCGGACTGGTCATCGGCTACACCTACTATTTTCCTAAATAATAATTGATGCCTGAGAATACGTCAACAAACCTGATGATCGCAAAGACCGTAAGCGGCCTTGAACCAATACTTAAAGCCGAACTTGATGCTATCGGTGCCTTGAATGCCGAGGTGATGAACCGTTCGGTCAGTTTCGAAGGTGACAAAGCCTGCATGTACCGTGCAAATTACCTCTGCAGCACAGCCCTGAGGATACTCCTACCGGTGCATGTCTTCGAGATCAATGCACAGGAAGACCTGTACCGTGAAATAAAGGAGTTCCCATGGGAAGACCACCTTGACTCAGATTCGACCCTGGCCATAGATGCCGTTATCTCCTATACCGTTTTTACGAATTCCCAGTTCGTGGCCCAGAAAGCCAAGGATGCCATTGTTGACAGGTTCCGGGAGAAGTTCGGGAAACGGCCTTCGGTCGACCTCGACAATCCAACCCTGAGGATCAACGTCCACCTCTTCAAAGACACCTGTACCGTATCACTGGATTCATCGGGACAGTCTTTGCATAAGCGGGGTTACCGCAAACAAACAGGGATCGCTCCCCTCAACGAAGTCCTTGCAGCCGGGCTGATCAGGCTGTCGGGATGGGACAAAAAGAAACCCCTGCTGGATCCCATGTGCGGTTCCGGCACTATTCTTATTGAAGCCGCAATGCTGGCTTCCGGGATGCCTTCGGGTTATTTCCGCAGCGACTATGGCTTTTTCAAGTGGAAGGATTTCGACCAGTCACTTTGGGAGAAAGTAAAGTCAGAGGCCGGGGCCCTGGTAAAAGCCCCGGAGGATGTCAGGATCGTGGGTTTCGATAAATCGGTGATGAGCCTGAAACGGGCTGTTGAAAATGTAGGCTTCGCCGGATTGGACCGTGCGATTTATCTCAAGCGGGCGGCGTTTGAGGATTCCATCCCGCCATCCGCCGAAGGCATTATTATCATGAACCCGCCTTATGATGAACGTATTGAACTTGACGACTCGGTTGAATTTTATAAAATGATCGGAAACGTACTCAAACGCAAATACAGCGGATATAAGGCCTGGGTTATTTCTTCTGACCTTGAGGCCATTAAGTTCATAGGCCTTAAACCATCAAAAAAATATAAGGTTTTCAACGGGCCCCTCGAATGCAGGTTTCTGGGTTTTGACCTCTACGAGGGAAAAAAATCAATTACTTTTGCTGACTGATTTAAAAATTGTGTTATGCCTAGAGTTTCAAAAATTGGAGTTTTTACATCCGGGGGCGATTCCCCGGGGATGAATGCCGCGATCCGTTCGGTTGTACGCTCGGGTATCAACGAAGGCCTTGATGTATATGGAATTTTCCGCGGGTATGAAGGTATGATTGACGGACAGATAGAGCAGATGGAAAGGCATTCTGTTTCCAATATTATCCAGCGCGGAGGCACTATCCTGAAAACGGCGAGAAGTAAACGCTTCATGACATATGAAGGCAGGCTTCAGGCCTACCAGAACCTTGAGAAGCACAATATCAACGGCCTGGTTGCCATAGGAGGGAACGGGACTTTCACGGGGGCCCAGATCTTTGAAAAAGAATTTGGAGTACCAGTTGTTGGTTTGCCCGGAACTATTGATAACGATCTGTACGGCACTGATTTTACCATAGGGTTTGATACAGCCGCCAATACAGTGGTGCAGGCGGCCGACAAGATCAGGGATACAGCTACCTCTCATGACCGTTTGTTTTTCATCGAAGTGATGGGAAGGGATGCGGGTTATCTCGCACTCTGGAGCGGTGTGGCAACAGGGGCTGAGTTTATCCTGGTACCTGAAACGAAAACATATATTGACAACCTTGCCAGGCTTCTGAAGCATGATATGCGTAAAAACAAGACTTCCGGGATCGTGATTGTGGCCGAAGGAGACGATATGGGCGGAGCTTATGACATTGCCAGGCAGGTCAAGGAAAGGCTGCCCGAGATTGATGCAAGGGTTACCGTTCTGGGCCATGTCCAGAGGGGAGGATCCCCCACGGTGCAGGACCGTATACTGGCCAGCTGGACTGGTTTCGAAGCCGTTCACGCACTCATCGAAGGTAAAAGCAATATCATGATAGGGATTGAAGACAAAAAGATCACCTATACTCCATTTGACGACGCCATCAACAAAAAGAAGCAATTCAACTTCGGCGGGCTGGAACTGGCGAGGATACTGGCTTTATAAATGGTACAACAACTTTTTGCGGATGTAATCCTCCCGCTGCCCCTGGCGGGTTCATTTACCTATGCACTTCCCCCCGAATTTGCCGGTAAAGCAGGCCCGGGAAGCCGGGTCATTGTGCAGTTCGGTAACCGCAAAATATATACAGCCCTGGTCAGGAAAATTCACAGTGATGTGGATAAGTCCATGACATTCAAGGAGGTTTTGTCGGTGCTCGACGACGAGCCCCTGGTGAGGGAATGGCAGTTCCGGTTTTGGGACTGGATGGCCTCATATTATATGTGTACTGCAGGGGAGGTGATGAATGCGGCCCTGCCTTCTGCTTTTAAACTGGCAAGTGAAACCCGTGTTGCGATCAATCCCGATTATATTATTGACTCGGTTACACTGAACGAAAAGGAATTCACCCTCGTTGAAACACTTTTCAACAGTAAAAAAAGTATAGAGATATCAAAAATCTCCAGGATCATAGACCAGCAAAAAATTATTCCTGTAGTCAAGACCCTGATAGAAAAGGGAGTAGTTGTTCTCGAAGAAGAAGTCAGGGAGAAATACAGGCCTAAAAAGGAAACGTATATCGCTCTCGGTGAATCATATACTGCGGATGAGGAATCCCTCAGGCAGTTGTTCGACCGGCTTGAGCGCAAGGCTAAAAAGCAGCTTGAGATCCTGATGACCTTTATGTCTTTATCCAGACACGGAATTGAAAGCGCGCTGGATGTTAAAAAACAGGAACTGTTAAGGAAGTCGGGCTGTTCGGCAGCGGTTCTCGACGGTATGCTCAGGAAAGGCATTTTTGAAGTGTATGAAAAAGCTGCAGCCAGGGACAGTGTCAATACCCCTGAATCGGATCCGGGCTCGATCACTTTATCCGATCAGCAAACACTTGCCATAGACGGGATCCGCGGGGCGTGGGAAGCAAAGGACGTAGTGCTTCTTCATGGGGTCACCTCATCCGGCAAAACCGAAATTTATATAAAGCTCATTGCCGAAACTCTTGCACGTGGCAAGCAAGTGTTGTACCTGCTTCCGGAGATCGCGCTCACAACCCAGATCATCAACCGCCTGAGGAAATACTTTGGTAACAGGGTAGGGGTTTACCATTCGCGTTTTAATGACGGCGAGAGGGCGGAAGTCTGGAAGCAGGCATCTCTTGGGCCCGGAAGTTCAGGAAGCGATGGATTTTGCGATATAATTCTCGGAGCCCGTTCTGCGGTATTTCTTCCTTTCTCTGATCTCGGACTGGTGATTGTTGATGAAGAACATGACTCATCGTTCAAGCAGATGGATCCCGCACCCCGTTACAACGGCCGCGATGCAGGCTTATTCCTGGCCCATCTCCATGGAGCCAGGGCCCTGCTTGGATCTGCCACACCGGCTGTTGAAAGCTACTATAACGCACAACTGGGCAAATATGCACTTGTTGAGCTTGCCGAACGATTCGGGGAGATGGAGTTGCCACTAATCCAGCTTGTGAACATAAAGGATGAACTAAGGCGAGGAAGGATGAAAACACATTTTTCAACGGTTCTGCTTGATCAGCTCGCCGAAGTGCTGAAGAATGGGGAACAAGCCATACTTTTCCAGAACCGCCGGGGGTTTTCACTAAGGCTTGAGTGTGAATCCTGCAACTGGATGCCATCCTGCAAGAACTGTGATGTCACCCTCGTATATCATAAAAAAAGCAACCAGTTACGCTGTCATTACTGCGGCTATATTGCAACAGTGCCATCCCTTTGCCCCGTTTGCCATAGCCCCGGACTTAAGATGAAAGGCTTCGGCACCGAGAAAGTGGAAGAGGAACTTGGTCTCCTCCTGCCGGGAGCCAGGATTGCCCGTATGGATCTCGACACTACCCGGAGCAAGCATTCCCACCAGAATATCATAACAGGCTTTGAGGATCAAAAGATCGATATACTTGTTGGAACCCAAATGGTTACCAAAGGACTGGATTTTGATCATGTGAGCACTGTTTGTGTGCTTAATGCCGATAATATGCTGAGCTTCCCCGATTTTAGGTCCGAAGAACGGAGCTTTCAGCTGATGGCCCAGGTAAGCGGGCGTTCAGGCCGGAAAAAGAAGCGGGGGAAGGTGATCATTCAAACATACAATCCGGCACATCCCGTGATCCAGTCGGTGGTGAAGCATGATTATACAGGCATGTACAGTTACCAGCTGGGCGAGCGCCGGAAGTTCAAATATCCTCCTTTTTACCGGCTTATCCTCCTGAAGGTCAAACACCGTGACCCCGAACTGGTTAACAGGGCGGCCTCGGTACTGGCAAAGAAACTTGTCAAAGTGTTTGGCACCCGCATACTGGGCCCAGAATATCCCCCGGTTGCAAGGATCATGAACCAGTACCTGAAACATATTCTTATTAAAGTGGAAGTGGAATCTTCGGTAGTTTCTGCGAAGTCTAAGCTGCTTGAAATACTGTCGGAGTTTTATCAGAACCGTGATTACCACCCGGTGAAGGTTCAGATCGATGTAGATCCCCAATGATCACTTCTGCTGCCGACTGCCGACTCTACTTATTCCTCTCCCTGGTAGTATCAACAATCAGATAAAGGTCTTCATTATCCTTTTTCATCAGGTATTTTTCCCTTGCAAAACGCTCCAGTTCGGTTGAATCGGTAAGCAGTTTATGGGTGAGTGCCGAATCTTTCTGGATCTCGTCAAGGTAAAAATGCTTTTCCTGCTGAAGGTCATCAAGTTTGTCACGCAATTTGGCACGGATAAAAACATTGTTGCTGTCGAAGAACACCATCCATACAATAAAAGCCACCGTAATGACGAAGTACTTATTGATAAAGATTTTAAGTATTTTTTTCAGGGTTTCCAAGGCAGTCTAAGAGGGATGAGATGCGGTTTCAATACTATGTTTCCTAACCAAGTTTTGCTTTGAGATAATTATAAAATTCAATCTGCGAGCGGAGTTTGGGAGCCCCCCCGTTCTTATACCTGTTTGCTTCCCGGCCTGCAATGATTCTTGCTTTTACATTATCGGCAAGCTCTATGTCGAGCATGTCCTGGAGTTCTTTCCGGAGGTCACTATCCTCTACCGGGCAGGCGACCTCAACACGGTTGTCGAAATTGCGCACCATCCAGTCGGCTGAAGTGATGTAATAAAGGGGTTTCCCCCCGTTTGCAAAAACGAGGACCCTTGCATGTTCAAGAAAACGGTCAACGATGCTGATCCCTTCAATGTTCTCGCTAAGTTCTTCAAGGCCGGGAAGCAGCACGCAAATCCCGCGTATGATCAGTTTGATTTTAACGCCGGCGGCGGAGGCCCTGTAAAGTTTCCTCACTATGGTTTCGTCGACCAGGCTGTTCAGTTTAATGATCACCCATGATTCTTTCCCCGCCCTGGCATTCTTGATCTCCTTGCTCAGCAGCTTGATGAAGAATGCCCGCATGGAAAATGGAGAAAGGATAAGCTTTTCGAATTTATAGGGCTTGAGGCTGGCTTCCATCATATGAAAGGCATTCACCACGTCATGGCAGATATCCTGTTTTGCCGTTAAAAGGCTGATGTCGGCATACACTTTAGCCGTATCCTCGTTGAAATTACCTGTCCCGATGAGGGAATAAAAGAAATCCTTATTGCTTTCCTTACGGCGGATGAGGATCAGTTTGCTGTGAACCTTGAAGCCGGGTATCCCGTGGATTACTTTCACGCCTTCATCTCTCAGCCTCTCTGTCCAGTAAATATTGGCCTCTTCGTCAAAACGGGCCTGGAGTTCCATGAACACAGTCACATATTTTCCGTTCCTGGCAGCATTGATCAGGGCGTTGATCACACTTGAATTCTTGGCTGCCCGGTATATGGTCATTTTGATGGAACGTACCTTGGGATCGATGGAAGCTTCCCTGAGCAGGTCAATAATGTATTGAAAACTCTGGTAAGGGAAATTCAGCATGATATCCCTTTCCCTCACAATTGAAAGCACAGAGCGGTTCTCAAAAAGATCCTTATGCTTTAATGGGGGAAGCTGTGAATACTGAAGCTCCTTATGCCCCATATTTGGGAAGCCCATAAAGTCTTTGAAATTGTGATACCTTCCTCCTCCGCGCGTGGGGTCGTTCTTCCCGATATCAAGCCGTTTCTGTAACAGCTTCAACAGGTCCCCGGGGATTTCTTTGTCGAAAACAAACCTCACGGGCACCCCGCGCTTCCTTTGTTTCAGGCTGTCGCTTACGACCTCCAGGAAACTTTTAGCTACGTCTGAATCGAAGTCAAGTTCAGCATCCCTGGTGATCTTCACTGTATATGCCGAAAACGTGTCGTACCCGAATATAGAGAACACCTCCGACAGGCAATAACGCACTATGTCATCCAGGAGGATAACGTAATGATTGTCATCGTGGGAAGGTAGTATAAGGAAGCGTGAAACAGTACGGGTTGGCAGTTCAATAAGTGCAAAGTCATCTTTAACTTTGCGGTTGCTGTGCCCTAATTTGACCGCCAGGTAAATGGATTTATCAACCAGTGAAGAAATTTCCCTGAGGCTGCTTATCATGATAGGGAAGAGGCCTACCCGAACCTGGTCCTGGAAATATCTTTTCACGAAACGGCCCTGCTCTTCGCTGAGCTGATTCTCATCAATGATGAAAATTCCGTGAGATTTTAATTCACCTACAATTTCCTCATAAACCGCCATGAATTCTTTTTCCTGCACCTGTACTATCTCCAGGATCTCCTTCAGTACTCTTTTCGGATTGACAACCGTGTCGTATGGCAGGCTTTTAACCTTGAGCATACGGTTCAGTGTTGCAACACGAACACGGAAGAATTCATCCCTGTTATTTGAAAAAATGCCGAGGAATTTCAACCGCTCGAGAAGGGGGTTGTTCTTATCGGCTGCCTCCTGGAGGACCCTGCCGTTGAAATGCAACCAGCTTATCTCCCGGTTTAAAATAGGTAATTTTAATTTCGAAGCCATTTATTCGGATCCCGGCAGGGTAGTTTGCAAGCGTTTTGGAGTGATATAAAATTTTAATTCTGATCTGGAAGCCGGGACTTCCTCCCATTTCCCGGTTTGAAATGTGATACCCACAACTGCAGAAGTAGGCATGTCGTCAATTCCCGGGTGAAGGAAGAGGTTGGCCAGCTGTGTGATCAACGGGTTATGGCCTATGATCATCAGTGAGGCAACATCATCCGGGGTACCGTAAATCAGGTCAAGTAGCCTGTCATATGGCCCATCGTAAATCTTTCGGTCTTTAAGTATTTGTTTTACAGGGTATTCCAGACATGCTGCCAGTATCTTGGCTGTCTCATAAGCCCTGACGGCCTGGCTGGATATCATAAGATTAGGTTTTACCCCCTCTTTTATAAGATAGTCAGCAACCAGTTTGGTTTTAATCACTCCCTTGGGCAGCAGGCTGCGCTGGTCATCGGCAAGGCCGGCGGTTTCCCAGGATGATTTGGCATGGCGGACCAGGTAGAGGGTTTTCATTATCAGTTTTTGCTTTTCAGTATGCAAACAAAGGATATTCAGCCATCATCTCATTAACTTTTTTCCTGACTTTCAGGATGAGATCCTGGTTCTCAATATCACTGATCACTTCATCTATCATATCAACGATCACAGGCATATGTTTCTCTTTCAGGCCTCTTGTTGTAATGGCAGGTGTACCTACCCTCAGGCCGGAGGTCTGGAAGGGAGAACGGCTGTCGAAAGGAACCATGTTTTTATTTACTGTGATGTCGGCCTGGACCAGGGTGTTTTCGACCTGTTTCCCGCTGATGGCGGGGAATTTCTTCCTGAGGTCAATCAGCATCAGGTGGTTGTCGGTACCGCCCGAGATGACGTGATATCCCTTGTCAACAAAGGCTTTTGCCATAACGGTGGCGTTTTTCTTCACCTGGATAACGTAATCCATGTATTCATCGGAGAGCGCTTCGAAGAACGATACGGCTTTAGAGGCGATGACGTGTTCGAGCGGGCCCCCCTGGACTCCCGGGAAAACGGCCGAGTCGAGAAGCTGGGAGAACATTTTTACTTCGCCTTTGGGTGTAGTAAGGCCCCAGGGGTTCGGAAAATCCTTGCCCATAAGGATCATGCCTCCACGCGGCCCCCTGAGGGTCTTATGTGTGGTTGTGGTTACAACATGGCACCAGGGCATGGGGTCATTGAGCAGGCCTCTTGCTATAAGGCCGGCAGGATGTGCAATATCGGCCATCAGGAGGGCCCCGATTTTATCGGCGATCTCACGCATCCGTTTATAATTCCAGTCACGGGAATAGGCAGAAGCCCCGGCTATAATGAGTTTCGGCCTGACCTGCAGGGCCTGGGCTTCCATTTTATCATAATCGATAACGCCTGTGCTCTGTTCGACCTGGTACCCTACGGCTTTATAAAAAATGCCGGAAGAGTTAACTGGGGAGCCGTGTGAGAGGTGGCCTCCATGGGCCAGGTCCAGGCCCATAAAGGTATCACCGGGTTTTAAAATTGTCATCAGAACAGCCATATTGGCCTGGGCCCCCGAATGCGGCTGAACATTCGCCCATTCGGCATTGAACAATAATTTTGCCCTGTCGATAGCCAGCTGTTCCGACAGGTCTACATTCTGGCAGCCACCGTAATATCTCTTACCGGGATAACCCTCGGCGTATTTGTTGGTAAGGCATGATCCCATAGCCTTCAGCACCTGGTCGCTGACGAAATTTTCGGATGCGATAAGTTCAATCCCGCTGTTCTGGCGGTGAAGCTCCTTTTTAATAATGTTAAAAAGTGCAGTATCTTTTTTCATATAGGAAATTTTTATAAAACCCCGAACGTTATGAATTAGCAATGAATTACAAAAGTATTAATTTTCCGGCAAATTGTTGATCTTTGCATCTGACTTCTGATATCTGACATCACAATTCATCCTGGCTGGTCCGGCTGTATGCAAAAAATCACCCTGATACTGCTCCTTTTTTTCTTCCCGATCCTATCATTTTCACAGCTGAGTGCCGGTGTTGACGATACCATCAATCCCGGGGTCCCGGTCACCCTCACAGTAACTTATGGTATGGTCGGCATTGGGATCAATATTACGGATGACGGAGTGGAAGGGCCTTTCCCGATTGGGTTCGAGTTTTCTTTTTTTGGCAATAAGTATACGCAATTTTATGTTGGGGCGAATGGCTGGATTAGTTTCTCACCAAACCCCAATGCGAAAGGCACCCGGAAACCCTTCAGTATACCAAGTACTGCCGATTACAATCCAAAAAACTGCATCCTCGGCCCGTTTATTGACCTGAATCCAATCTCCGGGGGCAGCCCTTATATTTTCTACCAGACGCTCGGGAAGGAGCCCGGCCGGAGCCTTATCGTGATGTGGTGCGATTGCCCCATGTACAATTGCATGGATTCCGTCGCCACATTCCAGATTGTATTATATGAGGGCAGCAACATCATTGAGAATCATATTATGAGGAAACCTGGTTGTGACTGGCTCGACAACAAGGGGACCCTGGGCCTCCAGAACGGGAGCGGGTTTATTGGTTTTTCTGTGCCGGGTCATAATGCTTCGCCATTTACCGAAAGTAAAAAGGCATGGAGGTATACTCCGACTACAGTGGATAGTTTCCAGGTTGCACAAATACCTTATAACCTCAGGCCTGTCACTCCGGGCAATAAATTAACTTACCGCTGGTACCAGGGCGGTGAAGAGATTTCTGAAGATCAGTCCGTCATCGTGACTCCCATGGAAAACACCACTTATATTGCATATGCAAGGATCTGCGCAGGGGATGAGTTTTACGATACGGTCACGGTGTTTGTCCACCAGCCGATTCCCAACGCATTCACTCCTAATAACGACGGGTTGAACGACAGGTTTAAAATACTGGGTCTTCCGAAGGAAAATATTACCAGGTTCCAGATCCAGATCTTCGATCGCTGGGGGCAGGTCATCTATGAATCGAACAATATTGACGAAGGCTGGGATGGCACCTGCAAGGGTAAACCAAGCCCCTCAGAAATCTACAATTGGATAATCTATTACGAAACGAACAGCACTAAAGACAAGATATCCAACAAAGGCCAGGTTACACTCATCAGGTAACCGGGTTTCCGAAGACGTATTTTAACAATGAAGTAATCTGTTCTTTATTAAAGGGTTTAGCCAGGTAATGGTTTGCTCCCTTGTTAAGAATAGCTTCCTTTTCCTGCTGCAGGGTGTAACCTGTAACTGCGATTATAGGGGTTGAAACATATTCAGGTTTCTGCCTGATCAGCTCAATAGCTTCGCCTCCATCCATACCCGGCCCGAGATTGATATCCATCAATATGCAATCATACTTGTTTTGGTTCGCAAGTTCAATGGCCGACAAAGCGTCCTTTGCAACATCAAGCCTGAAATCTTTTTTAAGAAAAAGTTTTACAAGGTCAATATTCGCATCATTGTCCTCAACCAGGAGGAGAAGAGGGGATTCCCCGCCCTGCACTTCAGGGGGAGGTGGTTTGTTAGTACTGGCAGCTGCGGTTTCTTTGTTTTCAATGCTTTCAGGTCGTGAAGGGATATATAACATAAATGTTGATCCTTTTCCAACCTCGCTTTCAACCCTCAGCCGGCAGTTGAGAAGATGTATACTCTTCCTTGTAATGGCAAGGCCAAGTCCGCTTCCCTCGTAAGGCCTGTTATATCCTTCACTGGCTTGCCTGAACTCTTCGAAAATCATTTCCCGTTTTTCATCGGGAATGCCTATTCCCGTATCCCGGATGCTGATAGTAATATCTCCGGATGAGTTTGCCTCTTTTTTCAGAAAGACAGCGATCCCGCCGGTATTTGTGAATTTAACGGCGTTGTCAATGAGGTTCAACAGCGAGGTCTGTAAAAGATGCTCATCCGACTGAATAAAAATCCCTTTCTCTATGCTGCAATTTATGGCAAGCTGCTTTTGCTTTGCAGTTTCCCTTATGCCGTCAACACAATGTTCAAGAAGAGAAGAAAGATTGACATTGACCATATTCAGGCTGTAACCCGAATCCAGCTGGGCAAATGTCATTATCGAGTTCAGGGTCCTCATGAGCCGTTTTGCTGAGGTAAGGATATGGTTTGCCATCCCCTTTTGGGACTCATCAGTCATCAACGAACTCAGGATCTCGGTAAAACCAAGGATGCCGTTCATGGGTGTGCGGAATTCATGGCTCATATTGGCAAGCAGGGACGATTTTACCCTGCTTGACTCTTCGGCGGCCAGTTTTGCAATGATCAGTTCCTGCTGGGCTTGTCTCTTCTCAATCCTCACCTGCATTTCCTCAAGTTCCCGCGTTATGGCAGGGCCCAGCCTGTTAAGGGCACTCTTCATCATGTAATCGTTGGCGCCCCCCTTCATAATGCTTACGGCAAGGTCTTCACCTACAGTCCCTGATACAAGAATGAACGGGATATCAAGATTCCTGGATTTAAAAATTTTCAAAGCTTCCTGCCCGCTGAACCCGGGCATGGCATAATCGGAAATCACTATGTCCCAACCTCCTTTGTCAAGTTCGGCTTCCATGTCGGGCCTCGTTTTGACCCGAACATGGTCCACTTCAAAACCGTCCTTTTTCAGCTGCCTGATTACAAGCAGGGCATCCGTTTCGTCATCCTCGATAAGCAATAGCCTGATTTTTCTCATCTGCCAATATTAATTGTTTATACGCCGGAATTTAAGGTGAAATAAAAAGTAGTGCCTTCTCCAGGAGCACTTTCAGCCCATATTAATCCCCCATGCTTAAGGACGATTCGCTTTACGGTGGCCAGCCCGATACCGGTACCCGTGAACTGGTCATCGCTGTGAAGCCTTTGAAAAGGAGTAAACAATTTCTCGTAATAAGTCATGTCGAACCCTACCCCGTTATCCCTGACCAGGTATACTGTTTTCCCGTCCTTTGCCTGGCGGCAGAATTCAATTACAGATTCTTTTTCTTTCCCGGAGTATTTCCATGCATTGTCAAAAAGGTTCTGGAATGCAATGCGTAAAAGCTTGGGGTCACAGTATTCCAGCATACCCTCCTGTATCACCAGTCGCACTTTTCGGTTGGGATTGAGATTCTTGATCTCGCGGTTGATGTCCATTGCGATATCACTGATATTGACCTGCATCTTATCGATGTCATGCCTTACTATCCTTGAAAGCTTAAGCAATTCATCTATAAGTAAGTTCATCGACCCTGCCGATTCGGTGATCTTATTAAGAAAATCCCGTTCAGTTTCGTCAAGTGTTGAGAAATAATCTTCTATAAATGCCCTGGTAATGCTGTCGATACGGCGCACCGGCCCTTTAAGGTCGTGGGATACAGAATAAGAAAATGCTTCAAGTTCCTTATTTGCAGCCTCCAGCTGGGCCGTTCGGTTCGATACTTTTTCTTCCAGCTGTTCATTAAGCTTCCTGATTTCCTCTGTCCTGGCCCCTACCAGGGCTTCCAGCTCTTTTTCACGGATATAACGGATCCTGTAATTTATTATGAGCACAACAAGGGCAATGCCTGAAATGATACAAACCAGGATGAACCACCATGTTTGGTAGAAAAAAGGAAGCACATGAATTTTTATACTTGCAGTGACCGGCGATAATTCACCAAGGTTATTGAAAACCTGGACCTCGAACGTATAGTCTCCGGGAGGGACATTGGTATAATATGCCGTCCGCCTTGCGCCAACTGAGTCCCAATCCCTGTCAAATCCCGCAAGCCGGTACCTGAAAGTAAGTTCTTCAGGCCTGATAAAAGAGGGTGCCGTATAATGGATCTCAAGATTCATCATGCCTGCGCCAACCTTATAAACGTCACGCTGCTCAGCCGCTCGGCTGTTAATGAACACTGAATCCACCAGGGGAATTGGTTTAGAACTCCAAACCAGGGAGGTCTCCGGATTTATTATGGCGATTCCAGAGGAGCAGGGGTACCAAAGCTGGCCGTTTTTTAATTTTGAAGCCCCTGGAAAAAGTCCCATGTTCATGCCTGTAAATCCGATTGCTGTGTCAAAGCCGATATATTGCATAAACAAGGGACTGTTTTGCTGATCCAAAGACTTCTGTAAATTGCTGAATTTAGATGTTCCAAGACCACCAGAACCTGCAAACCACATATGCCCGGAATTGTCTTCAGAAATATACCCGATAGATGTTCCTAACTCCCCGGTAGCAATGCGGGTGAATGTTTCCGTTTCAGGATTGAAATGAAAAAGCCCGTTTTGCCCGGTTCCTATCCAGATATTATCGAGAGAATCCCGGTGAAGGCACAGAATCATATTGTCGGGCAACCCCTGCTTTGCAGAGAATATCTTTATTTTTCCGTCTTTGATCCTGGCAAGTCCGCCATCCTGGGTTCCAACCCAAACCGATCCTTTGCGGTCCTCAAGGAAACAGAAGATCTTGTTGCTTGGCAGGCCTTCCCTGGTAGTAAGTACCTTACTTATTTTATCATCCTTCATGATAAAGATACCCTGGTCGGTCCCAACCCAAAGACTTCCGTCTTCAGTTATGAATAAAGCGTGAAAATACGTGCATTGCAAGCCCTGTTTTTCATTGAAACGGGTTGCTGTTTTACCGTCAAACTTAACGAGGTTCTTAAGGCTGCCAATCCAGATGTTATTTTTAACGTCAATGGCAACAGAGTAAATGGGAACCTTCCCGACACCAATTCCGGAACCGAGATTCTCAATCCTTCCGGCCCTGATCCGGTCAAGCCCGCCGGTGGAATTCGCTGCCAGGATACTGCCGTCGGCACTCTGTAATATTGCTGTAATGCAATCGCCCGAAAGACCATTCCCGGAAAGAACCTGTACCGGGATGCTCCTGATCCTTGAAAGCCCTGAAGCCTGTGTGCCGGCCCAGAGGTTATCTTCTTTGTCTTTGAACACGGCAAGAACGAGGTTTGATGCAAGGTGCCTCCTGTTGTCAACCTGTTCTGTTTTCCCGGTTGCCGTATTCAGCATGATCACTCCCTGACCCTCTGTAGCAATAGCCAGTATGTTTTTATCATACCCGGTGATTTGCTTTATACTGCTTCTGATAATGCCTTGCTTATCGATCCAGGGATTCACTTTCCCGTTCTGAAAATAATAGATATGCCCATCTGCACTTCCGATCCAGAGGGTAGCTGAAGAGTCCATCCAGAGGCCGTTAATATTCGGGTGTGCAAGCCCGTCTTTCTGACTGTAAATACTGATGTTGTTCTTGCTGATAAGGCACAGGCCGTCGTCGGTCCCTGCCCATATTTCACCGGCCCTGCCCTGGCATATTACGTTAACATCATTATTACATAAGCCCTCAGCCATGGAGAATAACCTGGATTCTTTGTGTTTATATCTTAAAACGCCGCTGCCTGCAAGGCCAATCCACAGATTGTGATCTGAATCCTCTGAAATTGCGGTAATGTTTTTATTCAAAAAAACGTTTTCAGAATCAACTGCGCTCCAGCGCTGATTTTTATATGCAAGCACCAGGCCATTGCTGAAACCGGCAAGCAGGATGCTGTCACTGGTAAGATAAAGGGCCCCGCAATCCTGATATTTAAAGGAACTCAAAGATGAATTGTTCAGATAGGTGAAGTGCATCCCGTCAAACCTGTATAAGCCATATTCGTTTGCCAGCCACAGGTACCCATCGGGGGTTTGGGCTATATTGAAGATACTGGCCGGTGCGTTAGGCGATGGAGGCCAGTTCCTGACCTGGTAAGAAAATCCGGAAATCTCAATCGGATGATTTTGTGCCTTGGCCGCCGAAAGCTGAAAAACACTGAACAACAACAACAATAGCATAGCATTAAAACGACACCACATGAGAAAACAAGTTAATTGAATTACAAATCAAAGATATAACTATTAATAATTTTAGCCAAGAATATTGCTTTTTGCAAAATATTACATATTTTAGTGGGGTTATTACTAACCTTAATTCATAGAGTATGCCAGGAAAAGACAAACTTGTATTGCATATTTTTAATCCAATAGCAGGCATGAAGACTGTGTCTGTTGATAACATAGATCTGAACAAATACCAGCCGATCGATGTTATACAGATTATGTACCAGAAAGGGGTGAAAGTCTCAAACCCTGGAGGGAATATCTGGAAAATGGGGAGGTGCTCAACTCCGCCGGGAAGTGTTAATCCCCAACCCGGAACAGCCCTTGAACAAAGCCTGCCGTTTACCGATATTCAGAATAGCGTTGTTAGCGGGGATGAACTCTGCATTATTGAAGTGCCGCTTCCGTAAATTCCGGGCGGAACTTAATCATCAGATAAGATAATCCCGCCGTTTCAATTTACTTCCAGCGCTTCACAACGTCAACGAAAAGCCAGCATTTCTGAGCCGGTGTAGAATACCCCGACAGATTTGATCCCTGGTTCTTTGCAAACATTTTACATGTCTTGTTTACAGGTTCAAATCCTGGCTTTAATGTCTTTTCCCTGAGGCTCGGGCCGGTTTCCTTCTGGATCTGGATTAGCGGGAGAGCTTTTATTGCTCCGGCCCGTATAAACACCAATGCATTCCCCCGGCCCTGAAGGTACACATGGCTGAACTGCTGCTGTACCATGTGGTCTGGAAATAAACCAGGAGGGATAACATCACCACTTACGGAATCCAGCATTAAAAAAAGTAATGAACAAAGCATGCTTTTGATTTAACTTAAGGTGGTTTCCAATGGCCAGATTTTATAATTTTATGGCCGATTAAAACTTACATTTTCCAAAACAGATATACCGATGAAAAAATTACTGTTCCTGATTTTACTTTCACTATGCTTATCCCCGGGGCTTTCTGCCCAAAAGGAAACTGAAGCCGGGCATGATCAACGTATGCAGTGGTGGCGTGAAGCGCGCTTCGGAATGTTTATCCACTGGGGTATTTATTCGGTTCCTGCAGGCAGCTGGAACGGCAACACAGGATACGGGGAATGGATAAGGACCTCAGCAGAGATCCCTCTTGCGACCTATGATGAGTTCAGGCCCAGGTTCAACCCGTCCGGTTTTGATGCCGACCAATGGGTAAAAGCAGCCCGTGATGCAGGTATGAAATATATAGTGATCACATCAAAGCACCATGACGGGTTCTGCATGTTTGATACCAAACAAACCGACTTTAATATCATGAAGACTCCGTTTCAGCGCGACCCGATGAAAGAACTTGCGGCTGCCTGCCGGAAATATGGATTAAAATTCTGTTTTTATTATTCGATCATGGACTGGCACCATCCCGATTACCTGCCTAGGAGGGAATGGGAAAAAGACAGGCCGGCCGGGGATGCCGATTATGAAAAGTACGTGGCCTATATGAAAGCCGAACTGAAGGAATTGCTCACCCAGTATGGTGATATAGGGGTGCTTTGGTTCGATGGGGAATGGGAATCTACCTGGACCCAGGCGCGTGGGCTTGATCTGTATAATTATGTAAGGAACCTCCAGCCTTCCGTCATTATCAATAACCGTGTTGGCGCTGGCCGGCTGGATATGGAAGGTATGACCAAACAGGGGATGTTCGGCGGGGATTTCGGTACGCCTGAACAGCAGATCCCTGCAACCGGGCTGCCCGGGGCCGACTGGGAAACCTGCATGACCATGAACGACCACTGGGGATATAACAGCAATGACAAGAACTTTAAAAGCTCCAAGGAAATTATCAGGATGCTTACCGACATCGCCTCAAAAGGGGGGAATTACCTCCTGAATGTCGGCCCGACATCCCTGGGGACATTCCCCCAGGAAAGTATCGACAGGCTGAAAGATATCGGCAAATGGATGGATCTTAACTCCGAATCAATATATGGTGCAAATGCAAGCCCGTTCTTATTAACCCCCTGGGGCCGTTGTACCATGAAATCAGAAAAAGGCGGTTTTAAACTGTATCTTCATGTTTTCAACTGGCCCGTCAAAGGGCAGCTCCTTGTCGCGGGATGCCTCAATAAGGTAAACAAGGCCTATATACTTTCAGATAAAAAACATACGGCCCTTACAACGGCCCGTGTTAACGATGCTATTACAATCAATTTGCCCCCGGTAGCCCCCGACACCATTAATACCGTCATCGTTCTTGACCTCAAAGGCAAACCCGATTTCACAAATCCGCCCGACATCAATTCCGCTTTTTCATGCCTGGTTGATTCCCTGAAAGTGACCCTCAGTTCATCCCGTCCCAATGTTGAAATCAGGTTCCTGGTCAGCGATACCGCCAAGCAGGTAGAAGCCGGGGCAGCGCTCTACCATGGCCCCATAACCCTTCACAGGGGAGGCTTTGTGAATGCCCGGTGTTTCAGGGATGGAAAACCTGTCAGCGGCACCAGCAGCAGGCTCTACATTCAAAAGACACCTACCGTTGCAAGGGCCGTGTCGAACCTGAAACCGGGCCTTTCATACCGGTATTTTGAAGGTGAGTGGGATAAAATGCCTAATTTCAAGAAACTCCCTCAATGGTCATTCGGTGTTGTGGATACCATCACCCTGGCTCCGAAGAAACGCAATGAAAATTTTGCCATGTATTTTGAGGGCTATTTTAAAGTGCCGAAACGCGCATTATACAGGTTCACCCTAGTTTCTGATGATGGCAGCAAACTCATCCTCGACGGATTGGTTGGGATCAATAATGACGGGCTTCATTCGATGCAGGAAAAAAACCTGGAGCAGGGGCTCAACGCAGGATACCATGCCATAAGGGTGGAATATTTCCAGAGGACCGGCAGTGCCGGCCTTGAGGTTTATATCGAAGGTCCGGGCATCCCCAAAACATTGTTAAAGAAGGACATGCTGTTCCATGATTAGACCGGCCCTGGTTGTAAGACTGTTCCTCATTCTGCTGCTTGCTGCCCAGGGCGCCACAGCGGCTGAAAAGGCAAACCGGCCTTCCTCATTTTTCATAGGATGGGAACGATCGATAACAGGAGGCGGCTTCGGTTACCATTCACCGGAACCTGGCGTGGGATCTTCCCTGCTTGTCCGCTCCCAGGATTCAACCAGGTTTATTGAATGGGAAACCGAAAAAATTCCTTCCGGCCTGAATGCTGATCATGTTCAGTTTGTATGGATGTTCGGTATCGATGCCAATCCCGCCGGCCATTCGTATAAGTTGTTCCTGAACGGGGGATACTGCCTTACATTTGAGAATCCGCCGGTTTCTGAAAAAAAGACCTGGATAATACAGGGGCCCCGGGGGACTAAGCTGACCTTCAGGACCACCATGATCGATAAGTATAATGACCCAATGGGATACGCCATCCTTTCTGTACCCTCTGCATTTATAAAAAAAGGGGAAAGGCAGAATGTCAGGATCTGCGGGGAATCGGCCGGGAGCCGTACCTGGTACATGACATTCGAAGCGGCTGTATCGGAGAAAATCAGCATTGTGCAGCAGGAGGCTCTCATCCGCGGAGCTCAGGATCTGAATTACTATTCTGTCATCGCCGGTTTTATGCACCTTGGCGAACCCGTGAAAACCACCATCGAGCAGCGCGGCGGAAAGACGATGTCCTTAGTGCTCCAGCCGGGGTATACTGCTGTCAGGATTTTATTCCCTGCAACAGAGAAGCCCCGGAAGGAACAGCTTAAAATAACCATGGAAGGCTCGGAACCATTGAAGCAAGAGGTTGTCTGCCACCCTGTGAAACCATGGAAAATATACTTCGTTCAGCATACGCATACCGACATAGGATATACAAGGCCCCAAACCGAGATTCTCCCCGAGCACCTGAGATATATAGATTACGCCCTCGATTACTGCGACCAAACCGATTCCTTCCCAGATGCCGCAAAATTCAGGTGGACCTGTGAGACTTCATGGGCAGTGACAGAATATCTTAAAACAAGACCTCCCGCGCAAAGAGAAAGGCTCCGCAGAAGGCTGAAGGAAGGCAGAATAGAACTTACTGCCCTTTACCTGAATTCTTCCGACCTTGAGGATGAACCTACTATTGCCGCTTCACTCAGGCCTGTCGGCTTGTTCCGGGACCTTGGCTTTACTCTGAAAACAGCCATGCAGGATGATATCAACGGGGTTCCCTGGTGCCTTGTGGATTACCTCAGCGGGGCAGGGATCAGCTATCTCAACATGGGGCAAAACACCGACAGGGCCCTGAAGCCGTTTAACCGGCCTACAACTTTCGTCTGGGAAAGCCCTTCAGGAAAAAGGATCATTGTGAACCGGCCCGAACATTATATGTGGGGTAACGGTATGGGAATTATCAATGACAGGGAGACACTTGAGAAAAATCTCTTTGCCCACCTCTCTGATATAAACCATAAAGGCTATCCCTTCAATGAATATGCTATTCAGTTCAGCGGGTATATGACAGATAATTCACCCCCCTCAACAACTGCATGCAACATAATTAAGGAATGGAATGAAACTTATGTATGGCCCCGGCTGAGGCTGGCCACTATCTCTGAATTCCTCGATGAGGTCAGGGAAAAGCATTTACAGGAACTTCCCGTTATTAAGGGAGCCTGGCCCGACTGGTGGATTGATGGATTTGGTTCGGCAGCACTTACGACAGCTTATACAAGAATGGCCCACGCCGACTTCATCGCCAATAACGGCTTGATGGCGATAGCCAGGATCATGGGTGCAGAACGTATCCGGCATGTCGAAGACCTTCAGCAACAGATCTTTGAAGACCTCGCTTTTTATGATGAACATACTTTCGGGGCAGCTGAAAGCATCTCGGACCCCATGTGCGAAAACAGCGTGGTCCAGCTGGGGGAAAAACTTTCGTACACCTGGGAAGCAGTGAAAAAGAACAGGATCTTAAGGGAGGAGGTCATGGGGTGCATCCAGGATCGTTTGCCTTCTTCGGCCCGGGACGCATCCATCTCAATCATCAATACAATGAACTGGAACCGTTCGGGAAATGTGAACCTTTACATCGACCACCAGCTCCTGCCCGCCGACAGGCAGTTCAGGATACTTGACCAGGATAATAAAGAAGTAAAAGCCCAGGCCTGGAACGAAAGGGCGGAAGGCAGCTATTGGACTTTGTTTGCCGGGGATGTCCCGCCAATGGGTTACAGCTCTTTCCACATTGAGGTTACAACCGAACCTGCAAAGCATCCGGTTCCTGAAAAGTTCACAGGTTCGATTGAAAACTCATGGTATGTTCTCAAAATTGACCCTGCCACAGGCAGGATCACAAGCCTGTTTGACAAAGATGCACACCGTGAACTTATTGACCGTTCAGCCAAATACGGGTTCGGCGAATTTATTTATGAGACTCTCGGAAAGAACAGGGAACAGATCACCAACGGTCATCTTGACGAATTCAAGAGACGGTCCTGGGACAAGGTCTCGGTTTCAGGCGTTACCACCGGGCCGGTATGGACCAGCCTGGCACTTACAGGACAGCTTCCTGAATGTGCTTCGGAGGAGGGCATACAATGCGAGATAAGAATGTATTCTGCCGAAAAGAAGATTGAATTCAGGTACTCAATGAAAAAACTTGCCGTGACCGATCCCGAAGGAGTATATGTTTCTTTTCCGTTTAATATGAAAAAAGAAAACAGGGTATTCTTTGAAGTAGCAGGCGCGACCGTTGAAGCCGGCAGGGACCAGATCAACGGCTCGGCGACCGATTGGCAGGGGATTCAGAATTTTGTTTCACTGGCGGATGACAGCTGCGGCGTGGTCTTTGTTTCCCCCGAGATCCCGATCGTTCAGCTCGGCGGTATCAATCTAGGTAAATTCCAGCCCATAGTCAGTAAACCAAGGCCTGAAATTTATTCCTGGGTACTCAATAATTACTGGACTACAAACTTTCTTGCAAGCCAGGAAGGGGAACTCAGGTGGACCTACCAGATCACCTCGGCCCCGGCCATAGCCAATGATGAAGCTGCCCGCTTCGCCTGGGGTGCAAGAATACCAATGCTTTCAAGGGTGCTGCCTGCCTCGGGCCATGAAAATCCCAATCCTGCGAAAGCCGGTTTAATGGGAAATATCCCGTGGAACCTTCTTTTAATTAATGCCCGGCCCTCGGCTGATTACACAGGCGTTGTTTACAATCTGCGTGAAACGGCAGGCCGTCCTGCTTCTTTTAATCCCCTTCTGCTCATGAAAGGGCCTGCCAATAGAACTTCAGAAGCGACAACAAAGATCAGGGCTTCTCTTATGGATGCAATCGGGGGGGAGATCAAACCCCTCGACGGGGATGTTACTATTTCCGCATTTGAAACAGTATTTATTAAACTGGCATGGAATGAACAATAAAAGTTATCTGATCCTCGACGACGGCACCAGGCTTGAGGGGAAGCAATTCGGGGCCGACCGCTCCGTAGCCGGGGAAGTGGTGTTCAACACCGCCATGACAGGTTACCCCGAAAGCCTTACCGATCCTTCATACAAAGGGCAGATCCTTGTTCTTACCTTCCCGCTGATAGGAAATTACGGGGTTCCCCGCGACCGCTTTGAAAACGGACTGTCGAGGTTCTTTGAATCGGACCACGTGCATATCACGGGCCTCGTCATATCCGATTATTCGGTAGACTACAGCCACTGGAACGCCATGAAGAGCCTTAGCGACTGGCTCCGTGAATACAATATACCCGGCTTGTACGGGATCGATACCAGGGCCCTTACAAAACACCTACGCGAAAAAGGAACCATGCTTGGCAAACTCATTTCACCGGCAGAAGGTGAAATTGACTGGTATGATCCCAACAAGGATAACCTCGTGGCTATGGTAAGTATACCCAAACCCCAGGTATATGAAGGGAATGATAACAAAGTGATACTCGTCGACTGCGGTGTGAAAAACAACATCCTCCGCTGCCTGATCGATCTCGGCGTGACTGTAAAAAGGGTCCCCTGGGATTATGATTTTACAAAAGAGGATTACGGCGGATTGGTTCTCTCCAATGGCCCTGGCGATCCCCGTATGTGCGAAGCAACAATCAGCCATGTTGCAAAAGCACTGGAGGGGGATACGCCGGTTTTCGGCATCTGCCTGGGGAACCAGCTGCTCTCGATAGCAGGAGGGGCCAGTACTTATAAGCTGAAATACGGCCACAGGGGATATAACCAGCCTGTGCTGCAGGTCGGCACAAACAGGGCATACATCACAAGCCAGAACCACGGGTTTGCAGTCGACAACGAAACCCTGGGTCCCGACTGGGAACCATACTTCATAAACCTCAACGACAATACCAACGAAGGGATACGGCATAAAACCAGGCCGTTCATGTCGACCCAGTTTCATCCCGAAGCTTCGGGGGGGCCAAACGATACCCGTTTCCTGTTTGAGGAGTTTCAACGTATGATGACGAAAGGCAATAAGAAATGATGACAGATATTATAAGAGAAGATATCCGCAAAGTGATCATCCTCGGCTCCGGCGCCCTTAAGATAGGCGAGGCCGGGGAATTTGACTATTCAGGTTCCCAGGCCCTGAAGGCCCTGAAAGAGGAAGGGATATCCACTGTGCTGGTCAACCCGAACATTGCAACAATTCAGACATCGGAAGAAATAGCCGATAAGGTGTATTTCCTGCCTGTTACGCCCGAATTCGTTGAACGGGTCATTGAAAAAGAGAAACCCGACGGGATACTGCTTTCCTTTGGAGGACAGACCGCCCTCAACTGCGGTGTCAACCTGTTCAAGACCGGGGTGCTGGAAAAACATAATGTAAGGGTGCTGGGAACCCCCGTCCAGACCATCATCGACACCGAAGACCGTGAACGTTTCGTCAACAAACTGCTTGAGATAGGGGTGAAGACACCTGTGAGCTTTGCAGTGGAATCAACTGAAGCAGCCATGGAAGCGGCTTCCAGAATTGGCTTCCCTATAATAATACGTGCGGCATTTACCCTCGGCGGACAAGGCAGCGGTTTCAGCGGGAATGAAGAAGACCTGAAGACCGCGGCAGCAAAAGCATTCTCATACTCCACCCAGATCCTTGTCGAGGAGTCCCTTAAAGGCTGGAAGGAGATCGAGTACGAAGTGGTCCGTGACCGTTACGACAACTGCATCACAGTCTGCAATATGGAGAATTTTGACCCCCTGGGTATCCATACCGGCGAAAGTATTGTCGTTGCGCCTTCCCAGACCCTTACCAATGCAGAGTATTACAAACTCCGGGATCTTTCGATCAAAGTCATCAGGCACCTGGGGATCATCGGCGAATGCAATATACAATATGCCCTGAACCCCGATTCGGAGGAGTACCGGGTGATAGAAGTCAATGCCCGCTTGTCGAGATCATCGGCCCTGGCATCTAAGGCGACAGGCTATCCCCTGGCTTTCGTGGCTGCCAAGCTGGCCCTGGGATATGGCCTGCATGAACTGAAAAATTCGGTCACCAAAGTCACTTCGGCATTTTTTGAACCTGCACTGGATTATATAGTCGTGAAGATCCCCCGCTGGGACCTCGGCAAATTCAGCGGGGTCTCCAAGCAGATCGGCTCCAGCATGAAAAGCGTGGGTGAGATCATGGCCATCGGCCGCACCTTTGAAGAGGCTATCCAGAAAGGACTGCGGATGATAGGGCAGGGGATGCACGGGTTCGTCGGAAACAAGGACCTCGAAGTCGAGGCCATAGAGACCGAACTTACCGAACCTACCGACATGAGGATATTCGTGATCGCCCAGGCACTGGAAGCTGGGTTTACGGTCGACAGGATATGGGAACTTACCCGCATCGACCGCTGGTTCCTGTATAAACTCCAGAATATCTTCCGTCTCAGCCACGGGCTTTCAAAGATAGCCTCCCTGGAGGAACTCCCCGACGAACTGCTGAAAGAGGCGAAACGCCTTGGATTCTCCGACTTCCAGATTGCCAGGCTGATTTTAAAGCACGACAAGACCGAAGTAGGCCGTGACATGCTCCTGGTGAGGGAACACCGCATCAGCCACGGGGTCCTGCCCGTGGTCAAACAGATCGACACCCTGGCTGCCGAATACCCCGCCGTGACCAACTACCTGTATATGACTTACGGGGGAACAGAACACGATATTGACTATGCAGCCGATGCCACTTCCCTGCAAAGATCAGTGATAGTGCTTGGTTCCGGCGCCTATCGCATCGGAAGTTCCGTCGAATTCGACTGGTGCAGCGTGAATGCCTTAACTACCGTGCAAAAGGCCGGTTACCGCTCCGTGATGATCAATTACAACCCCGAAACGGTCAGTACCGACTACGACCTCTGCGACCGCCTTTATTTCGACGAGCTTTCCTTTGAGAGGGTGATGGACATCATTACCCTCGAAAACCCGGCCGGGGTGATCATTTCGATGGGCGGACAGATCCCGAACAACCTTGCCCTGAGGCTGCATGCCCAGGGGGTCCATGTTCTCGGAACATCACCCATCGACATCGACAGGGCCGAGGACAGGCATAAATTCTCATCCCTTCTGGATACCCTCGACATCGACCAGCCCCGTTGGCAGGAACTCACCAGCCTCGACGATATTTTCCGGTTCGCTGAGAAAGTGGGATTTCCAGTACTGGTAAGACCTTCATACGTATTGTCGGGAGCCGCTATGAACGTGGTCTCCAACATCAACGAGCTGGAATACTTTTTGAAGCTGGCGGCAAAAGTTTCAAAGGAACATCCTGTGGTGGTCTCCGAATTCATACAGGAAGCAAAAGAGATAGAGATCGACGCCATTGCCCGCAAAGGAGAGATCGTGGTGTACGCCATCTCGGAACACGTTGAATTTGCCGGGGTCCACTCGGGGGACGCAACCATAGTGTTCCCTCCTCAAAAGCTGTATATAGAAACAGTAAGAAGGATCAAGAGGATCAGCCGCGATATTGCCGACTCACTCAACATTACCGGTCCGTTCAATATCCAGTTCCTGGCCAAGAACAACGACATCAAGGTCATCGAATGCAACCTCAGGGCTTCCCGCTCTTTTCCCTTTGTTTCAAAGGTCCTTAAAACCAACCTCATCGAGATAGGCACCCAGGTGATGCTTGGGCTTTCATTTGAAAAGCCCGATAAATCATTGTTCGACCTTGATTACATCGGTGTTAAAGCCCCCCAGTTCTCGTTTTCCCGTTTAAGCAAAGCCGACCCCATTCTGGGAGTCGATATGGCATCAACCGGGGAGGTTGGCTGCATAGGTGATACATTTTATGAAGCCATTTTGAAAGCCATGCTGAGCGTGGGTTACAGGATCCCAGGGAAGAACATTATGCTCTCCACAGGCCCTGCAAAGGCAAAAACCACCCTTCTCGAAGGATGCCGCAAGCTGGCTGAACTGGGGTATAACCTTTATGCCACCCCGGGCACGGCTGAATTCCTGAGATCCTTTGACATACAGTCAACCGTGCTGCACTGGCCCGATGAGGATTTGCAGCCAAACATTGTAGATTATCTGAAGCAGAGGAAGATAGACCTGGTGATTAATATCCCCAAGAATCTTTCACGCACTGAGCTTAACAACGATTACCTCATCCGCCGTACATCAGTGGATTACAATATACCCCTTATCACCAATGCAAACCTTGCCAATGCCTTCATCATGGCCTTTTGCCTGCTCAAGCCCGAAGATATTGAGATCAAGAGCTGGGATGAATATTAATGAGCCATGAGTGACGAGTGACGAGTGATTGTCTACTCATGGCTCATGGCTCATCACTAGTTATGCAGGAAGTTCCACACAGGCTTTGACGCAGGTGTATGTTTGCGTGAATATACCTTCATTTTCTGGATGATCTCAGGGTGCTGTTCTGCCACGTTGATCTTTTCACCGGGATCTTCTGAAAGATCATAAAGTTCGTACCTTCTCATAGGTTCCTTTATAAGGTCTTTTCGCACTACTTTCCATTTTCCGGCCCTGATAGCCTGGTTCCCGCCTGTGCTTGTATATTCCCAATAAAGAAATTCGTGCAGGGGAGGGTTTTTTGCACCATGGAGGGCAGGGGCAAAGGAAATCCCGTCAATATCCTTTGGTAACCCGAGCTGCGCCAGCTGGGCAAGTGTAGGCATGATGTCCCAGGAAGCATAAGGGACAGAGCATACCTGGCGGGCCATAATCTTCCCCGGCCACCGGGCGATGCAGGGAACCCTGATCCCTCCCTCATAAAGGCTCCCCTTACCGCCCCTGAAAGGCCCGTTGCTGTTAAAAAACTGCGGATCGGCCCCTCCAAGGCTGAAAGTGGCCCCGTTATCGCTTGTAAAGATCACACAGGTGTTAGAATCCAGGTGGCTCTCGGCAAGAGCCTGTAAGATTTTACCTGTCGCATAATCCAGCGCGCCGATCATGGCGGCGTAGGTGGCATGGGGATAAAACACGGGCAGGTAACCCATTTGCCCGGTGTAGGGACTGTCGTTCATAAGGTCGCGGTATTCCTGCAAATAACTTTCGGGTACCTGCAAAGCCAGGTGGGGCAGGGTATAAGCCATCAGCAAAAAGAAAGCAGAATCCGTATTGGATTTGATAAAATGCAGGGCTTCATCGGTGAACAGTTCTTCGGCATATGATGTCCCCCGGTACTTTTTATAATTTGCAGGGTCTTTTGGGTTCCCGATCAGCTTTTGCTGGGACGGGATATCGGGATTGCCTGTCAGAAATTTTTCCTTGTTGTACCAAAGATAAGCCGGGTAATGGTTATGCGCTTGCCTCTGGCAAAGATAACCGAAGAAAAAATCAAAACCCTGTTCATTAGGGACCCCTGCAGATCCGGGGCCTCCAAGTCCCCATTTCCCGATACATGCCGTCTTATAGCCTGCTTGCTTAAGCATGCGGGCAATCGTATAAGTATCCGGTTCGAGCGGAGCCTGGCCCATATAATCATCCCAGTTCCCGATTTCCATATTGTCTCGGATCTGGGCATGACCCGTGTTCATCCCTGTCATCAGGCAGCAACGTGAAGGTGCGCACACCGTGCTCCCTGCATAAAAATCGGTGAACCTCATCCCCTCTGAAGCCAGCTTGTCTATATTGGGTGTGCGGATGAACTTTTGCCCGTAACATCCCGTCTCCCCGTAACCAAGGTCATCGGCCAGGATGATGATGAAATTAGGTCGTTTGTTTACTCTTTTATTTGTCTGTCCGATGGCATTAAGGGTGAAAGCCAGACTTGTCGCAAAAAGAGCAAGGCCGATCATTAAAGTTCGCATAGGTCAGGCTGAGGGTTTGGGATTGCTAAAATACCTATTTTTGCTGCATGAAGATAAAGATCATCCAAAAACTGAAATTACCTTTACTACTCTTGCTGTTGATAACATCCTGTGATGTGACAAAGCAAACCAGGACTGCCATCAATCTTGCAAACTGCGAGTTCAGGCTTGTTTCGGCTGAGAACATCGTTCTCGCAGGGATCCCCATTGATAACTATACTTCATTGAAAGATCTCGGCGTAGCCGATTTTGCCATGTTCATGGGAGCTCTTGCCCAGCCTGAACTGCCTTTGTCGCTGAGGCTGAACCTTGAAGTGAAAAATCCAAACCCGGCACCGGCAGGTATAAACAGCTTCGACTATATAATTTTTATTGATGATATCCAGATGTTACAGGGTTCCTATATGAACCCGATCACGGTCCCCGCCTCTTCATCTTCAATAATACCTGTACAGCTGGATACAGATATTAAAAAGGCCCTGCAGGGAAAATCCCTTGACGCCATACTGAACTTTGGTTTTAACCTGGCGGGTGTTGGTCATGTACCCACACGGTTCAAAGTAAAACTAAAACCCAGCATCCTCGTAGGCAGCACCAGCCTGGCCTATCCGGGTTACATAACGGTGAAAACAGAATTTACCGGCGGGGCAGCGGTAAATTAAAACCTGCCTTTGCTTAAAAACTTATTCGTGAGCTTTACTTTTTCACGGGCAGTAAGTACAGCACACCCATCCCTAAGAGTGCCGACAGTGTTGAACCTGCGAGGATCGCAAGTTTTGAAAGGTCAAGAACAGCCGGCTCCTTGTATGACAATCCTGCGATGAAGATCGACATAGTAAAACCTATACCGGCCAGTAAGCCTGTTCCTGCAAGATGTTTCCAATCGGTTCCTTTGGGGAGCGAAGATATTTTCATTTTTACGCCTATCCAGGAGAAGAGCATGATCCCGAGGGGTTTCCCTGCAAGGAGGCCAAGGATGATACCGGCTGTGAGCCCGCTGAAAATCCTTGTTGGATCAAACTGAAGCGGGATTGCAGTGTTCGCCAGTGCAAACAGTGGGAGAATCCAGTAGTTTACCGGGCGGTGAAGGCTTATTTCCAGATGATGGGCCATTCCCCTGGGGATGAACATGGCTGCAACCACACCTGCAATGGTGGGGTGGACCCCCGATCTCAGGATGAAATACCATAATCCGAGGGCCGGGATGATGTATAGTAACCACAATCTCACTTTTAACCTGTTCAGCAGGAAGAGGACCATGATAAAGATAACGGCATACATCAGCATCATGAGATGAAGCGTACTGGTATAAAACGTGGCTATGATCACAATGGCTCCCAGGTCATCGATGATAGCCAGGGCGGTCAGAAATATTTTGAGCGATAAAGGAGCCCTTTTACCCATTAATGAAAGTATCCCCAGTGAAAAAGCAATGTCGGTGGCAGTGGGGATGGCCCAGCCGTTCAGATGTTCTTTTGAGCCCGAATTGAAAATGAAAAAGATCAAAGCAGGGAAAATCATTCCCCCCAGGGCTGCCATTACAGGAAGAATAGCTTTCTCTTTTACAGCCAGTTCCCCAACCATGAGCTCCCTCTTTATTTCCAGGCCTATAAGAAAGAAAAACACGGCCATCAGCCCGTCGTTGATCCAGTGAAGAACACTCTCATGGAGAAAATCAAAACCAATTTCAATATGCCACAGGCTGAGATAGGAAGCGGCCCTTGTGGAATTGCTTAAGGCAAGTGAGACGACTGTTGCCAGGATCAGCAGCAGGCCCGATAGTTTCCCGCTTTCTGCAAGATCTTTAAATGGATCGCGAAGGATCTTTACTACCCTCATGTTAATCCTCCTCCTTTGCTGTTGGTTTTACAAATGCCGACCTCACAGGGGCGGGATAAGGCACATCCCCACCCTTTACCGCAAACCATAGTACTTTATTTAAAAGGTCTTCCGGGGCACGGTCCTCTTTGCTGAAATCAAACTCATCGCTTATCTTCTGCCATTGATTAAGGGATATATTCCTTTCATTGAGGTCGACAAAGGGCCCGAGTGTCTGAAACCTGTAAAGCCTGGGAATGTTCATGAAGCAACGCCACATCGGCATGGCAGCTGCATCATACTGGCTCATGGGAGGGAGCCCAAGGATAAGTTCGATGGTTCTTAACACCGATGACGTAGTATAAGGCGTGTGATCAACGAAATTGCGTTTTACATAACCGCCGGCAAGATAAGCAGTGCTGCGGTGAGCATCAACATGATCTGGCCCGTTTTGTGCATCATCTTCGACGATGAAGATAGCACATTCGTTCCAGATGTTTGACCTGGAAAGGTGTTCAACTAACCTTCCCACTGCAAAATCGTTATCTGCCACCTGGGCATAAGGGGTGGGCATGCCTGCTTTGAGGCCCTGGGTGTGGTCGTTAATAAACCTGATAGTGTTAAGCCTGGGAACCTGGTTTATCCTCACCAGGGAATCAAAATCTTTTTTCCATTGCCTGTAACGCATGGTATCCATAACATTCTGGTCCCAGCTGGTGAAAAATTTGCAATAGTGATTTTTCAGGACCGGGATATTTGGTTTATAATTATCGGCGAACTCACCATAAGTGCGGTATGAAACCCCGCTCCGTGCGCAGAAGTCCCAGATAAAACCATCCTTGTTGTTGGCAATTTCCCTGTTCCCTTCCGCATCGTAATTACCACCCCTTCCCCCGTAACTGCTCGGCCAGGTTTTTTCAAGGTAATCAGTTGCGTAAGCCCCCATACTCCAATTATGGCCGTCGGCACTGACTTCCCCGTCTACATAGAAATTGTCAAGCAGTACAAAATCCTTAACGAACCTGTGCTGGTTGGGAGTGATCTCTTTGCCGAAAAGTACAAGGGAGGTGTCTCCATTTCCTTCTGCAACATCACCCAATATCTGGTCATATGTCCTGTTCTCCTTGATCACATAAAATACATACTTGATGGGGGATTGTTGCCCTGGTTTCTCAGGGATTGGATTAGAAACTTCAGTGATGTTATATGTTTTATCCTTGATGTAGGGTGTGTTTTTCATTACCATGACGGAGTAAGCGGCCAGGTCTTTCTCATCCGGCTCAGCCAGAATGCTCATGCTTCCCCTGAACAGACCGGCTATGTATTGAACTTTCCCGGGCCTGTGGTTATCGCCCTTCTGTTTGATTACTTTCTCGGAATATCCTGTTGGATTCGGGCCGTTTGGATTTGGCAGGGAGTTAAAGCCTTTGCCGTTTGTTATCCAAAGTTGGCCGTTGACCACGCGTACGCAGGTCGGGTACCAGCCGGTTGGGATAAACCCTTTGCTGAAACTGTTTCCGGGAGTTGAAACATCAAACACAGCAAGGCAGTTGTTATCGGCATTGGCAACATACAGGGTTTCCCCGTCGGCACTCATGGCCACACTGTTGGTAGTGCTACCTGCAGGGGAGTTCGGAAACAAGGCAGCGTTCAGTGTTTCAATGACTTTCCCTGAAGGAAGGTCGATGCAGGATACGGAATTATCGTTTGAATTGGCAACGTAAAGGTACTTCCTGTTTTTATGAAGGCAGATGTCGTTTGGATTGCTTCCAACCTTGACTGAAGTTGTGAATTTCCTGGTTTCAGTATTGAAAACCATGACCTTCCCGCAACCCCAGCAGCTGATATACAGGTACCGGCTGTCGGATGACAGCAGGCAGGTATAGGCTTCCCCTTCAAGGGGGAACCGGCCCAGGACCTTTCTTTTTTTCAGGTCAATGATATAGAGGGAGTTGTTCTCTTTTGTAACAACGTAGAGCAGGTTTTTTTCGTCATCCAGGGCAATGCCTGCCGGGGAGATCTTTTCAGGCCACGGTTTCCCAAGAACCAGGGTGTCGGAAACAGCCAGTTTATTGTTCTTTATCGAATACTTCAGAATAATGTTTGCATTCCCTCCTGAAACGTAAAGGTTCTGTTCATCCTTTGAAAATACCAGGCCTAACCAGGCTTCTTTGATGACAATGGTGTCAAGGACCTTCCGTTCACGGGCATCAATTAGGTATACCGACTGGTCGCTTTGCCCGTTGTTGGTTACTGCTATCAGCCGGCCTGAAGCCGAAACCGCTATGTTCAGGGGTAAGTCCCCGAGACGGAAACTTTCTCCCACCCGGGTTATCTGCCAACCGTTTGGCAAGGTAATGTGCTGATAATCATTTTGGTTCTGGCCTGATACCTTTGATAATGCAAGGATCATAAAAAAAGCCGCTAGCAATCTGCAATGTTTCATGGGAGAAAAAGTCTTTTTCAATGATCAAAAATACGATTTTCAGGGAGAAAAAGGATCCGCTTTTGTTATATGGTCATTTCCCTGCATTTTCGTATCTTTGCGCTTTTATTTTGAGGCCTATGTTGACAGATTCAAATAAATTCCTGGGTGAAGGGTTGACTTACGATGATGTGCTCCTGATCCCGGCCTATTCAGAGGTGCTCCCGAGGGAGGTTGACATCTCAACATTTTTATCAAGAAATATCCGTCTGAACATCCCTATTGTTTCCGCTGCGATGGACACCGTAACCGAGTCGGGTATGGCTATCGCCATGGCGCAGGAAGGGGGCATAGGCGTTTTGCATAAAAACATGTCGATTGAATCCCAGGCCTTGCAGGTGAGGAAGGTAAAACGTGCCGAGAACGGTATGATCCTTGACCCCGTGACCTTGCATGCTTCCGCCCTGGTTGGGGATGCGCTCGCCATGATGAAGGAACATTCGATTGGCGGCATACCTGTTGTGAATGATCGTGAAGAGCTTGTAGGGATCGTAACAAACCGCGACCTTCGCTTTGAACGTGAGATGTCGCGCCCCGTAACTGAAGTGATGACCCATAAGGTCGTCACAATCAGCGAGTTCATGAATTTTGAGAAAGCTGAACAGATACTCCAGGAATTCAAGATAGAAAAGCTTCCTGTGATCGATAAAAACAACAGGCTGGTCGGCCTGATAACATATAAAGACATCATTAAAATTAAAGCCAGGCCGAATGCCTGTAAAGACAGCCTCGGGCGGCTGCGCGTAGCCGCCGCCGTAGGCATCGCCTCCGACACCCTTGAACGCGCAGCCGCCCTCGTCAGGGAAGGCGTCGATGCTATCGTGATCGACACGGCCCATGGCCACACGAAAAATGTAATCGACATCGCTAAAAAAGTAAAAGCAGCCTACCCAAATATCGATATGGTTGTTGGGAACATCGGCACAGGTGAAGCTGCCAAAGACCTTGCAAAAGCAGGAGCCGACGCGGTAAAGGTTGGTATCGGTCCCGGCTCAATCTGCACCACCAGGATCATAGCAGGTATCGGCATCCCCCAGCTCACTGCCGTGTACCAGGTGGCCCAGGCACTTAAAGGAAGCGGGATCCCGGTCATCGCCGATGGCGGTATACGATATACCGGCGATATCGTCAAAGCACTGGCCGCCGGAGCACACTCCATTATGGCCGGCTCCCTGTTTGCAGGGGTTGATGAATCCCCCGGCGAAACAATCATCTTCGAAGGCCGTAAATTTAAAACCTACCGCGGCATGGGCTCGATAGAAGCTATGCAGCATGGCTCCAAAGACCGCTACTTCCAGGATATGGAAGACGATATCAAAAAACTGGTGCCCGAAGGTATCGTAGGCAGGGTGCCCTATAAAGGCTCCCTGTCGGAAGTCATATACCAGATGGTGGGCGGTCTCCGTTCCGGCATGGGATACACCGGCTCAGCCAATATGGATGCCCTCCAGAAAGCCAGGTTTATCAAGATAACATCAGCCGGCGTCACCGAAAGCCACCCCCATGATGTCACCATCATCAGCGAAGCACCAAATTACAGCCGTTAATAATGTTTTCCGAAAATTTACGTTAGTAAAAAAGAACAAATTAAATATAAATACTATGAGCTTGAAATTATCAGGATTATTGCTTCTACTTGTCTTGGTTTTTAATGTATCTGCCCAGGTTGAAAACAACATTACACTGATGACTATCGCCGGGAGACCTGTCACCGTAGGCGAATTCATGTCGATCTACCAGAAAAACAACGTAAAGGGCGAAACCATCGACAAAAAATCCATGGATGAATACCTTGAACTCTTTATTAATTTCAAACTTAAAGTCCTGCAGGCCGAAGAACTGGGCCTTGATACCGTCTCCTCTTTTATCAAGGAACTCGAAGGCTACCGCGACCAGCTTGCCAAACCCTATTTTACCGATGAGGCAACAATGAACCATCTAGTGCAGGAAGCTTATGAACGTAAACAACTTGACCTAAGGGCAAGCCATATCTATTTCAGGGTCAAACCCGACGCCACTTCACAGGACACCCTTAATGCTTTCAACAAGGCCGTGGAAGCCCGCGACAAGATCATTAAAGGTGAACAGTTCGACAATGTGGTCATGGAATATTCCGAAGACCCATCAGCTAAAGACAGGGAAGCAACAGCCCAGCACCCGTTCATGAAAGGGAACAGGGGTGACCTCGGCTATTTTACAGTATTCGATATGGTCTATCCCTTTGAAACCGCTGCCTACAATACCGAGGTGGGGCAGATCTCCAAACCCATCAGGACCGACTACGGTTTTCATATCATTAAAGTTACCGACAGGGTCACCGCACTTGGCGATTTCGTGGTAGCCCATCTATTCCTAAGTATCCCCAAAGGCGCCAATTCGGCCGACTCGGCCAGGGTGAAAGTAAGGATAGATTCCCTCTATGCACTGCTTAAATCAGGTGCAAAATTCGAAGACCTTGTAAAAATGAATTCCGATGATAAAGGATCGGCCCCTAAAGGGGGAGTCCTCCCAAAACGAGGCGTGAACAGGCTGATGCCGGAATTTATTGCCGCAATCTCTAAAATCAGGAATGTAGGGGATTTTTCAGAACCGGTCCAAACTCCCGGCTACGGCTGGCATATTGTTAAACTGGTGGAACGCAAACCCTTTGGGACTTTCGACGAAGAAAAAGCTGATCTGAAGCAGAGAATCATGAAAGACAGCCGCTCCCAGGAGATCAACGATGCAGTCATCTCCCGCATCAAGAAAGAATATGGCTTTACCGAGAATGCCAAAGCCATAGATGACTTTTACACACTGGTAACCGACAGTATTTTCGAAGGAAAATGGGATGCTTCCCGGGCCCTTGAAAAATCCCAGACAATGTTCAAAATAGGGACAGCAACTTTCACACAAAGGGAGTTTGCCCGGTATCTTCAGTCAAAGCAAAAAAAAGGGGAGAAAAAAGACATCCGCCTTTATGTGAACACAATGTATACCGATTTTGTCAACGAAAACATTCTTAACTATGAGAATGGATTCCTTGAACAAAAATATCCCGACTTCAGGGCACTGATGAAAGAATACCGCGACGGGATACTGCTCTTCGACCTTACCGATCAGAAAGTCTGGTCCAAAGCAATTAAAGATACTACCGGCCTCCAGGAATTTTATCAGAAAAATAAATTCAACTATATGTGGGGCCAGCGTGTTGAAGCCAGCATCTTTACACTGAAAAATCCGGCCATGGCTGAAAAAGTGAAAAACTTTATTAAAAGCGGACTGGCTGAGAATGATATCCTGAAAGAAGTCAATTCAGATACCTTAAAGGTCCTTTCTGTTGAAACAGGGAAGTTCTCCAGAAAAGACAATTCCATTATTGATACGATAGTTTGGGCGCCGGGGATATCCAAGGATATCACTGTTAAGGGAGGCATCGTTTTTGTCAACATCAAACGTGTTCTCAAACCGGAGCCAAAAAACCTGAACGAGGCCAGGGGCCTGATCACTGCCGATTATCAGAATTACCTTGAAAAGGACTGGATCCGCTACCTCAGGTCTAAATATCCTGTTGTGGTGAACCGCGAAGTCCTTTCAAAAATTAAATAATCCACCACAATACCATGCAATGGCGCCCCCTCTTGTTTGCTCTTATTCTGCTAGCTTCCTGTTCGGGTTTCTTTAAAAAGAAAACCGAAGGCTCGCTTGCAAGGGTATACAATGATTACCTGTTTGAATCGGACCTGAAGGGGGTAGTCCCTCCCGGCAGCTCCGCCAAAGACAGTATAATGATGGTAAAATCCTATGTGGATAACTGGGTAAGACAACGCCTTATATTGCACCAGGCTGAGAAGAATCTTCAAAGTTCACAGCTGGATTTCACCAAACAGCTTGAAAATTACAAGAACTCCCTTATCATCTTTGAATACGAAAACCAGCTCATCCGCCAGAAACTCGATACGGTGATTACAGATGAGGAAATTACCAATTATTACAATATCAACCCGAATACCTTCCTTGTCAGGGATAACGTCGTAAGGATTCAGTATGCAAAACTTCCCCTGAAATCAAAATTTATTCCAAAGGTGCGGATGCTGCTCCTTTCCGATAAACCGGATGACAGGAACAAACTTGCCGATCTTTGCGAGCAGCAGTCTTTTGCCTATTTCATCGACGACCAGAAATGGATCTATTTTACCGACCTCATGAACCAGGTTCCATTAAGGCCTTCCGACCAGGCCGAGTTCCTGAGTAAAAACAGGCAGGTGGAGGTTAACGACAATACATTTACTTACCTGATCCGTTTCAGGGAATATAAGCTCAGGGACAGTAATTCCCCGCTGGAGCTCGAGAAACGAAAAATTCATGATATCATACTGAACAAAAGGAAAATGGAACTCCTGGGAAAGATGCATGAATACATCTATCAGAATGCAATGAAACAAAACGATTTTGAAGTATTTTAATTTTTCTAAGGAATCTCAGTCATGCAGTTAAACCGAAGCCTTGTCCTGATCATTTTAATATGCTTATCCGCCCAGTTAAGAGTATTTGCCCAGCAGCCCCAGGATACGGTAATTGATGGAGTTATTGCCGTAGTTGGCGGGAACATGGTTCTTAAATCGGATATCGAAGGCCAGTACCTCCAGCTCAGGGGCCAGGGTGTCATTAAAGGGAGCCCCGATAAGGTCAAATGCCAGATCCTCGACAAACTGCTATATATGAAACTGCTCCTGCACCAGGCCCAGGTCGACAGTATTAAAGTTACAGATGCACAGGTGGAAGCCGAAATGGACAGGCGTATGAGGTACTTCATCTCCCAGGCAGGGTCCCCTGAAAAACTGGAGGAATATTACGGGAAATCCCTCCTTGAAATCAAAAGTGAGCTTAAGGAAATTATCAGGGAACAGATGCTGACCGAACAGGAAGAAGCCAAGGTCACTAAAGATATAACCACGACCCCGTCGGAAGTTAAAAGCTTTTACAAAAAAATCGATAAAGACAGCATCCCGCTGATCAACGCCGAGTTCGAGATAGGCCTTATCATTAAACAGCCTGTCATAGGCCAGGAAGAGAAACAAATCGTGATCAATAAACTCAAAGGCTTCAAAGATAGAATTGCAAAAGGGGATGAATTTGCAACCCTTGCCGTTTTGTACTCTGAGGATCCCGGCTCGGCTAAACAGGGAGGGGAATTGGGCATGTTCAAAAGAGGCGACATGAGGCCCGAGTTTGAAGCCGCTGCGTTCAAACTGAAAACCGCCGGGGAAGTTTCCGATATAGTGGAAACAGAAGACGGGTTCCATATTTTGCAGCTTATCGAAAGAAGGGGCGAATACATCAATGTAAGACATATCCTTCTGCAACCCCAGGTTTCAATGGCAAACCTGAACAGGGCCAAAGCCACCCTCGACAGCGTGGTTGTGATGATCACCGCCAAAAAAATATCCTTCGACCAGGCAGTCATCAGGTACTCCGATGACCCTTCCAAGAATAACGGCGGACTGGTTGTCAATAACGCAACCGGGACTACCCGCTTTGAGGCAAGCCAGCTCTCCCAGCTTGATCCTAAAGTGTTTTTCATTGTTGATAAACTCAAGGTCGGTGAAGTCAGCTCGTCGGTTCTTATGAAAACCGAAAGGGGCAAGCAGGAATACAGGATGTACTATCTTAAAGACAGGACAAGCCCCCACCGTGCCAACCTGGAAAATGATTATGCGCGGATTCAGCAGATGACCCTCAACCAGAAAAAGGAAAAAGTTATTAATCAATGGGTAACCCAGAAATTGCCTGGAACATATATTAAAATCTCCGGGCAATATGCACATTGCGAATTTACTAGAAAATGGATACGTTAAACACTCATAGCCTGCCATATAAATCAGATGTTGAAGCTGTTGATGCCCTGGTAGGGAAATATGCCCTTCTGAAACAGGAAATTGCCAAAGTTATTGAAGGCCAGAAAGAAGTGATCGACGGCCTCCTGATCTCGGTATTCAGCAGGGGGCATTGTCTCCTCGTGGGGGTGCCTGGCCTGGCCAAAACCCTGATGGTCCATACCATCTCAAACGTTCTCGGCCTCAGCTTTAACCGGATTCAGTTTACGCCCGATCTTATGCCCTCCGATATAATAGGAACTGAGATCCTGGATGAATCGAGGCACTTTCGCTTTATCAAAGGACCCGTTTTTGCAAATATTATCCTGGCGGATGAGATAAACCGTACCCCTCCGAAAACCCAGAGTGCCCTGCTCGAAGCTATGCAGGAAAAAGCGGTCACTGTTGCCGGGCAAACTTATCACCTCGATGAACCTTTCTTTGTGCTTGCAACCCAGAACCCCATTGAACAGGAAGGCACATATCCTTTGCCTGAAGCCCAGCTTGACCGGTTTATGTTTAACATATGGCTGGATTATCCTTCTCATGAGGAGGAGGTCAGCATTATGAAAATGACAACCTCCGATAAAATTGCCAGACCTGAAGTTGTGCTGAATGCCTCCGAGATTCTGTTCTTCCAGAATCTCATCCGCAAGATACCGGTACCTGAAAACGTATATAATTACTCGGTCGGCCTTGCTTCAAAAACACGGCCAGGAACACCGGGGGCAGATGCCTGGGCAAAAGAATACCTTACCTGGGGGGCCGGCCCAAGGGCTTCCCAGAACCTGATCATCGGGGCAAAATGCCATGCCGTTTTAAAAGGGAAATATTCACCTGATATTGAGGATGTAAAAGCGGTCGCAATTCCCGTTCTAAGGCACAGGATTGTAAGAAATTATAAAGCAGAAGCCGAAGGTATTCGCGAAGAAGCTATTATAAAACATCTTTTATAGTGAAATATTTCACCTTTTAAGAATTCTCCTTCCGGCTTGAATTCTTTTAAAATAATTTCGCGGAAATTTCTCTCGACATGAACCTGAAGAACTCTTCTCAACTGGTTACACTTTTGATTCTTGCCGGTATTTTCGGCATGCTTGTTTCCTGCAGGCATAATGATAACCCTGTTTCAACCAAAGACTCACTTAAAGGCAAGATCACTATTTCGGGCGCCTTTGCCCTGTATCCCCTTACAATACGATGGGCTGAAGAATTCAGGAAGATCCATCCGGGTGTCACTATCAATATCTCTGCCGGGGGAGCAGGGAAAGGCATGGCCGACGCCCTCTCAAAGATGGTCGACCTGGGAATGTACTCCAAGGAAGTGAGCCCCGAGGAAAAGGCCAAAGGCGCCTGGTCCCTGGCCTGCGCCAAAGATGCTGTGCTGCCGGTGATGAATGCATCAAACCCCCTGGTTAAGACCATACGGGCTACCGGTGTGACCAGGGATAAATTTTACGGGATCTTTATTTCGGGAAATGTCAAAACCTGGGGCCAGCTCATCGGCATTAAAGATGCAAATACAATGGAGGTCTTCACCCGCTCCGACGCATGCGGGGCTGCCGATATGTGGGCCAAATTCATGATGAATAAAAAACAGGAGGACCTGCAGGGGATAGGGGTGAATGGCGACCCGGGTGTTGCAGATGCCGTGAGGAAGACTCTTTATGGAATAGGCTTTAACAACCTGAATTTTGTATTTGACGTCCAGAGCCGCAAACCATACCAGGGCCTTTCGGTTATCCCTATCGACATTAACGGAAACGGGAAGTTAGACAAGGAAGAGGATTTTTACCATTCCATTGATGAGGTTATGACCGCTATTAACGATGGTAAGTACCCTTCTCCCCCTGCCCGCAAGCTTTATTTTGTGTCGGGAGGCAAACCTACAGGTAAACTTGTGCTGGCTTTTCTTAATTTTATACTCTCCGACGGACAGAAATTTGTAAATGAAGCAGGCTATGTGCGGCTGAAAGATGAGGTCATCAAGGGAGAGTTGAACAAATTATTGTGATATGTACCTACTGAACAGGCAACAAAGGCATGTTGTGAATTACAGCTGGATGCTTTTCAGCCTGCTCATCATTGCCTTCCTGCCTTTCATGCTGTTCGGGGGCCTTTATTTCAAATCCTTCCTTCTGCTGAAAAGCTACACCCTGAAAGACCTTATCTTTTCGCATTCATGGCACCCTTCCAGGGGAGAATTCGGATTTTATCCCTTTATAGTAGGCTCGGTATGGGTAACCCTCCTGGCTATTGTCATCTCCACGCCTATATGCCTTCTTACGGCCATCAATGTGACCCAGTATGCAAAAAAACGCTTCCTGAGGATCATGCACCCTGTGATCGATATCCTCGCCGGCATCCCTTCGGTGGTATACGGTGTCTGGGGCATACTGGTCATCGTCCCTTTCATCTCACGTTACCTCGGACCCTGGTTCGGGATACAGACCATGGGATACAGCATTCTTGCGGGAGCCCTTGTTCTGAGTGTCATGATAATTCCGTTCATACTGAATATAATGATCGAGATCTTCAGGACAATACCTACTGAACTCAAGGAAGCAACCCTCTCGCTGGGTGCGACCAAATGGCAGATGGTCAAGCATGTGCTTTTGCGCAAAGCCCTCCCGGGTATCATTGCATCGGTGGGTTTCGGGCTTGCAAGGGCTTTCGGCGAAACCATGGCCGTACTGATGGTCGTGGGGAATGTAATTAAGGTGCCTCATTCGGTGTTTGACCCCGGATACACATTGCCGGCCCTGATCGCAAACAATTACGGGGAGGTGCTGTCCATTCCCCAGTATGATTCGGCCCTGATGTTTGCAGCCCTGCTGCTGCTGGTGGTCTCGCTGTTCTTTAACCTCCTCATGCATTTCTTTATAGCCAGGTATAATAAGTACTGAAATGAAAAGGACACTGAAAGCGGAAGAAACATTTTTCAGGATACTGATGAACCTGACAACAGCCATCATTCTTATTATCCTTGGAATCATCATTTACAGTGTCTTTGAAAAAGGGATGAAAGCCATGTCGTGGGAAATGCTGACTTCAGTGCCCAGCGGGGGGTATTATTACGGCAAAGGAGGGGGCATCCTGAATGCTATCGTGGGTTCGCTTGTCCTTGCCATCGGAGCAACAGTGCTTGCTTTTCTGATCGGATTGCCTGTTTCGCTGTATATGAACGTTTTCCTGGTAAGGCGTAAAAAACTGGTCAACCTTATCCGTTTCATCCTTGACCTGATCTGGGGTGTGCCTTCAATAGTATACGGCGCTTTCGGCTTTACCCTGATGGTGTTTATCGGCTTACAGACTTCCCTGCTGGCGGGTATCATCACCGTGACATTGTTTATCCTTCCTATCATGATAAGGTCAATGGATGAGATCCTGAGGACGGTCCCCATGGGGCTTTCCGAAGCCACCTATTCCCTCGGGAGCAACAAATCGGAACTTGCTTTTAAAATCTTTACCAGGCAATCGGTATCGGGTATTATCACCGCGGTCCTTCTTTCTTTCGGACGTGCCATCGGCGATGCCGCCTCGGTACTGTTCACGGCGGGATATACCGATAACCTGCCCAACTCGCTGATGGAACCGGTGGCTACACTTCCTCTCTCAATATTTTTCCAGCTCGCTTCACCTGTACCTGAGGTCCAGGCAAGGGCTTATGCATCGGCTCTTGTGCTTACTATTATTATTCTCATAGTCAGCCTGTTTTCACGCGGGATCGGGAAACGTTACCATAAAACCAAAATAAATTTCTGATCTTCGCATTATGGAGACTGCCATTAAAATAAAGGATCTTAATGTTTTTGCCGGTAAGACACAGATCCTTCATGATATCAATGTAGAGATCCCGAAAAACAAGATCACGGTGATCCTCGGACCCTCCGGTTGCGGTAAAACCACCCTTCTCAAATGCATGAACCGCCTCACCGACCTTTATCCCGAGCTTAAGGTAAGCGGTGAGATCCTGATCAACGACAAGAACATTTTCGATCCCGGCGCCGATATCAGCAAACTCAGGCAGAGTATGGGCCTCCTCTCACAAAGGCCATACCCCCTGCCGATGACCATCTACAATAATATAGCTTATGCCCTGAAACTTAGGGGGGTAAGGGGCAGGAGAAAACAAAGCATCCTGGTCATGGATTACCTCAGGCAGGCCAATCTCTATGAAGAGGTCAGGAAACGCTTAAGGGAACCCGCCTCACGACTGTCGATAGGGCAGCAGCAACGGCTTTGCCTCGCCCGCGGACTGGCTGTGAACCCCGAAATCATTCTTGCCGACGAACCCACCTCCGCCCTCGACCCCATCTCCAGCCGTTTCATAGATGAGAAATTCCAGGAGATCAAACCCCACTTTACGATTGTGGTAGTCACCCATGTCCTCCGCCAGGCCCGGCGAATAGCCGACAACGTCATCTTTATGTACATGGGCGAAGTCGTCGAACAGGGCCCCGCAAAAGATTTCTTCGAAAACCCGCAGGAAGATAAAACCAAATCATACCTGGAGGGGATGTTCAATTAATTTACGAAGTACGATTTACGTTCGGCGAAGCCGAAATGAGCACCAATAAAATTAACAATATTGCGAATAATTGCGAATTGCAATGTTCAAATTGACCGGCTGCTGACTGCCGACTGCTGACTACTGAGTGCCGACTGCTGACTGCTGACTGCAAATCGATAAACCCGTTATTCTGCTCCCCAATAATTCTACTGCTTTAGGAACTTTCCCGTAACGACCGTTTTATCGCTGGTCAGCCGGGAAAAATACAGGCCGCAGGGTAAGCCGGAAATGTCAATTTGGGTTTTGGGTTGGGTTAGTTGAAGGGTGATGAGTTCCTGCCCCTTGAGGTTGGAAATGGATAATTGACCCCGGGCCTGTACTCCTGATGTTTCTATGGTTATCTTCCCTGTTGCAGGATTTGGGGAAAAAGTAATTCTTAATGAATTTCGCAAATTGTCAATCCCTGCACCATGTCCCGATTTTGCAAGAAACATCGTAAAAGTTGTATCATTTCCGGTCCCGGTTAACCTTGTGTTGCCAAAAGCAAGTACGGGACTGTTAAACCAGCCTGCTATATAAATGTTTCCTGATGCATCCAGAGCGATAGAATTCCCTTCATCATTACCCGTTCCTCCAACGCTGTTTGCCCAAAGTACATTTCCGCCGGTATCGTATTTCGCAATAAATGTATCCGACCGGCCTGCGTTAGTCAGCGTATCAGAGCCAAGTACGAGGGAAGTATTAAAAAAGAAACCGACCACTAACGGACATCCTGAACCATTTACTGCTACAGATCCTGCCATTACCTCCGATATCCCGCCGGAAGATTTAGCCCAGACTATATTACCTCCTGCAGTATATTTGGCAAGAAACATATCCTCGTATCCTGTCCCCGTTAATATAACAGACCCCAGGTTAAGGGTTTGGCTTCGAAACCATCCGGTTAAATAAAGATTCCCCGAAGTGTCAGCTGCAACACCCACTGATGCATCATCACTTTGGCCGCCGATATCTTTTGCCCAGAGTACATTCCCGCCGGCATCATATTTCACCAGGAATGCGTCACTCAAACCCGGATTGTTATTAATCAATGTAAAAGGGCCGAAGGTGATCGTGGGACTGTAAAATTTCCCTGCAACATAGGAATTCCCTGAAGCATCCGCAATAACGCTGGCTGCGTCATCATTGGCTGTACCTCCGGCACTTTTTGCCCAGAGCACATTGCCATTCACATCGTACTTTGCGAAGAACATATCCTCACCACCTTCGCTGACCAGGACAGTTGAGCCAAAGGTAAGGCTGGGACTAATAAATCCGCCTGCTGCATAAGAATTTCCCGAAGCATCCACAGCGACGGAAACTCCCCAGTCAAAACTTGCTCCGTTTGGATTTTTTGCCCAAAGCACATTTCCGTTTGCATCGTATTTTGCAATAAGCATATCACAGGTGCCGCTACTGGTATTCGTCAACGTATCGGAGCCCAGAACAAGGGTGGGGCTGTAAAAAAAACCTGTTACATATGAATTCCCTGAAGCATCTGATACAACACAATTCAGAAAATCAAAATCGGTTCCACCTGTTTTTTTCGCCCAGAGCACATTTCCGCTTGCTGCATATTTTACAAGGCAGCCATCGGCATAACCCGAATTCGTCAGAGTATAGAAGCCAAAGGTAATAGCGGGCCCGGAAAAAACACCGGCCATATAGAAATTCCCTGAAGCATCAGCCGAAACGGAATTTGCTATATCCCTTCCAGTTCCGCCCGCGCTTTTTGCCCAAAGCCAGCCTGGTTTTTGAGCAAATGTAATATTGCTTAAGAAACCAAAAACGCAAAAGAAAACGAAAAGAAAAGTTAAATTTTTCATAATGTGTTTTTGTATGTTAACAGGTATAAATCTATTGATTAATTAATCACAGCCTCTGTAATGATCAGAAAGCGGAACCCGGCACTTTATATCTCCTTCCCTGCCAGGTCCGGCGTTTCTCCAGTTCCTTCTCAATCCTCCTGAGCACTTCGTCATAGCGCAGCAGCCCCCAGTTATGGTCTTCGATATAACGTGGCGGCACTTCCCCTGCAAAGCGCTCAATTGAGATCTCCGGGCTAAGATGCTCAAGGAAGCTTATAATGAAATCAATATATGATTCCAGTGTGAACCGGTGGAAATCTGCAGGTCTTTCAATGAATTCCTTCTCCATCACGGTTCCCCTGATGAGCTGGAGCTGGTGGAACTTTACACTGTCGAGGGGCAGGGCCGAAATGAATTCAGCATATTTGTAAATCATTTCCGGTGTTTCACCCGGGAGGCCGAATATGAAATGGGCCCCTGTGCTGATCCCCATCGCATGGGTCTTAATTATTGCATCCACGCCTTCTTCCACGGTATGGCAACGGTTGATGCGCTGAAGTGTCCCATTATAGATTGACTCGATACCGAATTCCACCTGCACGAAATATTTACTTGTCAATGATGACAGGTAAAGGCGGATGTCATCGTCAATGCAATCAGGCCTTGTGCCGAGTACAAGCCCAACCACGCCGGGACAGGAGAGGGCCTCTTCGTATTTTTCCTTCAGGACAGCAGGAGCCGCATATGTGTTCGAATAAGGCTGGAAATAGGCGAGGAATTTATTTGCCCGCCGGTACCTGACTGCATGAAACTCCATCCCCAGCCTGATCTGTTCAGTGATTGAAGAGGTGCTTTCGCAATAGGAGGGGTTGAAGGCTTCATTGACGCAGTAAGTACAGCCCCCGCTCCCTTTGGATCCGTCACGGTTGGGACAGGTGAAGCCCGCATCAATAGCCAGTTTCTGCAGGCGTTCACCGAAAAGGGCTTTCATTTTCCAGGTATAGGAGTTATACCTGTGGGGCCCCCAGCTATGTGGTATTGAGTCCAAAATGTTTTAGCTGGTTGTTGCGCGCTCCAGCTTTTTCAGGATTGAGAAAATGAAGATTGCCGATAGCAGGGTAAGGCAAACAAGAAGTAAAAAGAATTGCCAGATCTGCCATTTATCCCAGAATGGTCCAATGAAACCTGCCATGATATTGCCTATTGCCGTGGCCCCGAACCAGCCTCCCTGGGCCAGCCCTTTGTGCTGGGGAGGGGCGACCTTCGAAACGAAGGATATGCCGATGGGGCTGAGGAAAAGTTCTGCAACAGTGAGGGTGAAGTACATGCTGATAAGCCAGTAGGGTGAACGCAGGGTGTCTGAAACGCCCCCTTTGACAGCAAGATCAGCAGGGCTCATCAATCCCTGGGAAGCAATGATCATGATTATGAACCCGACTGCGGTTATAAGCATACCGAAGCCGATCTTCTTGGGTGAGGATGGCTCCTTCCCGCGCTTGTTGAGATATGCAAAGTACCCGATTACAATGGGAGTGAGGAACACAATAAAAATTGGGTTGAACTGCTGGAAGATCTCGGGCGATATTTTATTGCCTTCGGGCTGCAGCATGCTTATAGTGAAATAGGCCAGTATGAGGGAGCCGAGGGCAACTAAACCTCCGATGATCTTTGTCTTTTTCGAATTCGATTTGCCGAAAAGTAGAACAAACCCCATAATTGCGATCAATAATGGAAGCAGTGTCGAGAGGTTAAAGATTATCGCCGATCCCTTTGATATTGACGATACCGTATAATCCCTTGCAAAGATGGTAAGCGTAAATCCGTTTTGCTGGAAGGCCATCCAGAAGAACATAACCACAAAGAAAACGAGGCCGAGGGCGACAAACCGGTCCTTGATCTGGCTTTTGGTAAGCACCACCAGGTTTGGATCCTTTGCGGCTTTCTGCTGCTTGTGGGTTACATCGGCGGTCTTGTAATATTTCCTGAAGCCGATAAAGATCAGTAAAGAGGCGATCATGCTTATGGCTGCAACACCGAAACCGGCATTGTATGCCTGCCCTATACTGTCGATATACTGCTGACAGAATGAAGTCAGGTCGGTGATCCTGCCCCCTGCCTGGGTATGCATGAACTGCTCGAGCTGGGCTGTGTTCTGAAGGGTGTGGTCAAGGTATTTGTGTGCAAGACTTGGAATAGCCGAATCATAAGTGAATCCTGCGCGGCCGAGTATCCAGTTGCGCATCCCGCCTGCGGCGCTGGGTGCAAAGAAGGCGCCTATGTTGATCCCCATGTAGAACAGGTTAAAGGCCGAGTCCCTGAGATGGCTGTATTTGGCTTCATCATACATATTGCCTACCAGGGCCTGGAGGTTCCCTTTGAACAAGCCTGTCCCAAGGGCGATAACTGCAAGCGCGAAATACATGAAGTACACCCCGTTCCCCGGCACTGCCAGCAGGCCGTAGCCAAGGAACATGACTATGATCCCGCAAATGATGGTTTTGCCGTATCCTAAAATATTGTCGGAAATATACCCGCCCAGGAGTGGCAGAAAATAAACCCCGAAGAGGAAAAACCCGTAAACACGGCCTGCCTCTGAAGTGGTCCATCCAAACTTCGATTGAAGATAAAGTAAAAAGATTGCGAGCATGGTGTAATAGCCGAATCGCTCGCCCATATTGGCAAAGAAAGCCACGAAAAGCCCTTTTGGATGTCCTTTGAACATAAAACTTGTTGTTTTGTAAATACTAAATCGGTTCAGGTCGTTACCTGCAAATGTAAAGATTTTTTTTTCCCGGCAAACCCCCTTTAAAGCTCCTCTTCTGATTTGTTTCATAATATTGTAATAAATTGAACCATATATCGTCTAAAGCTTAAGATGAACCTCCAGGACTTCAATACAAAAGTCTATCCCTTAAAGGACAAGATCTTCCGTTTTGCCAAAAGGATGCTTGGGCAAAACGAGGAAGCGGAGGACCTGGTCCAGGAAGTGTTCATCAGGATGTGGAAAATACGTGAAAAGCTGGATGAATACAGGAGCCTTGAAGCACTTGCAATGGTCACAACCAAAAACCTTTGCCTCGATAAACTGAAAGCCCGGAAATTCCCGATGGAAAGCTTTAACGACCAGCGCCAGTTCATTGAAACTATTGCGGAAGAACTTCGGCCCGATCATTCCGATCTTGTAAGCGGGGTCAAAGAAGCAATGAATGCCCTGACCCAGCAGGCAAGGATTATCGTTCACCTGAGGGATATTGAAGGGTATGAGTTTGATGAGATCTCCGAAGTGACAGGGATGGAGGAAAACGCAGTACGAGTGGCACTTTCGAGGGCACGTAAACGCATCCGCGAGATTCTGATAAATAATAAGAGATATGAATATCAAAGAAATTGAAGGACTCCTTGACAGGTACTATGAGGGAGAAACCTCGCTTGAAGAGGAGCAGAAGCTGAAAGACTTCTTCCTGCAGGATGAGGTCCCTGAAACCCTTCGCCAGCACCAGCCTTTGTTCAGGTTTCTTATTTCGGAAGCCAAGCTTACACTCAGCGAAGAAAACCAGGAGGCAAGCCTGGACCGCAGGATTGAGAGATACCGGGGCGAAACTTCTGTTTTAAGTGTGCACCCGGGTAAGAAGAGGCTCTACTACCTCAGCGCTATGGCTGCAGGCCTGGTATTACTGATCGGCCTTGTGTTTTTAATCAGGAACGAAGCCGGCAGGAAGGGTTATATGGAAAATACCCGGCCTTCAACGGAACTTGCCTACAACCAAACAAAGCAGGCCATCCTCATGGTTTCAGTCGGGCTCAACACCGGCCTGGATGAAGTTCAGCGCCTGAAAACACTGGATAATGCTATGGGACAAATTCAAAGGATCAACAAATTCTATAATTATCAAACCCAATTTATCAACCCGGAACGGATGCAAGATCCTTCCACAAACAAATAAAACAATGAAAACAAGAACCATCACATTACTGTTTGCAGCATTCCTTATACCTGTTCTAATGAATGCCCAGAGTCCGCTCGATAAGGTTTTTACCAAGTATTCGGGCCAGGACAAATTTACCACCGTAAACATTTCAAAGGAAATGTTTACCCAGATACTGGCGATGACCGCCAGCCAGAATGACTCGTCTTCCAGGGAAATGAAGGGTATTATTGAAAAACTCACCGGGCTGAAGGTCATTACCTATGAAATAGACACAACCGATTATACCAAGGCAGTTTCCATTTACAATGAATGGGCCGGGGTTTTTCCTGCTTCCGCTTATAAAGAACTGATGGCGGTCACAGAAGGCCGCGATAATTATAAGTTTATGACCAAACAGGATGCCGATGGCAAGATCAGCGAAATGGTTATGCTGATGAAAGGCAAGAAAGAGCTCGTAGTGCTCAGCCTCACCGGGGTTATCGATATGTCAAACGTTTCCAAGATATCACGGTCCATGGGAATACACGGGATGGAAGGTTTTCAGCATATGCGCCCCCACCGCCAGGGTCCACCTCCCGATAAAAAATAATAAAACCAGTGAAACTTAATTCACGGGAACGGCCTGGTGTGATCACCGGGCCGTTTTTTTTACATCCTGATCTCAAGCTGGGAAGTAAGATCCAGCTTCCAGTTTGCATCGATCCGGTCAAGGCCGCTGCTGATGATGTTCCTGTCACTGTACCTCGTGAGGCCGGCTTTGAAACTGAAAACCAGATGGCGCCCGGCCGGGTAACGCAAAAAAGTGCAGACCCTGATTCCACGCCCGTAATATGAAGGCATAGAATACCCGTAAAGAACATCCGGTTCATAGGCCCATATCCTGGAGTCGTATTGGGGGCAGTCAAACACCGAATACCTGAAAAAAATCCTTAAGGGGATTTTTAATGCCTTCACTGATATGTCCTGAAACATTAACCAGCCCGGGGTCCCCTGCTTAACTCCCTGCCCTGATTTTTTGACTTCCACCCGGCTTTCAAGGCTTACCGCCTGGGAAACAATCCAGTTCAACTGCACACGGAAATCAGTTGTTTGCCCTATCCCTGGTATGCGAACCAAAGCCTCATCATCATTCACATTGGTTTCACCTGAAGAATACATATACCGTAATACAATATTCAGGCTCTTATTCATTGGCCAGGTAAGCATTGCACCCGCCTCCTTCCCGGAAGTCGGCATGTTGACCTGGTATTTTGCCCATGGGAAACTGCAAAAATCAGCGAAAAGGCTGAGATTAAAATGGTAAGGCAGGCTTGCCGAAATGCTGATATACCAGCCTCTTTCATTCGAACTATTGGAATTACGGCTGAAACAGTTTGAATACAGGTTCTGGAAGCTGCAGGGATAGTCCCTGTAAAGAAGGACCCCGCTGAGCCTTGGGTCCGGATTAAAATTCAGGGCAGAGACCCAGGCAAAACTGCCATTGGCGCAGCGGCTGATTTCACCCGATATCCTTATAAACCTGTAAAACACGTTGACGTCGGCCCCCGTTACAAAGTTCCTCTTCCCCGAAAATGCAAAATGGTTGTAAAGCTCAGGCCGGGGCTTCAAATCTGCCCCCAGGGAGACCGAATAAGCTGTTATGCCAAGGCTGAAGAAATTGCCCCTGAAACCGAGGTTCCCCCCGAAAATGAACTCTGAAACTTTCCCTTTTTTAACGATCTCTGCCTCCGTCCTATGATACCCGGTAGTCACGAAAGAGCTGAATGATACCGCCCTGCCGCTTGCAGTATTAGTTTCAATCACATTGGCATCCCTTTTCTTGAAGGAACAGATCCCGCTGAGGGTGAAGCGGCCGGCTCCTATGCTGATGGCAATTCCCTTTAACAAGGTACTTTCCGAAATTGACTGGGTTGGCCTGATCCCTCCCCGGGCAAAGAATTCCTGGTTAAAACCGGGATAGAGCCCGAACGAACCAGCGGTATTGAAAGTCAGGCCCAGCCCCCATCCTGCCCTGAAATTGCCAAGGATCAGGCGTTTCAATATACTCCGCCCTGAATAACTGATATAAGCTGAATAATAATCCATCCCGTTCTTCTGCCCCCCGGCGAAAAATTGTTCTCCGGCATCCTTGTCGCCTGAAAATCCTGCTGCAAGCTTTTCACCGAAGCTATAAGCATACCTGAAACTTATCCCGTATGGATTGCCGGGATAATAATTTGTGCTCCCCGTTTCTTTACAGGTATTCGCCGACAGGTAACCCTGGGACCTCGGAAAGACCGTCGAGGCAGAGATCAACATATCATTCTTCCCGTATTTTGCAAGGTTCTTTAAGGTTAATCGGGGCGATTGTGAAACCCTCGGAAAACTGATAAAGGGGGTGATTTTCATTACTAAGGTCGAATCAAACCCTTGCACCGAAAGCAACTCAAAAACCGAAAACACCTCCCCATACTCCTTGAGGTAATCCAAAAGATTTTTACGCTGCAATGAATTCAAAAAGGGTATCCTCATCAGATCTTCTTCTGCCCCAGTGTTAAGGTTCACCGGCTTTGCCTTCATCTCATCCTGTTCTTCCATGAGCATCCTCACCTCGTTTTCACTTTCCGGTTCCCGGTTAAGTTCTTCAAGGTTCTCAGCCGTCCATTGGAAAGGTTCCGACTGGGCAGATGCTGTAATGCCGCAATTCAGGACAAAAAACGCCAGATAAAGGCATCCGGCCACCAACTTAGCTATACTTATCTTCATTGTCTGCGGATGTGAGCCTCCTGCTTCCCCAGAAGGTACTGGATTGAGACTGCCGGACTGAATCCCAGCACCTGGTTGTATTCGGATGCAAAGTCAAGAGAAAAGCGCTTAATCTGGATGCCTGCCCCTATGCTCAGGCGAAAGGGCGTGGTCGCTACCCCTGCCCTTGCCGAAAGTATCCCCGCAAACCGGCATTCGGCACCTATCCTTGCACAGACGCTGCTTACAGGATCCTTCTCCACTTCGGCCGAGACCATTAAAGCATCAGTGAAATTGTAGGCAATCCCAAGCCTGATCAAGCATGCAAGGGATTCCCCGGAGAAAGTATTTATTTTCACCGGTACCGGGTTGACCAGGTGAAATCCAATTGACAGTTGCTTTGAAGGGCGGAACTGCAAGCCCGCCTCGCAGTTGATAATGCTTTTTGAACCATACCCGTCGCCAAACCGGAAACTGTAATAACTCAGTTGTATCCCTGCCGAGAATCGCTTTCCGAATTTTCTTGCATACCCGGCAGCGGTTTTCATTTCAATGTATCCACCGGTCCCGAAATGCTGGAATACAAATGAAAATGCACCCGGTTTCAGGCAGGCGGAGAACACCATGGCCTTATATGATAATTCCTTTACCATGAAACGGTTCTCAAAATATACCCCGCAGATCATACCATTGTTGAATGCATTGCCGGCCTGGTTGTTGGCTGCCGACCACTGATCGCTGAGTGCTGCCGAAATACCCCCCAGCCCGGAAGCCCTGCCTCCCAGGGGCCTGTACCCCCCGGCAGCCATTCCCCCGGCCGGAAAGACCAGGGTCCCAATCACCAGGCAGGCCAGGAACATTTTCAAAATCCTTATTACCCCGATCCCGTTCATCACGCTATAACCTTATCATGTTCATTTCTCCTTAATCCGCCATCTTTGAAAAAGTAATACGTCCAAAGGGGGGAGATTACCGAAAATCTCATCCGCATACATGAATTTTAAGTAATTTTCGGGTTTAATTGTTGTCAAACCACGAGAGCTGCCATTGAATGAGCATCATCCTGAGGAAAGCTGAGGAAAAGGACCTGCCTGCTGTTGTTGAGATCCTGAATCACGGGATTAAAACGAGGCATTCGGTGGGATACAATACAAGCCAGTCGGAACCTGAAATGCGGGATTGGTTTGAAGAACATTTGAAAGTTGAAAGGTACCCTGTTATGGTGGCAGAGGAAGAGGGGAAGGTTACCGGATGGATAAGCCTGAGCCCTTACCGCAAAGGGAGGGAGGCGTTCAACCGCACGGGGGAAATCAGCGCCTACATACATGAAGATCATTTCAGGACCGGGATCGGGCAGAAGCTTCTCGACCATATGCTGTTGTTTGCAGGTGGTATGGGCTTCAGGATCATTTTTGCGATTGTCCTTGACAGGAATGCCCCGAGTATTAAATTGCTTGAGAAAAACGGTTTTGAGCGATGGGCCTTTCTTCCTGAAGTAGCTGAAATTGACGGCATTCTCTTAAATCATTTATATTTTGGTAAAAGACTGTAGCAGAACAAGATGGGAACAAACACAGGATCTCTGAAATTATTGGTGGACTCAATCCCCGGGATGCCGGTCTCACTGAGGCCGTGGAACAATTCCGATGTGCATTCCCTCTTGAAGTACGCAAATAATAAAGCCATTGCCGATAACCTCCGCGACGCCTTTCCCTATCCTTATACACAAAAAGACGCTTTGCGTTTCCTTGAAATAGCTGTGTCGAGCGACCCCCATATTTTAATTCTGGCGATTGACAGCAGGGGAGAGGCCATCGGAAGTGTCGGGGCAACCCTCAAAGAGGATGTTTACAGGAAAAACGTGGAGATCGGTTACTGGCTGGCTCAACCGCTCTGGGGCAGGGGAATCATTACGGAGGTGATCAGGACGTTCATTTCTCACCTTTGGCTCACATACGATATCCATCGCATTTATGCTGAGCCCTTTGCAAACAACCTTGCTTCGCGAAAGGCCCTTGAAAAGGCAGGTTTCAGGTGCGAAGCTGTTTTCAAAGAGAACATCATGAAAAACGGGAGTTATCTTGACAGTTGTATTTATTCAATGCTGAGGGAGGGGCTGCCTCATGCCGGTTGAAAGATATGTTGCCTTCCTCAGGGGGATCAATGTCGGGGGCAAAAAAGTGGTTTTAATGGAAGAACTTAACGGCATCTTCTCTAAAGCTGGATTTACAGGCGTGAAAACACTGATCCAGAGCGGGAATGTGATTTTTAATGTTCCTGCGGATGAGGTGGATGGACTTAAACAAAGGGTGGAGGATATATTATTACAGGGACTTGGATTCAATGTCGAAGTTTTTCTCCTTCCTTTTGCTGAAATTCCGCTGATGCTTGACGCCAGCCCTTTTGGCGAGCGGCGGAAAGATAAAAAGATCAAATATTACGTAAGCCTGCTGTCAGGACAGCCCGGAAAAGGACTAAAGCTGCCGCTGTTCTCAGAAAAGAAAGATCTTGAACTCGTCAGGATTGACGGTAATACAGTCTATGTTATCAGCCATGAAATAAACGGAAGTTTCGGATTCCCTAATAATTTTATTGAAAAAATCACCGGGTTCACAGCCACAACCAGGAACTGGAATACCCTGGAAAAGCTGGCAAAAGTGTAAACCGGAAAACAGAACCTTAAAAACGAAGTACCATGAACACTACAGTCATTGATTTTCTCGAACTCCTGAAAGTAAACAATAACCGTGACTGGTTCCAGGCGAATAAAAAGATGTACGATGCCGCGAAGCTTGAAATGGAGGCATTTGTCGACAACCTGATCCCCCAGATTGCAGCATTTGAGCCATCGGTGAAATATGTAACGGCTAAAGAATGCATGTTCAGGATATTCAGGGATGTTCGCTTTTCGAAAGACAAATCACCTTACAAAACGAATATGGGGGCCTGGATCACAAAAGGTGGGCGCAAGAGCCCGGGCCCGGGGTATTACCTGCATATTCAGCCTGGTGAATCCATGCTGGCCGGAGGGGTTTATATGCCCGAACCCGACCAGCTTAAAAAGATCAGGCAGGAGATCTATTACAATGCGGATGAATTTAAAGCCATTCTGGGAAACAGCAGCTCAAAGAAATATTTCGACAGCCTGTCTGACTGGGATAAGCAAAAGCTCGCACCGAGGGATTTTCCTAAGGATTTTCCCGATATTGACCTGCTGAAATACAGGCATTATACCGTGGCTTACATGCTCAGTGACAAACAGCTTGTTTCAAAGGATTTTTCAAAACTCGTGCTAAAGGTGTTCTCCCTGATGCAGCCCCTGAATGCATTCCTTGAAAGGGCCCTGAACGGTTAGCTATCCGAACCTTCCGATGATCGTTTGCTTGCCGGTCACTTTCTGGCCAAGTTTGACGTCAAGCTTGGTGTTTACAGGAAGAAGCAGGTCGACCCGGGAACCGAATTTGATGAACCCAAGTTCTTCGCCTTGGTTAACAGGTTCGCCGACCCTGGGGTAGCATTTGATACGCCTTGCCATTGCCCCGGCTATCTGGCGGATGAGGACTTTCTGTTTTATACCGGTTTCGATGACAGTCGTAGCCCTTTCATTTTCAAGTGAGGCTTTCGGGTTAAAGGCGACCATATGTTTGCCGGGATGGTAAAAATAATACTTGATCTCGCCATCAACCGGGAACCAGTTTACATGAACGTTCGTTGCCGACATGAAAATGGAGACCTGTATCCTTTCATCTTTGAAATATTCAGGTTCAATGGTTCTTTCAATGACAACGACTTTGCCGTCGGCGGGTGAAAGAATAAGGTTTTTATCTGTTTTGGCTTCCCTGCTTGGGGAGCGAAAGAACCTGACTATCATCAGAAAGAACCACAGGCCGAGAATATAAAGGA
>JBAXIO010000004.1:0-294796 GCA_037138335.1 Bacteroidota bacterium
GCAATGAGCAGGAAGCGCAGCTAATCCTGCGAATGCAATGAGCAGGAAGCGCAGCGAGCCAGGGGGTTCGTGGATTAGCCTCCCCTGAAAGTCATCTGAAAGGCTGCAAAGAGCTGACAAAGCTTTATTATTTCCTGCAACTGCCAGGTATTGAGCAACCATATTTTGCAATTCCTGCTAACACATCAGCATTCCCCGAGCATATTTTGAATTTTTCGCAAAAAGGTTCATTACGATCCTGAAAATCAATTTAAGTTCCCCTCAGCCCTGAATTAACTTTGAATTGAAAATCAAGGAAAAAATCGGAGGCATTATGAAAAATCTATTCTACGTTTTATTGTTCTTATTCCCGGTTGTTGCTGCTGCCCAGCAAGACTGGGACAAGTCAGCACCTTCGTATGCTGTCTGGATCAATGTGGGCGATGCAGGTTTCTCGGCAGGAGATGCTTATAATACAAGCCTTGCCTTCAGTCTGTCAGGCGAACCCTATGTTGCATATGTGGATATGGTAAATTCTTATAAAGCAACGGTTATGAAATTTCACGGAACCAGCTGGATAAATGTTGGAAATACCGGATTCTCGGAAGGCGAAGCAGGCAGTACAAGTCTTGCATTCAGCCCGATCGGCATGCCATATGTGGCTTATTATGATGCCGCACATTCAGGTAAGGCTACAGTAATGAAATTTGACGGAGCCGGCTGGGTAAACGTTGGAGATGCCGGCTTCACGGCAGGATCCGCTAATGTTACAAGCCTTGCATTCAGCCAATCCGGGGAACCATATATAGCTTATACTGATGGCTTGAATTATAGTAAAGCTACTGTTATGAAATTTAATGGAACCAATTGGTTAACTGTCGGAAGCGCAGGATTCTCGGCAGGAGAAGCAGGCAGTAAAAGTCTTGCATTCAGCCCATCTGGTCAGCCTTATCTGGCTTATGTCGATTATGGAAACTCTCAAAAAGTCACCGTAATGAAATTTGACGGCTCAAACTGGGTAAATGTCGGAAATGCCGGCTTCTCGGCAGGACAAGCTGATTACATAAGCCTTGCATTCAGGGGGTCCGGGGCACCTTATGTTGCTTATCAGGATTATGGGAATTCCAAAAAGGCAACAGTAAAGAAATTTGACGGTACCAACTGGGTGAATGTCGGGAATACCGGTTTTTCAGCAGGTGAAGAAGGTTTTACAAGTCTTGCATTTGACCAGTCAGGTGATCCCTATGTGGCTTATACTGATATCGGGCATTCAGGCAAAGCAACTGTTATGAAATTTAATGGAACCAGTTGGGTGAATGTTGGAACAGCAGGCTTTTCAGCAGGAGTTGTACAGTACACAAGCCTTGCCTTCAGTCTGTCGGGTCAACCTTATGTTGCATATAAGGATTTTGGAAATTCCGGCAAAGCCACTGTAATGAAATATGATTACCCCACAGGTATTGTTGAACCACAACAATCACAGATATCAATTTATCCAAATCCCGCAAGCGATATAATAACTATAGAAACATCAGCAATAACAGCCCAAAGCCAGTTATCTATTTCAAACCTGAGCGGGCGGGAATTAATCACACTCCAAATCACCCAGCCCAAGACACAAGTGGATATCAGTACCCTGCCACAAGGGTTTTATGTGGTGCGATTGGCAGGGGGAAAAGGCTTGCAGGCGGGAAAATTTATCAAAAAATAACCTAAGTCTTTTTATATCAATAATTATAAAATCAAGAAAATGAAAAAGCTTTACATCTTATTGATTACGATGTTCATGGTGAACATTGCAATGGCACAGTGGACCGCTTTATCGAGCGGAACGGCTTATGGCTTAAATTCAATTTGCTTTACCGACGCCAATACAGGATATGTGGGGGGGATTGATTATGATAACCAAAAAGGGGTCATTTTTAAAACGATCAATGGAGGAACAAACTGGACTGTATTATCGAGTGGCACCTTGAACCCGTTATTTTCAATTTATTTCGTCAATTCAAATACGGGTTATGCGGTGGGATCGTTTGGAGCGCTTTTAAAAACAACCGATGCAGGTGTAACCTGGTCTGCCTTGTCAAGCGGGACGACAACTACTTTAATGTCTGTGAATTTTCCAGACGCCAATACGGGTTATGTTGTGGGCGGACTTGGAATAATTTTAAAAACCGATGACGGAGGTACAACCTGGACTACCTTACCGAGCGGAACAACCAATTCTTTATATGCAGTTCATTTCACTGATGCCAATAAAGGTTGTGCCGTAGGTACTTTGGGAACCATTTTAACTACAATTAATGGGGGCACAAGCTGGGCTGTTCATCCTGTCGGGATATTAGAAATGCTGGAATCTGTCAGTTTTCCCGATGCCAATACCGGCTTTGTTTCAGGCAGTCACGGATTAATTTTAAAAAGTACGGATGGCGGATCATCGTGGAGTACAATACCAAGTGGAACAACCGCTTGTTTACTTTCAACATGCTTTATCAATGCCAATGCAGGCTATGTAGCGGGCGAAGATGGAACCATTTTAACCACCCACGATGGAGGAACAACATGGACCACACAGGTTAGCGGAACAACCCAGTGGCTATCTTCAGTTTATTTTACTGATCCCAATACAGGATATGCTGTCGCCGACAGCGGGGTAATTTTAAAAACCACCAATGCAGGTTATCCTTTTGGAGTGACTGATGTATCACCTTCGTCAATCCACTTTAAAATTTACCCAAACCCTGCGTCAGACCAGGTTACCTTCGAAACATCGGAAATACCAACAGAAGCTCTGTTATCCATTTCAAACCTCAGTGGTCAGACGCTGATAACCCGCCAAATCACCGGGCCCAAAACGCAGATTGACATTTCCGGCTTTCCAGGTGGTGTGTATTTCATGCGCTTGACCAGTGATAAGAAGGTGGCGACGGGAAAAATCATAAAGCAGTAGCATAACCAACCTTTCTGCCGGGTTTTATATCGCGCACATAAACGGCGGGAAGAAGGTATACATATTGAATATAGCTAAACGATAATTCATGGCAGAATGACATCCGCAGTCTATAAAATCAAACATATGAATACCAGGCACTTTATCCGGATATACATGCTTATACCGGTCCTGCTGACACTGGCGCAGCTGCATCTCTCAGCCCAGGAAACAGTGAAAGTCGTGGACAAGAAACACAAGGAGATTTATTATGTCCTTAAATCCGACAAGAAGGTCCGCCAGGGCCCATATTGTAAACTGGGCTGCAATGATTCTGCGGAAGTGGAAGGTTTTTATAAGAACGGGCTGAAGGACAGCATTTGGACTGGCTGGCCGGCCAGCGGCGTTTATTCCCTGGGCAAAAAGAAGGGAGTCTGGGCATACTACAACTTCGTCGGTCAGCTGGAGCAAAAGTATGACCATTCAACCAACGAATTGCTTTACTGGCGCTTCTACGGAACCCCTGACTCCCTGTTCACTTTTTATTCCGGCAACGATTCAACAAAAATAAAACTCGAACGACCTCCCCTGTATATTGGAGGTGAGGCCGTGCAGCTTGAACCCATACTGGCCCGGGTCAGGATCCCATGGTTCACTGTCTGGTTACACAAAAACTATAGAAAAATCATTATCAACTTCACTGCCGACAGCAGTGGAAAAGCTTCAGGCTTCAGGGTCACGAAAGGGATCTCAGCCGGCTTCGACAAAAAGCTCTTAAAAGCCATACAGGAGATTCCCCAGACCTGGCTCCCGGCAATACAGAACGGGAAACCGGTACCCATGGAATATTACTTTGCTATGAGTTTTTATATAGTGCACCGGCATAAAAAATAAATCTCCGCTGAAACAGCTTATCCTGGCCGGTAATATTCCTTCAGTATCCCTGCTGCGTATCTGTATTGCTCAGGAGAATTATACAATTGCACCGAAATCCGTGTTGTGCGCCTGGGCGGATCAGACCAGTACCATAACGGCAGTTCCAGGTTGTATTTAGCATACATCCGGTTCTGGATATCATCGGCATCTTTATAATCGGGAGGATGTATTTTCCCCATCAAGGGAAGTTCCATGGTTGACATTCCTGCATTCATTTCATCGGGACAGCTCGGCTCCAGTCCAAGTTCCCGGCAGAAAAAATTCCTGGCCTCAATGCAAACATCATGGTTGCGTTTCATGATCGCATCCCATCCCCCGGGCATAAGGGAAGCCATATATTCGATGGAATCAGGTACGCAAAGCACGGGAGTAGGATCAAATGTCCCGGGCCAGAAAAACCGCTCTGCAAAGGGTTCTGACTTATACCCTGCATGGCTTACAACCAGGGGCACAATTTGCTTTTGCTTATCTTTTCTTACGTGAAGAATGGCAGCGCTTTTAGGAGTGCAAAGCCATTTGTGGCAGTTGGCAGTGTAATAAGCAGCCCCTATGCTGTTAATATCGAGGGGGATGCTTCCGGGAGTATGGGCCCCGTCAACCATTGTATCCACTCCCCTCTTTTCGAGTTCCCTTACGATCTCTTCCACAGGCTGGATAAGCGCTGTGGCCGAGGTAATATGATCGATAAGGGCGATTTTAGTTTTTTTACTGACTGCGGATAGCACAGCGTCGGTGATCACGCCTGGTGAAGAAACCGGAATGTCGTACTTTGCTTCAACCAACACAGCACCTGTCGTTATAGCAATGTATTCAAGCAGCTTGCGGCATGCAAAATAAATATGATTGGTAAACAGGATCTCATCCCCAGGTTCGAAATGCAGAGACCTGAAAACAGTGTTCACACCGGCTGTTGCATTCGAAACAAAGACCAGGTCTGAATAGTCGGCATGTACAAAGTTTGCAGTCTTTTCCCTTGCATTATTGAGCATGCCTTCAAGCTGGCGAACCATAAACCGCATGGGCTGACCCTCAAGCATCTGCCTGTATTCATCCTGCTTTTCAAGGATATACTTTGTACATGCTCCGAAAGAGCCGTGGTTAAGGTATACTGCCCCGGGTTCAAGGGCCCAGAGGTGGGAATATTCGGAAGGGTAGCGGTAGGAAGATTCCATAGGATGTAAGATTTAGGATGCGGGATATATAATGTAAGATTCATTGTTCACCAGTCACTATTTACCATTCACCATTCACTGTTCACCATTCACCAGTCCCGGTTATTCCACCTCAAGTATCAATCCTTTCAGGTACTCCCCTTCGGGATGGTATATGCTTACCGGATGGTCGGGCCCCTGGGAAAGATGATGCAAGATCCTTACATTCCTCCCGGTCTCGATTGCTGCCGACTGCAAGGCCGAGCGGAACATTTCCCTGTTGATTGCCTGGGAGCAGGAAAAGGTAAACAGCAGTCCTCCCGGTTCGAGGCGGCGGATTGCCGAGGCATTCAGGTGGATATAAGCATGAAGGGCATTGTTTGTAACATTATGAGTTTTGGCAAAGGCCGGAGGGTCAAGGATGATCATTGAATATTTCCCGGTAGTTTCCCTGAGGAAGACCTTAACATCGGCTACTTCCTCGGAATGAAGTTTTTCATTTAGCCCGTTAAGGGCAAGGTTTTCTTTTGTCCATCCTATGGCCGGCCTTGAACTATCGATCGAATGAACATGTGTTGCGCTCCCTTTGAGGCAGTATACCGAGAAAGCACCGGAATAGCAAAACGTGTTCAGGACCGTGCGGCCCTTTCCATAAAACTGGGCAAACATGCGGTTGCTGCGCTGGTCCAGGAAGAATCCCGTCTTCTGACCGTTGATGAAATCCACATTAAATTTATGGCCGATCTCGGCTATCTCTACTGCCCCTGAACTGCCGAAAAGGAAATGATCGTGATTTAGTTCGTTACGTATTTCGTTACGATGTTCATTACGATTTCCCTGCGAACGCGCCATCGTCTCGGCGCTCTTATCATAAACCGCAAGGAGTTTCTCTCCATAAACCTCCTTCAGTGCATCGGCCAGCAGGGATTTAATATTATGCATCCCCATTGAATGGGTTTGAATAACGGCAACACCGTTATACCAGTCGATGATCAATCCCGGCAGTTCATCGCCTTCACTGAAAACGAGACGGTAAGCGCTGGTATAATCATTGTCGGTAAGGCCGGCCTTCCTCCTCAGTTCAAAGGCCTGTTTCAGCCTGCCAAGCCAGAAATCAAAGCCGGCTGCCGTCTGCGTGAAAGAGAATATCTTGACTGCAATGGATCCGTTCAGGAAATGACCGGTCGCCAGGTACTTCCTGTCAGAAGAAAAAACCTCTACGATCTCGCCTTCCTTTATATTACCTTCCCTGCTGTCGATTGCGCCGGAGAAGATCCAGGGGTGCCTTCTGAGAACCGCGGCATCCTTGCCCGGCTTCAATATTATTGGGTGGAATCTGTCCATGAACCTAAAAAATTAATAAAATACTTGAATTGCCGGTAAATTTATCACTAATTTTGTGTCAAATTTAAAACCCAAAGCAATGAAAAAGTATTTTTTGCTTCTTCTCATTCCGGTTTTCATCGCATCCTGCGGACGTGAAGCCAAGAAAAAAGCAGAAGAATTGCAGGCTCGCAACGACAGCCTGATGAACCAGACCACGCAAAAGGATGAAGCGATCAACGAATTTGTCCGTTCAATCAACGATATCCAGAGCACTCTGGATACGATCAAGATGAAGGAGAATGTGATCAACCTAAGTACCGAACGGGGTGGTGAATTGAAACAAACCGCCAAGGACCAGATCAAAACCGATATCCAGACTATTTACAGCATGATGCTTAAAGATAAGGATCAGCTTGCCAAACTGACCAAGAAACTGAAATCTGCAAATATGAAGGTTGACGAACTGCAGAAACTGGTTACCCGCCTCGAAAAGGATATCGCCACAAAGAGCGCCGAGATCGAGGAACTAAGGACAAGCCTTGCAAAGCTCAATATCAAGTTCGAAGCAGCATCGCTAAAGATCGATACCCTGAGCAAGACCGTAAATCAGCAGGGTTCAAAGATTAACGACCAGACCCAGACCATCGCAGCACAGGAAGAAGCCCTCAATACTGCTTATTATGTGATAGGTACAAACAAAGACCTGAAAAAGAACGGTGTGATCAAGAAAGGCGACATCCTTGCCGATTTCAACAAGGAACTGTTCACCAAGATCGACATCCGCAAAACAACTGAAATCAGCATCCTGAGCAAGAAAGCCAAGATCCTTTCAAGCCATCCAACTGCATCGTATAAATTCACCGGTGACAAGAAAGTCATACAGTCACTGCAGATCTTAGATTACAAGGCATTCTGGAGCAATTCAAAGTACCTGGTGATCATGGTTGATTAAACCATATTAAACCCAAAAAAAAGGCCTGGAAATTCCGGGCCTTTTTTTTATTTCTGCGGAGCTGAGAAATCCTGCTCTGCCAGGAGCTTTCCTGTCTCATCATAAAAACGCCATTTGCCGATTCGCTGATCGTTCTTATAATCCCCTTCGTATCTTACCTTGCCATTCTCAAAATAAGTGACCTTCCTTCCATCGCTTTTGCCGCTTTTATAATTACCCTCGCTCCATTTTTTACCATTCTCGTACCATGAAACCCATAACCCATCGCGCTTCCCGTCCCGGTATGCGCCGTCCATCTGCATCTGTTTGTTTTCATAGTATGTTGTTTCCCTTATCATCTCGCGGTTTTCACCTTTCCCCTTATAAATGCATACCCGCTTGGGCGAGCCGTCGGCAAAGGTTTCTTCAATGACTTTCTGCTCGAAACGGCAGGCTGAAGCTAAAAATACGAGTAAAATAAGGAATGTGGAGATTGAGGTTTTCATAAAAATAAATGATTAATGATTTACTAATAATTGAATAAGAGCCTCTGGCCCCTGATGGTTTCATTGAACTTTCCCTGGTCAAAAACAAGACGGCCGCTGACCCAGGTTTTGTTGACCCTCGACCTGAAGGTAACCCCTTCAAGAGGCGACCATCCGCATTTATAAAGAATATTTTCAGGTGCAACCGTCCAGGGTGCATCCATATCGACCAGAACCAGGTCGGCAAAGTATCCTTTCCTGATAAACCCCCTGTCTTTTATCCTGTAAAGCACTGCAGGCGAATGGCAAAGTTTTTCTATAATTTTTTCAAGAGGCAGCCTGCCCATATGATAAAACGCAAGCATAGCCACAAGGCTGTGCTGGACAAGCGGCGCCCCTGAAGGACAGGAGGTGTATGGATTATCTTTTTCCTTAAGCAGGTGGGGTGCGTGGTCGGTTGCCACGATATCGATCTTGTCGTTGATGAGGCCTTCCATCAACCCCAGTTTATCTTTCTCGGTCTTAATGGCAGGGTTCCACTTGATCCTGGAGCCCAGGTCGGCATAATCCCTGTCGTCGAACCAGAGATGATGAACACAAACTTCCCCGGTAATCAGTTTTTCTTCAAGTGGTATGGTATTATCGAGAAGATCCAGCTCTCTGGCAGTGGATAAATGCAGCAGGTGAAGCCTGGCCTTATGTTTGCGGGCCAGGCTTACCAGTAATTCCGAAGACTTATAACATGCTTCTTCACTGCGGATGAGTGGATGGGCTTCTATCGGGATATCGTCTCCGTACCTTTCCCTGTAGGTCTTTAGATTGGCCTGTATGATAGCCTCGTCTTCGCTGTGAACGGCAATGATCACGGGAGATTCCCTGAAGATTGCTTCAAGGGCCACGGGATCGCTCACCAGCATGTTCCCCGTGGAAGCCCCGGTAAACACTTTAAGGCCGCAGATGCGTAAGGGGTCGGCTTTTTTTATTTCATCAAGGTTATCATTGGTCGCGCCAAGAAAGAAAGAATAGTTCGCAAGGGATTTTTCACTTGCAAGTTTGTATTTATCCTCAAGTATCTCCAGGCTCGTCGCTTTGGGAAGCGTATTGGGCATATCCATAAAGGATGTGACCCCTCCGGCAACGGCGGCTCGGCTCTCGGTATACAGATCGCCTTTTTCGGTGAGGCCCGGATCCCTGAAATGGACCTGGTCGTCGATCACACCGGGCATCAGCAGCTGCCCGCAGGCATCAATTTCAATTGTTCCTTCGGGACGCACAAAGGAAGAAGGCCTGGGGCCGTCATAAATTTCGAGGATCCGGCCGTCGGCAATTATCAATGAACCGGGAAACTGTTTCCCCTCATTAACAATGATGGCATTGTGAATAAAATATGATTCCATAATAAAAACCGGGAAAAAGTTCAGGCGTTTTTACGCTTGTATTTTTTAAAGAGGCTTTGTATGCGGAGTTTGATCACTCCAAAAACGGCTTCCTTAAAGATACCCTTGCTCATTTTTGACTCACCCAGGGTACGGTCGGTGAAAATAATAGGGATTTCAACAATCTTAAAACCGAGTTTCCAGGCAAGGAATTTCATTTCGATCTGAAATGCATAACCGGTAAAATGAATATTGTCAAAGTCAATGGCCTCAAGCACAGGACGGGCGTAACATTTGAACCCGGCAGTGGTATCCCAGATCTTCATCCTGGTAATAAACCTCACGTAGGCTGAAGCGTAATACGACATGAGCACCCTGCCAATAGGCCAGTTCACTACATTAACACCGGTAACGTAACGGGATCCGATGACCAGGTCGGCCCCTTTGCTTTTGGCCTCATTATAAAGCCGCACCAGGTCGGCGGGATTATGGGAGAAATCGGCATCCATCTCAAAGATGTAGTCATATTTCCTGTCGATTGCCCAATGAAAGCCATGAATATAGGCTGTTCCAAGCCCAAGCTTCCCTTTTCGCTGTTCCATGAACAGCTGCCCGGGGAACTCTGTCATCAGCCGTGAAACAATAGCCGCCGTGCCGTCGGGGGAATTATCTTCAATGATAAGTATATGAAAGTCTTTCGGAAGGGAGAATACCGTACGGATGATCCGTTCAATATTTTCCTTCTCATTAAAAGTTGGTATTATGACAAGACTATCAGACACCAGGGGGAAATTTGTGCGAATTTAAGAAAATTCAATAAACATTTAAAATATTACATCACACTCTTTAACACTTCAAACTTTTTAAGCCCCTGGGCGACAGACCCCGTTTCACGAAAAGTGATGAAGAGTTTGTTCCCTTCCTGTTTCAGGCGCAAGCCGGTCGACGGGTCTTTGACCAGTTCGAGTATGCTTGTGAATGCCTTGGACTGGTAATACGTTGAATCGGGGTTCGACGGGAAATAGGCATTCATTCTGCCTTTTCTGAGTATAAGCTTTTCAAATCCTATGATTTTTGCTGCTTTCCGCAGTCGTATGGTTTGAATAAGGTCATCGGTTTGCCGGGGAACAGGCCCGAACCTGTCGGCCAGCCTCTCCCTGAATTCATCAAGCCTGCCTTCATCCTCTATGGAATCCAATTCTTTATAAAGATTTAAGCGCTCGGTAATATTCGTTACATAGGCGTCGGGTATCAGGATCTCCATATCGGTTTCAATCACACAGTCTTTCACGAGCGGGCGGGCCGGCTGGTCATGGAACAGCTCACCGAAATCCTGTTCTTTCAGTTCGGTGAGGGCCTCATCCAGGATCTTCTGGTACATCTCATATCCGATCTCGGTGATGAACCCGCTTTGCTCGGCCCCAAGGATGTTTCCGGCGCCCCGGATATCCAGGTCGCGCATGGCAATGCTGAAACCGCTGCCGAGTTCCGAAAATTCCTCTATGGCCCTGAGCCTTTTCCTTGCCTCATCGGTGAGGGTCGACATGGGGGGCGCGATCAGGTAGCAGAAGGCTTTTTTATTGGAACGCCCTACCCTTCCCCTGAGCTGGTGCAGGTCGCTGAGTCCGTAATGATGGGCATCGTTGATGATAATGGTATTTACATTGGGGATGTCGAGGCCCGATTCAATGATGGTGGTAGCAACGAGCACGTCGAATTCCCCTTCGATGAAATCGACCATGACCTTTTCGAGCTTTGTGCCGTCCATCTGCCCGTGTGCCACAGCCACTGTGGCTCCGGGAACCAGCCTTTGAATCATTCCGGCCACTTCGCCTATATTCTGCACCCTTGTGTTCACGACAAATACCTGCCCTCCCCTCGACAGTTCACTGCCGATGGCTTCCCTGAATACATCTTCATGAAAAGCATGCAATTCGGTCTGCACCGGGAAGCGGTTTGGCGGAGGGGTGTTGATGATAGAGAGGTCCCTGGCCCCCATCAGGGAGAACTGCAGGGTTCGCGGGATCGGGGTGGCTGTGAGGGTCAGTGTGTCGACATTTACCCTCAGCCGTTTCATTTTTTCCTTGGCTGCAACCCCGAATTTCTGCTCCTCGTCAACGATCAGCAAACCGAGATCCTTAAACTGTATGTCTTTCCCAAGCAACCTGTGGGTCCCGATAAGGATATCGACTTTCCCTTCTTCGAGGTCCCTTAGGATCTGGGTTTGTTTCTTTGCACTCCTGAAACGGTTGATGTAATCGACCCGGCAGGGAAAATTTTTCAGCCTTTCCGAAAATGTCTTGTAATGCTGGAGGGCAAGGATTGTAGTGGGGACAAGTACCGCCACCTGCTTGGAATCTGCAACAACTTTAAAAGCCGCCCTGATGGCTATTTCGGTTTTCCCAAATCCTACGTCCCCGCAAACGAGGCGGTCCATCGGGAAATCAGCTTCAAGGTCCTTTTTAACATCCAGGGTTGATTTGATCTGATCGGGGGTGTCCTCGTAAATAAATGAAGCTTCAAGCTCGGTTTGCATATACGTATCCGGGGCAAATGCAAAGCCCGTGGTCGCCCGCCTTTCAGCATAAAGTTTGATAAGGTCCCGTGCGATGTCTTTGACCCGGCTCTTCGTTTTAGCCTTGAGCTTGTTCCATGAATCTGAACCCAGGCGGTTCAAAACCGGGGCAGTCCCTTCCTTCCCGATATATTTGGAAATGCGGTGAAGTGAATGAATGCTGACGTAAAGCACATCCTCATTCTTATAAATAAGGCGGATGGCTTCCTGTTCCTTCCCGCTGTTCACGATCTTTTCAAGCCCGTCGAAACGCCCCACTCCATGGTCGATATGCGTTACGAAATCACCCGGCTTAAGGTCGTAGATCTCCTTAAGGGTCAGGGCTTCCTTGCTGGTATATCCTTCCCTCAGGTGATACTGCTGGTAGCGCTCAAAGATCTGGTGATCGGTGTAGAAGAGGAGCTTAAGGTCGTGGTCGACGAAGCCTTCGTGGATTACGTGAACGAAAACCTGGGGTCGCTCGCAATCTTGCACCGCGTCTGGGGTTTGCTGCGCTGCACCCAAGGCCGCTTGTGCAAATTGCTTCGCTTTCATGTTTTCGTTTCCCGGTTCCAGATCCTCGAATATTGCATTCAACCTGTCGGCCTGCTTGGGACTGTCGGCAAGGATCATATTCCTGTACCCCTTTGCTGCATGATCCCTGAGATTGGCCATCAGCAGTTCAAAATTCTTATTAAAAGAAGGCTGGGGTGCTGTATTGAAAACCACCTCCCGGGCTGTTTTAAAGTAAAACTGCCGTCCGAATTCTACAGATGAAAACTCCAGGAGCAGGGGCAGAAACTCCTTGCTCTTCAGCAGCAGGTCCGAACCTGTCAGCTTATCCATCTCATCGGCGCAGAATGCGGCATCATCAAGCCAGATGACCGATTTATCGGGCAGGAACCCCAGCAGGGGCTCATATCCGGTATCTTTCTCAGGATTTACCCTGATATCAGGCACTATCGTAATTGTTTCCTTTTTATCCAGCGACAGTTGGGCCGAGGGGTCGAAAGTCCTTATCGATGCAATGCTGTCGCCACTGAATTCAATCCGGTAAGGATGGTCGCTGCTGAAAGAGTAAACGTCGATCAACCCGCCCCTGAGGGCAAATTGTCCGGGCTCAAGCACAAAATCGGCTCGCTCAAAATCATACTCAACGAGAAGGTCAAGGATAAAATCCATATTCACCTTTTCCCCTGCCGTGAGTTTCAGGGTGTTCTTCTCAAGGAATTTACGGTTAACAACTTTTTCGGCAAGGGCCTCAGGGTATGTCACTATGAAAAAACTCCCCTGCCTGTTGTTCAGCCTGTTCAGCACTTCGGTCCTCAGCAATAAGCCCTGGTTGTCCTTTGGTCCGCTCAACAGCCCTTTTTTGAATGAGGAAGGGAAAAACAGTATCCTCTTCTTTTCCGATTCCGCCCCGCTTTCCCCGAAGATCTGTTCCAGGTCGTTAAGAAAATATGCCGCCGACTCCCTGTCGGGGAGGATAGCAATATGGACAAGGGGTGTTTTTTGAAATACGCAGGCGGTGACAAGCGAACGGGACGACCCAATAAGGCCTTTCAGGCTGAAGCGTACACGCGACGGGCCGTTCAGGGCATCCGAAACCTCGATGGTCCTGGGGTCCTTCTGGTAATATCCGGTCAGGTCATCCTGGTTCAAAAGAGTGATGAATATTTTTATTCAGCATTTAACCCAGGCGGAATTCAGGCGAATGTTCCTGCATGAATTTTTCCGCTTTTTCAACCATATTCGTTGGGCCTACAAATATAGGGGCACGTTCGTGCAGTTCTTTCGGTTGAATGTCAAGGATCCTGCGGAAACCGTCGGAAGCCTTGCCCCCGGCCTGTTCTGCAAGAAAGGCGGCCGGGTTGCATTCATACAGCAAACGAAGTTTCCCATGTTTGCTCTTTGTGGTTGCAGGATAAATAAAGATGCCCCCGCGTATCAGGTTGCGGTGAAAATCGGCTACCATCGATCCTATATACCTTGTAGAGTATGGCCTTGAAGTTGATTTATCGTCCTCCTGGCAATACCTCACATACTGCTTCACGCCTTCGGGAAAATAAATGTAGTTTGCCTCATTGATGGAATAGATGTTCCCGCCTTTAGGATATTTCATGTCGGGATGGCTGAGGATGAATGAGCCAACCGAGGGTTCAAGGGTGAAACCGTTCACACCATATCCTGTGGTATAAACCAATACGGTGGATGAACCGTAAAGCACATAGCCTGCGGCAACAAGGTTACGGCCCGGCTGAAGGAAGTCTTCAATAGTAGCCATCCCCCTGACCGTTCTCCTGAGGTATACCGAAAAAAGGGTGCCTATGGAAACATTGCTCTCAATATTTGAACTCCCGTCAAGAGGGTCGATGGCAACCACGTATTTGGCGTGCTTGGAATGGGCGTTGTCAAGAATAATGATCTCCTCGTTTTCTTCGGAACCGATTGCACAGCATTGTCCGCCATCGGTTAAAGCTGCGATGAATTGCTCATTGGCAAACACATCAAGCTTTTTTTGCTCTTCGCCCTGCACATTGATCTCACCGGCATAGCCCATGACATCACCCAGCCCGGCACGGTTGACTTCACGGTTGACAAATTTGGCTGCAGTCCCGATGTCGTTCAGCAAACGGGTGAGTTCTCCTGAAGCTCCGGGGTATTCGGCCTGCTTCTCAACGATAAATCCGGTAAGGGTTTGAAATTTCATATTTGTTGTCTTAAGGAACTGCAAAGATAGCATATTGCGGGGAAAAGAGAACAGGGAGCAGGGAACCGGAAATCGGGAGCAGGGAACGGGGAACGGGGAACGGGGAGCAGGGAACGGGGAGCGGGGAGCAGGGAACCGAGTCACGATTTTTGTACCTTTGTAATGATGGAACTCAAAGTATTTAAATTCGGGGGGGCATCTGTTAACTCGGCAGCCGGGTTTCACAATGTTTTCCGTATCTTAAAAAAGTATAAGGGCAGCCAGATCATGACCGTGGTTTCAGCCCTGGGAAAGACCACGAATGCGCTGGAAATTCTGCTGAAACATTACCTGGACAACGACCCTGTGCCCCTTATTGAATCATTCAGGGCGATCCGTGATGTTCATTTCAGTATTATCGGCGAGTTATTCCCTGATGAAACCCACCCGGTTTATGGTGAAACCGAATCCCTGTTTGATCAGCTGAGGGGGTATGTCAGGAAAGGCCATCTTTATGATAAGATTAAAAGATCTTACGATTTTGAATATGACCAGATAGTAAGCTATGGAGAGCTTTTCTCTTCATGCATACTGAGCAATTACCTGAATTCAAAGGGAATAGCCTGCAGTTTGTTTGATGCAAGGGAACTTATTATGACCGACCATACCCACCGTGATGCAAAGGTGGACTGGGATAAAACTGCCGCGAAGGTCAATTCGGCAATTCTCCCCTGGCTTGCCGGCGCCTTGCCGGGAAGCATTGCCCTGACCCAGGGTTTTATTGGTTCTGACCCCTCAAACAACACCACGACACTGGGAAGGGAAGGTTCAGACTATACTGCAGCTATCCTGGCCTATGTTCTTAAAACTTCCGAAGTAACAATCTGGAAAGATGTACCCGGGGTTTTGAACGCCGATCCGAAATGGTTCAGGAACCCAAAAAAACTGCCTACCGTATCCTATCGTGAAGCCATAGAACTTGCCTATTTCGGGGCCTCGGTGATCCATCCGAAAACAATCAGGCCTCTTGAAAATGCAGGCATCAGGCTGTTTGTCAAAAGCTTTGAAAAACCAGGCGCTGCAGGCACCCTGATCACGAACATAGACCATTGGGACATCAAATTCCCGATTTATATCAGGAAACAGAACCAGGTCCTGATCTCAATATCGCCCAGGGATTTTTCGTTTATTGTAGAGGAAAATCTCAGCCAGATCTTTACCGTGCTGGCAAAATACAGGGCAAGGGCCAATGTCATGCAGAATTCGGCTATCAGTTTCTCGGTCTGTCTCGACCGGAATGAGCAGGTGCTTTCTGAACTGATCGAAGAGTTGTCGCTGGATTATGAGATCCGTTATAATTACAATGTCGAACTTTTCACGGTACGCCATTATACCCCTTCGGCGATCCGGCGCTTAACCAAAGGAAGGCCGGTGCTCCTGGAACAGAAAACGAGGCATACGGTACACCTGGTTGTAAAATAACAAATTTGTATATCGCTCGCACCTTCACACCGCCGCTGGGGCTTGCTGCGCTTCACCCAAGGCGGCTTGTGTGAAGTGCCTCGCTATTATCGCATCAAATCTATTGCGACAATCACTCTGGTAACACCACTGGGAAATCATACCTGAAGTCCTTGTATTCAGGCTTTTCAAGAATCTTAGTCAGGAAATCAGCATAGGCATCAGTAAACGAAAAACTGTTGATGTCGTAATAGTCATCCGAAAGAGGTTTGTTCCCGACGGCCCCCATATCAATGGCTGTGGTATTGAATTCTTCAACTTCAACCAGGGGGACGATTTTTTTCATTACCGGCATCATACCGTAATCTTCGCGAAGAAGCAGGTCAACTACCTTATCGGCCAGGGTGGCAGTAAGCCTGCGGTCGTAATGACGGCAGTGACCCGACCTCGGGTAATAGCCTGAGATCTGTGCCCTTGCTTCAATTCCAAGACGGGCCGAGATCTCCGATGCAACAACCCCGCTCACGCCTCCGAACCTGGGATGGCCGTATTCGTCGACTTCGGAAGAAGCATATACCACATCAATCTTGCCTGATTTTTCATTATACCAGCGGATACCCTCTGATACGGGGATGATGATGCATTTTTTCTTTGAACTCATATAGGCCTCTTTCACCCGTTCAAAAAACAATTCCTTGCGCTCCTTAGTGATGTCATATTCAGGTATGAGGCTGAGAGTTGCCCCGCCAAAGGTGGAAGTTCCCGTAAGCCAGCCTGCATCCCTTCCCATGACTTCCAGCACAATTATCCTTGAATGGGATTCGGCGGTGGTTTTTAAATTGGCTGTAAATTCCATCATGGCCCTTGCCGCAGATGGGAAGCCCGGGCATAATACTGCCTCGATGTCTTTTCCCTTATAATTATGAATGGTACGGGTGCGCAAATCGTTGTCAATGGTTTTCGGAAAACCGATGACAGGGATGCCTTCAGTCTCAAAGAGCCGCTTTGCAGCGCCATTGGTATCATCACCACCGATAGTAACAAGAACATCGATCTTGTATCTTTCAAAATTCTTAAGAACCTGGGGGACCCTGCTTTCGGGATTCTTCTTGGACGGGAACGGGTTGGTGCGGCTTGAACGCAAAGCTGTTCCGCCATAATACCCGTCGTAAGGCTGGTCGGTAAGATCCACTATATCGCCATCGCCAAGAAGGCCTTTCCAGCCCCTCAGTACGCCATAAACTTTAAAACCTAATAACGACGCCCTGTTGCGTATGGCTTCAATGCTTGAGTTGATAGCCGGGGTATCGCCGCCTCCCGAGAGAATGGCAAGGGTTTTACCTTTAAAAAGTTTGTTTTCGAGTTTCATGAAAAAGGTATTAATTTTTTTGCAAAGATAAAAAAACGGGGGACATAAGATGAGGGATGCGGGATGCGGGATACTGGGTTACTGGGTTACTGGATTGCTGGATGACTGGATGACTGGGTTACTGGGTTACTGGATGCAGGATATATCTGGTTATCTAGTCATCTAGTTGTCTAGTTGTCTAGTAATCCAGATATCAAGTTATCCCGCTATCACGATTCTCCTGATCTTCTCCACCAGCACACTCGCAAGTTTAACATTCGATTCCATCGTCCAGCCTGCAATATGAGGGGTAAGAAGCACATGATCAGATTCGAGGAGATATCTGAAGTCAGCGGTTAAATCCTTCGAAAGCGCTTCAAAGGAACTGTTTTCAAACTCAAGAACATCAAGTGCAGCCCCCTTTACCTTCCCTGTTTTCAAGGCTTTCACCAGAGCAGAAGTGTCGACGACCTGTCCCCTTGAAGTGTTCAGAAAGAAAATTTCCCTGGCGAATTTTCCAAAGTAGGCCTCATCGGCCAGGTATCTTGTCTCCACGGTAAGAGGCAGATGCAGGCTCACAATATCAGATTTCGCCCATAATTCTTCCATGGTGCTTTCAGTCACGAATCCATCCCCGTAGCCCGATTTATACTTATCATATGCAATTACATTCGCTTCAAAGCCTTTCAGTCTCTGTGCAAATGCGCTGCCCATATTCCCGTAGCCGATTATGCCGACGGTTTTGCCCTTGATCTCAATACCCCTGTTACCTTCCCTTATCCATTTTCCCTGCCTTACTTCATTGCCGGCGCGGCAAATATTATTTATCAGCCCAAGCAGCAAGCCCAAAGTATGTTCGCCAACAGCATCACGATTCCCTTCGGGGGAATTCAGGCAGCTGATACCCAGTCCTTCTGCATAATCCACATCGATATTTTCAAGGCCCGAACCGACCCTTCCTATAAACCTGAGCTGCGTTGCCTTGTCGAGGAAGTCTTTGTCCAACTTTATTTTACTGCGGATGACTATGCCGTAATATTCCGATGCGACGGCTTCGTATTCCTTCCTCCCGTAAGCGGGGAATTCTTCGCATTGGAAACCCATACCTTTAAGTTCTTCCCTGATCAGGGGGTGGACCGTATCGATAAAAAGGACCTTTCTCATGACAATGCAGGTTAAACGGGATTACTGGATTACTGGATAACTAAATAACTGGATTACTGGATAACTGGATAACGGGATAACTGGATAACGGCATACGGGATAGCTGGATATTCTGTATATCGTATCTTGCTATCTCATTAACTCGCATCCAGAACCCCGGTCTGATTTTCCCTCAAAAGTACCAAGGTTTCTGAAGGAATTGATAAAATAAAGCAAATTTTCGTACTTTCGCAGTTTCAAACAATTATGTGGAATTTTCTTGTACGAATCATCCTCAGAAACCGTATCGTAATCCTTTTAGCGATTGCCCTGATCACGGCATTCATGGCCTATAAAGCCCTCTTTGTTCAGATTCAGTATAAAAATCAAAGCATACTCCCGAACACCGATACCACCTTCAGGGTCTACCAGAAATTCATCAAACAATTCGGTGAAGACGGCTCGGTGATGTTCATCGGCATGGTGGAACCTGAACTTTTCAAACTTCAAAACTACAATTCAGTATTTGACCTCTCCGACTCACTGAGCCGGATCAAAGGCGTTGAAGGCATCGTTTCAGTTACCAGGATCTTCAACCTTGTAAAAAACGATTCCCTCCGGAAGTTTGTCTTTGTGCCCATCAGCCCAAAGAAACCTGCAAGCCAGGCCGAACTGGATTCAATTCATAAACTCATACTTTCGCTTCCTTTTTACGAACACCTGCTGTATAACAGGACCACCTCGGCTTACCTTTTTGCCCTGACCCTCGACAAGAACCTGATCCATTCCAAAGCAAGGCTGAAACTCGTCAACAATATCAAGGGCATTGTTGACCGCTTCGGGAAACGCAGCAATATTGAAGTGCATTATTCGGGGTTGCCATACATACAGACCCTGATTGCCAAGAAACTGCAGGATGAAATGAAGTTTTTTGTCATACTCACCCTGCTTATCGCCGCATTTTTCCTGTTTATCTTCTTCCGGTCATTCAAGGCCGTGATCTTCCCCATGCTGGTGATCATAATCTCTGTGGCCTGGGCCCTTGGCTTCATGGCTCTTTTCGATTACAGGATCACCATGCTTACCGCGATCATCCCTCCCCTGCTCATCGTGATAGGGGTTGAGAACTGCATCTTTATCCTGAACAAGTATCATTACGAATTCGCGCATCACAATAACCAGGCAAAAGCCCTTTCGAGGGTGATCCAAAGGATAGGGATGGCCAACCTGCTTACCAATGCAGCCACGGCAGCCGGTTTCGCGGCATTTACGATTACAAGGAACAAACTTCTTGTTGAGTTTGGGACGATTGCAGCTATCAACATTATGGTTGTATACGCCCTTTCACTTACACTGGTGCCTATTATCTTCAGCTTCCTTCCCCCGCCTGAAGGCAAGCATGTGAAACACCTGGAGGCGAGCCTTGCAAAAAAGATCATCGACAAAGCCGTTTTCTGGGTAACCCACTACCGCAGCCAGATCTATATCGGGATGGGAGTATGCGTGGTGGTTGGGATTGTCGGGGCCAGCCTTCTTCATACTTCGGGAACTATTGTTGACGACATCTCCAAAAAAGACCCGATCTACAAGGACCTGCTGTTTTTTGAGAAACACTTCAAAGGCATCATGCCCCTTGAAATCTCGATAGATACAAGGAAGAAAAAAGGGGTCCTCCAGCTTTCAGTCCTGAAGAAAATCGACAGGTTGCAGGATACCCTTGCAAAATATCCTGAACTTTCAAAAGCCCTTTCGGTGGTGGAAGTCATCAAAACCGCCAAGCAGGCTTTTTACGGCGGGGATCCGCAGTTCTATACTTTGCCGAATTCAAATGAGATCGCTTTCATGGCCGATTATATTCCCGATATGAAGCCTAAGAAACGGACGATCCTTAAAAACTTTATCGACAGTACATACCAGATCACCAGAGTCAGCGTGCAGATGGCCAATGTGGGGACGACGAAAATCGACAGTATACAGAAAAACCTTAAACCGAAGATCGACAGTATCTTCAACCCCTCAAAGTATACGGTTAATATTACCGGGACCTCGGTCGTATTCCTTAAAGGGACGAATTTTCTTATCAGGAACCTCTGGGAAAGCATCGCGCTGGCTATTGTGATCATAGCGGCTATCCTGGCTTTCCTGTTCACATCCTGGCGGATGATCATTATTTCGCTTATTCCGAACATCATTCCCCAGCTTATGACAGCCGCCCTGATGGGATTTATAGGGATACCCATTAAACCTTCGACCATACTCATTTTCAGCATTGCACTCGGCATTTCAGTCGACAATTCAATACAGTTCCTGTCGCGGTACCGGCTTCAGCTGAAACACTCAAACCACAACATCCCCTACTCGGTAATCTCAGCTTTGAAAGAAACAGGCTACAGCATGATCTATTCCTCAACGGTGCTTTTCTTCGGGTTCGGGGTATTCGTTCTTTCCACTTTCGGCGGGACACAGGCCCTGGGCCTGCTTGTATCAATCACCCTGCTGGTTGCCGGGATGCTCAATATGTTTGTTTTGCCGTCGATGCTGCTCACCCTCGACCGCTGGAGCACAACCAAGGCCTTTGAGAAACCTTTACTTGAGATTTATGAGGATGAGGAGCATGAACATCGGGATGACGGGATCGCTGGATAGCTGGATGGCTGGATAACTGGATAGCTGGATAGCTGGATAACTGGATAACTGGATAGCTGGATAACTGGTTACTGATCACTGTTCACCAGTCACCAGTCACCAGTCACTAGTCACTTAAAAAAGACATTATGAAAGGAATCATACTGGCCGGGGGATCCGGAACCCGCCTTCACCCCCTGACCCTTGCGGTCAGCAAGCAACTTATGCCGGTTTATGACAAACCCATGATCTATTATCCCTTATCGGTACTCATGATGACCGGGATCAGGGAAGTTCTTGTCATTTCCACGCCATACGACCTTCCCCATTTCAGGAAACTGCTTGGCGACGGGAAAGCCCTGGGGATGTCCTTCTCCTATGCCGAACAGGCTGTTCCCAACGGGCTTGCCCAGGCTTTTGTGATAGGCAGGGAATTCGTCGGGGGGGATGATGTTGCACTGATCCTCGGCGATAATATTTTCTACGGAAACGGCTTATCCCAGCTTGTCCAGGAAAGCAATAAACCCGAAGGCGGAATTGTTTTTGCATACCATGTGCAGGATCCCGAACGTTATGGTGTTGTTGAGTTTGACAATCAGTTCAGGGCATTGTCAATTGAAGAAAAACCCAAACAGCCAAAGTCAAATTATGCGGTGCCGGGTTTGTATTTTTATGATAATTCCGTTCTGGAAGTTGCAAAAAACATAAAGCCCAGTGCAAGAGGGGAGTATGAAATTACAGATGTAAACCGGTATTATCTTGAGCAGGGCAGGCTGAAAGTGGGGGTGCTGAGCAGGGGCATTGCATGGCTCGATACAGGCACTTTCGATTCACTGTTGCAGGCCGCCCAGTTTGTCGAAGTTGTTCAAAGCAGGCAGGGATTGAAAATCGGCTGTATCGAAGAAATCGCATACAGGATGAGGTTTATCGACCGGGAGCAGCTGATCAGGGTGGCCCAGCCTCTTCTGAAAAGCGGGTACGGACAGTATTTGCTGAATCTTGACGACCTGCCGGGTTTTTCAAAATGAACCATTGAATCACCCAAAGCCCGGTGATGAAGGAGCTGAGGGAAATTTACATCCGCACATGTATATTAAAAAAGAAATTCAGGATATTATTTCAGAGGCCTTCCATTCGGCTAATTTTAACTTTAAACCTTCATCCCTTTATGATCCCATCAAATACATGATGGATCTTGGAGGGAAACGCATAAGGCCCTTGCTTACCCTGATGTCATGCGAGATGTTCGGAGGCTGCATTGAGGAGGCCCTTGCCCCTGCTATGGGGCTTGAGCTCTTCCACAATTTTACCCTTCTTCATGATGATATCATGGACCAGGCCCCGATAAGAAGAGGCAAAGAAACGGTCTTTAAAAAGTGGAACACGAACTCGGCAATCCTTTCGGGCGACACCCTGTTTGTCATGGCCTACGAGCTTGTTACAAAGACCACACCCGCCCTGCTCCCTCAGGTACTGGAGCTGTTTAACGACACGGCGAGGAAAGTATGCGAGGGCCAGCAATACGATATGGATTACGAAACCAGGTCCGATATTTCTATTCCTGATTATATCCTGATGATACGGCTTAAAACCGCTGTCCTCATCTCCTGCAGCCTCAAACTTGGCGCAATCATTGCCAAAGCCCCGGCCGAAGAGGCTGACCTGATATATGAGTTTGGAGAGAACCTGGGGCTTGCATTCCAACTCCAGGATGATTACCTTGACGTTTTCGGAGAGGTGGATAAATTCGGGAAAGAAATTGGTAATGATATAGTAACGAATAAAAAGACCTTCCTGTACCTGAAGGCGTTTGAACTTGCCAGCGGGGATTCCCTGGAACTCATTACCAGTCATTACCGGGAGAAGTCTCTTTCGGCTCCTGTAAAGGTCCAGACAATTACTGAAATATACAGGAAGCTGCAGATTGACGTCATGACACGTTCCCTGATAGACGAGTATTTTGGCAAAGCCCTGGAAATAATTGCGCGGATCAATATTCCCGATGAAAGAAAGCAGATGCTGCTTGAAGTTGCCGCACAGATGGTTGACAGGGAAAGCTGATCAGGAAAATTTTTCCAGCTCGTTATGCAGATCTTCCCATTTTTCCATTTCTGCCAGCAACCTTGATTTCAGGTCTTCATATTCCCTGTAAAGTGATCCATCCCTGATCCTGTCCTGGTGTTTCTGGGGTTCACCAAGCATGCCTTCCAGGATTTTAACTGCAGTCTCAAGGTTTTCAATCTCATTTTCAGAACGGCTGATCTGGTTCTTTACTTTCCGAAGGTCCCTTTCAGATTCCTTCTTCTTCTCATATGTTGCCTTATTTTCCGACACTGCTTCCCGGGAGATATCCTTCCCTTTCAACGAATTCTTTTCAAGCTCTGTAAGTTCCCTGATCTTCCTTTGCTCCAGGTAATCATAGATATCGCCTATATGTTCCCTGAATTTCCCTTCCCTGAACTCGAATACCCTGTTGGTGAGACCCTGCAGGAAATCACGGTCATGCGAGACGATGATAAGTGTGCCGTTATACTGCAGAAGAGCGCTCTTGAGGATATCCTTGGAGCGCATGTCGAGGTGGTTGGTAGGCTCATCGAGCACCAGAAGGTTGGCAGGAGTAAGTAAAAGCTTTGCAATGGAAAGCCTGGATCTCTCGCCCCCGCTGAGTACTTTAACCTTCTTCTCAATGTCGTCGCCGCTGAAAAGAAATCCGCCCAGTATACCTTTAAGCCTGGGCCTGATATCCCCAACGGCAATTTCATCTATGGTTTGAAAAACGGTTAGCTCGGGGTTGAGATGCTCGCTCTGGTCCTGGGCATAATATCCAGTCACCACATTATGGCCTTTTTTCAGTTCACCTGAATATTCGAGGATGCCTGTAATTATTTTCGAAAGCGTGGTTTTCCCTTCCCCGTTACGTCCAACGAAGGCAATACGGTCTCCCTTGACTACAGTGAAATCTATGCCGTGCAGCACTCTTTTCTGGGGATAATCCTTAATGATATTCTTCCCTTCAAGCACGATCTTACCCGAATGGGGGGCCGGGGGGAAGCGGAAATGTATGGAGGATTCGTCGGTTGCTTCAACCTCAACAACATCCATTTTCTCCAGCATCTTCAACCTTGACTGTACCTGCTTTGCCTTGGTATTCTTATACCTGAACCTCTCAATAAAGCGTTCCACCTGCCTGATCTGCCTCTGCTGGTTTTCAAATGTGGCAAGCTGGCTTTCCATCCTCTCTTCCCGCATCTCCACGTAGCCCGAATAATTGGCTTTATAGTCATAGATCTTGCCCATGGTGATCTCGATGGTCCTGGTGCACACATTGTCGAGGAAAGCCCTGTCGTGCGACACAAGGATCACGGCCCCGCGGTACTGGACAAGGAATGTCTCCAGCCATTGAATCGCTTCAATATCGAGGTGGTTGGTCGGTTCATCAAGCAGGATAAGATCAGGCTGGCGCAGAAGGATCTTTGCAATTTCTACCCGCATCTGCCATCCGCTGCTGAACTCATACATGGAGCGGATGAAATCCTCACGGGAGAAGCCCAGGCCAAGGAGCACACGTTCTACGTTGGCGTGAATGGAGCTTCCGCCGATCAGATGATACCGTTCATAAACATCCGATTGTTGCTTCAGCAGGGCATGGTATTCCTTGGATTCAAAATCAGTTCTTGTATGTATCTCCTGCTCAAGGTGTTTAATGAGTGTCTCAAGTTCAATGACTTCTGAAAAGGCCATTGCAGCTTCCTCCAGTACGGTAAGCCGGCTGCTGGTTTCCATTTCCTGGGGAAGGTAACCAATAGTCTGGCTGTCGGGCATGATTACTTCACCTTCTTCAGCGGGTTGTAATCCTTTAAGGATCTTAAGCAGGGTGGTTTTTCCCGCTCCGTTCTTTCCTACGAGGCCTATACGGTCCTTATCATTGACAATAAAAGAAACGTGGTCGAAGAGAGGTTCCCCTCCAAACTGAACCGATATATTAGATACTGAAACCATTTGAGCCGGCAAAGATAGGGATAAAAAAAAGAGGCCGGCGAATTGCCGGCCTCTTTGGGAATATCTAATTAAAGATTAGTGCGAAACAGTAACCTTCACTGTACGTGTTCCCTGTTCGGTGGACACCTTCACGAAGTAAATTCCTGCATTCAGGTTCGAAACGTTGAAGTTTGTGAGCTTTCCGTTTACATTGCTATTCCTGTATACGGTCTGGCCTACATAGTTCATAACGTCGATTGAATTGATAACGAAATCGCTCTTCACGTTAACGTTACTATTTGCAGGATTCGGATATACCATGATCTGGCCATTGCCGATTTCCACGATGCCAACATGCGGGAACTGCACTGTAATAGTGTCGCTGCCCGGTGATTCGCAGAGGAATGTATTTGCAACGGTGTCATTGTATACGGAGGTTACAAAATACTTGTAATTTCCAAGACCTGTGAGAGGAATAATGTCGGTATAAGTTGTACCGCTTACTATTGCTCCATTGATCTTATGGAAATTATGAGCTGTTGAATCGGTACGGTAAACATTGTATCCCTTCACTATACCACCAGCGAATTCAGGTGCATTTGCAGTCTCGGTGAAAGGCTTCTTTCCAACCGGAACGAGGGTGTTCACATCAACGTTATCGGTTCTTGCTGAACCTAAACCGTTGCCGGCATTGGACTGAACGATCAAATCTTTACCACTAATAGTCTTGGTTCCGATATTGATCTGATCAACTCCCCATGCATACCAGATTCCACCTGATCCATTATCAACAGCCTGCCATGCAAGAGTAACCGTTTGGCCCATGTAAGCAGCCATGTCAACAGTGTAGGTTTTCCATTCACCTGTTGTTGTAACCGGGGGTAAGGTTGCAAGGTCAAGCAGAACATTCCAGGTTGTACCATTGTTTGTAGAAACTTTACAATAGTAATGGTCACCATGAGTTGATCCCTGGCAAAAATCCCAGGCCATGAAAGTAAGGTTAGATGTTACCGTTACCTCATGTGCGATCAGCCATTCATCCTGGTGAGTAGTTTTCCACCATACGGCTGCATAATAATTGCCAACCGGGGGCATAATAGCAGTATTACCTGCAAACTGCCACCAGTAACCATTCGTGGTACTTGTTGTAGTGTTGGTTTTAATTACCGTGAAATACTGTGGAGGGAAGGTAGCGCCTTCAAAACCTTCATGTATTCCATGACCGTCAGGTTTACATACCGGGGCTGTCCAGGACAGGTTCACGGTATTATGTGACTGGGTATAGGTTAAGGCAGTAGCGGGTGAACAAACTGCGTACACCCTGATATTATCTACATACCAATGGAGGATATCAAGCGATTTGGTACCATGAGCACGGAACTGGATTTTAAAGGCTTTGCCTTTCGTTGCCAGAAGCTCAATATGTTTGGTTGTCCAGTTTACGTCGCCATTATTAGCAAATTCAGCGATTTTCGAATACGCACCGTCTCTATAAAGATCAACAGCAAGGAATTCAGCTCCTGTAGCGTTACGATCGTCAAGTTTATAGTCGAAGTCAAGATAAATCTTGGCGCAACCATAAGGAGCGGCGCTGATTGCTGTGGTTTTTAAGGTATCGGAATAATTGGTACGGCCAGGTGTCCATGAGAAATCTGCTGAAGGAGCGGGATTTCCAAGGCCTGTATTTACAGACCAGTTGCCGGTATGGCTCCATACATTATAAGTAAAGGTACCATTATCCCAAGGTTCGTAGAATGGAAGTTGGCGACCGTAGTTGATAAGAACAGTAACAGGTCCTACAGCCAGAGAATTATCCACTAAAGGAGAAACAGGGCTTACATCATAATGGGCATCAACCTTATAAGTATAAGATCCCGGATTCAGGTTAAAATCATAGAATTCATGAGTAGCCGGGTTAGGTATATAAGCATAAGGAATGGTACTGCCATTACGATATATGTCATATCCAAGTACTGCAGGAGGAACAGCGGCCGGAGCCAAAGGAGCAGTCTCAGGATTAGTGTTTACAAAAGCCTGTACGTTAGGATGAGCTACAGGAGCGCCTGTTTCAGGAGAAGGATCGCCTGCTACAATGAGTTCCTTTTTCCCATTAACAAGGGCTGTAACACGGATAACGAAAGCGCCTTTTTTACCACCACCGGCGGTATTCAGCTGCCAGTACCAGGGAGCTGGGGGGGTGTTTTCAAAATATCCTGCCGTATTGTTATGATGAATAGAATACATGGTATCTACTGCAACAACACAACCAGCCCATGCGGGGTTTGTGATATTGTACCTGAAACAGCCGAAGAACGAACCTGTAAAAGGAACATCTGGCATAACCACGGTATTCCAACCGGAACTGGTAGGACTTACCGATCCAGCCGGGGTAAACGTAGCTGAAGTACCCAGTAGCACACCAGTTGGTGAGTAAATATCCATCTGGTAAGTGATGTTGCCTGTCTGAGTGGCCGATCCAAAAGTATACACGTCCATTGACTGGATCACACCGGCAGTAGTTGCAGGTAAAGCAAACCAGTTGCCTAAACCTTCAATAGCCGGAGAGCCGCTGCAGGCATAACCGAAGGTAAGCATACCCTGGTCAAGAATATAGTTCACAAGGTGAGGACCGCAACTGGGTGTTGTCCAGGTCAGGGAAGCTGTGCTTTCCTGGGCTTGGCCTGTAAGGTTACCCGGAGGACAGAGGAACCTGTCGGTGAAAGTTGCGCAAACCTTATTTGAATACCCGCTGCCGTATACTGCAGAAACACATGCATTGTAAGTATTTCCGTAAATTACAGCCGGAGCAGGGATATTAAAGGTGGTATCAGGGGTGTAACCAACCAAAACGTCGTTCAGATAGAAATTATATCCAAGTACGCAAATGTTCGGTCCATGAGAAGCATCCTGTGCCCAGAGCTGGATATTATCCATAGCCCAATAAGTAATACCATCGCTATTATGACCGGATGCATGGAATCTGAGCTTGAAGGTATTATTTACCTTATACGCCGAGACATCATGTACCTTGGTTGTCCAGGGTATTGCTCCAGAGTTTTTGAGGGTATCCAAAGCTTTCCATGCTGTTCCGTTCCAAATTTCACAAGCCATGGTATTAACAGAGGTAGCATCCCAGTTACTCAGGTAAACATCATATCTCAATATATGTGCGGCAGCAAGAGCATTCGCAGAGACATCAATAGCCTTACTTGTAAGATACCTACTATATAATCCAGTATCGATTGGAGAATAATAAAATTCTGCTGCAGGAGCAGGGTTTCCGACGCTGGTACTGATTATCCAGTTAGTAACATCGGTTGTCCAGCCATTGGCAGTAAAGTTGCCGCTTGACCAGTCTTCATTAAATTCCATAACAGCGCTTCTCGGTGGAGACCAGCTTGATTTAAGAGTAACTCCGCTGACTACGAAATTGGTAACGGGATCCTTTGAATGCAAGGGTGAAACCGTGATCGTTGTGGGTCCCATGATGGTTACAGTCTGAGTAAGCGTTGTATAGAAAATACGGCTTGCAGTTAATGTGTAGTCGCCTTTCCATACAGTATTGAATGTAACTTTACCATCGGCACCTGTGGTACCTGTATAGTTAGTATCGGGCAGAGCGTTGTTAACCAGTTTAACCTGGGTACCTGCCATAGCATCAGCTGCACAGGTCAGGGCTACATTGATTGTAACGGGAGCTGTCCAGTTTTTACCAATAACATTTGAGAAAATCGGGGCTGACCAACGGGCACCGGTATACTGAGCTTTAACAGCCCACCTGTACGGACCATCGGGCAGTGATTGCCAGGTCACGTCAGTGTAGCTGGTTGTTGTGGGAGCAAATAATGAAGTCCACAGTGCGGGTGTGCCTTCCTGGCCCTGTAACAGGCGGAATACCTGGTAGCCAAGTAAACCGGCGATGTTATCAGTAGGACCACCGATGCCATTAACAACGGCACGGATTAAGAAGTTACCATCGGCCGGGAGCCATGAACCGCCGCCGGTTACATACCTGTTCCAGGAGCGTAACTGTGGTGAAGTTCTGTCAATGGCGAGACGGGCTGCAGTGGGGGGAACTCCGCCCTGGATCATGACCAGGTAGAAATTTCCGGCTGTAACAGGTACGCCGGGAAGTGTAAATGCGTTCCATCCCCATGAAGTAGGAGTAACAGAGAACTGGTTGCCGATAGCAGCGCCTGGAGATCCTCCCGGGCCTGTGGCATCAAAAACCTGCACTTTGAAAGCTGTAAGTGCTCCAGGAGTTGTTCCCGGGGCATAATCACTTGCCTGACCGATATTGACACTGCCGCCAACAACGGTGACCGGTGCGTTAAGAACCGTGAATTTCACAGCATTCATATTACCTGCAAACGACCAGGCAATGGTTGTATCAGGAACTCCGTCATCATAGATAAGTTCATAATTACCCTTGGGTATGCCCCAGTTCAGGTTGACCTGGGTAGCGCCTGTATTGAGAGCTGCCGTAAAAGGAGTTGATGCAGGATTTGGAAATTCCTTCATACCCATGTTCAAGGTTGTGGTGACACCCCAGTTGAATGTTATGGCTGTGGTCGTTGTATCATTGAAACCGGCTTTGGTATATGTTGCAGTATAAGTACCGGCAGAGATACCACTCAAAGTGTAGAGTCCCCCTTCGACAGAATAAGTAACAAGACCGTTCACAACAACTTTAGCGCCTTTAATAGCCTGACCGTTAGCGGCATTGGTAATATGACCTGTAAGGGTTGCAGGATTAGAAACCATAACAAAGTTCAGGGTAGCAGTTCCGCCATTAGGAACAGCTTTCGGCAAGGTTTGGCTGATGTAAGCCGGGTGTGTAGCTGTATAATTGCTGGTAGCAGCAATGGCTTGATACGAATAAACACCGCTACCATTTGTAACTCCGCTACCTCCACCGCCTGTTACGGTTGCTCCAACTATTGCTGTTGAAGATGTGTTTGTTATCGTACCGGTAATAGTTCCCGTAGGCTGGGTTAATGCAATTACATTTCTTGAAGCTGTGTAATATGCAGAAGCCAGGCCGCATCCAACATTAGGAGTAGTAGCATCATAATTCAGAAGATGCTGATAAGGTGGTGCAGCAGTGGCCGGGAAAGCCTGGACCAGATTACTAGTCGTACCGGTACCAGCGTCTGCATAACAAGTAGACACGACAAGATTGGAAGTACCGTCCCAGATAAATGGGGTGGTAAAAGTAAACGTATTCCAACCCAAAGTAAAAGTATATCCGCCAGTATGAAGCGAAGTACACGGAGGTCCTGTCCATACAGTAGTGAATGGACCCGGATCCCAACCTGTGAGACCAGGTGCCGTAGTATTCGCTAAAGCAAAAGTCAGAGTGCCAATGTTTGGTGCATCGGCAAGAGTCATGCAATTGAAACCAATCGCAGTGATAGGACCGGCAACAACACCTGCAGCAGTAAGTTCTGCCGCAGTATAATACATCTGGGATTTCGCACCAGTATAAGCTGCGTGGAAAGGCCAGGACGAATTAAGTGTAGTTACACCGATAGTCTTGGTCCAAGATGCCAATCCTTCCTGCAGAAATAACACGGTCAACATTGCAACAAGCAAAATCGATCTTGTTAAAAGCTTGGAAACATTTTTCATAATGTTTTAGGTTTAAGTTACTATTAAAAAGGATAATTAATATGTGGATCAATTATACAATTGATATATATAGGGATTTGCTTCATTAAATATCATTAAAAATAAAATTAAGACATACGTCTTAAGTTATTGACTTAGTTACAATTAACATAAAATAAACATAAAAAGCATACCTGCTTTCTAACTTTGACAGCAAATATAAAACAATTTATTGATCAAAAAGCAACTTTTTTTCAAATTTATTTTTCTTTTCCTTTTTCACTTCGAGAACTACAAAAATAAGTAATTTTGCAAAACTATAAATATTTAGTTTATGAAAGATTTAAGATTATTATTAACCGTTTGCCTTTTCATATTCTTTCTCGCTTCCTGCAAGACAAACGGGGATTTGATAGTGGGTTCATGGAAATTCTCAGGCATCAGGCAAGCCTCAATGCCTCATAGCGCTTATAAAGATAATTCACAGGACAATCAAAAACCTGTTGAGATGGTTGAGGATAATGATGCAAACGGGAGGCCCAAGGGATCTGACCCCAAGTCCATGTCGGCAAGGTTTGAAAGTCTTCAATCAGTTAACCCTGAGATTATAAGTGCATTTACCCTTAACAGCGACAAAACCGCTAAATTGACTTATCCCGGCAAAACCCTTACAGGAAAGTGGAAAGTAAATAAAAATCTGACCACGATAACATTCACGGATCCCGGAACCAAAAAGTCGGTCATTATTAATTTTTCGAGGATCAATCCAACGTATTTAAGGGTAAGTCCGCTTGCCCCTGCTGACTCTGTTGAACTTTTCTATCAAAAATACTGAATCTCAGGATCCGGGTCATTTTCTTTCAATTTTTCCGGAATATCCTGCACCCATTGATCACCTTATAATGAGGTTGTAATTGATGGTAGCGTTAGTAAGCATCAGTCTCAAAATATAAAACCCCGGAGAAGTTCCTGAGATGGACAACTCCAGGTCACGCCTGTCGTGGCAATAGAAACGTTGTACAATCTTCCCCAAGGGATTAATCAATTCCACTTCTGCTACCGGAAGTACCGACTTTATATAAAGAGCTTCATGGGCCGGATTGGGGTAAATTACGATCCCGGCAGATCCTTTAATTTGTGGTACTGAGGTAATTACATCAATAATTACCGTATCGGAAGTCAGAGCCTTATCACAATCCTGGTTAACGATCTGGATATAATATTTATACTGACCCTGGGGCAGGTTTGTATCGATATAAGAAGTATCGGAAACCGGGAGGAGGTTGATCTTTGAAAATACAGTTCCGCCCGGGCTTTTCCTGTAGACATCATAATAGGGCTGGGCGCCTGCAAAACCAAATTTCTTCGTTCCCATTGTGCAATCGTCGATAGCCCAATAATACCATAACCCCTGGCCATTTGCATCTACAGCATTCCAGGCAATATCAACCACATCGCCCAGGTATGGCGACATATCAATAACATAAGGTTCCTGCCAATGGTTATACCCTCCCTGGCCGGGGTATGTAGGCAGGGCCGACATATCGAGGAGGGTCACCCAGGATTGCCCGTGATCGGTTGAGGCTTTGACATAATAATGATCGCCATGGCTTGAACCCTGGTAGGCCAGACTCCAGAATTTAAGATTTCCGCTAACGTACATATTCCTGGCAATGAGCCATTCGTTCTGTGCATTGTAATCCCAGTACAATCCCGCTGAATAGTCGCCCGAATGGGCTCCCAGGGGAGAAGAAACCGCAGTATGACCCCATGTGGCAGAAGTGTTATTGATGATACGGTCCCAGGCCGGGGGTGGAAAATATGGTTCTTCAAATCCTTCATTCATGGCGTTTCCCCCTCCATTACATCGGGGAGGGTTCCATTCCAGGTGGGTATCCATTCCCATAGCGTCCCCCGCCAGGTTTTCGGCAGGCAGGCAAACCGGGTAAACGTGAATATTGTCAATCAGCCAGTCCTGGATGTTTGAAGAATTCGCGCCTGTTGCCCGGAACCTGAATTTGAATCCCTTCTGTTTAACCGCGCTGATTTCAATATGGTAATGCATCCATCCGGTAATCCCGGTATTGGTAAATTCTATTTTCTGATACCAGCTGCGGTTATAATTGACATCGAGGACCAGCTTTTCAGTTCCTGTGGCCAGGTAATTCTCAAGCTTCAGATCAAAATCCAGCCAGATTGCTGCACATGTATATATTGTTGCATCCAGGGCAGGGCTTTCCAGTACCAGGTTATAGGAAGTAAGTTGAGGAAGGCCTGAAAATGATGCGCAGGGAGGGGGATTACCCTTGCTTTGGACAATAGCCCAATTCCCCGTTCCGGCAGGGAAAGTCCAGCTATTGGAAATAAAACTGCCCTGGTCCCATGGTTCGAAAAATGGCAGTGGTTTACCATAATGTATCTGCAGGCTTACCGGGCCGGAGGCTATGGACTGTCCCTGTTGCCCGGGATGGCCGTATGGAGCAAGGCTGTATACCGCTGTAACCTTATAATTATAATTGCCCGGGTCAAGGCCAATGTCGGAATAGCTATTCACATCGGCTCCCGCTATGAATGCATGAAGGGAATCATCCCTGAAGATATTGTAACCCAATATGCCGGCCGGGGTATAAAATGTTGTATCGATACTGTAAACCGGTTTCTCCCATTGGAGAAGGACCGTGTCGTTACGTGCAAGCCCGTGAAAATTACCGGGAGGCCATAGAAAGTGAGATTTTACAGTTTTACAAACGCTGCCTGAATATCCGCTGGTATAAATGGCAACGACGCACATATTATAAACAGAATCATACCTGACCACGGTTCCTGGGATGGTAAAGCTGTTTGTTGTCACAGAGGCAAGAAGTATGCTGTTGAGGTAAAAATTATACCCGTAGATGCACTGATTTAAAAGATGTGTCGATTCGGATGCATAAACAAGAATATTATCGATATACCAGCCGTTAACCTGGTAGGAATCGGCGCCGGCCGACCTGAAACGGATCCGGAAGGTTTTATTTGCAAATGCTGAAATATCAATTTCATGCCGGGTCCAGTCAATATTGCCTGCCGAATTATTCCAGGTTTTAAGTGTTTGCCATGCTGTTCCATCGGAAATCTCAACCATGAGCTGGTCGAGGACCGAGCTGGAAAGGTTCAGCAGTGAAATATCATACTTCAAAGTGAGTATGGGGCTGTTGGGTCCTGTGATGGCCGGACTTACTATGGACTGGTTATAATTATAAACCCTGGGTGACCAGTTAAAAAAAGCAGAGGGTGCGGGATGTCCGTTGGAAGTGGATATCATCCAGTTCCCCCCTTCAACAGTCCAGCCGGTGCCTGTAAAACTTCCCCCTGACCAGTCTTCCTGGAGCAGGGTCTGATTATAAAAGGGCACATCCCATCTTGCCTTTAGACTAAGGCTGTCGATAAGCAGGTTTGTAGGCGGGGATTTTCTCTGGAGAAGTGTGAGGTTAAAAGAGCATCCCCCTGTAACATTAAGACTGCCGCTATAGTTCTGGTAACCGAATTTTGCCGCGCTTACAGAATAGGATCCTTTCCATACCGAGGGGAAGATCATTTTTCCGGAGCTATCGGAATACATAGTATATAAGGTATCGGGATAAACAAGGTTTTTCAGCTGAACAAACGTACCGGCGGTCCCTGAAGCGGAACAGCTCATGGCCAGGTTGATTGTTACCGGGGCGGTCCAGCATTTGCCGATGACATTGGAAAGCGAAGGGGGCGACAGGCGGTTACCCGGATACACGGCCGAAACAGCCCAAAGATAGGGTCCGCAGGGAAGGTTATTCCAGTCCATATCATCGGCCGAGGTTGAAGATACCGTATTGATTAAAGTCCAGGCCAGCTGATTTGTTTCTTCTCCCTGGTGCAGGCGCCATACTTTGTAATTTCCGGCACTCCCGGCTGATTTCAGATTCAGGGGTGGTCCGCCCTGCCCATTGAGCCTGGCCCTGATCATAAAATTCCCATAGGCCATCTGCCAGTCACCATTTCCAGCAACATTCCTGGAATAGCTCCTGTAATGAGGTATGGTAACATCAACGGCCAGCCCGGCAGCATCAGGGGCATTTGAGCCCTGTATCATCACAATAAAGAAATCGCCCGAGGGAATTACCAGGGAAGAAGGAAGTGTAAAATCTATCCATCCAAAAGCAGCCGGTGTGACCTGAACCGGGCCTGCAAGAAGGGATCCTGGTACGCCTCCCGGCCCGTTTGCGGCCATAATGGCAACATGGAAGGGGACCAGGGGATTGCTTCCCGGCAGGTAGTCTGATACTTTTCCGATATTTACTGAGCCTCCCTGTATGGTCGCCGGATAGGCCAGGGGTGTGAATTTAAGTGCATTCATGTTCCCGGCCAGGGGCCAAACGGTGAACGCGTCTTCCAGTCCGTCATCATAAAGCAATTCATAATTCCCGGCCGGTTTATTCCATTTCAGGCTTACAAGATGTTCTGTTGTATCAAGTCTTGCGAAAACAGGCGAACATGGGTTTGCCGTTTCGTAAAGCCGGATATCAAATTTTGTAAATGTTCCTGCCTGAAATGATACAGGGGGGGATACCAGGGTGTCGAATCCCGGTTTTGTACAAATTACCGGGTATGTTCCCGGGGGATTGACCTCCATTCCATACAGTCCTTCGGCAACGGAATACTTATAGTTACCGTTAATACTAATCTTAGCACCTATGACAGGAGCGCCAGTGGCTGAATTTGTTACAATTCCTCTAATAGCGGGATTGGATGCTGTTTTGTTTAAGGCAATAAGTCCGGGGTTTGCCAGGAGGATTTCTGCAAACAACAGAACAGAAAGCACATATCGTATTCTGAGCCAGACCATAGAATGTAATGCAAAGGTATGCAATAAACGCCCTGACTGAAAGATAATAATGGAAAAAGGCGGTCCTGACCGAAGTCAGGACCGCCTTTTTCATTATTCAAACCGATCTTAAAAGACCAGCCGTAAGGGAGATATTACTTGTTAACTACAATCTTCTTAATGATTCTTGTTTCGCCACTGCGGATGATCATGGTGTAAACTCCGGCAGGAACCGGGCGAAGGTCAATAAGAAGTTCTGTAGGGCCGTTAACCATGACTTTATCTTTTGAATAGATCATGGCGCCGACTGTATTGCTGATAACGATATCAAAGGATTCAGCAGTTTTTGTATTCATGGTTAATTTAAACTGGCCGTCGTTGGGCACAGGGGAAACCACGAAACCGGAAGCTGAAAGGTCATTGATACCTGTTATGGTGATATAGATGTTATTTGAAGTATCGGATGTACAGCCGTTCAATGTGACAGCATCCCAATACCAGCCTGAATAATGTGCTACCAGTGACTGGCCGACAGCGTTATTAATCGGGGCGCCTTCATAATACCACTGGTTGCCTGCGGCTGCATTGCTGAACAGGGTATCGCCATGATTGACAATAACCGGGGCATGGGGAACAGGATGAACGGTCACTGCATAATTTGGTGAGACCGTACCATTACCACACTGATTCGTTCCATAAACAGAAACATCACCCGAAACAGCAATCGGCGAGAAATCAACTGTAATATCAGGAGTATTACCGCCTGTTGCGATGGTTGCACCGGTTGGCAGATTCCACACATATCCAGTTGCATTGGTAACCGGGGTAACTGAGAAAGCAACGCCCATTTCGCCGGCACATACTGAAGCTGTTCCTGTTACAGCACCTGCTGCAACCGGTAAAGTAGTTACGGTTACAGGGAAAGAAGGTGAAACTGTTCCGTTTCCGCAAAGACTGTTTCCATAAACCGTGATATTACCAGAAACTGCTGCTCCGGAGAAATCCACTGTAATTGAATTGGTATTGAAACCACTGGCTATTGTTGCGCCTGCCGGTAATGTCCATATATAACTCATGGCATTGGTAATGGCCGGTACAGAATAGGAAATACCAACACTGGACAAGCATACCGTTGAAGGGCCTGAAATTGATCCTGCGCTGCCCGGCATACCGCTGACTGTCACGTTATAAACCGTTGGCACTAATGCTGAGCAACCGCCTGTACCGTTGTAATTGACTGCAACCCACTGGGCTCCGGGTGTATTCCATACTACCTGGGCTGAAGCAGTGCCTTGTCCGGCAGTGATTGTTCCGCCTGAAGAGACAGTCCATGTATAACCTGTCTTCCCGGTCTGGGTAACATAATCATAATAACCTGAATTCACGCACAAGCTGGTTACGCCGGCAATAGTGGGAGTGGGGGCAGCAGTGACGGTAACAGGTGTTGTTCCCGGTGCAGCTGCTGTACAACCAGTTGCGGAGCTTGTATAGATCACGCCAACAGTTTTTGCTCCTGCTGCAGTCCAGTTGATGCTGACCACGTTAGGATTGGCTGTAGGAGTAATCGTCCCATCGGGAGTGACTGACCAGATGTAGGATGTCTGCCCTGCCTGGGTTGTAAAGTTATTACTTACATTCTGGCAAACAGGTGAGTTCGGGGTAATAGTCGGAACCGGCAGATCATTTACCACAACAGCCTTTGTTGAAGGAGTACTGGTTGCGCCGCAGTCGCTTGCAGCAACAACGGTGACATTGCCGGCAACTGCCAGATTCGATACATCAACAGTAACAACGTTCGAATGAGGGTAGGAAGTCACTGTAAAACCGGTCGGGAATGTCCAGTTGTAGACAAAGCCGTAAGGCACCTGGGGAACAGAGTAAGTATAGCCTGTTCCTGTTTTGCAAACACCACCAGGACCTGTAATGGCTCCTGGTACCGGCGGGATAACGCAGGTTGTAAAGAATGTTTGGTCAACACCATAAACCGTGCCTCCTCCATTCACTGCCTTTGCCCTGAAATGATAGGTTTGATTGATCGTAAGCCCTGAGATGTTCGCGCTGAAAGTCTGAACCGTATGGCCTGAATAGGTTCCGGGTACAACAACCGGGGTTCCGTATGCAACGGTCAGACCGTATTCAAAGGAAACAGTTGTATTATCCCAGTTGGGATCTACTGTTCCGTTGAGGGTTGCAAATGTAGCTCCAACAATGGTAGCTGGTTGTGTTGTAACAATGGGAGCGCCCCCTGTTGTAAAGGTCATATCGGCGCCATAGACGGTTGAACCACCATTGGTCCCTTTGGCCCTGTAATGAACAACTATATTCTGGGGCATCCCTGTGATCACAGCGCTGATTGTTGTGAGGGTATTGCCGCTGACGGTGGCCGGGCTGGCTGCAACTGAACTTCCGTAGGCAACGGTCAGGCCATAATCGAAACCTGTAGTTACCGTAAGGTTAGCGGCAGTGACTGTACCGTTAAGCGTAGCTCCTGTAAGCGTATTAAGGGTTGCTGCGGTTGTAACAACAGCCGGAAGAGTGGCAAACTGGTATGCACCGATATCCGGAGGATTTGTACGTCCGGCGCCGGTGATATCAGTTGTAATGCCAGCTATAGCCGTACCCTTGAGCATAAGAGCTGCATTGGTCGGTAACAGGTTGGTTGCTGATGTAAAGACAGGATCGATACTCACGGAATTTGCATCCTTTCCTGTAGCGGTTTGCCATGCTGCAATCGTGTTTATTGCACTCCCGAGATATCCCAGTGTTCCAACTGATGAATAATCATTATAGTTGATATCGGAGAATGCTGTATTTGCCGAAGCAGAATAAATGGCATATCTTGTTCCGACCGTATTAGTAGCAGGAATATTGAATATATTATCCTTTAGAACCAATGCATTTGCAGCTAAGCCTGAAGCAATATTAATAGCGGCAACGATTGAAGTGGAGGAGGTCTCAGGAGTATTCATATTAATTGAATTAAAATAAAGGTTGTATCCCCCTCCTGTAGCAACATAAATACCCCATCCGTTATCACCTGAACCGGTACCGTTATATCCATAACCTGTGACATCATAGATCACATTGTTATAAATAGAGACATTGGCCGCAGTTGAGGATGAACCTAAGGTCATCCCGGCTGAACCCCAGCCGGTAGTATTAACCTGGCTGATATTACCGATTTTATTGCCGTAAATTGCTCCTCCGTTATGGGCGAAAGCAAGTTGGATCCCCTGAGTTGTTGCGGAGGAAGTGGTAGAAGACAGAACTCCAACAATCGTATTATTTGAAATAACGAAGTTTGCTGCATTTCCAATAAGTATTCCGCGGTATCCATGTTTTTCAGTAGAGACGGTAGACCCCATGGCATTATTGCTAATATTCCAGTTTTGATCAAAAGCAGTTGCACCGTTAATGTACATCGCGTTTTGAGTAGATTTAAAAGTATTATACTGGATTGTATTGTTGGAATTGGGCACTTCGGCTGAATTCCCTAATGTCGTACCGCTGCCGGCGAGAATTCCTGCGATCGTCGTTGTTCCGGAAGCGCCTAAAAAGCTGCAATTCCTGATAGTGTTAAAGGTAGCGCCATCTGTAGGTGTGCTTCCAATCCAGAGGTCAACACCGGATGAACTGGCGTTGTTGAACGTTAATGAACTTCCACCGGTATTTAATCCATCAATTGTGACATAATCAATTCCAAAAAACTCCAATAAAGATGTTGCCGAACCGCTTATGGTGGCAGCAACGCCTGCTCCCGGTTTAATGGTCAACGTATTGGTTGCGCTTGAACCGGAGTTTGCGTTGATAATGATAGGAAAGGTTTCAGTTGCAGATGAGTACGAAGCATTGAAAGAGAAAACAACCGGGCAGCTTATTTCACTGCCATTCAATGCTGCAACAGCTGCTGTGAGGGTTGTATAATCCCCTCCCGGGCCAATCACCTTGGTGCCGCAGAAAGTTGGTATTATGGTATAAGCATTCGGGGTTGTGGGTGGAGATGCAGCAGTCGGTGGATTTGGTGTTAATGCTCCTATACCTGCCGAAGGATTGGCAATAAGAACTGGCGTTGCAGATAAATCCTGGGCTACAACATAATATTGGATTACGTTACCTGTGGCAACTCCCGCTCCGAAAGTAAAGGTATAAGTACTCCCCACAACAGGAGTATTTGCAGTTACTCCCGTCCAGCTACCAGAACCGATTCTCCAGTAAAGCCTGGGAAGTCCTATTCCCGTGGTCGGGATTCCCGAACTCGGGGAAACAATTGTGGTCGTAAGGGTACGTGCCGACGTAGAAGAAGTATTCATTAAAGGAGAATACACAATGGAAGGCGGAGAAGCCTGAACAACCAGATTATCCAGGTAGCAATTATATCCATATTCTGAGTGGAATTTGAAAGACACATATAATGCAGGAATATTACCGGCTCCCGCAGGCAAAGTGATCGTTTTTTTAGCCCAGCCGCCTGTTGCGGGAGCAGACGCTACATACCTGGGACAAAAAGTGGAATTAGTCCAGGTTGTACCATTGGTTGACCATTCAAGCTGCACCCCTTCAGCTATATTAGTGTAAGATGCATTGCTTGATTCCCACCAATAAAATTCAACATTAACACTGGAAGTGCCTGTTGTTACAATCTGGGGTGAGATAAGCCTTTCTTCAGCTCCTGCTCCTCCTCCAGTACTGGAGAATGAATTAAACATAACAAAATCTGCACCTTCCTGGGGTGTAGCAGTCTCATAGGAAGAGCTTGGGACAAATGAAATTTTCTCTGCCGTTGCGGTAACGAGTTGCGTTGACCAGCAAGGAGGGATTGTCGTGACATTAAACCCCTGGGAAAAAGGCAATGCGAATGAACCGCAGAGAGTAGTTGCGCTCGATGCGGCGCCTCCGGAATAGTTGGTTGAGCCGTCTTTCGACCATATTTTGTAATAGTAAGTCGTGGATGGATTAAGAAGGGTATGATTGAAGGTTGTATTTGTTCCGTTGTACAATACCGTTCCATTTCCGCCGGGAAGTGTAGTACTTACAGCATAAGTAGTGCCATCCACCGGAGTTCCGAAACTATTGGTAGTGTTGTAGGCCAGCATGACTGCATTACCACTGTAAAGAGACCAGCCGAGATTAATCTGGGTAGTACTGAAAGGTGTGGCAGCAAATGAAGTCGGGTTCTGCACTCCCAGAGGAGGGCCTGCGACATCATCAATATAAAAATAATACATCCAGTTACTGAAATAATGAATAGCTACATATTTGGTCCCTATAGGAAGGTCCGTCTTGCTATATTGCTGCCAGCTGGTAGAAGCATTAGTAATAGTACTTGACCATGTAAAATCAGTGGCTATATTGGTCCCTGTAGAAGACCAGCCTACTGTAAAAGATTCCGTTCCTGAAGTATACCTGCGGTACCAGAAAGTGATCGTTTGGTTACCTGCAGAAACGACCAGTTTTGGCGTAATCATATACTGATCATAAGGCGCGCCGCTGAGATTGGAACTGAATCGCGCTGAGTAAGTTCCGGAATGGGCATAGGTGTTGCTTTGGCTGATGTTGTTCCCAGCATTAGCGCTATTGATAATTGTCCATCCTGCAGGAGGCCAGGTCTCAAAGCCTTCGGTCAGGTTTTGCCCGATCAATGACGCTGTGGACAACAGCGCAAATAATAAAAGTAATAGTTTTCTCATAACATGGTGTTTTTGGTTGATTTATAGTCTATTTACTTTAATTTATATATACATTGTGTAAACAAACAATTTTTTTCAAATATAAGGAAAACCGCGTAGTGCAAATTTTTACGCGATAAAATTAACAAATTTTAACAAACGCAAGCTGCATTATGTTAAATTTCATAAATCATCTCAAAATTACTCAATTTTAAGCTGTTTTAGATTAAATGAATAAAAAAATTAGTAAAAAATTTGAGGTAAATGAAAAATCCCTATCTTTGCACTCCCAAAAATTGAATATCAAACACAGACTATGTACGCAATCGTTGAAATAGCCGGCCAGCAGTTTCTTGTAGAAAAGAAGGATGAAATTTTCGTGCACCGGCTTGAAGGTGAAGCAGGTTCTAAAGTAGAATTCGATGAAGTTTTATTGCTGGACGACAAAGGAAAAGTTAACGTAGGCAAGCCTTACGTTGAAGGCAGCAAAGTTACCGGCAAGATCATCGATCATGCAAGGGGTGACAAAGTGATTGTCTTTAAAAAGACCCGGCGCAAAGGTTTTCAGAAGGAAACCGGCCATCGCCAGGACTTCACTAAAATACTGATTGAAAATATCAGTGTGAAAACTACCGCCAAAGCAAAGGAAACAAAAGAAGGCGAAACCGAAGAATAATACAAGTAACAGATTATCAGAATAATATACTATGGCACATAAAAAAGGTGCGGGAAGTTCAAGCAACGGGCGTGAATCCCACAGCAAACGTTTAGGTATCAAGATTTTCGGAGGCCAGTTTGCCTCCTCAGGTTCGATTATTGTCCGCCAGCGCGGAACAGTGCACAGTCCAGGGCTGAACGTAGGCATTGGCAAGGACCATACTTTGTTTGCCCTTACCGACGGGCTGGTTGAATTTACCAGGAAACGCCAGGACCGTTCCTATGTTTCCATAATTCCTATGACCGAGGAATCTAAATAAGGCTTTTATCACGAAAAAAAGGCTGTTTCGTTTGCACGAAACAGCCTTTTTTTTGATCCGGGATAAGGGATGCAGGATATCCTGCATCCTGAATCCTGCATCCTGTATCCCTTTTTCTTACCTTTGCATCTTAAACAAAACCCCATGCTCCAACTATCATTTATCAGGGAAAAGACTGCCGAAGTCATAGACCGTCTGAAACTTAAGAACTTTGACGGGACCCAGGTCATAGGTGAAATTATCAGGTTTGACGATATCAGGAGGGAATCCCAGAAAGCCCTTGACGATTTGCAGGCCCAAAGCAATGCCATTGCAAAAGAGATCGGGATGCTTTTCAAGCAGGGAAGGGCCGGTGAGACCAATGCCCTGAAGGAAAAGACAGCCGAACTGAAAACGAAAGCGAAGGAATTTGAAATTAAGCTCGAATCAGCTCGAAAAGAGCTTGATGACCTGCTTGTACGCGTACCCAACCTGCCCCATCCGGGTGTTCCATCCGGCAAATCAGCAGAAGATAATGAAATTGTGCAGTCGGAAGACTCAATGATCCCGGCCGGAGGGGAATACCTCCCCCATTGGGAACTGATCACAAAATATGATATCATCGATTTTGTGACAGGGACGAAGATCACCGGTTCTGGCTTCCCTGTATATAAAGGAAAAGGAGCCAGACTGCAGCGTGCACTTGTGAACTTCTTCCTTGACCAGGCTATAGCCGCAGGCTATTTCGAAGTCCAGCCCCCCTATATGGTCAATGCAGCCTCGGCCTTTGCCACAGGGCAGCTCCCCGACAAGGACGGCCAGATGTACCATGACGTGACTGATGATCTCTACCTTATTCCCACCGCTGAAGTCCCGGTAACAAATATCTACCGCGACAGCATACTTAAAGCCCAGGATCTGCCCTGTAAAAACGTTGCTTACTCTGCCTGCTTCCGCCGTGAAGCCGGCTCCTGGGGAAAGGATGTGAGGGGCCTGAACCGCCTCCACCAGTTCGACAAAGTTGAGATTGTACAGGTAACCGTTCCCGAAAAATCATACCAGGCCCTGGAAGAAATGCGGGAATATGTCGCCGGCCTGCTCAGGAAACTTGAACTGCCTTTCCGTATAGTGAAACTTTGCGGGGGCGACATGAGTTTTACCTCTGCGTTGACCTATGATTTTGAAGTCTGGTCGGTGGGACAGAAACGGTGGCTGGAAGTCAGCTCCGTGTCCAATTTTGAGGCCTTCCAGTCAAACCGGCTTAAACTGAGGTACAAGGATGAAAACGGCAAAATCCATCTTGCCCATACCCTCAACGGGAGCGCCCTCGCCCTTCCCAGGATAGTCGCCGCATTGCTCGAAATGAACCAGACCCCTGAAGGGATCAGGGTCCCGCAAGTGCTTAAAACGTATTGCGGATTTGAGATGATTAATTAACAAACGGGGAAGCCCGGGATAGAAATTGTCGTATATTTATAGCAGATTTTAATCCTGACTGAAGGATGAAAAAGTTTACCCTGCTGACTCTTTTCCTGCTGATTTCGGGAATGACTTTTGCCGGTCTCGAACTGGGTATTAAAGCCGGGTACAACGCCAACAAGCTATCGGCCAACATCGATTCGGTAAGTTCCCAGTTCAATTCAGGCGGGCAGCTTGGAGTTTTCATCCGGGCCGGTAAACGGTTTTTTGTCCAGCCTGAGCTTTATTACACCTTCCAGGGCGCCCGGTATATCCTTAATGATCCGACCAACACCCATTCCTGGAACCAGAAAGTCACCATAGGCTCCATCGACGTCCCCGTGCTCCTCGGGTTTAAAATTATCAATGGGAAAAAAATCAATTTCAGGGTCAACCTTGGCCCCGTGGCATCGTTTGTCACCAATAAAACAGTAAAAGACATGAATGCCGACTGGCTTGGCCCTATAACAAAAAGCAGCATTAATTCGGTAAACTGGTATATCCAGGCGGGGCTTGGGGTTGACCTCTGGCTGTTCACCTTTGACATCCGCTACCAGGGAGGCCTCAACGAAGTCATTTCAAGCGTTCAGAGTAATTCCCAAACCTGGAACTTCAGCAGCAAAAACAATGTTTTTCAGTTCAGCCTGGGTTTTAAGATCCTGTAATTTAAATTCAAGTTTATGAATGACAAAATCAACATGAAAAAGCTGCCGGCCATGCGTGGCATTGTGTTCGGGATGCTGGTGATTTTTTTATTCCTGCTTTCATGTACCAAACACAACACCGACCCGGTGCCGATTCCGGTTTGGGAGGACAACAGTTCCGATTCGGCTGTTCTCAGGATCCATGTACAGACTACCCAGGGCCTTGTCCAGTATAACCAGTATGTTAACCTTGCATTGAGCCGCGACAGCCTGAACAACAACCTGCTGGTGCGCAGGACGGTTACGGGCACTTCGGGCACCGCGATTTTCCGCAAATTATACCCCAGGATCATCTATTACAATTGCTTTGCCATTACAAATGGCCAGACCTTCTTCGGGTCAGGCGTCGCCAGGCTCCTTCCCGGAATGACCAAAGACACCCTGCTAACCGTTCATTAAACGTGAAAGTCGGGGGAAAGCATTACCGGACCGTCTGGATGGAAGGCCATACTGTATTTTTCATTGAACAGAACCTCCTGCCTTTTGAGTTCATTATCAGGCAATCTTACAACTACCGCCAGACCTGCCACGCTATCAGGACCATGCAGGTAAGGGGAGCCGGGGCAATAGGCGCTGTTGCAGGCTTCGCCATGGCCCAGGCTTTTTTTGAAGCCGAAGAGCTGCACGACCCCTTGATCATCCAAAAAGCAAAGACAGAGATAGAATCCACCCGTCCCACGGCCAGGAACCTCTTTTATGCCGTCGAAAAAGTTTACTCCTCCGGCCTATCTGAAAATGCTCTCAGTGAAGCCCTTGCGATAGCCGATAAAGACGCCGAAGACTGCAGGAAAATAGGGGAATACGGGAACAGCCTGATCAAAAACGGTTTCAGGATAGAGACCCACTGCAATGCAGGGTGGCTTGCCTTTGTTGATTACGGCTCTGCCCTCTCGCCTGTATATAAGGCTCATTCGGAAGGCAAATCTGTTTTTGTGTATGCGGATGAGACCCGTCCACGGAGCCAGGGCGCCAGGCTCACCGCCTGGGAACTCCATGAAGAAGGCGTGCCCCATACCATCATTCCCGACAACGCAGGGGCCTGGCTGATGTCGCAGGGAAAGGTCGATATCATGATCACCGGCGCCGACCGCATTGCTTCCAATGGTGACACAGCCAATAAAATAGGCACATTTGAAAAAGCCCTGGCCGCAAAAGCCCTGGGAATCCCGTTTTATATTGCGGCCCCCCTTTCAACCATCGATATGAATTGTAAAACCGGGAAAGACATCCCCATCGAGGAACGCAGCCCCGACGAAGTCCTTTTTGCCGAAGGCCCCGATGAAAGCGGTGTAATGAGAAAGATCAGGCTGGCCTCACCGGGCTCGGGGGCATTCAACCCCGCTTTTGATGTAACCCCGGCTGAGCTGATCACCGGGATTATTACGGAGAAGGGAGTAATTAGCGCGACCGGTGATGGCCTGATGGGCGTGATGACTGGATAGCTGGATAGCTGGATGACTGGATAGCTGGATGACTGGATAGCTGGATAACTGGATGAAGAAACAACTAAAATATACGTTATGAGAAAAAAATCATTAATCAGCAGCCTGGTCGCAGTTCTGATCATGCTGGGCATTATCTCTTCTGCCTTTGCACAGGATGCAAAACCGGTAACGAAGGCTGAAAAAGCTTCAAAAGAAAAAAGCAAGGAGAAGTCCGCCGATAAAGAAAAAGACAAAACCAAAGACAAAGACAAAAAGAAAGAGGACACCGTTTACAATTCGGCCCTGGTTTCGGGCCTGAAATGGAGGGGCATAGGCCCTGCATTCACTTCGGGCCGCATTGCCGATTTCGCCGTCAACCCGAAGAACCACAGCGAATGGTTTGTAGCCGTTGCCTCGGGCCATGTATGGAAAACCGTGAACAACGGCACTACGTTTGATCCTGTTTTCGACAGTTACGGCGCTTACTCCATGGGTTGTATCATCTATGACCCGAACAATACCAATGTTCTCTGGCTGGGGACGGGTGAGCATAACCACCAGCGTTCACTGGGTTACGGCAACGGCGTATATAAAAGCTGTGACGGGGGAAAGAGCTGGAAATTCATGGGCCTGAAAGACTCAAGGCAGATCGGCAAAATCGTTGTAGATCCCCGGAATTCCGACGTGGTTTACGTGGCAGCCGAAGGTTCCGTTTGGGGGCCGGGGGGCGACCGCGGAATGTACAAGACCACCGACGGCGGAAAGACCTGGAAGAAAATCCTGGAAATAAGCGAGAATACAGGGGTTAACAACATTGTGATGGATCCCAGGAACCCCGACGTTTTATATGCTTCTTCGGAACAGCGGCGCCGCCATGTATTTACAAAGATCGGGGGCGGGCCCGAAACAGCCCTTTACAAATCGGTCAACGCAGGCGAGACCTGGGACAAAATGACCAACGGGTTGCCCTCGGCCGATATGGGGGGCATCGGGCTTGCCATATCCCCTGTAAATCCCGATATTATTTATGCCATCATAGAATCAACTCCCGATGCTTCCGGCTTTTACCGCAGCGCCGACCGGGGGGCTTCCTGGCAGAAGATGAGCAACCACTCGGCCCAGGGACAGTATTACAACGTCATCTTTGCCGATCCTAAAGTCCTCGATAAGATCTATTCGGTTGAAACCATTTCGCAGTTCAGCGAAGATGGCGGCAAGACATGGAAACCCGTCGGGAACAATAAACGCCATGTGGATGACCATGCCATGTGGATTGATCCCGACGACAACAAGCATTTTTTCATCGGCGGCGACGGCGGTGTTTATGAAACCTTTGATGCCGGGAAAGAATATATTTTCAAATCAAACCTGCCGGTGACCCAGTTTTACCGTGTGACGGTCGACAATTCCTCGCCATTTTATTATGTTTACGGCGGCACCCAGGACAATAACAGTTTTGGGGGGCCTTCCAGAAATATCAGCGGCACGGGTGTATTGACCGACGAATGGATAGTGACCCAGGGAGGTGACGGGTTCTGGTCACAGATTGATCCGCAGGACCCCAATATCGTATATTCCGAATCCCAGTATGGAGGGATGGTTCGTTACGACAGGAAAAGCCAGGAAGGTGTTGATATCAGGCCTGAACCCCGCAAGGGCGAGGATTCCTACAAATGGAACTGGAACACACCTCTTATGATCAGCCCGCATTCCCACACCCGCCTTTACACAGCCGCAAACAAGGTGTTCCGCAGCGACGACCGGGGACAGACGTGGCAGGTGATCAGCGACGACCTCACGGCAAAGATTGACAGGAACACCTGGCCGGTCATGGGGAAATACTGGCCGTCAGATGCCGTACAGAAAGACATCTCCACATCCCTCTATGGTACGATTATCTCTATGGATGAATCTCCCGTTAAAGAGAACCTGTTATATATCGGCACCGATGACGGTTTGATCCAGGTAACGGAGGACGCAGGAAAGAACTGGACGAAAATCGACAAATTCCCCGGGGTCCCGGCGAATACCTATGTAAGCGACATCATGGCATCACGTTTCGACGGGAATGTGGTATTTACTTCGTTCGACAACATCCTCAGGGATGATTTCAAGCCATATATCCTGAAGAGCACCGACAAAGGCCGGAGCTGGGTTTCCATTGCGGGGAACCTTCCCGAGAATGGAACCGTTCACAGCATCCAGCAGGATTTCGTCAATCCGGAACTGGTTTTTGCTGGTACTGAATTCGGGGTGTTTTTCACCATCGATGACGGGAAGAACTGGATCAGGCTGAAATCGGGTATCCCCGATGTACAGATCCGCGACATGGTTATCCAGAAAAGGGAAAGCGACCTTGTTGTTGCTTCTTTCGGAAGAGGTTTCTTTATCCTCGATGATTACAGCCCCCTGAGATCCCTTAAGAAGGAAACCCTGGATAAGGATGCTTTTATTTTCCCGGTAAAAGATGCCCTGATATACCTGCAGGGTGATTCCAAATACGGTCAGGGGTCCACGGTCTTTGCCGCAAAGAACCCCGATTTTGGCGCTGCCATCACTTACTACCAGAAAGATGTACCGAAGACGAAAAAGGACATCCGCCAGGAAAAAGAAAAAGAACTTTTCAAGAAAGACGAACCTATCCCCCAGCCCACCGACTCGATTCTCCATGCCGAGAAGATGGAGATCGCTCCTTTTCTCACTTTCACTATCACCGATGAAAAAGGCAACCCTGTGCGTATCATTCATAAAAGCCCTTCGAAAGGCATAAGCCGTTTGACATGGGACCTGAGGTATCAGAGTGTAAGGGCGGTGAATGCCGATAAATATGATCCCCTGACCGATAACGGAAGCGGGGTGCTCGCAATGCCGGGGAAATACAAGGTCAGCATGAGCATGACTGCCGGCGGTGAGACCAAAGTCCTTGCCGGCCCGGTTGAGTTCATCACGAAACCACTTGAAAACACAAGCCTTCCTCCTGCAAACAGGCAGGCCGTTGTTGAGTTCCACCAGAAAGTTGACCAGCTTACCAGGGTCATGCAGGGAACCGAGGATTATGCCGAAAACCTGAACAAGCGGGTGACCTGCATTCTCCAGGCAATCAACAGCACGCCCGTGGTACCCGAAGATCTCCTGACGAAAGCCAGGGCCATCCAGGCCCAGCTGGATGAGATCCTGAACCAGAAGTTCAACCGCCAGAGCGCCAGGCCCAGCGAGGAAGAAAATCCGCCGGCACCGGTTACCCTGAACCAGAGGCTTGGGAAGCTGAGCTGGATCAGTTTTGGCAGTACGGGAGATCCGACTACCACGCAAACCGATGCGTACAATATACTGATGGACGAATTTCCTCCGGTTTACAGGCAGGTAAAACAGCTTGGCGAAGTGGATATACCCCAGCTTGAAAAGGCTATGGAATCCATTGGTGCACCGCTTACCCCGGGCAGGCTGCCTGAATGGAAAAAATAAAGGGCCCGCAGGAAAATGTACAAAGTACAGATTACCTGTCAGACCCTGTATTTACTGATGAAGTATCCCCGCTTTGCCGGTTGGCAGGGCGGGGATTTTCATGTTCAGAGTTTCATTTTAACCCCGAAGGTGATGCCCATATTGTTGAATGGATAAGAATTTTTCAACTGCTGGTCGGGGGAATCATCTGATTTTTTAAAATCCGTTACGTCTTTGACAAACTTTACTTCCTTCTCAAAAGTTGTCAGATCGCTGAGCTTGTCAACACCGTTCTCGGTATATTTCACAAGTTTGCCTTTGGTAGGCGCATAGGCCATAGCGTCATAATAGATTTCACCGTAGATCGAAAGATTGTCGGAGAGCTCGAAATCGCAGCCAAGGGCGGCGGTACCGCCAATGGAGAGGCCTCCCGTATATTTGATCAAACCTACCGATTCTACGGTTCCTCTCGTAACATCGAACTTGCATTTAATACCCGGTAAAACACCGACGATAACGCCAACCCTCGCATAGGGCGCCACGCTGCCGAGGTCGAAATCGGGCTGGATCAAAACGGCGGGGATGAGCTGGAGCATCGAGCCGTTGAATTTATTCCAGCCGGTAGGGCTTCCCACTAAATTGGTAGAAACGTCGATCTTAGTGTTGAAACCCATACGGTAGGCAACCCCAAGCTCGATGGCCATAAAGTCGTTGACAAAGATACCTGCCCGCAGAACGGGCTCAAAGCCTTTGCCCAGCCCGATCGGATGAACTTTTGTGGCTCCTGCCGGTGCATAAAGATCATAAGTGCGGGCTGTGTTGATCCCTGCCCCTATACCCAGTGAAACGTAATAAGAACCCTGGGGATATGCTGCTGCCATAGTCACCAGGAAAACAATAAATAAAATCGATTTTTTCATAGCGTTTTGGTTTGAGTTTTAAATGATTTTTCATGCAAATTACCTGAAAAAAGAACGGATGGAATTAACAATTGCAGTTACCTGGCCGGTTGTAAGCCCGTAATAAAACGGTAACCTCAGGATACAGTCTGAGAACCTCTGGGTATTCGGAAGGTTGCGGCCGTCGTGTTTATCTTTGAAATAAGGGCTGTTATGCAACGGGAAATAATGGAATACTGAAACGATATGCTTTTTTTTCAGGTATTCCTGCAGCCTGTTGCGTTCGTCGAGGGAATGCAAAAGGATATAGAAAAAATTGCCGTTTACCGTGGCGTATTCAGTTACTACCGGCCTCTGGAGCAGACCTTCCGATTCGAGGGGCTGAAGCTGTTTATAGTAATCCCACCAGAGCTTTTTGCGTGCCGACTGTATCCGCCCGAACGCTTTCATCTGGGTGTAAAGCAAAGCCGCAATCACATCCGAAGGCAGAAATGAAGAGCCAATATCCACCCAGCTGTACTTATCGGTCTCCCCCCGGTAAAAAGCGGCCCGGTTGGTTCCTTTTTCCCAGATGATCTCGGCTCTCCGTATGCAGCGTTCATCGTTAACGATGAGCATTCCGCCTTCGCCCGAGATGATGTTCTTCGTTTCATGAAAGCTGAAGGTTGCGAAGTCACCAATGCTCCCCAGGGGTTTTCCTTTATAATACCCGTCAATTGCATGGGCAGAGTCTTCCACCACTTTCAGGTTGTACTTACGTGCAAGTTGCATGACGGGGTCCATATCGCAGGCCATGCCGCAATAATGAACAACCACGATGGCCTTTGTTCGCGGCGTGATCAGGCTTTCGATGAGACCGGGGTTGATATTCGGCGTCTTCTCAAGCACGTCGGCAAAAACGACCCTGGCATTCCGCAGTAAAAAAGCATTGGCCGTTGACATGAAGGTATATGAGGGCATGATCACCTCGTCGCCCGGTTCGAGTTCACAAAGGAGGGCGCTCATTTCGAGGGCATCGGTACAGGAGGATGTAAGTATGGCTTTTTTGAACCCGAACCTTTTCTCAAACCACCTCTGGCTTAATTTGGTGTACTTCCCGTTTCCTGCAATTGTCCCCGACAAGGCTGAACGGAAAAGGTAGTACAGGGACTTTAAGGGGAGATATGGTTTGTTAAAAGGGATCATAACGTTTCATAAACCGTAACCCGTGATCCGGTTCGCTGAACAGGAGTCAAGGATAAGATAATTCTTGTATTTTTGTCGCTAATATAATATTTATTTTAAACGCTCTTGGCACGGAAATCTTATTTCAGGGACATACTTTCCGTTTTTGGCAGCAACTTATCGGTCACTATTAGCAACCTGGTCATAGGTGTGATCCTTTCACGGGTGCTGGGAGCGGCGGGTTATGGGCTATATTCATCCCTGATCGTAGTCCCTATCATCGTGATAGGTTTTACCCAGCTGGGGATTAGGCGGTCAACCATCTACCATATCGGAAAAAAAGACATCGATGAAAATCATCTGGCATCAGCCCTGATACTTTTATGGTTTTATACTTCCGCCTTAAGCATCATTATCTGCGGACTGGTTTTCTTTTTCTCATCCAACCAGCCGTATGATCCCCTGATGGTGGTGTTTGTGCTGCTGACCATACCCCTTTTGCTGATGAACCTTTTTGCCGGGGGTATCTTCCTTGGAAAAGAAGAGATCTTCAGATCGAATATCATCAATGCAGGCCCCACCCTCCTGACCCTATTGCTGACCGTGCTTTTTGTCTGGCTGATGAAACTCTCGGTCCTGGGGGCATTTATGGCCATCGCCCTCGCCAACTTCATCATGTTTTTCTTTGTTTACCATACCATCATCGGGGAATACCGGTATAAGATCACGTGGAAATACCATGAGGGGCTGATGAAAAGCATGGTCAAACTCGGCCTGGTCAATGCGGTTGCTATTTTCGTGATGCAACTGAATTACCGTATCGATGTGCTTATGCTGAAAAAACTTTCCACCCTCGAACAGGTCGGGTTCTATTCCCTTGCAACCCAGATTGCCGAGCAGGTATGGCATATTCCATATGCTATAGAGACAATCATTCTGAGCCGTTCGGCAAATACCGACGACGATACCGGGGTGACCCGGGTTGTTGCTTCTATTTTCAGGCTTTCCATGCTGGCGGGGCTTGTGGTATCGGTGGTCATCTTTTACATCACCCCCTTTGTCATTCCCCTGGTCTTTGGCAAGGATTTCGTCAGCAGCGTGCCCATGATACAGGCCATACTGCCCGGCATACTGATCCTGGTCGGGTTCAGGATTCTCAACAGCCGCCTCACCGGGAAAGGCAAACCCGAGGTCGCAATCTATTGCTTTGTGCCGGCCCTGGTAATAAATTTTATTGCGAACCTGTTCATGATCCCTAAATTCGGAGGCATGGGGGCGGTATGGTCGACCAATATCAGCTATACCCTGGGTTCAATAGCATTTCTTATTATTTATTCCAGGAAGATCAGGATGCCTGTTTCGGAGATCCTTGTATTTAAAAAGAGTGATTTTTTCTTTATCAGGGACTTCCGGCATTTGAGGCGAAAGAAAATTGAAGGTTAACCGTGGATTTATGGAAGATATAACGAAAATCCCTATGTTCTTCATCCTGGGAAGGCCCCGTTCGGGGACTACCCTGCTGACGACCCTGTTCAATGCGCATCCAAATGTGAGGATAGCCCCCGAATTTCCGATTTTTCTCCCTCTTTACCAGAAGTTCAGGAAGGTAAAAGATTGGGACGAAGCCACAATACGCTCATTTGTGGACCATCTTTACGACAAACATAAATTCAACAACCGTACCCTTGAAAACCTCAAGATCGACAGGGAACAGTATACCGCCGACATCCTGGAGATGCAGCATAAAGGGAATATACAGGACTTCCTGAAATCGATCAATTATCATTCTTTTTCCCTTTACGAAAAAAAGAACACCCTGCTTATAGGCGACAAAAACCCCCTGTATTCGATTTATGCCAAACGATTTCTGAAGATTTTCCCGGAAGCTAAATTCATTTGTATAATAAGGGATTACCGCGACAATTTTGTCTCCATGAAAAAACTGGAGGAGCTGAAGCTCGAGGCCCCCATACTGACCCTCCAGGTATATCGCTGGAGGTATGTTTTGAAGCTTTTCATAGCCTGCCGGAAGAAGTATCCCGGCCGTTTCCTGATTATGAAATATGAAGACCTGGTAACAGAGCAGGAGAAAGTTTTTAAGGAACTTTGTGAATTTACAGGCATCCCGTTCGATCCCGTTGTTTTTGATTTCTACAAAAAGAAAGAAGAAACCATGAAGGCTTATAACAACCCCCTGGTAGGGAAGTTTCACGGGAACCTGATGAAACCGATCAATACGGGCCGTATGAACCTGTATAAAAAGGACCTCACCGAAAAACAGATCAGGATGGCCGACCAGGTTGCGGGGAAATACGGGGATTTATTGAATTACAAAAAAGAGTACCCCGGGTTTAACACCGGCCTGTGGATTAAATCGAGGCCCCTTGCCATCTATGGATGGATTATCTTCAAACTCATGGTGGCAGCCTCCTGCATGCCTTATAAGATGAGCCTTTGGTTTTCGCTGAAATCGCTTATCCTGGTCAAAACATACAGCAGGTTCTTTGGGGAAAAGGCATTGCCCGGGAAGAATAATTAGCAGGGCCTGTGATCCGGCGCAACGACAAAATTGGATTTCAATCATTGTTTTTTGATACCTTTGCCGGTTAATTATCATGAACATGGATATTCAGAATTTTATCATTAAAATAGAAGGTGAATTTGAAGATTTAAAGCCCGGGCTGCTTAAACCCGACAGTAAGTTCAGGGATGCTTTCGATTGGAATTCCATCAATGCCCTGATCCTGATCGCTTTGATCAAGACAGAATACAATGTAACCCTGACTGCCAACGACCTGATCAAATCCAAGACCATCAAAGACATTTACACCATTGTTGAAACCCGTTTTCAAAAATAAATGGCATTATTTTCCATACCGGGAGTTAGTATAGCAGGTATTGCAGCAGCTGTTCCAAAGCATGTGGAATATAACCGTGATTACTCCTGGATCTCTGAAAAGGAGAGAGAATCCCTTATTAAAAACATAGGTGTTGAAAGCCGTCACGTTGCAAAAAAAGGGGTGACCACATCGGATCTTTGCTTTGCCGCATCCAATCAATTGCTTGACAATCTTAACTGGAAAAGGGATGAAATTGAGCTCCTGATCTTTGTGTCCCAATCCCGCGATTACCTTGTGCCCACAACTGCCTGTATCCTCCAGGACCGTTTAGGCCTGCCGCATTCCTGCCTGGCTTTTGATATCGGGTTAGGGTGTTCGGGATACATATACGGGCTTTCCACCGCTGCAGGCATGATGCAGCAGGGCTCAATCAGGAAGGCTCTATTAATGGTGGGTGACATCTCGACTACAACTACAACATACCGGGATAAAAGCACTTATCCTTTATTCGGCGATGCCGGCACAGTTACAGCCCTTGAATACAACCGCGATGCTTCGCCCATGTCGTTCAACCTGCAAACAGACGGATCAGGATATAAAGCGCTTATTATCCAGGATGGAGGAATAAGAAACATTATCACGAAGAAATCATTTGATGTAAGGAAGTATTCCAAAGGGATTCATCGAAACCGCCTGAACCTCGAACTTGATGGTATTGAAGTATTTAATTTCAGCCTCAGGGAGGTGGTTCCAAACATCAAAGCCCTGCTTCAGTATACAAATGTAAACCTTGAAGGTATTGATTACCTGGTTTTTCACCAGGCAAACCGTTTGATCAACGAAACCCTTAGGAAAATGCTTAAAATGGAGCCCGGCAAAGTGCCTTATTCCTTAAGGGAATACGGGAACACAAGCGGGGCCTCAGTTCCTCTCACCATGGTTACCCAGTTGAGGGACCAGCTTATTCAGGGCAAATTGAATTTATTGCTTTCAGCCTTTGGGGTAGGTTTATCGTGGGGTTCTGCCCTGATAGGAACCGAACGTATAATTTGTCCCCCAGTAATGGAAATCTGATCTGTTTCTTGAATCGCACTTATGAATGAATTCAATCTCCACGGTAAAACGATACTGATCACCGGCGCATCATCGGGCATAGGCAGAACATCGGCCCTGGAAGCCAGCCGTAACGGAGCCAGCCTCATCATTACAGGACGTGACGAAAAGCGCCTTGAGGAAACCTATTCAGGACTGGAAAAGGGCAATCATTCCATGTATAAAGCCGATCTTACAAGAGAAGACGAATTGGATGCCCTGGTAAGCTCATTGCCAAAACTTAACGGCATAGTCCACTGTGCTGGCATCGTTGGGCCCCTGCCGGTAAAATTTATCACGCAGGCCGATATCGACAGGATGTTTTCCATTAACTATGTGGTTCCGGTAAACCTGACCAGTAAATTGCTCAGGAAAAAATTGCTGCAGAATCCTTCATCAATAGTGTTTATGTCAAGCATCGCAACCAGGAACCCATATTTCGGGGGAGCTTTATACAGCGGATCAAAGGCCGCCCTGGAAGCCTATTCAAAAACCCTGGCTCTTGAGTTTGTCACCAATGGTATCCGTTCAAACTGCCTGTTGGCCGGATTGGTGGAAACTCCCATGATCGACAACCATGCTGAAAAGAAAATGCAGGATGAAGCCCTGAACCGTTACCTGGGAAGGTACCCCATGGGCATAGGGAAACCGGGAGATGTCGCCGCTGCAGTCATTTACTTTCTTTCTGATGCTTCAAAATGGGTCAACGGAACCAGCCTGATCCTTGGGGGAGAATAATATGAACAATCCGAAATATTCAGTCGTCATCCCGGTTTATAACAGCCAGCAGTCCTTAAAAGAACTCTTCTTCAGGATTAAAGCTGTTTTTGACCTGACAGGGGAAAGCTTTGAAACAATTTATATTGATGACTACAGCCGTGACCAAAGCTGGAATGTCATAAGGGAATTAAAATCGGAATTCCCAGAAAATGTCGTCGGCATACAATTAAATAAAAATTTCGGCCAGCACAATGCCACCTCCTGCGGGTTCAAATTTGCAAAAGGGGACCTGATCATTACCATTGATGACGATCTTCAGACACCCCCGGAGGAGATAACAAAACTGCTGTCAGCATTCAACCCTGAAGAAGCCGACCTGGTTTATGGGTTTTACCGCCTGAAGAAACACTCGGCCATCCGCAGGATTGGCAGCCACACCATAAAGAAGTCGTCAAAATTTTTCAGGAATACAATAGAGGAAGGCTCTTCATTCCGTCTGATCAAGGCTGACCTGGCAAAGAAAATTACCGACCTGCACCAGAACTTCATCTTTATTGATGAAATGCTTCAATGGTATACCGATGACATACACCTTGTGGAGGTTCGTCATGAAGCCCGAAAATATGCCGCTTCAAATTACAATTCAAAGAAAATCCTGAAGCTGGTAGGCAACATCCTCATTTATTATACTACCATCCCCCTTAAGCTTCTTGTATACGGTGGTTTTATCTCCTTCTTGATAACTTTCGGCTTTGGCTTATATTTTATCATTAAAAAAATCTTCTTTAATGTCCCGCTCGGGTACACTTCAATGATAGTGGCTATTTTATTTTCAACCAGCCTGATTTTGTTCAGCCTGGGTGTCATCGGGGAGTACCTTAGCCGGATCTATGAGGTTGAAAACCGAAAACCCCTTTATTCCATAAAAAAGATCGTATAATGAAACTGATACGATATGGAATCACTTTACATCGTTTGAAAGAGGATGACCTTGAGCTGGTGAGGCAATGGAGGAATGATCCTGTTGTGCGCGACAATTTTGCATTCAGGGATTACATCACGCCCGTGATGCAACATGCATGGTTTAAATCAATAAATAACATTCACAATTTTTACACTGTAATTGAATACCAGGCCGTGAAAATCGGGGTCATCAATTTAAAAAATATTGACTGGGATGAAATGTCGGCTGAAGGGGGGATTTTCATTCCCGATGTTAAATACCATCAAACCTCAGTTCCTGCGACCATTTCATTTATGACAACCGAAATACTCCTGAACGCATTTCATTTTAAAACCGGGTATGCCCATGTATTAAAGGAAAATGACGCTGTTCGCAGTTTCATCTACAGTCTTGGTTACAAGATGTGCCCAGGACAGGAAAATGAGGCAAACCAAAAGTTTTTCATAACGCCTGATTTATTCCGGCTTCGCACTTCGGGACGTTTCAGGGAAGCAATCGGCCTGGTCGCAGGCACCGATGAGCCCGGTTTCTTTATTTTTGAGCCTAATGAAGCCCACGACCCTGTGGCCCTTGAATGGGAGGAAAAAATACAACATCATCTGAAACCCATGTCTGACAAGGTCAATATCCCGGGAAGGGTCTACCTTTTCTGATGACCGCCACGGTATAGTTTGAAACCTGAAAAAAATTACTGAAGCTGGTCAATTCCTATTCTTGACTGGAAAGACCCTGCAAGGAATTTTTCAACCAGCTTATATCTCTGGAGTTTCCCGCTTGAAGTCCTTTGAATGTCGATCGATTTGACCGGAATGAAAGTGTCCAATTGTATCCCCAGCTTATTGCTGAACTCACGCCTGATGAATTTACATAAGGCCCTGGTGTTGTCATTATCCGACCCGACAATAAAGGCAAGAATGAGGTCTTTTCCCCTGGCTGCATCAAAATAGCCACTGATCACGAATTTGCCCCTGGCCACGCCTTCCAGGGTGTATGCATATTCTTCAAGATCCTGGGCGAAATAATTAGAGCCGTTTATAAAAATGATATCCTTGCGCCTTCCTGTTATATACAGCTCATCATTGAAGATAAAACCCAGGTCCCCGGTATTCATCCAGCCATCGCTGAAAAGTTGTGCAGTATTCACAGGATCATTAAAATATCCTGAAGTTATATTGGGTCCAATAACTTTTATATCCCCGATCCTTCCATCAGGAAGAACATCACCCTTCTCGTTACAAATTTTGACCTTGCTGTGTTTCTGCGCTGTTCCATGGTTGACAAGCAGTATACAATGCGGCTCTTTGGGATTTACTGCAAGGGCGATACCTTCTTTTAACAAAGCATCCCTGTTAAAAGCCTGCATGCGTGGATTCTGTTCATGAATGGTGAAGGCTATTGCAAGTGTAGCCTCAGCCATGCCATATGCAGGGAGCATGACCGAAGGTTTAAGCCCGAAAGGCGCCAGGGTTTCAAGAAAATGAAACATAACTTTTGGAGAGATAGGTTCGGCCCCGTTGAATATCAGCCTTACGTGGCTAAGGTCCCAGGTTCTTTCGGGATACCTTACCAAAGCCTTCCTCACAATTTCCTGGGCAAAATTGGGGCAGGCTGTAATACCTACTTTATACCTGTCAAGAACATCCAGCCAGAGTAAGGGATTTTTTATAAAATCCTGGGTGTCGATTATATAATTGGATGTTTTCATCATTAGCGGAACCATGTGAAAGCCAATGAGGCCCATATCGTGATATAAGGGCATCCAATTAGACCAGGCTTCATTTTTGATACATTTGATCTCTTTGATAATACTGTCCATATTATGGATGAGATTCGAATGTGTCAATATGATACCTTTTGGTTCCCCTGTGCTTCCTGATGAAAACTGTATGAATGCAGTCTCATCCGGGCGGGGCTTATAAAGGACGGCCTTGTTGCTGGCCGGCAAATGTTCCGGAAATGGTAACAGACAGGCCTTGTCTATAGCCATCTTGTCCCAGTTAAGCTGATGCTCCGTTGAGTAAAGTATCCTGGGCTGGTCCAGACGGTAAAAGATTTTTTTAATCTTCTCGGATGCCGGATTATAATCAGTGAAGCTCAACGGGGGTTGCACTATTGCGGGGATAATCCCACCAAGGAAGCAAGCCCAGAGTGATTTTACTATTTCCTCGCTTTTGCTGATCGAAAGAATGATTTTGTCACCCGCCTTGATACCTTCAGACTGTAGCATGGAAAGCACCGATACTGCCTCCCCGAAGAGCTGGGGATAAGTATAAAAGTGAATCCCTCCGTCGCGCTGGATAAATCCTATTCCATTTTCAGGATTTGTTCTCCTGGCTTCAGTAAGAAGATCGGGTAAGGTTAATGTCTCTATATTCATATTACCTGGAACTTTGAGCTGCAGAGCCTGCAAGCTTATAATAATAACCGGCCTTATCCATATCCTTGTGAATCCTGTATAACACACTTAGCTGGTAGCAGAGCTCGGCAGTAGGCTTTTTCTCTGCTGCCTGTTCCCAGTACTTCACTGCTTCGGCCGTATCCTGTTTAAGCATAAAGTAATTACCGATATTGATATAGGGCATATCGAAATCGGGATATTGTTTGATAACCAGTTCATTCAAATGGATTGCCTTGCTCATATCCCCCATATCATTGTATATATCGGCTATGGCAAAATAGGCTTTGATCTCCTTCGGTTCAATCCTGAGTACTTTCTGGTAGCAGGCCATGGCTTCAGGGTATTTGCCAAGCTGGCGGTAGGTCATTCCCATATTAACGAAGGCGGGTGTTAATGTCGAATCAAGGGCAACGGTTTTCTTAAAAAAGTACAAGGCCGAATCATAGTTTTTATCGAGAAAAAGGAATACGGTCCCGAGGTCATTCAGGGCATTATAGCTCGGATATACCCTGATAGACCGATAAAGATGCTTTTTGATGGTTTCTCTCAGGAACTGGTTGGAGGCTCCGTACCTCAGAAAGTTCTCATCGTTGTAAACTATCCTTGTAAGATAAGAAGCATATTGATAGTTGGCTTTTGCTGACTTTTCAAGTTTGGGGATATCTTTAATATACAGGGAATTCATAGTCCTCCAGCTGATATTCCTATTGAAAGTAAGTATCCCTGAGGGAATCAGGATCACTGCGACAAGGGCAATAATTTTGATCCTTGAGTCAAGCTCAATTGTAAGGCTTTTAGGATCGGTTTTAAAGACTTTGAAAATAAGGAAAGCCAGGGCCATGATAAAGCCGAGGGAAGCCAGGAATACAAACCGTTCCGCTACTACTCCTACCATTGGAATGACCAGGTTTGAGTACATAAATATCGCAATGAGGTACCAGAGGATTGCAAATGAGAGGAAGGTTTTTTTGCGGATATTGACCAGGGCATAGACCAGGAGTACGGCATGGATCAGCACTGAAAGCAATGCCAGTGGATTGACCAAAACCGTGAGGGGTATCATGTTAAATCCGTAGTAATACAGCAGGGGGTACGGGTAAAAAAGGATCTTCAGGTAGAATAACAACGACATCATGGCAGTGCCAAGCCTGAGCCAGATGTTCTTTTCGAAATAAAGGGCATTCTCGAAATAATAATTCGTACGGAATGTAGGCGGAAGAAAAAGCCTTGGAACAATAAACGCAGCAAGGCCGGCAACAAGGATAAGTATGGAGGCCAATACAATTGCCCTTGGCTTCAGATTGCTGAAAAAATAAAGTACGAGTATATATAATGCCAAAAAAGGAAGGGCCGAAAGCTTGCTTATGCATCCGAATATAAAGAAGATGCATGTAAGCATGACATAACCGTATTTTCGGGTATAGGTATATGAAAGCAGGGTATACATACCTGCCATTCCAAACAGGTAGGCAAGTAATTCATCCCGGCTTTTGAGGCTGGCCACAACTTCCGTATGAACTGGATGGGCCATAAAGAGTATTGAGATCAGCAGGGGGAAAAGGATATTATAATTGCTGAGGAGCCTTCTTAACACATAAAAAGTCAGGAGTGAGGCAAGGAAATAGATAAATACATTAACAAGGTGGCTCCTGCCGGGTTTCTGACCCCATAATCCAAACTCAACAGCAAATGTTGCCTTCGCAACAGGCCTGTAATCTGATCTTTGTCTTCCTACATTTATTTTCTCATCAATCAGAAAAGTGGAAAATATCTTTGGTATGCTTTTATACCCCTGCCTCACCATTTCGTTATTGGCCATAAGGTTATCGTCAACAGAATATTTGTTGAAAACCGTATTCCCGTATAAAATCAGCACCCAGGCGAAAAGTATACCGACGATGATAAGATTGGCTTTTCGCGACAATGATGGAGGCAGCTCCGGTTTAAAAACCTTCTTTTTTGGCAGAGGGTTTTTGGGAGTTGCTTTTTTTACAGGTTTCTTTTTCATCCGTATCGGCTTGGAATCTCTAAACAGGGCACAAAGATAGGGAAATCAGGCTTGTCTCTCAAAAATCTCTCTTGAAAGAAGGATAAAATCATCCACGCTGAGTTGTTCGGCCCGGCTGCGGAGAAATGGCAGGGAGGCTTCATCCCTGATATCGGCAGTGAGGGGTTTTATGGCATTATGAAGAGTTTTTCGCCTTTGGTTGAATGCGGTTTTCACGAGCCTGAAAAAGAATGCTTCGTCGCATCCAAGCTTATTCCTGGTATTTCTTGTGAGCCTTATCACGGCCGATTTCACTTTCGGAGGGGGCCTGAACACCGATTCGTTTACGGTAAAAAGGTATTCCGTATCATAAAATGCCTGTGTGATCACGCTGAGGATACCATACGATTTACTCCCGGGAGGTTTGGTGATCCTTTCAGCCACTTCCTTCTGGAACATTCCGACGATTGCATGCACCCTCTCGCGGTGTTCGACAGCTTTAAACAATATCTGGGATGAGATATTATAAGGGAAATTACCCACTATGGTCATTGGTTCAAGGGTACGCCCTTCTGCGGGAAAGGAAGCCAGAGGGTATTTCAGGAAATCAGCCTGGATAAGCCGTTGGCGGATGGCAGGAAATTTCACCGGCAGGTATGCGGCCGACTCACGGTCAACTTCTATAAACCAGGGATCAAGGGTATCATCCTCAAGAAGGTATTTAGACAGGACACCGGTACCAGGGCCTATTTCAAGGACGAGCCGGGGTTCACGGGGAATCGAGGCAATGATCTTCCTTGCGATGTTTTCATCATGCAGGAAATGCTGGCCCAGGTGTTTTTTTGGTCTTATCATTTCATTGATTAATATCACCCCTGAGTGTACGATAGCGTTTTCTTGCTTCGGGTACAAAGAGGCTTCCCGGGTATGTATTTAGCAGCTCCTGGTAGAAAGCCATGGCCCCCTGCTTATCGGCGAGGGAAGTCTCATGGATCATTGCCCTCTTCATCAGGGCTTCATCTGTGATGATATCAACAGGGTGGTTCTTTATGACAAGGGCAAACATGGAATCGGCAGGGGCATATTTCCCAAGTTTAAGAAAGATCTCCCCTTTGCGGTAATTCACGTTATCGAGGATCGGATGTTCGGTAAAAAGCATGGGGATGGAATCCAGTGCCTGCAATGCCAGTTCCTCATTATTCCTGAAATCGGCAAGCTCGGCCCTGGAGTATATCCCCAAAGCGACTGTATTGCTGTCGGGGTCATAATTATTGCTGATCAGCATGGAGAGTTCCAGAGCGTCGTTTGAAATGAATTTGGAAGTTGCAGCTTTAAGAATGTCGAGCTGGGCCCTGGCCCACTGGAATTCACCCATATAATACGAAAGGCGTGCATTCCTGAACTTGGCTTCCTGGCCGTTGGCATCGTTTTTAAAATCCCTGTAAACCTGCTGGTACAGTACTGTTGCAGTCCACATATCACCGTTGAGAAGATGGATGTCGGCAAGTTCCATTTTAACATCCGCACGGTCCTTCTCCGTCAAACCCCTCAACCCAGATACCCGGTCAAGCAGGTCAAGCGCTTCATCGGGGCTTTTCAGGAAAAATGCATCCAGGTGGGCAAGGTCTGTGGCGAGGCGCACTGCCCCGGGATCATCGCCCCACCTGTCCAGTTCGGCAACCATGGCTTTCTTCAGTTCTACAAGCTTTGCGGTGGTGGTTGAGAGGTCCCCGCTCAGCCTGGCATACCTCGTGTGCAACTGCTCCCTTTTTGCTGTTTCAAAATTCGGATTCGATGATCCTTTGGCGATAACATAATTATATGCTTCGTCGGCAACCTCATAATTACCGTTGGAGACGGCCAGGTTCGCAAGGTCCAGGATGCGGCTCCCGTCTTCCTTCAGGCGGCGGTCGAGTGCCTTTCCCTGGATCAGCGCCAGCTCAAAATCTTTTTGCTGAATGGAATACCACCACAACATCTCTGAAAAATAAACTTTATCGGGTGATTTTTGGACATATTCGAGGAGCATTTTCCTAAAAAGCTCATTCTTTGAATTGTCATCATCTTTGGCCAGCATGTTCTGGAGGTAGCTTCTGACGGTAGGTTCATAATTACGGTCGATGGAGAGCAGGCCCAGGTATTCCTGTATTGCTTCCTTAAAATTTCCCGTCCGCTCATAAACGCCGGCTAGCTCAAAGGCTATGGTATTTATGCCTGGTATAAGTTCCCGTCCCTTTTTATAGGTTCTGATCACATAATCAAGTTCGCCTTTTGAATAGAAGGCGTTTGCCAGATCATTGAGCTGCTGTGGATCGGGTTGCAGGCGATTCAGGGCGTCATCATATATCTTCCTGGCTTTCACAGTATTCCCTTCCCTGAAAAATATATAACCCAGGTCGACCTGGTATTTGAGCGCATCAGGTTCTGCTTTCTGCCTGGCTTTAACAATCTTTCTGGCTTCGTCAAAATCCCGCAATTCGACCAGGCAAAAAAAGTAGTAAGTGTAGGTGTAATAGGTCGGCTTCTTCGGATAAATCCGGGCATAAAGTCCGGCTGCCATTTCAAAATTCCTGGCCTGGAAGAATTGCATTGCCAGCTGGTCTTCGTTGTTCGCTGTAACTGCATCCTGTTGAAACGGCAGTACAGTGCCCCCCGGTGGAGGATCCTGGGCCTGGGAGAAGCGGGGAAGAAAAAGAATCAAAGATGCAGCAATGAAAGGCAGCAGGGGAAACAAGCTGAAGTGAAGCATTTCACACAAGCCGCCTTGGGTGCAGCGCAGCAAACCCCAACGGCGGTGTGAAGATGCGAACTGAAGATTATTACCGAAATAAAAACCAGGTCCGCTTTTCATTACGCCATCACATTAACCGCCAGCCATGCCATCAGTCCCATCCCTGTTTTCAACGCCGATTCGTCGACATTAAACCCTGCGGTATGCAGGTTAGGGCCGGTTCCTGCCGCAGGATAGGCAATCCCAAGCCCATACAGGCAGGAGGGGGCTTGTTGTGCAAAATAAGAAAAGTCTTCGGCCCCCATTTTCTGTTCCATGGGTTTAACGTTTGTTTCCCCAAGATAATCCCCTGAGAGTTTGATCAGCCTGGCGGTGAGGTCCTCGTTATTGAACACGAAGGGGTAGCCCCTGTCGACAACCACATCACAGCTGCCGCCCATGGCTTCGGCTGTTCCGGAGGCTATTTGCTTCAGCAGCTCATGCACACGGGCCCTCCATTCTTCATCGAAAGTCCTCACCGTACCTTCAAGCCTTACGGTCTCGGGGATCACATTGGTTCTTCCCTCGCCAGTGAATTTGCCCACTGTGACAACCGTTGAAGTAAGCGGATTTGCATTCCTGCTGACGATCTGCTGAAGGGCAACAACAATATGTGAGGCGATAAGGATAGGATCAACAGCAGTCTGCGGCATTGCCCCGTGCCCGCCTTTCCCTTTCACCGTAATAAAGAACTCATCGGTGGAGGCCATGAACATGCCCGGCCTGAAACCTGCCTGGCCTGAGCTGAAAAACGGGAAAACATGCTGCCCGATCACGAAATCAGGTTTCGGGTTTTCCAATGCCCCGGCCTGTATCATTTGTATCGCCCCACCGGGATAGGTTTCCTCGGATGGCTGGAATAAAAGTTTTATTGTGCCCCTGAAATGTTCCCTCAGGGAATTCAGGATCTTTGCGGCGCCCAGCAGGCAGGCCATATGCACATCATGGCCGCATGCATGCATTACGCCAGGGTTTGCCGAACGGTATGCAACTTCGTTGGTTTCATTTATCGGCAAGGCGTCCATATCGGCCCTGAGAGCCAGGCAGGCGGCTTGCGGTTCGCGGCCCTCAATGAGCCCGACGATCCCATATCCGCCAACATTATCCTTATATTGAATACCGTATTCGCTGAGCTTGCTGCCAATAAATTCCATGGTGTTTTTTTCCTGTTTTGAGAGTTCAGGATGCTGGTGGATGTAGCGGCGGATAGCCAGTATCTCTGAAAAATATTCTTCGGCTTTAAGGCGGATGACGTTTGCGATATCAGACATAGTCGCGGTATTTACTTACAAAGGTAGGGAAAAAAGCGATGAACATGATTCCGCTTGTATCAGTGCACCGCTGCTGCGCCTTATCTGCGCTCAATTCCTGAGTATTCCAAATCTCTGCCAGTTCTCAGTTTTCGCTTGATAAGCCAAGGCAGCTTATGCATGATACTGCGCTTCAATACAACGCATTCAAAATGCAACTGCGACACTACAGAGGTATATTCCCGTGCTTCTTTGGCGGATTCTGCTTGCTTTTGTTCTGGGTGAGTTCCAGTGCCTGTATAAGCTTCATACGCGTTTGTTTCGGGAGGATGATCTCATCGACATAGCCCAGTTCGGCAGCCTTGTAAGGATTGGCAAAGGTCTTACGGTAGTTGTCGACGGCTTCGGCCCTTTCGGTTTCGTCAAGTTTGCCTTTATGGATAATATTAACGGCGCCTTCGGGGCCCATGACGGCGATCTCGGCGGTGGGGTAGGCATAATTGACATCACCGCCTATATGCTTGCTCGACATGACGCAATAAGCCCCCCCGTATGCTTTACGGGTGATGACGGTGATCTTGGGAACGGTTGCCTCGCAGAAAGCATAGAGCAGCTTAGCCCCGTGTTTGATGATACCGCCGAATTCCTGGTTGGTACCGGGTAGGAAACCAGGCACGTCTTCGAAGGTGATCAAAGGAATGTTAAATGCGTCACAGAACCTGACAAACCGGGCTCCCTTGACCGATGAATTGATGTCGAGCACCCCTGCCAGGAAAGCCGGCTGGTTGGCGACAATACCTACGGGTTTACCGCCGAGGCGTGCAAACCCGATGATGATATTGCCTGCAAAATGAGGCATCACCTCGAAAAAGTTATGGTTGTCGACAACCGTAGTGATAATATCCTTGATATCGTAGGGCTTGTTCGGATCGGCAGGGACAATCTCCTGGAGGTTCTCATCCTGTCTCATGACATCATCGGTACAAGGGCGGGTGGGCGGATCGGCCATGTTGTTTGAAGGAAGGAAACTGAGAAGTTCCCTTATCATCATGATCACCTGTTCGTCGTTTTCAGCTGCAAAATGGGCAACCCCGCTCCTGGAATTGTGAGTCATTGCACCGCCCAGCTCATCCATGGTGACTTCTTCATGGGTCACCGTCTTGATGACTTCGGGGCCGGTGACAAACATATAGCTGCTTTCCTTGACCATGAAAATAAAATCGGTCATGGCCGGCGAATATACTGCACCTCCGGCACAGGGGCCAAGGATAGCCGAGATCTGAGGGATCACTCCCGATGCCTGGACATTCCTGTAAAAGATATCGGCATAGCCTGCCAGGCTTTCAACGCCTTCCTGGATACGTGCGCCACCTGAGTCGTTAAGCCCTATTACAGGTGCCCCCATACTCATGGCCATATCCATGATTTTAACGACTTTCTCGGCATTGGCACGGCTCATGGTACCGCCAAAAACGGTAAAATCCTGGGCAAACACAAAAGTAAGGCGGCCGTCGACCTTTCCGTAACCGGTAACCATCCCGTCGCCGGGGATCTTGTTCTTGGCCATGCCGAAATCGTGGCAGCGGTGCATGACAAGCTTGTCCATCTCCACAAACGTATTGGGGTCAAGAAGAAGAAGTATCCTTTCACGGGCAGTAAGGCGGCCCTTTTTATGAAGCTTTTCAATCTTTTCAGTCCCGCCTCCAAGTTCTGCGGCATTATTTCGGTTCTCGAATTCCTTTAATTTTTCTTCCAGAGAAATCATAATTATCTGCTATTAGTGATGAGTGATGAGTGATGAGCCATGAGTTATAAGCAGGTTTTACCCATGGCTCATGGCTTATGGCTCATGGCTTTCTTATTCCAGTTTCATCATGAGCTGATGAGCATTTACGGTATCTCCTTCTTTAACGAGTATTTCGAGTACTTTTTTATCGTGGCTTGCTTTGAATTCGCTTTGCATCTTCATCGCTTCCACAACGATCAGGGTCTGGCCTGCAGTTACCTCCTCCCCTGCTTTTACAGGGATCTTGACCACCTTGCCGGGCATGGGTGATACAACCTGGTTCTCCTCTTCGGCTGCCATGCCCTGGCTTCTGCTGCTGATGTATTTTGATTCGGCATCAACGATCTCCACGTTGAAGGTTTTGGCAAAAGTGTTCACTATGTATTTTTTACTGCTGTCCCCTTCAATGAGTTCGACATTGTAAGAATGGCCATTGTAAAGGATGGAATAAACACCCTTCTCCACCATGGCAATATCAACATCATACTTATGCCCGTCTATATCGAGCAGGACTTTATTTCCGACCCGGTTCAGCAGTTCGACTTTTGCGCTTCGGTGTTCAAGATTTACTTCGTAGGCCATATAAGAGATTTACGATTTACGTTCGGCGAAGCCGAAATGAGCACTATTAAAATTAACAATAATGCGAATATTTACGATTTAGGGTTACAGACGTAACACATTGCGTTTCCTTCCGAAATCTTTCCAGTTGGAGCCAAGTTCATCGGTATACCTGGGCGGCTGTATCCTCTCCATTTTTGTCAGAAAATCGACGAAAGCGGCCATTATGGCCATGTCCTCACATTCTGTGCCGCAAAGGCGGGATGCATGCAAGGCTGCCTCGTTCTTCTCGATGAAATGGGTGTTGTATTTCCCGTCCTTGAAATCATTGGTATCCATGATCTTTTCAAGGAACTTGATGTTCGTCTTTACCCCTGTTATTTTGTATTCATACAATGCACGCTTCATGCGGGCGATGGCCTCGGTCCTGGTTTCTCCCCAGGAGATCAGCTTGGTGATCATGGGATCATAATGGATAGGGATCTCATATCCCTCGTAAACATAACCGTCGCAACGCAGGCCCAGCCCGTGGGGTTCCGTAATATGACTGATAAGTCCCGGGTTGGGCATGAAGTTATTATCCGGGTCTTCGGCATAGATCCTGCACTGGACCGAATGGCCCGATTGACGAAGGTCTTCCTGCCTGAACGGGAGGGGGTTCCCGTTGGCTATATTGATCTGTTCCTTCACAAGGTCAACACCCACCACCCTTTCGGTTACCGGGTGTTCAACCTGCAGCCTCGTGTTCATCTCGAGGAAGTAATACTTAAGGTCATCGCTGACGATAAATTCTATGGTGCCGGCTCCCTTGTAATTCACGGCCCTGGCAGCCTGTACCGCCGTCTCCCCCATTTCCCGCCTGAGTTCAGGGTTCATTAAAGGCGAGGGCGTCTCCTCAATGACTTTCTGGTGCCTCCTCTGTATGGAGCATTCCCTTTCAAAAAGGTGCACCACATTCCCGAGGCTGTCGGCCAGGATCTGGAATTCAATGTGATGGGGCGACTCAATGTATTTCTCTATGTATACGGCGTCGTTGCCAAAAGCATTCATGGCTTCCGATTTGGCACGACGGAACGAAGAACCAAGTTCATCAATATGCTTTACAAGCCTCATGCCTTTCCCTCCCCCGCCGGCTGAAGCTTTGATCATGACGGGAAGCCCTATCTCATTAACGATCTCAAGGGCTTTCTGCTCATCGTTGATCTTTTCGGTGGTTCCCGGGACTACAGGGACCCCGGCAGCGATCATGGTTTGGCGGGCAATGATCTTATCGCCCATGGTCGTGATGGCGTATGGGTCGGGGCCAACAAAGATGATCCCTTCATCCTGGCAGCGCGTTGCAAAGGCTGCATTCTCGGAAAGGAAACCGTATCCCGGATGGACTGCATCGGCACCGGAGATTTTTGCTGCCTGTATGATTGCTTCAATGTTAAGATAACTTTCGCGTGAAGGCGCCGGACCGATATTATAGGCTTCATCGGCATACCGCACGTGCATCGAATTGCGGTCGGCATCGGAAAAAACAGCGACAGACCTAATGCCCATTTCCCGGCATGAACGCATCACCCGTACTGCTATCTCACCCCGGTTGGCAACAAGTACTTTTTTTATCATTTGCAAATAATTAATCTTAATCCAGGCCGCGAAATTACGACTAAAAACCGTTCACAAACAAAACTATGCATACGTAATCTATAATTTTCATTGTGAACGAGTTAACAAGTAAAAAATATTTTTTAACCTTCCCCTAGAGCTAAGCATTTTTTACGATCTTTGTGCCCTGTTACCAATTCATCCGGATGCCGTTAAAATTTTATATCCTTCCCCTCGGATTTTTTTTGCTTTTTACTATTTCCTGCCGGCAGGAGGGTAAAAAAGCCGAGAAAAAAATCCAGGACGTTCCTGTACTGACCAGTGTTGAGGAAAAACGATTCAGCCTGCTTCTTTCTGACCTGGAGGAGTTAAAGGCCGATAATTGCCTTAAAAACGCCACGCTCGGGTATTTTATCATCGACATTACCAGGGAAAGCAAAAAGACCGTAATTGCTGAATGCGAGCAAACCAAACCGATGATGCCGGCTTCCACGCTGAAGTTATTCGTTACCGCCCCTGCACTTGAGATCTTCGGGCCTGCAATTATCCCGGAAGTCACTGTAACGAACGAGCACAGTATTAACTGGAGGTCTTCCAAGATCCTTCGCCGCATCGGCGGTAAAATATACAATCACAATACAAAGGATGCCGGGGTACAGGCCATACTCGAGTTCTGGAAAGCCAAGGGTCTGGACACGCGCGGGATGTATTTTGAAGACGGGAACGGCTTATCGAGAAACAATGCAATCTCCCCAAAGCAGCTTGTCGATGCCTTGTTTATCATGACCCAATCCAAATATTTCCTTCCCTTTTACGAATCTCTTCCCATTGCCGGACTTACAGGCACCCTGCATAAGGCATTAAGGGGAACGGCTGCCGAGGGAAGGGTCAGGGCCAAGACCGGGACGATTGCAGGAGTTAAGAGTTTTGCAGGCTATGTCAAGAGCGTTTCCGGGCGTGAGCTTATCTTTTCAATCATTGTCAATGATTACAGCTGCCGCACCAAGCTGATCAAGAAAAAACTTGAAGCCATCCTGCTCAGGATGGCCGAGGTGTAAAACCTATTTCTTGTATTTATGCGATGTTGTAGCCGGCTGGGCGCAGTTCCTGGTCTTGGTTTCCTTGTCACGGTAATAATATGAACTTTTGCTGCAGGAGGCGGCAACGAGGACAATAACAAGGAGAACTGAAATAATGAGTGCTTTTCGGGGGATCATGATTGGTATTCTCTTCCTGTAACGGATTAAACGAAAGACTGAAGATCTGACAATTTCCGGTAAACACCGTTACGTTCAAGCAATTCGGCGTGGGTTCCCCTTTCGACGATCTCACCCGACTGCAGTACAATGATCTCGTCGGCAAACTGGATGGTCGACAGCCGATGGGCAATAACTATGGAAGTGCGGTTCTTCATGAGGTTTTCAAGGGCCTGCTGCACCAGTCTCTCACTTTCGGTATCGAGGGCGGATGTGGCTTCGTCGAGGATCATAATAGGCGGGTTCTTGAGCACAGCCCTGGCAATACTGAGCCTTTGCTTCTGCCCACCCGACAGTTTCACACCCCTGTCGCCTATGTTGGTCTGGTAGCCAAAAGGCATATTCTCAATGAATTCGTGGGCATTGGCAACTTTTGCAGCCGAGATTACAGCCTCTTCGCTGGCCGTCTCCATCCCGAAGGCAATGTTATTGAAAACGGTATCATTAAAGAGGATGGTTTCCTGGGAAACAATTCCCATAAGCCCCCTGAGGTCATTGATAACCATATTCTGGATGGGGACCCCGTCGATCAGGATCTCGCCTTTTTTACAATCATAAAATCTTGGCAGCAGGTCGACCATGGTCGATTTCCCTCCTCCCGAAGTGCCGACCAGCGCTATGGTGCGGCCTTTCGGTATGGTCAGGCGGATCTCTTTCAATACTTCTTCCTGAACGTATGCAAAGCTCACATTGCTGAACTCTATCTCTTTTTCAAAGGTTTTCTTTGTGACGGCATTGGGTTTCTCCACAATGAGCTCTGGTTCGTTCAATACCTGCTGTATCCTGTCGAGGGATGCGGCCCCTTTCTGAAGGCTGTACCAGGCCTGGGTTATTGTTTTTGCAGGGTTGATGATCTGTGAGAAGATGACCATATAGGTAAGGAAAGTAGCGGCATCGAGGAGGTTCCCTGGTGTAAACACAAGCTGGCCCCCAAACCAAAGCACTATGCTGATAACCACGGCCCCCAGGAACTCGCTCAGGGGTGAGGCCAGGTCACGTTTGCGGTACAACCTGACCATGAGCCTGAAGAAATGATTGTTGGTCTGCTGAAAGCGTTTGTCGGCAAAATCGATGGCTGTGAAAGCTTTGATGATCCTCAGGCCTGAAAGGGTTTCTTCAATGATGGAGAGAAGTATCCCCATTTGCCTCTGCCCTTTGTCGGAAGTCCTTTTGAGGCTTTTGCCTATCTGGCCTATGATCAGTCCAGATAAAGGCAGGAGTATGAGTATGAAAATTGTCAGTTTAGGGCTGATGGCAAACAATACCGTCATGTAAGCAATGATTGCGATCGGGTCACGGAAGAACATTTCGAGGGAACTCATGATAGACCATTCCACTTCCTGCACATCGGTGGTCATGCGGGATATGATATCCCCCTTTCGTTGTTCGTTGTAATATCCCAGGGGCAGTATAAGTGCTTTATAATACAGCTGACTGCGGATGTCCCTGACCACCCCATTCCTGACTGTGGCCAGGAAAAACATGGCCAGGTAACGGAATACATTCCTTAGGAAGAACAGCACCACGATGGTAATGCTGATATATAACAGCATTTGTTTTTCACCGTGTTCCAGGATCATCGATCCGAAGAAATAGTTGAAATTATCCTGAAGGGACGCAAATGAAAGCATCTTTGTCAGCTCCCCGAAAGAATGGGCCTGTGAAAGGTCCATTGCCGGAGCCACCGGGTGTACTTTCACTTTCTGAAACAGCATGTTCAGGACCGGGATGAACAGGGTGAATGAAACAAGCGAAAACAGCGTCGACAGGATGTTGAACAGGATATTCAACATGGCATAGAGCCAGTATGGCTTTGCATACCTCAATATCCTGAACAGTTTTTTCATCAGGGCAAAGATAAATATTTTATCCCATGGAATATTACCTTTGTGCAATAATCAGGCAGGATGAATTTTAAGGTTTCTTCCATAACAACCAAACTTCTTTTATTGTTTATGTTTGTGGGCCTGGCCTCGGTAGCCCTGGTCGGCATTTATTCATTTTATGCCGCGAGGGAGGCCATTGTGAAAAGGACCATTGATCAGCTTGTATCGGTAAGGGCGGTCAAGAAACAGCAGATCGAGTATTTTTTTGCTGAAAAAATGAGGAGCCTTAGGTTCCTTTCACTCAGTCATGATATGAAGCTGCTGGCCAGTGATACTTCGGGCCAGGGCCTTCAGGGCAGGCAGGCGCGTTTGATCGCCATGGACAACATCCGGTCTTATGCCGGGAGCTATGGCTTTTCAAGGTTATTCCTGGCGTACGGGAATAGAGATAATCCCTCTGTAATCACCCTCGGTGAAGAGGGCCCGGGTGGCTGGCCGGAGGCCGGGCATGCAAAATTCATACAACTGTGGAAGCGCCTGGAGCAAGGCGATACACTTGTCATTATAGATCTTTTCAAGAGGTCTGCCGATGACAGCGTACCGGTTTGCATGATGGGCAAGGGGGTCAGGGACGGCCGGGGCAGGCTGAAAGGGGCAGTCATCCTGGAAGTTTCATCGGCCGAGATCAACCGTATCATGCTTCAGAACAACAGCCGGATAGGCCTTGGGCAATCGGGGGAATCCTATCTTGTGGGACCTGACCTGCTGATGCGTTCCGAGTCACGTTTCATCAGGCATTCGGTTTTAAAAACCAAAGTCGGCTCACTCAGCGCAAAACAAGCCATCGCCAGCCGGACCGGGGCCACCGGGACTGCCGATTACAGGAATATAAAGGTATTCAGTGCATACGAGCCCCTCGATATCCCCGGCTTGCAATGGGTCATACTGGCCGAGATCGATTACGAGGAATCGCTGATCCCGGTCGACAGGATACGAAACGACATCCTGCTTGTCTCGCTTATCATTTCGATCTTTATCCTGGCCATAGCCAGGCTTATTTCCAAAATGATCACCCAGCCTCTCATCCGGCTGAAGGATGCCGCCCTTAAAACCGGGCAGGGTGATTTTGACGGCAGGGTTGATGTGAGGTCCACCGATGAAATAGGAGCGCTTGCCGGAACTTTCAATACCATGATCGACAGGATCAGGGAGGAAAGGGAGAGGAGGTTATCGGCCATGTATGACGGGCAGGAGATGGAGCGACAGAGGGTTTCCAGGGAACTCCACGACGGGCTGGGACAGAAACTCGTGGGGGCGAAACTGCAGCTTGAGAATTGTGATGGTCAGGATTTTCAATGCCTTCAGAAAACCTATGGGGAGATCAGGGGCGTTTTCGGATCACTTATAGAAGAGACCCGGCAGATATCGAATGACCTGATGCCATCGGCACTTCATGAGCTCGGGCTGGCCAATGCACTGGAAAATCTCTGCAATACGGCTGGCCGCCAGGCCAATCTTGAAATTGAATTTTACACTCACGGCTTAACCGAGCCTGCCGATAACAAGACAACGGTTTACCTTTACCGTATTGCGCAGGAAGCCCTGAACAACTCGATACGTCATTCCGGGGCAAATGACATCAGCATGCAGTTAATAGAAAACAAAGAGAACCTTATCCTGATACTTGAAGATAACGGCAAGGGGTTTACTGCCCCCGGGGGCTCACCGGGAAGCGGGAACGGGCTGTATAACATGCAGGAGCGGGCCAGGATACTGGGAGGGACTATCAATGTCGAAACTTCCGATGGCAGGGGAACCACAATCAGGGTTAAAATACCGATACATAAATGAAGACAAAGATCAGGGTCCTGTTGGTGGACGATCATCAGATCATCCGTGACGGACTGAGCAATATGCTCCAGGAAGCAGCAGATATAGAAGTTTGCGGAGGAGCCGCTGATACTGCCAGGGCGCTTGAAATGGTAAAAAAATTAAACCCCGACGTGCTTATTACCGATCTATCGATGCCTGGCAAATCAGGTATTGAGCTTATCCGCAGGATCCACGAAAAGCATCCGGGCATACATGTGCTGGTGCTGTCGATGTATGTGACTGAAGATTACATTTTCAATGCCCTGAAAGCGGGAGCCAAAGGCTATCTCCCCAAGCAGGACACCACGAAGGCAGAACTTCTGAAAGCGATCAGGACGGTTGCCAGGGGGGAGGAATTTTTCAGCGACACCATAGCCCAGGTGATCTCGAAACTCTATTCCCATTCGGTTAAAGCCACCACCACCCCTGAAGCCATTGCGCGAAAGGCAAGCCTCACATCAAGGGAAACCGAGATACTTCGGCTGTACACCGAAGGCCTGTCAAATACCGAAATTGCCGAACGCCTGAACATCAGTATAAGGACCGTTGAGACCCATAAAAACAATATCATGCAGAAATACAATTTTAAAAGCACTGTCGACATGGTAAAGTTTGCAATACGCAACAATTTGGGAGAGGCGTGATCGAACAGGATGCAGGATGAGTGACCTGGCCCCCCGTTTCTAAGTAAATCCCTTAGTTTTAATTCAGAACATCCGGTATTCCACAGTTTGCGGGGGTTTGCGTCATTTGTATCCATATAGACGCACAAATCCAGAAAAGACTTTTCACAGAATATACACTTAACATTTTGATTTATGATTGAAACTGGTTCAACCGGCTTTATGCTGTTAGCAGCCAGCCTGGTCATGCTTATGACCCCGGGCCTGGCAATGTTTTACGGCGGTCTTGCAACCAAGCGCAACATCCTGGGCATCATGATCCAGAGTTTTGTTTCCCTTGGCTGGACTACTGTTTTATGGGTAACCTTCGGGTATTCGCTTTGTTTCAGCGGAGGCGACGGGGGCATTATAGGGAATTTCGACAAAGCCTTCATGCATGGGATAAGTCCAACTTCCATGTATACGAACGGGAAAATCCCCGAGTTTGTTTTCATCGCTTACCAGATGATGTTTGCCATCATCACTCCCGCACTGATCACGGGTGCTTTTGTAAACCGCGTGAATTTCAAGGCCTATTTCATTTTCCTTACCATGTGGCAGATCCTGGTATATTATCCGTTTGTCCATATGATCTGGGGAAACGGTTTACTCGCACATTGGGGCGTGCTTGATTTTGCAGGCGGTATTGTAGTGCATGCCACGGCCGGGTTCGCGGCACTTGCTTCTGTAATTTATGTAGGCGGGCGTGTCGACAAAAATTCAACGCCAAACAGCATTCCTCTTGTTGCTATAGGAAGCGGATTATTATGGTTCGGCTGGTACGGCTTCAATGCCGGGAGCGAAGTCGCGGTGGATTTTGTCACTTCCCTGGCTTTTTTAAATACCGATGTGGCGGCTTCCTTTGCTACGGTAACCTGGCTGTTCCTTGAATGGACCCATGCCAAGAAACCCAAATTCGTTGGCCTGCTCACGGGTTCCATTGCGGGCCTGGCCACCATAACCCCCTGTGCCGGGTTTGTTCCCTTATGGTCGGCACCCCTGATCGGGGCCGCCGCAAGTTTATTCTGCTACCTGGCTGTTATGTTTAAAAACAGGATGAAGTGGGATGATGCGCTTGATGTATGGGGCGTTCACGGTGTAGGCGGTGTTGTCGGAACCATCCTCCTTGGTGTTTTTGCTGTAAAAGGCGTGAATGCAGCAGGCGCCGACGGGCTGCTTGCAGGGAACTCTTCGTTCTTCTTCAAACAGGTAGTGGCAACACTCGCAGCTGCAACTTATGCCTTCGTATTTACTTATATCATGCTTGTCATTATAAACTTTATAACTCCTGTGAAAGTGGATGAGGAGGCAGAGAAGACAGGCCTCGACTACGCCATCCACGGAGAAAAAGCATACGACGAAGGAGCGATATAAGGGGAGCAGGGAGCAGGGAGCAGGGAGCAGGGAGCAGGGAGCAGGGAGCAGGGAGCAGGGAACCGGGAGCAGGGATGCGGGGATGCGGGGATGCGGGGATGCGGGGATGCGGGATAACGGGATTGATGATCACTATTCACTATTCTCCATTCACCATTCACTATTCCCGGTTTCCGGTTTCCCGTTTCCGGTTCCCTCAATTTCCGTATCTTTGCATCATGGAAAGCATGCGACAGCAGAAAATCAACCGTATGATCCAGAAAGAGCTCGGCAATGCCTTTCTGCGTGAAGGCCGCAGCCTGTTCAGCGGTGCCATGATAACGGTTACGAAGGTCACGGTTACAAAGGATCTTTCACAGGCTAAAATATACCTGAGCCTTTTCGGTACCAAGGATAAAGCAGCTCTTCTGGCCCTTATAAGGCATCACGGAAGGGATCTCAGGTTTCACCTGGGCAAGGGACTGCATAACCAGTTGAGGGTGATACCTGAACTCCAGTTTTTTGAAGACGATTCCCTCGATTATATTGAGAATATTGACAGCCTCCTGAAAACCTGATTCCTTCATGCAGTACGACCCCATAAAACGTTCCCTGGGCAAGGTATTCAATAAAACCCCCTTTCTTCGACGGCTGTTTTATAAGCTTCTGGACATCCTTCTACTGCGCTCGTGGCATGTGAGAAAGGAACTCAGGCTATGGGCCCGGAAAAAAGCCGGGCAGGGAAGAATGAACATCCTCGACGCGGGATCCGGGTTCGGACAGTATACCTACTTCATGAGCGGACTCAGTCCTGACACCAGCATCCTTGCCGTCGATGTAAAAGATGAACAAATCGCCGACTGCAATGCCTTTTTTAACAGCATTCACAGGAAAAACGTGCTGTTTGAGAAAGCCGACCTGACAGCATTCACAAAACAAGCTTATTTTGACCTTATCCTTTCGGTGGATGTCATGGAACATATTGCCGAAGATGAGAAAGTCTTCTCAAACTTCTACGATTCCCTTGCACAGGATGGGATACTGCTGATCTCGACCCCGTCAGACCAGGGCGGATCGGATGTTCACGACCACGACCACGGGGAATCTTTTATTGATGAGCATGTTCGTGACGGGTATAATATAGGCGATATCCGTGAGAAACTCAGTAAAGCCGGCTTCAGCTGCAGCGAGGCAAGTTACACTTACGGAAGACCTGGCCAGCTGGGATGGAAGCTTTCAATGAAATACCCTATCCGGATGCTGAATGCCAGCAAGCTGCTCTTCGTTTTCCTCCCTTTCTACTATCTTGTCACTTTCCCATTAACATTGGTGTTCAACTATTTCGATCTGTACACAAAACATAAAAGCGGAACAGGATTGCTGGTAAAGGCCTGGAAATAACAGGCAGCGAAATGAAATCGTAAATCGTAAATCGTACATCCGTCTTGAACTTCCCTTTATACATAGCGCGCCGGTATCTCTTCTCAAGGAAGTCGCACAACATCATTAACATCATTTCCCTCATCTCCGCCGCCGGTGTAATGATAGTCACGGCCGCCCTGGTGATCGTGCTGTCGGTATTTAACGGTTTTGCACGCTTGTCGGAATCCCTGTTCAATTCATTCAATCCCGATATGGCCATCACCTTGAAAAAGGGCAAAACCTTCAGGACAAACGAAATTGATATCCGCAGTCTTAAACAGATACGGGGAGTAAAATACATAACAGAGGTCATTGAAGAGAATGCCCTGATGAAATACCGCGACAAGCAATCCATTGTTACGCTAAAGGGGGTCAGCAGGGATTATGAGAAAATGTGCGGGATTGACACCATGATGGCGGCTGGTCGTTTTATCCTGGAAGAAGGTGATATGAATTATGCCGTGCTTGGCTACGGCATTGCCGATTACCTTGGTGCAAACCTTAATGATTATACAAACCCCATCACTGTTTATATTGCCAGGCGTGATGCCAATTTTTCCAACGTATTCGAAAATGCATTCAATACGGCTTCGATCTTCCCTTCAGGCACATTCTCAATACAAACCGACTTCGATGTGAAATATGTTCTATTGCCAATCCGGTTTTTACGGCAGATCCTGGGATACAATGAAGATGTTACATCGCTTGAGATCGGATTGGATAAAACCGCCGACCCGGCCCTGGTCCAGCAGGCCCTGAAGGAAGTTGCAGGGGAGAAATTCAGGATAAAAAACAGGTATGAACAGCAGGAGCTTATTTACAAAATCTTCCGCACCGAGAAATGGGCCATCGTGATGATACTGGCTTTCATCCTGCTGATCGCCACTTTCAACGTGATCGCATCGATATCCATGCTGATCCTCGAGAAGAAAAAGGATATCGCGGTGCTGCAAAGCCTGGGGGCAAGCAAAACCCTGGTTCAGAGGATCTTCATGCTCGAAGGACTGCTGATTTCATTTTGCGGAGCTGCAGCCGGGCTTACACTCGGGGCCGCTATTTGCTGGGTACAGATGCGATTCGGCCTGATCAGGTTGGGCGATGCCAACAGTACATTTGTTGTGAACAACTACCCGGTACATATGATTCCAGTTGATTTTCTGATTATTTTTATGATTGTAATGTCCATTGGTTTTATCGTAGGATGGTACCAGATCTATACCATCCGTAAAATCGATGTAAGCATGATGCGGGCCGAATAGGCCTAACTGCCGGCTCACTCCAAAGAATTAAAATGACGCTCAAACCCTTTGCCTGGCTCATTTTCATTGTAGGTTTTTTCGGGTCCTCCCCCTCGCTTAAAGCCGGCAGCATCAGCATCAAGCCCGCTGCGAATGCTGTTAGTTTCACTTCCTCCCCTCTTCAGTCGCTGGAGGTGAAGGTTGATGTGGGCAAACTCGATTTCAGGGAAATACAAACCAGTGCCGGGCCGTTTACAGAACTATTTACGGAAGGTTTTGGATTTAATACCATTGCCGGGGACCCCAAACTCCCGGTTTATCATAAACTGATCCAGGTTCCTGCCGGGGCAGGCTATGAAATTCATACAGGATCTTCACATTTTACCGATTACAGGCTTGTCGATAACGGCATTACCTCGCGGATTATCCCGGCACAGGCTCCGGTTTCGAAGAATATCAACGATCAGGCCCGGCTCCCTTTTGTAATCAGGGAATCAGCATACCTTCAAAATAAATTTACCGTCGCCCCCCTTGTGAATGTTTCATATGCCGGCATCATGAGGGCCGTTGTCCTTGCAAGGCTTGACATTTCCCCTGTTCAGTACAACCCTGTCACCGGCATGATCAGGGTATATGACCATATTGAAGTGAGTATAATCTTCACCCATCCTGACCTTGAGGCCACAAAAAAACTCCTCGATAACTTCGGCTCCCCTTATTACCAGGCTTTATACAGCAGGATACCGAATTATACCGGATCGCCGGCTTCACTTATCACTTCCTCCCCTGCAACCTATGTAATTGTAGCCCCTTCATCCTTTAAAGAATCGTTAAAAAGGTTTATTGCATGGAAAACCCGTAAAGGGTTCAGGGTGATTACAGCATACACCGGCAGCCCTGCATTGGGAAACACCACTGCTTCTATCAAAGCCTACCTCAGGGAACTCTATGACAACCCGCCTCCGGGATACAATCCCCCAAGCTTTATTTTGTTTGCAGGCGATGTGGACCAGGTCCCTGCATGGAATACGGGAGGGCATCCATCCGACCTGTATTACTGCGAGTATACGGGGGATGATATCCCCGAGGTAACCTACGGCAGGTTTGCGGCCCGTGACACCGGCCAGCTGAATGCCTATATAGACAAAGCCCTGGAATATGAGCAATACACGATGCCTTCCGATGCTTTCCTGGGCGAGGCAGTGATGGTGGCGGGCGCCGACCAGGATTACGGCCCGTTATACGGGAACGGACAAATCAATTATGGAACGGAACAATATTTTAATGCTTCCCACAACATCTTATCCCATACCTACCTTCAGCCTGAAGCCCCCGGAGCAAATTATGCATCGAACATACTCCAGGATGTTTCAAACGGGGTCGGATTTGCAAACTATACAGCCCATGGAAGCGAATCGGGATGGGCTGACCCTTCTTTCCAGACCGTAAATATAGCCGCATTGCAGAATGCCCATAAATACCCCCTGATGATCGGCAACTGCTGCAAAACGGCTAATTTCAATGTAAACTGTTTTTCCAAGGAAATAACCAGGGCCGCCAATAAGGGAGCTTTGGGTTATATCGGATGTTCCGATTATTCATACTGGGATGAGGATTACTGGTGGGCCTGCGGATACAAGGCTCCCGTTTCAACCCATCCTCCATATGAAGCTGATCATGCCGGTGCGTATGACAGGACTTTCCATGACCACGGCGAGCCGTTATCGGAATACTTCGTAACCATGGGTCAGATGGTACAGGGCGGGTGCCTGGCCGTGGAGGAATCCGGTTCAGGAATGAAGCAATATTATTGGGAAACCTATTGCCTGACGGGGGATCCCTCACTGAGCATTTATTATTCGGTCCCCCCGGCCCTGCAGGCCGTATTCGAACATACCCTGCCTGTTAGCATGACGAGCCTGAGCGTGACAACCGAGCCCCTCTCCTATGTGTCCCTGTCACTCAATGACAGCACCCTTCTCGATGTGAAGAGTGTGGATTCGACAGGAATTGCGACCCTGATTTTTCCTGGCGTTCCTTCGCCCTGCTATGCGCGCCTGATCATTACCCGGCAAAACCGCAAGCCCCTCATCGACAGCGTTCAATTCATTGCCCCGGCAGAGACTGGTGAACGGGCACCTGAAAGATCCATCTCGGTTTATCCGAATCCCTTTACTTCAAAGTTCACGGTTTCTGTGGATGAAGAAAAGCATCGAACTGTATGGGTCAGCCTTTTCGATACTTACGGGAACAGGCTGCTTCTCATGAACCGCCAGGGACAGCAGTCCGGCCGGCAGATTTTCACTGTTGATGCGGCAAACCTGGATCCCGGTATGTATTTCTGCAGGATACAGACCGAAAGCCGCACTGAGATAAGAAAAGTTATATTGGGCCGGTAGAAACCACCTGAAAGTACAATGGTCTACCCTACCGGCTTACCGGTGATATTTTCACCTTGCTAACTCCTATAATCTCCCCGCTGGAAGCCGAGGGGGCTGTGATCGTTGTAACCAGCCAGAGCTGTGTGGGATCCCAATCGGCATTGGTGACCATAAATGTTTTCTTATAGGAATAGTTTATCGTGGTATCAACGCTGGCGGTGAGTTGCTCTCCGTAAGTACCGTTCATGGAAACCCTGAAAGTTTCGTTGAAATAATAAGGATTGATTTCAGGTGTTGTCCCTGCAGCGGTATCCTTGTTGGACTGCAGCCCTACAATACTGTCCTCCAGGATATACAGGTTGATGCCCGCGCCTGAGGTGAGCTTCCTTTTGAACCTTACGGTCACATCGGCAGTGATTTCTTTTGTGTCGTTATTATAAGTTGACCTGGCCGAGATCCCTGTTTTCACCGCCTTGAGCATCTGTAACTCAATTGCAGCAGCCCACTGGTCGGAATTCACGGGGTAACTGCCGCCGACCGGGGTGCGGTTGACCAGGGCCCGCGGGACATAGCCAAGTCCAAAATCAGTGCACCATTGCGCACCTTCGGGAGTTCTGAGGTCCAGGGTGTATTTTGGATCGGGATCGGCAAGGTTTGTGGCATGTACTTCCATGACGATCACTTTCCCAAGGTAGTAATCGGCCAGTCTACGGGCTTTTTGAGTAGCAAGCGGACAGTTATTGCATTTATGGCCGGTATATTCCTCAAGCAGGACATACGGTTTATTGGTGGTATCATATTGTGTCTTCACAGCTGCATAGGGGGGGTCCAGTTTATCACATGAAGTAAAGATCCAACCGCACACTAACATGACAGGAAGCAGAATTCTGAATAATTTCATATCGCCTTTGATTATCATAAACATTAAAAACTGCTGGTAACGGTAAGCGTCAGCCCGCTGGACTGCGGCACGTAGCGGCACACGCCGCCTACACAAATGATCCCTTCACGCTGCCTTCCATAGGAAAGCTGGATCCTGGATGTATTATAAACAAATCCGGCGGCAACATTATAATAATGCAGCTGTTTGCCGGCATCTGAGTTACCGTAGTTCCACTGGTCGCTGACAGAAAAGAACCATTTGGGTGAAATTGTAATTTCCATCAGGCCTGCAGCCCAGTTACCGTTATCCTGTTTAGTCCACAATCCCTGAAGTTCCCAGCGGAGCGATAATTTTTTATTGACATTGAAAGTAACATCCGCGATACCGATCTGGGAATAAATAAGGGGATCTTCAGGATGGCCCTGTACAACAGCTTTGTTGTAGGTCTGATATAGGTAATCGAAGATCCCTTTCACTTTTTTACCGAATTTCTTACTGATCTCCACCTGTGTTTCCTGCCAGTATACTTCGCTGCCAACAGAGTAAAAGTTTGTGGCATAGCCCAGTGTCCCTGACTGCCCGATGGGGGTGGTGTCATTCACAGGCGTTTTCTTTATCGAATTAACCTGGGAAAAATCCACGGCTATGGTGAGCCCGTTCTTACCCCCAAGTTTGGTATTCTTCGGAATGGTATACATTACCCCCGCTGCAATACCGACTTCGCCTGTTGTCTGGGTTGCGTAAGGATACATCGAGGCAAGGGCATAGGTATGTTCCTTGTTGATGGCCGGGAGGTAATTGATGTCGAGGCCGTTGATCGTATAACTCCGGTTCGATTTATAGCTGAAATTGTCAATCCATTTCGATTTAACCTCAACACTGAAATTCTTCCTAGAATAAGAAAGATCAAACAAAATGGAATTACCTGGTTTATAGATGTATACGTTCATCTGGGAAGGGTCGTTGATCTTATGGGCGTATTCGGAGTAAAAATTCACACCTGCATAGTTCAGGTTAAGCCTTCCCCCGTAGCAGGCTACATTTTCGGGAAGGTTAAAAGTATACACCTTGTCACCAACAGGATAGATCATAGTTTTACCGGCCTGGTAGTCACTTACGAAGCTTCCTCCGAGGGTGATCTTCAGTTTTGTGTTTGCCAGGGCGTTGAAAATATCATTAAGATTAAAATCCCCGTCAATCCCCTTTACAATGCCCCGGTTATTATTCTGATAAGGGATCCAGAAAGTTCTCTGAAAACCGTAGACCCCGGTAAGGGTGATCCCTTTCGACGGCATGAATTTTACCCTGAGCCCCCTCATGGAATTGTCATATCCTAGGGTCCAGTCCTGGTATGTCCTGAAAGTCATACCCTGTGCAAATTGTTCATAAAAGTTTCCGGCTGTGATTTCCAGAAGGTCGTTCTTGTATTTGACATACCAGTAGGGTACACCTGCGCCCTGGTACTGGGGATCGTAGCCCATGAGAGGCGGGAGGTAAGCTTCAAACCTCAGGCCGGCATAGAAACTTTTATATTCATAATTCACCTCGGTATAGCCATTTATCCGGATAGGTTGTCCGTTGAGGGATTGGCTGGTGATTCCCATAGCCGCATCAGTCTGGTACAATGCGGCATCGGCCTGGAAAGAGCCTGTAACCTGGGCATTCTTCAGGAAATCCTGGGCTGCCAGGCGGCATGGAAACATTCCAATAGTTACAATCCCAATACAAAGCAGGATACTTTTTTTCAATGCTTTACAATTTTGATATTATTTGATTTCTTCGCCTTTTATTACTTTTCGCACGATGTCGATGATAGTAAATTCTCCTCCTTCTGCGAAAGTGGAATGGCTCCATACGATCTCGCCTTTTCCGTTAACAACAAAAGTCATAGGAACCAGGGGGACACCCATAGCCCTCATGAAATCAGAGTTTTGGTCGAGGAGCACTGTATATTCCCATCCTTTCCCGTCAACATAGGGTTTTACATTCAGTGTGGACCTTGCATTATCAACTGAAACGGCATAAAGCTTCACCCCGGTTTCTTTAACCCAGTCATCATAGACGTCGGCTATAGCATTCAATTCGCGTTTACAGGGGGAGCACCATGTTGCCCAGAAATCGATGATAACGGGCTTGCCATCATTGCTGATATCTGTAGTACTGAACACATTCCCGTAAACATCCTTTATGTTGACCTGCGGGATGGTTTTGCGTTTAGCTGAAGCGTCTTCACTCTGGGCGAAAGTTATTACAAGAGCAGATAGAAAGATAAAGAGCAGGCTTGCTTTTTTCATGTACGAAGTGTGATTAAATTAACAGCTGCAAAAGTACATTTTTTATACATTGTAAACTTCAAGTATCTTGCAGGAAGGGCGGGGTAAAAGGGCGATTTTGTCAAGGAATGCGGGAATCAGGAGGACTTCCCCTTTTGTTATGTTCTCTTTTCCAGACACAAAGGCGATTTCAGCATCACCTTCAAGGCAAATAAGGATAACATATGAGTCGATTTCGGAATAATCCTTGGCGATGGGAAGGTTAAAATCAAGCAGGTTAGTCATGAAATAAGGGCATTGGACCAGGCTCACGGTATGGTTCCCTGATGCAGTATATCCTGTACGGTATGATTGAGGGACCTTAAAATCAATTGCATCCAGTGCAAGTTCGGTATGCATTTCCCTTGCTTTGCCTTCCTTGTCGACCCGGTCCCAGTCATAGATCCGGTACGTGGTGTCGGATGTTTGCTGGATCTCGGCAAGAACGACACCGGGTCCAAGTGCATGCACCCTCCCGGCCGGCATGTAAAAAACATCTCCCTTTGAAACTGTTTCAAAGTTCAGGATATTGCCCAGGGTTTTTTCCTTCACATTTTTAAGATAAAAATCCCTGCTGATCTTCCTGTTAAAACCTGAGATCAGCTGGGCTCCCGGAATGGCATCGAGGACATACCACATTTCAGTCTTCCCTCCCCCCAATTTACGTTTTGCTGCCAGGGCATCATCAGGATGAACCTGTACCGAGAGCCAGTCGTTGGCATCAATGAATTTGACAAGTATGGGAAACTCTTCTTTATGTTTTGCGAAATTCTTTTCCCCTACGAGCTCATCCATGTATATTTCAAGAAGCTCGTTCAGCTCATTTCCCTTTAAAAATCCGTTTGCCACCCTGGTCTGCGACCCTGGCACGCCCGAAAGCATCCAGGCTTCCCCTGTATCGGTGCGGGGAGGGATATTCAGCCCAAGTGAAGATTTCAACTTTTGCCCGCCCCATATCTTCTCCCGGAACAATGGCTTGAATTTTAAGGGGTATAAGGTATTCATAAGAATAATGTTATGTGGGCGGATGACTTCGTTATAATTTGTAATTTTGCTTTCCCGGCAGCAAAATTAACATTTCTCAGGGATATGGTATGCATAGGAATAACCGGAACTTTAGGGGCCGGAAAAGGTACAGTCGTTGAATATCTTGAGAAATCAAGAGGGTTTAAACATTTTTCAGTGCGGGGGTTCCTGCTTGAGCTGATCAGGCTGGAAGGGATGCTCGAAAACCGGGACAGCATGTTTTTGCTGGGCAACAGGCTCAGGATGACTTACGGCCCCTCTTATGTGGTTGACTGTTTGTATGAGCAGGCAGCGGGAAGCGGTGAAAACTGCATCATTGAAAGTATAAGAACACCCGGTGAAGCTTCTTCGCTGAGGGCAAAGGGTGATTTTTACCTCCTGGCCATAGATGCAGCTCCGAAGGTAAGGTTCGAACGGATAATTGAAAGGAAATCAGAGACCGACAGTGTTTCTTTTGCAACTTTCACTCAAAACGAAGAAAGGGAAATGACTTCCACCGATCCGAATATGCAGAACATCAGGGAATGTATACGCATGGCCGATTTCGTGCTCACAAATAACGGGAGCAGGGAGGAATTGTATGCACAGCTGGAAGAAATCTTAAAGAAGATCTGATATGGAAGAGCAAAAGTATATACGACCCACCTGGGACCAGTATTTCATGGAAATTGCAAACACGGTAGCCACCAGGGCAACCTGCGACCGGGGCCGCAGCGGCTGTGTGATCGCCCGCGACAAACAGATCCTTGTAACCGGCTATGTCGGAAGCCCAAGGGGACTGAAGCATTGCGACGAAATAGGCCACCTGATGAAGAAAGTCCACCATGATGACGGGCGTATCACCCAGCATTGCATGCGCACGGTCCATGCCGAACAAAATGCAATTTGCCAGGCCGCCCGTCTCGGCATCTCCCTTCAGGGCGCCAGCATTTATTGCAGGATGACACCCTGCCGTACCTGTGCCATGCTCATCATCAACTGCGGGATAGAACGCGTGGTGTGTGAAAGGAAATACCATGACAGCATGGAAAGCGAAGAAATGTTCAGGCAATCAGGGGTGATCCTCGATTATGTGTATAACGAGGTACAGGAATATACTAACCAGCAGGGATAAAGCATAATGAACCTGCCTTTGACGCGTTGAGACACAGTATTATGAACCCGGAACACGGATTATCCAAATCCCAGTTTGAAGTTTTGTTTCGCAATGAATACAAAGGCATGCTTTTTTTTGCTATCAGCTATGTCAAGGAAGAAGAAGCAGCGAAGGAAATAGTCCAGGAAGCCTTCATCAACCTCTGGGAGAAACGTGAAAGCATAGATCCCGAACGGGAAGTCAAATCCTACCTTTCGGCATCGGTAAGGAACCGCTGCCTGAATTTTCTCCGCGACAATAAGCGTTTCGCTGGGACTTTGCTCAGCCTTGGAGGGCTGCTGCCCATTCCTTCATCCGAAGAATACAATCAGATTGAATTCAGGGAACTCAGCCGCCAGGTGAATAATGCCATTGAGGAACTTCCCGAAAAATGCAGGGAAGTGTTCCGGCTGAACCGTTTTGAGCAGATGAAATACCAGCAGATCGCCGACCATTTGCAGATCTCTGTCAAAACTGTTGAAACCCAGATGTCGAAGGCCCTGGCCCATCTCAGGACCAGGATAAAACGGAATTGATCTTTTTTTAATAGAGCATCAGGGTAACCAAGTGTTCAAGTGTATAACAAGTGATCATGGAACAAGATCCTACATATTTTGAAGAGCTCATTGCGAAGTATTTCAGCGGGGAAGCCAACGCTGACGAGATCAGCGCGCTTTCGTCATGGGTTGAAACGGATCCTGAACATAAAAGGGTCTTCATGGAGTCGAAATATTCATGGATGGCTTCCGAGGAAATTCGGGTCGCCGAGGCCGCGAATATTGATCTGGAATGGGAGAAGTTCCAAAAGCGGGCGGGGATGGTCAAAGATCATGATGAATTTGAAGACCGGTTTGCCCGTGATGATCGTGACATAGAACTCACCATCTCACCATCTCACCATCTCACCATTTCACGCTTTCTTATGCGTGCCGCAGCTGTACTCCTGATCCTGGCTCTCCCTTCATTCCTGCTTTTCCGTTATCTAAGCAAGCCTGTCATTAAAGAACTGGCCGCTAATACCGGCCGTATAGAAGCCCTTCTGCCCGACGGTTCAACAGTCATGCTGAACACCGGAGCAACAATCAAATACCCCGAAACATTCAAAGGGAAGAAAAGGGCTGTGAACCTGGAAGGCGAAGCTTATTTTGATGTGGCCCATAATGCTTTAAAGCCGTTCATCATTTCTACCGACGGGATCAGGGTTGAAGTGAAAGGGACTTCATTTTACATAAACACACATTCCCTGAACGGGGATTTCGAACTGGTGCTGACCACCGGTAAAGTTGAACTTTACTTTGAGAACCAATCCGGCCAGGCGAGGGTGCTGAACCCCGGCGAAAGAGCCGTTATCCGCGGGGGCCAGATCATTATAAACGCTAACCGGGACGCCAACTACATGGCCTGGAAAACCCGCAGGATCGCTTTCAGCAACGAGCTTCTTACTTCAGTGGCTGCAACCTTAAGCAAGGTATACCAGGCCGATATACGTTTAACCGATCCTGCCCTCGCCCAATGCCGCCTCACTGCAACTTTTGACAATCAATCCCTTGAATCTGTACTAAACGTGATCAAAGCCACGTTAGATGTAAATATCAGGAATTCCGGATCTTTGGTGGAAATCTCCGGCAAAGGATGCAGATAGCGATCAGGAGCAAACAATTGTCACATCTGACTTCTGGCATCAGATATCGGATATCAGGTGTCGGGTACCTGATGTTGTTGATCTTCATATTCCTTGTATCAGGGTTGAACGCCCAGATCCTCGACAAGCCCATCAGCATACATATAAAAAACAAGCCCCTGCCCGAAGCCCTTAAAGCAATATCCGTTGAAGGCAACATTAACTTTTCATATAATCCTCAAAGCATCCCCTCCGGTAAAACCGTCAGCATAAACTGCCGTAAGAAGCCACTGAAGGAGGTCCTCGATGCTATTTTAAAACCTGCAGGCATTACTTTTTTTGAGCTGGAGGACCAGGTGGTGCTTAAAGCTCCCGCTGCCGGCCTGATTCCGCCTCAGGAAGAGCATACAAAAACCCTCCGCCATATTACCATAAGCGGTTATATAAGGGAAAAGAGTAGCGGGGAAGTGCTCATCGGGGCCAATGTTTATGCCAGCGGAACAGCTTACGGCACTAACACGAACTCCTACGGGTTTTATTCCCTTACCCTTCCCGAAGGCAGCTACCTGCTCAACTATTCCTTCCTTGGCTTCAAGGAGATCAAGGAAGAACTGGATTTAAAGGGTGACAGGCGAATAAGCAAAGAGATGGAGGAAGCCAGGCTTGACATAAAAGAAGTCGAGGTAAAGCCAAAAGAAACTGCATCCGACATCCGGCGGAGCCAGTTAAGCGATTTTAATTTTTCGAACAAGACCCTGGCCAGCCTGCCGGGATTTGCCGGCGCCCCCGACATCCTTAAAGCCCTCCAGGCCGTGCCCGGCATACGCTCATACGGGGACGGGTCTTCCCTGTTCTATGTAAGGGGTGGCAACAGTGACCAGAACCTGTTGTTGCTGGATGAAACGCCGATTTACAATCCATCGCATCTGTTCGGATTTTTCTCGGCACTCTCACCGGATGCGGTGAATGATATCCAGGTTTACAAGGGCGATTTCCCGCCCCGTTTCGGGGGAAGGCTGAGTTCGGTGGTTGATGTGAAGGCCAGGGAAGGGAATATGAAACGTTTTGGTTTCAGCGGCAACCTGGGGCCATATGCCTCCAATATCTCGATTGAAGGCCCGATCTGGAAAAACCATGCCTCCTTTTTTATCTCCGGCCGCCTTTCCACGCTAAACTGGCTGAATTACCTCCTGAACGACCAGCCTGCATTTAATATCCAGTTTTATGACATCAATGCCAAGCTGAACCTCATCGCAAACGACAACAACAGGTTCTACATCACCTTTTATACCGGCCGCGATGACTTCAACCGGGTGAATACATCGGCCTACCGCACGTTCGGTATCAGTTGGAACAACATCCTGGGAACAGCCCGCTGGAACCATGTCTTCAATAAAAAGCTTTTTTCAAACACAACCCTGAACTACAGCCGGTACAACTATTACCTTTACACCAGCGAAAAGCAACAAAGTTTCTGGACCTCCTCGATCGCAAACCTAAGCCTTAAATCGGATTTTACGTGGTTCCTGAACCCCGGCAACACCCTGAGGGCGGGCATGGAAGTGACGAATTACCAGTCCAACCCGGGTAACCTGAACAAAGGCGAAGATAAAAGCACGACCTCGGCCGGCACTGTGGTGCCTAAGTACCACTCGATGGAATATGTGCTGTATCTCGGGAATGAACAAAAGATAGGCAACCACCTCGTTTTGAAATACGGGCTGAGGCTGCCCCTCTGGCAGGATTTCGGCCCCTCGACGGTGTATGCTTTCGACGCTAATTACCAGCTCATCGATTCGGCAAAGTATAAGCAGAACATTTGCTACTACACTTATATCAGCCCGGAACCAAGGCTGAGCATTATTTACAATATCACCGACAGGACCTCGCTGAAGTTCGGATATTCCAGGAATACCCAGTTCATACAGCAGTTGTCGAATTCCACAGGGCCGTTCACATCCCTGGATGTTTGGGCTCCCTGCGGGCCCAACATCCCGGCCCAGAAAGCCGACCAGTGGGCCCTCGGGTATTACCAGAAATTCTCCCGTGAAAGGTTGTTATTTACTGCCGAAATTTTTTATAAAGCGTACACCGACCACCTGGATTATAAAGACCATGCCAACCTCCTGTATAATCCCCTCATTGAAGGCGAGCTCCGTTTCGGCAAAGCCTGGGCTTACGGGCTGGAGCTCATGCTCAGGAAATCGGAAGGCAGGCTTACCGGGTGGATATCCTATACATGGTCCAGGTCGCTTGTGCAAACCAATTCGGTCAACAACAGCGAGCCTTATCCTTCGAATTTCGACAGCCCGAAAGATATATGCATCAATATGTCATACGACAATCACCGGCACTGGGCTTTTTCGGCCGTATGGTATTATCATACCGGGAGCCCCATAACCACGCCCACGGGGTTCTATTATAATAACGGCTATTCGGTTCCTGTTTACGGAGCCAGGAACAACAGCAGGCTGCCCGATTATCACCGCCTCGACCTTTCCGTGACTTACCGCATCAGCAAACCCGAAAAACGTTTTCAGCAGAACCTTATCCTTACATTATATAATGCTTACGGACGGTACAACCCGTTTTCACTGAACTTCAACCGTATTATGGACAGTAATGGCAACCTGGTCGTGCCCATGAATCTGCAGGGGGGGTATCAGCTTGTCCCGACCACGCTTTCGGTTGCCGGGATCATTCCATCCATCAATTATCAATTTAAATTCTGATGAAAGGGACATTGATAATACTGGTTTTATGTATGCTGACGGCAGCCTGCGTCAAGCAAACCGAATGGAATATGCCCGGGGTGGACCCAAACCTGATCGCTGTGGACGGCATCCTTACTTCCGAACGGAAAGCCCAGGCCATTGTGATCAACCATCCCGTAAGCTCCCTGAACGACCCGGCACTTCCTGTAAGCGGTGCAACGGTGCTGATCTTCACGGCCGACTCAAACTGGACACTAACGGAAGATCCTGCAGGAAGCGGGAAGTACAAAACCCCTTCTAGCTTTATGGCGCTACTGAACAAGACATATACCCTGAATATCTATAGCGGGGGCTCGGTGTATTCGGCAAAGGCATCGATGATACCCGGTACCACTTTCGCCCAGCTGATCTGCATACAAAATGACAAGGATACCTTATACCATATTGATTATGTTGCCAGTGCCTTCAGCAGCATACAGCCTGCAATGTGGGAAATACTGCTCGACTGGACCAAAGTCCCCGGGTATGAGCATGCCGATACGAACAAATGCAAGGCAAGGATGTTGTTTTACACCCTCCCTACCCTGGATGTGAGCGAGGTCTTTGCCCCGGTAGTGGAGCAAGTCTCATTCCCAAGGGGAACTAATATAACGCAAAGAAGGTATTCCCTGGCTCCCGCGCATGCGGAATTTGTTCGTGAGATGCTTCTTGAAACCAGCTGGCAGGGCGGATTGTTCCCTACAGCCGCGGCGAATGTTTCCACAAACCTGAGTTCAGGAGCCTTAGGGTTCTTCGGTGTTTGTTCGGTGAATGAATTGTCGGTGATCGTGGGGAAATGATATTAGGAGGGAAGCATAAATGCATCGCTGCTGCGCCTTATCTGCGCTCAATTCCTGAGTATTCCAAATCTCTGTCTGGTTTCAGTTTTCGCTTGATAAGCCAAGGCAGCTTATGCATTATGCTTCCCTCCCTGCATCACGATCATAACGCCATAAGGAACTTTTTTCATTCCGCATCAGGGTACGATCAAACATCCGTGTATAGTTAACAAAAGCTAAAACTAAACTTAACACATACCAACATGAAAACAACGAGAATCTTCACCTTAAGCCTTGCTCTTGTCCTTACCGCTTTCTTCGGAATGACATCCTGCCAGAAATCAAAAAGCTCTGTTGATAATCCAAACACAAGTTCCATCCAGAACCTTGCCAATGATGAAAACCAGGTAACTTCCGCATCAGACGAGGCCCTTAACGACATCAACACAGTTCTTTCAGGCAACGGCGGGCTGAAATCGACTGAAGGCCCACCATGCCACGCCATTATCGATTCCTTGTCGATTGCAAGCGACACCATGACCTATTACATAACATACAACGGTGCCAACTGCAGGGGGAACCTCATTCGCACAGGACAGATCGAGATCAGCAAACATGTCGGCACGAAGTGGTGGCAGGTTGGGGCAACAATAACCTATAAATACATCAATTTCCATGTCACCCATGTTAAATCAGGAAAATCCATTACCCTCAATGGCCGTAAGACCCTTGTGAATGTTAGCGGCGGCCTTATCTTTATGATCCCGCAGTATAAGACTTTTGTTACAACCAAAGATTCGGGATATATGAATGTGATCTTTAGTGACAGTACATCAAAATTCTGGAATGTGCGCCGCCAGGTCACCTATACAAAAGTAAACTCGAACTTAGTTCTGACTATCGACGGTTTTGGTTCTGCCGACGGCTATGACAACCTCGTCCTTTGGGGAACCAACAGGAACAGCGAGCAATTCTACATCCAGATCCTTCAGTCGGTTGTTCACAAGCAGGTCTGCGGGTTTGACCCATGCTCGGGACAGAAAAAGATGATGATCCCTTCTGATAGCAAGGGAGCAACCCTCACCTTCGGCTACGACACCAACAACCAGCCAATCACCAATGATGATTGCCCGGTTAAATACAAAGTCGACTGGTACAAGAACGGCAACAGCGGAACCCTTTACCTGTTCCTGCCCTAAACTCAACATTAAAGATCCGATAAGGCCGGGCCGTGAAAACGCCCGGCTTTTTTTATCCCATTAATATATCATGACCTCCGCCGGGGCAACGGCAGAAACAGTCCCCCTGAACATCGCGTTAGAACTGAATGGCATGGCAATATTACCTTCCCTGTCGAGGGCAATAAGTCCGCCTTCTCCCCCCTTTGCTTTTAATATGTCGAAGATCACAAAATCAGCGGCTTCCTTTAAAGGTTTATGTGCATAAAGCATTTGTGCAGAAACCGAAAACGCCGCGGAGTTCCTGATAAAAAACTCACCGTGCCCCGTGCAGGAAACCGCGCAGGAATTATTGTCGGCATACGTACCGGCCCCTATGACCGGGCTGTCGCCTACCCTTCCGCTCATCTTCATCATCCGCCCGCCGGTGGAAGTGCCTGCTGCCAGGTTCCCGTACGAATCGAGGGCTACACAACCAACAGTGCCTTTCTTTTCTTTGTCGGCGGATGAGGGAGCGGGTTGCCCTGGCGGGGTTTTCTGTTTAGCCTCTTTCCAGGCCTCCAGCCTCCCGGGCGTAATAAAATACGAAGGGTCAACGATTTGCAAGCCCTTTGACCTGGCAAAGGTTTCGGCCCCGTTACCAACAAGCAATACATACTCGCTTTTATCCATGACAGTCCGGGCGGCAGAAATCGGATTTTTTACAGTAGTCACGCAACCTACAGCCCCGGCCTTCCCTGTTTTTCCATCCATGATGGAAGCGTCAAGTTCGGCTTTCCCGTCTTCGGTAAGCACGGCTCCCTTCCCGGCATTGAACAGGGGGCAATCCTCCATGAACCTGATCACGGCTTCGACAGCATCGAGGCTGCTGCCTCCTGACGATAACACCTCCGCCCCGATCTTTAAGGCTTTGTTCAGGGAATCGGTATATTGCTTTTCTATCTCCGGTTTCATTGTGCCTTTTACCGGTCCCCCTGCACCCCCATGGATCACAAGGACCCAGCGCTTGCCGACCGGATCAGTGGAAACAGCGGTTGCAGGATTGACCTGGGCAAACAGCCATCCGCCCGCCAGTAAAAAAATAAACAGGAATACTGACCTTTTCATAGGCTTAACGTCTTATAAAATGCTTTTCAGAAGATGTGTGAAATTGATCAGTCCGCTGATCTGTAATACCGTCAGGATGATCGAAAGGATGATGACCGCCCTGATAAAGCCGGCTCCTTTTTTAACCGCAAAGTAAGAGGCAATGAGCGCCCCTACGATGCTCCCGGCGCTCAGCAAAAGGCCGTACATGTAATGGACCTGTCCGTTGATCACGAAGACCGCCAGGGCGAAGATGGCATAAAAAAACACGATCAGGTTTTTCACCGCATTGGCTTTTACCAGGTCGTAGCCGGTTCCAAGGACCAGGGCCATGAGCAGGAAATACCCGACGCCTACCTGGATGAAGCCCCCGTAGAACCCCACGCAGAAGAAGATCGCAAACTGCCACCACCTGAGTTTACGCTGCAGCAGGGCGGGGTTCTCCTTAAGCCAGCGGTCAGGCTTGTAGAACAGGAAAAAGGCCATCAGTATCATGGCTAGTATCATCGCGATCTCTATGACCTTCCCGTTCACATCAATTGCAAGATAGGCACCGAATACCGATCCTATGGTAGCCGGGATGCCCAGCCAGACGGGCCTGAGGTCGGTGAACATCTTTTGTTTTGTGAAGCTACCCACCGAAGAAAGCGTTTGGAAGAAAATGCTGATGCGGTTGGTGCCGTTGGCTATCCCGGCGGGCAGTCCAAGGATAACCAGCAGGGAAAGGCTGATCACCGAACCCCCGCCCGAAAGGGTGTTAATGAATCCGACAAAGATCCCGGCTACGATAATGACGATGATTTCGGTGAAGGACATGTGGATTTACGATTTAGATTTACTACTCATCACTCATTACTCATCACTTATCGCTCAGGGCTCACTGATTCAGGGTGCCGCAGATGGCTGTGTTTTCGCGAATACAATATATAGATCGTCATTCCCAGGAGCAGCCATACAAAGAACCGCATCCAATTGGTGAAGCCAAGGTGGACCATGAGGAAGAGGCTTGAGAGCAGCCCGAGGACCGGGATCAGTGAAAGTTTCTTTATAACCCCCATGAGGGTAAGGACTACTGCCGCTATGATGAACAGGAACAACGGCAGGTCGTCGCGGTCGAAGGTAAAGTTGATAAGCCTGCCGAGTTCTTTCAGTTCAGGCGGGTTCCAGAAGTACAGCACCACCCCTACCCCGGCCCAGACGAGCGGGAGGCCATAGCGGGAGTTGATGTAAGGGACGTGGAAGCCTTTGGTGGCGATTTCTCTGGAATTCTCATTTTTCTTTTGTCGCTTGCAATCTTGCACCGCGGCTGGGGTTTGCTTCGCTGCACCCAAGGCCGCTTGTGCAAATTGCCTCGCTCCAACATCATCACTCACACCACCAGTGTAACGAATAGTGCGTGCAAACTGTGCATCCTTTTCTCTTCTCCCCCTGGGGTTAAGGATAAGCACTCCACCGCTTACCAGTACGAAAGCAAACAGGGTGCCTATGCTCGTAAGATCCGTTATCTCGGTGAAGTTCATAAACAGGGAGGGGATAGATGCGAGCAGTCCTGCCACCACGGTTGCAAAAGCGGGGGTCCTGAATTTCGGGTGAATCCTTGAGAACGCCTTAGGCAGCAGCCCGTCGCGGCTCATGCTCATCCAGATCCGCGGCTGGCCCACCTGGAATACCAGTATCACGCTGGCCATTGCAATGATGGCGGCGAGTGAGATAAACCCTGCAAACTTGCCCATGTGGATGCGTTCGAACACATAGGCAAGCGGGTCCCCCACTCCAAGTTCAGAATAGTTTACCATTCCTGTAAGTACGAGGCTTATCATGACATAGAGCAGGGTTGTAATGATGAGGGAGTAAATAATAGCCCTGGGCAGGTCCCGGCGGGTATTTTTACATTCTTCGGCCGTGGTTGAGATGGCATCGAAACCAATATACGCGAAGAACACCCCCGATACGCCTTTAAGCACACCGGTGAGCCCGTGAGGGGCAAAAGGGGACCAGTTGGAAGGTTTGATATAGAAGGAACCGACTGCGATGATCAGGAGCAAGACCACTACTTTAAGTATCACCATGGAATTGCCGACCACCTTGGTTTCGTATATCCCTATATAAACAAGCACCGATATTAGTGCTACGATGGCAAATGCGGGGACGTTGGCGACCAGGTGCAATCCCCCAAGAACGGGGGAATTCACCCAGGCCAGGTAGGATTTCTGAATCACCGGCGCCAGTTGGGCCAGGCTGCTGCCGTGGGCAATGGCTGCAGCCCCTTCATTGTAGCCCCTGAAAGCTGTCACGTAGTCGGTTGAAATAAATTCGGGGATATGGATACCCATCCCGCTCATCAGGGAGCAGAAATAATCAGACCATGAAATAGCTACCGCGATGTTACCGATGGCATATTCAACGATGAGGTCCCAGCCGATGATCCATGCAAAGAGTTCGCCAAAGCTGGCATAGGCGTATGTATATGCGCTTCCGCTCAGGGGTATCACCGAGGCAAATTCGGCATAGCAAAGGGCAGAAAAACCGCAGGCTACGGCTGTGAAGATAAACAAGAGTGCAACAGCGGGACCTCCTGATGCTGCGGCGCCTCCGATCGTTGCAAAGATCCCCGAACCTACAATGGCTGCGATGCCTAAGGCAGTGAGGTCAAATACCGTGAGGCTGCGCCTGAGCCCACCCGAATCCCGCTCGTACCCGGCGGCATCGTTAAGGATCAGCCCTATAGGTTTCTTTCTGAAAAGGTCGGAAAAAGACAAGCTTATTTTTTGATAAAAATAGAAAGATTTTCAATTGCAAGAATGAGGGTGGCGGAGTTTCTTCCCCGGCAGCCATCAAATTTTAGTAACTTTGCAATATGAAGATAACAATATTCGGAGCAAGCGGGAGGACCGGGCTTATGCTTACGTTCCAGGCCCTTAACCAGGGGCATGAGGTAACAACATACACACGCCGGGCCAGCAAGGTCACAATAACCCACAAAAACATCAGGATCATCGAAGGGGAACTGGGTGATTATAAAAAGATCAAAGAGGCAGTTCATGGCCAGGATGTGGTAATGTGCACCCTCGGGATAGATAAAAACAAACCAAACACGATTCTTTCCGATGCCACAAGGCTTATACTGCAGGCTATGGAAGAATGCGGGGTAAAACGTTTCATCTGCATGTCGTCGGCCGGTGTGCTTGGCAATGACGCCGGGTTCTGGTTCGGCAAGATTATCACACCCCTGTTCCTGAAACATGTGTTTGTTGATAAGAAACGCCAGCTTGAGGTTGTTAAACAAAGTAAAGCCGAATGGGTGGTCATAAGGCCTGTCGGGCTTACCGATTCGCCAAAGACAGGCAGTTACCGGGTCAATGAGGACCTGCCTACATCGAGGTCAATTCCCCGTGCCGATGTTGCCGATTTCATGCTGAAGCTGATGACCGAAAGGAAATACGATTTCAAAATGCCGGTGATCTCAAGCAGTTAAATCTTTACAAAAATTCAACCTAATCCATTTATTATGAGATCAGTATTGCTTCTTTTCTGGGCCCCGAGGGTCCTTGCGATTGCTGCCATCCTTTTTGTTAGCGTATTTTCACTGGATGCCTTCCAGGCAGGATTGCCTTTAAAAACACAGATCCTTGACTGGCTGATGCATATGATCCCTTCGTTTGTGCTGATCATCCTGCTCGTCATCGCCTGGAAATGGGAAAATATAGGTGGTATTATTTTCCTGTCGCTTGGCCTTGCATTCTCACCTTATGTTTTTTGGGGGAATTATACCATGAACCATTCGGTCTGGATGAGTTTTTTCATCATTCTCACCATTACTTTCCCGTTTATCCTGGTAGGAGCGTTATTCCTGCTAAGCCATCATACAAGGAAAAAAGCTGCTGAATTGCTGAAGATGCTGGAGAAGGGAAACAGCGAATTGTCAAAGTAGTTCATCGCTCGCATCTTCACACCGCCGCTGGGGTTTGCTGCGCTACACCCAAGGCTGCTTGTGTGAAATGCTTCGCTATTTAATACTTTTTACCGCTGCCGCAATTCCTTCCGCATCGTACCCGCATTCATGGTGCAGTTCTTCATTCTTGCCCTGTTCGATGAACTTATCGGGGATCCCGAGGCGTTTAACGCTGGCGGAACAGCCATGGTCACTCATGAATTCAAGGATTGCGCTTCCGAACCCGCCTAAAACAGTCCCGTCTTCAACAGTAATGATACGCTTGAAGTTTTTGAAGATCTTGTGGAGAAGATCTTCATCGAGGGGCTTTATATAGGGGAAGTGGTAATGGGCGGGATGCAGCCCTTGTTTTTCAAGCTCAATGCAGGCTTCTTTAACAAAATTGCCCGGGTGTCCTGTACTGAGAATGGCAACATCCTTCCCTTCCCTGATTATTATTCCTTTACCGACGCTCATCTCTTTCATAGGGGTTTTCCACTGCGGCATCACTCCCCTGCCCTTGGGATAACGTATGGCAAACGGACCTTGCCCCGGAAGCTGGGCGGTAAACATAAGGTTCCGGAGTTCCTCCTCATTCATAGGGGCTGAAACTGTCATGTTGGGGATGCAGCGCAGGTAAGCGAGGTCATAGGCCCCGTGGTGCGTGGCTCCGTCTTCACCAACAAGTCCGCCCCTGTCGAGGCAGAAAACCACCGGGAGGTTCTGTAAAGCCACGTCATGGATGATCTGGTCGTAGGCCCTCTGAAGGAAAGTTGAATAGATATTGCAAAACGGGATCATGCCCGAAGATGCCATGCCGGCGCTGAAAGTCACAGCATGCTGTTCGGCAATGCCGACGTCGAAGGTCCTTTCAGGCATCTTATTCATCATCAGGTTCAGTGAACAGCCAGTAGCCATGGCAGGTGTGATCCCGACAATCTTAGGATTCTTTTCGGCCAGTTCGATTATAGTGCGGCCGAAGACAGTCTGGTATTTTGGCGCCAGGCCGTGGCATTTGTCCTCTTTTATCTTTCCCGTTTCTTTATCGAAAACTCCCGGGGCATGGTACACCGTTTGGTCCTGTTCGGCCTTTTCGAATCCTTTTCCCTTAACCGTATGAACATGCAGGAGTTTTGGGCCTTTGATCTCCTTGATGTCTTTTAAAAAATTAACGAGACGAACGATATCGTTGCCGTCAACCAGTCCGAAATACCTGAAATTAAAGGCTTCGAACAATCCGCTGGGTTTAAGCAGGGTGCCTTTAAGGGCGTTGCCCAGTTGTTTTACAATGGCTCTTGAGTTCTTGCCGTAACGCGTTCCGCCTCCCATCAACAGCCAAACCGCATCGCGGAATTTATTATAGGTTTTGGACGTGACGATATCCGCCAGGTAATCCTTTATTGCACCAACATTTTTATCAATGGCTATCTGGTTATCGTTGAGGATCACCAGAAGGTTTGCATTTGAAACGCCTGCATTGTTGAGCGCTTCCATGGCCATCCCGCCCGTCATTGCCCCGTCGCCTATGATGGCAACATGGTGGCGGTTCGTCTCACCCTGGAGTTTCGAAGCTACTCCCATTCCAAGCGCTGCAGAAATGCTGGTCGATGAATGGCCCGTGCCGAAAGCGTCGTATTCGCTTTCCGACATCTTCGGGAAACCGCTGATGCCGTGGAAAGAGCGCAGGGTATGGAAAGATTCCTTGCGGCCCGTCAATATTTTATGGGCATAGGCCTGGTGGCCCACATCAAAGATGACCTTATCATTCGGGGTGTCAAAAACATAATGAACTGCAACCGAGAGTTCCACGGCTCCGAGGCTTGCGCCAAGATGTCCGGGGTTGAGCGAGATCACATCGATAATGAACTGCCTGATCTCCGCGCAAAGCTGAGGCAGCTGATCCACGCGGAGTTTCCTCAGGTCTTCAGGGCTGTTGATGTGTGCAAGCAAAGGTCCGACAGCTGGTGTCATTGGTTCATTGAAATTGCGGGTGCAAATTTACGATAATTTATCGTCATACGGCTTTAGTGAACAGTGAATGGTGAACAGTGAACAGTGACTAAAAAAGTTCACCGGTCACCAGTCACTAGTCACTGGCCCCTGAACCGTTCAGATCAGTCCCAGCTCCACCTTCGCTTCTTCGCTCAGGTTTGCCATATCCCATGGCGGCTCGAAAGTAAGCTCCACTTTAACTTTGCTGACCCCTTCCACCCGGCTCACTTCTTCCTGCACCATGCCAGGCATATCTTCGGCGATTGGGCAATTAGGGGTTGTTAGGGTCATCAGGATTTCCACATTGTGGTCAATGTCGATCTTGAGGTTGTAAATCAGTCCCAGGTCATAAACATTAATTGGGATCTCAGGGTCAAAAACCCTTCTCAGGGCGTCGATAACGGATTGTTCGAAGGGGTTATATGGTATGGTATTGGGGGTTTCCATAAAAATTTAAATTTAAGGGCAAAGGTAAGGAAAAGCGGGATGGCAGTTTGAACCGATGCCTGAATTGACATAACTTTGTGGCTGGATGGAATATGTGAACATCGTTTTAGAATATCTTGGAAAGGTACTGCTGGCCTCAGCTTACCAGATGCTGGCAATTTTCGGGTTCCTGTTCCTTTTTGGCATTATATTATATTTCGTTTCAAGGTCGACAAGGAAGGCATTTGTCAATTCCAACAATCAAAAACTGGATATTTATCTTACAGGATGGTTAGGGACACCGGTTCATGAACTGGGTCATGCATTTTTTTGTTTATTGTTCAGGCACAGGATCACCGAGATCAGGTTCTTCAAGCCCAACAGCCAGGATGGCTCGCTTGGTTATGTGAACCACAGTTATAACCGGGGCAATTTTTACCAGAAGGCCGGGAATTTATTCATAGGTGCAGGCCCGGTAATTTTTGGTTCCTTACTGCTCTGCCTTTTAATGTTTTTACTGCTGCCAAACTTTAATGAGATACGGGAAACCATTTCAAACGAACATCTTTCAAACAAAGGTTTTTTTGAAATGATGGCGGATTTTGGTTCCACGCTCTCATTCGGACTGGCACTGACCGGGGAAGTGTTTGCATTAAATAATTTCGGCTCAATTTCCTTCTGGGTATTCTTCATACTGGCCTTTTGCATTTCATCACATATGCAATTAAGTCCGCCCGATATAAAAAGCATGTTGACCGGACTGGTCCCCATCGCAATTCTTTTTTTTGTTTTCAATGCCATCACCATTCTGCTGGGGTTTGATCTTACCGGTTTCATACTTCATTTCAGCCGCTATACCGGGATTCTGTCAGGAGTTTTCATGATAGCCCTGGTCATTTCACTGATGAATTTCTTATTGACCTATCTGATATTATCACTGTTTTATTGCCCGAAGTATAAAAGAATGTTATCGATCTTTTAATTCATATTTTATCCCTTGCACAATAGCAAGAATTGCACTTATAATCCTGTTATTCATGAATCTGATTCAATCGTCTACCCGGAATCCATCTTCTCCCCGATCAATAGATGCAGTAAACCGTCAGCAGGAGCAACTGCTGAAATTAGCTAATTCAAAAGGGCTTATGCCCGGCAGCAAGGTTTTTATAAGGATATTTAAAGAACCTAAAGAACTTGAGGTCTGGATCAAAACGGATTAATGAAATATTGGGTGTCGCAAATTGCGATACCCAATATTCATGGTTTAATTCAAATTTAACATAATCCAAATGAACAATAATGGCGCTCTAATTATTCCCGAGGAAATTATCATGGGTAAAATACTTCTCTTTAGAGGGATCAAAGTGATGATTGACAGTGATCTTGCTGAGTTGTATGGTGTAAGCACAAAAAGGCTAAATGAGGAGGATAAAATGACAGTTCGAAAGCGGATCGGATTTAAGCGGAGTGGAGAAAATTAGGTTTGGAGTGCAGTTCTATTGACAGCCAAAGTCATCGCGTGTTCACGATTTCATCTTAAACACCATGGCATACAGTTTCATCTGCTTGACCATGGATGCGAGGCCGTTGGAACGGGTCGGGGACAGGTGCTCATTCAACCCGATGCGGTTAATGAAGCTGAGGTCTGCGGACTGGATTGCGTCGGGGGTCTGGCCTGATAACACACTCACCAGCATACTCACAATACCTTTGGTGATGATGGCGTCGCTGTCGGCGGTGAAATTGACTTTGCCGTTGCGGAATTCAGCGTGAAGCCAAACCTTGCTCTGGCAGCCGGAGATAATAAACTGGTCGGTCTTGTATTTGGGATCAATGGGCGGAAGTGATTTTCCCATGTCGAGGATGAGGTCGTATTTGTCGAGCCAGTCGTCGAAGGCGGCGAACTCATCGACAAGCTGGTTTTCTATTTCCTGGATTGTCATTCGCAAATCGTAAATTTATCTTTATCTAAACATCGTCTTCACCCTGCTAACCGCATCGGCCAGCTTGTCGATTTCTTCTATGGTATTGTAAAAGGCAAAGGAAGCGCGCACGGTGCCGGATATGCCAAAATGATCGATGAGGGGCTGGGCGCAGTGGTGCCCGGTGCGAACGGCGATGCCCATTTTATCAATAATGGTCCCGGCGTCGAACGGATGGATGTCGCCGATCAGGAAGGAGACCAGGCTGGCTTTCGACGGGGCGGTACCGAAAAACCGCATATCCTTTATGGCCGACAGCCGCTCAACGGCATGCTTCAGCAAGCTGTCTTCGTATGCATGGATCTCATCCATGCCCAGGTTCTTCAAATACTGCACAGCAGCCCTGAGGCCCATCACGCCTTCCACATTCGGGGTCCCTGCTTCGAACTTGAACGGCAGCTCATTATAAGTGGTTTTTTCAATGGTCACATCTTTCACCATCTCTCCCCCGCTCTGGTATGGGGGAAACTCTTCCAGCCATTTCTCCTTCCCGTAAAGGATCCCGATTCCCATGGGACCGTACATCTTATGACCTGAAAAACAGTAGAAGTCGCAATCGAGATCGGTGACGTCAACTTTCATATGGGATACACCCTGGGCCCCGTCGACCAAAACGGGAATGCCCTTAGCATGGGCATAAGCAATGATCTCTTTAATAGGGTTTATTGTTCCAAGTACATTGGAAACATGGGTGAGGGCGATGATCTTCGTACGCTCTGTAATCAGTGAATAGAGATGTTCCAGGTCCAGCCGGCCGTCAGGGAGGATATTGGCAACCTTAAGAGTGGCGCCCTTCTCCTCACATATTATCTGCCAGGGCACGAAGTTGGAATGGTGCTCCATGATGGTCGTGATAACCTCATCGCCTGGCCCAAGGAACTTTTTACCGAAGGAGGATGCCACAAGGTTGAGGGATTCGGAAGCACCTTTGGTGAATACAACTTCATGTGTTGAAGGTGCATTGATGAATTCCCTGATCTCTTTGCGGGCTTCTTCGAAAGCCTCAGTGGCTTTCACGCTCAGGTAATGAACACCCCTGTGGATATTGCAGTTGTCGTGCAGGTAATAATCACTGATGGCGTTGATGACCTGCAGCGGCTTCTGGGTTGTGGCGGCATTGTCGAAATAGATCAGCGGCCTCTTATAGATCGCCTGGGAGAGGATGGGGAAGTCGGCGCGGATGTCAGAGATGTCGAAGGGCATATTATAAAGTTCGTGATCCGTTAAATTTTCGTCAAATCTATCACAAATTCCACTGGCTGCTCGGGGGTGTTGCAGTGAAGCACACAGGCTTCGCATATTTGCAGCTCGCCCTGGAGGCGCTTCTTTACCATATCCTCTATCCGGTACCTCAGCGGGTCAATGGCTATTTTACTGATCACCTCATCGGCATAAGCATACATTAAAAGCATACGGGCACTCTCCTCACCAATCCCGCGCTGCCTCAGGTAATACATGGCATCCTGGTCGAGCTGTCCGGTGGTTGAACCATGCGAACATTTTACATCGTCGTTGTAAATTTCCAGGAATGGCTTGGAATTCACCTTAGCTGTTTCGGTAAGCAGAATATTTTTATTGCTCTGGTAAGCATTGGTCCGCACGGCATTGCGCTCCACCAATACATGGCCGTTGAAGACCCCGCTGGAATGCTCATCTAAAATCCCTTTGAAGAGTTCACCGCTGGTGCAATCGGGGAAAGCATGGTCGATAAACACCTGGTTGTCGATATGCTGTCTGGCGTCCATGAGGTAGATCCCGTATATCTTCGTGTCCCCGTGAGGGCCATTGAACCTTTGCCTCACATTGTTCCTGAGCAATCCGCCGTTTAACGAAATATAATGCGATTCAAGCTGTGCCGCAGTTTCCATCTGGAAATACACCGAGCTGATCAAAGTCGATGCATTGTTAAGGTTTTGCAGCTTATAATGATCAAGGGAGGCATGTTCACCCAGGTAAATTTCGGTGACCACGTTTGAAAATGAGGGCTGGTGGTTGTAAGAATCGTCGCAATGGACCAGTGAAAGCCTGCTGTTCTTCCCTAAAACAACCAGGTTGCGCGATTGCAGGAAAAGGTTCCTGTCATGGTGAATCACATTGATGATCTGGATCGGCTTGGGGCTTTTCACATTGTCGGGAACATAGATGAACACCCCATCCCGGAAAAAGGCCGTATTTAAAGCGGTGAAAGCGTCGGTATGGGAATCGGCGTATTTACCGAGGTGGGCCTCAATCAGCGCCGGGTATTTTTTCAGGGCCTCGGCCAGGCTGCCCATGATAATGCCGTTCCCAAGTTCCATCAAAGGCACATCCTTCGAAACATACCAGCCGTTAAGCTGGCCCATGATGGCTGTATCGAGATGAGGTATGTTGCAGCGGAAGACCTTCTGAACATCCACTCCCTCTTCGGGTTCCAGTACAACATCGTATTCTCTTGAAAAACTTTCCTTAAGGTCGGTATTTTTCCAGGCTTCCAGTCTGGTCGTTGGAAATCCTAATTCTTCAAAACGGCGGATGGTATTGTCGCGCTGAACCGTGAGCGCAGGGTAATCGCCGGCCGTAATCGCAGCCCTGTGTTCCCTGTAAAGGACAGAGAAAAATTCTTTTGTACTATTTTGTTTCAAAACATCCTGCATCTTGCATCCTTTATCCAGCTGTCCAGTCATCCAGTCATCCAGTTATCCAGTCATCCAGCTATCCAGTCATCCAGTCATCCAGCTATCCAGTCATCCAGCTATCCAGCTATCCAGCTATCCAGCTATCCCCTTACCCTCCTGCTCCTTCCTGATCCAGTCGTAACCTTTTTCCTCGAGCTCCAGCGCCAGTTCTTTGGTCCCTGATTTAACGATCCTGCCTTCGAACAGCACGTGAACGAAATCGGGAACTATATAATCGAGAAGCCTCTGGTAATGCGTGATCACCATGAAAGCATTATCCTTCGTACGCAGTTTGTTCACCCCGTTGGCAACAACCCTGAGGGCGTCAATATCCAGTCCCGAATCGGTTTCGTCGAGTATGGCCAGGGTGGGTTCCAGCATGGCCATCTGGAAGATCTCGTTCTTCTTCTTCTCACCTCCCGAAAAGCCTTCGTTCACCGAACGGTTCGCCAGGTTGGATGTAAGTTCTACAAGCTTCTTCTTTTCTTCCATAAGCTTCAGAAAAGCCCCTCCTCCCAATGGATCCAGCCCTTTGTATTTCCTTACCTCATTAACGGCAGTGCGCATGAAATTCGTGATGCTCACACCGGGAATCTCAACAGGGTACTGGAAACCAAGGAAAATGCCTTCCCTGGCCCTTTCTTCCACAGCCAGTTTCAGAAGGTTCCTGCCCTTATAAATGACCTCTCCCGACGTAACCTCAAACACTTCCCTGCCTGCAATCACCGAGGCAAGCGTACTTTTCCCCGTTCCGTTGGGCCCCATAATGGCATGCACTTCCCCCTGGTTGACATCCAGGTCGATCCCTTTCAGGATTTCCTTTCCGTTAATGGAAGCGTGCAGGTTTTTGATAGATAGTAACATTCCTTTTTAGTTTATTTTAAATTCTGATTACTGGATAGACAGCTGCACTGCGATATCTGGATATCCAGTAATCCAGTTATCGGCAGCGCACAGCGCTGCCTTATCCAACACTCCCCTCCAGACTTATCGACAGCAACTTCTGGGCTTCGACTGCAAACTCCATCGGCAATTGCTTCAGCACTTCTTTGGCATAACCGTTTACGATAAGCCCGATAGCGCTTTCGGCATCCATCCCCCTTTGCTGGCAGTAAAAAAGCTGGTCCTCGCTTATCTTTGAAGTAGTAGCCTCATGCTCCACTATACTCGATTTATTTTCAACCTGGATATACGGCCAGGTATGCGCCCCGCAGGCCGAACCCAGCAGCAGGGAATCACATTGGCTGTAATTCCTTGAATTGGCGGCATTCTTCGAGATCCTCACCAGCCCGCGGTAAGAGTTATTGCTTTTCCCTGCGGATATCCCTTTGGAGATGATAGTGCTTTTCGTATTCTTTCCAAGATGGATCATCTTGGTCCCGGTATCGGCCTGCTGGTAGTTGTTTGTCACTGCGACAGAATAAAACTCCCCTACGCTGTTATCCCCTAAAAGTATACAGGAAGGGTATTTCCATGTGATGGCCGAGCCGGTCTCAACCTGGGTCCACGAGATCTTTGAATTGCTGCCTTTGCAGATCCCGCGCTTGGTCACAAAATTATAAATCCCGCCTTTCCCGCTCTTATCTCCCGGGTACCAGTTCTGGACCGTGGAATATTTGACGCTTGCATCTTTCATGGCCACAATCTCAACAACCGCGGCATGAAGCTGGTTCTCATCCCTCTGGGGAGCGGTGCAGCCTTCCATATAGCTTACATAAGCGCCCTCGTCGGCAACGATGAGGGTACGTTCGAACTGGCCGGTATTTGCTGCATTGATCCTGAAATAAGTGGACAGCTCAACCGGGCAGCGAACTCCTTTCGGGATATAACAAAACGAGCCGTCACTGAAAACAGCCGAATTCAAAGAAGCATAATAATTATCGGTATATGGCACAACCGAACCCAGGTACTGCTTTACAAGATCAGGGTGGTTCTGGACCGCTTCGCTCATAGAGCAAAAGATGATACCGTATTTTGAAAGGGTTTCCGAAAAAGTGGTCTTCACCGAAACACTGTCGATCACCGCATCAACGGCCACACCCGCCAGCTTTTTCTGCTCCTCCAGCGAGATCCCGAGCTTGTCGAAAGTAGCCAGTAACTCAGGATCCACCTGGTCAAGGCTCTCGTATTGTTTCTTCTTCTTGGGCGCAGCGTAAAAATAAATGTCGCAGAAATCTATAGGCGGGATCTCAAGATGGGCCCATTCAGGCAGTTTCATCGTTAGCCAGTGCCTGAAGGCCTTCAAACGGTATTCAAGCATGAATTCAGGTTCGTTCTTCTTTAAGGAAATGTAGCGAACCGTATCCTCGCTCAATCCAATGGGAGCATATTCAGTCTCTATATCTGTAACAAAGCCGTATTTGTAGTCGCTTTGAGTAACCTCGTTGATTATATTATCTGGATGGGATTCCATAATGACCAATTGTCCCTGCAAAGATAATTTATTTAGGTATTCAAGTACCTGTTTAGGAACGCAATTTTTTTTTGTCCCGGGGACCGGAAACAAAAGTAGGGAAAAACCCGATGCCGATGCCGCCCCAAATGAGAATCGATATGCCTGCTAAGCGGAACTCATTTAAGGCATCCCGTATCCTGGTCCCTGCTCCCTGCTTCCTGTTCCCTGCTTCCCGCTTCCCGCATCTCACAACATTCTGTATATTTACCCTGTAATTCAATCTTTATGGCAAACGAAGACATCCTGATTTACAGGTACCGCTGGGTAATCCTGGTACTTTTTATGTGCGTAGTGGCTGTAAACCAGTTGCTCTGGATCACATTTGCACCTATTACCGGCAGCGCTGCAAAATTTTATATGGTCTCCGATCTCTGGATAGGGCTGTTATCCATGGTTTTCATGTTCGTATATATCTTAGTTTCCATACCTGCTTCCTGGGTAATTGACACCTATGGGATCCGCGTAGCAGTTGGGATTGGAGCTGTATTGACAGGGGTTTTCGGACTGATCCGCGGGAAAATGGCCGATAATTTTACATGGGTGTTCATTGCACAAACCGGGATTGCCTTCGGCCAGCCATTCCTGTTAAACGCAATGACCACTATCGCAGCCCGCTGGTTCCCGATAAGGGAGCGTGCAATGGCTTCCGGTTTGGGCTCACTGGCAATGTACCTGGGCATAGTCATCGGGATGGTGCTGACCCCTTATATGGTGATCCGCAGCGGTATGGACGGGATGCTGGTCAATTACGGGATCATCTCCATAGCAGCTGCAGTGCTGTTCCTTGTACTTGCCCGGGAACGGCCGCCCACGCCTGCCTGTGAGCCGGGCCAGGAAGAACGCTCCCTGGTGTTTGACGGACTTAAAACCATGCTCCGGAATAAGAATTATATCCTGTTGCTGATCATTTTCTTTTTTGGCCTCGGGGTGTTTAATGCCGTTGCCACCTGGATAGAAGAGATTGTAAGGCCGAGAGGGTTCACGATTACCCAGGCCGGTATGGCCGGGGGATTGATGATCTTCGGGGGCCTGGCCGGAGCAGTGGTCATTTCATGGCTTTCAGATCATTACCGCAGGAGGGTGCCTTTTATCCTGCTGGCCTTATCTGCCTCCTGCCTGGGGCTGCTCGGTATCACCTTTGCCACAACTTATCCATTGCTCCTGGTTTCTTCTTTCGTCATAGGATTTTTTCTCCTGAGCGCCGGTCCTGTAGGGTTCCAGTATGGAGCGGAAATTGCCTACCCGGCACCGGAGGGTACTTCAAACGGCTTACTCCTCCTTATGGGCCAGATCTCAGGGATCATCTTCATCTTCGGGATGGACGCGCTCAAAGCAGCAGGTAGCGGGTCAATGACGGCCTCATTGCTTATCCTCACAGGTTTGCTTCTGATTTCCTGCCTTATCGCGGTAAGGCTGAAGGAATCGTCGCTGCTCGCGAAACCTTGATGGCGCTCATATATACGCAACATAGCTGCGACTTGTCTCTGGCATCATCACACCGCAACATCCGCTCGCAATCTTGCACCGCGGCATCCGCTCGCAATCTTGCACCGCGGCTGGGGTTTGCTACGCTGCACCCAAGGCCGCTTGTGCAAATTGCTTCGCTTTTTTTACTTAACTTTGCTATTTCCTGAAAAAAAACACTATGCCAGATCAACAAAACAACGACTCCACGGTTAATCTCACCCCGCTTTCGGAAATCGGCGAATTCGGGCTGATCGACCGGCTTACGGACGGCATCAAAATTTACCATAAGGAGACGATAAAAGGCGTGGGTGATGATGCAGCGGTGATCGATGCCGGTGACAAGGTCATACTGCTTTCAACAGACCTCCTGGTCGAAGGGGTCCACTTCGACATGATGTATACCCCCCTGAGGCACCTGGGCTATAAATCGGCCGTAGTGAACATCTCGGATATTGCAGCCATGAATGGCATCCCCAAACAGATGACCGTTTCTTTCGCCGCATCGAGCCGGTTCTCACTTGAAGCTCTCGAGGAGCTTTACACAGGCATCAAACTTGCCTGCGAACGATACAAGGTGGATCTTGTGGGAGGCGACACCTCATCCGGCAACAAAGGCCTTATGATCTCGGTGACCATCCTGGGTGAAGCGAAGAGAGATGAGGTAATATACCGCAGCGGGGCCAAACCCAACGACCTGCTTTGTGTGAGCGGCGACCTCGGGAGCGCATATATGGGCCTGCTGTTGCTTGAACGTGAAAAAGCCGTTTTCAAAGCCAATCCGAACATGCAGCCCGAACTTGAGGGTTTCGACTACCAGGTGGGCCGTCAGCTTAAACCCGAGGCACGTACCGATATCCGCGAAACACTTGCAAAACTGGGCGTCAAACCTACTTCCATGATCGACATATCCGACGGGCTGGCATCCGAATCCCTCCATCTCTGCAAACAATCGGGAACGGGTTGCAGGATATTCGAAGAGAAGATCCCTATCAATTCCCAGACCCGGGAACTGGCCATGGAATTCAAACTCATCCCTTCGGTGGCCGCACTTTCGGGAGGAGAGGATTACGAACTGCTCTTTACCATTGACCAGAAGGACTATGAAAAGATAAAAGACGCTGAGGATATCACCATTATAGGCCATATGACCGATGCTTCCGAAGGCAAGTCCATGGTGACACCCGACAACAAGCAGGTGGAACTCACGGCCCAGGGATGGGACGGCATGAAAAGTGAAAAGCCGGGCTCATTATGACCCATAATCAAAATATAAAGAATTGCTTCAGATTTCACTAATTTTGGTGAAGCGGATGTCGTGCTGCAATAATTGAAACGATTCCCGTTTATTAATAAACAGGTATTAACCCCAGGGCAGAGCCCTGGACCCGGGTTCCGCCCCAAGGGGCGGGGTGTTTAACCGGAGTGATTAAACCGTAAATTCATGAACAGAAAAGATTTCTTTAAAGTTACAGCCACTGTGCTTGCAGGAGTTGCAGTGGGTGGCAGCGTCCTTGAAAGTTGCAAAAAAAGCACCACAGGCCCCCAGGGCCCCGACGTAAACTTTACGATTAACCTGAATGACTCAAAATATTCTGCGCTTTCTGCGTCAGGGGGTTATGTTTACGTCCAGGGGGTGATCATTGCCCGTATCAATGATTTTGCCGACGGGTATGTTGCCGTGGCCCAAACCTGCACCCACCAGGGTTGTACGGTTACATATGCCAGGGGATCCCAAACTTTTGTATGCCCCTGCCACGGCGGAACCTATGATCTGAACGGGAATGTTACTGCCGGCCCCCCGCCTTATGCCATCAAACGTTATACTGTTTCAAGAAGCGGGAGTAACCTGACCGTTTCAGGCTGAGACGAAATACCATCCTAACCCTATGCATCAGAAAAAAACATTTGGCAAAAAGAATACCGCCGACAGGCCCCGAATCAGGCCGGAGAAAGAACCGGTTGACTTCCTGCTTGAAATTGCCGGATTGATACTGGTTGTCGCCCTGGTAATAATCACAGCTCTAAAATACAACGGGCTGCCCCAGCAGATCCCAACGCATTTCAATGCTTCGGGCCAGCCCGATGATTATAGCCATAAGGGCATGATATGGTTCCTTGCAGGCATTACAGTTGTTCTGTTTACAGGACTGAGCGTCCTCAACCGGTTTCCGCACATCTTCAATTATCCCGTAAACATTACACCAGAGAACGCCGAACGCTTATACCGGCATGCAACCAGGAGCATGAGGCTGATCAACCTGCTGACGACCATTATGTTTTTTTACCTTACCTGGCAATCCATTGCAGTTGCGACGGGAAAAGCCGCCGGCCTGGGTATGTGGTTCCTGCCAATAACCGTTGTAGCCATTACCCTGGTTACAATATACATGGTGATCAGGATGTACCAGCTGAAGTGAAGTGAGCGCCCTGAATAAATATTTTTCCCACCTCGAACCCATTATCAGGTCCCTTCCTGATAAGCCGGGAGTTTACCAGTATTTCGACGAAAAAAACCGTATCATCTACGTTGGCAAAGCGAAGAACCTCAAAAAAAGGGTCAGCTCATACTTCGTCAAGATCAATTCGATCAGCGGCAAGGTGCAGATGCTGGTGAGAAAAATTGCCGACATCAAATACATCGTGGTCGCGACGGAACAGGATGCCCTCCTGCTCGAAAACAACCTTATCAAGAAATACCGCCCCCACTATAATGTCAGCCTTAAGGACGATAAAACATTTCCCTGGATATGCATCAAAAACGAGCCGTTTCCAAGGGTTTTCAGCACCCGGACAGTCATCCGCGACGGATCCCAGTACTTCGGGCCTTATGCAAACGTCAGGCTGATGCATACCCTGCTTGACCTTACCCGCCAGCTGTATCCTATCCGAAACTGCAATTTAAAGCTTACCGAAAAAAATATTGAAGGCGGGAAATTCAAGGTCTGCCTGGAGTACCATATCGGGAATTGCAAAGGCCCCTGCGAGAATATGCAGAGCGTTACTGACTATGACAAGAGCATTGCCTCTATTAAGGATATTATAAAGGGGAATATATCATCGGTCTCTCGCCAGCTCCGTGAACTTATGATGCAGTATGCTTCCGAGCTTGAGTTCGAAAAGGCCCATATCGTGAAGGAGAAACTTGAATTGCTCGACAAATACCAGAGCAAATCCACGATCGTGAATCCTTCAATCAACGACGTGGACGTGTTTTCAATTATCTCCGACGGGCTTACAGCTTACGTAAACTACCTTAAGGTCATGAACGGGGCTATAATCCAGGTTCACACCATAGAATTGCAAAAGAAACTTGACGAAACGCCCGAAGAACTCCTGTCCATCGCCATTACCGATATCAGGCAAAGGTTTGAAAGCAATTCCCCGGAGATCATTTTACCATTCATGCCGGAGTTTGAGATGCCCGGGGTCTTTTACACAATCCCTAAAATAGGAGATAAACGGAAACTGCTCGACCTCTCGGAAAGAAATGTTAGGTATTACCAGCTTGAAAAAGAAAAGCAAAAAGACCTGGTAGATCCCGAACATAAAAGCAAAAGGATACTGGATACCATGATGAAAGACCTCAGGATGCCTGAACTTCCTGTGCACATTGAGTGTTTCGACAATTCCAATATCCAGGGCAGCTTCCCTGTCGCGGCTATGGTCTGCTTTAAAAACGCCAGGCCCGACAAAAACGAATACAGGCATTATAATATTAAAACCGTGGAAGGGCCTGATGATTTTGCATCGATGGAAGAGATCATCTACAGGCGTTATAAAAGGCTGCTCGAAGAGGAAAAATCATTGCCTCAGCTCATCATTGTCGACGGAGGAAAGGGGCAGCTCAGTTCCGCTATTGGCAGCCTGGAGAAACTGGGGCTCAAAGGGAAGATCACCATTATCGGCATTGCCAAGAAACTCGAAGAGATCTACTATCCCAACGATCCGCTTCCGATGTACCTCGACAAAAAATCAGAAACCCTCAGGGTCATCCAGCAGCTCCGCGACGAAGCCCATCGTTTTGGCATCACCCACCACCGCCGCCGAAGGGAGAAGGCAGCCCTGGCTCCCAGGCTGATGGAGATCGAAGGTATCGGTTATTCGCTGAACCAGAAACTTCTGTGGAAATTCAAATCAGTGAAAAACATCCGTGCTGCTTCGCTTGAAGACTTGCAGGAAACGATCGGGAAAGCAAAAGGGAAGATGGTTTGGGATCATTTTCATGTGAAGGAGTGATGCTTTTATTCGCTTGTCAGGAACTCATGCGCCCATAAGGCTATAACAGCAACCATAGTCCCGAAGGTATCAGCAAAGAAATCCTTCCAGTCGGCTGTCCTGAGAGGGATGACCCAACCCTGCAAAAGTTCTGTGGCTCCGCCAATAAACATGCTGATGATAAGCGCCCAGATCATTGCAAAATCTCTCACAAAACCCGGATTCCCTGACTTAACAAACCCTTTTATCAGCAAGAAAGAAAACACCATGAATATGAACAGGTGAACCAGCTTATCGGGATGAAGCCTGTCGATCCACATCGGAACCCTGGGAATAGCATTCCCGGGCATAAGCGTAAGTATAAGGATGAGAAAGCCCCAGACAATGCCCCAGCGGTTATTTCTCAGGAAAATGGTCACGAAAATGTCAGATATTTACCCCTGGATCTGGGCCTGGTATTGCTCGGGGCTCAGAAGTTCAGCAACTTCATCAATATTGGTGATCTTGATTTTGACAACCCAGCCTTCCGTATAAGGATCTTTGTTGATAAGTTCAGGTGTAGTTGTAAGGGCCTCATTAAATTCAAGGACTTCACCTCCGACAGGCATAAACATATCCGATACTGTTTTCACGGCTTCAATGGTCCCGAATGCTTCATGTTTTTCAAGTATCTCGCCAACAGTTTCAACTTCAATAAACACGATATCCCCCAGTTCATGCTGGGCAAAGTCGGTAATGCCTACAAAAGCATGTTCTCCATCAATTTTCAGCCATTCATGGTCCTTAGTGTACTTTAAATTTTCAGGAACGTTCATAGTATTCAGATTTAAGTTTTTTCAAAATTACAATTTTTCTTCCTTCAAAGGCCCCTGTCGATAAATTATTGTTACCTGTTTAACAATCCCGTTATCCCGCATCCAGCTATCCAGCTATCCAGTTATCCAGTCATCCAGTCATCCAGTTTTACCGTCTTATTGCGATAACGAGAACCTCAGCGCCAGGCCCCCCTGTGTATTAGAGGTACGGTATTGGTTCGAGACATAGGGAGTATTGATGTCTTTCTTGAAATAGAACTGTATGTTGAACTTCTGGCTCAGGTTATAGTCGGCAGTGAAATTGATGTTCATAACCTGCTGGCCGATTGAGATCTGGTTTACATCCTGGTCGACCCTGCGAAGGACGGTGCGGTTCTTACGTATACTGAAGTCGAGTTTAAGGGCCAGGTCGCTTTTTGTTTTTGCTTTCTTACCTCCTCCGAGCAAACCCGAAAAATTCAGCTTAATCCCTTTGATCCTGTATCCAAGGCCGACAATGAATTCGCTTGAAGCAACTTCCGTAAGCTGGTTATTAGAGAAACTGAAGCTGAGGGTGCGGGAGCGGCGCATCTCAAAATTGGCAAGAAGGCTGTTTATGAAGCCAAGGTCGATACGGATGAGCGGACTGAATTGTTCATTAATTGTCATCACTCCTATCTGGCGGTCGGGGATGAAATTTCCGGCATCGTCCAGAACATTCGGGTAGCCCCCGGCTTCTCCATATTTAATGTTGGATACGAAATTGCTGACGGTATAGGTACATATGTAGGCGTGGGTGACAGTAACCGTTCGCATGAATGTCTTTATCCAGGGCAATTTGGCTAATCCGTCATAAGTGAGCCTCCAGTTCGGCAGCGGGATGGAAGGGAATGCGGTCAGGTTGATCTTGGAGGGATTGCTGCCCTTATAAGCCGCCAGGAAAGCAGTTGTAAGAACGTCCTGGTCAACCGGGCTATATCCAACAGGGAAACCGGTAGAGTCAACCACCCCTTTGGAATTGGGGTTTTGTGCCGCATACCGGTCGGCGATCACTTTACGTATCTGCTTGAGCTTCTCAAAGGCCGGAGACACCCCGAATTTATCCTGCTTGTCAAAGGCCGTTGCGATCATGATAGTCGACATGGTGAAGGTTCCCATCTGTGTAGGGGAGAACGGGTAGAACCCGTCAAGCGCCGGGGACCATTTGTAATATTCCTGCCTGGTGGTGGAATAATTTTTAACGGCATTGAGCTCTATCCTGAGATCCTTGAATGGTTCCACCGAAACACTCGCAGTGAAATTCTCGGTAAACTTATTGATGTATGCGGTATTCAACATGGTATCCATGGTAATCCACCCGCGTTCACCGGCTTTTTGCCTGATATCCTTCTGATCGCCAAAAACGAAACCCAATCCGGGAGCATTCTGTGACCAGTTGTTCCCCAGGGCCTCAGGCCGGGGGTAAAAACCGGGGAGCTGAATACCGCTCGACTGGGAGTATTGGAATTTGGCGCTTCTCACAGCCATAAGTACCCTTAAGGTTCCATCCAGGATCATCTTACCAATATCCTTCTTTGGTTTCTGGCCTTTCAGTGTGTCCTGGCTGGCTGTCTTTGCATTCTTATCGGTAAGTTTTCCGGGTCCCCCTTTTTCATTCCTTGGGTTTTTCTGATTCCCCGCATTGATCTTTTTCAGGTATGGGATCTTATTATACAGGTTTATGAAATTCAGATTCCCGTTCAGGATCTTGGTGTTGTTGTTTTCGGCCGTATTCCCGAAAGTAGCCTGGACCGATAGGGCGCTGCCAGTCCAGCGGTAGCTCCCCTGGTATCCTGCAGTAAGAGAGATCCAGTCAATAATAGGTATTTTAGATAGAGGCAGATCCCAGGTAACACTAAATGCCTGGTTGTAATTATTCATCGTTCCGAACGAGAAGATCTGGTCCCATACCTGGGAACGGTTAGAGCGGTCGATCACACCTGGCGGCTCGTTGATAAAAGCCTGGGCATTGGCCACAAGGCTCACTTTTAATGATTTTGTAAAGTCCCATTTAAGGTCATACAGCCTGCTCCAGTTCCAGGTCTTGATATAAAATGTCTCCATGGGAACAATGGCCTGGGTTTTGTTCCTGAACTTACGGGTATCGAACTCCCTGTTCATGTCGGTCCTGAAAGAAAACGATTTGGGCAGGTATGAGAAGTTGAAATCCCTGAAAAGCGAAAGATATTTCGATCTCAGGAACTTAACCTTGCTCAAAGGAGCTACCGAGGGTGGAATGGCACTGTAATTATATCCCAAACCTCCCACGTATTTTTTTCTCAGATCGTACTCTATATCGACATCCCGGTGAAAGATCTCAGAATAAGCATAGCTGATGTTGAAATTTTCAATATCGTAAATCTTTGGCTTCTTCGTCAGGTTGGTTTTTTCCTTCCTCACATTCATGAGGTTGAAATTTTTCCGGTACGTATACCCTTCGGTGAGCTGCCTTATTGAGTCCTTCTGTGCCTGGCTGTCGTATATCTTCAGCACATCCGAGAGATACAGGTCAGGGTTAAGGGGATCATATTTCGGGGTATTCTTCTGCATTGAATAATCAAAATGCATAGGGATACGGATACCCGACTTGGCAGGGAAGAATTTTCCAAGTTCCAGGTCTGTATCAAAGCCAAACATAGTGATGGCTTCCATGGCACGTTCGGTTTGCTTTTGCTCGAGGGAACCAAAGCCCGAGCTTGAGTAACTGCCTGTAAACTGCACCCGTCCCAGGTCGGCAAGATCCACGGCCAGCCTTGCCGTGGCGGCCCATCCTCCCTGTTTGTTAAACCCGGTAAGACGCAATTCATCGACCCATATCTCGGCACATTTTTCCTGGCCGTCATCATCCTTGTTCGCCCCTCCTTTTTTCGGATTTCTCACCCCGATCATTATGGATTTTACATCGCTGATTGTGGGTGAGCCTACAATGGTGATTGTATTGGCGCCGTCCATTTCCGAGTACGGGTATGAAAGGCTTACATTCGCCCCATGCTGGGCCATCACCACATAACGGTTATATTTAACCTGTACCAGCCGGGCCAGGTCTATGTTAAACGCATTGGCGTCGGGCCAGATGGCATCGGGGTTGTTGACGCTTGTCCCCCAGGGTGTGAAATGGAGAGGGATATCGTATTCATAAAAGTTATCGGTGAAGTCGGAACCTATCCTGATGAATACATTAAGGTCCCCGGTCTTAACATCCTGGCTTTCGATCGACTTTTCGGCATGTACGAACATGTTGAGGAACTTGAACTGGCGAAAATCGAATTCACAGGTCTTGTAGGCCCCGCGAGCATCCCCGTCGACCAGGTTGCAAATTTTGAACGACATTGACTGTTCGTTCAGTTTCTGCATATTGGTCGAACCCCAGTTCGTTTCCCTGACTATTCCCGGGGGTATCACATAGGGGATAGGTTGTTTGCTCCCGTTTTCCTCGATACTGACCGTAGCAATATCAAAAGTAGTCTGGCTTTGCTGATTGTCGGGAATGTATTCCCCCGGCGCCAGTAAAGAGTTGGTATATCTCCTCCATTCGCCCCTTGTGAGCTCAAGGGTTGCAAAACGGCAAACGATGGGCCTCTGGAAATTTTTAAAGAAAACACGCATGAAACGGATGGAGGTAAAATCGGAAATATTACCTACAACCTTATCGGGTGTGCGTACAGGAATTTTAAACTGGTACCATTTTACAGCCCCTCTCTGTCCGTCGGCCAGGGGGATATTTGTAGCATAGTAAACGTTGTTGATATAATTCATCCCTGCCTGCATCTGGTCCCTGCGAAGATGCACCACGTATTGGTAGTAACGTTCAGCCTCACTGAGCGTATTGTCTTTATTGATATCTTCAATATTAGGAATTGTGGTTGCAAGGGTTGGGTATGATTCCGGCGACTGGGACTGGGTTGGTGAATTACCATCGGGGCCGTTGAACATTTTATACCTCGCTAAAACCCTGCTGTATGTAGTGTCATTGTCATAATCGCTGCCCCTGAAATAGTGATAATCGTCGGCAGAAGGGTCAGCAGATGCATTTTTATAAGCCTGGGATGCTGAACCGAAAGCGCTCCTTACCTTGCTTACGTAGATTGTATCGAAGAATGTCTTTTCGTCGGAATCCATGAGCCCGTCATAACCAACATCCTGGTAAGGCCTGGAAGCGGGGTCGTTGTCAAATGCATCGACCAGGGCCTGCAAACGGGGGACCCGCCCCCATATCGTCGTATCAACAATCGCCTCCCCTGTCGCATTCCTGGTTGCGGAAGTAGTAGGCAGCCCGTTTTCGTAACTTTTCCTGCCGTCCCTCAGGATATCTTCAGAAACATCCCCCAGGTTGAAATACAGCTCACCCGAATTGGTGGAATCATAGGCGAAAGGATCCATCATCCAGAATTCAATATATTGAACATTGGCGGCATCAAAGTCAGTGGTTTCTATTCTCCGCATTATACCGCCCCACCTTGTCTCAGGGAAAGCCAGGCTTCCATCCTGGTTAAGTCCTTTGGAAAAAGCCGAAGGCAGAACATCATAATTATATGGTCCTTTTTCCTTGGGATAATAGGCAAAATTCAGGACGGCAAGGTTAACCGGGACCCCGTTTAACGGCTGTTTGTTTGGGAAGACTTCCGTTTCCCATACCTGGCGGGCATACTGCGTGGATAGCTCCTGTGGGCTGATGTTGGGAGGTACAAGGCTTGTGTTTTTATCGTAAAACAGCGGGTCGATAATGTACCATGCAAGTTTCGCACGATTGAAGCCGTACTCACGTCCTATGCCGTTAGCGGCCTCCGGGAACATGTTAAGGGTGGTCTGCATCTGGGGTGTTGAAGCAAGGTACCAGGTACCTATGTTTTTGAGGTCGATCGTCGACTTGGCTCCTTCAAAATCATCGATATAGGTCGTGCCTGATTTCCCTATTGCCTTGGAATGACCCGGTATGAACTGGGCAAATTCAGCATCAATTGAAACAGTGGATGGCGCTTTGGTAGCAATGAACGGGAGGGCATCAACAAGCCGGGTGATGAGGCGGGACTGGGTGCGGTAAGAAAGGTTAACCCCCCAGATGGTGTTCGACATGGGCTCATCTCCGTAATTCACTTTTGTAGTAAGGGGGCGTTCGTTCAGGTTCATGATCGTTGCGCCTATGTTAAAATCCTTGTTCAATTTATAATCGAGATGGGCGCCTATCAAACGTTTGGTCTGTATATTAAACATCTGGTTGCTCTCCATCGATATATTGATGGGGGTTCCCGAATTCAGCAGCCCTTCATTGATGATACGAACCCGGCCCAGAGTATAATCCACGGTATAGTCAACATTCTCGGTAAGCTGAACCCCGCCTGCAGTAACCCTGACAGAACCCTGGGGTACATTAAGTGCATTAAGGGATATTTCAGAACCTGTTGTCGATTTATAAAACCCGTCAAGCACAAATTTGTTCTTATCGGGATATTGCCTGGCCTGCGACTTTGTAAGAGTGTAGAGTGAGTCATAACAATATTTGGAGGCAAGCGCAAGGGATCCGGAGGGGTCATTGGGATCGTAGATCGAATCCCTCAACGATTGTCCAAAAGGCTCGAGAACCGTGAAAAATATCCTTCCGTTAGCTGACTGAATAGTTCCCCCCATCGTGGCAGCCTGGTCAAGAAAATCGAACATCCCGTCGGGAGGCGGGTTTGCCTGCATGTTCAGGTTGTCGAAATTAAGAACCCTGAGCAGCGGGACACCCTTAATGCGGCTTTCACTGATATAGGATGTTGGCACCCCGTTGGAGTTCCCGTTGTAAAGGACGTTGAGTGTGAAATCGGTAGGCTGCACCTGGTAAGCTCCGAGCGAATACACATTCTTCATCATGAGGTTCCATATCGGGATGCGGGTATTCAGCGAAGTGCTCTTTAAAAGTTTTACAACCAAACTGTTAGGCGTGTTGATCCCCTGGTCTGAAAACTCCCCTACCTGGTAAACCCTGGGGTCACCAACTATCTGGTACTGGAAAGAAACAGCAAGGGTCTGATCAGAATTGAGATTGGTATTAAGAGAAATAAAACCGAGCTTGGAGTTGAAAGTATACTCGGCGGGAAGCAGCTTCCGTGCACTCTCGATCTTCTCAAAATCCACGCCTGAAACCAGGAAAAACGGTGAGCTTTTGAGATATTCGGTAACGCTGTTTATATTGCGCACCTTAGCGGAGTCAGCCGCGTTGGGCATTAACGTTGAGAATAAGGTATTCGAGTTGTTTGAAGGCTTGGACTGCCCCGGGTTGGGATAAAACTGCTGTTTATTATAGGGGTTGAACTCACCCAGGTCCTGGAAAGCCACAATGTTGCGGTTCTCGGTAACGGCAGCGCCGATATTGGTGACCCAGACTTCGATTTTTACAATATTTACGGCAGAGTTAACGATAGGAAGCGACTTCAATGCTTCCCGGTAATGATCCCGAAAATACTGGGCAATAAAGAAGTGGCGGTTCTCTTCATACTCATCGGCCCTCAGCCTGAACTTGTTCGTTTGCGCATTTCCCTGGACTGTAAGGTTCTTCGTTTCGCTTTTTTGCTGTGAATAGAGCGCAGTTACACTCAGGCGGCCGAATCTCAATTTGGCCTTGATCCCGAAAAGGCTTTCGGTCCCTTTGATCAGGGTTGTGTTCAGGGGCATGTTCACATTACCCCCCTCGATCAGCTGAATGATATCATCTTCCTTGCCCTCGTATTTTAGTTTGAGGGTGTTCTCAAAATCAAACGTGGCCTGGGTATTGTAGTTAATTTTGAATTCGATCTTGTCGCCGATCTTTGCGATCACATTCAACTGGATCTTCTCATTAAAATCAAAATTGGTCTGCCTCCTCTGGCGTGTATTCAGCATGGGGTCATCCCTCCTGTTTGAAACTATGCCGAAATTGATCTGGGCCGATCCCTGGGGACGTATGTCAACCGTATTGTTCCCGAATATAGTTTCAAAGAACTTTCCAGGGATATGAATCTTCGGTATCACACCCCTTGAGTTATCCATCCCGGCAGCTTCCGACCGTTCTTTCCAGTAGGACTGGAGGAGGTTCTGCATATCCTGGTCCTGGTACTCGCTGAACGACATGGTGGTGGGAATCCGGTAAGTCTCATTCCCTACTTTATACAGATTGTAGTACTGGTTGGTGGAGGGGTCGTATTCAACGACTGTCGTGATATTCGAAGGGGTTTTAAGGTAAAGCGGGCTGGTTTTTCCACCTCCGGGCAGGGTGCCGTCGTACGAAAAGGGATATCTCAGGGTCGTATCGGAGTTCCTGTTCGTATCAGCTGCAAAAAGCAGATCCGGTGTCCGTCCAAAGCTCTGCCCCGGCCGGCCTGAATATGACGGCATAGCAAAACCTTGGAGAACCAGTAAGACAAGACAGTATTTTACAGCAATGTTAAAGTAATTCACCAATTCCGTTTTGTTCGTTAGCCAAGCCGGGTGAAATCAATTAAAGCAAACGTTATAACATCCTCAGCGCTTGCTTGATAAGCTGTTCCACCGATAAGCCGGAGCCTTCCGCTTCGATTATCTTGTTTAATACTTTCTCTGCCAGCACCTTGGGAAAACCCAAAATGCCTAATGCAGATAACGCTTCTTCCCGGTTTGTATTGTGTAAAACCCCTGATTTTTCCATAGGAATCAGGTGCCTCGAGAGTTTGTTTTTCAGGTCGATGATGATACGTTCTGCAGTTTTACTCCCGATACCTTTTATTCTCTGCAGCATGGGAGCATTCCCGTCGACGATAGCCTGGGCTACCTCACTGGGATTCAGTGATGAAAGAATTATCCGTGCGGTATTAACACCAACTCCCGATACGCTGATCAACTGGCGGAAAAGATCTCGTTCCCCGGTATCAATAAAACCAAAGAGCATATGTGCATCCTCTCTTACAACGAGATGGGTAAACAACAGGCAGCTTTCGTCATCGCCAAGTCTCGAGTAAGTATAGACCGAAATATTCAGGTAAAATGCAACACCATTGCAATCTATCACTGCATAGGCGGGATTTTTTTCGACCAGGCGGCCTTTCAGATATTCGTACATATGCTATTTTATTTGTTGGTTCAAAGCCTGCTCCAGTTCATGCCAGGTAATCGGTTTGGCGATGATCTTCTTATCCCGGTCAAGAAGGTACATCGTAGGCGTGGCATATACGTTATATTCGTCTTCGGCATTCCCGGAATAGCCTTTCAACTCAGAAACATTGATCCAGTTAAGTTTTTCCTTTTTAATGAATGATGCCCATGCATTCCGGTTCGTGTCAAGTGAAACCGCAACAACTTCCAGTCTCTTTGGTTTTTGTTTATCATACCAGGCTTTGAGATTCGGCATCATCTCGGTACAATGCGGGCACTGGCTGGACCAGAAGACAAGCAGGGTGAATTCGTTTTTCAGGGAAAGCAGGCTTACCTTGTTCCCGTTAAGATCCGGAACTTCAATAGAGGGTGCGGGCTTTCCAAGAGACAGTTTCTTGAAATTGTCCAGTTTCTTTTGCAAGGCCGATTTGCGCGCAGCATCTTCACATGAAAACGGATCCTGGAAATTGTCGGCAATATAGGTAATGACCTCATCGAAATGATATTTATCAAAACCACCGACAAGGTAGTCAAGCATGAACTTATAAACGTTGGGGTTTAACGAGGCGGCACCGAGCGCCACTGTAACGGCTTTGATAAATTCAGCCTCCAGCTGTTTCTGGCTGAACCTGTTATTCTGATATAGCGCCAGGTAAGAAATAACCTTATCGGCAAATACGGGGCTCCTGAGAAGGGCAGTATCGTTAAAATCAACCTTATCCCAGTAATGCTGCTTAAGAAATTCTATCCTGTCATTGGAAGAAAGCGAGGCTGAAATATATGGGGTTATTTTCACCTTTTCCATCCTGACTGCATATGATCCCGGGTATTTATCCGATACAGAATCCAGGAGGGTAAGCTGCAATTTCTGGGTCGTTTCAAACTCGGTAACTGCATTCCTGTAAAATTCATTCCTGGCAGGGTAAAAATCCACCAGGGGCATCAGCAATTCCAGCTTTGACTGGCTAATCTTTCCTATCGAATTAAACAATTGCAAAATCCCATTTTCCAGAGATAACAATATTTTCAACGAATCCTGAGGGGAGTTTGCCCAGGTCTCAAATTTCACGTTTTCATGGTTCAGGATAAGGTTTAGAAATCCTGTCTTGCTCCAGACCAGCTTGTACAAACCAGGCGCAAGGCCTTTAGGCAGGATAAAGTGAAGCTGGCCCAGAGAATCCGAGATGGTTGAATCCGATACCTTCGTCCGCTCCCCATATACACCCGAAAGATAAACCTTTGATGCTGACAATTGGTGGATGGTTCCATGAAGTGAGTTCTGGGCGGAGCCTAAGGCCGATGAAAAAAGAAACGCCAGTAACAGAACCTTTCTGATCATTTTTATAAGTGTTAATGTTTGGAAACTCCGGATAATAGCACCGCCGGGATAAAACTATCCCGGCGGCATCAATGAAAATTCGATTGTTACTTCTTCCCCTTTTTTACGGCCGCTTTCTTTTCAGGTACGGCAGGACCTAATAATTCTGCAAGTTTCTTTGTAAGGTCCTCACCACGGAGGTTCCTTCCAACAATTTTCAAATCTTTGTCAAGCAGCACATTGGCAGGGATCGACATGATCCCGTATAATTTTCCTGCAGCATTCCCCCATCCCTGGAGATCGGAAACCTGGTTCCATATGAGCCCGTCATCTTTAATCGCCTTGACCCATTTTGCATGGTCTTTGTCGAATGAAACCCCAAGGATATCAAAGCCCTTTTTATTATAGGCTGCGAAGGCTTTTACAACATTCGGGTTTTCGCCACGGCAGGGGCCGCACCAGGATGCCCAGAAATCGACAAGAAGCACCTTCCCCTTGAGGGATGACAGGGTAAGGGGTTTCCCTGTAGTATCGTTCATCGTGAAGTCAGGGGCAACCTGACCTATCTGAACCGACTTTAGAATATCAATTCTCTTCTTAATGGTCTGCACATAAGTAGAGGTATTCAGGCTGGTGTCGAATATTGCCGCAGATTCTTCCAGTTCGGGAAGCTCAAACTGGTATGCAGATCGCATGATCAGATATGGCCCGACCACTGAGGCAGGGTTGGACTTTGCAAAAGCTACGACATTCGTCTTGACGGCTTTATCAAGGGCATCGGAAACCGAATCAGCTTTTTTCATTTTAAGCGTATCGTTTGCCTCCTTTGCCGCCCGGTATTCCTTGTAACAGGTTTCCATCAGCTTGTTCAGGCTGTCACTTTGTTTCTGGTATTTTTTAAACAGGTCGTGGGTGGCAGAACCGCTGATATTTGCTTTATCCACACTGTCGGCATAGACTTCTATATTGATATTTGCATTCTCCACAAAAACCGGCAAAAACAACTTGCTTTTATCGGTGATAAACCACATTTCGGGAAGGCCGATCTTTCCTTTGAAAGTAAACGAACCTTTCTGAAGTTTGGCGGAGTCAATTTTCACCCAGTCCGAAACTTCATATTTCTGCAGATAAACAGTGCCACTGTCAATGCCAATGATCTTACCGCTGATAGTGAAACTGTCCTTTTTCCCTGCGCAGGATGCCAGGATTGCCCCTATAAAAAGGAGTAATGCGATTTTTTTCATGTGATGGTTTTTATAATTGATTGCAAAGGTATGGATTTCCCCAATAAAAAATTTTCTATTTTTACCGGAGGATTGGAATCCGGGCCCTGATTTCCGGTGTTTATCCTTTTACGGGGTAACATGCGGGATAAAGGGATTTTATTAAACGTAACCAGGCATATATGAAATACTTAGCCATTCTTTTATGTTCCCTTTTCTTCATTTGCGGGAAGGGTTATTGTCAGCCTGAGGCAAAAAAATCTTTGCCCAGGTACGATCTCAATACCGAACCTGTGCTTTACACTGTGGCATACGCACACCTGGATACCGAGTGGAGATGGGATTACGAAGAGACTGTTAATAAATTCATCAAGGCAACGATGGATGACAATTTCCTGCTTTTTGAGAAGTATAAACAATATGTTTTTACCTTTTCAGGCGCCAGGCGTTACAGGATGATGAAAGAATATTATCCCGAACGGTATGAGAAAGTTAAAAAATACATCAGCCAGGGCCGGTGGTTTGTCGGAGGCTCTTCGGTAGATGAATGCGATGCCAACATTCCTTCCCCGGAATCCATCATCCGTCATGTGCTATACGGAAACAATTATTTCAGGAGTGAATTCGGGAAAGAGAGCGTGGATTTCCTGCTCCCCGATTGCTTTGGGTTCCAGGCCAGCCTGCCATCGGCGCTTGCCCATGCCGGGGTGAAAGGTTTTTCGACCCAGAAGCTGGAATGGGGTTCGGCCATAGGTATCCCCTTTAACATAGGAAACTGGAAAGGCACCGACGGTAAGGGAGTGCTTGCCGCCCTCAATGCCACCGACTATGCCGGGGATGTTGAGCCCCGCTGTGATACCGTCAAAGCATGGGTTGACCGTGTTCTGGATAATGGGAAAAAATATGGTGTTTATGCCGATTACAGGTATTATGGCACCGGCGACATCGGCGGTTCCCCTTCCCCGGCAGCTGTTAAGAATGCCATAGGTTCACTGAACAACCCCGACAGCAAAATACAACTGTACTTATGCTCATCCGACCAGCTCTTCAGGGACCTCACAGAAGCCCAGGCTGCGAAGCTACCCACCTATTCAGGGGATCTGCTTCTGACCCAGCATTCGGCAGGATCCCTCACATCACAAGCCTACATGAAACGCTGGAACAGGAAGAATGAACTGCTGGCCCAGGCTGCCGAGCCGCTTGCCGTTTTCGCCGACCTGGCCGGTGGTGTCAGGTACCCGCAGCCACAATTTAATTCGGCATGGTGGCTGGTGCTTGGAAGCCAGATGCATGACATCCTGCCCGGGACATGCATCCCGAAGGCATATGAATATGCCTGGAACGATGAGGTGCTGGGGCTTAACCTGTTCTCCGGCGCCCTGCAGTCTTCGGCAGCTTCGGTGATCCATGGCATGGATACCAGGGGCAGCGGACAGAGCGTTGCGGTTTACAATCCCCTTGCCATCCCCCGCAAAGCTATTGTTGAAGTGGAACTTAACTATGCTGAAGCCCCCCCCGAATTCGTAAAAGTGTTGGGCCCCGACGATAAAGAAGTTCCTGTTCAGATCCAGTACAAGACGAAACATTCGCTGCGTATCTTATTCCTTGCTTCCCTCCCTTCGCTGGGAATTTCGGTATTCGACGTGCAGCCGGCTGCAACAGCCCCGGTTGTGAAAACAGTCCTGAAAGCCACCGCAAACAGCATGGAAAATGAATTCCTTAAAGTTACCCTGAACCAGAATGGCGACATCAGCAGTATTTTCGACAAACGCATGAATAAAGAAATGCTGTCGGCCCCGGCCCGCCTGGAGTTCCTGCATGAATACCCCGAATACTGGCCGGCCTGGAATATGGACTGGCGCGACAGGAAAAACCCGCCCATTGATTATGTCAGAGGACCTGCAACTATCAGCCTGGTATACAACAGCACCCTCAGCGATGTGATTAAAATAGAGCGCAAAGGCAGGAATTCTGATTTCACCCAGTATATTTCACTTACTGCCGGGCAGGAGTGCATAGTAGTTCGCAACGAGGTTGCCTGGCAGTCGAAAGGCGTGAGCCTCAAAGCTTCATTCCCCTTGACGGCATCGAACCCGAATGCCACTTACAACCTTGGGCTGGGCACTGTTGAACGTTCAACAAACAACGAAAAAAAATTCGAAGTACCTTCCCGTGAATGGTTTGACCTGACTGATAAATCGGGCAATTTTGGCGTGAGCATACTCGAAGACTCCAAATTCGGATCCGACAAACCTGACGATAAAACATTGCGCCTTACACTGCTTTACACTCCTGTCGCCAATACTTACCATGAGCAGGCAAGCCAGGATTTCGGCAACCATGATTTCGTTTATGCTATTTATCCGCATAAAGGCGACTGGCGCACTGCACTCACCGAATGGCAGGCCAGGATGCTGAACCAGCCTGTAAGAGCTTTCGTAGTGCCCCAGCACCAGGGTTCGCTCGGAAAGACTTTCTCTTTTGTGAAAGTTTCCAGCCCCCAGGTGGATATCACGGCCATTAAAAAAGCTGAAAACAATAACGACATTATTATCCGTATGCAGGAGCTCCTGGGAAAAGAAGCCCAGAACGTCGAATTCAGCTTCCTCTCCAAAGTGCTCACTGCGGTTGAAGTCGACGGGCAGGAAAGAACTATAGCCGGCATGCAGCCGGTGAACGGGAAACTGGTCGTGAATCTCGACAAATATGCCATTCGGAGTTTCAGGATCCAGCTTGATAAACCTTCAGAGAAACTGTTCACCCCGGCCAGCATTCCACTGCCACTTGCCTATGAGGAAGACGTTGTAAGCAGCGATAACAATAAGAAGAACGGAAAATTTGACGATAACGGGATAAGCATACCCGCAGAATTGTTTCCTTCTTCACTTACGGTGGATGGGATTGAGTTTACCCTCGGACCGAGGACCGATGGCAAGAACAATGCCATCAGCTGCAACGGGCAGAAAATATTGCTTCCGAAGACCGGGAATTACAGCAGGCTGTTCATCCTTGCGGCAGCCAGTGACGACACCAACGGTGTGTTCAGGGCAGGCAATGTAAAATCAAGCCTCAGGGTCCAGGCTTATTCGGGAAAGATCGGGCAGTACGACAACAGGGTTTGGGATAAGCTCGGCCGACTGAAGTATGTAGATAAAGGATTTATCAAACGCGACGAAGTCGCATGGTTTGCAACCCATCTTCATAAAGATACAGCCAACCTGCCGTACCAGTATGCTTACATTTTTAAATACAGCATCCCTGTGAATCCGTCTGCAGGCTTTGTGCAGCTTCCGCAGAATAAATCCATCAAGATCTTTGCAATGAGCGTATCGGATGATCCATCCGACCAGGTAGTTCCGGCCATGCCGCTGTACGATGATTATTCATGGAAAAGCCCGGTGGCCCTGAACCTTCCAAGGTCCTACGCGGATGCGAATGCCCCCGCCCTTGCCGTATGCAGGATCAGCAGGAACCGCAACCTCAATGACCTGCCGGGCAAAGTCACAAGAAACGATTATGCCGACCTTCGCGTGCCGAACGGGGTTACCGTAAAATACTTTTATACCACCCCTGATACAATCCTAAAGAAAAAGCCAGCCCAGGGCATGAACCTGTCTCCACTGGTCGACGGCATGTTCGATCTCCGTTCGAATGATTCTGTCAATGACGTCTGGTTTGACGAAGGCGAAAGCCGTGTTTGGATGGATCTTCAGAAGGAGATCGAGATCGACAGCATACATATGTTTGCCAACCTGAATATGCACAGGGGTGCAGAGTTTCTTTCCCTCTGGGGATCGAATTCCCCTGCCCCCCCCGACCCCGGCGGCGATCCTAAGGCTGCTGGGTGGACGTATATGATGAGCATCCCTCCATGCGATGTGTGGGGCAATTCAAAAGCTCTTTACTCCATTTTCCCGAACAAAGGCAGGTCGTGGCGTTACCTGATGTGGGTAACCGAAGATTGCGGCCACGGGCCCTATTATTTCAGGGAGATTGACGTGTTTGAGAAACAAAAGTAGGGTAGGTGGTGACTGGTGAACAATGATCTTCGTTAGATGTCGAGAAACTTGAAAAGGCCGGCAAATAAACAGGAAGAGAGAAAAAGAAGGATTGATGCGGTTGTTTCCGATCCCACACTGCTACTTGAAAAGATCCGCTATTTCTGCAGTTACCGCGAACGGAGCGAAAAGGAAGTTGAGTTAAAACTTAAGTCCCTGCAGGCCCCGCCGGGTAAGATTCGGGGCATTCTCAACCAGCTCACCGAAGAAGGGTTCATCAGCGATGAACGGTTTGCAAGGGCCTTTGTCAGGGGTAAATGGAGGGTGAACAAATGGGGAAGGATAAGGATCACGTTTGAGCTCCGGTCAAAGAGGATACCTGAGAAACTGATCCGTTCAGCCCTTGAAGAGATTGACGAAGATTCATACCGGCTTGTCCTCGGGGACATGATCAGCAAAAAGGCAAAAGACATCCGCCCCCTGGAGAAAGGAGAATTAAATTCAGGAAAATCCTTGAATTTCCGGGATAAATTATTCACTTTTGCATTAGGGAAAGGTTATGAAACTGACCTGATCCTGAAAACACTTGATGAACTAAAAATCTGATATGGTCAGCCAGGAACAAATGAAAGATCTTCAGACAAGGCTTGATGCCTTGAGGAGGTATCTTTGACGTCGACAAGAAACTCGCCCTGATCGGGGAAGAAGAACAGCTAACCCAGGCTCCCGGGTTCTGGAATAATTCCAAAGCAGCGGAGCAGGTTTTAAAATCAATCCGTGATAAGAAGATCTGGACCGGGGCATACCAAAGCGGCCAGGCAAGTTTTGAGGAACTGATGATCCTGTGGGATTTCTATATCCAGGGAGAGGGGGCCGAAGCCGACCTTGACAAACAGTTCAAAGAAACCCTTACTCTCGTTGAGAACCTCGAATTCCGCAATATGCTGAGCGGGGAGGAGGACAGGCTGAGCGCCATTGTCCAGATCAACTCGGGGGCAGGCGGCACCGAGAGCCAGGACTGGGCCCAGATGCTTATGCGAATGTACATACGCTATGCCGAGCGAAACAAATACAAGGTCAAGGAACTGGACTTCCAGGAAGGCGATGTGGCAGGGATAAAGCAGGTCACCCTTGAAATCGAAGGCGACTATGCCTACGGTTACCTGAAAGGTGAAAACGGGGTGCACAGGCTGGTACGCCTCTCGCCTTTCGATTCGAACCATAAACGCCATACTTCCTTTGCCTCTGTTTACGCCTATCCTATCATCGATGACGATATCGTGATCGAGATCAACCCTGCAGAAATTTCATGGGATACATTCCGAAGCAGCGGCCCGGGCGGGCAAAATGTGAACAAGGTCGAAACGGCGGTGAGGCTTAAACATGAGCCTACAGGCATTATCATTGAGTGCCAGGAAACCCGCTCCCAGGGGCAGAACCGTGAAAAAGCCCTGAAGATGCTCAAGTCACAGTTGTACGAAATCGAACTAAGGAAGCAGAAGGAAAAGATCGCGGTAATCGAAAGCGGGAAAAAACGAATTGAATGGGGCTCGCAGATACGTTCGTATGTGCTGCATCCATATAAAATGGTAAAGGACCTGCGGACTACATTTGAGACTTCCGATACACAGGGTGTGCTTGACGGGGACCTCACCGAGTTTATCAAGGCTTACCTGATGGAGTATGGGAATTCGTAGCTGGAGAACTGGATTGCTGGATGACTGGATATCCAGATATCGGCGCGAAGCGCCCTATCCAGTTATCTGATCATACATATTAATGCAAACCTCCAACCAAAGAAACAAAAATGATCAAAATCTACCATAATTCGCAGTGCAAAAAGTCAAGGGCCGGGCTGGAATACCTGAGAAGCAAGGGCATTGATTTCGAGATAGTGGAATATATGAAGGAACCGCTTTCGGAGGAGGATCTCGAAAAACTGCTGATGAAACTTAATTCCAAACCCGAGGAGATCATCCGAAGGCAGGAAGACTATTTTAAGAAAAAACTGAAAGGCAAGAAATTCAACGATCACGAATGGATTAAAATAATTGTACAAAACCCAAGGCTGCTTAAAAGGCCGATCGTTGAGGCTCAGTACAGGGCCATTTGGGGGGAGCCGGTGGAGAGGATAGAGGAGGTGATAAAAAAAGATGGATAGCTGGATAACTGGATAACTGGAAATCCAGCTATCGGCGCGAAGCGCCTTATCCAGCCATCCAGCTATCGGCGCGAAGCGCCTTATCCAGCCATCCAGTCATCCAAACATTCCGAACAAAACCAGAAACAAAACAATAAACTCCGGATTATGAAAACACGCATTGAAAAGGACACCATGGGCCCAATAGAGGTTTCCATGGACAAGTACTGGGGTGCTCAGACCCAGAGATCACTGACCAATTTTAAGATCGGCGAACCCGCATCCATGCCCAAAGAGGTGATCATGGCCATGGCTGTGCTTAAAAAAGCGGCGGCTATGGTCAACTGCGATCTGAAAGTCCTTCCGGAAGACAAGATGAAACTTATTGTCGCTGTTTGTGACGAGATCCTTGAAGGCAGGCTCGATGAACAGTTCCCGCTGGTGATCTGGCAAACCGGATCGGGTACCCAAACCAATATGAATGTTAACGAGGTGGTCGCAAACAGGGCCCATGTACTGAGCGGGGGAACACTGGGTGAAGGAAAAACCATCATCCACCCTAACGATGACGTCAACAAGTCGCAGTCGTCAAACGATACTTTCCCGGCTGCCATGAGCATCGCGGCTTATGAAATGGTAGTAAAAACAACCATCCCGGGGGTGGAACTCCTCAGGGATACCCTGGCAGGCAAGTCGGTGGAATTCAGCGATATTGTCAAAACCGGCCGGACCCACCTCATGGATGCCACCCCCCTTACCCTCGGGCAGGAATTCTCCGGCTATGTGTCACAACTCGACCATGGGATTGCAGCGCTTAAAAACACCTTACCGCATCTTTCGGAACTGGCGCTTGGGGGGACTGCAGTCGGCACGGGCCTCAACGCACCAAAAGGTTACGATATGCTTGTTGCAAAGAAAATCGCCGAAATCACCGGCCTGCCATTTGTCACCGCTCCGAATAAGTTCGAGTCGCTTTCGGCTCACGACGCCTGTGTTGAAACCTCAGGCGCCCTTAAAACACTTGCCGTAAGCCTGATGCATATTGCCAGCAACATCCGTCTTTCTGCGTCGGGACCGCGTTGCGGGATCTGCGAACTCATGCTTCCCGAAAATGAGCCAGGATCCAGTATCATGCCGGGGAAGGTAAACCCCACCCAACCCGAAGCCATGACCATGGTATGCGCCCAGGTGCTTGGGAATGATGTGGCAGTCAACATCGGAGGCATCAGCGGGCATTTCCAGCTGAACGTATTCAAACCTCTCATTATTTCCAACCTGCTTATGAGCGCCCGCCTTATAGGCGATGCCTGTGTTTCATTCAACGACAACTGCGCTGTGGGCATCCAGCCAAACCTGGCTGCCATCAACAGGAACCTCGAAAATTCACTGATGCTTGTAACGGCCCTTAACCCTCATATAGGTTATGACAATTCGGCCAAAATCGCAAAGAAAGCACATAAGGAAAACAAGACGCTGAGGGAAGCAACACTGGAACTGGGTCTTCTAAGTGACGAAGACTTCACCAAAATCGTTGATCCGAAAAAAATGACAGGTCCGAAATAAGCCTGAACCTGTCAAAGATCAATCAATGGGGGAACCATCTTAAAGGGTCATGATTTTTATTTCCCGTCATCCTTCAGTATACGGATCTGTTTCACCGAATCATTTTTCCTGGTTGAATTCAGGTCCATCATGTCCTTATGGTCTGCCATCATTTTTTTCGCTTCCTGCTTGACCATCTCGGTCAGGGGAATACCCTTGTCCCTGGCCCTTTTCTGCAGGATGTCCATCCAGTCGGGATTGTTCCTGATCTGCCCGATAAAATATGCAAGGGTGTCGGTCTTGGCCGGGGGTTTGAAACTGTCGGCGGGCATGAAACTCAGATCCTCCTTCAGGTTTATGAGTTTGTAGATGTAAGCTTTGCGGATGGTGTCACGGCCCCTGGTGATTTGGATGGTATCCGAAGGAAGCACCAGTTCGAATAATTTCCCGTAAAGTGCAACAGGGTCTTCATAATCATCGCTTAAAGCAATGTACCAGGCATCGGCATCTTTCTTCATGCCTCCCCTGATGCGGTTTATCCACTGGTACTTGTGGATGCGCTCCAGGCTTCCCAATGCATATACTTTACGTCCGGAAGGGCGTGCAACATAATAGTCGAAATTGGCTGCAGGGAACCAGCGGAAAGTAAAGATAGGTGAACCTTTGTCGATCAGGAAATGGTCCTCCTCCCAGTTTGCCATGGGGGCGAACTTTTCACCCAGCTGCTGCATGCCGCAGAGATCGGCTGAAACATCTTCGACTTTCCATTTTTTCAAAGGTACCCATCCATACCGTATCTGGGTTACGGCAAGTGAAATAACGGCAAGTATAAATACCAGGGCAATGGCTGCCGGCCAGGGTATGAGCCTCAGCCTTTTTTCTTTAGTTGAAGGCGTGGCAAGCCAGGAGGCGGCTATAAGGATGAATCCTATATATGCCGGTCCTGTCCAATGCGGGAGAGTTGACCTGAAAAGTGAAAAAGAAACGAAAACAATCCATAAAGGAAGGCTCATCCACAGAATAAGTCGCCGGTATGGCTTTTCAAGGATCTCTTTCCCCCTTAACAGGGCAATGAAGGCCAGGATTATCAGGATGATATTTACCGGGTTATTGTAAAAAACCTGTCCGGCAATCTCGGTGAGGAAATACTGGGGCTGGATTCCCGAATCAGTCATCCCTACCCGGCTTTCATGGAATGTGAAACTGATATAATTGTTATTGTAATTCCAGAAAATTACAGGCATGAACAGCATTACAGCCATCAGCAAGGCAATCCAGGTTTCCTTTGCCAGCAGCCATTTCCTGTTGTGAAAAAGTATAAACATCCCGGCCCCGAAGATCAAAAACACCGAATGGTATTTTGAAAGCAATGCAAGTCCTATGCTTAAGCCTGAAAAAAACAGGTACGCCCTGCTCTGGCTTGAGAGTGACTCATCGGGCAGGGAGCAGATCAGAAGGTACATGCTTACCAGCCAGAAAAATACCTGAGGGGTATCGGGGAGGATAAACGTGCCTACGAGGATAAACCCGTAAAAAGAAGCCGTGAAAAGAAGGGCTGCATACAGCCCTGCTGCTGCATTTTTGATCTTCTTCCCGATCAGGAAGATCATCCAGGTTGAAGCCGTTCCCAGGACCACCGATCCCAGCCTGAGAAAAAGTTCACTGTCGAACCTCAGGTTAAGCGTGAACAACTGTATCACCAATCCGACCATCGGCGGGTGGTCGAAATGGCTCATGTCGGGAAATTTGGCGTAAGTCCAGTAGTAGACTTCGTCATTCCCAAGCTCGATGGAGCCGGCAATCAATGCCCTTACCACTGCCGATAAAACCAGCAGTATCCCTAATGCCCAGTATATTTTACGGTTGGACGGCATCTTTGCTTTGTTTCCTGTTCTTTCTTAAACGCCAGATAGTCCAGAGAATTGCGATCAGCGAGCCAAAAGCCATAAAGCGAAAGATCAGGGTCCTGGGCCAGTTGATCTCTGCCTTCAGGTCATTCAGGGGGAATTCCCCATTATAACGGAAAACAGGGTTAAGGTAAAAAATATCCCCGGGGCCAATTGTAGGATGGGCATGGTAGGCGAAGAACGTAATCTCTGTCCTGATGTAAGTGTCGGCCGGGCTGAACCTGTACCACATGGATGAATCCCCGTAAACCGATTTTCTTATCCTGCCGTCCTGGCCTATGAACATGATCTTGAACACTTCCCCGCTGACCGAAACTTTGAGCGTATCGCCGTGCATACTTACCGATCTAAGCTTCGGGATCTTCCCTGCCCAGTATGCCTTGCGGTCATAAGTCCAGCGGTTTCCCATGTATATTTCCACCCCGTAAGCCCTGCCGGCTTTCAATGACCTGACTAACGAATCGCCCCTCAGAATTGGTGAATGGATATAGGTTGCGCAACGCTGGATCTGGTAAGGGTCTTCAATATTATGGGCGTCGTCATCGGCCAGTATCCAGGCCGCATGGCCCGAAGAAAGTGCGGCATCCCACTGGGGTATCGACCTCCAGTTGTTGTCAAGGACTTCAAGCATATCGTAATTCGAGAGATACTTCATATCCCTGAGTGAGAACCCCCCTTCCCAGTCGGGATGGGCGATAGCCACTATCTCGCTCTGCGGCCGGAGGAGGTTAAGTATCTGCTGCTTCTGGCTCAGGCTCTGAACGAGGGAATAATCAAACCACAGGACCTCCCTGGCCCCGATCAGCATATGATGTTTCTTCCGGATGCCAAACCCGTGTTCATAAACGGGAATATAAAATGCCGAGTCCTTGAACTCCGTTGAAATGCTCTGGTAATTTGATATCTCAGGGGCATCGTAATGCAGCTGCTTATAAACCCTATATAACTCCTGTGGGGTGTTGTTACGGCCGGCAGTAAGCCCCCACCATTCGCGGACGTGAAAGTGGAAATTGGTTTTTCTCCATCCGCTGCTGTCGAGGCCTTCATAAGGATTGAAGAATTTATCGCCCGAAAAAGGCACAGGCTCGGGAAAATCGTATACCGGCGCCCAGAAGCTCAAAATCAGTTCAACGACAATAAACAGCAACACCAAATACCCCAGCCAGCGGAACACCCTTCCTGCGATCTTCTTCATGCGGCAAAGTTACAAGAAACTGATGAGAAGGCGAATATTCAGGAAAGTCACAATAGCGCCTATGAAGATCAGCAGAACTGTTGTCCTTTTCTTGTTTACATGCCTGCCCATAACACGGGCCGATGAGGTCAGACGGATCTGGGTGAAAATGGTAAACGGCAACTGTATGCTCAGTATCATCTGTGAAATGATCAGTCCCTGGTAAGGATTGCTGATGACAAAGATGATGAGCACCGCGATCACCAGGGAGATCATCACACCCAGCTTTGAGTGGCTGTCTTTGATGTCATAGGGTTCACCCCAGATCCCGGCAAGGATGGACCCTCCAGCCATACCTGAGGTGATCGTCGAGGCCAGTCCAGAAAACAACAAAGCCACGGCAAACACGATCCCGGCATGTTGGCCAAGCAGGGGGCTGAGTATGCCTACCGCCTGCTGCAACTCGCCAACAGGGGTTTTATGCACAAAAAATGTTGCGGCTGCCAGTATGATGATAGCGCTGTTGATAGCCCAGCCTATGATCATGGATAAAAGGGTGTCGAAGAATTCAAATTTCAGCTGCCTGCGGATGACATTCTCGTTTTCGAGATTCCACTGCCGGCTTTGAATTATTTCTGAATGTAAAAACAGGTTGTGGGGCATCACTACGGCGCCAAGAACACTCATGACAATGATCATGGAGCCTTGAGGGATAGAAGGATTCACCCAGCCTATCCCCGCCCCTGCCCAGTCGACCTTAACCAGAGTAAGTTCATACAGGAACGAAAGGCCGATGATAGAAACGAATGCGATAATGAACTTCTCTATTTTGCGGTAAGAATTCGTTAACAGCATGACCATCACAAAAAAGAGGGTGAGTATGGCGCCTGCCGGGATTGGAATTTTGAACAGCATGTTTAGTGCAATGGCTGCACCGAGGATCTCGGCCAGGCTGGTCGAGACCGAAGCTCCCATTGCAGTCCAGAGAACCGACTTCGAGAGCCACGGCTTCATATGCATGGTTGCCGCTTCCGAAAGGCAAAGCCCGGTTGCAATCCCGAGGTGGGCTACATTATGCTGCAGGATGATGAGCATCAGGGTTGAGAGGGTTACCATCCAGAGCAGAGTATAGCCGTACCCGGAGCCCGCTGCAATATTCGACGCCCAGTTCCCGGGGTCGATGAACCCTACCGTTACAAGCAGGCCCGGACCGATATAACGCAGGATATCCAGCCCGCCGTAAGCCGGTTTATGGTCCTTTTTTCGTAGATCCTTTAGAAATTTGTTTAGCATAATTTCCGAGCCAAGATACGAATTTCGTAAATTGCAGCGTGCGTATACTTGTCGACCTGTATAAGACCAAAGACCTCTACTCCGGCCTGGGGCAGTACTCCCTGAACTTTGCCGATGAGCTGATGAAATATTGTCCGTACAGCATAGAACCTGTATTTCTTATCCCTCAGGGGTTTACCTTTCCAAGAAATCCTGAAGCGGAATGGGTGCAAACAAATTTCTGGCAACGCATTTTGCCCCGCCTTAGCCCTAAAGCCGATATCTGGCACAGCCTCCACCAGTTTCCATCCCACCTCCCTCATCCGCAGTCAAAATTCATTCTTACCGTTCATGACCTGAACTTCCTTACCGAAAAAACACCGGCCAAAGCTGCCGGGTACCTCAGGAGGCTTCAGAAAAATGTTGACAGGGCCGCAGCTGTCACAGTGATCTCCGATTACACAGCCCAGGTGCTGAAAGAACATATTGATACCGGCAACAAAAAGCTGGTGACCATCCACGACGGAGTAAGGCTTTCAACCAGGCCCAATGCCGCAATGCCCGGCTGGCTCCCCGATAAACCGTTTTTCTTTTCCCTGTCAGTCTTTAAAGAAAAAAAGAACCTGCAGGCCCTGATCCCGCTTATGGAACATTTTCCCGATCATCTCCTGGTCCTCGGTGGTAACAACCAGACTTCCTATGGGGATAAAATACGCGGGATGATAAGGGATTCGTCTGTTTCTGAGAACATCATCCTGCCGGGGGTCCTCGACGAGGATGAAAAATACTGGCTGTACAAACACTGCCGGGCTTTCCTCTTCCCTTCCCTTGCCGAAGGCTTCGGCCTCCCGGTGATCGAAGCCATGCTGGCAGGGAAGCAGGTTTTTCTGAGCAGGATGGCCAGCCTGCCCGAAACCGGGGGGGTGCTTGCTTTTTACTGGGACAACTTTGATGCCCGGGAAATGGCTTCCGTTCTGCGTAATGGGCTTGAGCTCAGGGAAAAGGAACCCGGGGCATGCTCAGACGAGATACGCGACTACGCTTCAAGGTATAACTGGGAAAACTGTATCATGAAATTTCTGGAATTATACCAAACAATACTGTCATAAGTAAATAATTTTTATGAACTTCGTGCTTTATTCAAAAATATGCCTGTCCCGAAGAACCTGACAGCCCTTTTTGAAGCCAGCATCCGCAAAAACTGGGATAACAGGGCATTATCCGATTACGGCGGATCAGTTTACACCTATAAGGAAGTGGGCTCACGAATACTGGCCATTCACGAGATTTTCAGGAAAAACGGAATCAAAAAGGGCGATAAGATCGTCCTCCTTGGCAAAAACTCTGCCAACTGGGGGATCATTTACATCGCTACGGTCACTTTCGGGGCAGTAACCGTACCCCTGCTTCCCGATTTCAAACCGGCCGATGTCCATTATATTACGACTCATTCAGATGCCTGCATGATGTTCGTGGAGGAATTTATTTTTAAAGATTTGAATGTAAAGGAGATGCCTTTGATCAGGGCGGTTTACAGGATTCAAACGAATGAGGTCCTGTACAATAAAGAAGATGAATATCGAATATCGAACAACGAATCCCGGATATTGAAGGAAGGGACAGCTGATATTACCCCGGAATCGATACGGTTTGAAGGATTCTTGCCTGAAGACATAGCGGTGATCAGCTATACTTCCGGAACAACCGGTTTTTCGAAAGGGGTGGTCCTCCAGCATAAAAGCCTGTACGGGAATATCCTTTTTGCGCAAAGGAACATGCCCCTCCAGGCCAAAGACAGGATCCTTTCATTCCTGCCCCTGGCGCATACCTATGGTTGCGCCTTTGAATTCCTGTTCCCCTTCACAATCGGATGCGATATTACATTCCTTACCAAGACCCCCTCTCCCAGCATTATCATGCAGGCCTTCCAGGAAATCAGGCCGGCCCTCATCCTGAGCGTCCCCCTCGTCATTGAGAAAATCTACAAGACCCAGATACTGCCGCTGTTCCGCAAGCAGGCGATCAGGGTACTGCTTGGGACGCCAGGCATTAACATCTTGTTGCACAATAAAATAAAAAAGAAACTTTACGATGTCTTTGGCGGAAATGTCAGGGAACTTGTCATCGGGGGAGCTGCTTTCAACATCGAAGCCGAACAGTTTTTCAGGAAAATAAAATTCCCGTTCACTGTCGGTTACGGCATGACTGAATGCGGACCGCTTATCTCCTATGCATCCTGGAAAACGACCCAGCTGGGCGCTTCAGGCAGGGTGGTTGACGAACTGGAACTGAAGATCGATTCCCAGGATCCTCACCGCACCACCGGGGAGATCATGGTGAGAGGCTCCCATGTGATGCTGGGGTATTATAAGAATGAAGAAGCCACGAAGCAGGTTATCGATGAAGGCGGATGGCTTCATACCGGCGACCTGGGCGTGACCGACAAACAAGGGAACATATATATCAGGGGCCGTAGCAAGAGCATGATACTTGGCCCCTCAGGTAAAAATATCTATCCCGAGGAGATTGAATCCCACCTGAACAACCGTTTCATGGTCATGGAATCCCTGGTAATCGAGCGTGAAGAGCATCTCATTGCCCTCATCTATCCCGATTATGATGCAGTTGAAAAAGCAGGGCATACAAGGGAAGAACTTGACAAGATCTTCAAAGGTTATATTCACGATCTCAACCATCGTGTGCCCAAATACATGATGGTCTCGGGATTCGAGATCCACCCTACAGAATTCGAAAAAACACCCAAACGGAGCATTAAACGTTTTCTTTACAAATAATGAAAAAACTTCTTTCTTTCCTTCTGACGGCCTTTTTCCTTACGGCCACTTATCCTTTATTTGCCCAACAAAGCGGGTCAGGCAAAACCGAGGTTATTATCCTTCACCTCAACGATATGCATGCCAAGACCGAGGGTTTTGCAAGGCTCAGATATCTTGCCGACAGCCTCCGGCGTTACCATCCTCATCTCTTCATCGTGGCTGCCGGCGACAACTTCACCGGGAACCCGTATGTTGACATGGTGAGCGACAAAGGCTTTCCGATGATAGCTTTGATGAACCAGGCCGGTTTTAGCCTGAGCTGTTTTGGCAACCACGAGTTTGACCTGGGCCAGGCTTTCCTTGAGAAGCGAATTGAACAGGCGAAGTTCCCCTTCATCTGCGCCAACATAAATACCGGCTCTTCAGGCTTGAAACAGCCCCAGCCGTATTTCCTGTTAAAAGCCGGCATGCTTCAGATCCCGGTACTGGGGCTGATAGAAATAAACGACAAGGGCATCCCCGACACACATCCTTCCAAGGTAACAGGGATCACTTTCAGCGACCCCCTGAAGACAGCAGGGCAGTATGTTGAACTGAAGAAGAAATACGGCTGCCTTATTGCCCTTTCCCATCTCGGCGTGGAAACCGATGAAAAGCTGGCCAGGGAATTTCCGCAGTTTGACGTGATCATAGGAGGGCATTCGCATACCATCCTGAAGAAACCTGTCACAGAGAATGGCGTAATGATTGTGCAGGCAGGTTCATACCAGAGATTTATCGGCAAGCTTACGCTGATTTTCCAGGGAGGCAGTATCATTGATAAGCATGACACCCTGATCGCCCTTGAATCCCTGAACGGGGCTGAGCCCGGCATGCAGGCCCTTGTAAGGTCCTTTGAAAACAACCCGGAATTCGAGAAAGTGGCAGGGATTGCGGCAGGTAATATTTCAGGCAAGCAAAGCCTGGGCGCCTTAATGACCGATGCCGTGGCCTGGGCTGCTAAAGCCGATTTCGCCTTTCAGAACAAAGGCGGGATCAGGATCCAGGGCCTTACTGAAGGGGAGATCAAAGTAAAGGATGTTTACCGCCTCGACCCTTTCGGGAACCAGATCGTACTGTATAAGATGAAAGGCTCTGAGATCGGCAGCCTGATCATGAATTCCTATAAAAAAGAAAGGGATATCGACCTGATCCCCTCGGGCCTGACCTATACTATCAGCAAAGGAGGGAACCGTAAGGGGACGGAAGTGAAAATACTTGACCATTCAGGGAAACCCCTTGAACAGGAAAAGATCTATGCTGTTGCCCTGAGCAGTTATATCTCAGCGGCTTACACTTTTGATCACCAGGATGCGGGAACAACGCTTGATATTACAACCGAAGACTGCCTCATCAGATACCTGGCATACAGGCAAAAGGTCGATTATAAGGATATTCAGCGGGCAAAACTTAAGGTTCCCAAAGAGAAAAACTGAACTTTTATGAGGAATTTCCGGTTCGGCATATTAAAACGGCCCCGGAATTCAATTGCCTGAAATTTTCCCCCTTTCAACCGCTTATTTCCCCCATTCGTCGAAAAAATGTATACGCCTGCATAGCTCCGGTGTATATTTGTTTCAAATTAAGATTTTATGCAAGCTTTACATTCGTTTCTCGCCGCTTTCGACATCTTTGGTATGATTTTGCAGTATCTTCTGAACAGCTTTACCCGTTTCGGTGAAATTTTCGAACGTTCATTCAGCTTTATAACAATTCCCATCGGAAGGCTTATCAACTCCCATCCTTCGTTTTATTACAGCCTGATGATGGCCGGCGCCATCTTCGGGGCATACTATATCTTAAGCTCGTTTTTAGAATCAAGGGCCCGTGCCCGCAGGGTCAAAAAGTGACCGGCCTGCCCCACATCATAAAGATCAGCTGGGGTATCACCGTGTTCTGAATAAACCTCCCCCTCACCGGATCAGTTTCACCTGCCATTAAAGAATACATTTCCGCTCCTTTTCCTTTAGCCCACAACCCGACCAGTGCATTGGTGTGGTCCTTGCTGTTGAATTTCAGCGAGGGCAGTTTATTTTTACCATTATCGGCAACCGGGGTATAGGTATTTCCTCCCCAGAGGTCGCCGCTTTCATGATCGGCCGTGACGATAAGGAGGGTTTCATTCCAGCTGGAGTTCTTATTGACCCAGGCTACAACGGTATCAATGGCGTCGCTGAAACTTTTCATTTCCTCCAGCATACGTCCTTTCTGGTTGTCGTGGTTGGCCCAGTCGACAGCACCCCCTTCTATCATCACAAAAAATCCCTTCGGGTTGTTGTCAAGCACATTCAGCCCTCCCCTGACCATTTCGGCAAGGGTGGGAAGCCCCGAAGTGAAGGGGTTAGTGAAGGGCGGGGAATTTTTCGTCTCATTCCTGCCGAAATCCCTGCCCTGCTGAAGGGTTGAATACACTTCGGGAATTCCCAGCACCCTTTTTGGCGTCTTTCCGTACATGAGTTTCCTGAAGTCTTTCTCAGAAGTGATGAGGGTCCAGGGATCGGGGATCTTATCACCTGAAACATCTTTCACCTCGTAAATTTTATCCTTGAGGATAAAGGATGTCTGTATCCCGCTGCCCGACTTAATTGAAAGCCAGAGGTTGCTGTCGCATACGTATTTCGGGTTTTCCCATTTCCGGTCAAGCTTCTTCCCGTTATTATCGAATTCGGGGTTCCCCGCACCCATGACCAGGTCGCAGCGGCTGCTGAAAAGCATATAGGCTGCCAGTTCCGAATAATGCTGCCTCGTTTTATTATGGGCCACGAAACCGGCAGGCGTCGCATGGCTGATGGGTACGGTAGTGATGACCCCAGCCGATTTGCCGGAGATCTTAGCCAGCTCACAAAGGTTCCTCAATGTATCGAAAGTCACCGAGAGCCCGATCACATTATTATAGGTCTTACGCCCGGTTGCCAGTGCTGTTGCAGCTGCCGCCGATTCGGTAAAATTCTTCCGCAAATAAAGTGAATCTTTCCAGGCCAGGGCCGGGTTGTAACCCTCTGCCCAGTTCAGTTTTGTGGTATCCTTATCATCGTAGGCCCCAACCTTTGCCGGGTAAGTGGCTACTGCAAGTTTAACGGGGAAGGATTGGAATTGCATGGGGCCGAAATAATATTCGGCCGCCTTCACACAGTTAAATCCCATGCCGTCGCCAATCATGATGATCACGTTTTTGGGGTTGGGAAAAGAAGAAAGGGAAGTTTGCTTTTGGGCAAAAAGGCCGGGGACAATAATTGTACTGAATAATAAAATCGTTATCCCGGTAATGTAATGCGCTGATATTTTCATGGATTTTTTTCTGAACCGACAAAAGTACCGAAACTAAATTGTTAATCAGAAAATCATTAAGCAATTTGCACACTTTCACAAAACTTTTTGTAATTTGGTAAAATGAACTTAAATGATCTGCAATTGCGGATCTTCGGGAAGGTTCCTCTAAAATTCACAATAATGGAAGATTTTGAAAAAATCCTGGTCCTCGAAAACGAATTCGAGGCTGAACTCATTGAAGAAGTTCTTATGGATAAGCAGATCCCGTATGGGATAATCATACGTGAAGACTCCGCCCTGGGGGGTATCACAGAGCTTGAAGATGGCTGGGGCTACCTTGAGGCCCCGGGCCGGTTCAGGGAGGAGATCATGAAGATTTACAAGGAGATACAGGAGACTTCTACCGATCCGGAAGGATGAGTGAAGGACTGGTTATCGCATTCATCACGAAATATTTCATCAAATGACCAACCATAAAATGGGTTGGAAACATCTGTTACAGAGTTTCCCTTGGTTTGAAGGAGAAAAATCATTTCCCCTGCCTGCCTATTCTGAGTACATGCCTCCCATGCATATCGGGTTCAGGCCATATGACGGAAAGGTTTATTCCTGGCATTTCAAACAGGACGACCCTTTCGGATTTTATATAGGGGAAGCCGAAGAGCTGTTGCACCTTCAGCCGGGCCTTCAGAATATAGGGCTTCAGAGCATGGAGCATATAATGCAGCTGGGCAAGGGGAACCTTCCTCCCAGCATCGCAGGGCGAAAGAACCGAAACCTCAGGAACAATCCTTTCTGGCCTGATGAACTCGCCAATAAAGCCGGCACGCTTAATTATGAGCGTTACGTATTATTGGCTCCGCTGGCTCTGTCAAAGACCAAGGATGATAAAGGAAGATCCAGGTGGACATTTTTCGGGAGCAGTGAGCAGGGACCGGAAAAAGCATTCTGGAAATCATTTTTTAAAGGGGCAGAAGAAGAATATCCCGAATCTTTTTTCCTGAGATTCATGGGTAAGATCTTCCACCATGCCTATGACCGTAAGACCGATACTCCCGAAGCCATGCTCGAGGCCGGGTTCCGCATCCTTCCATCGAAGGGAAAATTACCCGTAAAACATTGGAATGGCGTTAGTCTTCCCTCATGGGCTTCAAGATACCTGATTGCGGATGGCGATGATTTCACCGATACGGTGTACCTGCTTACCTTCCGTCCGTTCGGCAGCCTGCCTGAGGTTGTAAAACAAAAATATTTCTCGGGAGATCTTGCGCTGATCCCCTTCCCCGGCAGTCTTTCCCCATGGGGGACAAAAGAATATATAGATCTGTCACATCACATGTACGATGCCATACAGTTCCCCATGCTGAGGCTAGTTTCCAGGAATGAGGAGAATTTCGGGATCAGGGTTCCCCAGTCGGGATGGTTCCACCAGTCATCACCCGGGAATGAAAATCCCGATATCCTTGAAGAACTCCTTCTGAACTCCTATGTGAGAACAAGCCGCTGGGACCGTAAAGGCAGAACCGAAGACCCATTGCTTGACAGCAAGGAGATCGATCCCGTTGCACAGACTTTATTCAACACCACCCTCCCGGCTTTAGACCTCTATAATAAGCCGATGGCCCGCAATGTCCAGCTACTGAATGAACATATTGAGCTGTTGCTTGACGGGCCCAGGGCCGGGAAAAAAGAAATTGAGCATGCTGCGGCGGTTGTGCTTGCCGGCGGATTATTCCGTTACCGCTTTTACTTCCCGCCCATGCAGGCAGGCCGGCATGAGATCTTCTGGCACAGGCCCATTGTTTCCTGCGTCGATACAGCCACTTCAAAACCCATGGTCTTCCCCGACCTGCTTCACGGTTATTTCACTGCTTATGATACGGTAACACCCGATCCGGCGAAGCCGATAGAATTATGGCCGAGAATGATGGAACGGCAGCCCCACACCTCTATCCTTAAACATTTCCTGTCGGAACACGACCGTTACAAGCATCTTACAGCCTTCAACCTGATGACCCTGCTGGATGTACAGGAACTCCTCGGGGTTCCTTCACTTGAGAAAGACTTTGCCCGCCACCTCATCCGCATTAAGAAAGATGCAAACCTCGATCAATGGCTTGATATCCTTCATGAACGCACATACCAGCCCGGATTGGCGCACAGGGCAAAAGTGTTTGTCGAAAATATCATCAGGGAAAACGATACTTCCATCCAGCCCCTCACTTTCGGGGAAACCGCTACCAGAAAGTACGAGGAGGATTTCTGGAACACCATCTTTTCACTTGCCTGCGGGGAATATATCAATAAAGACAATGCGGATGTGGTGCAGGACCACCCCACCCTGAGTAAAACAAGGCATAAGGAGAGGGACCTCCACCGTTTGGGGGAACACCTTCTTAAGAGCCACAAAAAAGCCATAGCCGAAGCCGGGATGGAAGGAAAAGCCGAAGCCGGTGAAATGCCGTTCAAATGGGAAACCGATTTTGACTTCACACAGTTCGGCGGGTGGAAAGCCAACCTTGAAGGGACTGAATACGAAAGGAATATCCTGGTCATCATTCCCGGGAAGAACAGGAAAGAGGCGGTCATTATGGGCGACCATTACGATACCGCTTATATGGAAGACGTTTACGACAAATCGGAAGGCGGAACAGGCGCAAGGCTTGCAGCCGCCGGGGCCGACGACAATCATTCGGCCACATCCACCCTGCTGCTTGCCGCCCCTGTCTTCCTGAAACTGGCGAAAGAAGGCAAACTTGAAAGGGATATCTGGCTGATCCATCTTACAGGGGAGGAATTTCCTTCTGACTGCATGGGAGCCAGGGACTTCTGCCGCAACTACGTTCAGAAAACTTTAAAGATGCGCAGGGATGACGGGGGTTTTCTTGACCTGGGCGGAGTTGACATCAAGGGAGTGTTCGTGATGGATATGATAGCCCATAACCGCGACAATGCAAAAGACATCTTCCAGATCTCACCCGGGCGCAGCGATGATTCGGTAAAACTGGGATACAAGGCACACCTCGTTAACAGGACCTGGAATAAACTGGCCGCTGAATGGAATACAATGCCCGACAGGGCAGGATGCAAGAGAGGAGAGCGGGTGAAGGACGATTTACGACTGACGAATGATCCTTTGAAGACTTCAGACCCCGAATCCCGAATCCCGAATCCCGAATCCAGTTACCCCATTCCCGCAAAAGCTTTGTTCCTTCCCCTGGAGGGTGAAGTCCGCACCTGGGAAGACCCCACCAGTTCATTGTACAATACCGATGTGATGATATTTTCCGATATGGGTGTCCCCTGTGTGCTGTTCATGGAAAATTACGATATCCACCGCCAGGGATACCACGACACCCATGACACCATGGAGAACATCGACCTCGATTACGGGGCAGCTTTTTCGGCTATTGCCATTGAAACCGTGGCCCAGGTGGCGGCAGAAAAATGAGTGAATTGTGAATAAGTGAATGATGACTAGTGAATAGTGACCAGTGACCAGTGACTGGTGAAAATTCTTATTGGTAATTCATGCTTTTTTTACCAGCCCGATCACGGAAACCAGTGTCCAAACGCCTTCCAGGATCACAAAAGGCCAGTAATGGATGAGCACTGAGGCATAGCAGGCGAGCCCTGCCCCCAGGATGTTCATCAGGAAAAAGAGTTTCCCTTCTTTGGGGATCAGCGAGAAAATATTCAGGAAATAAGCCAGGAGGATGAGACCGACCCCGATGATACCTATGATGTCATTGTAATTCATAATAGCCGGGGATTGATCAGGCAAATCATCAGAATTGCTGCCTGGACCTTTTGAACATATATTTAAGTACCAGCTGGTCGAAAACAAAGGTGAACAGGCCGATTCCAATACTGCCGCATACAATCGCACGATGGCCGGCGACCCACTGCAGCAGGGGGGCGGGATCGGTTTTTGCAGGAAATATAAGGCAGATCCCCATCACGATCAGGGCGAGCAGGACAAGCCCTGTTTTTAATCCAAGTTCTGTGAGGAGCTCCTGCCAGGCAAGCTGCTTCTCAAGCTTTTTAACCAGTTTATCGGTAAAATCATCAGGAAAATCAAAATCGGGAGGCTCACGCAGTGAATCATCTATCAGGCCATCCAGGTTTTTGTTAAATTCTTTCTTTTCCATGTCTGCAAATTTAATGTTATTAAGCCTCGAATAACACGGGCCGGATGTCGGGTACCAGTTCTGTCATTTTCTGGCGGATGATCTCCCTGCCACGGCTCAGGTATGATTTCACTGTGCCTTCGGGCATCCCGGTGATCTCTTCAATCTCCCTGTAAGAGAATTCTTCCAGGTGGAAAAGAGTGATCACGGTACGGTATTGAAGCGGCATTTTTTCTATGATCCGGTGGACGAGTATTTTCATTGTATTCCTGTCTATATTGTTCAGCAGGGGCGATACATCCGACTGGGCCAGGTTGATCGTCAAAATAGGATCCGCTGATGACAATACCTCACGCTTGTTTTTCCGCACATGGTCAACGCAGGCATTGTAAGCAATGGATCCTATCCAGGTCGACAGCTTAGCTTCCCCCCTGAATTTATCAATCTGTTTGAACACCCTGATAAACACCTCCTGGCAAAGATCCTCCGCATCTTCCTGGCGGTTTGTCATCCGCAGTACCATATGCCATACCAGGTTCCGGTATTTCTCGACCAGGAACCTGAACGCATTTGTATTTCCTGCCTTCAGGGCGTTGACCAGTGCAACATCATCCATTGAAACGTTAGTCGCAGGAAATGCAAAAAGGTTGCAGGAGCCCGATCAGGATTTCGGGATGACCTTGCCTTTGATCTGCAGTATCACGGTTTGATCGGAAGCATTGGTCCTTACTGTGACGGTCTTGCTGAAATTACCGGGTGCGGCGGCGTTATAAGTCGCTGAAATGCTGGTCGATTTGCCCGGAAGAACAGGATCCTTGGAATAAGAGAGGTTGGTACAGCCGCAGGAGGCCGTGGCAGACGAAATGAGCAGTGGTTCATTCCCTTCATTGGTAAGTATAAAAGTGGCTGTGCCGGGTGAATTCTGCTTAAGATCAGCAAATTCATACTCGGTTTTGTCGAACCTGGCTACAGGCCCGTTCTTTTTCACTTCGGTTGAGGTTTTCACTTCACCTTGTTTCGGGGCATCCTGGCAATAAGTACCCAGGCATAAACCGAAGATAGCGGCAGTCATTAACATTGTTCTTGTTTTCATATTTGTTTGTTTTTGTTAGATTGCAAAGATGGACAGGCATGAATGAAACCCATGTTAACGAGTCGTAAATGATTGTAAACGAAATGTAAATCTTTGTAAATGAATTGTAAATCCCCGTGCTGACAATAACATTATCAGTAATTTTACATGACAAAATCCCTGGATCCAAAACATCATTTCCATGCGAGGGTATAAACTCAAATTCGTTGTATTGCTCGGGGCCGTTTCAATTGTCGGCATCATCTCCGTGCAGACCTACTTCCTGGTCAACGCATGGGATACCAGGGAAAAGGAGATGAACCAGAGCATTGTGATAGCCCTCAAGACCGTTGCCGGGAAGATCTGCAGCCTCAACCAGACCGCTCCTCCTTACGGGAATCCCGTCAGGCAGCTGTCATCGGCATATTTTGTCGTTGACATCAACAGCGTGATCGATGCCAACGTGCTGGAACACTTCCTGAAGACTGAATTCGAACGACTCAACATTAGGACCGATTACGAATACGCCATTTATGATTGTCATTCCGACAGGATGGTTTACGGGAGTTATATTTCCGCCTCAGGATTAGGAGAAAAGCTTAAATCCACCGAAAACCTACCCAAATACCGCGAATACCTTTATTATTTCGGGATCCGGTTCCCGGCCCTCCGGAATACGATCGCAGGGGATATGGCGATCCTTTTCTTTTTCACCTTTATCCTCGTCCTTTCGGTGATCTTCTTTGTTTATGCCATCTTCGTGATCCTGCAACAGAAGCAGTTTTCGGAAATGCAGAAAGATTTCATCAACAACATGACCCATGAATTCAAGACACCCATTTCGACCATAAACCTGGCAGCCGATGTCATACTGGATCCCGAAATCGTGAAAGACCCTAGGCGGCTCGACAGGTATGCTTCCCTCATCAAACAGGAGAATAGCAGGCTGGACCTGCTGGCAGGGAAGGTACTGCAGATAGTCCACATCGAGAAGGGGGGCCTCCAGCTTAAAATTGAAACAATCAACCTGAATGAGCTGATAAAAACGGTGGCCGGACATTTCAGGACCAAGTTGCGCCCGGGCTCGACCCTTGAGCTGTCGCTGGATCCATCGGTGAAAGTTATACGGGCCGACATTATCCACCTGACTAACATATTTCACAATCTTTTCGACAATGCGGTAAAATACGGGCCTGAAAATGCCGGGATCAGTATATCTACACAGATGGAAAACAGGGCGGTATTGATATGTTTTGCCGACAACGGCCCGGGGATAGATCCTAAATACCAGAAGAGGGTTTTCCAGAAATTTTTCAGGGTCCCTTCGGGGGATGTCCATAATGTAAAAGGGTTTGGCCTGGGCCTGCATTATGTGAAGATAATCTGTCGTGCCCATGGGTGGAAGATAAAACTCGATACCCGGGAGGGAAGCGGGGCCAGGTTCACAATCGAAATTCCAAATCAATAAGATCCTGACATGGGAAACAAACCAAAGCTGCTGTATGTTGAAGACGACCTTGCCCTGTCATTTGTGACCAGGGACAATCTTGAGATCAGGGGTTACAGGGTTGATCATGCAGGCGATGGCATGTCGGCCCTTGAGATGATGAAAAATTCGGAATATGACCTTTGCATCCTGGATGTGATGCTGCCTAAAATGGACGGGTTTACTCTCGCAGCCAGGATCCGGGCTGTTAACCAGGGCATCCCGATACTTTTTCTGACTGCCAGATCAAGCGGGGAAGACAGGATAAGCGGTTTGACCCTGGGAGGGGACGATTATATTACAAAACCCTTCAGCATGGAGGAACTGGTGCTGAAAATAGAGGTGTTCCTGAAAAGGAAGAACATAGTCCCCATGGCTGATCCATTGCCGGTAAAACTTGGAGAATTTACTTACGATTACAGGAACCAGCAACTGAGCTATGGCGAAAAGCCGCGGGTCCTTACCCAAAAGGAGAATGAACTGCTTGCATTTCTGATCGAAAACAAAGGAAGGATACTGAAACGTGAAGAGATACTCAGGAAGGTCTGGGGCAATGATGATATTTATTTCAGCAGGAGCCTTGATGTTTTCGTTTCGCGCCTGAGGAAGGTTCTGAAACCCGATCCTCAGATCGTAATTGAGACCATCCATAATACGGGATACCGCCTGAAGACAGGATGATTTTCGTTCCCTTTCAAAAAAACTGCCGATTTCTGCAACCTTCTGCACCTGTCGTACGACATATGATGCAGAAGTTAAATTTTAAAACCCCTGTTATATGTTAAGTGAACAAATCGGAGCCGCAATCGTAACTGCGGTAGTATTCTTCGGAATATATTCATTATTGAAAGCCCTGACCGACTATCTGCTGCGTCGTAAGATCGTCAACAGCGGGCATATTGATAAAGCCGGGATCCTTGAATCCATAGAAAGTGAGACGGCCAAATATCCCACCCTTAAGTGGGGCCTTGTGACCCTTTTTGCAGGTGCCGGCATGATACTGATCCAGATCCTGTCCCGAGCAGGCCGCCTGAACTGGGACCAGGGAGCCGATGCTTTTTTACCGATAGGGATCGAACTGGTGTTTATCGCTGCAGGTTTCCTGCTGTTCTTCTTCATTGCAACGACAAAGAAAAACTAAAGTCCAAACATGCTCATCGGGGCCGGGGACAGCGGATTTGTTGTTTCCCGGCCCATTCATTGATCCCGGTTCACCGGTCACCAGTCACCATTCACTATTCACTAGTCACTGTTCACCATTCACTAGTCACCTTCCCCAGTCAGGGTTCACCAGTCACCAGTCACCAGTCACTATTCACTTACCAGGTACCCTCCCTTTTCCCCGCCTTCAGGTCCAAGCTCTATAATATGATCTGCTTCAGAAATGATCTGCAGGTCATGTTCAATTATAATCAGGGTATTCCCGTCGTCGGCAAGCCGGTGAAACAGTTTTAAAAGGTTCCCGATGTCGGCAAAATGAAGCCCGGCAGAAGGTTCGTCGAAAAGATAGAGGGATGCGGGAGCCGGGATACGGGATGCAGGATGCAGGATGTGGATTGCAGGATGAGGGATGCGGGATGCGGATGGCCTGATCAGCTCCCTGCTCAGATTCAGCCTTTGGGCTTCGCCACCCGAAAGGGTATTCAATGGCTGGCCAAGTTTGAGATAGCCCAATCCCGCCTCATCAAGATTCTTCAGGATCGTCTGAAGCTGTTTCTGCCCGTCAAAAAACACGGCTGCCTCCGAAATGCTTAAATCCAGAACATCACTTATATTTTTCCCGCAATAAGCAATACCAAGGATCTCATTCCTAAACCTTTTCCCATGACAAACCTCGCATTCCTGGTATATATCGGGCATAAAGTCCATGCTGATCCTGGCCTGCCCCATGCCCTCGCAATTGGGGCATTGCGATTGCCTGTTCAGGAAGGAGAAATTATTTTTTGCTAAACCTCCCTGCCTGGCATCGCTGGTTGAGGCAAAAAGGTTCCGGATCAGGTCGAATGATCCCGAATAGGTTGCAATTACAGAGAGAGGGGAGTTGAACTCCTCCCTTTGTTCAACACTGACTACCCTGCCGAAATTCTCAAATCCGCTGATCCCGCTGCAGCCCGATGGCCTGCCCTCTTTCCAGGAGGCATGGACCAGGTCAAACACCAGGCTGGATTTCCCGCTGCCCGAAACCCCGGTAACGCAAATGATCCCGCCTGAAGGAATTTCAAGGTCGAAATGTTTCAGGTTATGGATAAAGGCATTTTTTATGTGAAGGCCGGATGACATCTTCCTGGTCGCATGCGGATGAGGGTTGAGAGGGTACACCAGGTATTTTCCCGTGAGGGATCTTTCGGACTCAATGATCTCTTTAACACTACCCTCTGCAACAATCTCTCCGCCCAGCCTGCCGGCCCCCGGCCCCATATCAATGATATGATCTGCTGCCAGTATCACTTCACGCTCATGTTCCACCGCTATCACTGTATTCCCGGCCCTGATTAGCTCCCTTAAATGGTGAACAAGCCTGGAAGTATCTTTTGAATGCAGCCCGGCGGTGGGCTCATCCAGAACATAGATCATCCCCGACAAACCTGATCCCGTTTGGGCTGCCAGCTGCAGTCGCCGGGCTTCACCGTGAGAAAGCGATACTGTGCTTCTTGAAACAGTAAGATAGGAAAGTCCGAGGGTCTCCAGTGTTTTCAGCCTGCGTAATATCTCAGTCACCAGGGGCCCTGCAATCGCACTCTCCTGCTCTTCCGTTAAGGTTGCAGGTTGAATGGGATCCTCAGCCCCCGGGCTTAGGCCAGATCCTGTGCCGTGCGTGAAAAAGCCATTGAAGAAACTGATGCTTTCCGAAATATCCAGGGCTGAGATCTCAGCAATATTTTTCTTGCGGATGACCCACGACAGTACGCCTTCATTTAAGCGGCTGCCATGGCAGGCCTGGCATTCCATTCCGCTCATCACATTCATCATACCCTCGCCACGGTGGTCGGCATGTTTGCGGGAGTATTCCTCATTTACAAGCCCCAGCAAACCCGGCCAGGCACCTTTGAAATGATGGGTGCCGCTGCGTTTATTCCTCAGGAATTCCCAGCTGACATCGTAAGTCTCATCCCCGCATCCATACAGGGCAAGCTGTTTACCTTCATCAGGGATTTCATTCCACGGCCTGCCGAAATCAATGCCGTGTTTCGCGCCAACTGCCCTGAGGGTCGCAATAAATTGCCCGTAAGGATCCCCGTAAAATTTACCGGTTTTGCTTCCATCCATGGCGCCGTTAAAGATGGAGAGGCCCGGATCGGTAACCAGCTTCTCAGGATCACATAACGTCATCATCCCAAGTCCGTCACATGCGGGGCAGGCTCCCTGTATGCTGTTGAAAGAGAAGAAAGTTGAAAGGGGCCGGGATTGATATTCCGGTATCCCTTGTTTGGAATCAGTCTTATTCAAGGCGGATGGCAGGGAAATCCGGTCCCGGGCCGATGGCAGAAGTACCAGGTCACTGGCGGATGGCATGGAAACCCCTTCCGGGGTGGATGTTGAGGAGGAGTTGGCCCTGACCGTTGTGATTTTCGTTGAGGCCCTCGAAAAAAGCAGGCGGTACAGGTCATAGATCCCGGTAAATGTACCCACCGTGGACCTGGGGTTGGACTGGATCCCCGATTGTTCAACCGCAAAGCTCGGCCTGAGCCCCCGGATTTCCTCAAAGCCGGGCCTGTCTTTCATCCCGATTCTGGTGCGGGCATAAGCCGAGAAGTTGCCAAGGAAGCGGTTCCTGGCTTCGGCATGAATGGTATCAAAGGCCAGGGATGACTTCCCGCTCCCCGATACACCGCTGATCACCGTGAGGCTGTTGTGAGGGATGCGAACGCTGATATTTTTGAGATTGTGGGTCATGACCGAAGTGAGGGTCAGTTCCAGTGTGGAGGATGCGGGATGCGGGATGCAGGATGCAGGATGAGGGATGCAGGAAGCGGGATCGTTTTCAAAACATTTATTATGTCCATCACGAAAATAGTCATGGGCTTTGCCGCTGAATACCAGTTCCCCGCCTGATTCCCCGCTGCCGGGACCTAATTCAATGATACGGTCGGCCGACCTTAACAAGGCCTGGTGATGTTCAATACAGATCAGGGTATGGCCCTGGTTGACCAGGCCGTTGAGGCAGGCAAGCAGTTTTTTCACATCATCATTATGGAGGCCGGTAGTGGGTTCATCCAGGATATAAACGGATGCCGGATGCCGGATGCCGGAAGGAGAATCCTGGTCATTGGATCCCGGTTCCCGAACCCCCGATCCAGGCTTCCTGAGGAGTTCAGCAGCAAGTTTGACCCTCTGTGCTTCTCCCCCGCTCAGGGTTGATGAGCGCTGCCCAAGGGTGAGGTAGCCAAGACCGAGTTCATCAAGGGTTTGCAGGTAACGGAGAATCTTTTTCTCCCCTTCGAAAAACAGCAGGGCTTCCGACACCGGCATTTCAAGGACTTCATAAATATTTTTACCATTCCTGGATATTTCGAGGGTCTCACTGTCGAATCGCCGGCCGTTGCAGGTTTCGCAGATGGTCTCCACGTTTCCCATAAAATGCATCCCGGTTTGTTTGTAGCCGGCTCCCTGGCAATCCTCGCAACGGCCGCCTGCCGTATTGAATGAAAACCGGCTCTTCCCGTAACTCCTGGCAACGGCCCCGGGCAGGGATGCAAACAGGTCGCGGATATGGTCGAACAAACCGGTATATGTGGCCGGATTGCTTCTTGGAGTACGGCCTATGGGCGACTGGTCTATCTCAATCAAACGCTTGATCCCTTCCCAGCCTGTAATTGACTCATGCTTCCCGGGCTCTTCATTGCTACCGTCAAGCTTCTTCCTGAAGAAACTGCCCAGGGTCTGATGCACCAGGCTGGCCTTACCGGCGCCTGACATCCCTGTTACCACATTCAGGGCCTGCTTCAGAAAGCTTACGTTAATATTCTTCAGGTTATGATGGGAAGCCCCGGAGATGCTGAGTTCTCCCACGCCTTCCCTGTATCGGGCAGGAGGATCCAGGCGTTCAAGCCCAAAGAAATGAGATAAGGTATTGCTTCCTTTAATCACATCCGCGGGAAGGCCGGCCAATTCAGCTACTGCCGCATTCAGCAGCACATTCCCGCCGTAAACACCCGGTCCGGGTCCTATGTCGATAAGATGATCGGCATGCCTGATAAATTCCTCATCATGTTCCACAACGATCACGCTGTTTCCCTGGTCGCGCAGCTGCTTCAGGACTTCAATAAGCGCAAGGGTTTCGTTTCCATGCAGGCCGATGGATGGTTCGTCAAATACATAGATCATCCCGCTCAAGCCCGATCCCAGCTGGGTTGCAAGTTTCAGTCGGCGTGATTCGCCTGCCGACAGGCTGCCCGACTCCCTTCCTGCGGAGAGATGGCCCAGGCCCAGCTTGTTCATTTCGCCGACAAGGGAGGAAATACTCTCTATAATCTCTGCCGCAACTTCCCCATGATGTGCGGGGAATTCAACAGCATCCAGGGCTGCAGCCATTTCGCATACCGGCAAAGCCGATAATGCGGCTATATCCCATCCCCCCACTTTAACCGAAAGAGCCCGCGGGTTAAACCTTTTACCCCCGCAGGCCGAACAGGAGGTGGTGCGCACAAACCGAAGGATATTTTTATTCCGGTCCCGTTTGAGGATCTCTTCCATAACGGGGATGATCCCCTTGTAAACTCCCATTTCACGGGGTTTTGCCGTGATCCCGCTCCATTTCATCCTCGATTCGAGGGGATGCTTGCCAAACGGGATCTCCAGTTTATCGCTTCCGTAAAAAATTACCTGCTTATTCGCGGGAGTAAGGTCTTTCCATGGAATATCTATCGTAAAGCCCTCCGACCGGCAAACCTGGTCAAGCACTTCGAGGGTTACCTGGGAATACATGATATAGCCGTTGGGGGTGGTTATTGCCATGGCCCGCTGGCGGATGGACTTTGTGGCATCCTCAATCAGAAGTTCAGGATCAAGTCGGTCTTCAACCCCCAGTCCTTTGCAAACAGGGCATGCTCCATCGGGGGAGTTGAAAGAGAACAGGCTGCGGGTGAGAGGTACGGCAGGAAGCTGGAGGACTGGAGGACTGGAGGACTGGAGGACTGGATGGCTGGATGACTGGATGACTGGATCGCTGGATGACTGGATCGCTGGATGACTGGATGACTGGATCGCTGGATCGCTGGATCCGGGTTCACTATTACCTGTGCGGGCAAACAACAACCTTAGCTGATCATGGATCCCGCTGATTGTCCCGACAGTGGATCTCGGGTTGTTGACCACCGAACCCTGGTCCACTGCAACAGCCGGTGAAAGGCCTTCAATACCTTCCACATCGGGGCGTTTCATTTTGCCCAGGAAGAGGCGGGCATAAGAAGAAAAGGAGCCGAAGTACCTGAATTCAGCTTCACGGTATAATACATCAAAGATGAGCGACGACTTTCCCGAGCCGGATACTCCTGTAACAACCACCAGCTTGTTTTTGGGAATATCAAGGGAAACCGAGTTCAGGTTGTTCTCGGAAGCATTTATTATCCTTATCACATTGCCATTATCCATCAGCCCTGATCAATGCCAGTAAAAAGCCCGGATCTCATCCGCCTTCATTAAGAAAAGCAAAAATAATTCATTTGTATATTGACAAAGGCTAATTTCTTTGCCATCTTTGTAATATGAAAACAAAAAAATGGGCATGGATACTGGGTGGCCTGCTGGCAGCCCTGATCCTTATCGTAGTAGTGGTTATAGTGTATATCCGCTTCGCTCTTCCGGATGTTCCCCTGCAGAATATTTCGGTTCAAATCACTCCCGAACGCGTTGCACGCGGGGAGTACATTGCAAACCATATTACCGTGTGCATGGATTGCCATTCAACACGCGACTGGGACAGGTTTTCCGGTCCGCCGGTTCCGGGGACCATTGGCAAAGGAGGGGAAGTATTTGACCAGAAGATGGGATTCCCCGGGGCTTTCTCATCACCTAACATCACTCCCTTCCGACTCGGGGAATGGTCCGATGCTGAGATCTACAGGGCGATTACAAGCGGCGAAAACAAAACCGGCGGCGCCATGTTTCCCATTATGCCTTACTTTGCCTATGGCACGCTTGACCAGGAGGATATACTTTCGATTATAGCGTATATACGTTCCATCCCTTCCATACGCAACACACCCCCGGCTTCAAATCCGGCATTCCCTATGAACCTTGTGGTTCGTACTTTTCCGCGAAAGGCAATGCCTGTTGCTAAACCTTCTGAATGCGATTCGGTTAAATACGGCGAATACCTCGTACGGGCCGGCGGGTGTATCGAATGCCATACCACGGCAAAGCACGGCCAGATCGTAAAGGAACTGGCGTTTGCCGGCGGCCGTGAATTCATAATGCCCGGCGGGATCCTTGCTTCTCCCAACATCACACCGGATGTTGAAACAGGTATAGGGAAGATGGGCAGGGAGGATTTTATCAAACGGTTTAAGGGCTATGACCCTGCCACATATGTTGCCCCGAAACTTGGACTTAAAGACATGCCTACTATTATGCCCTGGACCATGTATGCGGGAATGGACTCAAAAGACCTCGCAGCTATGTATTCATACCTGCATTCCCTGCCGGCAAAGAAAAACCTTGTTGTAAAGTGGAAACCCCTTCAGTGACGCGGGAACCCTGATCCAAAAACTGAATGCTTGTTCCGGTTCACGAATTCCGGTTTAGTGTGTTGCGCCGAAAACCATACCGCTGATCATGGGGATGAGCCAGATCACCCATACAAAGATGCTGAAGCGGTGAAAGCTGGCTATCTGCTTTTCGTTTCTTTTAACCAGGACGATAGTGGCCCATATTGCGTGGAACAGCATTAATAAAATAGCCGTGTTTCCTGTGATCCCGTGAAAGGTTGCCCTGAACAGGCTTCCGCTGATCACGCTCATAGCTGTAGTTCCCGTGGTATCGGCCACAAGCCCTCCCCAGAAAAAAGCCAGGTGCCACCATTTTAGCCGGCGTTGTATCCTTTCGGCCCAAACACCGAAAGTATATAATACCAAAGCAATGTTTATAAAGACGATGGCAATTACCAGGGTGGAACTCATGAAGCAAAAGTATACTTTTTTCTTTTGGTTTTATAAGCCATTCAGAAATACAAGAGTTTTAGTTATTTTTGTGGAAACACTGAATTAAGACTCTGAAAATATGCAAACGATCTTAGGAAGCGGCGGGTCTATCGGTATGCACCTGGTCCCGGCACTTTCAGCATTCAACGCGGGGCCTGTCAGGCTGGCCGGACGCAATCCGAAACCATACAGCAACGAAGAAACATTTAAAATGGACCTGCTCGAAGCGGCGGCTACTGCCGATGCCGTTGCAGGTTCCGGGGTTGTTTATCTTCTTGCAGGCCTGCAGTATGATACAGGGGTATGGAAGGCCGACTGGCCTAAGGTAATGGACAACGTGATCGCAGCCTGTGTAAAACATAAGGCAAAACTTGTGTTTATTGATAATGTGTATATGTATGGGCTGGTCAGGGGTTGGATGACTGAGGAAACCCCGTATAATCCATGCAGCAGGAAAGGAGAGGTAAGGGCTGAAATCGCAAACCGCCTGATGGACAGGGTAAAAAAAGGGGACCTGAACGCCCTAATTGCCCGTTCGGCTGATTTCCTTGGGCCCGGAGCAACAAATACGTTCATGCATCCGATGATCTTCCTGAAATTTAAAGACAGGAAAAGCGGGCAATGGATCGCCAATGACAAAGTCAAGCACTCGTTTTCATATACTCCTGACCTTGGCAAAGCGGTTGCCTTGCTGGGGAATACGGCAGATGCCTATAACCAGGTCTGGCATCTCCCGACATCAAAAGATGCTGTTAACGGGAAAGAATTCATCTCGATCGCGGCCCGGGCCATGGGAGTTGACCCGAAGTACTCTGTGCTCAAAACCTGGATGATGCGACTTGCAGCACCTTTCAACAAACTGGCGAAAGAAAGCCTGGAAATGGCATACCAGTATGAGTATGAATACTTGTTTGACAGCTCGAAATTTGAAAGCAGGTTTTTCAGGGCAACACCATCGGCGGAAGCTGTAAAACTAACCGCTGATTCATATAAAGGTGTCGTGTGAAATGAGTTAGCTGACTCGAAAAACCTCAATCTTTCGACAACGCCCTCGAAATAACAATCCTTTGTATTTCGGCTGTCCCTTCGTAAATCTGGGTGATCTTGGCTTCACGCATAAGGCGTTCCACATGGTATTCCTTCACATACCCATACCCTCCGTGCACCTGCACTGCCTCGGTGGTGACCCACATGGCAGTATCAGCTGCAAATAACTTGGCCATGGAGCTTTCGGTACCATAGGGCTGGAGGTTGTCTTTGAGCCATGCCGCTTTATATACGAGGTTTCTTGCGGCTTCTATACGAGTGGCCATATCCGCGATTTTAAATGCAATAGCCTGGTGGTTGATGATCTCTGTTCCGAAGGATTTGCGCTCCTTTGAATATTTAAGGGCCCTTTCATAGGCTCCCTCTGCAATTCCAAGGGCCTGGGCAGCAATACCTGTTCTTCCGCCTTCAAGAAGTTTCATTGCAAATTTAAAACCGAAGCCATCCTCTCCTATCCTGTTTTCCTTGGGGACCACCACATCGGTGAACATCACCGAATGGGTATCGGAGCTTCGCATTCCCATTTTATCTTCATGCGGTCCCAGGCTAATACCGGGGGAGTTACGTTCCACGATAAATGCGTTTATCCCTTTCGTTTTAATCCCGGGGTTGGTCTGGGCGATGACCAGGTAAGTAGACCCTTTATCGGCGCTGGTGATCCAGTTCTTAACCCCGTTGAGCACATAATGATCCCCTTTATCGATGGCTGTTGTGCGCTGGGAGGAAGCATCAGAACCTGCTTCAGGTTCAGATAGCAGAAAAGCCCCGATTTTTTCACCTCTTGCCAGCGGCCTGAGATATTTTTCCTTCTGTTCTTTTGTCCCGAAACGCTCAATGCCATAACAGGCAAGGGAATTGTGGACTGCGAGGATGACAGCCACCGAGGCGTCACATTTGGCAATCTCTTCAATGGCAATTGCATAGGAGATGGTGTCCATCCCCCCTCCTCCCCATTCCGGTGAAACATTCATCCCGAGGAAGCCAAGTTCGGCAAGACGGCGAACGTGCAGGGCAGGGTAGATGGAATTCGCATCACGTTCCAGTATATCGGTAAGCAGTTCGCGACGCGCAAAATCCCTGGCCGAGTCGCGGATCATTTTCTGTTCTTCAGTTAGTTCAAAATTCATGGTAGGCTGGTTTGAGTCATTATTTACATTCTTCACAGATAGCTGGATAACTGGACAACTGGATCAGGGTTCACGCTTTAAATACTATTGCCACCAGGGTCTTGTCATCACCACCCATATTAGCCATCAGGCCGTATGGACGGTCAGCGGGAATTACAACCTGGGATGCCCCTGCATTTCCTTTCAGTTGTTCCAGGAGGGTCACAGCCATGTGAACACCGGTACCTCCTGTAGGATGGCCCCAGCCAACCAGTCCGCCTGTTGTATTGATCGGGAACTTTCCATCCCTTGCTGTATTCCCGGCAAGGACATACTCAGGGCCTTTGCCGTATGGAGCCAGTCCCATAGCTTCAATTGCCATGATGCCTGCCACGGTAAAACAATCGTGTACCTCGGCAGTTGCGACCTGGTCAATAGTGATCCCTGCCGACTCCAAGGCCTCTGAAACCGCTTTTTTCATGGTGGTCAGTGCGGTTTTGTCGGGAGGGGGTTTGGAGATGTCTTCCTCCACCTGTCCGTAACCCACAACCTCTATGGCATCGGAGAGCGGAATCCCGCATCGTTTCAGGCCTTCCTCACTCATGATGGCAATAGCCGAAGCCCCGTCCGACACCTTGGAACAATCCAATGCAGTCAGGTTTTCGAGAAAAGTCCTGGGATTTGGTTCAACCATAGCCGCTGCCTCCAGGTCTTTGGTTGTATTATGGTATTCTTGGGCGGTCAAGCAAAGCCTGGCATTTTCTATCGCGTTCCTGTACCAGCGGGCAAACGCCTTCCGGGTCGTTTCCCTGCCGAATTTTTCAAAGTAAGCCCCTGCCCTTTCACTGAACTGCCCCGGAAAGAAATAGGCATGCCCGTCCTTTCGGTTCGGGGCCCAGCCTGCAGGCGCCAGGAAATCGGCACAGTATATGGCTTTCACTGTGTTCTGGACTTCGAACCCGATTGCCAGGACCACCTCTGCAGTCTCGGCTAAAATGCTTTTTATCCCGCTCATCAGCGCCAATCCTCCCGAACCGCAGGCACCCTCTACGCGAATCGCAGGTTTATACCTTAACCCTTCATCAATAAAAGGGAAAAATGCCGCCAGGTTGGCCTGCCTGTTGAAACGCGAAGCCATGAAATTTCCTATCACGCATTCATCCACATTACCCGCTCCTCCTATCTGTTTCAGAACTCCCTGCCCGGCTTCCTTTATGTAATCTTCAAGCCCGGGACGTTCCTTTTTCGGATGGAATTCCTTTCGGCCGCTGCCCATGGAAATAGTGTTGTACCCGGCCACCATATATACTTTTCTTCTCAGTTTCTTCATTTTAAGTCTTTTTTACAAGAAAACATGTTTGATTTCTATCCTGTATCCCGTATCCGGAACATTTCAATCCAGGTACTCGTTTATGGGTCCGTAGGCATGGAAAAAGCCTGTCAGCAGGACCGTGTTCACATCGGCATCGTTAAATGCAACCCCGTTTGACACTAGGTGCCTGCCTATCTCTTTGGACTTCTTAACATATTCCCTGGCAATCTCCGCCCCCGTTGAGCTTGCCGATCGGAGCGTTGCAAAATACGGTTTCAGGATATCATCCTTAGCTTTGTTTCCCACTACGGTCTTCCATGCAGGAGCAGCAGGCATGACGCCCAGTTTCTCATCCACCCGCCACTGGATCTCACTCACAGGGATGTAGGTTTCCTTAAGCGGGTCGTAAACCGCGACGATTTTCCCCTTTTCATATTTCATTATTCCGTCTTTCTGGGATCCGTCGGAATACTGTCCCCCTTTCACGCCCTGCCCCAATAACTTATCAAGCAGTTTGGAATGGATCTCCTCGTCATTTGTGAATGGGTTCATCACGAACATGATGAAACTGCAAACATCCACTCCTACATAATCGATAAGCTGGAAAATACCCATTGGCCTTACCAGGTATTCCTGGCCGACCTTATTCACTGCATAAATAGCTTCCGTGATCGACATCCCCGTGTCCATCAGCTTGTGTATGACCTCCACTGCATATAAAATATCGCGCATGAAATGCCCGTTGCCAATAAATCCGGCTATATCGCGGGCCGGGACTATCACCTTTCTGAGGTTTTTGGCATAAGCGAGCGCAAAGTCATTTACTTCATCAAGAGTTTGTTTACTGCGGATGACTTCCACCAGTTTCTGAACGGCCGGGGGATTGTAGAAATGGAATCCGATGATCCGCCCGCCAAGCCCTGCGCCCTCATCCAAAACGGTTATAGGGATTGAAGAAGTGTTTGTAAAGAACCAGGGCTGATTAGGATTGTTCTGGTTTATCTGTGAAAAAATCCTGATCTTCAAAGCTGAATCTTCCTTTATGGCTTCAAACACCATGTTTGAATCATATGCCGCTTCAAGGCGTGTTGTCGGCCTTACCACGTTCATCACATCGAAAATATACCGGGCTATGATCTCATCATTGTCGATCAGGTCGTGGTGTTCGGCGTACATAGCTCTTAAGGCATGGACTTTTTTCTCGGCTATCTTCAGTATCTGGGCCTTCAGGTATCTCATTACCCCTGCGAGCCCTTCATCTGAAACATCGATGGCATTCAATACAAAGGTCTTACCCTTGTTCCCCGCTTTCAGGCTCAGATCGGCCATTTCTACCGCCGTAAGCAGCAGGATGCCGCTTCCCATCTTTCCTGCGGCACCAAGCACCGAGACATGCTGTAATCTTTCTTCGTAGGTCATTGGTTTGATAATTTGGTTTTTGGTTACTACTTTATGGTCTTCTGGATGACTGGATAACTGGATGACTGGATAGCTTGATAACGGGAGTTCCCGTATTGACGCGCAGCGTCTTTATCCGGCACCGGCAAGGCTTCGCCTTGCCTTACCACTCCGGTTTGCGTTTCTCCATAAACGCCTTCATCCCTTCTTTGGTTGCGGCTTCGCCGAACAAATCCGAGAATGCTTTTGCTTCAAGTATGCTGCCATCCTCAAACGGCATAGTGATCCCTTCGCGTATGAGCTTCTTAATAGCCCCTACCGCCCCTGAACCGTTTGAAGCGATCCTTGTCGCAAGTTTCATCACCTCTTCCATCAGGGTCTCGGGCTCACATAGTTTCTGCACAAGGCCAATACGCAAGGCATCCTCTGCGCTGATGGTATCGGCGGTAAGGATGAGGTAAAGCGCATTGCCCAATCCGGCTATTCTTGACAAACGCTGGGTGCCGGCATAGCCCGGGGTCAGGCCCAGGTTCATCTCCGGCTGTCCGAATTTAGCCAGCTTGCTTGCTATCCTGAAATCACAGCCCATCGCCAGCTCACAGCCGCCGCCAAGTGCATAGCCGTTCACTGCCGCTATGACCGGGATGCGAAGGTTTTCAAGCTGGGCGAATACACTCTGGCCGAACCTTGAAAATTCGTAGGCCCCGGCAGGCTCCATCCCCGACATTTCGGAAATGTCGGCCCCGGCAACGAAGGCCTTGCCTTCACCGGTGATGACAAGCACCCGTACATCGTCACGTCCCTGGAGATCGTGAAGAAAATGATCCATCTCCCTGAAAAACGAGGTATTCAGGGCATTAAGCACCGCCGGCCGGCTGATAGTAACACATGCAATACGGTCGGCAATAGAAATTTTAAGAATCTTATATTCCATCGTTAAATAATTAACAAATAAGTGGTTTTGAGGACTTAAATGTAAGAAAATTTGCCTCTAAAAAAGAATTTTCAAAAAAAATGTCAGGTTTTCCGACGGAAAACGGGATGCATGATAATGGATGCGGGATGCAGGATGCAGGCTAATTGATGCAGGATGCTGAAAAAGGGATGCGGGATGCGGGTGCAGGATGCGGGATGAAGGTTGCAGGTTGCAGGACAGGGATTGCAGGCCTGGTTTATTCTCTGGGAACAGGAACGCCAGGAGTGGTAATTTTGTTCCCGTCACGCAGCGCCCGGTAATGGGGCGACATGATCTCCACTTTTGATTTATTAAAAGTTTCCTGTATGTTTTTATGCAGTTCCGAAAGGATGAAACCCATTTTGTCGGCATCCCTGGTATAGGCGTTGATCTGGTATGAGATGTAAAAATCATCGAGGCTGGTCTGGAACACAAAAGGCTCTGGATGATGGAGGATAAAGTCAGTGGCTTTTGCCGCATCAATCAGTAACTGGTGGACCTGTCGCCATGGGGTGTCGTAACCAATACTGACCGTGGTATGCAGTATAAGTCCGGAATCCCCTGCAAGAGTAGTATAATTGACAACCTCCGAGGAAGAGATCTTGCTGTTCGGGATAGTGATGATTTCGTTTTTGATCGTACGGATCTTTGTCACAGCGAGTGTTTTTTCGACCACATCGCCAATGTCGTTGCCGATTTTTATCCTGTCGCCCAACTGGAACGCCCTGGTAAAAGTAAGCGTAAATCCTGCTATCAGGTTTCCCAGGACGCTGGCAGAGGTTATCGAAAAAAGGAGGCCGACCAGTACTGAAACTCCCTGGAACACTTTTGAATCAGAACCCGGCAGGTATGGATATATCAGAATTACTGTAAACACCCAGATCAGGAACCTGATGATATTGAAAACAGGCAGTGCCCATTCAGGGTAAAAACCCTTGAGCCTGAACTCCCCTTTTTCAATTTCCGTCTTTAAAAACCTGAACAGCCTGATGACTAAAACCGTGATGTAAACGATGACGATGATTGTAAGGAAGTTTGGGATAAAAAACCAGATTGCATTGAGGAAATTTTTTACCGGCTGGAGGATGAAACCCAGGAATATCAGTGAATACACTTTGGTCCAGGGTAAGAGGTAACTGGTAAGCCACAGGGCTGTGAAGAACAGAAGGATGATAAATGCATACCTCGTGATCACGTTAAGGAAATGCAGGATCTGGATCTGCCGTTTCAGGGGGAACACCTGGTAATCCCGGATCTTTAGTTTTGTCAGCAACCCTGTTTTTGCAGCAACAATTTTCCTGTCAAAATAATTATGCAGTTTATTGACCAGGAAGATGAACAGTATGAGTAAAACCAATACAATACCCGAGAAGATAACGCTTTTGACTATCCCGGCCTCGGAGTTTTGCTGAATCCGGTTTTTCAATGCTTCCGCAATCAGCTTATGCCTTTCAAATGCGATGATGTCGGCCGGTTTGTTTTCTGCTTTTGCATCTCCCGCGGTTATTGAAGTAACAACCTGGTCCCTGTATTCCACGTTAATATCGCCATCAGCATGTATAATTTTAAGTGAATCCGGGGCAAAAAACGGATCCTCTGCCAGCTTTTTAATGATAGCTGAGATTGTTTCAGCCCTGTTTTCGGCAGGATACGGCCCGATATTGGTTTTAATATAAAACAATGCCACTCCAAAGGGATCAACAGGATATCCCCTGGCCTCAGCAGGGATTGAATCATGTTCCGCTGTTTTATTTTGGGCAATTACACGGTACGACAATACTGCCAGGGTAATAAAGAGCATGGCAATAAGCTTTAGATGGATTCCCCTTATGTTTTTCATAAACATGGCTGATCAATGACTCCACGAATGTATAAAAATTTTATCATGGCACAATTTTACATAATAGCAGGGTGAAATTTTACCTACTTTTGTGCCCCTGTCATTTTATTTGGATTAAATACAGATAGACGATGGTCATCATGAAATTTGGCGGCACTTCCGTAGGGTCGGCTGAAAGGATAAAAGCAGTTGCCAGGCTTACCGCTTCATATAAAGAACCCAAGATGGTCGTGCTCTCGGCAATGTCGGGGACAACGAACAGCCTTCTTGAGATCGCTGACTCCCTGGCAAAAAGGGATACCGATGCAGCCCATGACAGTATAAACCAGCTTGAGAATAAGTATCATCTTGTTGCTGATGAACTTTTTAAGGACGGGGAGTACAGGGAAATGAGCCACGACCTCTTACGGGAACATTTCAGTTATATACGTTCATTTAGCCTGGATCTTTTCACTGTAAATGAAATAAAATGCCTGGTCGCCCAGGGGGAACTTCTTTCGACTGCCCTGTTTGAATTGTATTGCCGCGAAAGCGGCATGGCATCAGTGCTTTTGCCCGCATTGAATTTCATGCGCATCGACAGGGAGCAGGAACCCGATCATTTTTATATAAAAGAAAACCTCGGGCGGGAACTGGAAAAATATCCCGGGAAGTCGTTTTTTATAACCCAGGGCTTCATATGCCGGAACGCTTTTGGGGAGATCGACAACCTGAAGCGCGGGGGCAGTGATTATTCAGCAGCCCTTATCGGGGTAGCAATGAATGCTTCTGCCATCCAGATCTGGACTGATATCGACGGGTTCCACGATAATGATCCCAGGTTTGTAAAAGACACCCATGCCATTGCCGAACTCTCATTTGATGAAGCCGCAGAGCTGGCTTATTTCGGCGCCAAGATCCTTCATCCTTCCACCATCCTGCCCGCTAAAGTTGCAGGGATCCCGGTGATTATCAAAAACACTTTGGATCCTGAGGCTGCGGGAACTACTATCACCGGTAAAGCCTCTGGAAAGGGCATCAAAGCTATTGCTGCAAAAGACGGGATTACGGCGATACGGGTAAAATCAGGGAGGATGTTGCTTGCCTACGGGTTCATGCGCAAAGTGTTTGAGATTTTCGAGATTTACAGGACACCCATCGATATGATCACAACTTCAGAGATCAGTGTTTCCCTTACGATTGACGATACCAGCCGGCTTTCCCGTATAATAGATGACCTGGAGCATTATGGAACCGTTGAAGCCGATCATGACCATACCATTATTTCGGCCGTGGGAGAAGGGATAGCCGAAGGCAGCGGGGCGGCGCAATCGGTTTTTAACGCCCTCTGCGGGATCCCCGTAAGAATGATCTCATACGGGGGCAGCCAGCATAATATTTCCATACTGATACCCTCATCCTTCAAGAGCCAGGCCTTGAACGCACTCAGCATACATCTCTTTAACAAATGAAATCCGCCAGCATGTTCAAACCGGGTATCATAGAAAAAATCAGGCAGGTCCGCACTCCGTTTTACTACTACGATATGGAAGTGCTGAATGCCACAATCCAGCGCTGCACCATGGAAGCAGTCCGTTATGGTTATCATCTGCACTATGCCCTGAAAGCCAACTCCAACCCGGGGATCCTGAAGATCATCAGCAGTGCCGGTTTCGGGGCCGATTGCGTAAGCGGGAATGAAGTGAAAGCAGCGCTTGAATATGGTTTCCAGGCAAACAGGATAGTGTTTGCAGGTGTCGGCAAAACAGATGATGAACTGCAGCTGGCTTTGCATCACGGTATCCAAAGCATAAACGTGGAATCCATACAGGAAATGGAAGTGATCAATAACCTGGCTTCCGGCATGGGTGTCAAAGCCCGGGTTTCGCTCCGCATCATTCCCAATGTGGATGCCCATACCCACAGGTACATCACAACCGGTCTTGAAGAAAATAAATTCGGCATCCTTCCCTGGCAGTTTGACACTGTGCTTGAGAAACTCGGTTCCCTTGACAGTCTTGAACTTCAGGGGCTGCATTTCCATATTGGTTCACAGATCACCGACCTGGCTGTGTTTAAAAGCCTTTGCGAGCGTGTAAATGAGATCAATGCCTGGTTTATGGAACAGGGGTATCTTACGGATATCATTAATGTCGGGGGCGGACTGGGGGTTGATTACAGCCAGCCGGATAAATGCAGCATCCCTGATTTTGCATCATATTTCGGAATTTTTCACGATCTGATCGAATTACAGGGCCGGCAGCAGCTTCATTTTGAACCCGGCCGTGCCATAGTGGCCCAATGCGGCAGCCTGATCACAAGGGTGCTCTTTGTAAAAGAAGGAGTGAACACCCGTTTTGCTATTGTCGACGCAGGCATGAACGACCTGCTAAGACCTGCGCTCTACCAGAGTTACCATAAGATAGAGAACCTGACCTCCACAGGTGAAAAACGGAAATATGACGTCGTTGGTCCGGTTTGCGAGTCTTCCGATTGTTTTGGGAAAGCAGTTATTTTGCCCGAAACCAGGAGGGGCGACCTCATCGCAATCCGTTCGGCCGGTGCATACGGGCAAACCATGGCTTCCCGTTACAATCTCAGGGACCTGGCGGGAGAAATTTATTCCGATGAACTTTGATTACTGGCAAAGGGATACAGGATGCGGGATGCGGGTTGCATGTTACCTGATATCCCGTGTCGCGTATCCTGCATCTTGCATCCCAAATCCTATTTCCCGAACCTGTAGGCAATATACAGGCCGGCTCCTGCTGTGGCCAGGTTAAAATTAAAATGGTTGTTTGTAACAGTATATTCCGTCGGCTCTTTATATTTTGTGATGTCCTTAACATATGAGACAGTCGGATTGATCTCGGCTCCAAATACCAGGTGGTCTTTTAAAATATAGTTCAACCCGAAAATAAACGAAATTCCGGGATAGAGGGCTGTTTCTGTATTTTCATTACTGGTTGTTCCATTCAAGGTCTGGGTATAATGGATATATTGATAACTTAATCCTGCTTCCGCACCCAGCAAGAGCGAGAATGTGCTGAACAAGGGAACCTTGCTGTCAAATCCAATACGAAAACCCGCCCCATATCCGGTTTGCTTTAATTTTGAACTGTCACTGTTTCGTTGGCTGGAAGAATTTGACGAAAATAGGTTCATGGAAAGCAGGCTGACCCTTAACATGGTCTTTTCACCGCCGTATTTATACCTCAATCCAAAATTGTTGAGGTTGGAGAAAATGATACCGAATTCATGGTATCTCAGGGATGGTGTTTCCTGTGCAATGACCTGGCTGGTCAGGCATCCTGACAGCGCGATAAGGATAAGCAGTTTTTTCATATGATTTGTGTTTGGGTTTTTCTTTTGGGATTGTTCATTGTTCCTCATCTGTCATACAATGGAAAAACCGGCATATCCAATACCTTTAGTTTCCATCTTGGCCCTATCTTCATCCTCTCCCTTGACAAGGAAAGGCTGATAATGCCAACCCCCAGGAAAGGAAGCGTAAGATAGGCCATATCGGGCGTGAAAACCTGCTCGTTATTCACGAGGTGGTTGATCGTTATTACACCAAAAGTAACCCCGGCAAAAATCATGCAGTAAATTCCGACTTTTCGCGGGAACTTATAACTTTTATACACAAATTTGACATTTTCATAAGGAATAGTGATGGGGATATAAGTTTGCAGGGTGAGATTCTTTTCGCCTATATCCCAGAGATGCCCTACAAGAAAAGTGTCGGGTTTGATTGTCCTGACCTGGAATTTATCCTCCACCTTGAAGAAGAATTTCCTTCTGGACCCAACTTTCTCAAGAAGCAGGGTTTTCTGCGGCAGTGCTTCGGCTATGAACAAGAAGATGAAGCTCCAGAAGACCAGGACTTTCAGAAAACAGATCATTAACGGTACCTTAAAAGGCATCCTATTGTCCGAATTTAATGCTTACCCCAAGATTTATAATAGACAAGGTCCCTATGCCGAATTCGCCGCAGAAAGCCCCTCCCCTTCCAACCCTGAAACCGAGAAGGGTAAGCTGGGCTGCCGGTGCCAGTTCCTGCTTGCTGCTGGAGCCGGTACCTCCTGAACCTGACTCGCTGTAATAATCCATTGCCACACCTATTGCAATACCCGAGTACATGGCGAATGTAGGCTTGTTAAGGTATTGGAATTTGATCCTCGCGAGGGCCTGTAAATAATTATAATTCTTGGTGCTGTTCGAATTAATGTTATACTTTGCAGAGATAGGCGTATATGCGATCTGGAATCCAACGCCTATTATTTTGTTCATGGACCGGGTATAACCCAGAATGAATGTGCCGATACCGGTATAAGACCAGTTAGTGCCAGAATTCATGTTTATGTAATAATACAGGGAGCCCATCCCGTAAGTGACATAAACCTCATTAAGAAGGTCTTTCTGATGAGGTTTCTCCTTTATTGCAGCCTGTTCCGTCTGGGCGAACAGCATACCGCTGAAGAGGAACAGGATCACTAAAGTGAATAATGCTTTTTTCATGGCTTTATTTTTTAGGAATTATAATGCATTGTTGTATCAGGCTGTATCACAAATTTACATGAAAAATGTTTAAATTTGATCGGGGATTTGAAATATAATTATTCAAAATGGGAGATTTTAGCAGAAGGAAGGGGATTTATTCAGGCTTGCTGCCGATGCCCGTAAGAACTTGTATGGTGGTCATGCTGCTGTCATTCATCCCCGGGTTGGCATCGGCCCAGGTCCCATTGAAAGTGATGACTTTCAATATCCGTTTTAACAACCCCTCCGACAGTATATATAACTGGGACCACAGGAAGAATATGGTCACAGGAATATTTCATAAACACAGCCCCGATATTGCAGGCCTTCAGGAGGCGCTGTATTCACAGCTGGGTGACCTGGAGGACTCCCTGAAAACCTATACATGGTTCGGAGCCGGAAGGGATGACGGTCAGAAAGCAGGTGAATTTGCCCCCATTTTATATAAAACATCGAGGTTTATAAAGATCGATGGCGCCTGGTTCTGGCTTTCAAAGACCCCCGACATACCCGGATCCAGGTCATGGCATGCTGCCTGTACAAGGATTGTAACCTGGTTAATGCTCAGGGACAGGCAAAGCGGGCAGCTGTTTTTCTTCTTTAACACCCATTTCGACCATGCCAGCGAAGAAGCGAGGAGAGAGAGCGCAAAACTGCTCAGGAAAAAAATTGATGAAATAACATCGGGAAGAACGGTTATTGTTAGCGGGGATTTTAACTCCACCTCCTCCGACCAGGCATACAAACTGCTAACCGATAAATCCTCCCCCGGCTTCCTCACAGATACCAGGGCTTCACTTCCCGATACAGTCAAAGAACCCGCTTATTCCTTCATAGGTTTTCCGTATCAACCCGAAGAAGGGAATCTCATCGATTTCATATTCACACGGAATGCGCCCTTATGGAAAGTTGGCAGTTACCATATCATTACCGATAACCGGGATGGATTATACCCATCAGACCATCTGCCGGTTGCTGTTGAATTTTTAGTGGGAAAATTAAAATAAACATTATTCAACTCACTTGTAGAAATTTGGTGCCTGTTTCTCTATCTTTGCCCTTCGCAATATCCTTATTCCATGAAAAAAGCTTTTAAAATTTCCGGCATCTGCCTGGGGGCTATCTTACTGCTCCTTGTGATCATGTTTTTTCTTCCTTTTATCTTCCAGGATAAATTCGCCAGCATAATTAAAACCACGGCGAATAAAACCCTTAAAACCGAAGTAAATTTTTCGGCCATGGATGTTTCATTCTTTACTTTCTTCCCAAATCTCACTATCACGCTTACCGATTTCTCCCTGAAATCGTCAGCCCCGTTTAACAGCGACACCCTTATCAGGGCAAAGGATATCTCGTTCGGGGTGAACCTCTGGAGCGTTTTCAAAGGTCCGCTGAAAATCACAAGGGTTTATATTGTTAAAGGGAAGGTCGTGCTGCAGTACAATGAAAAAGGGGCTTCAAATTTCGACGTCTATGCTTCCGCCACCGATACTGTTAAGAAAAAAGAGCCAACGCCATCCGGCGAAGCCGAAATTAAAATAGAATCCATTGCATTTATAAAAACCGATTTCATTTATTCGGATGCTTCAATTCCCCTGAAAATAACTGCCCGTGGGATCAATTACAGGGGGAAAAGCAAAATCAGCAAGGATATCCTGAAACTCGCGTCAAATGTACAGATCGAATCACTCGACCTGGAATACGATCATGTGACTTACCTGAAAGACAAACCTGTCAAGGCAAAGCTGGTTACATCCATCAACATCAATTCGCTCGACATGAAGTTCGAGAAGAACGACCTCACCATTAAGAACATCCCATTCGAGTTCAGGGGAGAATTCGGTTTCAAAAAAGAAGGGTATGAACTTTTCCTTTCCCTGTTCTCGGGGTATAACGATGAATATATAAGCGGTTCACTGCGGATGATCAGCACCAAAAAGCTATGGATAGCCGCAAAAGCCGATGTTAATATGAACCTGAGGAACTGGGGGCTGGGATTTGGCATGAAGGGCGTTGAATTAAAAGGCATCTATTCACTGAAGTTTGATGCCCAGGGCGACTATTTCACCGGCAGGGATCCGAAAGGCAGAAGTCATGATACGGTCATCCTGAGCATCCCGAACTTCAACCTGGTTTCAACCCTTAAAGACGGATTTATCAGGTACAAAGAATATCCCCAGGCCCTGAGCGGCATCACCGCTAAATTAACCGCTTCCTGCAAGGACCATGATTACCGCTCGGTCAAAGTGAGCCTTGATGACCTTAAAGCCGGGTTCCTGAAAAATAAGATCGAAGGATATTTCAGGCTGAACGGCCTGAAGGACCTGCCTGTTGAAGGGAGTATCAAAACCAGTGTGAACCTCGCTGAAATGAGGCAGCTTATTCCCATCGACAGTCTCGACTTCGGAGGGGTTATCGATCTCAGTCTCGATATAAAAGGAAAGTATGCCCCCGGGAAAAAGCTTTTCCCCATGACCATACTCAACGTAAAACTCAGCGACGGGGATATCCAGACGAAATACTACCCCCACCCTGTCGACAGGATCAACATGCTGCTCATTGTTACCAATACCTCCGGGAAACTGTCCGACACCAGGGTCTTACTGGATCCGTTTTCATTCAGGTTTGAGGGGAAGCCCTTTGAAGTCAGGGCTACCCTGAGCAACCCCGATAACATCAGCTATGACATCATTTCTAAAGGCTCTGTTGACCTGTCGAGGGTATACAAAGTATTTGCGCGCAAAGGGATGGACCTCGGCGGATATATAGAAACCGACCTGAAACTCAAAGGCAGCCAGGGCGATGCCATGGCAGGCCGTATCGACAAACTGTCCAATTCGGGACGACTTACGCTGCGTAATATCGCTTTTACATCGGAATACCTGCCCAAACCTTTCATGATTAAATCGGGCGTTTTCCGTTTCGACCAGGACAAAGTATGGTTTGAAAAATTCGATGGCCGTTACGGGGCTTCGGATATCATGATGGATGGGCATCTGAGCAATGTTATTAATTATGTGCTTTCCGATAAACAAAAACTGAAGGGCAGTTTTAATTTCAATTCCGATTATCTGCTGGTGGATGAGTTTATCCCCGGAGCGGGAAGCGGGAAGCGGGAAGCAGGGAGCAGGGAACCGGAGAAGGGATCACCAGTAACCAGTCCCCAGTCACCGGCCAAGGCTCAAGGCACAGGCGTGATAATTATCCCTGAGAACCTGGAGATCGGATTGAAAGCCAACCTTAAAAAGGTGGGTTACGCCAAACTCGAGATCCATGATCTCAGCGCTGCCGTGGAAGTCAAAAAGGGCATGCTGCTCCTCAAGGACATGAAGTTTGACCTGATAGGCTGCAAGGTAGCCATGGATGCAACTTACGGAAGCATCAGCCCGACCAGGGCCTTTTTCGATTTTCATATCTCGGCCAATGATTTCGATATCAAGCGGGCTTATAACGAAGTTGAGATGTTCAGGAACCTTTCCACATCAGCAGGTAAATGCGAAGGCATTGTTTCCCTCGATTACAACCTCAAAGGGGAACTGGATGCAGGAATGAACCCGGTGTATCCCTCACTTTCAGGAGGAGGCTTGCTCAGCCTGAAAAAGATCAAGGTGTTGGGGTTGAAGCTGTTTACCGATATGAGCAAGAACCTGCAGAAGGAAAAGATCAAAGATCCCAATCTTTCAAAAGTCGACCTTAAGACAACCATAAAAAACAATGTGATCTCCCTGGAAAAAACAAAAATGAAGATCTCCGGGTTCAGGCTCAGGATCGCCGGGGAATCAAATTTCAACGGAAGTCTCAGTGCAAAAGCCAGGCTGGGGCTCCCCCCCCTGGGTATCATCGGGATCAACATGAGGGTTCTGGGGACCATGGATAATCTCAGGTTCAAATACGGGAAAGGAAGCGGGGACGAGGATGTTGACGAGACCCAGTACAGCGATGAGATCCCGAAAGACATCCTGAATAAGATCAAGAGTGCCAAGGAAGAGGATCTCAAAGATGAGCCACAGTAATTAAAAGGCTTTCGATCGACAGATAAGGAAGAGGACCTCAAAGACGAGCCCCGGTAAAAAACGGCTTTCGAAAGGCAGATCACGCCAAAGGCAAAGAACGGTATAGATTCTACTCTTCTTTCGGCCTGGATGCCCTGTACAGAAGTATGTAAAACCAGACGTTATAAAGCATCAGGAAAAAAAACAGGTTCGCAGTCATCACCATAAGGAATCCCCAGCCATATATGAACAGCAGACAAAAGAGCAAGATGGCCGAATGGGCATACATAGAATAAACAAAGGATCTTGTCCTCAGGGCCCAGATCTTTTCAGTTTCGTTCTTAAACCTCGAAAAGGCCAGAAAAAACAAACCCAGCAGCAGGGTGGTGCCGCAGATCTCCTCGCTGATGTTGTTTGTGATCACACGGAATTCGGAAGTCTGCAGATAGGATGCATAAACAACAAAGACTTTAGCTTCGAGGAATTCGGGCTTGATCCCATATCCGAACCTGATGACTGTGAATACCAGCCCTGCAATTGTAAGTATAATGCCGATGTACCTGAAATATCGTGGAAGCAATATTTTTGAATTATCCATAGGGTAGGGATTATTGAATTTTAACCGGCAGCAAAAGTACCTAAAAATTTGACTTTCACCTCTATTTCTCTTATATTTACAGGGTAAATGCCCCTGCCATGAAAGCCAGATTCCTGATCCGGAGAAACGCCCTCCTTTTCCCGGCAGCCATGATCCTGCTGACCACCGGTATAGTTTGCCATACCAACGGGAAAGTATTCGCCCAGTCCTCAAAATACAAATTTGAAGAAACTATAAACCTCGTGAACCTGGTCAATGACGCGGCGGCGGAAGTTAACCGTAAAGGCGAAAATGCATTTCATGAATTCATGAACAACGGCAGCCGTTGGAGGAGCGGTGAGACTTATGTCTTTGTTTGCGGGCTCAAAGGGGATATTTTCGTTCATGAAGACCCGGCCCTGGTCGGGAAGAACGAATATGAGCTCAGGGATGTAAACGGCAAACCGATAGTGCAGTGGTTTATAAGGAAAGCCCTGGGCGTGGGGCAATGCGGCTGGACCCATTACGAATGGGTGAAACCCGGTAAAACCAGCCCTTCCTGGAAATCGACCTATATTAAGCTCGCCAAATCGCCATCCGGCACCATTTACGCTGTCGGGTCCGGGTTGTATAATATGCACATGGAAAAAGAATTTGCAATAGATGCAGTGAATGACGCCATGAGCCTGATCAGAACCATGGGAAAGGACGCCTTTCGCATACTCCGGGATACTGCATCTGAATTTGTTTACAAAGATACTTATGTGTTTGTGCTCGATTCCCTTTACAATACCCTCGTAAACCCTGCCGACCCCGCTCTCGAGGGGAAAAACCAGAAAGACATGAAAGATCCCTCGGGTAAGCTTTTCATCCAGGATATAGTGAGAACCGCATTGGAAAACGGGCAGGGATGGGTCGATTACCTTTGGCCAAAACCCGGTACAACAAAAGCAGTGCGCAAAGCTTCCTATGTCAAGAAAATGATCGTAAGGGGGGAGGTCTTTATCGTTGGCACCGGGGTATACCTTGACTAGACTGTTAACAACCTATAGGTTCCTGATTTTCCTTTGCCTTACAGGCCGGGTCTTTGGTTGAAAAATTCTTTGCAATCCCTGAAAAAACTTGCTTTTTCAGCTTGTTTTATTATATTTGTTAAGACTTCCATTGTTAAGCCATATAATATGGGAATAAATCAGGCTATAAAAGAAAAGCTTCTGAGTATTAATGAAACCCTGCCTGGAATTATTCTGGAGGATCATTTTAAACTCCGGCCCGATATGGCCAGAGCTTATACTGAACATCAAAAAAAGAAATTCAAAAGCGACATTTCCTGGATCATCTCTTTCCTTGCAGAAGCTGTCTGGGCCGGACAAGCTGCTTTATTCGAGGAGTTTATTTCCTGGCTTAAAACCTTCCTTGATTCTGAAAAAGTACCAATGGAAGATTTAAAGGAAAGCCTTGAGCTGCTTAAAATCAGGATCAATGAAGCATGCAGTGATGATGAAAACCACTTGATAAACCCCTTAATGGAATCGGCCGTCAGCATGGTTTTATCAGAAGGAAATAAAATTTCATTGCCTGCATCGGATAATCATCTGACCCCTGTTGCCGGTAAATACATGGATTACTTATTACATGGCAAACGTAATGATGCTTTATCACTGATCATCAGTGAGTTTGAGGCAGGGACAACCGTCAGGGAGATTTATCTTGATGTGTTTCAACCGGTTCAGTATGAAATCGGCCGGCTCTGGCAAACCAATAAAATAAGCGTAGCCCAGGAACACTTTTGTACAGGGGCCACCCAGCTGGTCATGTCACAATTATATCCGTATTTATTTACAGGGGAAAAGAAGGACCGGAAGATGGTAACTACTTGTGTGTCGGGTGAATTACACGAGATAGGCGCCAGGATGGTTACTGATTTTTTCGAAATGGAAGGATGGGATACATATTATCTCGGGGCGAACATGCCTGTTGATGGAGTGATCAGGTTTCTTTGTGAGATCAAGCCCCAGTTGCTGGCCATATCGGCAACCATGACATTCCATGTAAGCTCTGTCGAAGAAATGATAAGAAATATCAGATCGGCCCCGGGAATTCCATCAGAATTAAAGATCCTGGTCGGGGGCTACCCGTTTAAAGTGGCAGAAAGGCTTTGGGAACAAGTCGGAGCCGACGGATGTGCCCTGGATGCCCTGGAAGCTGTGAGCCTGGCCGAAAAATTAATAGCAGCCTGAACAAATGGAAAAAATCGGGAAGCACTTTTCATTGCGCTGCAACCTGGATGGCCGTGTCATTCAGATACTGCAGGACGATGATAAGGTTCTGTCACCTTCTCTTGAAGGAAGTATGCTCTTCTCGACCGTGGTCACCGGGGACCTGGATAAAATGCTTAATTTCTTCCTCGAATTAAAACTTAAAGGCACAGCTATCGGCTGGGAGATCAATGTTTCCACCCGCAAGGGGCCCGAGACATACTCGTTTTTCGGAGGAGTCTTTGATGACAGTATTGGTATTGCAGCTGCCACAACTAAAAATGGAGCACAGTTGCTTTTTACTGAATTAACAAGGATCAATAACGAACAAACAAACCTTATCCGGTCCATTTCGAAAGAGAATGCCAGGCTTCTGAATAACTCCGGGGAGGAAACGGGAGTTTCATTTTATGAGGAGCTGAGCCGGCTCAACAATGAACTGGTCAACATGCAACGTGAGCTGGCTAAGAAGAACAGGGATCTGGCCAGGCTGAGCAAGCTTAAAGACCAGTTCCTTGGTATTGCTGCCCATGACCTCCGGAGCCCGATTGGAGTAATCCTCGGTTATTCCGAACTCCTGCTCGACCAGGATATTAAAACCAACCCTTCTGATCAGGCGGATCTTCTTCAACGTATTCACAAGACCGGACATTTCATGTTGGGCCTTGTCAATGATCTTCTCGATATTGCTAATATAGAATCGGGGAAACTGGAACTAAACCTTTCGGAACAGGATCTCACCGAGGTTATAGGTGAAACAATCAGGATGAATGAAATGTTTGCCCGGGCAAAGTCCATAAAGGTTAAATTTGAAAACCCGGGCAAGAGGTTGAAGATCTATATTGACAGGCCCAAGATAGAACAGGTTCTTACGAATTTACTTACGAATTCCATAAAGTATTCTTTCCCTAAATCGAAGATCACGATCAGTATTGAATCCTCCCCGCAAAAGGTCAGAGTTTCAGTAAATGACCAGGGCCAGGGAATAAAGGAAGAAGAACTGGGGAAGTTATTCAAACCATTCCAGAAAACCTCTACCCGATCTACCAATGGGGAAAAGAGCACAGGCCTGGGTTTGTTGATCGTAAAAAAAATAGTGGAGGCCCACAAGGGCGAAATCGGGGTAACCAGCAAGTTTGGCGTTGGATCGGAATTTTTCTTCACCCTGCCATTGAAACCGCCTGAGCCGTCGGCCTTAGATGCTGTTTGAAATCCTGCCTGGTAATCCACTGAAAGAATTTCACAAAATAAAAAGCCTTGCATTCCAATGACCTGCAAGGCTTTTTATTTCAATGGGTGACCCCGAAAGGACTCGAACCTTCAACCAACAGAACCGGAATCTGCCATTCTATCCAATTGAACTACGGGGCCGGAATGACGGCAAAGGTAAGAAAAATCGTGATCCGGTTCACAACTCATGCCTGATGCCTCGTGACTCTTGGCTCATCACTCATCACGCATGGCTCTTGGCTGATGCCTCATGGCTCATCACTCATTCGAACTTCGAACGTATCGCCTCAATCTCTTTAGCCAGGACGGTTTTCAGTTCATCTGTTTTCTTATGGGCCGATGCTATCTGATCGTCAATTTTTTTCCCGGAATCAACAACCTTCTGCCCCAGTTCATGGATCTTCGAAGCTGCCAGGGTCTGCACATCTTCAAGCTTCTTCAGGAACTCCCTGTTTCCTTCTTCACTATCTTTTTTTATCCTGGCAAGTCCGTCCCTGATCTGCTGTTCAAGAGTATTGGATCTTTCATTTAAAAGTGTTTGCAGGTTCCTGTCAACATGGGCCAGGTTATCACTGAATGCAACAAGCCGGTCACCGGTTTCCTGCCTGAGGGCCGACATTTCGCTTTCCGATTTATCAAGAACCGCTTTGAGTTCCGCGATCCGTCTTTCACGTTCTTCCCTCTGGGCTTTCATTTTCTTCTGGACTTCATCCATGTTTTTACTGTGGGTCCCCCTGTGGGTAAACCACCTGAATGCTATCAGGATGATCAATAAGAGGATTATCAATCCGAAAGCAAGGCTTCTCAACATTAACGCATGTTCGATCTCTTCGATGCCTTCCTCCATTTTCAGCAACCTGGCCGAATAAGTTTTCACTGTATCCTGGTTTGCTTTCGTAAGTGAGTCGTGTTTGGCCATGTCGAGATGTTCCTTAAGCTCAGCCTCATTCATCTTAACAAAGGATTTCTGAACATTGTTCAGCTGGCTTTTCAGCCGGGCATTCTCATTTTCTATTTTTGTGATCTTCTGGCGGACCAGGTTGAGGTCCTGTGCATCCTTTGAAGTTTGGGCAAACATGCATAATGGAATTATCAGCGCAATAATCCCTGAAAGAATTGTTTTCATCTTATGTTGGTATTTAGTTTCCTGATTTTCAAAGATATAAAAATTAACAGCATATGTCAAGGAAATACCGGTTTATTTGAACGGGGGTAAGGAAGAAACCGTTATTGTAATTCATTTGCCCGCCGGTGATTATCGCTATAGCCTTATGGTATTGAAGGTGTGATGATTAAAGATGAAGATATTGCCGTATGCTATCTTTTTGCTAATTTTGAGGTCCCTGCTCCAAATGAGAATTGGAGCTGTGGTAAAAGCAAAACCATAAATATCAAGCATATGTCAGAGAAAATCTTCGATAAAGTAAAACCCGGTGTTGCAACAGGCGATGCCGTGAAGGAAATATTCCGTATTGCCAAAGCCAACAAATTTGCCATTCCTGCTGTAAACGTTATCGGGACAGATTCCGTCAATGCTGTTCTTGAAGCGGCAAAGACAGTGAATTCCCCTATTATCATACAGTTTTCAAACGGGGGCGGGGTGTTTTTTGCCGGCAAGGGGCTGAAGAACGAAAATGAATCAGTTGCCATTCGTGGCAGTATCTCGGGGGCACAGCATATCCATACCGTGGCCGAAATGTATGGCATTCCCGTTATCATCCATACCGACCATGCTGCAAAAAAGCTCCTGCCTTGGATCGACGGCCTGCTCGATGCAGGTGAAAAATATTACAAAGTGCATGGCAAACCTCTTTTCAGCTCGCATATGCTTGACCTTTCGGAAGAGCCACTGCATGAGAACATCGACATCTGCAAACGCTACCTTGAAAGGATGAGCAGGATGGGGATGACCCTTGAGATCGAACTTGGCGTGACCGGGGGCGAAGAAGACGGGGTTGACAATACCAGTATTGACAGCTCACGTTTATATACCCAGCCTGAACATGTTGCTTATGCCTACGAACAATTGAAAAGCATCAGCGAAAACTTTACCATTGCCGCTTCATTCGGGAATGTGCACGGTGTATACAAACCGGGCAATGTAAAGCTCGAGCCTGTGATCCTTCATAACTCCCAGGTTTATATACAGGAAAAATTCAATACCGGGCCAAATCCGGTGAACTTTGTGTTCCATGGCGGATCAGGCTCTGAACCTGAGAAGATCGCTGAAGCTATCGGCTACGGTGTTGTCAAAATGAATATCGACACCGATACCCAGTGGGCTTTCTGGGAAGGTGTGCTTAAATTCTACAAAAAGAATGAAGGCTACCTTCAGGGCCAGATTGGTAATCCGGAAGGGGAAGACAAGCCGAACAAGAAATTTTACGATCCGAGGGTATGGCTGCGCAGCGGCCAGGCGTCGATGGTGGAACGCTTAAAAGTTGCGTTCAAGGACCTCAACTGTATTGACAGGAACTAAAGGGATTTACGAATTACGATTTACGATTGATATTGAATTCGTAATTCGTAAATATTAAAAACCCAGTCCTGTATACACATCCTTTGAGTGAACACTCAGCACAGGTATTGGAGACTGGTTAACAATTTGCTGGGCATAAGGGCCTAACCAGAGCGTGGAAGCTGAGGATTCCTGCTCCGTCATTATCGAGATCAGGTTTGCATCCATCTTTTTGCCGTACCTGATTATAGATTCAGGAACATTTTCGGTTTCTTCGGATGCAGTAATATACTTCACTCCCTCCTTGATAAAGAACCGTTCCACCTGTGATGCATAAAGGTCGACATTTTGCCTTACTGCCTTTGTCTTTGTGCTGTATATCTTTAAAATATCAACTTCGGCATCATGTGCTTTGGCGAGCATGGCGGTGAAGGATGCTTTCTGCCTTGTTTCCTGGGTGGAATCTATGGACAAAACTATTTTTTTCAGGGGCCTGCTGATACTGACCCCTCCCCTGATTGTGATAACCGGGCAGGTACAGGCCGAAACAATGCGGTTTGCATTGCTCCCTATCCAGAATTTCTCGAAACCCGATGCGCCGTGGGTCCCGCAAACCACCATAAACGCTTTACTCGTCCTGGCCTCCTCGGCAATCTCGGTATACACTTTCCCGGTCCTGATTTTATAAGTGATCTTGCTCCCGGTAAGTTCCGGCTGATACTTTTCAATCAGTTGGTCAAACTCCTTTTCAACCTTTTTCGATTCGTCTTTGGTTATTTCACCGAATTTATCGGTTTGACCGGCGGCTTTACTTACCCATACGAGGAGCATTTCACTCCTTGAATTCTGGGAAATTGACAAGGCATGTAAAAATGCATTCAGAGAACAATCTGAAAAATCAATAGCTACGACAATCCTGTGCATAAGTTCCGGTTTTAAAGTTCGACTTGGGGTATATTGATCAGGTCTGATATGATAAAGGCATTCGGAAAATCTGCATTAATCTCTGTAAGATACCTTATAGCGTCAAGTTTGCTTCTGAAATCACCGATCTTAACTTTATAATTCGGGGATTTAAATACCAGGTATGCTTTAACTTCAGGGTGTTTTGCTAGAAATTCGTCCATAGCCGATTGAGCTTTGGTTTTGGAATTATTCCCGGAATCGGAAAAAATCTGTATCCTGTATCCTTCCTGGTTATTGCCTGCTTCATATATTTTTACCTGCTTCTGAATAAGTTCGTCGAGCAGTTTATCCTGGTAGATCGTCACTGCCCCGCTGTCGTTACGCACCTCCTGGGCAAATCCGCTACGCCATCCGGCAGAAATAAAAAGAATCAGAAGTATAACGATTTGTCGGCTCATATTATTTCAGGCAAAAATGTTCCTGTGGATGCACACTGAGTATCGGGATCGATGACTGGTTGATCATTTGTTGAGCCTGGGCCCCAAGCAGGATGTTGACAGGGGTTTCCTGTTCGGTCATAATGGCAATGAGATCGGCTTTTACATTCACGGCATACTGTAAAAGGGCCTTGGTAACATCATTCGACACCATGCTGTCCTGAACGCAATGGATGTCGTTTCCCTGAAAATAGGCTACAGACATCTGCAGGTATTTCTCTGCAATCCTCTGGATAGAATTCAGGTGACTGGAATGGGTTGCCACAACGTGCACTTCCGATTTGAACAGTTTGGCCAGGCGTGCAACAAACGGCAGCTTTTGTATGGTCTCTGAAGAGCCGTCAACAGGCACAACGATCCGTTCCATAGTTTTCTTGATCTCAAAATCATGCCTTACCGTTATGACTGGGCTTGATGCATAAGTAACGATACGGAATGCGTTACTGCCGATCCAGAACTCCTCAAAGCCGCTTACGCCGTGTGTTCCCGTGATCACAAGCAAAGCGCCGAGACTCTTGGCCAGGGTGTCGACTTCATGAAAGACTTTGCCTTTCCTGAGTTTGAACTCCATTTTCAAACCCTTGTTCATTTTTTTCCCGAATTGCAGGATGATCTCATCGAAGCGTTTTTTGGCTTCATTACGGTTTTGATAGGAAGTATCGGGGTAAAGAGATTCGTTTGAACTGATTTTGTCAACCCAGACCAGGGTGATGTCACACTTCAGTTTATTTGCAAGCGGGGTTGCATACTCAATCGCGTGAATTGAGGAGGTGGAGAAGTCAACCGCTACAACAATTGGCTGCATACAAGCGGAGTTAGGGATTAATAAGGTAAAAGTAATAAAAATATTCCTGAATTGACAGCGGTGTTTTTTTTACTTTTGTGTGGATGAACGAAAATCTTGACCCCAGCTCACGCGATCTGAGCCCTATCGAGAAGGAGATCGAAGCGGTTTTGCGCCCTTCGGGTTTTTTCGAATTTTCAGGGCAGGAATCTATTGTTGAAAACCTGAAGATTTTTGTTCAGGCTGCAAAGCAGAGAAACGAATCACTGGATCATGTTTTGCTTCATGGCCCTCCGGGATTGGGGAAGACAACCCTTGCATATATTATAGCCAATGAGCTGGGTGTCAATATAAAAGTAACTTCAGGCCCTGTCATTGACAAGCCGGGTGACCTTGCAGGGCTTTTAACCAACCTGGAAGAGCATGACGTGCTGTTCATCGATGAGATCCATCGTTTGTCGCATGTCGTTGAAGAATACCTGTATTCGGCCATGGAAGATTTCAAGATCGACATATTGATCGAGACCGGTCCGAATGCACGTTCAGTCCAGATCAAGCTCAACCCGTTTACCCTCATAGGCGCTACAACACGTTCCGGGCTCCTTTCGGCTCCCATGCGTTCACGTTTCGGCATACATTCCCGCCTTTCGTATTACAGGTCGGAGACCCTCGATATCATTGTCAAGCGTTCGGCCGAGATATTAAAAGTTCCCATTGACCAGGCTGCGTCGGTTGAAATAGCAAGGCGAAGCAGGGGCACCCCCCGCATAGCGAACCTTCTTCTCAGGAGGGTCCGTGACTTTGCGCAGATCAAAGGCGACGGGAAGATAGGCCTCGAAATAAGCCAGTATGCGCTTAAAGCGCTCAATGTTGACAAGCATGGGCTCGATGAGATGGATAATAAGATCCTTTCGACTATTATTGACAAGTTCAGGGGTGGCCCTGTAGGGCTTACTACCATAGCGACAGCTGTTTCGGAAGATTCAGGCACAATTGAAGAAGTGTATGAGCCTTTCCTGATCCAGGAAGGTTATATCATGAGAACACCCCGAGGGAGGGAAGCAACGGAGCTGGCGTACAAGCACATTGGGAAGATAAGGGGCGTGGAACCGGGGTCGCTGTTTTAGATGTTATGGATTGATGAATCAGAAGCGATGCATTTCACACAAGCCGCCTTGGGTGTAGCGCAGCAAACCCCAGCGGCGGTGTGAAGATGCGAGCGATTTACTGAGACCTTATGATGAAAGAACAAATCCGCAAGAAGGCCCTGGAACTTGGATTCGACGCCTGCGGCTTTGCGCCGGCAGCTCCAATCGATAACCTGAAAGAATTTTACGAAGGGTTCCTTGGCGAGCACCGCCAGGCTACATTGGGGTACCTCGAACGGTATGCAGAACAGCGGCTGGATGTTTCCCTGCTGCTCAAGGGAGTGAAAACCGTGATCGCGGTCCTCATGAACTATAATCCCCCCCAGCTTATTCCCGAAGAAGACAATTATATTATTTCCAGGTATGCCTACGGGAAACGATATCCGCCCTATATAAAACCAAAACTCAGCCAGCTTGCAGGCTTCGTTGATTCGATAGGCGGGACGGGGAATACAAGCAGGGTCTTCGTTGATTCCGGACCGGTGCTTGAAAAGGCCTGGGCCCAGAGGTGCGGTACAGGCTGGCAGGGGAAACATACCATTCTCATAAATCCCGCCATGGGTTCTTTCTTTTTTATCGGTATTATATTTTCCACTCTTGAGATCGAACCCGACAGGCCTGAAACAGACCATTGCGGAAACTGCAACAAATGCATGGAGGCCTGCCCTACCGGGGCTATCGACAGGCCTTACCAGCTCAACATCCGCAGGTGCATATCCTACTGCACCCTGGTGAAAGATGCTGAAATGCCCGATGATGTGCGGTCAAAACTGGGCAAAAGGATCTTCGGATGCGATATCTGCCAGGATGTATGCCCGTTCAACCGTTTTGCCAAACCCACAACCGAGGCTCATTTCCATCCTTCAGAAGCCCTGGAAAAGATGAGGCGGAACGACTGGTTGAACCTTACGGAAGAAAAGTTTAAAGAACTTTTTAGCGGGTCATCCATTGGGGAAAAAGGATACGGATGGCTGATGAGGAATGTGAGGAATGCCAGCGGTTCCCTATCCTAGGTCCCCCAGCGATAGCTGTCGACCTCCAGTCCGGCAAGCGTCAACGCCCTGTCAACCACTGTCATGACAACTTCATTGATAGTAGCCGGCTTTGAGTAAAAGGATGGCGAAGCCGGGCAGATGGTGGCGCCAGCTTCGGCAAGGAGTTTCATATTGTTCAGGTGGATGAGGTTGTACGGGGCCTCGCGCGGAACGAGGACCAGTTTTCGTTTTTCTTTTAAAATAACATCCGCGGCCCGGGTCATGAGGTCGTCGGATACTCCTGAAGCAATGCGGCCGAGGGTTCCCATGGAGCAGGGACAGATGATCATGGCTGTGTAAGCTGCGGAACCCGAGGCCATGGGTGCGAAGAAATCATTGGGGTTATAAATAGTGAACGGCAGGGATGCAAGTTCAATCGGCCCGAGCTCATACTCCCATACCTTCCTTGCGTTGTTTGAAAACACCACCGAAACATCTTTCAGCTGCCCGCTCAGCCCGACCAGTTTTTCGAGAAGAAGCTTCCCGTATATTGAACCGGAAGCCCCTGTTATACCTATGATCAGTTTGTTGTTCAAACTCAGGCCCTTTTGTTAAGGTTAATATTCAAACTTTTTGAAATCCCAGGAGAGGGTCAAAGATAATACATTATTATACTGTCCGGTCTCAAAAAGGATATGCCTGTAACCCGGGGGCTCAGGATTTGCCGGTACGCGTATTGAGAGCAGGGAGTAATTGAACCTGAACCCGGCTTTGAGATGGTGTGAAAGATAGCAACTGAAGCCGAGGATGCCGCTTAGAGTAATGGGCCGCAACGCAACCGTATTCGTCACGGGCAGGCCGTCATACTCTTCCAGTGACCCCAGTAGAACATCTATAGCAGGCCCCGCTTCTGCCTGGAAACGTCTAGCGAAAGTATACTGGTACAAGAAAGGTATTTCAAGGTAATGTATCCTCAGCAGGTATGAATGGTCCCCTGCCCCGCTGTCGGGATTGGAAGCCCTCCGGCTGCCTTTCTGAAAATATTCCATCTCCATCTGGAATGAAGAATGTGGGGAGACCCTGAGGTAAACATAGGCTCCTGCCTGGTACCCGAACTTATGATACCCTTCGTAGGTATCTCCGTCAACCTGGCTTACATTTCCCCCGGCCAGTATGCCCCCGTTGAACTTCTGGGAATATCCCATCAACGGTAATATGAAAAGCATTAACAGTAAGGTTCTTTGCATGATCGTTGCGGTTTACCCCGATGTAACGCTAATTTCTTAAATTTGTTGGATCAATGGGTATTCCTTTATGGAAAACAAAGATACCATTATTCTGCTGGTGGATGACGAAGCCGATATCCTCGAATTCCTGGGGTATAACCTTGAAAAAGAGGGGTTCAGGATACTGAAGGCAAGAAACGGGCAGAAAGCGATCGAACAGGCTTCTGAACATAAGCCCCACCTGATCATCCTGGATATCATGATGCCGGGGCTTGACGGTATTGAAACCTGCAACCAGCTACGCAAGATGCCCGGGATGCAGGATTCGCTGATAGTTTTTCTGACCGCCCGGGGGGAGGATTATTCCCAGATTGCAGGTTTCGAAGCCGGGGCCGACGATTACATTACCAAACCCATCAAGCCGAAAGTCCTCGTCAGCCGTATACAGGCATTGCTGCGCAGATTCAGGCATGTTCCCGAGGTCTCGGGAAAGATCGTAACAAAGGAATTTACAGTAGACCAGGAGAAATACAGGGTGATGAAGAACGATGAGGAGATCATCCTGGCCCGGAAAGAATTTGAGATACTTCAGCTTCTCGTTTCCAAACCAAATAAGGTATTTACACGTGAAGACATCTTCACCCGCTTATGGGGGGAGAATGTGATCGTGGGCGACCGTACCATTGATGTACATATCAGGAGGATACGCGAAAAAGTGGGAACCGACCGTATCAAAACCATTAAAGGGGTCGGTTATAAATATGATGAGGAATGAAATTCCATGACCCCCGTGTTGTTGTTCTGTTGAATGCTTCGGCCGTAACCGCCGGGTATATTGTATTGTTCTTTATCTCAACCTGCATCCTGCACCCTGAATCGCTTCTTGGATTTGCGATGTATTGCATGCTTTTCGTAAGCGGCGGATTGCTTTTTGCAGGGACCTATTTTTTCTTCCGGTATACTGTCGATAAATTTATCTATTCCAGGATCCGCCTGATCTATAAGTCGATTTACAGTATAAAGACCCAGAAATCAAACCGCCAGGGGATCCGTTCAAACGGGAATATACTTGACAATGTTGAACAGGAGGTGGCGCATTGGGGAGAGGAAAAACAAAAGGAAATCGAACGTCTGAAGCAGCTTGAGGAATACCGCAAGGATTTTATCGGCAATGTTTCGCATGAGCTGAAAACCCCTTTGTTCAATGTACAGGGGTATGTTTCCACTTTACTGGAAGGCGGATTGGATGATCCCAGTATTAATAAGGAGTACCTGAGGCGAACGGAAGTCAGCGTGGAAAGGCTGATTAAAATCGTTGAAGATCTTGGGGAGATCGCCCAGCTTGAGTCGGGGCAGATGTACCTGAATAAATTGCGTCTTGATATAGTGGCCCTCGTTGCGGAAGTAGTTGAGATGCTTGAGATGAAGGCACATGATAAAGAAGTACAGCTTATCATAAACAGGCCGGATAAGCCTGTTTGGGTTCATGCCGACCGTGACAGGATCCGCCAGGTCCTCACCAACATCATCGACAATTCCATTCGTTACAGCCCCGGTCAGAACGGCCGCACCAAGATCAGCTTCTTTGATATGGATGAGAACATCCTTGTTGAAATCACCGATAACGGCATTGGCATCGACCAGGACGACCTTCCCAGGGTGTTTGAACGCTTTTACCGCACTTCACGGGGCCGTGAAGCCTCCAATAAAGGTAAAGGCCTGGGCCTGGCAATCGTCAAACATATCATCGAAGCCCACCAGCAAACAATCAATGTGAGAAGCACGGTCGGCGTAGGAACAACGTTCGGGTTTACTTTACGGAAAGCTTAGCACCCTGCCTCATGACCGGATCAGGGATCACGGTCTTATTTTTCCCTTTCGGTTGAATACAGTACCAGTTGCCTGAGCGATTCCCGGTATTCATTCCCGGGAAACCCTTCGAGGATATCGAGGGCCCTGCCCCGGTATTCAAGCATCTTTTCATGGGCATAATTCAGTCCGCCGGCCGATTCCACTTTCGCAATCAGATCAGCAACACGTTTGGGATCATTATGATGATTTTTTACGGTGCTGATGATATGGCGTTTTTCGCCCCTCCCCGATTGTTTCAGAAGGTAGATCAGGGGCAAAGTCATCTTCTGCTCCCTGATATCGGCAGCGCCCGGCTTGCCTGTGGCATTATGTTTTTCGTAATCAAAAAGATCATCCCTGATCTGGAAAGCAGTGCCGGCCAGTTCGCCAAACTGCCACATCTTCTGCTGGGTATCGCGGTCATTGGTGGTAGTCGCAGCCCCGGTAGCGCAACAGGAGGCAATAAGCGAAGCCGTCTTCTTACGGATGATTTCAAAATAAACTTCTTCCTCTATATCCAGCCTGCGTGCCTTTTCGATCTGTAAAAGCTCGCCTTCGCTCATTTCCCTGACGGCATCAGAAACGATTTTAAGCAGGCGGAATTCATCTTTCTCCAAAGAAACAAGCAGCCCCTTCGATAAAAGGTAATCCCCGACAAGCACGGCGATCTTATTTTTCCATAAGGCATTGATTGAAAAGAAGCCCCGCCTCAGGTTGGAGTCATCCACCACATCGTCGTGCACCAGGGTGGCGGTATGGAGCAGTTCTATCATGGAAGCGGCGGTATAGGTGCTTTCATTGATGGGCCCGTGCAGCCCGGCCGAGAGGAAGACAAACATAGGCCTCATCTGTTTGCCTTTGCGTTTGAGAATATACCGGGTTACGGTATCGAGCAGGGGGACCGGGCTTTTCATGGAAGCCATAAAGCTTTTCTCGAAGCTTTCAATATGCTCCCTGATGGGTCGTTTTATATCAGACAGGGTTGCCAAATTCACTTTAGTTCAGGCAATAAAAATAATCATTTTCCACTTGAAGTAGGTAAGTCCGGGGAAATTGCGGAATTTTGCAGCACTGAACCACTTGCTATGTCTTTCCTGTTCCATGATGTTATTTTCGGCCCTGTACGCAGCCGCCGCCTGGGTCTTTCGCTTGGGATCAACCTGCTTCCCCTGCACCGTAAATTCTGTTCGTTCAATTGCATTTATTGTGAGTGCGGATGGACCCCTGCCCCGGCCCGGGAAGGTATGGAACTGCCCTCACGCGCCATCGTAGCCTCCTTCCTGGAGGAAAAACTTAAACAGCTCGCAAAGGAAAATCACCTGCCCGATGCAATTACCTATGCAGGCAACGGGGAACCTACGCTGCATCCTGAATTCAGCGGGATAGTCGACGATACAACGAGGCTGAGGAACCGGTATTCCCCTGATTCAAAAGTATGCGTCCTGAGCAATGCAAGCCGTATCCATGACCCTGCCGTATTTGAAGCCCTGATGAAACTTGATAATAATATCCTTAAGCTCGACGCCGGAACCGAAACAACTTTCAGGATACTGAACAATCCCGTTGAATCTTTTGATTTTGCCCGGATGATCAGCGACCTCGCAAAATTCAATGGGAACCTGGTTATCCAGAGCATGTTCCTGAAAGGGGTTTATAATGGCATGATGGTTGACAATACTACCGCCGGAGAAGTGGGGGAATGGATAAAACACCTTAAGGCCATCCGCCCGAAAGCAGTCATGATATATTCCATTGCAAGGGCAACCCCCGCACATGACCTGGAGAAGATCGGGAGGGAAGAACTGGAGAAGATCGCTGTTCTGGTGAAAAAAGAAGGTTTGGAAGTGAAAGTATATGATTAAAATCAAAGTTAAGCGAGCATTTCACACAAGCCGCCTTGGGTGTAGCGAAGCAAACCCCAGCGGCGGTGTGAAGATGTGAGTTTAACCAAATTTCACTGTATATGCTTTATTATCCCCCAAAAATATGGCTTGCTTTCGGTGAAACCCTCAAGGGGAATAAAGAGATCCTTGAATGGCTGCTGAAGAACGGCTACCCCGAACTTGCCGCGTTTTCAAGCGCTGTAAGGGGGAGCGAAGAAGCCACCGACTGGCTCCTGAAAAACGGGTTCCCCCACCTTGCGGCCCTCGACCAGGCCATTGATGAGGATGACAAAGCCTATGCATGGCTGCATAAGAACAAACATGATTTCCTCATAGTGTTTGCCGAAGCCTGTCATGCCAAACCTTCGGCAATACATTGGTTCCGGCAAAACCACATGGAAGCCATCCTTGTTATCGCTTTAAAAATAAAGGAACTCAGGGATAATACCACCTACGATTATCACAAGATGCACTTTTGAGAAGTGACTGGTGAATGGTGAATAGTGAATAGTGACTGGTCACTGTTAACCAGACACTGTTCACTCCCGTGATTATCCGCACTTAGAATACCCGCAGCTCTTGCATACAAGGCAACCTTCCTGGTATACAAGTCCGTCGGTGTCGCTGCACTTCGGACAGGCACCGGCAACGGCATGGGTGCCGTCGGGGATGAATTTCTTAAGGGCCCTTTCCACACCGTTCTTCCAGGTATTTATGGAATCCACTTCGAAATGAAGTTTGGAGATGATATTGACCACAAAAGGAAGCGGCATACCGTGGCGCAGGATGCCGGATATCAGTTTGGCGTAATTCCAGTACTCCTTGTTGAATGAACGGGAAAGAGCTTCAATGGTGATCTTGTAGCCCTGCCTGTCTTCGAACTGGAAATCGTACCTTGAGGTCATCCCGTCGGGACGGGTCTTGACGATCCATCCTTTCTGCACCCACTGGGGGATCCAGAAGTCCTCGGCATGGCCGGTAAACACCTCGTATGGACGGCCGTTATACAATCCCACCACGGCAATCCACTTTTCATATTCATTCTGAAAACGTACGATATCGGCTTCCAGGCGTTCGGGCCGGTGAGGCGCTTTGGTTTCCTGGAAATCGGTTATTTCTTCTTTCTTTTCCTTGGTTTCATTGTTTACCAGGACTCCCGAACGGGATCCGTCACGGTACACGGTCATGCCCTTGCATCCGGCTTTCCATGCGGTCTCGTATATGCTCCCGATCATTTCCTCCTTGGTATCGGTAGGGACATTCACGGTTACGCTGATGGAATGATCGACCCATTTCTGTACCGAACCCTGCATCTTGACCTTGGCAACCCAGTCCACATCATTGGCGGTGGCGCGGAAAAAAGGCGATTTCCTGATCATTTCCTTCAGGTCCTTCTCCTCCATGCGTGAAACTTCGTCAACATTGTAACCGTTGATCTCCAGCCAGGTAACGAATTTATGATGGAATACATTGTATTCTTCCCAGGTATCCCCTACCTCATCCTTAAACGTGATCTTCACGTTTTTGTCGTTCGGGTTGACCTTGCGGCGGCGTTTGTAAGAAACGGCAAACACCGGTTCCAGGCCCGAAGTGGTCTGGGTAAGTATACTCACCGAACCGGTGGGTGCGATGGTAAGCATGGCTACATTGCGGCGGCCGTATTCAGTCATATCCTCGTAAACATCGGGAGCCGATTCTTTAAGCCTTAGGATGAACGGGTTGTTTCGTTCACGATCGGTATCGTAAATAGGGAAAGGCCCGCGTTCCCTGGCCAGGGTAACCGATGAGCGGTAGGTTTCAATCGCAAGCAACTGGTGCACCTCTACCGAGAAATCGGTGGCTTCGTCGGAGCCGTAACGGGTTCCGAGTGCAGCCAGCATATCGCCTTCGGCCGTGATGCCGAAACCGGTCCTGCGTCCCTGTATTGCTTTCTTCTTGATATTAAGCCACATGGTACGTTCCCTTGCCTTGATATCCTCAGCTTCGGGGTCGGCGTCAATTTTATCGAGAATGCGGTCAACCTTTTCAAGTTCCAGGTCGATAATGTCGTCCATCATCCTCTGAGCCTTGTGAACATGGTTGATGAAAAGTTCAGAATTAAAGCTGGCATCAGTGGTGAAGGGCTTGTCAACATAATTATACAAATTGATGGCAAGCAAACGGCAGCTGTCGTAAGTACAAAGCGGGATCTCACCACAGGGGTTGGTGCTTACGGTCTTAAAGCCAAGGTCGGCATAACAGTCGGGAATGGATTCACGGATAATGGTATCCCAGAATAATATCCCCGGCTCTGCCGATTTCCATGCATTATGCACGATCTTGCTCCACAGGTCGGTAGCACGGATCTTGCGCACAACCCTGGGGTTCTTCGATTCTACGGGGAACTGCTGGATGAACTCACCGTCTTCGATCACGGCTTTCATGAAATCGTCGGTGATCTTTACCGAAATATTTGCTCCTGTGACTTTCCCGGCTTCCAGCTTGGCATCAATAAAATGCTCGGCATCGGGATGCTTGATGGAAATACTGAGCATCAGGGCGCCCCTCCTTCCTTCCTGGGCTACTTCCCGGGTGGAATTGGAATAACGCTCCATGAAAGGCACAATACCGGTTGAAGTAAGGGCGGAGTTTTTCACTATTGAATTCTTTGGGCGGATGTGTGACAGGTCATGCCCCACGCCTCCCCTGCGCTTCATCAGCTGAACCTGCTCCTCATCTACTTTCATGATACCGCCGTAGCTGTCGCTGTCTCCTTCATTCCCTATCACGAAACAATTTGAAAGGGACCCGATCTGGAAATTATTCCCGATCCCTGCCATTGGGCTCCCCTGGGGTATGATATACCTGAAATCCCTGATGAGATCGAAAATCTCTTCCTCACCCACGGGATTGGGATATTTTTTTTCTATCCTTGCAATCTCACGTGCAATACGCCAGTGCATGTCATCCGGGGTAAGCTCCAAAAGCTGACTGTCGGAATTTTTTAACGCATATTTGTTGACCCAGACATTCGCTGCAAGGCTGTCCCCGTGAAAATACACAGTTGATTTTTCTATGGCCTCGCTATGAGAATATTTTCTAGGATGGTCTGACTTTTTCACCTCCGACTCCTCCTTTTTCTTTTCCTCTGTTTTATTTTTCATCTCCAAATCATCAGCTGAAACTTTAGGTCGAATGCGTTTTGCCAATACCTCGGTATAGTGCGAAGATTTCTGATCCTGCTCTGATTTGATGATGGGGGTGATTTCCATGCTCAAACAGGTTTAAATGTTTATACTATTTTTGATAATAAATTGTGCCTCTGGAAGATAACCTCTTAACGTGGGCGTTTTTTCGAAGAGGCAATATACAACGAAGTACGAGGGTGAGCCAATATAGTTATTAACAGAAAAAGAGCTAATGATGTTAAATGATTGAAAGCAACCCAATTAGCATTTAATAATTCGTAATAACTTGATTTACTGATTATTGCGACGCCATATCAATTTTTTCCCAAAACCCAGGCGATTATCTGTCATTTTCATGATTTCGGGTTCAAGTCCCCACAAATGGAGTTTGGCGAGCCGCGCGACCGGGAAAGCCCTCAGGTATGCCTTCTTCCCTGTTTTCAAGTCATTCCCGGCAAGCTCCCTCATAAAACCGGCAAATTGCAAGCCCCTGATCTTCCCTGTCATTCTTGTTTCCAGAGCTATAGCGCCTGAGGCGTAATAATTGCCTGATTTCACCACATCGGCTATGTGTTTCGTATCATGATCAGATGTAAAGACGAACAGGTTAAGGTCTTCAAGGTACACATAATAGCAGGTGGCGCACCAGGGCTTGTTTTCGCGGCTCACTGCAAGTGTAAAGATGTGGTGTTCGCCAATAAAGTCCAGTACCCTGTTTTCTATCGCTTGTTTCATCAGAAGTCGAGGCTAAGTGAAAAATAAAATACGGGTTTAAGCACCCTGCCGTCTTCCACACCCCAGGCAAGGTCACCCCTTAAAAAATAACCCAGGAGCCTCGAACGTAGACCGAATCCGAATCCTTCAACAATAGGATCCTTCATAGATTCAACTTTAACGAACAATGGTTTCCTGTATATATACCTGGTAAAAAGCTGGTTGTCTGACGACCAGGGTGAAGTCCCCGTCCACGCTGAACCTATATCACCAAAAGCCACTACCTGGAAGTTATTCAGGAAGTCGGAACGTATAGGGCGGTTAAAAAAATACCTGAACACAGGCATCCTGAGTTCCGAATTAAAAACAAAGAAACTGTTGCCGTTACGAATGTTCTGGTCAAATCCCCTCATATTGGTCCCAAGGGTCTGGAAGACGTAATTCTGGTCCTGGGCCACCGGTGTATTGACGTTGAAACGGGGGAACAGCCAGTTATCCACCCCGCCCAGATAGTACACAAGTTTTCCGCTCCCGAAGGAGGTGCTGGCAGCGAAACGGTTGGCCCATATCAGGGTCCTGTGTATCTTCTGATAATTGCGGATGTCGAATCCCAGCACATAGCACTGTATGCTTTTTTCAAGGGCAAGCTGGTATGCCTCTCCGAAAACCTTATACCTCGTTCCCTGGTACAGGTTAAGCCCGAGGTTCCTTGTGTTATCATAGGTAAGCTCAGCTTTCAGGCTTATCCAAAGGCGGTTCACATCAGGAATTGCAAGATTGATAGGATCGGTAGAAAGGTATACGGCCCGATCATACCTTGCCGTGACCGTACCTTTGATATTCAGTACCGGGTTAAACGGATAGGTAAGCACATAATACAGTTCGTGGATACGGTGGCGGATTATTGAATAATCGGCAGCTTCTTCCACCGATTGCCTGTGGAAAATGATCTGGTGGTCGAGGCGTTTTTTAAATAAGGAATAACTGAGCATGTATTCGTTGTTGACGAGGTTGAAATTCAGCCTCACCCCTCCGGTGATCCTATGGTCTTCCATGAGATCGGTCACCCCCACCATGAACAGGGCATTGAATCCCGGGTTAATATAGATAGGAGAACTCGAATTTGAAAATGGCTGGTATGCCCAGTTCAGGTATGTAAAATCTATCTGGGTTACCATCTGGTCGATGGAATACTCCACATTATAATTAAGCTGCTTTGCGTATTTGTATTTATTGAGTGTATCCTTTTTAATACCTGCCTGCTTCCCGGGCATACCTTTTTTGGAAGTATCGGACATGGCGAGTGCTATCAGCCTGAGTTCCTTCATGCTTACCGAGTCGGCCCCGGTGGCTTTTGCGGGGGGGGAGGCCTTGACTTTCACCGTGGAGAACCTCGAATGTGCAGGAGGGGAGGGCACCCTTGGCTGAAGCAACTTATTAATGGTATCATCGAGGCTGGGTTTGGCCTGGGGTTCAGGCGGCCTGGCGACTGCTTTCATCCTGAAAAATGCAGGTGACAGGGTTTGTGATTCAAGGAACTTCGGCTTGACGAGGTCCCTCAGGTACATCCTGTAATTCTGGTTATGAAACACCACTTCCCCGTACCTCCCACCCGTCCCCGAGATGTCGGTTTCAAGTATGTTACCGGTATAGTTTGTAATGGGATATGAGGTTGTATAATAACGGTAATGCGTGGCCGTGTCGATAAAAGAAACGGCCGAGTCGCAGCGGGCCAGGAACCTGTTATAAACACCGTTCTGGTTGCTCAGGAAGGTATAGTAATTTCCCATGTAGGCATTCGGCTGGATCTCATCGGCATCGGGTGTATTGGTTACCCTTCTCATGAGAGGCGAATGGCTTTTGTAATCCAGGATAAAAATGTCATTGTTACCGGTGATACGGCTTATATCAACCTTTGGGTCGAACCTGATCGTATCGCCGGGGCGGTTTGAAGCAAAGATGACCTGGGTCGAGCCATTGATAAACCTTGGGTTCAGGTCATTGTAGATATCTTTTGTGAGCTGTTCATGCGACCCGGCAGCTATATTGTAAACGTATAGGTCGCTTTGCCCTTTCTGAACGGCCGACATCAGTAAGAGGTTGCCATCGCCTGAATACGAAAAGTCGGTCACCTTGTCAAACTCGAACAGTACGACATGCTCACGGCTCTTATCCTCCGTGTTATAAAAATAAAGGTAATCCTCTCCTTTCCTTTCGGTGAGGATAGCAAGGATCTTCCCGCTGGGGTGCCATGCAAGAAGAGGGTAAGTAAGGTCGGGTTTCTCGGCAAGACGGTAACCGCCCCGGTAAATCCTTTTCTTTTTCCCGGTTTCGAGGTGTAGAAGGAAGATCTTGTAAATCCCGAGGTTCCAGGTACAATATGCCGCGGTATTGCCGTCGGGGCTGATCTTCAGCTGGCGGAAGACCCTGTCGGGTTTGTTCTTCGTATTCAGCGGCGTCCCGGCGGGGGCCTCCCTCTGCGCAAACTGCCTTTTATACAATTCCCTGTAATAGCCGGTCCAGTTCTCGACGACTGTATTGTAGGGCAAGCCTAGGACGTTAAGAAAACCTTTTTCAATACTCCGGGTCAGCCTGGTCATGTAAACGACGTTGGGGATCGCTGCGTCACCGTAGTTCGCTGCGATATACTGCCAGATGGAATGCCCGGCATAGGCTGCGTCAATGCCGGTAAGGCTGTTGATCTTAAAATGTTTTTTCGTAAGCACGGCATCCATCACCACATTGTCGAGTTCCGAATCCCAGGGCCGTGAAACGAAAGAGATCAGCCCGTTCATATACCAGTCGGGCATGGTAAACAGGGCGTTGTTCTTGATTTGTGCGCCGATCCCCGTACCGTACATCATCTGGTTGAGAAGAACCTGGGCAATGCCGGCCCTGATCTGCTGGTCAAAATGCCTGTAATCCCCGTCGAAATAGATAAGGACCTTGCCCCCGATAATTCGCGTGACACCGCCGGTATTGTATGAATCCCAATCCCCGTAAATCCCTATATTGCTCTGCTTAAGGTCGCTGAGGTTGTTGAAAATGATGAACTGGATCTTTTGTTCGAGCACCGATTGGAATTCAAGTTCAATTTCCTTCATATGCCTGTCGGTATACTCGGCGCAATACTGGGCAAGTTCTTTCCCGTTTAGGTAATAATAGGTGTCGAATTTATCGAATTTAAAATACAGCCAGAGGAAATCATTGTATTGTACCCTTGATTTGCCGAAATTCAACTGGGATCCGCTGTAAAACTGTGCGAAGGACTTGCTGCCTGCCGAGAATAACAAAATAAAGCAACAGATCACCAGAAGGCGCCATAGAAATCCCTCACGAGTTGCAAAGCAAGCTGGCATAGTAATTGATCAGAAAAGTAACCGGGTCGCTAAGTTACGATTATTTTATAAGCAGGGGGCAGTGGCTTCTATTTCCTATCTTTGCAGTGCCTAATACATGTTATGATACAACTGGAACGCTTTACTTTCAATACATTCATGGTCAATACCTATGTTCTGTATGATGAGACCAAAGAGGCCGTAATTGTCGACGCAGCCTGCTATGAACCCTTCGAGAAACAGGGCCTTGCTGATTTTATAGCTGATTCAGGCCTGAAGATAGTCCGTCACCTCAACACCCATTGCCATATTGATCATATACTGGGGAGCCTTTTTGTCGCCGGGAAATACGGGGTGCGCCCCGAATTTCATAAGGCCGGACTGCCTTTTCTCACCGAAGCCAAGACTATCGCCCAGACTTTTGGGTACAGTTTTGACGGGCTCCCCGAACCCGGCGGTTTTCTCGAGGATGGGGATTTGATAAACTTCGGGAACAGCTCCCTCAGGGTCCTTTATACGCCGGGCCATGCCGACGGCAGCGTATGTTTTTACTGTGAGGCCGATGGCTTTGTGATCACAGGCGACGTGCTGTTCAGGGATACGGTAGGCCGCACCGACCTTCCTTCCGGTGATTTTGAATTGCTGATGGAAAGCATAAAAACCAAACTCTTTACGCTTCCTGAAGATACCGTGGTTTACCCGGGTCATAGCGGGGAAACGACAATCGGGTATGAGATGGTGAATAACCCCTTTATAAAATAGATGCCGGATAAGGCGCTTCGCGCCGATCCGGTATATCCAGCTATCCAGTGATCCAGTAATCAGGTAAGCACTCACAGACCATGACACCGGCTGCAAAGAAAATCCTCATCATACGCTTCAGCTCCATAGGTGACATCGTGCTTACCACCCCGGTTATACGTTGCCTTAAGCAGGAACTTCCCGGCGCCGAGGTCCATTATTTAACTAAAAAGCAGTTTGAGCCTATTCTGAAGGCGAATCCTTATATCGACAGGCTCTGGTTGTACGAAGGGAATTTTAAATGCCTCATTCCCCTGCTCAGGGCCGAGGGTTATGATTACATCGCCGACCTGCATGGGAACCTGAGGTCGGCTTACGTAAAACTCATGCTGGGCAAGCCTTCGGGAAGCTTTCCCAAACTGAATATCCGGAAATTCCTGCTTGTAAATTTCAAGTGGAATTTCCTTCCCGGCATCCATATCGTTGACCGGTATTTCAGGGCGGTAAGCAAGCTGGGCGTGAAGAATGACAGGCAGGGCCTCGATTATTTTATTTCACCTGCGGATGAGGTAACCCCCGCTTTTCCCGAGTACTACGCGGTAGTCGTTGGCGGTAAGCATAATACCAAGATCTTTCCCCCGGAAAAAGTAGCAGAGGTTGTCGAAAAACTTGACAAACCTGTCATCCTCCTGGGAGGAAAGGAAGACCGTCAACGGGGCGAACAAGTCATGGGGCTGACATCCAAACCCATGCTGAACGCCTGCGGAAAGTACAGCCTGAACCAGGCAGCATCACTGGTGAGGCAGTCATCCGCAGTCCTTACCAATGATACCGGGCTTATGCATATCTCCGCTGCATATCATAAGCGGATGGTATCTGTCTGGGGCAATACAATTCCTGCTTTCGGGATGTATCCTTACATGCCTTCGAATGGCGGGGATTCGTTTATTGCCGAAGTTGCCGGACTCGGATGCCGGCCCTGCAGCAAAATCGGGTTCAGGGAATGCCCCAAACACCATTTCCGCTGCATGATGGATATTTCTGTTGACGAGATCGCCGCCCACATTGAATAAGCCTGTTTTTACCGACACCCATGCACACCTCTACCTTGAGGAGTTCGATGCCAACAGGGATCTTGCGATGCAACGCGCGGAACAAGCGGGGGTTTACCATCTTTTCCTTCCAAACATCGATTCAACGTCGGTGAAGCAAATGCTGAACGTTTGCTCTGCCTGGCCGCATTTATGTTACCCGATGATGGGCCTGCATCCCACTTCGGTCGGCCCAAACTACCTTGACGAATTAAAACTGGTGAAGCAATACCTGGCCGACACCTCCCTGCGCTTTTACGGAGTGGGTGAAATAGGGATTGACTTATACTGGGACAGGACTTTCGAGAAAGAGCAAGTTGAAGCATTTAGCATCCAGCTTGATCTCTCGCTTGAATACGGGCTCCCTGTTGCAATCCATACCAGGAATTCCATGGAAGTTACGCTGGGGATCATGGAAGCCAGGAATGACAAGGGATTAAGAGGGGTATTCCATTGTTACAGCGGGGATATCGCCCAGGCTGAAAGGGTCTTGAAGATGGGGTTTTACCTTGGGATAGGAGGAGTTGTAACTTATAAGAAATCGGGGCTGGCGGATGTGGTTGCGGCTATGCCTCTCTCATCCCTGCTTACCGAGACCGATGCCCCTTTCCTGCCGCCGGTGCCGCATCGCGGACAGCGCAATGAATCATCGTATATTCCGTTAATAGCACAAAAGATTGCAGAAATAAAAGGAGTATCTTTGGAAGAAGTGGCGGAAGCCACGACCAGGAATGCAATGAATTTATTCATGATTAGTTCGTAAGTGATTAGCGATGAGTGATGAAATTTTAACTCATGGCTTATGGCTCATCACTCATGGCTTTTAAATTTTGACAAATGATCGGACAAACAAGTTTACTCGTAATATATACCGGCGGCACCATCGGGATGGTGCAGGATCCGAAGACAGGCTCATTAAAGCCGCTCTCGTTTGAAAATCTTTACAAGTACCTGCCGGTGCTGGAGAATTTCAACTGCCAGATTGATTTCCACACTTTCCAGCCCCTGCTCGATTCTTCGAATATGAACCCTTCATTTTATGTGAAACTGGCAAGCGAGATAGAGGAGAATTATGAAAATTACGACGGATTCGTGGTGATGCACGGCTCAGATACCATGGCATACACCGCATCGGCCCTGAGTTTTATGCTCGAGAACCTGAACAAACCAGTCATTTTCACCGGTTCACAGTTACCTATCGGGATGGTGCGTACCGACGGGCGAGAGAATTTTATCAACGCGATCGAGATCGCCATTGCCAAGGAGGTTGATACACCTATCGTCCCTGAGGTAGGCATCTGCTTTGAGAACAAATTGTTCCGCGGCAACCGCACGACCAAGCTGAACACCGAGAATTTCGGGGCTTTTATTTCGGCAAATTATCCCCTGCTGGCCGAAGTCGGCGTCAAGATAAAATATAACAGGGATTGCATCCTCAGGCCCAATTTCAAACGGCTGAAAGTACTGAAGGAACTGGATGAGAACATAGCCATCCTGAAACTTTTCCCGGGCATTTCGAAATGCGCCGTAGAGGCGATCCTCCATACCTGCGGACTGAAAGCGGTCATACTTGAGACCTTTGGGGCCGGCAACGCCCCTACCCTGCCCTGGTTCCTCGATGCCTTGAAAGAAGCCGCCGACCGTGATGTGATCATTGTAAATGTAACCCAATGTAAGGGAGGCACCGTGGAAATGGGCAAGTATGAAACCAGCGCCGAGTTAAGCAGGATAGGAGTTATCGGAGGTTATGATATCACCACCGAATCGGCCGTTACCAAGCTCATGTACCTCCTGGGCTGCAAATTTTCCACCCAGGCCGTGAAGCAGTTGCTTCAAACCAGCCTCCGGGGCGAGATGACAGTTTGACATATCGGATATTTTAGTACCTTTGCACCCTCGTAATTATAATGGAGAGGTGTCCGAGTGGTCGAAGGAGCACGCCTGGAAAGTGTGTGTACGCCAAAAGTGTACCCTGGGTTCGAATCCCAGTCTCTCCGCAAATAACACAAAAAGCCGCGAAATGCGGCTTTTTTATTTCGAAGAAAAATCGAAAGCTTGCTTTCGTATTTTTCGGAGAAAGAAAAAAGATGAGCACGAAGTGCGCGGCGTTTTGTGGTATTGAAGCCCTCCCTCAGCGGATCATGAGCGAAGCGGATAATCCCGGTCTATCGGCAATCAAAATCGGGAAATTGTATGAAACGTCCCTATGGAGCATTACAAGGGCATCACGCTCCCCGCTCTCCTCATAACTCAGGATCAGCTTAAACAGAGGTTTCTTCAACTTCTTCTGCTTCTTCCTTTTTCTTCTTTCTAGCCTTATACAGTTTCCTGGCACCATAAGCCCCTCCCATGACCAGCAGGATTCCTAAGCCCCCATCTATAGGTGCTCCTACCGGGCCGCCGTTTCCACCAGGATTTACCGGGTCGGGTGTAGGTGGTCCGGGAGGATCGGCCAGGGATGCCAGTGTGGTGACAAGGAAGAAGAAAACGACCAATGCAATACGCATGTGCTTTTTCATATGAGTTACAATATTTGATTTCATTTAATTTGGTTATCGGTTGTTTGATAAAAATTTGATCTCTCAGTAATACATTGAAGACTACAGTTCAATAATTCATTTGTCGCTTCAATTGATATAGATCTTGCGTATTACCTGGTCGCGTTCAGTGATCACTTTCACAATGTAGTACCCGGCATTTAAATCCAGGTTTATCTTTTGTGTCATGTCGTTGTTCAGTGAGCAATTGTATACCTGCTGTCCCATTAGGCTATAGATATACACATTGCCTTTCAGGAGTGATTGGTCGCTGTTTTTGATGTAAACCGACTTTTCAAAACTGTATACCTGCATGGTATTCTCGGCAGACGGGCCGCCAATACCAATGTTGGGATTCGTAAAATGAAGCAGGAAGCGGTTTGGATCGTTGGACGATGCATGAGTGAACGTGTATACCGGGTTGTCCCTCAGATTCTGTGTTTTATTCTCTTTGAGGTCTTCGAGAATTATGCTGATCCGCTGATCAAAGCTTTCCAACCTTGAAGCAGAGAAGGTAAAAGTTCCGCCCTGGCTGCAGGTAAATCCCATGGGGACAAGAGTCACTTTCGTGAGGAAAGGCTGAGCGTTAATTGTTACCTTTTCTTCTGTCGGCAACACAGTGTAAAGTTGAGGCGCTGTAGTCAAACCGCCAAGTTTCGTCGCATCATAGCTTGGATCGTAACCGGTGGTGGTGCCGGGCATAAAACAAATGATAGTTTCATCATCATAGGTGTTAATATTGCTTGTAGCCTTAATCAACAGGTTGTTTTCCAAAGCATCTGATCCTTTCAGGAAAGGCTCCGAATTATGGACACGTGTTGCATTTGTAAGCTGGAAGTTTGACGTAGCTGCCGTATTTCTGACAAAGAACCCTTGCATGGCCGGAGCATACTGAGTATGTAGTCCACCACTTCCAGCGGTATAAGGTTTATAGTTGCCTTCTGCTGGGGACCAGAACCAGGCGGTTTTTTCACCGGTATTTGGCCAGGTTACCCCGACATTATTCAGGTCGACGGCGCTTGGATAAGGATTCCCGGTAAGGGTGTAACCGTTGGTGGCATCTGCCTGGCAACTGATTAACTTTGTACCTGTATTCGGTGTTCCGGTCAAGGTAATCAGTGTAGACTGGTCTTTCACATTCAGGCCATATCCCTGCATTACGGTTAAGGGTGTAGTTGGATCCAATATATTAGTATTCCATGTGTTGGAAGCGGTATTAAATGTTGCAAGGTAGTCTCCCAGGAATGCATTTGCCGTTGCGCTGGATATGGGTATTGCAACATAATGCCAGAGGTTGTTCGTTGCCACCATTTCAATGGCTGCTGTACCGACCCCGGAAATGGTTCCGTTATCGATGAAGGAGCCAGTGTTTTTAATGATAAGGCAGCCGGCACCGCCGCTGAGGGTCGTGGTTCCTCCGGCGGTAAGAGATTTTCCGGCGGCAATTGTATATTTACCTGATGTAATTGTGAAAGCGCCGGATGTTGTTAAAGCGACATTTTGTGTTACGCCGGATGCATTGGAATTATCAGTCGTCAATGCTGTAAGGCTGGCTGTGGGAGAGGAAACTAAATTTCTGAATGTGCCGGATCCTGAGATGCTCTGTACATTTGTAGAGGCAACCAAAGAACTTCCTGAAAGACTACCCAGGTCAAGTGAGGTAATGCAGGTCATCGTTCCGTTATTCGTAATATTTCCACCAACCCGAAGTGGGGCTCCGGCCGAAATATTTCTAAACTCGCTTCCTGAATTGACAGTAAAAGCACCGCCAACATAGCTCCCGTTAGCACTCGAAGAGGAAGAAGAAACCCAACGGTTTGTTCCACTTCCGCCATTTACGATTACATTGCCAAGCAATAACATTCCAGTGCCAACGTAACAGTCAAATTCAAAGCCATTTGTATTGGCAGAAGCCTCAGCACTCGATCCATCTCCAAATTGCAATGTATGGCCGATCCATGAAGTGTTGTTGGTAGAAACATTATAAGCAAATGACCTGGCGGTTCCTGTTGACGGTGGATCCACTATGATCATTGTGCCGCCGTTAACGGTTCCTGTGTTTGTGGTAATTTGCACCAGAACCGTTCCCGAAGCCACACTGCTTGTTGCACCGTTTCCATCAACAGTGATGGTACCCCCACTTTGATTAAAAGTTGATCCCGATGCAATGTTCAGGTTCCCGAAGAGATTTATGTTGCCGGAAGATACTGTAAGTGTGCCGCTATTGGTGATTTGCCGATTACAGTTTCCGGAACTGCCTACGGTTAATGTTCCGCCGTTTATTGTTATTGTGCCGGTAGTAACAGCATTTGTAATCCCGGTTGTTGAAGCCCCCGTGACTGTCGCTGTACCTCCGGTACTGTTGAAAGTTCCGTTGTTGGACAAGGTCCCTGCTATTGTCAATGTACTGCCTGCAACGGTAAGTACCCCACCGCTGTTGACTGTCACGTTATTTGCACTCCCTGCAGATGCTGTGACTGTAACAGTATGTCCGTTTGCAATAGTAACATTATCTGAAGATGTAGGGGCGGTGCCCTTGTTCCAGGTAGTCCCATCCTCCCAGTTTCCTGATTTGATAGAGGTAAAAGGTATATCTGTGGCGGCGATGCCTATGTACAATGGATTTGCTGTTAAATTGGCAAGGGTAATCCCGGTCCGCTGGCCGTTGGGGGTTACAGTGCCGTTTTGGTGTGTAGATGAAGGTATGACAGCCGCACTGTTGATGATCCTTGTGTTCCCGTTGCTAGGTGCAGAGCCAAATGCAGTGGGAGCTGATATCGATGCGGTAAAGGAGGTGGCAGAAGGTGTTGTCGACATCGTGCCAACAGTCCAGTATCCGTTGAACCGGGTATCAACTGTATATGCAACATCAGTGATGGAAACCGCGGTAGTTCCGCTGCCGTCGGTATAGGTGATTGCCGTAACACCTGCGGCGGTGGGGGTGGCCCTGTATAACCAAACCGACCTGTTATTGCCGGATGCATCGATAAACGGGAAGCGGCTGGTGGTTGTTGCCGGGTCGGACCCTGCTGTGATTGTGCTCCCTGTAGTGGCAGCCAGCCAGTAACGGCCGAATGTGCTGCCGGGAAGTACCCCTCCTGAGGTCACGGTAAGCGAGCCTAAGCCTCCCGCAACCGTTCCCAGTAATAGCCCGCTACCCGATGTAGAAAGGTACCCGGCAGTAAAGGTAAGCGTTCCTGATACCGAGGAGATGCCGGTCGGGCAGCCTGTGATATTATTAAGTGCGTTGAATGTCACACCGGTTGCGGAGGTGTTGTTGATGGTCACGCTGGTAAAATGAGCTGTCCAGCTGGAGGCCAGGTTCTTGATAAGCCCGGAACCTGCCACCGAAACGCTCTGGGCGGAGGTCTGTGCAGAGGCTGTGAGCCCGGCGGTTGAACAGAATACAAAGGTTCCGCTTGCCTGAAGGATCCCGGCAGTGGCCACGCTGATGTTTCCCCCGATGTTCGTTGTTGCGGAATTCTGGTCATAGGTGCCGGCTGTTATGGTCATATCGCTGTTAAATACATTTGTTCCGCTTTGTGTTACATTGCGGTTAGTACCACCTGGGTTATTTACAATGATTTTTCCAAAATTTAATCTGGCTGAAGCACTTGCATATGCGTTAAAATAGAATCCACTTGTATTCCCACCTGCGTCGGTGCTTGAACCATCACCAAATTGAAGGGTATGTGTGGTGCTTGCATTAAAATTTACTCCCGAAGTGAAATATCCATAGATGGCATAGCCATTAGTGTTTGTTGATGCAGTATGAGGATCCCTGATGATCAGAGTCCCACCGGTAAGCGACACTGTTCCGGTTGCAAATGATGCCGAACTTGTCCCAATTCCAAACAAAGGTGTCCCTGATACAACAGATCCCGTTGCTGATCCTGCATTGTTCCCGTCAATCGTGATCGTTCCGCTGCTCTGGTTAAAGGTGGCCCCGGTAGCAATAAACAGGTTACCGTTAATATTAATATTTGCCCCGCTTGCCGTAAGTGTGCCACTGTTATTGATGAAATTATCGTAATTTGAGGTCCCTACATTCAAGGTGCCGGCAGAAGCTACAAGTGCCCCGCCTGAATTGATGGTAATGGCCATACAACTTCCGGTTCCTGTAGTGCCATCAACCGTAACGGTATGTCCGTTGAGAATCACAGGATAACTTGAACCTGAGGGAGGAGAACCGCCGACCCAGGTATTCCCATCTTCCCACTTGCCCGACTGTGCTGTATTCAAAGGGAAATCGCCGCTGTTGATACCAATGTACAATGGATTTGCTGTTAAATTGGCAAGTGTAATCCCGGTTCGCTGACCATTGGGGGTTACAGTTCCTGCTTGATGTGCCGAGGACGGAATAATGGCAGCGGCATTTGTAATCCTGGTGTTACCGGTAATGGGAGGTGTTGCGCCAAATACTCCCGGAGCAGAGATGGAAGCAGTAAAGGATGTGGCAGATGGAGTTGTACTTAAAGTAGAAACTGACCAGTAGCCATTAAACTGTGAGTTCACAGTATAGCCTCCATCCGCGATGGAAACCGCGGTAGTGCCGCTGCCATCGGTATAGGTGATGGCCGTAACACCTGCGGCGGTGGGGGTGGCCCTGTATAACCAAACCGACCTGTTATTGCCGGATGCATCGATAAACGGGAAGCGGCTGGTGGTTGTTGCCGGGTCGGACCCTGCTGTGATTGTGCTCCCTGTAGTGGCAGCCAGCCAGTAACGGCCGAATGTGCTGCCGGGAAGTACCCCTCCTGAGGTCACGGTAAGCGAGCCTAAGCCTCCCGCAACCGTTCCCAGTAATAGCCCGCTACCCGATGTAGAAAGGTACCCGGCAGTAAAGGTAAGCGTTCCTGATACCGAGGAGATGCCGGTCGGGCAGCCTGTGATATTATTAAGTGCGTTGAATGTCACACCGGTTGCGGAGGTGTTGTTGATGGTCACGCTGGTAAAATGAGCTGTCCAGCTGGAGGCCAGGTTCTTGATAAGCCCGGAACCTGCCACCGAAACGCTCTGGGCGGAGGTCTGTGCAGAGGCTGTGAGCCCGGCGGTTGAACAGAATACAAAGGTTCCGCTTGCCTGAAGGATCCCGGCAGTGGCCACGCTGATGTTTCCCCCGATGTTCGTTGTTGCGGAATTCTGGTCATAGGTGCCGGCTGTTATGGTCATATCGCTGTTAAATACATTTGTTCCGCTTTGTGTTACATTGCGGTTAGTACCACCTGGGTTATTTACAATGATTTTTCCAAAATTTAATCTGGCTGAAGCACTTGCATATGCGTTAAAATAGAATCCACTTGTATTCCCACCTGCGTCGGTGCTTGAACCATCACCAAATTGAAGGGTATGAGCGGAAGAAGCGTTGAAATTCACACCACTGGATAAATAAGCATATACAGCATAGGCACTTGTGTTGGGGGTAGCAGTGTGAGGATCCCTGATGATGAGGGTCCCACCGGTAAGCGACACTGTTCCGGTTGCAAATGATGCCGAACTTGTTCCGAATCCCAGAAGGGGTGTGCCGGAAGCAACGCTTCCGGCAGCGGATCCTGCATTGTTCCCGTCAATCGTGATCGTTCCGCTGCTCTGGCTGAAGGTCGACCCTGTAGCATTAAAAATATTTCCGTTTACTGTCAAGGCGCCCCCACTTGTAGTTAAGGTACCGGAGTTGTTAATGTAGTTGTTAAAGTTTGAAGCGCCAATAGTTAAAGTTCCGCCTGCGATAGTCAGTGCCCCCCCGGAATTAATTATCATGGATCCGGAACCAACAGTTCCTGTTGTGCCATCCACCGTTATAGTGTGTCCGGAGTTAATGGAAACATTGCTGCTGCTTGACGGAGCAGAACCGCCAACCCAGGTTGACCCATCCTCCCATTTGCCGCTTTGGTATGTTTGTACCGGAAGATCACTGCTGCTGATACCAAGATAAAAAGTACCTGAAAAATCAGTTGCAGCAATCGCTGTGCGCTGAACATGAGGCAGGGTTGTCCCGGCCTGGTTTGTCCCAACCACCGTAGCAACTTTCATCAGCCTGCTATTCGTGTTGAAGGTAGTATAAGTACCTTGACCTGAAACAGCATAGGAAAATGTGCCGGTTCCGGCTGCAAAACCTCCACTTGTGCTAACTGTCCATGTGGCAGCCGATTGCCTGTCAATACTGTAGCCTCCATCATTAACTGCTCCTACAGTATTTAAACCCGAACCATCTGTGTGTTGAACAGAAATAACGCCACCGGTGGCACCTGTTGTCGTAGGTCTGTTCAGATGAAAATTACGTGAATTTGACCCGACAAGAAAAGGATAGGAGCCTGTTCCCATGGTAGGTATTGTACTTGCTGTTATCGTTGTGCCTGCACCTGCAGCTGAAAACCACCTGCCAAAAATACTGCCGGTTGTAAATCCACCTGCTGTATAGGATAATGTACCGGTGGTAGCGGTGCTAATGCCAAGTATCAGGCTTTGTCCGTTGGTATTTACTGTTCCCGTTGTCATTGTCAAGGTCCCTGAAATATGACCGGCATAACTCCCTAGTGTTAATACTCCACTGCCAAACGTCACCCCCAGTGCGTTGTTTATGGTAATGCTTCCAAAAAAAGCGGTAGGGGAAGCTGATAAGTTCCTGAATACCCCCGACCCGGAAATTGTAGATGCAGATGAGGGGACATATCCCGCTAAACTTGCATGGCCTCCAATATTTAGCACAGGTGGTGAGGAACTGCGACTTGTAGTAAAAGTTCCATTATTTACAATGGAACCGATCATCAATAGATTTATAGAAGTTGAGTTTGGGTTGATCCTGAATTCGGATCCTGAATTGATGGTTAGGGTTCCTGCAATAAATGTTCCGTAGAAAGTTGAACTATTAAAGGACGAACTGCCGTATCTGCCAACACCATTTCCGGCATTTACCGTTAAGTTGTTTATTGTATTATATGAATTTGAATAAGTTTCAACAGTAAAGCCATCTGAATTCCCCGGAGTAGTACTGACACCATCTCCCAGGATAAATGTGTGTGTTCCTGTAAAATAGGTATATCCTTGCGCAAGTGCTATATTAATAGATCGGGTGGTCTGAACCGAGATGGTATTACATGGAGGGTCAACAATTGTTATGTTTCCCGCGGTGCAATTTGGTGTACCACCGGATATGTAAAAAAGGTGTACTCCTGAACCGACACTTGAGGCTGCTGTATTCCCATCATTGCCATCCAGATTAATATCCCCGCCACTTTGATTGAAGTTTCCGGCAGTCATGGCAAAGTTGCCATTGAGTGTAATCGTACCACCTGTAATGGTTAATGTTCCGCTTGTGCCGACACCAAGGGTAGTATTGTATCCAGTCGCTTTGGCAACTGTAAGTGAGTTGCCTGCTGATACTGTTAATGTCCCTGCGGGGCTGGCAGGGGTAAATCCGGAATAGTTACCAATATACAAGGCCCTGACGGCAGCCGGTGCACTCAGGGTCATAACAGACCCATTCCCTACAACAAAAATATCGGCATTACTGATGCTGCCAGGTGCGGTGCCTGAACCATCGGTTCCGGTTCCCCAACTTGAAGTTGAATTAAAGTCAGTGGCGGCAGCCTTTGAATAATAGGTAGTTTGACTCATCCCTAAGTGACTCAAGATCAGACTGGCGAAAAGAAGTAAAAACTGTTTCATATAAATTATTTATGGTTTCTATTACTTTGTTGAACTGGAATAATTCTGCTCTCCTTTAAGCCGGAGGATTTTATTTCAATTTTTTTTAATGTCTTAAAATAAAGGAATGGATAAGATTTTTCCATCCGAAGGTAAATTAGAAACAAATAAAAAAAAGAAAACGAAGAAAAAGCCGAATATGGAGTTCGACTTCACGAATCCGGACTCGTAAACGAATAATTATGAGCTTTCAGAAATGATTTTCTTTCTGAATTCGCTGGGGGTGCATCCTGCAATTTGTTTAAAAGCTTCATAAAAGGTGGATTTTGAGGAAAATCCGGCCATTTCTGCAATACCCATAATAGAATATTTTTGATTCAAATCGTTGTTTATCAGATTTTTAGCTTCCTCAATACGATGAAAATTTATAAATGCAAAGAAATTTTGCTTGTAATTTTCATTCAGGATCTGAGAAATATATTTCGAATTAGTATCAAGTCGCCTTGCAACATCATCAATGCTCAGTTTAAGGTTGGTGTAAATCTTTTCCTCCAGGATCAATCTTTCCAGGTGACTGATTAGCAACTGCTTTTGTATTTCGGTGAGCGGGGATGAAGAATATTTCGCAAGAATCGGTTGTGGGAGTGCAAGACTGACTGCCTGGGTGATAATATCATTATTATCAGAAGGTTGAGGTTCGGCCTTTTCTTTAATCGGTATATCATCGGACAGGTCGTCATCCAGGGGCAAATCTGTCTGAATCATTCCATGGTAACCAACAAAGAGCGTAATAGCCAGCATGCAAAAGTTATAGAAAATCCGGGTAACCGCCAGGCTTTTCATCCCCGTGAAAAAAAAGAAATCATTTATGAGGACAAAGGCTATAAATGAAATGACCAGTGCACGTATCCAATTGAGACTTATAGATTCGGTATAGGAAAAACGGTTTGCAATATAGGTTTTATGTTCCTCGAAGCGCTTTAGTGATCGCCAGGTGTAATAGAATAACTGGAGGTTGCAAACGCCATAAACTGCAATGATATAGATTAACTCCAGGTACCTGATTACCGGCGAAGGTGCCACATTACTAAAGCCATGGGAGATATAATTAATCCTTTCATAATCTGATGTCGCCAGGTATGGAAGATTCAGCAACAATATGAAGACAGCCGGAATAAAGTGTAAAAAATGTTCCTTTCGGAACCTGAAACCAGGTGTTGTTACCGACTCGATATAGAGATAAAACAGGGGGATAAAAACCAGAATAATGGGCAGGATAAGGTAGTAAACAATGACGAGAAGATTGAAAAGCTTCAGGCTGTAAAGAAGGTTAAAAGAAAAATAGATGGAAGTAAGAGCGAGGAAGCTCCCCATAATCCGCCTGGCTCTCCATGGCCTGTTAAGGCTTTAGATATAAAGCAACAATGAAAGAACCCCTGACTGATATACGGGAAGAAGGTACAGATTGGAAATTAGCTTGTCCATTATCAGTTGACTTACCAAACTTTAAAGTTTGGTAAATTTAGATAAGCTAAGGACGTTTTCCAAATATTTAAAAATCAGATCCTGGATGGAACTGTAGGAAACGCTGACTTTGACAGGCCTTCGTCGGATCATCCTAATCCTCTCATTTTATTGATTATTAATATGATAAAGGTGTCAATAATAACCGGAAGAAGGTGGATACAGAGTCTGGCCTGTCCACATAGATGAACAGGCAGGGTTATATTATTGTCAGCAAGGACGCCAAATCGGTTTGCTTTGCTTCAAAGTTAAGGAATTGAACTGGGCCTCAGGGCAGATAAGGCTGGAATATTGTTTCTGACATACACTGACTACCTTCCCTGAAGAAACCGTATTTGTTCGAATTCAGGAATCTGAACCTGTAAGGATGATGCCCTTAAGGTTAAAAGCGGAATTTCGCGTTTAATTAAACTCATAAAACAAATACCATGACTAAAACAAACTTCTCAATGTTGAGTCTCGTGATATTGCTGATGACTCTCGCCCTCAATGCAAAATCTCAGAATTATGTTGAAATCGGCAGCGGCACTGTTTCGAACAGCATGCCGGTATACTCCAGCTGGAATTATTCCTGGAGCTCGCTGATTTATAATCATGCCGAACTGGGATCCGCCAAATCCATCATCAAAATAGCTCTGAACTGCACTAATGGCCCGAAGACCACTACCAGCCAGAAGGTTTATTTCAAGCTTACCTCCAATTCTGTTTTTGCCAATGCGAACTATGAGGATCCTCTCAATAATGGATATACTCTTTGCTTTCAGGGCGATCTTACGTTTGTGACAGGATGGAATGAGATCACCCTGCTTACTCCCATTCCTTATGATGGAGTTCAGAATTTAGCCATTCACTGGGAAAACCGCTGGGGAAGCTCATACGGACCCACTTTCAATTCGACAAGTTCATCCATTAACAATAATAAGAATTGCGGGAATGATCAGAATTTTCCGCCCCCAGGCCAGACGGGTTATCTTAACCCATATCCCAGCTCACTTACTAATATGCGTTTCTACTATAACGGAAGCGGCCCGGTAACACCAACAAACCCGGTTCCTGCAGATAATGCCACAGTGGTTTCCGTCAGCACCTCACTCTCGTGGCAGCTTGGTTCAAATACAACTAGCTACGATCTCTGGTTTGGAACCAGTACGCAAACCCTTTCCCTGGTCGCAAACAACGCCCCGGTCTCCGGGGCAGGAACCTATACTTATACTCCTCCTGCCCTTCTTACCGATTCAGCATGGTATTATTGGAAGGTCATCGCAAAAAACGGCACTCAGCAGGAATCCTCTCCACTGTGGAAATTTAAAACCGAGGTGGTCATCGACCAGTTTCCTTATTATCAGGGTTTCGAAGATTCGACTGTGTTCAATACCTATCCGGTTCAAAGCGCATGGGTCATAACTCCTGATGTTTCATGGTACCAGTATAATATACAACAGCATTCAGGCCAGCTTTGCGCAAAAACATCCTGGTATACCAGTGGCAACGAAGCTACCCTTCGCTCCCCAAAAGTGCTCCTGCCTCCAAATCATTCCATCTCATTTTACTGGAAAAATACTACTGCAAACAAATTGGCTAATCATGATACAACATACTTCGAAGTAACTGCCAACGGTGGCCAAACATGGACAAAGGTCGACACCCTCTCACCGCCAGCATCGAACGGATCCTACCTGCAGCGTATTCACAGCCTGAATACATTTGCCGGGAACAACTGCTATTTCAGGTTCCGGCACCGCACTGATAACGGCAGCAGCGCCGCCAACGTTTATCTGGATGACATTTCCATTTACCTCGACGGCGGCGCTATTACACTTTCAGTAACACCGTCAAATCAGAATGTTAACTCTACGGCCGGGAGTACTGCATTCACAGTCACAACTACCGCTTCATGGACCGCCGCCTCGGATCAGACATGGTGTACTATTACTCCTTCCGGAAACGGGAACGGAACGATTACGGCCAATTATACCGACAATAATACATCCTCACAGCGAATTGCTCATATTACCGTAACTGTCCCGGGGATTACTCCTGTTGTAGTTACAGTTACCCAAAGCAGCACGGCCCCGACCCTTTCTGTAACACCGCCAAATCAGAATGTGACTTCGGCCGCCGGTGCAACCGGGTTTACTGTGACTTCAAATTCGGCATGGACTGCATCAAGCAATCAAACATGGTGTGCCGTTACCGGCTCAGGGAATGGAAATGGCACGATTACTGCAAACTATCTGCAGAACCCCGATCTCATTCTCCGCGTAGCTACAATCTCCGTAACAGTGGCCGGATTAAGCCCTGTAACTGTTACGGTAACCCAGGACGGCACTTCGCCTGTTCTTTCAGTCTCACCTCCCGAGCAGGACGTAACATACCCTGCTGGTTCCACCGTTTTCCAAGTTACATCGAACGTTGGCTGGACTGCTACTTCTGATGCATCATGGTGCATTCCCACACCTTCAGGAGCAGGAAACGGCCAGTTGATTGCAACATACCAGGAGAATACAGTTCAGCAAAGCCGAACTTCCAACATCACTGTCACTGCCCCAGGTATTGCTCCCGTGGTTGTAAAGGTAATTCAGCAATCCGGTCCGGTAGGCATCAGTGTATCTGATAACAAGGGTTTAATGGTCTCCCCCAATCCCACATCCGGCATGACCAGGATTAACTTTGGCAACCTCGATATTCTGGGCGCAACCGTCGGGATCATCAATGCCAACGGACAAATGATAATGAAACTGAAAACTGAATCCGCTGAAATGATTCTTGATCTTTCTGAAAAAGAAAAAGGAGCTTACCTTCTGGTGTTTAAAAATTCCAAGATAACTATCAACAGGAAAATTATAGTGAAATAACACTGACTGCATTTTTCCTCAATAGTAAATAAAACAGGGATAAATCCCCCGTTGAATCTTTTCCGGGCCGGGAAAGTTGAACCATAAAGGGTTACATGACAACTGCCGGAATACCCGGATGTTTTTGAAAAATTGTAAAACACAAGGGATTCCGGCAGCTGTCAAATGCAGGGGGTTTCCTGCAAAAACGACCTGGCGCTTAATGGCTCATGATCAGTTTTTGAGTCACTTCGATATCATCCATTTTAATTTTGACCAGGTATGATCCTTTCGGAACATTTGAGAGATCAAACTGCAGGTCGGGTTTCTCATGGCATATTCTTGAGGTGATCTTTCTTCCGCTCAGATCCATGATTATTACCTCCAGGGATTTATACTTCAATTCGCCGGTTTCAATCCTGAAAGCGCCTTTGGACGGATTGGGAATCAATTGAATTGTACCTGAAGAGGCATCATGAATTCCAACGGTTGAAGGGGCCTGGGTTACAGTAACAAGCTGTGCCTGGATCCCTGCCACGGTTACCCTTACATTCGCCACCCGGTATGCATGATAGGGATTTTGTATGAAGTTCGCTGTAATCGTACCATTGCCTACACCCGACGGAGTAACGGTAAGCCAGGATGAATCACTGGCTGCGCTCCATGGGGAATTTGAAGCAACTGTAAATGTTGTATTGCCTGAAAGATAGGCAACATTGCGGTTTGGAGGAGTTACCAGCAAGGTTGGGACAGTCCCGGCCTGTGTCAATGTTACAATAACAGGCGCAAGGTTCGGAGCAGCCGCAGTGATATTTGCAATGCGGTCGGTGGTTGCGGTATTTTGGGTATAATTCGCAATGATAGTGCCGTTTCCTGAACCGGATGGGTTTACAGTACACCATGTTTGATCAGAAACTAGGGTCCAGCTGGTATTTGAGGTCACGGTGAAATTAGTGTATGAGGGCGGCGATGCCGGCACTGTCTGGTTTAATGGCTGGATTACAAGTGTCGGGAGCCCGGCATCCTGGATTACTTTCACTTTAATTGGCGGAAGGCCGGCGGCTGTTACAGTGATTGTGTCAATACGTGAGACGATATTGGGGTTCTCGGTATAAGCAGCTGTGATAGTGCCATTGCCGGTTGAGGATACCGGGGCCACATTACACCAGCTTGCACTGTGGCTGACGGTCCAGTTGGTATTGGAAGTAACCGCAAATGCAGTGGTGCCCGGAGGTGAATAAGAAACGGCCTGCTGAGGGGGAAAAACAGCCAATGAGGGGGCAGCAGCCTGTGTCACCGTCACTACCATGGGGGCTAAGGATGCCACGGTCACGGTAATGTTTGCTACCCTGGGCGTGGAATTATAATTTTCGGCATAGGATGCAGTAATGGTACCGTTTCCTGAACCGGAAGGGGTTACATTGCACCAGGACTGGTCGGAGACGACCGTCCAAACCGTATTGGAAGTTACCGTAAACACCGATGTGCCGGAAGGAGTAAAAGGTACATTCTGGTTGGCGGGGGTTACAATTAGTGTGGGAGTTGCGCCTGCCTGTGTAACGGTTACCGTATTGGTTGGGGCCCCTGATGCTGTCACTGTGACAGTAGCAACCCTTGGGGTGACCAGTGTATTAATCGAATACGATGCAGTAATAGTTCCGTTTCCTGTCCCCGAGGGTGTAACAGTACACCAGGTTTGATTGCTTGATGCAGTCCATGATGTATTGGATGTTACGCTAAAGGGAGTTGTACCTGCCGGTGCTGTAACGTTCTGGTTAGCCGGACTGACTGCAAGGGTATTGGTAGATGTTCCGATAATTGATACATCATCAATTGCCCAGGAGTATCCGTTAGTTCCGGTATAATTCCAGCGTAACATGACCTGTGGTTTTCCTGCAGCCCCTGCTATTACCTGGCTGAAAGCGGCCGGATTGGTGGCAGATGTTGCTGTGAATGTTTGAATGATATTCCAGGTAAGGCCTCCATCATTGGTGTAGGAAAGTGTTCCTGAAGTACCGGTATAAGCTTTAAAATAATGGTTAAACTGCAGGGTGACATTGGTAAATGCGGAACAGTCTATAAGCGGGCTCACAAGATCAGCATTCTGCGAGGTTCCGGCTCCATAGCCGCCGCTGTTAAGAAATGCATAATTTCCGTTAAGAAGCGGGTTTGGGGTTTGGTTTGTAATAACACCAAACTGCCATACCTGGGCGTTGCCCTGGTGGTCAACCTGGCTCCAGCAACCGGGTATGCTTGTGGAGGTAAATGCTTCACTGAATGGCAGGGAAGAAACAGCACACAGGGTGTTAAAAGGCAGATCGCTTCCATAAAATGTACCGTTTGAATTTGTTGCATAAGCCCTGACATGGTAGAGTGTATTGGCGTTAAGGCCGGTTATTAAGCTTATATAAGTTCCCGTACTAGCGCCATTGGTAGTGTGATTATCGGAAATTGTGGGGTTGATAGCCGTGCTCCAGCAAACCCCTCTCGCTGTCACAGCTGACCCTCCGTCGGTGGTCACATTCCCTCCTGAAGTAGCTGAGACCATAGTGATTGCGGTTGCTGCAGTGGTAACAACTGCGGCTGCGCATGGAATAAATGTCATATCGCTGCCATTCGTTGTTCCATCAGGGCTGGTGGCAACAAGGCGGTAATGATAGGTTGTTCCGCCGGTAAGACCGGTGAGGGGTGCAGAGACGTTGTTGACTGCATAACCTGAACCTGCCGATGCCGGGGTGGTAGTGAAACCATAAGCGGCCGATGTCCCCCAGTCGAAATGATAGGTCGTCGCCGCCCCGTTAGGGGTAACGCTCCCGTTGAGGGTAGCCCCGCTACAGGTAATTCCTGTTGCCATTGTTGTGCTTACGGCAGGCGGGTTTTTCCATTTAAACGAGGCAATCCTTGTTCTCCAGCCGGCACTGGAAGTCGTCGCAAAATATTCCTGGGTATACCAATATGTGCCTCTTTCAACAGGATCACAACTCAAAGCGCTGTAATCACCCCAACGATGGTTGGTTGCGTCGGTTGATGATCCTCCTCCCACCATAATCCCTCTCTCGGCAATGGTCATCTGGTTCAGGGGGTCATTCTTCATTCGACCGGTATATCTTATTGAGGGATATGTGGCTGTACCGGAGACAGAATACCCCAAGGCCATATTTCCACTGGAGTCCATCGCAATGCTTCCCATCCAGCGGCTGTTACCATCGGAAGGTGCATAGGTAGCCTGCTGGTATAAAGACCAGGCGCCTGATGTCTTTCTCAGTTCATACCAACGGATCCCAGCAATACTGGTTGTGACATCAACCGTTTGGTTGACAACCATGGTTGAATATCCCGCAAATGAACGGTACTGAAGCCGGTACATCATACGGTCATTGAGGGGATCCACTTTAACTGATGTCCCTGGTTGCTTGATACCAGTAATATTCTGTGTATAAGTATTTATGGGAAGAGACAGAAAATTGGCGAAAGTTGCGTTTGCAGGTGTGGCCCAGTCAACATGGAATTCATAAATTCCAAAATGAGGGGTGCCGCCATTGATGGAATACAGGAAATAATTGGGAGGGTTGCCTGTTGGGAAGGGCCCGTCACAATCGGAAGGGAGCCAACCCCAGGCTTCGTTCGACGAGGGTTTTGTAAACATGATCATTGTTGCCGACGGCAGCCCTGCAATCATGAGAGCGCGGTTATAGGCCACAGCGCCCACACCTGCATAAGTGCCTGTACCCGAAGCAAACATATGCATAGACATATAATATGCATCGGGCCAAACACCGAATTTAGGATAATCGGGCATATTGGTGAAGGAATACTGGTAACGGTACCAGCTGCCTGTCGGATCACCGCTTGTTGATATGGCTATCATCTGGTAAAATGGCCCGTTGGGATAATTTGGCAGGGAGAACTGGGTGAACAGCCAACGGTCAGCCTGTTCATCGTACAATGCGACTGCATCCCCGTCATTTGAATTGTTAGGCATCCCTGTGAAAACTGAACTGTTGGCTAAAGGGCCCAGCAATACTGTGCCGGTCTTGCTGTAGATTGAAAAATGGCAATTTACAACCTGTACATAATGATTTGGCCCTACATCCCCGTGGGTATCGGGAGGTGTATAACCTTCGGTGTTATTGTTTCCCTCAAAATTGGCAATGGTTGTATCGGTTAAAATCATACCATTCATTAATTGAAGGTTCGGATCAGTCAATCCGCCGGGAGCCTGACCCTGTTGCCGGGGCCTGACGTTGATTTTGTTCCTGACAACACCGTCTTTCCATGAAGTTTCAGCTTTCTTTGGAAGACTCTTCGCCATATCCCTTAATGGGGGCGAAACATCGAAGTAAATCGGCGACTGGATGATTGGTCCGGAAGACTTTTCCTGCCCAAAAATATTATTAATGCCAAACAGCAGCACTAATAAAAATAATGAAATTTTTCTCATGGTTCGGGTATGTTTATTGTTTGCTATTTTGAGGGAATATTAAAAAACTTGTATTACTTAAAAACCTATTGGCTGATTAATATTTTTCTTACGGCCTTTTGGTTTGCACTTCTGATAACCATTGTATAAACCCCGGGAGCGACCTGGCCAAGGTCGATCAGGAATTCGGCCGTCGCCATTACCATTATGCCAGTCCTAGAATATACAACTACACCCAGGTCATTGGTAACACTTATGTCAAACATATCGGATTTAGGAATGTTGACTTTAAGTGTAAATGCCCCTTTACTTGGCACAGGATAGACTGTGAAGCCGGAAGAAGCGGGATCGCTGATTCCGGTGGTAACAATATGGATATTATTTGAAGTATCGGATTCGCAGCCGTTCATTATTACCTTGTCCCAATACCAGCCGGTGTAAAAAGCGACCAGGGTTTGGCCGGTAGCGTGAAGCACCGGGCTGCCTTCATAATACCACTGGTTACCATTTGGTACTTCGCTGAACAGGGTATCTCCATGGGCATAGATTACCGGGGTATGGGGCAGTCCCTTTATTGTAAGGGAGAAGGCAGGGGATTCGGCACCGTTAAAGCACTGGTTGGTTCCAAACACCGAAATGTCACCGGATACTGCATTCAGATCAAAATCGACGAGAATCTCCGGAGTATTGAATCCGGAAACTATGGTTGCACCGGCTGGCAAACTCCAGTTATAACCCATTGCATTGGTCACAGGGTCAACAGAATAAAAAACACCCTGTTCCCCGGCACAAACAGAATCCATACCTGAAACCGGTCCTGCTGCAAGAGGTGCATGGGTGATAGCCACATTGAATGGAGGTGACGTAATCCCATTACCGCACAGGCTGTTACCGTAAACTGTAATATCTCCCGACTGGGCTGTTGGGGGAAAGTTTACAAGAATGGAATTGGTTCCTGCACCGGATGTGATGGTTGCTCCGGCTGGAAGCGCCCATATATATGTAATTGCATTTGCGACAGGTGGCACAGAATATGTGATCCCGCTGCTGCCATAGCATACTGAAGGTGAACCTGAGATGGATCCTGCAGCGCCCGGCATCGCATTGACATTGACATTATACACTGTGGGGGTTAACGCTGAACAATTGGTGGCGTTATTATAATTGACCGCTACCCATTGTGCGCCAGGGATATTCCAGACTACCTGGGCGGTTGCTGTACCTTGTCCTGCAGTGATTGTACCTCCCGAAGAAACAGTCCAGGTATATGATGTTTTGCCTGATTCTGTTGTATATTGATAAAATCCCGAATTGACACACATACTGTTCACGCCGTAAATTGCAGGAACCGGAGGGTCAGGCACTGTTACAGCCATTGTCCCGGGAGATGCTGCAGTACACCCAGTTGCGGGATCGGTATAGATGACCCCCACGGTTTTAGAACCCGGGGAGTTCCAGTAAAGCGTCACTACCTCTGGATTTGAGGTCGGGGTGATGGTCCCGTTAGGTGAAACACTCCATACATAGGATGATTTACCAGCCTGGGTCGCATAATTATAATTGGAATTCTGACATGCCAGTGAAGCTCCTGAAGAAATAAGAGGAACCGGTAAATTGTTTACCGTGACCGTCTTTGTTGAGGGTGTACCAGGGGCCCCGCAATCGCTTACAGCCTGAACTGAAACAACACCTGAAACCGCGGTATTGGAAACATCGACTGTGATAACATTTGAATGCTGATAGGATGTGATGGTAAACCCTGCAGGGAAAGTCCAGTTATAATAAAATCCATTAGGGACAGCCGAAAGAGAATAGGTATATCCCGTACCATTCTTGCACACTCCCGGAGGGCCTGTGATTGTTCCTGCAGCCGGCGGTATGATACAGTTTGTAAAGAAACTCATATCAGAACCATAAACGGTTCCTGCAGGGCTTACTGCTTTAGCCCGGTAGTAATAAGTTGTATTTATCATAAGCCCTGAGATAGTGGCGTTGAAATTCTGAATTGTGTTGCCGGTCAGAGTTCCCGGTATAAAAGCCACCAAACCATAAGCCGGGGTAAGTCCGTACTCGAACGATACAACTGTATTCCCGTTTTTTGGATTGACCGTCCCGTTCAACACTGCGGATGTCGGAAGCACAGGGGCTGCCGTGACGGTGGCAACAAGTGGCGGGACCCCGGTACTAAAGGTCATATCGGAGCCGTTAATCAGGGTGCTGCCGCTGGTTCCTTTAGCCCTGTAATGATAGGTATTATTGATTACCAGGCCGGTAACATCGGCAGTTATCGGAGTTGCGGTATTACCTGTTATCGTGCCGGCAGAAACTGAAGTGCCGTAAGCAGTGGTGAGGCCATATTCGAAACCCGACAGGATAATCAGGTTGCTGGCATTAACCGAGCCATTAAGTGTTACAGAGGTACACGTTGCATTTGTTGCGGCTGCAGTTGCCACCGTCTGGTTAACCGAGAACTGGTATCCTCCGACGTCAGGCGGGTCAGGCCGGTTTGCACCGGAGAAGTCGGTAGGGACCGAAGCCAGGTAAAAACCTTTGTTACTGAGTGCTGAATTTGTCGGGTGCAGGTCAGTCCCGACAAAAGTCGGGTTGATATTCTGGGCGTTGTTATTACCCCCGAAACCGGCCAGCATATCGGCCAGGGTTGCCCTGTTGCTGCCAATATAGCCAAGGTTTGCCCCCGATGAATAATAGTCGTTATAGTCAATCTTGGTAAATGCCGAGATATCTGAATTGGATAAAATTGCATACCTGTTTGTACCAACAGTTGCATCGATAGAGAAAATATTATTCCTGACATCCAGCAAAGTTACGCCTGCTGCAGATATCATCAGGCAGGCCGGCAATCCCGTGGCCAGGGTTTGATTGGTGGACAAGCGCACAGTATTATGGAACAGGTTATACCCGCCACCGGATCCTATGAGAATCCCGTACCCGTTTCTTGTCGTATAAGAATTAAACCCGGCGGAGGCCACATCATAAATCAAATTGTTCCTGACATTGAAATTTGATGCAGGGGTTGTGGCATTTAGCGCCAGCCCGATGGCTGTACTGTTTGCATTGGTGCTTTTAATATTGAAAATTGTATTTTTCTCGATCGTTATCCCCGTACTGACACTCTGCACCTCGATTCCCGTGGCAATGGAACTGGCCCTGCTTGTAGTAAGGCCGGATACTGTATTTCCCGAAATAGAAGAATTCACTGCATTTGCCTGTAAAATTCCCCAAAAAGCGTTGGTAGCGGCAGTGTTGCCATTTTGTGTCAAACCCGATATCGTATTATTCGTAATATTCGTATTGGGGCAGTAGGTCGCTATCGCTGCAAAACCACCAAAATTACCGGTATTGGCCAATGTCTGGATGGTGTTACCGCTGATGTTGATACTTGTGGGTGCACTGATAGGGTTTACATAGATTCCAAGAAGCACAACCCCGGCATTGTTGGATGTCAATGATAAGTTTGAAATGTTGTTTCCGGAGATGGTCGCAGTTTTAATCCCCTGGCTAATAAATATCGCAGCTACGTTCTCAGCGTTGGCATTGGCCATGTTTCCAATATTATTGTTGGTAATTGTCGCATCAGTAACTCCCCATAAATAAATACCTAAATCACGGATTGAATTAGCGCCGGCAGTATTCAAATCATTCCCTGAGATCAAAATCCCTGTGCCATTCCCCGTGGCCAGTACGGCAACACAATATATCCCGTTGTATGCTTTCTGGATGCTGTTATTCTGAAATGATATATTATTGAAATATCCTAAGTTTCCGATGGTTGTTCCATCACTCAGGACTATTGCGCTTGAAGTATTTGCTCCATTGATTTGAATAGAATTTTTTACGGTAATGTTGGTGATCGGAGTTGTTAAAGTGGAACCTATCCAAAAGACATTTGGTGAGGTTGCTGAAGTATTGGTAAACGTAAGATCCCTGGTGGTTCCCCCAGGCGAATTTGAACCATCAATGATAACATTGCTGCTCAAAATCTTAATGAGAGGTCCGTTAGAGCTTCCGGTAACAGCCGCCGAGACGCCTGTATTTGGTTTTATTGTGACAGGGTTGGCTGCGCTGACTCCGGGAATGACCGGAATTACTATCGGCCAGGTCTCAGAAGCAGAAATGTAATCAGAATTCAGAAGGAAAGTGACAGGACAGGTTACATAATGACCTTTCAGATCATTCACTGCGGTATACAGGTTTGGATAATCAGCGCCTGAAGTCCCTACTGTTTTTGTGCCGCAAATCGGCGTTGCGGCCAGGGTTGCCTGTGAGCCTGGAAGGATAGTGGATTCAAGGTCGGCATAAGCAACAATCCTGAAATAATAGGTCTGGTTCGCCCAGAGCCCGCTCTGAACCTGGGAATATAGCGTTCCCCAGGTTCCAACTGTCGTTGAGATGATATCCGGACCGTTCTGGGTAAAATTGACGCCGTCGGTGGAACGATACACTCTGAAGCCGACTTCATTTATTGACCCGTCCATCCAGGATATTGTCATACCGCCGCTTGTTACAGCGCTAACCGAGAATAACAGGGGGGGCAAGGGAATAACCGGGTTCAGTACCCTGACTTCGTCAATGCCAATATCTGTATAACCATAGTCGGAAGTTGCAGTAAATTTAATTTTGGTGGTTGCAGAATTGCCGGGGAGGAAAACAAAGAATTCCTGCCATGCTGTAGTCGTGGTGAGCGTCATAAGTGAAGCTGACCAGGTAGTGCCTCCGTCGTTGGAAGAATAAACATCTAAAAAATCAGACCCGTCTGTATTTATGTAATAAAATTTAACTACCACTTTCCCTGCTGTATATGCCGAAAGATTCATAACAGGTGTAATCAGGTCACCGGTAGTTCCTGCATTTGCGTAATAGGTATGGAACCTTGCAGAAGCCGTAGTGCCATTCGCCCCCGTTGGTGTGTAAGCAGCCGTTGTGCCTTGGGTCCATCCCGTAGTATAACTGTTCTTATGCCAGACATTATTGGCAGGAGTTGTGGTGCCGCTCCAGGCAGGACTGAGAGTAGGAGGTAAAGTCCAGGTTGCCTCAAAATTCTGGGTAAAAATGGTTTGTCCATAAGCAATAACACTTGTCAGGAGGACAAAGCACAAGAGTAAAAAATTTCTCATAAAACTGTGATTTGAGTTTGAACTGGTTTATTATTTTTTCTGAAATTTCTTAAGTAATTATACTCTTTGGCATTATGCTACAAACATAACAAACAAATGGCCAAAAAGCAAGGAAAACCAAGTATTTGACAAAGCTTTCATGATAAAATTATAAAACGCTTACACCAGAGAGGAGAGCATTATTGAGAATGCAACCGAATATCGGTGGTTGACTTTACAGTTTTATTGAGAATGGAACTCAAAACCGGTGGTTGGGTTTACAACTTTATTGCGAACACCGCATTCAGCGACATCATCAGGTCATTGGTCTTGCCAAAGTACATCAGCCTGGCTTCTCCGCCGACCAAAAACAGTTTGCTTAACGGATAAAAGTAAGAAGCTGCAGCTTCAAAGTTCGAAAAGCTAAACTGGTAGCTGCTGATATCAGGACCGATCCCGGTGATCTTGGTATATTGAATGGCCAGCCCGGGCGCAAGGGAGAGGTAAAAATTATCAACTATCCTCATCCTAATAACCAGGAACAATGGAACCACGTTCATCCTCGATTTCATCTGATATTCGGAAGTCAGGGTTGAATCGACCCTGAAAATCCTGTAAAACCCTGTTTCCAGTCCAAGGCTGAGCCTGTATTCGGGTTCCCACATAAAGCGGAATGAAGCGCCTATAAAGTCTTTCTGCACATTACGGGCCGGAACGAGATCCATGTTGGCAAAGTAGTGTGACCAGCCTGCCCCGACAGCGAGGGTATAGTGGGATTTCGGATGCGGGATGCTGGATGCAGGATGTAAGAGGGAGTCAGGTTTCTGTGCCCGGGTGGCAAAGAAAATGATAAGGCAAAGCATGGCTGTTAAAACTATCTTCCTCATTTCTCAGTTCTCCCTCATATAATGATAATAGCCCACGATGAAGGGGTAATTGGTAAGTATGCCGTCAAACTGGCCGTCGCTGATAAACTGCCTTATCCAGTCTGCATCATCGAGGGTCCAGGTCCAGGCTATCCGGCCCTGGTTGTGCATCTGGGCTACAAGTTCATTCTGTGTCCCCTCGGTCCAGCGGGGTGACCAAACAATGGAATTTACCCGTACAACATCATCCGTTGACAGTTCGCATAGTGAAGGGATATCCTTATAACCCGGCTGGTTCATAAAATCGTCGATGGCATCCTGTGAAGCAAGGCCGATGTATATATTCAGCTGCCGTCCCTTGTCCTTTGCCCTTTGCAGCATTTCCTGCTGAATCGGGATCACGGCCGACATGGTAGGCACCTTTTCTTTCATATCGAGATATACATCGGTTAGGAGGGTGCTGTCGATAACGAACATAAGTGCATCTTTCAGCCTGGGGATTCGTTCTCCGTGGATCAGCCTGACAAGGAAAAAAAGCTGGGTATAGGTAAAATCCTTGATTGGTCCTGAAAGGGGGCCTTTCTGTGTAAGCCTGATATTGAGATCGGCATCGTGATAAAGCACCGGAACACCGTCACTTGTGAGCTGCACATCGATCTCAATACCTGTTGACCCGAGTCCTTCGGTGAAATTAATCATGTCAATGCTGTTTTCCGACACCGGCAGATGATCGGAAGTGCGGCCCCCTGAACGGTGTGCGAGAATGGAGTAATGTTTATCCAGGACAGCCTGGGAAACCGGCCTCAGGTATACAAATTCCAGGGCATTGTTAATTTCATTGCCCGATGAACCGTATCCTCCCCTGATTATGATCTCCTGCGGATGCGGATTGGCTTTCATGATGTCCCTTCCGCCTTCCTCCCTTGCAATATAGGCGCTTACTGCACCGGTCCTGTCATTATAGCAATACCTCCAGTATCCCTGCATCATGATGACCGAATCAAGCTGGCCTGCATCAAGAACGAAATAATGCCCGTCGGAACACATGACGGTCATCTTAAGCCTGGACCATTTGATCACTACCTTGTCGCCGAACAGCTCATTCCCTGAAGTCACCTTATATATCCCGTCCATCGTGTTACGGGACACAATTGATAAAGGGGAGGTTTCTTTCAGGATGGAATTGGGGCCGGCTGAAGGAACAGCTACCTCCTTCGGCTTGTTGCAGCCCGCCATCAGCAAGCCAAGGCAAAGCAAACTAAACAGGTATCTGCTCATAAAACCCATAATAGATGAAGTTCAGGAATATGATAGTAGCGGTCGAAGGTTGGAAAGATCATCCAGGCCGGCCAGTAATACATTAAATAATTGTCTTTGATCCCTATCACAAGGATCTTCTTCCTGAAGATGCGCTGTTCCATATAAATCCCGGCGGTTATTCCGTCGAAAATATTGCCGGGCCTTACCATAAGGTTTTCGCCTGTTTTCATCTGCTCCCACTCAATGAACACGGCCTCGGCCTTGAAGGTAAAAGCCAGTGTTTTTGTTTTGAAACCCAGCGAGAAGTTCGGGTAATGGATCAGCATCATCGCTGTATTGCTGAAACCCCCGATATTCATCATACCGATCATATACCCCAGGTCATACCCCAGGTTAAACGAGAAATTATTGCGGATGAAATTCCATCGGGGACCCAGGGTCACCTGGTTTGAAACAACCAGTGTATTCAGCGTCCCTTCAAGGGAGAACCCTGACGGCAGTCCGAACGTAAGATGCAGGTCTACCAGGGGAGCCTGCAGGGCATTCTCCACCCAGTCGAAAGGAAGTTTTGTAAAATAAAATCCAAGCCCGTACTGCATCTTGTATTTCCCGTAATGATGCGGGAAGCATATGCTCTCCTTCCCGATATCAAGAGGAGGGGATTTTCCCTGTGCGAACAACAATACCTGGCATCCAAGGAGGCAGGCAAACAGGATACAACGGAGTGAAAATTTCATAAACTGCCTATAAAATTAAAACAAAGCCAGGAGAGTTTACTAGTCTCTCCAGTTTGAGATCTCATCCAGGCGGATGGATCCATTGGAAAGTATGGCCCTGTAAAACGAACCGGCATCAGCGTCGGGGGTCCTCAGCACGAACATGATCCTGTCGGCACCATTGATAAATGCAGTGGCATCAAGGCGGTAAAACTCCCTCCCCAGCCTCTTTTTCAGATCGGCCAGAGCATCGGCATCCGTCATGAGCTGTTTAATATCGGCCAGGCCGGTAGCATATTTCATATACACATTATGATCCCAGATTTCCCTATATGGCTTCTGGTCCCTGCTGTTGATATATTTGATCATTTCAACATTCTCAGGTGAAACAGCATCGGCCTGGATGGCATTCAATGCGGCAATCAGGGTTTCATCAAGGTAGATAAGGTCCTGGGCTTTCGCATAATATTTTGAAGCTTTGCCGCTTTGCTGAAGGTCCTGTAATACCTGGCCGGTAGGGATGAAGCGGACCGGGCCGGAGCCTGAAGCTGTTACAGTATTCTGGCCATGAAGCTGAATTGACATCAGCCAGCAAAAAAAGAAAATAAAAAGCTTATTCATACGTCAGTTTTTATTGCATTATAAGATCTTTGGAAAGGCGCCTGAGATCCCAGTGAGTATAAATTGTATTCCCAGTGCGAGTGTTATAAGCCCGAATATCTTGGTGAGCACGTCGAGGCCGGTTGAGCCAAGATAATTAACGATTTTGGGCGCATAATAAAAAGTAATGTAAATGATCACCGTCATGATGCCGATGGCGCCCATGAGCGAGAATTGCAGGTATGGCTGGTGGCGGGCGCTTTCTGAAAACAGGATGATGGTCGACATGGTCCCGGCCCCGGTTGTCATAGGAATTGCAATAGGGATTATTGCCGTGGAGATTATTCTTGAGAAAGTCTGTTCTGTCATTTCCATCGCTTTCTGAACGGAATTCATCATGTTGAAGCCTGTGCTGAGAAGCAACAAACCGCCTGCAATGCGGAAAGCCGGTATGCTTATTTCGAAAAAGTTCAGTACGGCAAGGCCTGCGAATAATGAGGTGATCATCGTGATGAAAGAAGCCAGAGTCGCGGTGCGGCAGATCTTATGCTGCTCTTTTTCGGTGCGCCCCTGGATAAGGCTGATATAAAGCGGAATTGCAGCGACATTATTGGCCACTGCAAACAAGCCCAGGAGGTAGTGCTGAAATGACATTTCATTCATACACTTAATTTTTATGATGTAAATATATTAAAATTTCATTTTGCCCCCTTTTCCCTGAGCATCAGCTTCGCCGGGCCTTTCAGTTCCACATCGGGTACCAGGCGGTCAGCTTCCTGAGTGCTGATCCATCCCTTGTTAAGCATTTTCGCCGAAACCAGGCGGTAATAGTCGGCCATGCTGGCCCTGAGATGGCCGGTCTCGTCAAAGTTATATTTGAACCACTTTGGCCGGGGAATGATGGAAGCCATGAAAATAGCCTCTGCAAGGTTGAGCTTTGAAGCGTCCTTATTGAAATAGAAACGCGATGCCTCATTGGCCCCGTAAATTAGCGGGCCCCATTCTATAATATTCAGGTATACTTCATACATCCTGTCTTTGCTGTACAGTTGCTGGTTCTCGACAAGCCATACGATAAGCGCTTCTTCCATTTTCCTGGCAACTGTTTTGTTACGGCTCAGGAAAACGTTTTTTACCAGCTGCATGCTGATGGTGCTTCCCCCGCGCACAAACCGGCCCTCCTTGATATCTGCAATAATTGCATCGCGGAAAGCCTCAGGCAGGAATCCCCTGTGAAGATAAAAACCCCCGTCTTCGGAAGTCATTACGGCATACCTAAGAAAAGGAGAGATCTGCGAGATCTTCCTGAAATTGGGGTTTTCGGGGCCGACCTGGAAAGTGCGCACGGGTTGGCCCTCTTCAAAGGCCGTATACAGAAAGGAACTGTCGAGCTTCAGCAGGTCACCGTGGCCGTATGAAAGCACCCTGAATTGCTTGCGCTTCAGTTCCATGTCAAATTTCAGGGAATCGGGCAATGCCAGGTCCACGAAAAAATCCAGGTAATATGAAAGCTCCCCCGATGTCTCAATTCCCTTCAGGGTGGTAAACAAGCCATCGGGTAAAGAAGAAAACAAATCCCTGGCGGGAAACCATGGTTTGTTGATCGTCAGGGTAAGCTGCGCCGGCGGCCCCGGGCGGTATTTAAGATACGGATGAAAATCAAGGTCGTTGAAAGTAAGCGTTGTTGCCGAATCCAGTTCAATGGCCCCGGTTTCGAAATTGAGATGGTAATCAAACCCCAGCCTCTGTAAATTAACAGTGTCAGCTGCAATCTTTTCATGAAAGACCCTCAGGCCCGTAAATGCAATACTGCCCTTGATACCCGCTTCGTCATTACTGAAATTTCCTGCAGCCAGGCTGAACTTCAGGGAATCAAAACAAAAGCTTGCATCCCATTTAAACCCGATATAAGGCAATGATATTTTCTTGTTGACTGCGGATGACAGAACGGCTTCCATCAAGCGGTTCCGGCTGTCAAGCCGTCCAGATGCCTTCCACAAGGCCTCCGAGGAATCTTCCCTGATCCTTATACTCGTTGAGAAGGCATGGTCCTCAACTAAAAACCGTTCAAGGTGAACAAGCACCTGGTGGGAACCGGTAGTACTCCTGATGTTCAGGTTGCTGATATCGGTTTCGCCGGGGATCTTGTCAAAAACCCAGCGGAAGATACGATTCGCCGTTTCGGAATAGTTTGTTTTACCGTAACCTCCTGCCGAATCCCCGCTTTGTGTTGCCGAACCGCCAGTGTCGACCGAATGGGGCCGTTTTGACCGAAACAGGAAAGCGTAGTTGGTAAGGCTGTCTTTTCGGTTCACCATCAGGTAAAGGGTACGGATCTCCACCGAAGAAATATTCAACCTTCCTGCAAGAAGTTTCCATGGGCTTATTGTAACAACCAGGGTGTCGATCCTTAACAGTGAATCAGCCGTTAAAGCTTTCAGGCTAAAACCGGTAAGGAAAATTGTGGAGACTCCTTCAAATTTGGCTTTGCTGATCTTCAGATCGGCATTATATCCTTCATTGAAGCGGGCTATTCCCGATCCCACAACGGCCCTGAGGACAGGGTTGCGCAACATAAGGCATATCAATAAAATTATGAGCAGAACGGCTGTAAACCATAGAGCGATATTCCGCAGATTCAATGAATTGTTCGCCATAAAAATAATTGCAGGGGCTTTCACGAAAACCCCTGCAATTTAGTGATTGATATTGCTTGCTGCAAGCAGCCCGGTGTAATAGTATGTTTTGAAGCTCTACTTTGCTTTCTTAAAGATCCCTTTGTCGGTTTCAATGATGTTCCCTGCCAGGAAATCAGTTTCCGAATAATCGATGGTGTTTTTGTCTTTAAATACAATATCAATAGCTTCCTTAAAGGCCTTCCCGTCCCTCATACTGTTGTGCTCCATATAAAGATGGTCGGGTGACTTCCAGGTACAATCATGGTCATGACAAACACCCATGTTAACTACGGCATAGAAATGGATCTTTTTCTCGTAAGGGTCGTAGCCCAAAAGATAGGAAGCGCGCAATTTTCCTAATTTTGGGTCATCAGCAGATTCGGTACCGTAAACACCTGTGCCATCAGCCACGGATGAATAATTCATTTGGGTTGTGAAAGTCAGGGATTGTTTTTTATCATCGGTCATTACAACCTTTGCGGTCCATCGGCCGACAAATTTCTGAAGCCATACCTGGTCATTGGGAACAGCTGCTTTCTTTTCCTGTGCCATGGCTGCCATGCCTGCTGTAAAAACAAACAAGGCAAAAAGGATTATCTGGATTTTTGCTGATTTCATAATACGTTGTGTTTCTAGATTTTTGATTAATGACAACAAATGTAGTTTTTAATTAGACTGTTTCCAACATTTATGATAATTTTTTTATAATAATTGATCATGCCGAAATTTTTCGTTGGATTGATATATCGGGGTTAATTTAAGGCAGAATTTCCAGGGTCAGCAAGCGGTTCGGCCTGCAAACGGCTCAGAACATATGTCCTATACCTACATATAGCCCGCTGCTGCCGTCCTGGGTATTAAACGGGAACCCATAGTCGATCGTGAGAATGAAGTTCTCGTTATCGGCGATCCTCAACCCAAACCCGCCGGCGAAATGCATCCTGTCGGCCGAAGATTTGAAATACGTCGACTGCAGGTTTGCCGGGACCAGGTTTGAATAGACTTTCCGGTTTTGCACTACCATTCCCCCGTCAAGGAAACCGACCAGTCCGAAACATATGTTTTGTTTAAGAAAATGCGTCCTCCAGAATTTCCAGCGAACCTCCAGGTTTGCCAGGGCCACGCCGTCACCTACAACCCGGTCGCGAAGGATACCCCTGATGGTCCTGGCACCCCCCAGCCCGTCGGTCTTTGTTGAAAGAGACCATGAAGAGAACATATAGGGATCTATATAATAAGGAGATGTTCCCCCTATGGTTCCCTGGTAATTCAGGCGGTAAGCAAGGACAAGATATTTATTAATGAGCGAAAAGAATTGCCTGTGGGTTACCGACAGTTTCACGAAGGCATAAGGAGAGTTGCCCAGGAAAGAAGGCGCCGCCATCACGACGACTTCCGACCATATCCCTTTGTTAGGGGCCGGCTCGTTGTCGCGGGTGTCATACACAAGTCCCATTTTCAGGAAAGTAAGCGATCCTCCGTTTGCTTCCGCCGGGTTCAGCAGTCCGTACTTAACATAATTATCCCATAATAAAGCGGTGTCGGGAAGCTGGTTGCTTTCCTTTTTGCCTGCATTGATCTTGCTGATATCCACAGTCGACATCCGGATATCGAAAAAATTGACCCCGGCCAGCCATCGTAATTTCTGGCCCAGGATGGGGCCCTGGAAATCGGCCAGCACACGGAACAGCTTTCTCTGGCAGCGATAATATACCCTTGAGATATAGTCGGGGCTCCCCTGTACTTCGAAAGAATGATCATAGTTTGCTTCATACCCGTTGAAACCGTAAAAGTCGAGGGCCCTTTCGGGCAGGTAGGTAATATCTCCCGTGAAGCGGATATTCCCGGGGATAAGGTATTTGGAATCATAAAAAAGTTCGAACACCGAGCTTCCCCTTGTAAAAAAAGAGACCTCGGCATATATGGTATGCCTGTAATTGGGATATATTGAACCGTCACCGTAATCGTAAAGCTGGCAAAGGGCCCCAAGCTGCAAGCCCTGGTCGGCATCATAACCTATTACCGGCAAGGGGGAGGGCACCCATCCTTTCTTTCGTTTTTCCTTTGGATGCAGGGTCGTATCAGCCTGGGCAAAACTCATCCGCGAAGCGAAAAATGAAAGGATTAAAATTGCCAGGAGCAAATGTCTTTTCATGAAGCGCGCTTTTTAGAAAATAAATTGACAATGAACAAAGTCAGGGCTGAAACAAATACCGATAAAATAGCCAGGTCGGCATTGTCTTTAAAGAATTCCTTGGGATTACCCTGGAAAAGCGCGATACCGATGAGAATAAAAATATATGTAATGCCGCTGGCAAAGCTGGCGAGGGCGGCCGTGCTGCTTATCTTCCAGTGAAAGGATGCCACCGAGGCAGGGATGATGGTAAAGCCTATTCCTGTGATAAAGATGATGACGGCCACCAGGTCCCTCAGGAAAAAAGCCCCGAGGCAGCTCAGGGTTGTAAACCCTATGATACCAAGCCTTGTGATGAGCATGCGCCGTTTGTCATCTGATTTTCTTCCTGAGAGTTTGTCGTACCAGTCGACTGCCACAGAAGAAGCCAAAACGAATATCTGTGTATCAGCGGCACTCATGATGGCGGCGAAGATCATGATGAGGGAAGCGCCCAGGAGTTTGCGCGGCAGCAGGAGGGTGAGGCCTTTGGCAAAAGCATCCTTGGCTTCAATACCCGAAAGGTGGCTGTGCGCGGCAAGCCCGACCATGGTGATGGCGATCCCGGTTATCACAGTGAATATGGCAGAGAGGATAAAGCCGTTCCTGACGATACGGTCGGAGCGCGCCCCGTAAACCCTCTGCCAGTATTCGGCGCTCTGGAAAATAATGAAGATCCCGAAAGCCGTAAAGGCGACGGTCATCCCCAGGTTCATCCTCGAAAAATCAACCAGTTCAACGGCAAAGTCACGTTTATCCCTGAAAATCACCGAAGCGATCAGGATGATGATGACCAGCAGGACCATGTACTGGAAGATGTCGGTCCGTATCACGCTCCTGAACCCGCCGGCCAGGAGGTATGTAATGATCAGCGCGGCGCTCAGTATCAGTCCGGTTTCATATGACCATCCGCTGATGCTGGCCAGCAGGCTGCTTCCGGCAATAAACTGGTTTAAAAGCATACCTGAATAAACGATCAGGAGTATAATAGCCGAAGCCAGCCCGGTCTTCTTGTTGAACTTGAAATAAAACCAGTCGGAAAGTGTGAAAAATTGCTTCTCCCCGCTGAATTTCCTGAGTTTAAGCCCATACGGGATGAACACCAGGAAGCCGATTGCAGTACCGATGAAGACGGCAAAGGCCGATATCCCGAAACGGTATACATAGGCTGAATAGGCTACGAGCGCTGCCCCTCCTATGTAGCTGGCCACAACGGAGGTCACAAAACCTATGATGCCTATGCTGCGGCCGGCAATCATGAAATCGGAATCGGATTTGCGCTTTGAGGCATACAAGCCTATCCCCAGGCTTGTGGAGGCATACAGAACAAGCAGAAGAATATCGAAAGGGCTGAGGTTGCTTCCCGGAAGATGTTCGAAAAACCTGTTCATCAAACAAAGATAATCGGATATTCAAATAAGTCAATTGAACGCTGCATAAAATTATATACCATGGCCCTGAATGTTTGTCGAACTTTTTATGCTGTTCGACGAAATAATTTTTTTCGGCAGGGCCGGCATGCTTCCTTTGTATCAAAATTCGAACACCATGAAAACAAAACTGATAATTCTGATAGCCCTCATCGCAATCACGACGAGCAGCTGCCTCGTAAAATCCCTACATCCATTTTATACCGAAAAGGATGTTATTTATAAACCTGAACTGCTCGGGAACTGGCAGGGTAAGGATTCTTCGACCTGGGAGATAAGCCAGCACAAAGGATTTGCCGGAATATTCAAGCCTGAACAGAACGGCAATGCCTATGACATTAAATTCACCGATAAGAATGGGACTTCAAAGTTCCTTGCACACCTGTTCACCGTTAACAACCAGCTTTATCTCGATTTTTACCTCCCCGACATGCAGGGACAGGACCTGGCGGTAATGCATATGATCCCTGCCCATACCCTGGCCAGGGTTGAGCTGGCAAACAAGCAGATCACCATCAACTGGTATAACGAGGAATGGCTTATAAAACTCTTCAATGAGAACAGGATCAGGATCGCGCATGAAAGGATACCGTATGATCTGGATGAAAAAAATCCGGATAATTTCCAGGTGATCCTGACCGCACCAACGGCTGAGCTGCAGAAATTCATTGACAAATACGGTAATGACCCCGCCGCATTTAAAGATAACAAGAATGATTATACCTTTGTTCTGAGGAAGAAATCATGAAGAAGCCGAAAGCAGTAATGAAATTAGCCAGGAGCAGGTTTTTACAACACCTGCTTTTCTGGCTTCTTGCGTATTATGTCCTGCTGAGGATATTCGCCACTTCTGCTGTTTTCCAGAAGATAGACCTGGTATATACCCTTATATTTATTGCAAGCCTGCTACCCGGGGTTTACCTTAACCTCCTGCTACTGATCCCCCGTTTCCTGAGCAGGAAGATGTATTTCCTTTATTCCATCCTGCTGCTTGCCTGTATAGTTGCAACTGCCTTGCTGAACATCCTCACATTTTCAAAACTAACCGATATTATACTGCCTGGGTACTATTTCATTTCATATTACGAGTTCGGCGACCTTCTTAAATTCAGCCTGGTATTCACCGGGATTACCACATTGCTCAAACTTTCCAGGGGCTGGTTCATGCTTATGGAGGCCAGGAACGAGCTGGCGAAACTTGAGAAAGAGAACGCCGAAACCCGTCTCGATGCCCTGAAAAACCAGGTCAACCCACACTTCCTTTTCAACAGCCTGGCGGGCATATACTCCCTTGTGCTGCAAAACTCAGGCAAAGCCCCCGAGTTTGTGCTCCGGCTTTCCGATTTTCTCAGGTATGTGCTGTATGAGACTTCCGCCGGGCGGGTTGATCTTTCAAAGGAACTCCCGGCAATGAACGATTATGTGGAACTTCAGAAACTCAGGGCCGGCAAGTCGGCGGCCATTGAAATTGAATTGCCTGCTGAAACTGCCGGCTGGCAGGTCGCTCCCCTGCTCCTGCTCCCCCTGATAGAAAATTGTTTCAAACATGGGATCAAAGGGGCTGCAGGGCCGGTGTTCGCAAGGATATTGATCAGTATTTCGGGAAACAGGCTGCAGGCTTGCATTGAAAATAATATGGGTGTTTCTGCTAATGATGTATCCCGCAAATCCCGGGGGATTGGTCTTGTGAACCTTCGCAACCGCCTTGAGCTGCTTTACCCCGGGGATCATGAGCTTAAAATAAGCCATGATGCAGAGCGTTTTACTGTTATTTTAAATATTCCGATGGATGAAAAAGCTCCGCTGCCTGGTCATTGAAGACGAGCCCCTGTCGCAGGAAGTCCTCGCAAAATACATTGCCGATGTTCCCGCACTGGACCTGGCGGGGATTTTCGGGGATGCGCTCTCGGCCTCAGGCCTTATACGGAACTCCCATGTGGACCTGATCTTTCTTGACATCAACCTGCCTGTTATTTCAGGGATACGTTTCCTTAATTCACTCAGCCATCCGCCCATGGTGATCTTTACAACAGCATATTCCGAATTCGCCGTGGAAGGATTCGAAGCTGAAGCGGTGGATTACCTCCTGAAACCATTCTCTTTTGAACGTTTCCTGAAAGCCGTCAACAAGGCCTTTGACCGGGCGAGATACCTGATGCAGGTAAACAGCTTGCATGCGGGTGAGGAGAAAGAGAACCAGGGCTTCCTCATCCTCCGTGCCGATAAAAAAGTGCATAAGGTGAATTTTTCGGATATCCTGTACCTTGAAGCTACGGGGGATTATGTGAAAGTGCATACTGCCGCTAAAACCCTTCTTGTACATGAAACCTTCAAAAACATAGAGGAACAATTGCCCTCCCTGCAGTTTATCAGGGTGCATAAATCATTTATAGTACCGCTTGTCGGCATCAGATTTATTGAAGGGAACCGCCTGCATATTTCAGGGACCAGCATACCCATTGGCCTGGTGTACCGCGATGAACTGATGAAAGCTCTGAAGAAGCCCTGATCCAGTTATCCAGTTATCTCTTTTTATTGAGGTATCCGGGATACAGCCTTATCATAATTTATCCGGTACAGCACTGCAGGTTCATTATCATCTGATCCCACCTGGGTAACCTTTGTTTGTATATCGGGGTATTTGAATTTGATGAGGGCCATGAAACGTTCAACAGTACTGGCGGTAATCCCGTTATTCTCGGCAGCATCGGCCCTCAGGTTGGCAGTGATCACATGGGTCACCCCTGCCCTTTTCAGAAAGTTCAGCAGGGAGTCGGGATAAACGAAGGAGATAACAGAATTGTGGTTTGGGAGCCAGGATTTCAGGGTATCAATATCCCCGGTACCAGGGATCCTGTACTTTTTAAGTTCCTCCATAGCCCTGATTTTTATACTTTCGGGAAGCTTTATAACGTAGAACGGGTTTCTCAGCAAATTGGATTCATTGATCATTCCGAATGCTGCAAGGTTGCTCTTTAATACAAGGGATAAGACGGGCGAAACCGGATGGTTGTCAATCGAGGATGTTAAAATGTAGTAATACTGCAGCTTTTCCTGGGCGCCGGCCTGCATCAGTGAATCCCCCGGCATTGTATTGATGCGGGTGATACCAAAGAAACGCTTCCCTTTTCCATAAATAAAAGAAACTGACGGTTTCCTGCACGCAACAAACGCGTTCCTGGGCAGGTTGTCTGCCGCCCATTCGCTGATCCTGCAATAGTTTTCCCAATCGGGCGTAAGCCCATAATACTTCCCTTCGATCTGCCTTGCCTTACTGACTTCCCCCGACGTTGTTTTGATTTCAAAAGAGAACAGCAAGACGACAAGAACCGGGAAAAGAAATTGAAACTTCCTGAGCCGCCAATAACTTAAGAGGGAATAGAAAAGTGAAAGTACCATGAGCAGCATCAACGGGAAGTATGGTATAATGAGCCTGCTCTGCCTCCAGATTGTCTGGGTAAGAAGAAAAGTGACGAAAATGAAGGTGACTGTGTACAGGCCGGTGAAGAACAGGTATTTGTTTTTCCTGAAAGAGAAAATGGCCGCAATAATGAGGAGCAACCAGGTCAGCCATGCGAGGATGGGATATGTTTCGTTTGTTTCCCTGGCTTCACGGATACCTGAGATGCTATACAAGGAATCAGAGAAATAAAAATTTGAATTTTCAACCACACGATTGACAAAACCCCTGAAATCCTCTTTCCCGCCCCCGGTGTCATAATAATTTTTCGCGATAAAATTTTCAAACTGCCCGGTAAAATGTATTTCGGAATTCCCCCATAAAATGAATTTACCTGCCTGGAAAAAAGTGAAAACTAAAGAGAAAGAAATGATGAAAAAGAGGAGGTTTTTCCATTGAGCCCTGAGAAGAAAATAGGCCGATATCACGATGACAACCGATAATCCCACGGTACGCGTTGTCACGAGTGCAAGAACGCAAACCGAAAGGATCAAATGCTGCTTTAGCAGTTGCCTGAAGGATTTTTCCTGTTCCTGTGAAATGAACAGGGTGAAAAACACGTACAAAGTGAGAGCCTGGATAAGCATGAAAAAGGCTTCACTGTATGTTTGGCTGGCATAATAAAGGATAAATGAATTAATGGAAACAAGTATGAGCAGTGCGGTAAGAAGCAGGGATGATATCCTGCCTTTAAAGGCTTTATAAGTAAAGAATATAAAACCGAGAATGAATACCAGCGACAGGCTTTTAAGAGGAATGGCCTGTATGCCGAAAACAGCCACGAAAGGACTCAGAACAATGGGATATAACGGCCCTGAAAACCCGGGGTAGGTGAAATGTGCCAAAAAATCAACGGCCCTGACGATATATGCCGAATCATCCCCGGCGAGGGAGAACCTTATGTCGAAAAGGAGGAGGCCAAAAACCAGGGTAACCAGAAGTGTTCCCCACAGCACGATATTCATATGTTTGTTAAGGTAGGCATCGGTCCTTTCGAAGAATGAGGCTGGAGCTTTCAGGGATTTTGTCCTGGTGTTTTTTCTTTCTTCTGAACCTTTAGTGTGCTGTTGTTCCTGAGAGATTTTCGGTTTGCCCTTCTGCGGCATATGTCGTTTGCTTCCCTTCATGGCATTTGCTTTTTATGACAATTTCAACGGTTTTCGCCTGTAAACCATGAACAGGCAGGAAGCGGTCATCAATATGCTGAGCAGTATGAAAAGAAGGTTGTTCGTGCTGCCAAAATCCTGGTATTTCTGGCTCACAATGCCAAGGTTGGCAAGGTAGGAGATGATAATGGCTCCGCTGTTGTTTACGAAATGGGCGAAGACCGGCAGCCAGATGGAACCGCTCCAGTAAAAAAGGTAACCGAAGATCACACCGAGGATCATCCTTGGCAGGATCCCGTAAAACTGCATATGCATCAGGCCGAAGAGGAAACCCGTAACGAAAATGGCAACATGTATGTTTTTCAGCCAGCCTTTAAGCAGTTTCTGCAATAACCCCCTGAACATGAATTCCTCTCCCACTGCCGGGAGCATAGCCATCATGAAGATGTTGAAAAGGAAATTGGCAAACGATTTCCCGGCAAGGAAAGTGTCGGTAAGTTTACCTGCCTGTTCCTCGGTGGCTTTCATCCAGTCCTCCAACCCTTTCAGGAATGTGGGAAGTTTCATGAGTTTGTTGATATCAACAAGCCAGTTGATAAAGGGAAGCGACACGAACATCAGAAGGAAGACAATTAAATATAGAATTCCGGTTCCCATGATATTTGCCCGAAGGTAAGTCCATGAATTTCTCTCAAAAAGATATCCGATAAGTATGGGAGGAACAATAAACAGCGCGAAAGACTGGGTGACCTGGAAATATTTCAGCAGGGCAAGGGCCCTGGGGTCATCGGTTTGTTTCAGTATATCAAGGGTTCCTGCCAGGTTCATATGGAACAGCGGCATAGCGATCAGGAGGGATAAGATAAAGAGGAGTATGAAACACGAGAATGTCAGGGCGATGGCAAAGACCAGCCGGCTGAAGGGCGTAAGGTTGGCAAAAAGTGCTTGCTTCATCGGATGTTAATGAATTAGCTATTTTTGCGCTAAAATAATACATTTTGGTCAGGATAGGTCAGATTGCCGTTGGTGAATTTCCTGTGATCCTTGCTCCCATGGAGGATGTGACCGATTCGCCTTTCCGTTCCATTTGCAGGGAATACGGGGCGGATGTTCTGATCACCGAATTCGTGGCATCCGAGGGGCTTATCCGTGATGCATGGAAAAGCAGGATGAAAATGCAGTTTGAACCAAAAGAAAGGCCGCTCGGCATACAGATCTTTGGTTCCAACATTGAATCGATGATAAAAGCTGCGGAGGCTGCCGGGGAGGCGGGTCCTGATTTTATTGACCTGAATTTCGGTTGCCCGGTGAGGAAAATTGTGATGAAGGGGGGCGGGGCGGCGCTGCTCCAGGATATCCCGAAGATGATAGCCATGGCCGGGGCTGTAGTGAAATCCACGAAACTGCCGGTCACCGCGAAGACAAGGCTCGGATGGGATGACAGGCACCTTGAAATTGTAGATATTGCAGAGCGTTTGCAGGATGCCGGCATTTGCGCTATAAGCATCCACGGCCGTACCAGGACCCAGCTTTACGGGGGTAAAGCCGACTGGACGCTGATAGGCGGGGTGAAAAACAATCCCCGCATGATCATCCCTGTTTTCGGCAACGGCGATATCGATTCAGGAGCCAAAGCAAAGGAGATGAAAGACCGTTATGGCGTTGACGGCATACTTATAGGCCGGGCGGCCGTAGGCAATCCCTGGATATTCCCTGAAGTAAAAGCATTCCTGGAGGATGGCCGCGTACTACCTCCGCCATCCGTAAACGAAAGGATAAAGATACTGCGGCTGCACCTCGAGAAATCCCTTGCCTATAAGGGCGAACGGGCTACGGTGTTTGAGATGCGAAAGATGTACAGCGGGTATTTCAAAGGGATTGCCGGGTTCAGGCCTTACAGGGTGAAACTGGTGACAGCGGGATCATCTGGGGAAATTGAATCAATTATCAAAGAGATCGAGGGATCCGATAAAATCTGAAACAAATAAAAACCATCCGTATGAGCGAACCACAAACCGGGAAACAATCGCAAAGGGTTGTTTCCATTGATGCCTTAAGAGGCTTTGATATGTTCTGGATATCAAGCGGGGATGCGTTCTTCATCGCCCTGCTCACATTTATAAACACCCCGTTCTGCCACCGGCTTGCAACCCAGCTTGATCATCCCGCATGGGCCGGGTTCCGCTTTTATGACATGATTTTCCCCTTATTCCTGTTTATCATGGGCGTTGCAATGCCCTTATCAATAACCCGCCGCCTCGAACGGGGAGATTCACGCGATACGTTATACTACCATATTATCAGGCGGACTTTGCTTTTGATTTTGCTGGGCCTGGTGTATAACGGGCTGTTCAACTTTGATTTCGCAGGTCAGCGTTATACAGGGGTATTGCAACGGTTTGGGGTTACCTATTTTTTCGCCTCCCTCATCGTAATGAATTTTAAAAATAAAGGGCAGCTGGTATGGGCTGCTTCCATCCTCATAATTTACTGGCTTATTCTGCTGTTGGTCGCGGCGCCCGGATTCCACGCCTATGACCTCAGCCCGCAGGGTAACCTCTGCGGTTATATCGACCGCCGGTTCTTGCCGGGATCTTTCTGTTGTTATACTTATGGTGACAACGAAGGGATCCTTACCATGTTCCCTGCCATTACCAACGTATTGTTCGGGGTTATGGCCGGCCGCTGGCTTTTGGGCGGAGATCATGAAATGAAAAAGATAAGGAACCTCGTAATGGCTGGTGTTTCGTTTATAGCAACTGCATTGTTATGGAGCCTGGTTTTCCCGATCAATAAATATTTATGGACCGGCTCCTATGTTTTGCTGACCGCGGGAATCTCATTTTTACTTTTATGTGCTTTTTATTGGGTCATAGATGTCAAAGGATATAAAAAATGGGCATTCCCCTTTATTGTTATCGGGTTAAACCCGATTACCATTTATGTTGTTCAGGGGATATTTGATTTTGGCATCATCGCCAATATCTTCATTCACGGGTTTGCAGATTCTTTCGGCAGTTTTAAACCGGTTTTTTACCAGCTCTGCATCATCCTTGTCAAGTGGTTCTTCCTGTATTTCCTTTACAGTAAGAAGATTTTCCTGAAGGTATAAGGATTTTGAAGATTTGCAGTCCTCAGAACGAGGCTGTGTTTGTTTTTTCGTAGACCTTACGGTGGAAGCTGAAATATTGTGCCGGTTTATGCGATACATCAACCTGTTTCTCGTTGATAGGCATGATGTATGGCATGTTCGCCACTTTTTTACGAAAATTTCGTTTATCAAGCTTTACGCCTAAAATAACTTCATACAACTGCTGCAGCTGCCCCAGTGTAAATTTTGGCGGCAACAGCTCAAAAGCAATGGGTTTGGATCTCAGGTCGGCCCTTAACACAAGGAGTGCCTGTTGCAAAATGGAGATATGGTCAAAAGCCAGATCTTCAACTTCCGAAACTTTATACCAGCGTGAATTTGACTGGAGGGCAAAATTGGCAGCTTTGTCCTGGTCAATGTTTATAAGTGAATAATATGCAATGGTGACCACTATCTCCTCGGGGTGGCCTATGCTGCGCAGCCATTCCATGTCGCGGGCCTGCCGTTTAAGCCGTTTTGGGGATCCTATCGCAGCGAATTGCTTCAGATATATATTGTCGAGGCCTGTAAGTTCCCTCAACACCCTGGATGCGGCCCTGTCAAGGTCCTCATCCTTTAGCACAAGATCCCCGGGCAGTTTGAGGTCATTGAACTTCTTCCCTTTATACTTCATGTTACGCTCAATCAATAATACGTTGAGCCTGCCGAACTCAAAACCGAATACAACGCAATCAACTGAAACATGGGGATTGAGGTTCCCGATTGTATTTGAACCCAGCATATTATTAATATCTGATGAACCCTGCTTTAAACAAATGAAGTGGAGGCAAAAATAGGATAAAAGGCAGGATATCGTTCATGCACCGAAAATATTTCATTGTCTTAATTTCTCAGACAAAAAAGTCATGGTGCTAACATGCTGACAATCAGTGGATAATATGTATTGTTAGGTCTGATTGAAAAATATTTTCCTTTTTTAAATAAAATATTTGGAAAATTATTAACAATATTTATAACTTAGTGTCCTGATAACACTATGTATTTTCCTGATAAAAATTGTTAATAAACGGTAGTATTGTTTGTTTCACCCGCCTATCTGTATTATATTTGCCTTAATAATCTGATTATTAATTTTAAATCCAAACAAAAATGAAAAACGTTCCCAAGTATTCCTGGACGATGTTGATCGTAATGGTCCTTGTCCTTCTTGCTTCCTGCAAGAAAAAAGAAACAACACCGGACGTCATCGCCAGCTTTACATCAACGGTTGATGCGTCAAATTTTCTAAAAATCAATTTTAAGAATGCATCAGCAAATTTCTCGTCACTTTCCTGGAATTTCGGTGATAATTCTGCTTTATCAACAGAGACCAATCCGTCTCATGTTTATGCAGCTATCGGCACTTACACCGTAGTGCTCACCGCTACTTCAACCGACGGCTCCACTAAAAACTCGTTTTCGGCCAAGATTACACTTACCGACCCGAATGCCGAGCTTACCAAACTCGCCGGAACAATATCCAAGACATGGAAACTGCTGCGCCAGACAACCACAGGACGTTATCCCCTGGAGTGCGGCCCCGAAGACCATTCAACAATATGGTGGGCTGTTGGCAAAGACAATGATGAACTTGCAAAACGTCCCTGCCAGCTTAACGACGAATGGACATTCTACCGTAATGGCGGAACAATGGTATTTAACGCTCACGGGGATTTCTGGCGTGAAGGAGGGATTTTTGCAGATCCTACCGCTGTTTGCGGTGATACTTCTTCAATGTTAGGCCCGGCCGGCGAAAACCTCAGTGCATGGGGCGGTGGAACACATACTTATGCAATGAGAGTGATGCCAGGCGGAACAACTTTAACAGCACTTGGCCTGGGGGCCTATGTTGGCTTCTTTAAGCTTGGGAATGGTTCTGAAACAAAAGTTCCCCTGGATTCAGTTCGTTATAATATCATCAAACTGACCGAAGGACCAATCGATACCCTGATCATCGAAGGCGTTTACAGGTGGGATCCTGCCCAGTCAGGCGGTTACTGGAGATTTGTATTGATGCATTATGACAACCCGGCCGACGAACCCCCAATGCCCGGACCGAAACCAACAACCAATTTCACAATGACTATCAGCGGCCTCACAATTACACTCACCAATACTTCTACCGATGCGGTTTCTTATGCATGGGATTTTGGTGACGGACAGACTTCAACTGCCACAAGCCCTGTTCATACTTATGCAACAGATGGTATATACACCGTTACACTGACCTCCACAAACCCGAATGGAAGCACCTCTTCATCGATGGTTGCCTTTGTTTCCTCAACACCTCTTACAGATGCAATCCTGCAAGGGGGAGCCTGGAAAGTTCGTATTGATGATTATGCAGTCTTCGTTGGTTCAGGCCTCGGCAAAAACGACTGGTGGCATGTTAGCAAAGCTATGTTGGAAAGCGGTACCGGTACCGACAACTGGACCTGCATGCCATTAAATACCTTTACATTCGGCGCAGCCGGATCATTTGTATATGCCACTAATGGCGGTGGAAGGAACGACGGCTATTTCGGAACCCCGAACGGCTGCTGGACCGATGCTGACATTGCTGCAAGCCCCGGAGCTGCTTTTGGAAGCTGCTCAACCCATACCTATACATTTACTCCTGGTAGCGGTGGAACCCTGCCTACTATCACCCTGACCAACGGTGCCGGTTATGCTGCTTTCCTCGGTTTCTACAAAGGTTACAATGGTGTAGCCAGCGGTGTTAAGGGTGGTGAAAATGGTGGCGACAACACCATACCTCCTAATTTTGGCTCAGCTACAAATACATACTCGGTGATGGGTTATGCCAATACAGGAACTAAAGAATATTTGTTTGTTTCAGTAGATATCTCCGAACTTCATACCGGTGGATCAGCATGGTCTGTCGTACTTGAGCGCTAACTTAAAAACAACTAATTATCAGGTTAAAAGCAAGAGTGAGCGGGGAACTGTCTCACTCTTGCTTTTATACAAACTTCCTTAAATAATTAATTCAATTAAATACTCAGATTATGTTCAGACATTTTACGCTATTATTCTTCGCCGTTTTGTCTTTGTCTGTATTCGCGCAAAACCGATTGATTACGGGTAAAGTCACCGACGCCGATGGTATCGGCTTACCCGGCGTTACTATCCAATTGCTGGGTACGACCAAGGGTACGACCACCGATGGAAACGGAAATTACCAGATCAATGCCGAGAAAGGGGTGTTGAAGTTCAGTTACATTGGTTATCTCTCACAGGATATCAAGGTTGAGAATCAAAGCAGCATTAATGTTGTAATGCATGAAAACGTCAGTGTCCTGAATGAAGTTGTCGTTATTGGTTACGGCACCCAGGTTAAAAAAGACCTTACCACTGCCGTTTCGGTAATAGATCAAAAGGATATTGAGGACAGGCCCATCACTTCTGCCGCACAGGCCCTTCAGGGGAAAGCAGCAGGCGTTGACGTGGTGCAGCCTTCAGGAAAACCGGGAGGGGAAATTGTTGTCCATGTGCGCGGCACCACCTCGGTCCTTGCAGGCAACGACCCCCTTTATGTTGTGGACGGTGTGCCAACTACCGATATCAGGGGACTTAACCCGAGCGATATCGCTTCCATGAGCGTTCTCAAAGACGCTTCTTCAGCCGCCATTTACGGGGCAAGGGCTGCCAACGGTGTTGTGACGATCACCACCTTCAGGGGAAAAGAAAATACGCCGGTTATTAAATTCCAGACATACGTAGGCGCCTCCTGGCTCAGGAAACCTATCCAGACCCTGAACACCAAACAATACCGTGACCTGATAGACCAGATCTCACCGGGGTCCCTTGATCCTACATGGACCGGGTATACCGACTGGAGCAACCTCGTCTTCGGCACAGGGTTCAACCAGTCATACCAGCTTTCTGCTTCCGGCGGAAACGAAAAAAACCGCTATTATTCCTCCCTGGGCTATCTTAGTGAAGCAGGTATTGTAAAACCGGCACAATTCAGCAGGATCAACTTCAGGATCAACCTTGATAATGAATTAAGGTCCTGGCTGAAGACCTCGACCAATGTGAACATGATCTATTCCAAAACCCAGGATACCCCCGACAATGCCAGTTCAGGCCGTGGAGGTGTTATCATGAGCACCCTGAACACGCCGCCGTTCCTGAATGTTTACAAAAGCGACGGAAGCGGCCAGTTTGACCCTAACCCTTTCCAGCCTTCATGGGAAAACCCCATAGCCTATATGGAAGGGCCTGACCAGAAAGCTATCGACTTCCGGGTTTTCGGGAACCTCAACATCACCGCAACCATTATCAAAGGCCTTACATTTACAACGAATTTCGGTATCGATTACACCAGCCACCAGTGGGATTATTACCTTGATCCCTTCCGCACCAATTACGGTCGTCAGCAAAACGGCGTAGGCCAGGCCGACAAAAGCCATGCCCTTACATGGCTGTGGGAAAACACCTTGAATTACAACAAACAATGGGGAAAGCATAAACTTTCGGCATTGCTGGGAGCCAGTCAGCAGAAATACAATTACAATGATTCTTACATCTGGGGGAATGATTTTCCTTCCAATGTTTCGGTAACAACGCTTAATGCGGCAAACACCGTTTCGGCTTCAACCGATATCCAGCAATGGGCCCTCGCTTCGTTTTTCGGCAGGGCCACTTACGATTATGCAAGCAAATACTACCTTACTGTCAGCGTACGCCGCGACGGCTCCTCCAAGCTCGCAAATCCCTGGGGGACCATGCCTGCATTCTCGGCAGGATGGAGGATCTCCGGCGAAAACTTCTGGAAAGGCATTACACTCATCAACGACCTTAAGATCAGGGGAGGCTGGGGAAAGAACGGTAACCAGGAAGGCATCCCGAATTATGCACGCTACGGGCTTATAAGCTATTACCGCCGCACTGCAACCAATCCCTTATCGGGTCCTTCTGCCGTGCAGGTAACCTACGGGAATCCCGACCTGAAATGGGAGACCACCAGCCAGACAAACCTCGGGATCGATCTTTCAATGTTCAACTCGAGGGTCGTCCTGAATGTCGACGCTTATTACAAACTAACCAATGATGTACTGCTGAATGTTCAGCTGCCCGCTTCATTGCCGATCACGACCATGCAAACCAATGCCGGAACCATCGAGAACAAGGGGCTGGAGTTTAACCTGCATACAGTCAATTTCGCAAGTAAGTTCGGCTGGAACACCGATTTCAACATTTCACTCAACCGTAATATGGTCAAGAGCCTGAAATACACCGATGTCTATTATTTTGGCAGGATCTACAGCAATAACCAGGATGTGGCTATCGTAAAGGCAGGGATGCCCCTTGGTACATTTTATGGTTATGTATCAGAAGGCGTTGACCCTAAAACCGGCATGATCAAATACGCCGATGTCAACGGAAATGGGATCCTCGACCCGGGCGACCGCACCGTGATAGGGCATGCCCAGCCCAAGTACATTTTCGGGATCACCAATACTTTCAGCTACTGGAGGTTTGATCTTTCAGTGTTTGTGCAGGGCAGTTACGGGAACCAGATTTATAATGCCACCCGTATCGACCTGGAAGGCATGTTCGATTCAAAGAACCAGTCCTCCATCGTAATGGACCGCTGGACACCCACCAACACCATCACCAACATACCTAAAGTCGTTGGCAACGGGAATATGGATAATGTGAAAAATTCCTCCAGGTTCATTGAAGACGGATCGTATGTGAGATTAAAATCAGTCACCCTCTCATACAAGGTTATTGAAAATGTGAAAAAGAAGAAAGGCGTTCCCAAGCTTTCTGTCTATGTAACCGGGCAGAACCTGCTTACCCTCACCAAGTACTCGGGTTTCGATCCTGAAGTGAATGCTTACGGTAACAGTGCCACAGAAATGGGAATCGATTACGGCACCTACCCCCAGGCGATATCACTGATTGCCGGAATAAATGTTGAATTTTAATTCTTAGTATATGAAAAAGATATTCATTATTTCCATATTGATACTGGCAGCAGTCTCCTTTCAATCCTGCAAAAAATTCCTTGATCTGCAGCCGGTCTCCCAGGGGATCGCAGTGGAAAACAACAGCAGCGATTCGGTATTGTATAAAACTTCCGGGGAGGTTGAAGCAGCCCTGGCCGGCGCCTACGGCGATTTCAAGAACGAATACTACCAGCTTGATTATTTCGTGAATGGCGATGCCCAGTCGGATGATGCTTACTCAGGCGGCGATAACCCGGCCAATTTCCAGATCGATGATCTCAAACTCGATGCTCTCAACACGAATGTAAGCCGTGACTGGGCTTACCTCTATTCTACCATTGGTAAAACAAACTCAGTCATCAACAATACAAATTCATGCCCGGACTCTTCACTCACCCAGTCCCGGAGGAGACAGATCATCGGCGAAGCCTCGTTTATCAGGGCTTTCATGTACTTCCAGCTGGTCCAGCTCTGGGGCGATGTGCCGCTTCAGCTGAAAGAAGTTACCAGCATCAGCGCAAGCAATCTTGAAGAGATCTATCCTCTCCTCTTCCCGCCCAGGACTTCGAAAGACAAGATCTTTGCCCAGATCATCAAAGATCTTGAAACTGCCCTGGCAAGGGTGCCTGCAACCGCAGTTAACAAAGGGTATGTGACTACAGGCGCAGTGAATACCCTGCTTGCTTATGTATATGCAACCCAGGACCCCCACGACTGGGGCAAGGTCTCACAGTATTGTGATGCCGTTATTTCGGGCGGATACAGCCTCATGCCCAAATATAATGATCTCTGGGATAACCAGCACAGGAACTGCGCTGAATCTATCTTTGAGATCAACTATTCGGGAGGTTCAAGCGACGGTAACTGGGGTGTAACTATTTTCAGGGGAATGGACTGGAAAAAGTTTAATCTTCCTGCTAATGACCTTGTATTTGCTTTCGATTCCGAAGGTGATACCCTGCGTAAAAATGCTTCCATGATCTTTCTTGATGTGACAGGCAAATGGTCTGATCCCAATTATCCCCAGAACCATTACCCGTTTATCAACAAATGGAGGAATTTCGCAGTCGGGAGTGACCAGAATTATATTTTCTACCGCCTTGCGGATGTACTTCTCCTGAAAGCCGAAGCCCTGAACGAAAACGGCGATGTAGCCGGGGCTGCCGCTATAGTCAACCAGATCAGGACCAGGGCAAAGCTGGCGAATACAACAGCCAGCACACAGGATGCCATGCGCAATGCCATCGCTAAAGAACGCCGGCTTGAGCTTGCCTACGAAGCTCACCGCTGGTTCGATCTCAAACGCACAGGCAAGGCCATAGATGTAATGAACAACGCGGTAGGCCCTACCGGACAGAAGATAGGATATACTCTTACACAAAACAGGCTGGTATGGCCTGTCCCACAATCGGAAATGGACAAGAACTCAAAGCTTGTCCAGAATCCCGGATATTAATATTTGTTTGACCATGCGGAAGAACCTTGCACAATTTTTACCGTTACTGTTCCTGGGAACCCTGTTTTTACTGCTGAATTGCAAAAGTAAAAGCCAGAGCGAACCCATACCGCCACGCCCGGTTGACTCAGTAGCGGCAAAAGTGTGGCTTACCAAAGGCGATAAATCCAAACTCTTTAACAGGGAAGCGGATCTGCCAATCAGGTCACAGGGTTCAACCAACTGGCCGGTAATTACTGTTGATACGGCAACGCTGCTCCAGACCATAGAAGGTTTTGGGGCAGCGCTGACCGGATCATCGGCTTACCTTTTCCATAAAAAGCTGAGCGATGGCGCAAGGCAGACCGTGTTTACGAAATTATTTGATACGGTTAACGGGGCGGGTATTTCCTTCATGCGCCTGTCTATCGGCGCTTCTGATTTTTCAGTTTCAACTTATTCCTACGATGACCTGCAAACTTCGGCCCAAACCGATTACACCCTTCAGCATTTCACCATGTCAAGGGATACAGAGGATGTGATCCCCATGCTGAAAGAGATCCTGAAGATGAACCCCTCGGTCACCCTCCTTGGTTCTCCCTGGAGCCCGCCGGCCTGGATGAAAACCACCGGGAACATGATAGGCGGAAGCCTGAAAACAAACTGCTATGATGTGTATGCCGATTACTTTGTGAAATATATCCAGGCAATGAAAAGCCAGGGCATCACCATCTCGGCCATCACACCCCAGAACGAACCCCTGTATTCAACGGCTTCCTACCCCTGCATGAGCATGCTGTCAAGTGAACAGGATGCTTTTATTAAAGACCACCTCGGACCGAAATTCCAATCGGCCGGCATTTCCACGAGAATTATCATCTATGACCATAACTGGGACAATATCATCTATTCCATTTCCATCCTTAATGATGCAGGGGCAAGCCAGTATATTTCAGGTTCGGCATTTCATGGCTATGGCGGCGATGTTTCGGCGATGAGTTCGGTACACACCGCCTTCCCCGGCAAAGGATTGTATTTTACTGAAATTTCTGGAGGAACCTGGGCCCCGAACTTCTCCGACAACCTGATGTGGAATATGAAGAACATTTTCATAGGCACAACTACCAACTGGTCGAAATGTGCATTGATGTGGAACCTTGCCCTGGATCAGAACGGGGCGCCTCATGAAAACAACTCTTCGACATGCCGGGGTGTGGTTACTGTCAATACCTCCAGCGGGCTGGTTACTTATAATGAGGATTACTATTCGATCATTCATTTCTCACGGTTTGTGAGGCCCGGCGCTTCAAGGATATCGATCAATGTCCCTACCGGCCTCAACAATATCGGGGCCGTCGCGTTTAAAAATCCGGATGGGTCCAAGGCCCTGGTCGTGACAAATTACAGTTCCTCCATTACAACGTTCTCTGTCAAACAGGGCGTGAAGAACTTTGCTTATTCCATCCCGGGATACTCTGTTGTTTCCATTACCTGGTAAGCGGGTATCCCGGTCAGGAATCTGATACCTATTTTAACCAAAATGAAAAAGCCTGAACTATTACTTGTAACACTGCTATTGCTTATTGTTACCCTTCCGTCATCCGCACAGTTCCTTAAAACGAGCGGGAAGAGAATCACAGACAACAACGGCCATGAGGTCATTTTAAGAGGCATGGGGCTGGGGGGATGGATGCTCCAGGAACCTTATATGATGGAAATGGGAGGTTTCGCCAGCGCGCAATGGGAGATAAAATCGAAAATCAGCGATCTCATCGGGGCCGCTAATACCGACGCATTTTATGATGCCTGGCATGCCAACCATTGTACAAAAAGGGATATTGATTCACTGTGGGCCTGGGGGTTTAATTCTGTAAGGCTCCCGATGCATTATAACCTGTTTACCCTGCCTGTAGAGCAGGAGCCAGTTGTGGGGCAGCAAACCTGGCTCGACAAAGGTTTTGCTTTAACCGACAGCCTGGTAAAATGGTGTTCGGCCAGGCATATGTATGTTATCCTCGACCTGCATGCCGCGCCCGGCGGACAGGGGCATGATTATGCCATCTGCGACGGAAACCCGGCTAATTTATCCCTCTGGGAGAGCGTGGCAAACAGGCAAAAGACCATTGCACTCTGGAAAAAACTTGCCGGGCGCTATGCAAATGAACCCTGGGTTGGGGGATATGATCTCTTAAATGAACCCAACTGGAATTTCACAGGATCCAACCTGAACGGATGCTCTGAAACGACCAATATACCTTTGCGCCAGCTGCTGGTCAGCATCACCGACACGATCAGGAAAGTTGATGCCCGCCACCTCATCATTATTGAAGGGAATTGCTGGGGCGGGAATTACAACGGGATATTCCCTGCCTGGGACAATAATATGGTCGTGAGCTTTCATAAATACTGGAGCTCCAATGATCAGAACTCCATTCAGGGCATGCTTAATATCAGGGACCAGTATAACATCCCGCTCTGGATGGGTGAATCGGGAGAGAATTCAAATACGTGGTTTACCGAAGCCATACAGTTAGCCGAAAGAAACAGTATTGGCTGGGCCTGGTGGCCCCTGAAAAAGGTCAACTCGGTGGTGGGCCCTATCACCATTATTAAAACGGCCGAATATCAAACCCTTCTCGATTACTGGAATAACGGGGGCACTAAACCATCGCAGGGGTTTGCATTTTATACCCTGATGCAGATGGCCTCAAATGCAAAAGCCGAATACTGTACATATCATAAAGACATAATAGACGCCATGTTCAGGCAGGTAAACGACTCCAGCACAAAACCTTTTGCCGATCAGCATGCCCCCGGTATCGTCCATGCTGCCGATTATGACCTGGGGCGTTTCAGGATTGCGTATTTTGATACCGATGTTTCTAATCCCAATGTAAGCACAGGCAGCGGCAACGTATGGAATAAGGGCTACAGCTTCAGGAACGACGGGGTTGATATAGAGTTGTCCTCCGATCAGGATGCTTCTTCCAACGGGTACGACGTCGGCTGGAACGACGACGGCGAATGGCTTCAATATACCCTGGTGGTTGATTCCACAGCTGCATATAATATAAGGCTGCGTTATGCAGGGTTATCGGGTTCCAAAATAAAACTTACAGTCAACCAGGGTGACATCAGCGGGACACAGTCAGCGCCATCAACCGGGGGATACCAAACCTGGAACAATCTTACGATCAATGATGTTGTTCTTTATAAAGGTGTTCAAAAACTCAGGATGTTTTTTGAAAAGGGAGGGATAAACTTCGGGTTCCTTGGATTCACACTTAGTAAAAAACTTTCAGAGGTCCCTTTGAAAGCCGTCTCAGCGGAAACATTCATGGAAACTGAGCAGATCAATGTAAATTTCAATAAAATGCTTACCGCCTCTTCTGTTTCTGCCGACGGGTTCAGCTGCACTGTGAATGGAACCGCTGCAGGCATTACAAGCCTGGTGTTGAGCACCACCAACCCATCCCTTCTCCTTCTGAGCCTGGGTGAAAAGATATATGACGGTGATACGATATTGCTTTCTTATTCGGGGGGACACATCATAGCCACCGACAGTTCAGTGCTTGAAAACTTCAGCAGCCTCCCGGTGAAAAACAATTTGCCTGTACACCTGGCCATCCCCGGAAAAATCGAAGCAGAGGCATTCAGCTTTAACCAGGGCTTACAGCTTGAAACAACCACTGATGTGGGCGGCGGGCAGGATGTTGGGTATACCAGTACAGGAGACTATCTCGACTATATTATCAGGGTTAAAAAAACTTCCAAATATACCCTGGAAGCACGCATCGCCTGTTACAGCAATGCAGGAATAATACAGATCCAGCAGCTGAATGAAAACGGGACCGTGCTGAATTCCTGCACGCTCAATATCCCGGTCACCGGGGGCTGGCAAACATGGAGAACCATAACGTCAGAAATCACCCTCAACGAGGGGAACAGCAGATTAAGGGTGAAAATCCTACAGCCCGAGTTCAATATGAACTGGTTCAGGTTCACTGAGAAAAGCGATGGCATTGCCGGTTTGAAAGAGCAGGGGATCGTTGTTTTCCCCAATCCGGCCGTTGATGAATTTACTATTGAAGTGCCCTCGGCATCCAGGCTGGGAAAAACATTGCTGTTTCGCACGATGAACGGGATGATTGCCAGGAAGACGGAATTATCAGCATCGGAAGGGACACAAAAAGTATATGTTGGGGATTTGCCCAAAGGATTTTATGTATTAGAGGTTGAAATATCAGGTATGGTATACCGCACAAAACTTATCATCCAGTAACATTTAAACCATTTATATGAAAAAATTGTTTCTTTTACCTGGGATCTCCTTATTGCTGGTTTATAGTGTTTATGCCGTGGGCCCTTCGCTTAAACCGCTTGTGTTGCATTCAGGGAAAGTAATAGTTTACACCACGGCAGATAATACGAAATATAAGCTCAGCATAACCGACACCTTGCATATGGCTTCCTCTGGCCAGCCCCTGGAAACCCAGCCTTGTATCTTTGTGGATCCTTCAAAGGCATTTCAGACAATGATAGGTATCGGAGGTGCTTTGACCGATGCTTCAGCCGAGACATTTGCAAAAATGCCCCCGGAAAGGCAGAAAGAGATCCTGCAAAACTATTTTGACCCGGTTAAAGGCATAGGGTATACACTGGGGCGGACCAGCATCCACAGCTGTGACTTTTCGAGCAGCAGTTATACATATGTGAATGCGGATGATATCGCCTTGAAATCATTCAGTGTCACCCACGACAAGGAATTCCGCATACCTTTCATCAAACAGGCCATAGCTGCTGCAGGTGGAAAGCTTACGTTGTTTGCGAGCCCCTGGAGCCCTCCTGCCTGGATGAAAGACAATAACGATATGCTGCACGGGGGCAAGCTTAAACCATCGTGTTACCAGATCTGGGCCGATTATTTTGTGAAGTTTATCAGGGCTTATGAGGCAGAAGGTATCCCTGTATGGGGGATCACTGTCCAAAATGAACCCATGGCCAAACAGATATGGGAATCATGCATCTTTACTGCCGAAGAGGAAAGGGATTATATAAAGAATTTTCTCGGTCCCGCATTAAAAAAGGCCGGCCTGGGTGACAAAAAACTAATCGCCTGGGACCACAACCGCGACCTCATTTACCAAAGGGCCGCCACCATACTGGGCGACCCCGAAGCTGCGAAATACGTCTGGGGCATAGGGTTTCACTGGTACGAGGACTGGACCGGCGGAGGGAAGATCTTCGATAATGTCAGACGTGTCGCTGAGGCCTTTCCAAACACACACCTGATCTTCACCGAAGGCTGCGCCGAGAGTTTCACGTTCAGTAAAATGAATGAATGGAAATGGGGGGAGGTATACGGACGCTCGATGATCAATGATTTCAACAACGGAACCGTGGGCTGGTCCGACTGGAACATACTGCTGGATGAAACAGGAGGCCCCAATCATGTACAGAACCTGTGTTTTGCCCCGGTCCATGCGAACACCAAAACCGGTGAACTGTATTACCTGAGCTCCTTCTGGTATATAGGCCATTTCTCGAAGTTCATCCGCCCCGGTGCAAAACGGATCATCAGCGCCTCAAGCCGCGGACAGTTATTGACGACAGCTTTCCTTAACACCGACGGGAAAATTGCAGTGATCGTGATGAACCAAAGCAATGATAAAATCCAGTACCGTTTATGGATCTCGGGCCAGGCAGCAGAAACGACAAGCCTGCCGCATTCCATCCAGACGTTGATCGTAGAGTAAAATAGGATTTTCATCAATTTTAATTATCTTTGATGTAACGGGAAGCAAGCTTGAACCTCAAAACCCAATGTACCATGAAAGATTTCAAGAAATATTACCATATCCCCGCACCGCCGCATGATGTATATGCGGCCCTCACCAACCCTATCACCCTTCAGCTGTGGACAGGCGAGCCGGCAGTCATGTCGACGGAGCCGGGCTCGGAGTTTTCACTCTGGGATGGGAGCATAGTGGGGAAAAACCTCGAGTTCGAGGAAGGCCGGAAGATAGTCCAGCAATGGTATTTCGACGGCCAGCCGGAAGAATCCCTTGTCACCATCATACTGCATGCCGAGGGAGAAGGTACATCCGCAGAACTGAGGCATACAAATATTCCCGATAAGGAATACAAGGATTTTGTGAATGGCTGGGATGAATATTATTTCGGCAATTTAAATACGTTCTATAAAGAATAATCAGTAACGAAAAGTGTCAAATTGTAGCTTATGAAAAAACTGTCATTTTTTGCGGGCATCCCCGGTATCATTACCCTGGTGCTCCTTATTTCGTGCAGCTCTCCCATTTCGATGACCAGCTGGAAAAACCCCGATGACCACAACCAGATCTCAAAAGTTGTTGTTATTCCTCAATTTGCAAAGCTTGAATATGTAAAACCATTTGAGCAGTCGATGTGCGGTTATTTCTCACAGATGGGGCTTAAAAGCATTGGTTCCCTTGATTTCCTCAACCCCACCAAATCCTATACTGTTGAGCAGGTGAAGGCTAAAATCGACAGCCTTGGCGCCGATGCCGTGCTTATTTTCAAATACACAGGTACCGATAAGGAAAGCAATTATGTTCCTGCAACCTATTATGGCGGATACGGAAGTTACTGGGGATGGGGCGGCGGATTTTACGGAGGCGGGGTATATTCAGGAGGTTACTGGAGCACTACGTCGACTGTAAACATTAAATCGATCCTATACAATGTCAGGAGCAGCCAAAGTGCCGTATGGACTGCCGACATCAGTGTGACCGACCCCCAGTATGTGGATCAATCGGCCTTACAGCTGGCCCAGAAGATCTATGCCGACTGGGTGAACAATGGCCTGATAGCGCCGTCGGCTAAGAAATAAAGCTGGTTTCAAATTGCTTCCCGTTACGATAAGAGTTTGGGCTGGTGGAAGGATCAATATCTTTTTTCCACCAGTTCCTTTATTCTTTTAAAGGCATTTAACGAGGAGTTCCAGTTGTTCCTGCGCCTTAGAAGGTCGAGGTATTCCTGTGCCTGGGGTAATGCTTTAAAGCCGCTGAGTGTTTCAATACTCTCATTGTATTCACGAAGGTTCCCATCGAACAGCTCATTGATGAACATGAATTTATCGTTGATCCCGATTGAGGCTTTAAGGCTTTCATTACGAGGGATCTTTGGTCCAAGGCTTTTCTCACGGGCTTCTTTGAGTTTGATGTTGAACACAGGTTCTTCCGTGGCAAAAAGTTCAAGTTCGGCAGCTTTGGGAGGGCGTTTTGATGGAGTTTCCTTTTTCACAACCGGCCTTATCCTGGTGTTTTCCTGCAAAGGCTCAACGGTGCTTTGCGGAGGCTGTTCCCCGCTTGATTTCATGGTCTCCTGATGATGACCGGGCGGTGTTTCCTTCAAAGGTTCCTGAACAACTTCTTCACGGGCTTCTGCAAGATGTTCGCCGGGCATTTCCTCTATGGGTTCGGTCAAGGGTTCCCTGAACGAATCTTGCCGGGTTTCGGTCAAGGGTTCACTAAGTGGTTCTTTCCCGGTTTCGGTCAAGGGTTTCCGGGGCCAATCTTCCCATGTTGCCCCCATTGGTTCCTGGCGGGTATCTTCCCGGGCCAGGGTCGATGTACCGGTTGTTTGAGTGACGTATGATTTAAAGTCACCGGGCCCTGAGATCTTTTTTTCGACGAACAGCAACGGGTCATTAAGGCGTTGGAGGCGATGGAAGGTTTCGTAAAGCTTACGAACATTTTCCATGATCATGTCGAATTCGATCTGTGGAATAAAATCGGGATATTCCCTGATAATCTCAAACTGTTCGTTGATTGCTTCAAGCAGAATCTGCAATTCCCGGGTGATGATACTTTTGTCCATAAGAGGTTTAAAGGTACTGAAATTAACAGGGAGAGGGAAACAATTGTGGATAATTTCTGAGAAAATTTTCCGTAAATTTGCAAGCTGATTCAAAAATACTCTCGTATGAAAAAGACTGTATTGTTTATTTTAGCATGTGTTCTTGTTTTTTGTTTTTCAACTATGTCTCAAACTAAAACCTCCCAGAAAGTGGTAAAATTCGTAATTCATACCGATTATGGTGACATGAAGGGTTTTCTGTATAATGAAACGCCCCAGCACCGCGATAATTTCGTTAAGCTCGCAAAACAGGGCTTTTATAACGGGACCTTGTTTCACAGGGTGATCCCGCAATTTATGATACAGGGGGGCGATCCCGATTCAAAAACCGCAAAACCGGGCCAGCAGCTTGGCGGAGGGGACCTGGGTTATACCGTTCCTGCCGAATTCAATGCAACACTGATCCACAAGAAAGGCGCCCTTGCCGCAGCCCGTACAGGTGACGAGAGCAACCCAAAGAAAGCATCTTCGGCAAGCCAGTTCTATATTGTAGAAGGCAAGACATACGCGGCCGGTTCACTTCCTGCCAAGTATACCGATGCGCAGAAGAAAGTCTACGAGACCCTTGGCGGGGTTCCATTCCTTGATGGCAACTATACTGTTTACGGGGAAATTACAGAAGGCCTCGACATCATCGACAAGATCGCCAATGTTGAACGCGACCGGTCCGACAGGCCTAAGAAGGACATTAAGATGACGGTGAAACTGGTAGAATAATTCGTCAAGCTGTGCTCGAACGTATAAAACATCTTACTGAGGAGATTGGCAATCTTAAAGCAGACCTGCCCGAAGAGGTGGAACAGCTTAGGCTGAAATATCTCAGTAAGAAGGGGCTTGTCTCTGTTTTGTTCGAGGATTTCAGGACGGTCCCAGCCTTACAAAAAAAGGAGATCGGTCAGCTGTTAAATCAGCTGAAAACATCTGCACAGGAGAAGATAGAGGAACTGAAAGCTTCGTTAGAAGTCAGGGAAGAAGAAGCCGATCCCGGCCTGGACCTTAGCCGCCCGGTAACCCATATGGGTCCGGGGACACGACATCCGCTGTCAATTGTAAGGAATGAGATCATCAGGATTTTTGCCCAGATCGGTTATACTGTTGCCGAGGGGCCTGAGATCGAGGATGACTGGCATAATTTCAGCGCCCTGAATTTCCCTCCCGAACACCCTGCAAGGGATATGCAGGATACTTTCTTCATTGCAAAGGATCCTGAGATCCTTCTTCGTACACATACATCATCGGTCCAGATAAGGACCATGGAAACGGAAAAGCCGCCTATCAGGAAGATCTTCCCCGGCAGGGTATTCAGGAATGAAGCCATTTCAGCGCGTGCGCACTGCATTTTTCACCAGGTTGAAGGCTTGTATGTAGATAAGAATGTTTCTTTTATGGACCTGAAGCAGACCTTGTTATATTTTGCCCGTGAGATGTTTGGCGAAAGTACAGAGATCCGCCTCAGGCCATCTTTTTTCCCATTTACGGAACCTTCGGGTGAACTTGATGTTTCCTGTAATATCTGTGGTGGTAAAGGATGCAATATCTGTAAATACACCGGCTGGGTTGAGATCCTTGGATGCGGCATGGTTGACCCTGCGGTGCTTGAGAATTGCGGGATCGACAGCAATATCTATACGGGGTTTGCTTTTGGTATGGGCATTGAACGGATCACCCTTCTGAAATACCAGGTGAAAGACCTCCGTTTATTCTTCGAAAATGATCTGCGGTTTCTCAAACAATTTACGGGTACCTTTTGAATTTCGAATTTTATACTTCAAAATTCAATATTCGATATTCAGAATTTGTTCCTCCTGAGAAGTTTTATCAGCAGCCAGAAACCAATGATCCCGGCCAGGCTGAACACGGCCCCTCCTATCCAGCGCACCTGTTCCCAGGTTGACAGAATTGAAGCCCCGATTATCAATGCTGCAAGCACGATGGCAATCGCAAGCCTGTTTGCAAGGAGATCCATATGTTCGATAAGAGGTTCGAACCCTTTCAGCTCAATCTGTGTTTTAAACCGGCCTTCTTTCATCTTGTTGATGATCTCGCTAAGGTCGGCGGGCATTTCAGTAACAAGGCGGTAATATTCTTTAAGCGAATCGAATATTTCCCGGGCTATCACCCTGGGATCAAATTGCCTGGATATGAGCTCGGTTGCATAGGGCTTCATTTCACTGGCAAAATCAATGTCGGGGTTAAGGACCACGGCAACGCGTTCAATGGCCATAAGCGCTTTGGCCAGGAGGTATATCCCTGCAGGCATTCTCAAGCCATAATGAACGAGGATATTCACCGATTCATTCATGATCTTGCCAAAATCCATCTCATCAATGGACAGGTATTTGTAGTGTGCCAGCAGGTCGTTTATCTCGTGTTCAAGCTCCCGCGACCTGGCATAATGTCTTTTGCCCGAGACCAGCAGCAGAGCTTCGGTCATACCATGCGCATCCCTTTCAAGATAGCCCAGGGTGTATTTTCCAAGAAAATTCAGGTGTTCTTCCCTCAGGGAACCCATCATCCCGAAGTCGATGAAAGAAATCACATTACCCGGAAGCACAAAAATATTACCCGGGTGGGGATCGGCATGAAAAAAGCCATGTTTAAAAAGCTGGTCGAACATAAGCCTGACCGCTGTTTTTGAAAGCTGTACGGCATCCAGTCCCGAAGAACTCAGGGACTCCATATCAGAGACCTTGATGCCGCTTACATATTCTTCAACCAGGATCCGCTGGCCGGTAAACTGCGTGTAAATTTTCGGAATAAAAATATCGGGATCATTTTCAAAATTATGTTTGAACCTGATCACACTAGCCGCTTCGTGCCTGAAATCCAGTTCCTTTTTGATGGTAGCCCCGAACTCCCTGACAATTCCGCTCACATTGATGGCTTCCATTTCCGGATTGTTCTTCTGCATCCGGGAAGCGAAATAATTCATTAAATGAAGGTCAAGCCCGATCTTTTTCTCGATCCCGGGCCTCTGGATCTTTACGCAAACATCTTCCCCGTTAAGAAGGGTGGCGCGGTAAGTCTGGGCCATGGAAGCAGAAGCCAGCCTGTTTGAATCGAATTTGCTGAAAATATCAGTTATCCTGCAGTTCAGGTTTTTCTCTATTGCGGCGATAGCAATCTCATCGGGCATAGGGTCGGCTGCATCCTGAAGTTTCTTCAGTTCCTCCCTTAGTTCCTCATCGAGGAGGTCGGGCCTGTCGGCAAGGATCTGGCCGAACTTGATAAACGTGGGGCCAAGTTCTTCCACGGCCATCCTGATCCTTTCCCATTGATTATAATGTTCTATCCGGGCAAGGCGTTTTTTGGTCACCAGGTATTTCCCCAGGCCGTTTTTACTGACCCAGTCCTGAAACCCGTATTTGATTAAAACTCCAAGTATTTCCCTGGCTCTCCCGAGTTCGTTCATAGCCAGGCCGATTTGCGACAGACGCATAGCAGGTGGGATTCTGGGTTATTGGATAGCTGGATAGCTGGATGACTGGATAACTGGATAACTGGATAACTGGATATCAAGCTATCCAGCTATCCAGTAAACTGCCGACTCATGCTTTCTTAACAATCTTTGGTTTAGCCTTTGCAGCAGGTTTCTTCTTTGCTCCTTCCAGTTTCTTGATCCTGTCTTCCAGCTTTTTGATCTCCTCCTTGGTTGGGACATTCATCTTATGCAAGGTTGTCTGAACCAGTTCCTGGAAGTTGACTTCGAGATTTTTTTTGGTTTCTTCGGATTTCTTGACGAGGAGATCAAGCAATTTTTTTGCTTCTTCCTTTGTCAGGTTGTTTTCCTTTGCCATTTCTTTGGCTGCTTTAGTAAGCTTATCGGTGGTCATAAAGGCATAATCAAGGCCTTTTTCGATCGATTTCTTAAGTTCTTCAAACATAGATACCTCCTTATTTTTTAACAAGTCCAGAATTGGATTTGCTTTCTTTTTTAATGTTCATGAAGTGTATTTCAAGATCGGCAAGAAAGCCCGGAAAGTTCTTCAGGCTCTCTGGTTTGATCTCAAAAGCCGTGAGTACGTTAGGAATTGCTTTTACGGAACTAAGCAGGCGGTTAAGCTGGATCTTTTTGAAAGGCCCTTCCACCATGAGTATAAAATCGGTTTGTTTCAGTTCCGGGAACAGGATCTTCTCCTCATTGCGGTTGGATATCAGGTAGTATGGATTCCTGCATTCCTCATCCACGAAATAATACAGGCTGTAATTCCCGGGAAGATCGTCCATCTTCCTGAAACCGGCATGCAACTTCTGGTTCAGCATGAACGAGAGCCGGTAATCTTTAAGATGGCATGATACTCCTGCAATCGTTAAAAAGGAAGCTTCAGAGCGTGATTCAAGCATGATTTTTTTTGCCATGACCACATCGATTAATCATAACAAATATAATCAAATATCAGGGTTTTTCCAAGGAATCCCCGTTTATTTTCTGCCAGGCTTTTTCAGAGGCATTCTGCTCGGCACCCTTGATTGAATAGTCCTGTCCCCTTGCAAGCGGCTGTCCTTCCACTACAAGCTCAACAAGATACTGTTTTTTATAGCCTGTCCCTATCTCTTCAAGGACATTGAATGCTGACTGTTTTTTTTCTTTCTGCGCCCATTCAATGACCTTGCTTTTAAAATTCACCTCCTGGGTAACAAGTTCATCCATGTCGATATAATGGCCGATAATTTTTTTCAGGATGATCTTTCGGGTGAAGCTGAACCCCTTATCGAGATAAATTGCCCCTATCAGGGCTTCGAAGGCATCACCCTTAAAGGACCTGAACACCCCTGAATTTGAATTTTCAAGCAGGATAAGGTTATCGATCCCCATTCTCTGGGAGAGTTTATTCAGCTGTGCACGGCTAACCAGCTTGGACCTCATTTCGGTAAGGAAACCTTCGTCCCTGGCCGGGAAGGTCCTGAACAGGAAGTCGGCGGCAACGGCATCAAGTATTGCATCGCCTAAAAATTCAAGGCGTTCGTTGTTGACGCGGAGGTTTTTAATGGTTTCCTGGCTGGCCGACTTATGCGTAAATGCAAGCCGGTATAAATAGATATTTCCGGGACGAAACCCGAAAATATTTTTAATGGCACGCCTGAGGTTTTTATCGGTATGGGTAGAGAAGCGGACCGCTTTTAATGTCCCGAACTTCAAGGCAGGTTTCTTAGTATTTCTTAACGATCAGTGTGGCATTATGCCCGCCAAACCCAAAGGTATTGCTCAGTGCTGCGTTTACAACCCTATCCTGGGCTTTATTGAAGGTGAAATTAAGCCTTGGGTCAAGCTCGGGATCATCGGTGAAATGGTTAATCGTGGGAGGCACAATATTGTTCCTTACAGCCATCACTGATGCAATTACTTCGATAGCCCCGGCGGCGCCCAGGAGGTGGCCGGTCATCGACTTGGTTGAATTGATATTGATCTTGTAAGCCAATTCCCCAAAAAGCCCGAGGATGGCTTTAGGTTCGGCGATATCACCAACCGGTGTTGAAGTTCCGTGGGTATTGATATGGTCTATATCCTGTAGCTGCATCCCGGCATCTTTGATAGCATTCCTCATCGCAAGGATGGCGCCCAGCCCGTCGGGATGAGGAGCGGTCATATGGTAAGCGTCGGCAGAAACGCCTCCGCCAGCCACCTCGGCGTAAATCGTTGCCCCCCTGGCTTTGGCGTGCTCAAGTTCTTCGAAGATCAGGGCTCCTGCGCCTTCTCCCATTACAAAACCGTCCCTGTCTTTGTCAAAAGGCCTTGAAGCGGTAGCGGGATCATCGTTGCGGGTCGACAGGGCATGCATAGCGTTAAAGCCTCCTATCCCTGCAGGGTTTATAGCTGCTTCGGAACCACCCGCCACAAATACATCGGCCAGCCCGTTCCTGATATAAAGCATTGCATCCACAAGGGCGTTGGCCGAAGAAGCACAAGCCGAAACAATTGCAAAGTTCGGACCACGGAAGCCATATTTTATGGAAATATGTCCCGCTGCAATATCAGCAATCATCTTCGGAATGAAGAAAGGATTAAAACGGGGCGTACCGTCCCCCTTTGCAAAACCTGTGACTTCCTGGTAAAAAGTATCCAGGCCCCCTATGCCGGAAGACCATATGACCCCTATCCTGTCTTTATCAACCTTTTCAAGGTTCATGCCCGAATCGGCAATGGCTTTATCGGCACAAACCAACCCGAAATGCGCATAAGGATCGTATTTACGAACCTCCTTGCGGTCAAAATAATCCTCAGGATTGAAGTTCTTGACCTCGCAGGCAAAGCGGGTCTTGAATTTAGTGGCATCAAAACGCGTGATCGGACCTGCGCCACTTACTCCTTTAACCAGGTTGCTCCAATACTCTTCGACTGTATTTCCAAGGGGCGTAATTACACCAAGGCCAGTTATTACAACTCGTCTCAAAGCCTAATAATTAATGGTTAAACTTACATTTGTTAAAGGAGAACCCCCTTTGACGGGGGCAATAGTCTTCATAAAGAAAGGAGTAAAGATCCTTACTTGGTATTATTCTCAATGTAAGCAATCGCTTCCCCTACTGTACTGATCTTTTCAGCCTGATCGTCGGGGATGGCAATATCGAATTCCTTTTCAAATTCCATGATCAGCTCAACAGTGTCCAGGGAGTCAGCACCCAGGTCATTTGTGAAACTTGCTTCAGGTGTAACTTCACTTTCATCAACACCAAGCTTATCAACAATGATAGCTTTTACTTTTGCTGCAATGTCAGACATGTTTTTTATAATTTTTTGGTTAAAAGGAGTGCAAAGGAAATAATTTTCGGATACCCACCCAAGAATTTTAAGATTTTTTAACATTTATAAAAATCAACTGCTTGATTATCAGCCCTATTTGGATATTGTTAGGTTTTGTTAAAATTTAGGATTCAACGACTTATACAATAATGGTTAGGTCTGTTGATCAAACACCCGGTTTTGTATTTTTGTAATGAATTTTGCAATCATGACAAATATAGCAATTCTGGCTTCAGGCAGCGGAACCAATGCCCAGCGTATTTCAGAATATTTCGCCGGCCACCCTGAAATAAAGGTTAAAATGATACTTAGCAACAAGCCGGATGCGTTTGTACTTACCAGGGCAGAAAAGCTTGGCATCCCCTGCCAGGTATTTGACCGCAGGTCTTTTTACGAAACCGGCAGCATTAATGAACTGCTTAAAAAAAATGATATTTCATTTATCGTTCTTGCAGGTTTCTTGTGGCTCATCCCGCCTGATCTCCTCGACACTTATCCGAAAAGGATAGTTAATATCCATCCTGCCCTGCTGCCGAAATACGGAGGTAAAGGGATGTATGGGGAGCATGTTCATGAAGCGGTGATCAGGGCCGGTGAGCGGGAATCGGGCATCAGCATACATTACGTAAACTTATCGTATGACGAGGGTGATATTATTTTCCAGGCTCGATGCCCTGTGCTGCCAGGCGATACGCCATCAAGTCTTGCCTCAAGGATACATGAGCTGGAGCATGAGCATTATCCGAGAGTGATAGAAGACATTCTAAAGTCTGATGCGGGATAGCTGGATAGCTGGATAGCTGGATAACTGGATAAGGAGATAACTGGATAAAAAAAATCCCGGAGCCGGTCCGGGATTTAATCAATAAACAAAACGTTGTCTCACTTAACTTGCACACATTACTGCCGCATCAAAGTAATCATGTTCCTTATCAGGCAGGCAATTATGCAACAAAGATACACTGGCCGGAAACACCAAAATGTTAAGGATTATTAATATACGTTAAAAAGTGTTAAAACTTTAAATCAGCTTTTTACCTTACTTTTGTAAGATGAACAGGAGGTTTATCATCCTTACAATCGTTGTGATGACCATTGCCCTTGGCGGGTTGATGGGCATTCAGATCTATTGGATCAGGAATGCCTCATCGGTCAAGGAAACCAACTTCCGAAGGAGTGTTAACGAAGCCATAACGAAAGTGGTTTCGAAGATCGAGTTGCTTGAAAAACGCCGTTCAATAGAGAAATCCAAACCCGAAGGCCTGCTCAACATCAACCCCCATCTGCCTTATGATGAATTTCTGAACAGGAGCATCCTCGACTCCCTGATTTCCAGGGAACTTAACATAAGGGGCATTGACACCAGGTTTGAATTTGGCATCTACAAACCCGAGAACCAGGCATACCTTGTTGAAAAATCGCCAAATTACCGCAAGGAGTTGTTTGAAAAGGGATATGCCTTCCCGCTTTTCCAGAGCGACATCTTCACTCCTCCCGAATACCTGCTTATTGCTTTCCCCAATGAACAAAGGTTCCTGCTTACCGAATTATGGGGCATGCTGCTGATCTCACTGGTTCTTATCATAGTGATCGTTTATTCATTTATGTATACGATCTCAACTATCTTCAGGCAGAAGAGGCTTTCGGAAATGAAAAACGATTTCATCAACAACATGACCCATGAATTCAAAACCCCTATAGCTACAATTTCACTTGCCTGCGAGGCAATGAGTGACCGGGAGATCAGGAAATCACCCGATTTTTTATCTTCATACATCACCATGATAGATGAAGAAAACAAAAGGCTGGCGGGGATGGCCGAGAAGATCCTGCAAACTGCCGTTATTGATTCCGGCCAGTTGAAAATGAAAAGGGAGCTGATCAACATCCATGACATCATCCACGACGTGGTTAAGAACATCCGCATACAGGTTGAGATCAAAGACGGTGTGATCATAAAAAGTTTTTACGCTTCCAACCCGAGGATCATAGGCGACAAGGTTCATGTCACCAACCTGGTATATAACCTGCTGGATAATGCCAATAAATATTCTCCGCGAAAGCCGATGATAAAGATCAGTACTGAAAATTCAGGTAATGGCGTGCAGATCACCATTGAGGACAATGGTATTGGCATCAGCAAGTCGGAACAGAAAAAGATTTTTGATAAACTTTACCGTGTCCCCACGGGAAATATTCACGATGTAAGGGGCTTTGGGCTTGGCTTAAGCTATGTAAAGGCCATAGTCGGGGAACATCATGGAAAGATCAGTATTGAAAGTGAAGTTAACAAGGGAAGCAAGTTTAAAGTATTTCTTCCGTTTATCTATAAAGAATAAAAATATCAAGGTATGGAGAAAGGAGCTGTTAATGTTTTACTTGCTGAGGATGACCGCAACCTGGGGAATATCCTGAAGAATTACCTGGATGCAAAAGGGTATAACACCACTTTATGCGTGAACGGGCAGGAAGCTGTTGAGGTTTTCGGAAAAAAAGAAATTGATTTTGTCATTCTTGACATCATGATGCCTGTTAAGGATGGTTTTGCGGCTGCGAAGGAGATACGCGGGATGAGCAAGAAGGTTCCGGTTCTGTTCCTTACTGCCAAAGCCCTGCAGGAGGACAAGCTGAAAGGTTTTGAGGCCGGGGCCGACGATTATATTACCAAACCTTTCAGCATGGAAGAGTTGTTAATGAGGATGCAGGCCATTCTCAGGCGCACCGACGAAGGCGGAAAATCTTCAACGAGCGAGAATGTTTTTATAATTGGGAACTACAACTTTGATTTTAACCGCCAGGTTTTAAGCATCCAGGGCAGGGAGAACAAGCTTACTTCGAAGGAAGCCGGACTGTTGCGGTTGTTGTGCATGAATATGAACGAGGTACTTGACCGTTCAGTTGCTTTGACGCAGATTTGGAATGACGACAGTTATTTTAATGCGCGCAGCATGGATGTATATGTTGTTAAACTGCGGAAGTACCTGAAAGAAGACCCCAGCGTGGAGTTGATCAATGTTCACGGGGTGGGATTCAAATTAGTGGTGAAATCATGATATGGAAGGAAAATTATACATAGTTCCCACTCCTATCGGCAACCTTGAAGATATGACTTTCAGGGCGGTGAGGATATTGAAGGAAGTTGACCTGATACTTGCCGAGGATACGCGGACCTCTATGGTGCTTTTACGGCATTACGGGATTGACAAGCCATTGCAGTCGCATCATCAGTTCAACGAACACCGTTCGGTGGAAAGGGTTATCGAACGCCTGCAGGGCGGTGCAGTTATTGCATTGATCAGCGATGCAGGCACCCCGGGGATTAGTGATCCTGGCTACCTTCTGATCAGGGAATGCGTGAGGGCAGGCATTCCTGCGGAATGCCTGCCCGGACCAACGGCCTTTGTCCCGGCCCTGGTTAACAGCGGAATCCCCTCCGACCATTTTATATTCGAAGGCTTCCTCCCTCATAAAAAAGGCCGTCAAACACGCTTTCAGCAGCTTGCCATGGAAGAAAAGACTATGGTCTTTTATGAAAGCCCTTTCCGCCTGGTTAAAACTCTGACCCAACTGGCCGAATTTTTAGGGGGCAGCCGCTTTGCCTGTGTTTCCCGTGAACTGTCAAAGATCCACGAAGAGAATGCCAGGGGCAGCCTTGAAGAACTCATTCTTCATTTCAGCAGCAAAACCGTAAAAGGTGAAATCGTAATCGTTGTGGAAGGACTGAAGAAATGAATATCGAATATCGAATATTGAATGTTGACTGGTGAAAGTGTTTAGCCACTGTTCACTATTTACTGTCCTTATGCCGCCTGGAGCTTATAATATCGAACGATTTGAATCCTATCATCTCTCCTGCGCTGACCTCCACGTTCTCAACTTTTGCTCCAAGCGGTCCTTTATGGCACCAACCGACAAAAAGGGTCAATGCATTTTCATCCCCCTCTGCTTCAATATACACTGACTCATCCTTCATATTCTGAATGAACCCCAGAACGCCGAAGCGGTAAGCCACCTGCATGGCCGAAAACCTGAATCCGACCCGTTGCACCTTTCCGCTTATCCTGATCTTAAAGTGTTTCATTGGCAGAGCCTCCTTGTCCCCCTGAAATTGATACAGGCTTACGGCGGGTATGATGCCTGTGGCGTTTGCTTATTCCCTTCACTTCGTGTTCGCGGTGCCTGAAATATCTCTTCAGCTTAGGATACATAAACGACAGTGTAAGCACGATCAAACCTAACGTAAACAACAACAGCGAGCGCGTGGTTCCCGATAATGCCCTTACATCTGTATACAGCATTTTTACAAGAGTGCCGAGCAAGAAAACCAGTCCGGCCGCACGCAGGAGCCGGTTACGGCTTATCATCCCAACACCGAGTATGACAGCAGAATAAGCAAAAAGGATCAGGGTGTATGGTATAACCTTGTTCGCAAGGACGATCTCCTCGATCGTAATACCGCGCTTTAAGCCCGTCCAGATGGAAAAATGATCATATTCTGACAACAAAATAAAAAGGCCCATTAACAGTATATACATGGTAAATATCCTGATAATAATTGAGCTTTTTTCAAAGGCTCTCCTGAGAAATATCAAAAGCATAATGAGCTCGGTTATAAAAAGCAATACAACAGGATAGTGGAACCAGAAAGCAAGCCTCGAAAGGTGTTCATGCTGAAGCAACTCATTTCTAAGGTTCAGGGTGGTAAAGTGGATCAGGGTGGGATATGCAAGTGAAAAAAACAAAGCAAACCCAACCGCCGCTGAGAGGAACCGGGATTTCTGGGACCAGAGTGCAGGAAGGGCTATAATAAAGAAGAGGCAATTGTATCCGAACCAGCTCATATAATTCAAATCGGGGTTCTTCGAAAGCACAAGAACATAATAGTTTACGATCCAGAACCCTGAAAGGTATAACACGATAAGGTTAATTCCTTTAAAAAACCTCTGATAGCTCCTGCGGCTGAACCATTCTTTTGAGAAATCAACATGCAACTTCCTCACAAGCCTGCTGTTGATTATGATCACGGGAAAGATCACCAGTCCGGCAACCAGTCCTTTTATCATCATCGCCTGGTTATCCAGCACATTTCCGAAAAAGGCAGCCGGAAGGTAAAGGAACACCCAGTCCTTGAAATAAACCAGCAGCATTACGACAATGGAAAGCAGGGCTGTAAGCACTGCCACCCTGTCACCGCTGTATTTTGAGTAGAAAAGGAGGAGGCTTGACAACACAGCGAGGAAGAGGATAACAGCGCTTGCCTGGAAAATAAAAGGGAAGATCAGGCTTAGGATCACCATCGCGGGAAACACATAGGGGCCCGGCTTGATCTTTTTACCGGCATTGGCAGCCGGGATTAAAATACCAATGTTTATTGAGGCCAGGAGAAGGGAGAATATCCAGGCATTTTCAAGCTGCCTGAATTTTATAAAAACGACGATTCCCATCAGGTAAAAAACAAGGCTGTTCAGAACAATAAGGCCGATCTCGGTATATTCCGAAAATTTGTGACGCCCTTTGAATGCGCCAATTATACCCATGTAAAAAAACAGCAGGTAAAACAGCCCCCCGTAGACAAAGAATTCCCAGGGAAACCCTTCCTTTCCTCCCAGTATTACTTTCATGGCCCACCATATGAGAAAGAAACCCCAGCAAAGAAGGTAATTCCATTTCCCGGCCATCATGGAATGCAACCTGTTTCCCGAGAAAAAAATCAATGCTGAAAAGACCAGCATCATAGGAAACAGAAAATGGATCTGCCATCCGTATTTCCTTGCAAGTATAAAAGCGAGTGCATAAAAGACAATGATGGATATTCTTGGGATTTCTTTTCGGCGGATCCGGATCGAGAATAACAGCAAGGCGGCGAAAAAGAGGGTTATGAGGCTGCAAAAAATGAACATCCCTTTTATATCTCCGGAGTTATATGATGCCGAAGAAGCCGTGACGGACGCTATGCCCACCGGAGCTGCGGGTGAAACCCCGGGATGTTGTATTGCCGGTTCATGCGACAACAGTTGCTTCACAACAGTCCTGAGCTTATCGAGGGAACTCACCGAATACCCTGCCACAACCATAATAAAGATAAATCCGACAACCTTCAGCAGATGCTTGGAGATGACTGATTCAACACGCCTGTAAGGGTTAGTCTTACCTGAACGTGATGATTTGCCATGCTGCCTTTGCCTGTGCCTGGAGGTCCCGGCCACGGGTTCTTCCATAATATCAGTCGGTTTGGGAATCAAAAATAAAAAAAATTCCTAACTTTAACCTGTAATCTTTACGATATGTGCGGCCGGTATTCGTTTGCAGTGGTTGATGACCTTATAGAAGAACGCTTTGGGGTGAGGGTAAGGACTGCCATTTACAAGGCCAGGTATAACTGTGCCCCGGGCCAGGACCTTGCTGTGATCTCAAACCATACACCGGAGGAGCTCAGCTTTTTCCACTGGGGGCTTATTCCTTCCTGGGCCAGGGATAAGTCGATCGGCTACCAGCTTATCAATGCCCGGTCGGAGACCATTACCGAAAAACCTTCTTATAAAAATGCTTTCAGAAGCAGGCGCTGCCTGGTCCCCGCAAACAGTTTCTTTGAGTGGACGAAGGACCGGGAAAAGGATCCCTACCGCATCCTGATGAAAGATGAAAAGCCATTTGCCATGGCTGGGATATGGGACCAATGGGCTACTGCCGACGGGGAGATCATTCATTCGTTTTCAATACTCACCACATCTCCGAATGAAGTCATGAAGGATATCCATGAAAGGATGCCGGTAATCCTTTCCCGGGCCGATGAGAAACGCTGGTTATCCCCCTTGCCGGAGTCAGAACTGATAGACCTCCTGAAACCTTATCCGGCAGAAAAAATGAAAGCATATAAAATTTCGAAACTGGTGAACTCTCCAAAAAACGATACTGCTGAAATCCTTATTCCTGTATCATAAGCGAACATCCCCTCAGATCGCTCGAATCAAACCTCCCAAGGACTTCAAACCTGCCGTCATCATGAACCTTTCCCAGGTCCTGGGTGGCAAGGAAACTGCAGGAATAAAGGTTTGCAAGGTCGATTATGCTGATTCCACCGCTTCGGCCAACGGTACAGAATGAAAACGGATCGTTCACTTCGCGTATCAGGATCTTCATCCAGGGAGGGCTGCTGAATAAACCCGCCCGGCCCGACCAGGCCTGGGAAAGCAATTCGGTCATGCCATATTCAGAACGGATCTCGGCCCTGGAAAATGCTTGTTTCAGCCTCTCATGAAGTTCCAGGCGGGTGATCTCTTTCCTGCGGCCTTTCATGCCCCCGGTCTCAATGACAATAAGTCCGGGATATTCACCCGGATATTTTTCAGCAAAATCAAGAAGGGCATACGTAAGGCCGATGAGTATAGTTTTTTCCGGTAAAGTTGCCGGTTCATTCAGGCGTTTTCGCAAGCCTTCAAAGTCATTGAGAAAGAAACCATGAGGCCGGTCCGGGTTTTGCCGCATAAGTTTGCTTATCATGTAAATGAGGGAGGAAGTCTTATTCTCAGCGGGCTTTGGAGTAAGTGACAAAAAGGTGTATCCCGAAGGATCCCCGCAGGCCAGTTTAAATCCTTTGAGCAGGGAATCATCGTATATAGTGGGATCGGCCAGCAGGTGGCGGGCGGGGACCGAAGCTGTTGTTCCGCTGCTTCTGAACTCCGTCAAGGCCTTCATGCCTGAACAGATTATCTCCCTCGATTTAAAAACCTCCACCGGGAGAAAAGGGATGTCTTCTGCACTACACACATTGACCGGGTTCCGCGATAAGGCATCGGAGAACTCCCGGTAAACCAAAGAGTTTTTATACTGGAATCTGTAAACATCCAGGGCGAGTTCATTAAACCCATAACCGCAGGCTATGCTGAAGATCCTTTCCCTGAGATTATCTGCGCTTATTTCGATCTCACCGTTCACCATTCACTGTTCACCATTCACTTATTTTACCTATCTTTGCAGGGGTCCAAAGGTATCAAAAATAGAGGCATCCCATGGAGGCAAAAGGGAAATTCAGCACAGCCGGTTTTTATTCTCTTCTGATTTCATTCTGCATCATAATATTCTCTTCCTGCATGAAAAGGGAATCGTATTCTGATATTCCGCAGATCGCGTTTGCCGGGTATACAAACATGTTTGACACTACGAAGATCGCAAAAAAAGGCATACTTACCATTTCATTCCAGGACGGGGACGGGGATATAGGCCTGCACGCCTGGGACATTTACCCTCCATTCGACAGCACCAGCATTTATTTTTACAATTACTATATCGACCTGTATGAGAAAAAGAACGGCGTCTTTGTTAAGGACACCACACTTTTCACATCACTGAATGCCCGCATACCATACCTTACGCCCGATGATCCCAACAAAGCCATCAAAGGGATAATAGTCGATACCATCCCGTTGAACCCCAACCCGGTTTATGACACGATCCAGTTTTCGATGTTCATTTATGACCGCGCCTTGCATAAAAGCAATGTGGTGTTTACCCCGGAGATTGTCGTCAGAAGGCCATAAACTGATATGGAGAGGGCTCTCGCTTACCGGAGGTTGATCATCATAGGGATATTCCTTACTGTCGGGCTGATTTTCGTTTTCCGGCTTTTTTATGTGCAGATCCTGGTCGACAAGTATATACTTTCGGCCAATAATAATGTTCTCCGATATATCACCCAGTACCCGGCAAGAGGCCTCATATACGACCGTAACGGGAAACTTCTGGTTTACAACGAAGCGGCTTACGACCTCATGGTCATTCCCAGGCAGGCTAAGAATGTCGATACCATGGAACTTTGCCGCCTGATCGGTATCGATAAGGATGAATTTATACGGCGGATGGAAAAGGCGCGCAATTATTCCCCATACCGCCAGTCCATTTTCGAATCCCAGATCACACGCGAAAACTACGGGTTCCTTGAAGAAAAGCTGTTTCGTTTCCCGGGCTTCTTTGTGCAGTCGCGCACCTTGCGAAAATATACCTATTCCATAGCCGCTCATACGTTCGGATATATTGGCGAAGCCGGTCCCGACGTCATCGAATCAAATCCCTATTACAAATCGGGCGACTATATCGGGATCAACGGGATCGAGAAATCCTACGAAGATATCCTGAGGGGGGAAAAAGGATTGAAGATCAGGGTGGTGGACGTACTTAACCGTGATAAAGGCAGTTTCCAGGATGGCAAATACGACACCCTGGCCTATGCAGGTACCGACCTGTATTCCAGCATGGATGAGGACCTGCAGGAATACGGGGAAAAACTTATGGCCGGAAAGAAAGGGAGCATCGTTGCCATCGAGCCATCCACCGGTGAGATCCTGTGCCTGGTAACAAGCCCCTCTTATGACCCAAACCTCCTTGTGGGCAATATCAGGAAAAAGAATTACAGGAACCTGGTATTCGATACCGTTTATCAGCCCTTGTTCAACCGTGCACTGATGGCGATGTACCCGCCGGGATCGACTTTCAAGCTTGTCGATGCTCTGGTCGGGCAGCAGGAAGGGGTTCTCTTCCCCACGACAACCTACAGCTGCCCTGGCGGGTTCAGTTTAGGCAACGGCAAAATGGTGGGCTGTCATTCCCATCCATCGCCCCTGAACCTGATCGGCGCCATCGAGATCTCCTGCAATACCTATTTCTGCAGGGTCTTCAGGTCCATTATCGATAACAATGTTTACACCAGCACCCGCCAGGCATACGAGAAGTGGAGAAAAGAAGTGATGAGTTTCGGGCTGGGGAAGAAACTAGGGCTGGATGTGCCGGGAGAGGTCAACGGGAATATACCTACGCCGGCCTATTACGACAGGTATCATGGCAAAGACCGCTGGCATTCCATGACCATCATCTCACTGGGGATCGGACAGGGGGAGATCGGCATAACACCTTTACAGATGGCCAACCTGGCAGCCACTATCAGCAACCGCGGATGGTATTATGTGCCCCATATTATCAGGGCATTAGGGAAGAAGGATTCGCTAAACCCGGGGTTCAGGGAGAAGAAAGTCACAGCCGTTAACACCGCTTACTTTGATATTGTTGTTGAAGGGATGGCGGATGTGGTTTCGGAAGGAACCGCGCGTGCCTCGAAAATCGACAGTATTGATTTTTGCGGAAAGACCGGTACGGCCCAGAACCCTCACGGGAAGAACCATTCTATTTTTATAGCCTTTGCTCCAAAGCTTAATTCGAAGATCGCCATTTCGGTCGTTGTCGAGAATGCCGGTTACGGGGCAGAATGGGCGGCGCCGGTCGCCAGTCTGATGATAGAAAAGTACATCAGGCGGACCGTTAAAAGAAAAGACCTGGAAGAACGCATCATGAATGCAGACCTTATCCATGGAATAAATGTTAAAAATGAAAGCGGAAAAGGGCATTTTTTACCGGATTGACTGGGTCATGGTCATCCTGTACCTGGCCCTTGTTCTCATGGGCTGGCTTAATATTTATGCTGCGGTATACAACGACAGCCACCAGCATATTACCGACATGCACCAGAAATACGGCAAACAGATGGTATTCATCCTGGCGTCACTGGTACTCGCTGTTACAATAATCATCATAGAACCGAAATTCTTTTCACAGTTCTCCTATTTCATTTACGGTTTTTTCTTGCTCATGCTTATCGTGGTGATCTTTGCCGGCCGTGAGATCGCAGGATCCAAATCATGGTTCGCGATAGGGGGTTTTGGCATCCAGCCTGCCGAATTCGCCAAGATGGCTACAGCCCTTGCCCTTGCGAAGTTCCTGGGTTCCCTCGACAGGAATATAAAAAACCCCCGACAACTTGCGACAGCGGTATTGATCATAGTACTGCCCGCTTTATGCATCCTTCTCGAACACGATACAGGATCAGCCCTGGTTTTCATATGTTTCGTGCTTGTCCTTTACCGGGCCGGTTTAACCGGGTACGTCCTCCTTGCCCTGATTGCGATGCCGGTGCTGGGAGTGCTTGCACTGATTGTCAATAAATTCATTCTTTTAGCTGCATTGTTGGTTCTGGCGGTATTGTTATACCTGCGTTCCCAACGCCGGTTCAGGCAAATACTCATTATCCTTGCAATATTCCTTGCCTCAGGCGGTTTCGTTTTATCGGTCCATTACACGGTTAACCATGTGCTTGAACCTCATCAGAGGCAGAGGATCAATGTGTTGCTTGGCAGTAACACTGACCTGAAAGGGGCAGGTTATAATGTAAACCAATCCCTCATTGCAATAGGTTCAGGAAGATTCTGGGGTAAGGGTTTTTTGCAGGGGACCCAAACCAAGTATAATTTCGTACCCGAACAAAGCACCGATTTTATTTTCTGTACAGTAGGTGAAGAACATGGCTTCACAGGCTCATTTATTGTAATTGCCCTGTTTCTCTTACTGATGATCAGGATAGTGCTGAATGCCGAAAGGCAAAGGTCAAAATTCAGCCGGCTGTATGGCTACGGGGTGGCTTCATTATTTTTCATCCACTTCTCCATAAATATCGGGATGGCGCTCGGCCTCCTGCCGGTCATAGGTATCCCCCTGCCATTCTTCAGTTACGGGGGGTCTTCACTCTGGGCTTTTACAATCCTCCTGTTTATTTTTATAAGACAGGATGCCCTGAGGTACGAACTGGTTTAACAACCCTTGTTCTTTATACCTGTGTTTGACGTGCGCCGTTATCAGCCGCCTCCGGGCATGCCGGGCATACCGCTCTTTTGTCCTCCCTGCTGGCGCTGCTGTTGCTGCCTCTGCCTGTTCAGGTTCTCCTGCATTTCTTTCAGCATTTCCGACATCATCAGGAGATACTGGTCAAACTTCTGGTCATCATGAAGTATCTTTTTTATCTTTTCGTCACGGCTTTTGACCAGGAGATCCATAATCTTTTCATTGCCCTCGGCATTGTACTTCTGGACGTCATCGAGAAGCTGCACAAAAGCGCCGGCTACAGAATCCTTTTGCCCTTTGGTCATGGGGATCTTCTTCGCCAGACGGTCAACGATTTCCCTCGCCCTCTCTGCAGGAGCGACCTCTTTCTTACTGTTGCTCTGGGCTTCGACAGGTATGCAGCCTGCGAACAAGAGCAGGAACAATAGCAGATTTTTTTTCATAGGCTTGATCTTTAAAATACTTCCTGAGTCTGAACGTATAAACCCTTTGACATATTGCCGATGCCAAAGTCGATTGCAATATTGGTGCGGTCATGTTTACCAACCATGATCCTGAGGCCCACCCCGGCGGCCGGCTGGAAATATCCGAAAAGGGGAATGTTCATATCCCGGCCGGATGCGGTGGTGACATTGGTGAAAATAACACCTCCCAAAATATGCGAATGGGGGGAAATCGGAAAACGGTATTCCATTTCTCCGTAAACAAAATCCTCTCCGCGGTATCTCCCCTGCGCATATCCCCTGCCTGAAGAGTTCATCTGGTCATAACTGATGCTCATCAGGTCAAGATAAGGCAGGGAGCCGCTTGCCAGGAAAGATCCGTACAGCCAGAATGCCAGCAGGTGCCTCGGGCAACGATGCGAGAGGGGTATGTATGTCCTGAATTCGGTCCATAAAGTGGAACTGTTCCTGCTGCTCCCCAGCCATATTGCATTGTAACGGTAACTGACGTTGACAAAAACACCCCTGTATGCATTGACCTGGTCATCCCTCGTATCATAAATAAAGTTGGCGCTCAATCCGGATGTGATATAGCTGCCGGTATTAAATCCGTGCAGGCTGCTGTAGGCGAAATGCGGGGTATTATACAAGGTATCGTTTGTGACCACCAGGTAATCATCCTGGATATTGTAATGAAAATCAATATGGTATCCTATGCCTACATTGATTGAAGGGGTAAGGCGCCTCGACAGCACATTATAAAACCTTATCCAGTTGTAATCCATGGGATAAACACCGTTCAGAGAGGGATCAATGAGCACCGCCTTATACCCGGGCACAACAGGTATTTCAGGCTGGTTGTTGGTACTGAGGGAATACGTGGGAAGATTGAAAAGATAAAACCTCCAGTCGCTTTGCAGGAACCATTTGTTAAGTGGAAAATAAATGTTGCCTTTATACTGCATGAAAAACTGCTGGTTCAGGGTATATACTGCCGATGCCACCCCGGCCGACAGCTTTGTGTCCCGGGGTTTGCCCAGCTGGAGGGAAAACGACCCCCCTATTCCCAGCTGAATGCTGGTAGCCGGGTCATAGGCTACCAAAGGAATGGCAAAGAAACGGAAACGTTTTTCCTTCCTGGTATAGAAAGGGTTATCCCCCTTGAAGAAAAGGTCAATAAGATCTTTCTGCCGGCAGCATGTATCGCATCTCGATGACTTAATATGATGGTCTGCGGATATTGATTTCAGTGAATCTCCTGTATTCTGTGCGGCGGCGCCGGCAAAAGAAAAAAAAGCAAAAGCAAGTACTGCAGATACAGCGAGGAACCTTGTCATGGGACAATGGAGGAAATTGAAAAAGGCAGCTGGCATTCGAGGAAATAAATATTCGTTTCGTCTATCTGCCGGTATTCCCTGTACAGGCCGTCAACGGTGGTTGTATTCGGAAGCGGGCTGAAGCCGTCCATAAGACCTGCGCGTTTCAAAAACGTATTTTTATCCGCTGCGGCAGGGAAGTTGATCCTTGCAAAATACACATCCCTGTCAAATGGAAGGATCACTACAAACATGGTGTTCCTTACAAGGGTAAACAGGTCCTGCCAGGGGATGGGCGAATGCTGCACCCCGAGGACTCCTTTTGTACAATACGGATCACGTCCGAACCTCCTTATGAGATCCTGGATAAACACTGAAGGAAGCTGAAACAGGCTGTCGGGATTATTGCTCATGAAATTCCTTGCCAGCAATGCAAAAAACCCTTTATCGCCGGGAGCAGGAACATCCGAGGTTATCCTGAGGTAAAACCGTCCGTAAGCTGCCTGGTAGCCCGAGGGAGAGAAACAATCAAAGGATGTGAGGCTGTCCCTGGTCTTGCATGATGAAAGGGAAACTGAATAGATCCCATAGGCCGAACAGGGATCGGCCATTTCGTATGCTTCAAAGATGATATGCCCGCTCTGCCACCTGATATCCTGTACCAGCAGGCTGTTAAATCCATATTCAAGAAAGACTTCACCGCTGCCTTTCATATAATCCCTGAAATCCTGTCCCGTAAGATTCGAGGTTTGGGAGATCAGCGCCTGGGGAACATCGTGGTCGTGCAGGGGGATCACCTGGGCCGCGAGCCGGATCGGTAGGATCATAAGGATCAAGAGGAAGCGGTTCATAATTCAAATGTTAATGTCATGGCATGCGTTGATACAAATTTAAGTATTTCGCCGATAGCAAACCCAGCATTTGAGTTTTAACTGTTATCAGCCTGATTTGATCATTGCCTTATGGCCTCTGCAGCGGGGCGACAGCTTATACCCCGGATTTTTTATCCTGGAGGCTCCTCCTGTAAACAAGGTGGATGATGAGGGGGAATACGATCAGGGTAAGAGCCGTGGCGCTAACCAGTCCGCCGATAACAACTATTGCAAGTGGTTTCTGGGTTTCAGAGCCTATCCCGGTTGAGACAGCGGCAGGCAGCAACCCGAACATCGCCATCAGGGCCGTCATTACGATAGGACGGATCCTGGATTCCACCCCGCTTTTTATAGCGGTTTCATAAGGCATTTTTGCCCGGAGGTTCTTTTTAATGACCATGGTCAGCAGCACCCCGTTCTGGATGCAGATCCCGAACAGGGCTATAAACCCGATCCCTGCTGAGATGCTGAAATTAACACCTGTGACCTGGAGGGCGGCAATACCGCCTATAATTGCGAAAGGGACATTGGTGAGGACAAGCCCTGCGTCGATCACATTGCCAAACAACATGAACAGGACAAGGAAGATCAGGAGCAGGCTGATGGGGACTACCTGCGCAAGCCTGGCCTGGGCCCTCTGCTGGTTCTCAAAATCACCGGCCCATTTGATCTCGCTTCCCTTGGGAAGTTTAAGCACCTTATCGACCTCCAGCTGTGCTTCATTGACGGTACTTCCCATATCCCTTCCGCGAACCGAGAATTTAATTGCAATGAACCTTTGATTCTCTTCCCTGAAGATCAGGAGGGGGCCGGTAACGTATCGGATAGTACCGAGTTCCTTGAGGGCAATGAGTTTACCGTTCAGGCCGGGAACTTTCAGGTTCCCGATCTGCTGTTCGTTGGACCGGAATTTTTCCTGGTACCTGATCCTGATGTCAAACCGGCGGTCGCCTTCATAAAACTGTGTCGCGGCTTTTCCGCCTATCGCCATCTCTATTACAGCCTGGCAGTCGGCTGTGGCAACCCCGTATTGCGCCATCTTGCGGTCGTCAAGCTCTATCCTGAGCTCCGGCTGCCCTATATTCCTGATCACCCCAAGGTCTTCAATCCCGTTAACCCTTCCCAGGACTTTATAAACTGTATCGGCATTGTCTTCGAGGATGTTCAGGTCGGTGCCGAAGATTTTAACGGCAATAGAGCCTTTGACCCCCGAAACCGCCTCTTCCACATTATCCATGATAGGCTGGGAGAAATTAAAATTGATTCCCGGAAACACCAGCAGTTTTTTCTGCATTTCAGCAATGAGTTCCTCTTTTGATAAATGCCTCTTCCAAATGTCTTTGGGGTAGAGGTCGACGTGAAATTCGGCATTGTAAAAACCTGTAGGGTCAGTACCGTCGTTGGGGCGGCCGGTTTGTGAAAGCACCTGTTTAACCTCGGGGAAACTGCGGAACACCCCTCTCATCTGTTCGCTGAGTTTCACGGCAGCCTCAAGGGAAATGCTCAGCGGAAGGTTAGCCCGCACATAGATGGATCCTTCATTAAGCTGTGGAAGGAACTCGGTTCCCAGGAACTTGAATGAGGCAAAGCCACTCAGTACAAGGAATAAAGCAATTCCCAGGCTAATCTTTTTGTATTTATAGGAGAGGTTGAACACCCTCATGACCATTTTCTCAATAAACTCAACAACAGGGTTGTGTTTCTCCCTTACGTTATGGTTCAGCATCATCCTGATCAGCACGGGAACAAGAGTAAGGGTGAATATCAATGCCCCGAGCAGTGCAAAGCCAAGGGTCCATGCCAGGGGGGAGAACATTTTGCCTTCGACCTTCTGAAAAGAAAAGATCGGCATTAGGCAAAGAATGATGATCAGCTTCGAGAAAAAGATCGCCCTGGCCATATCGGTGCCGGCTTCACGTATCAGTCCCGATTTGGAAAGCAGGTTAAAGGCAGGCATCCCTATAGTTTTCGCTTTCCGGTCAAAGACCACAAACAGGCCTTCAACCATGACCACAGCCCCGTCGATGATGATCCCGAAGTCGATGGCGCCCATGGAGAGGAGGTTCGCCGACATGCCCATAAGGTGCAGGCCGATAAACGCAAACAGCAGGGCCAGCGGGATTATAACCGCCACTATCACGGTCGTCCGCCAGTCAGCCATAAACAGGAACACGATGACGGTTACAAGGACAATGCCTTCGATAAGGTTATGCAGGACCGTACCGGTTGTGAAATGGATCAGTTCTTCCCTGTCGTAAAAGGGCACGATCTTTACATCAGAAGGAAGGATCTTTTCGTTCAGCTGCGCAATTTTAGCTTTCACCCCCCTGATCACCTTGCTGGGGTTTTCGCCTTTCCTCATCACGATGATGCCTTCCACCGCATCATTCGAAAGGTCACGACCCACCTGTCCCAACCGCGGCAGGCAGGTCTCGCGAACCTTTGCCACATCTTTAACCAGGATCGGGACATCATGGATGTATTTCACAATGATGTTCTCCATATCCCTGATCCCTGTGATCAGGCCAATACCGCGCACCACATAGGCCTGGTTGTTTTTTTCAATAATATCCCCGCCAACATTGATATTGTTCTTGTTAACGGCCTGGTAAACATCCAGGGGCGATATATCGTATTGTTCAAGGAGAAGAGGGTCGATACTGATCTCATAGGCTTTGACTTCCCCGCCAAAACTGACCACATCGGCAATACCGGGCACCGACTTAAACTGCCGTTCCAGAACCCAGTCCTGGATGGTTTTAAGCTCCTTTACGCTGCGGTATTTACTGTACAGGGTGTAACGGTAAATTTCACCTGTAGGGCCATACGGGGGTTCAACTTCAGGGTCGGCGCCTTCGGGCAGGGTAACGTTTCCCAGGAGGTTATTGACCTGCTGACGGGCAAAGGCATCCTTAATCTCATCCTCAAACATGATTGTAACAACCGAAAGGCCGAAAAGTGTTATGGAACGTACATCTGTTTTTCCCTGGACTGAATTCATGGCGATCTCCAGCGGGACCGTAACAAATTTTTCCACTTCCTCTGCGCTGCGGCCAGGCCATTGGGTAATGATAATGACCCTGGTATTGGTTACATCCGGAAATGCTTCAATAGGGATGTCACGGTAGCTGATCGCACCAATGGCTACAATAAGCAGGGTCGCGAAAAGAATGAAAAACTTATTTTTCAGCGAGAAGCCAAGTACCTGCCTGATGAATTTATTCATACCGCCTAACTGTTAAGGGCATTATAGACAACAAGTGCATTTTTGCAGACAACCATTTCTCCTTCCTTAAGACCGGATTCTATATATGTTTTCCCTCCAACCGGGTGGTATACCCCGACTTCACGGGTTTCAATTTTCCCTTTGCCATGAAACACCATGACATAATTCCTGTTTTTATCAAAAATGATCGCTTCGGAAGGAATACAGGCCAGTTTATGGTGCCCTTCATTATAAAATACCGTGATGTTTGCGAACATTTCCGGTTTGAGAAGGTAATCGGGATTGGTAAGCTCGATGCGCACTTTCATCACTTTGGAAGCGGAGTCGATCACATTCATGACCCTCGATACCATCCCTTTATAAACCTTGTCGGGATAACTTACCGTAGTCACATTTGCCAGGTATCCAGGCTGAACATCAGGGATATCTGATTCGGTGACATTTCCAACAGCCCAAACAAAACGGAGATCGGCAATGGTGAAAATTGCATTCTGGGCATTTTCAATCCTGAAAATCATGTTTTTCGTGGCATTGCGTTCAACAACAATGCCGTCGATAGGGGACCTTAAGGTATATCGTGTTGCCGACTCATCACCGTATATCGAAAGGATTTCCTTTATCCGCTGCAGCTCTCCTTCGGCCTTTACCAGTTCCTGCCGGGATGTGAGATTATCTTTTTCTGATGCAAGCCCGTTCCGGTACATTTCATTCGTGAGCTCTGCATTCTTTTTCGCAATCTGGTAATTTGATGTAGCAGTAGTGAACTGGTTGGAGTATTCTGCAGTTTCTATACTGCGGATGGTCGCCAGTACCTGGCCTTTCCTCACGAAATCGCCAAGTTCGACATTCATAGACTCTACAATGCCCCCGCTCATGGAAGATATTTTGGCGATATGGTTCTCGTCAAAAGTGATTTTTCCTGTCAGCAGTATTTCGTTCCTGACTTCTTCCACTTTAACCGTATCGAGCAGGATGAGTTTATTGAAGGCGTTGGCAAGGACCTCCTGGCTGTCGGGGCCGTTCTTCACTTCACTCCCGCCGCAGCCTGCCAGGAAGGCTGTTGCGAGGATAATCAGCAAGGTAGGGGCGTATTTAATTCTGTTCATTGTTCTCACCATTTAATATTTCTTCCAACAACATAATTCAGATTTTCAATTGCATTGATCCTGTCATTCTCGAGTTGCAGGAACTGCATCTTTGATTCTTTATAGGACTCATACAAATCGACGAATTCGAGCAGGCCGATCTCCCGTTTTAAATAACTCTCCCCGGCTTTCTGAACTATCCGGCTGAAATCATCAGTAAAACCGGTATCCGTACTTTTGTATACCCTGTCAATATCATCCAGTTTCCCAAGGTTTTCAGCTACATCATTGTATACCTGGATACTGTAATTCCTGCAATCGGCCTGCGTTTCGGCTATCCTTGACCTGGCTGCAAAAATATTTCCCCTGTTCCTGTCCCAGAATGGCATATTGAAAGATAAGCCGACGTAATTATAGTTATGCACAAAGGAGCCGTTCTGGTCCCATCCCAGCGAAACGGTCGGATCGGGGATATTGAACAGCCGCTGGTAAACCAGGTCGGTTTCGGCATATTTCATTTTTTGTTCATAGACCAGCAGGTCATACCTGTTCTTCGCCGCCGTGTCGGCCAGGGCTTCCAATGTATACCTTCCAGGTGTAAAATCACGGCAGGCCTGCAAATCAGGAAGCGGAAGTATAAAGTGTGTTGTTTTATCGTTAATGAGTACTTTAAGGGTATTCTGGTTCCCGGCCAGCCTTGCCCGGATGTCAAGCCTTTCGCTTTCCATCGAAAGAAGAAGGGCTTTGATCCTCACAACCTCTTTGAGGGCGATAAGCCCTTTGGGGTAAAGCTGGTTGTATCCTTTGACAATATCCTTCAGCCTGCTGATCCCGGTATCGTAAACCCGTATTTGTTCAATGAGGTAATATGTATCATAAAATGCCGATCTCAACTGCACTTTGAGAGACCGCATCAGGTCGAAGTACTGATACTTCGCTATTTCGGCGGTCGTACGGGCCATTGAAACGAGCTTTGACCTTTTGCCTCCAATTACTATCAGCTGCTGGACCTGGGCCGAGGCTTCGCTGCTGTCGCCGATTTCAAAGAATGTCTTTCGCTGAGGGTTATACAGTACATGTTCGAAGTTAATAACAGGCTGGTCCCAGATCTTTGCCTGTTTTATATAGGCTTCATTCTCGGTAATGTTATACTTTTGTGACAGGAGCTGAAGGTTGCTGTCGAGAAACTGTTTTTCGAACTGGGGCAGAGTATAGATGAGGGTGTCTCCTTTCATCAACAAAGGCCTCGTACCCGAGTTCTGCGGGGCGGAGACCAGGGGCAGTATGAGAGCCGGAAATAAAAAAATCAGGTTCCTTAGGTGGAGCATGCTTGAACAATATAGAATACTTCTAAACTGGCCAGGCCGACGCTTATTGCAAAAGAAATATATTCTTTATAAAAAATTAACGGCCAAATAATTTATAATAATGCTTGATACAAGCCCGGTAAAAGAAACTACAGTGCTCATTGGCGTGGCAACACGTAGCCAGGACCTGGAGCGGACCATGGAATATCTTGAGGAGCTGGCTTTCCTGGTTGATACTGCAGGAGGCATAGTTTTAAAAAAATTCTTCCAGAAGATGGAATACCCCGATCCGAGAACCTATCTCGGCAGCGGAAAACTTGAGGAAGTGCGTGCATATATTGAATCTCACAAGGCGGACATGGCTGTTTTTGACGATGAACTTACCCCAAGCCAGACCAGGAATATTGAAAGGGAACTGAAATGCCGCATTATCGACAGGAGCAACCTTATCCTCGACATCTTTGCAAAGCGGGCAAAAACGGCTAATGCCAAGACCCAGGTTGAACTGGCTCAATATGAATACCTGCTTCCCAGGCTAACCCGCCGCTGGACCCATCTTGAAAAGCAGAGGGGGGGAATCGGATTAAGGGGGCCAGGTGAGCAGGAAATCGAGACCGACCGGAGGGAAATACGCTACAGGATATCTCTTCTGAAAGAAAAACTGAAAGAGATCGACAAGCAGAAAACAACCCAGAGAAAACACAGGCGCGACATGATACGCGCGGCTCTTGTAGGTTATACCAATGTAGGGAAATCAACCATCATGAACCTCCTGAGCAAATCGGATGTTTTTGCCGAGAACAAACTGTTTGCGACCCTCGATACCACGGTGCGCAAGGTGGTTATCGACAACCAGCCTTTCCTTTTAAGCGATACCGTGGGATTTATCAGGAAACTCCCCCATACCCTCATCGATTCTTTCAAGTCGACACTTGACGAGGTGAGGGAAGCCGATATCCTGATCCACGTGGCCGACATCAGCCATCCCGATCACGAGGAACAGATCAATGTAGTGAAGCAAACCCTTACCGACATAAAAGCATCCGACAAACCGGTAATGATGCTGTTTAATAAGATCGACGCATACCGTTTCGAAGAAAAGGATGCCGATGACCTGGGGCCGGTAACAAGGAAAAACCTCAACCTGGAAGAACTTGAAAAAATATGGGTGGCCAAAGGTGATGCCGTTTCACTTTTCATCTCGGCAACCGAAAAGCTTCATGTTGATACACTTAGGGAAGCCCTGTTTCAGCAGGTGAGGAAGATCGCCCGGCAGAGATGGCCGGAGAGGAAGTAGGCCCTGGGGGGATAGCGGGATGCGGGATACCGGGATCCTTCACGTTCACATCCGCAGAAAAAAAATCTTGAAAATTCTTCAATTTTTTCATTGCGAGATGCAAAAAGATGTATATTTGCGTATTCAAGTACCTAAATATCTATTATAAATTTTTATTGCTATGGAAAAGAACATTTTTGACCCGGGATCAACATTCCGGTTTCCCGAAAGCGTGGAATACTCCACCGACGGGATAGTAAGCAAACGGGTGATAGACCGGCCGGTTGGCACGGTGACCCTGTTCGCTTTTGACAAAGGACAGAGGCTGAGCACCCATTCGGCGCCTTTTGACGCCATGGCTCAGGTGATCGAAGGCCAGGCCGAGATCGTGATCGACAACAAACCCAACCAGCTTGGAGAGGGTGACACTATCGTAATGCCGGCAGGCATACCCCATGCGGTCAACGCGACTGAAAAATTCAAGATGGTATTAACAATGATAAAAGGATAAGGCCATGAGTGAACTGATAAACAATTCTTCTGAAAGAAAGGCCATGCTTAAACACATGATACTTGAGCTTCACGAGGGCAGGGCTCCTGAAGAAGTGAAGAAACGCCTGATGGAGCTTATGTCGAAAGTACCTTACGGGGATGTGGTTGAGGTGGAGCAGGAACTGATTAGCGAAGGCCTTCCCGAGACCGAGGTCCTTCGTTTGTGCGACATCCACGCCCAGGTGCTCGAAGGCAGCATCGATCTTACCGGGATGCTTATTATCCCCCCCGGTCATCCGGTCGATACATTTAAAAAGGAAAACAGGGAACTGGAAGCCGTTGTGAAAAAGCTTTATGAATTATTCGACAAGGTTGAGGAACTGTACGCAGGCATTGGCCCTGTGGCATATTATAACAAGTTAAAGTCCCTGTTCAACAGCCTTATGGATGTTGACAAGCATTACCGCCGCAAGGAGAACCTGTTATTCCCCTTCCTCGAGAAATACGGGATCACCGGTCCGCCAAAAGTGATGTGGGGCAAACATGATGAGACCAGGGCCCTGCTGAAGAATGCAATTGAAAGCCTTTCGTCAGCCTCTTACAACGATCCCGACCAGGTGAAATTCATAATTGACGTCCACCTGAGGCCTGCGGCTAAAGCCATCACCGATATGATCATGAAGGAGGAAGAGATCCTGCTGCCTATGACCATGGACAAGCTTACCGATGCCGACTGGTACGATATTTACCGTCAGACCAACGAGATCGGGTATTGCCTATATGACCCCGCCATAGAATGGAAACCTGAAGGTCTGGTGCTTGCCGAAACGAAATCGGCCGACGAAGGCAATATAAGCCTGCCCAGCGGGAAGTTCACTGTAGAGCAACTTATGGCCGTTCTGAACAGCCTTCCTGTTGACCTGACCTTTGTTGACCGGAACGACAAAGTGAAGTATTTCACCCAAGGTAAGGAAAGGGTATTCGACAGGAACCGTGCGATACTCGGAAGGGATGTGCGGATGTGCCATCCGCCTTCAAGCGTTCATATCGTCGATAAGATCATCAGCGATTTCAAAAGCGGGCATGCCGATAGCGCTCCATTCTGGATACAGATGCAGGGGAAGTTCATCCATATTGAATATTTCGCCCTGCGCAATGAAAAAGGCGAATACCTCGGGACCCTTGAAGCATCCCAGGACCTGACAGCAAAACGAAAACTTGAAAACGAACAACGTATTCTGAATTATGGAAACACAGGCATTTAGTTTCACTCTTGTTTTCTGAAGAAGTGACCGCAACCTGAAGCCTGTTCTATTTCAGATGTTGCTGTATCCAAAGAGTGCCTTCGTAAAAGGCCCGGGTGGCTACGGTGACATGGACCGTTTGGCCTTCTTTGGGTTCGACGGCGGGCCATTCGACATATTCGATGTTGTTAATTCCCAGCTGGTTAAACACCTGGCGGGCAGCGACCATATTACCAAACGGCACGCAATCATCGTTCTTACAATGCCAGATCAGCATTTTCGACTTAGGGGTCCAACCGACGTAGGAGTTATTTTCATACAGCATTCTGTATGCTGAGCTGTTCTTATCCTGGAGAGCTTCAAGAAAAGCCGGGGTAAACACTTCCTTCAACACCTTGCTTGATGGCATGATACTGTTGACCTTGGCATTGTCGTAGAATCCGTTGGCGTATTTCGGGATGTCGGCACGGTAAGGTTCCTTAAGCATCACATTGTAATCAAACACCAAAGGGTAGATGGCATTGTAGCCAACCAGCATCATGGGCAGGAAGTAAGGAACGGGGAAAGGATCCTTGCTTAGCATCACATTCAGCATGGTCCCCGAAAGGTCATATGGGCCATCCATGCATACCACCCCTGAAAGGTTTACATTCCTTGCTTCAAGCTCCCTCGCGGCTGCCATGGTAACGAATCCGCCTTCAGAATACCCGTAAATGAAGGTTTGCTTGTTCCAGTTGACATATGTGTTGTTTGCAGCACAACTGAAATATTCCTCGGCAGCTTCAACCATATCGGCCGTTGCATTCCCCAGGCGGTCGTTGATGCAGTACGGGTGGACTTCCGATGTGTCGAACCCCATTCCCTGGTAATCAGGCATTATAATAATCCAGCCGTAGTAGGCAGCCATGAGATCTGCCACAGCCATTTCAGGAAAATTCTCCCAGTCGCTCCATTGAGCATATTTCCATTGGGAAGGGCCGTATTTTTTCATCAGCTGGGTACCGTGGTTGAAAGAAATTATCGGGCCTGAAAGTGTTTTTACCGGCGACCAGGGATAAATCAGCAATCCTGAAAGCTGCACTTCGTTCCCGTTATTGTCGGTTGAACGGTAACTGACCGCTTCATGATAGATTAGAGCCGCACCATTACCCTGTGTGGAACCGGCACTTTTCATCCTTATCTGATCAAACAGGTCCCGGTAATCAAACACAGCGGGATCGTCGGCGATCAGGCTCATTTTATTAATAATTTCCTGTTTGGAGATGGAAGTTGAGGAAAGGATCTCGAACCTTCCCGGCTCCATAGGTGTGCAGGGCGGGTAAGGATAAATTTTCTTATAAGTGCAGGAAGAGATCAGTCCTGAAGCAAGAATTAATACGGCAACCAGAACTGTAAGTCTTATTGTGATTTTATGATGCTTTGAAATGCCTTTCATGGCTTCAAAATTCGTTTGTACGATTACAAAGTTAATATCTTAACTGGTAAAAAACACAGCAATGAAATTTAATTTGTTCCTGATCCGAAGAACCAGGTCTAATCCACGCAACCCGCCCCCTTGCCTACATTCATTTGTGAAAGCACATAGTATGCCCCTTTGACCACGACCTTGTAATTTGCGGGGAGTTTGCCCAGGGGGGTCACCTCCGAATACCCTCCGTTAGTGACGCCTTTCTTGACCTCGATCACTGTAAAGGCTACTTCGGCCGGGTGTTTTTGCATGGCGGGATCCATGATGAATATCAGGTCCTTCCCTTTGTCACGGATCACGGCCGATTCGGGGATCACCACGGCATCGGCGTTCCCGGTCTCAATAAGTCCGTTCACATACATGCCCGGGACAAGTTCATGTTTTTCGGTCCCCATTAGTTCGGCATGGGCATTCACCGTACGGGAATCGTTCTCAAACTCCTTGCCAATGCTGAAGATCCTGGCGCCCATCACGAGTTCGGGCATATTTGTAAAGGTGATGTTGACGTGCTGGCCCGGCTTTACTTTTGCAAGGTCTTTTTCATAGATCATCAGGTCAACGTGCAGGTGGCTGTTGTCGATCACGGTGAGCAGTTCCTTTTGGGGTTCGGCAAAAGTCCCGGTATTGACCATGATCTTTCCCACGTAGCCATCAATAGGCGACCTGAGCTGGAAGGATCTCTGCAGAGATGAAGGCGAAAGGTCTTTCACCTGCACATTCAGCAGCTGCAGCTGGTCTTCAAGCGAAGCCAGCCTTGCCTTTTCCCCTTCGTATTTTGCTTCGGCCTCCTGGAAGGCTTTCTGGGAGGCAATGTTATCCTTTGCCAGTTCTTTCTGCCTCTCGTATTCCTTCCTCGAAAAAAGGATATTGCTTCCGGCCACCAGGTAGTCTTCCTGAAGTTTCAGAAAATCGGGATGGGCCAGGTCTATCAGGGCCTGTCCCTGGTGAACGAAATCGCCTTCCCTTACAAGGACGGCCTTCACCACCCCTCCCATGAAGGTTGAGACCTGGGCTTTGTTCTGGGGAGGCACATGGAGGTAGCCGTTCACCCTTAATACGTCACGGAGGTTCCTCTTTTCAAAATCCCCGAATTGAATGCCTGTCTTTGTGACCTGTAGTTTGGTCAGCTCCACCACGCTGCCCGCGGCTTCGGTTTCTGCCGGTTTTACTTCCGTTATTGAAGCATTCCCTGCAGGGTTCTGTTTGCATGAAGCAAGCAGGATGATTGCTGTCAGACCTGTAATAAATACTGTTTTCATATTTGTGATTTATTCGTTTTTACCCCTTATCAGCTGAATGGCCGAAACGGTATTAAAATATTGTTTCTGTATGTCGATGTAGCTGCACCTGATCTCAAGGGCTGTTTCTATCAGTTTAAGGTACTCCGGATAGGCGATCTCCCCTGCGGCCATGCTTTTCCCCGCATTGGCAATCATCAGGCTACTGTGGGGGACAGCCGTATTCCCGTAATACAGCAGCATTTCCCTTTCGACTCTGAAGCGGCTGAGGAAGGAAGCATACTCGGCTTCAATCTCATTTTTCTGCTGGAGGTATTTCTGTTCGCTAATCCTTCGTTCAATCAGGGCCGCCTTGATCTTATATCCCTGTGCCCCGAAGAATACAGGGATTGACAATCCGGCGGAAACTCCCGAAAACCGGTAGGAACGAGAAAAGCTTTGTTCGGCCCCGTCAATGATCTGTGTGCCGATAAGGCTTTTGTTGAAATACCCTACCGAGATATCCGGAAGGAGTTTTGATTGTTCGAGTTTCACCCTGCTGCCGGCGACAATAGTTTGCTGCTGCATCAGGTCGAGGGCGGGATTCCCCGCGAACAGGCTGGTATCGGGGCTTAAGGTGCAGAGGCCTGAAAGCGAAACCGAGGTATCGGGGAGCAGGGTTCCTCTGAAATTCATGACAGCCCTTAGCTTCCTTAGCCCGGACTGCCACTGTGCTTCGTTTTTCCTGAGCTGGTAATGCACCTGCATACGGGCAGCCTGGGCTTCCATTTTTTCAAGCGAGCCTGTCTCACCGGCCCTGAAGCGTTTATCCCCCGCCGTTTCCAGCAAAGCATACAAGCTGTCTCTCGTGCGGATCAGTTTCCTTTCGGCATTCAGGCAAAGCAGGTCAAAATACAGCATCCTCACCTCGAATATAAGTTCATTCCTGGCCTGGGCAAGTTTGAACGACGCAGCCTGCGACTGTAATTTTGCTATTTGTTTCTGGCGGATGTAAACTGTTGGGAACTCAATGTTCTGCCTTATGTTGAATTCATCATCATTATTGATGCTGTTGCTTTGCCCGTAAATCACTCCCAGTTCTGCCTTTGGTATATCAATGGCCGCCGGTTTCCCCGCTTCAAAATAATCCTTTTCAAGAGCCACCGCTTTTACCGAAGGGCTGAGTGCCAGGGCCGAGTCTATGCATTGTTTCAGGCTCATCACAGGGGGCCCTTGCTGGGCCCTGAGCCCCGATGCCGGTATGATCAGCAGAAAGGCCAGTATTGGTATTATGACTGCGGATTTCCTTTTCCCGGGTCTCCATCCCGACCCCAGAAGTGCGTAGATCGCAGGCAGGATGATTAGGGTAAGGATGGTGGCCGTGATCAGTCCGCCGAAAACAACCGTCGCCAAAGGCCTCTGGACCTCCGATCCGGTAGCCCTGGAGATGGCCATGGGCAGGAAACCCAGGGAGGCAACCGAAGCGGTCATCAGCACAGGCCGTAACCTCATCCTGGTGCCTTTAATGATACGCTCGGTGATATCTTTAATGCCTTCATCCCTCAGCTGGTTAAAACTGCTGATGAGGACGATACCGTTAAGTACGGCCACGCCGAAGAGGGCGATGAAACCCACCCCTGCCGAGACGCTGAACGGTATCCCCCGCATGTAGAGGGCAAACACCCCTCCTATCGCGGCAAAAGGAACCACTGAGAATACCAGGAGTGTTTCCTTCACCGACCTGAACGTCATGAACAGCAGTACGAGTATCAGGAAAAGGGCGACCGGCACTGCAATAGCCAGTCTCTTCTTGGCTTCCACAAGGTTCTCAAACTGTCCGCCGTAAGTCACATAATACCCCGGGGGGAGTTTAAGGTCCTTATCCACAACCTTGCTGATATCGGTTATCAGCGATTCCACATCCCTGTTCCTGACATTGATCCCGATGGTGATCCTCCTCTTCCCGTCGTCCCTTGCAATCTGCTGGGGGCCGTCCTCAAACTGCACATCAGCCAGCTGTTCCAGTGGTATCTGCTGGCCCGAGGGCAGGGAGACAAACAGTTTGCGCACATCTTCTATAGAGTTACGGTGATCCTGGTCGAGACGCACAACAAGTTCAAAACGTTTCTCGCCTTCATACACAGTCCCGGCCGGCTCGCCTGCGAAAGCCGTTTTCACCGCCTTGTTGAGGTCCCTGATATCAAGACCGTCGGCCGATATACGATCGCGGTTATAACGAACAATGATCTGGGGCAGGCCAACAACCTGTTCCACTTTCATATCGCCTATTCCCGGAATCGTATTGATGAGACCTGCAAGTTTTTCGGCTTCCATTGAAAGGGTATCCATATTATCGCCGAAGATCTTCACTGCCACATCCGACCTGATACCTGTCATCAACTCATTGAAGCGGGCCTCGATAGGCTGCATGAACTCATAGCTGACGCCGGGTATCCCCGAAAGTTTCTCCTTCATCTTATCGACCAGTTCTTCCCTTGTTGAAGCCGATACCCATTCTTTCTTGTCTTTCAGGCATACTACCATATCAGCCGATTCCATGGGGGTAGGATCGGTGGGTATCTCCCCCACCCCTATCTTGGCCACCACATCGGTGACTTCAGGGAATTCTTTTTTCAGGATATCGGCAACCTGCTGGTAAGTCTCAATGCTCTGCGAAAGCGAGCTTCCGCTTTGTATCTTGGGCAAAACAAGGAGGTCGCCTTCTTCCAGGGCCGGGGCAAAAACAGCATCTATATTCAGGAACATGATCAGTGCAACGACAAAAATCATTACAGAAGCGATGATCACGCTGAGCTTGTAGTTAAGGGTAAATCGTATCACCGGGTCATACACTTTATGGCAGAACCTCATGATGTGATCGGAAATATTAATCCTGTGTTTTGTATTCCGGCTGAGAAAGAGTGACGACATCATAGGCACGTAGGTGAGTGAAAGTATGAAAGCTCCCAGTACTGCGAACATCACGGTCTCGGCCATGGGCTTGAACATCTTTCCTTCTATCCCCGAGAGGGAGATCACAGGAAGGTAAACAATGAGGATTATGATCTGCCCGAATGTCGCCGAACGCATCATTTTTTTTGCCGATATTCCAACTTCCAGGTCCATTTGTTCACGGCTTAACCTGCTGATGCCATGTTCATGGTGATGGCTGAGGAAAAGCCGGTAGACCACGCTTTCGACTATGATCACGGCCCCGTCGACGATGATCCCGAAATCGATGGCACCCAGCGACATCAGGTTACCTGAAACGCCTGCGAGGACCATCATGATGATGGCAAACAGCATGGCAAGCGGGATCACCGATGCCACGATCAGTCCGGCCCTTAAGTTGCCGATCAGGAGTGTGAGGACAAAGATCACTATAAGTCCGCCCAGCAGAAGGTTTCTTGTTACCGTGCTGATCGTTTTATCAATCAGTTTGGTACGGTCTATAAAGGAATCGATATAAACTCCCTCGGGCAGGGCTTTCCCGATCAGGGTGATCTTGTCTTTAACCCTTTTTATGACTTCCACCGAATTCTCTCCCTTGAGCATCATCACCATCCCCCCGGTGGCTTCTCCTTTTTCGGCTTCCACCACAGCCCCGTACCTGTTGGCATGTCCGAACCTTACCTTCCCCACATCCCTTATCAATACAGGAACATTGTTTACCGTTTTAATGGCGATTTTCTCAATATCGTCGAGGCTGTGGACAAACCCTATGCCCCTGATGAAGTAGGCATACGGTTTCTGATCAAGGTAGGCAGCACCCGTATTTTCATTGTTCTTTTCGAGGGCGGCGAAGATCTCGCTGATCGAGATGCCCATGCTGTGCAGGCGGTTGGGGTCAAGGGCCACTTCGTACTGTTTGATATAGCCCCCCAGGGAACTTACTTCCGCCACACCTTTGGTACCCAGCAGCTGTCGTTTCACGATCCAGTCCTGTATGGTACGCAGGTCGCTGAGGGAATAGCGTGATTCGTAACCCGGTTTCACTTTGACGAGGTACTGGTATATTTCTCCCAGTCCCGTGCTGATGGGTGCCATCTCCGGTTCACCAACCCCTGCCGGGATCTGTTTTTCGGCATCCCTGAGTTTCTCGCTGATCTGCTGCCGGGCCCTGTAGATATCCACGCTTTCGTTGAACACTACAGTCACCACCGAAAGGCCGAAACGGCTGACACTTCTGAGCTCAACCACGTCGGGGATGGTGGCAACAGCCTTTTCAATGGGGTAACTGATAAGTTGTTCCACTTCCGATGAGGCCAGGGTGGGTGCAATGGTGATGACCTGCACCTGGTTGTTGGTGATGTCGGGGATGGCGTCGAGCTGAAGGTGGAACATGGAATAGATGCCGGTAATGACCAGCAGGACGGTCATTATACCAATGGCGATTTTATTCCTTATGGAAAAATCTATGATTCGGTCAAACATGGTATGGGTGTTGTAAATTTCGTTATGATCGTGATGGTCGTAATGATCGTGATGTTATTGTAGCGAGCATTTTACATAAGCTGCATCAGGTGCAAGGAGCGAATTTCAAGCTGTTGTGCCCAGGAAATGAACCTTTATGAGCGACGCAGACACCGTAGCAGCGTTGTAAAGATGCGAGCGAAAGCAGCGTTGTATAGATGCGAGCGAAAGCAGCGTTGTAAAAATGCGAACGCCATAACGTTTATCACGCTATCACGTTCATCACGACTTTCGGCGGCTGCCAGAATGGAATCGGGATCTCCTGGATCTTTCCTGAAGATAATGTCCCAAAGGTATTTATGCAAACCCGGGAAGGTTCGGCAAGAATGACGGTTCCCTGTGTAATTACATTCACCTGGCAGCAGTTGCAAACGCAGAACGGGCTGCAGCAATCGATGTCGCTGTGTTGCTGGGATTTTGAATTCAAAGGGCAAAAACTGATATCGCCCTGCTGGCTGTGGCTGCAATTGTCGGTAATATCAGCGCAGGGCAGGGTGGTAAGGAATGCGATATATAATGCCAGTATGATTCTCAGGGCCTTCATAACAAAGAATAATGGCTTTTGCAAATATAGTGAGATTTGTTAAGGAATTAACAAATCTCACTATAAAACAAAGGGAGGCCGTGACTTACGGCCTCCCTGATTCTTGTATTGACGGGTGTTGCCCGGTTGATCCTATTTGTTGATGAAGATCTTCCGAACCACTTTCCGCTGCTCATTGGTAAACACCACCGAGTAGATCCCGCTGGGCAGCTCTCTCACGTCGATCTGCACTTCGTGTTTGCCCTGGACCTTGAACTCTTCCGTTCGATGCACCATCACCCCCAGGGTGTTGTAGATCACGATGCGGAAGGATTCCTGGTAGCTCGTTGTGACCGAGGCCGTGAACAATCCGAAGTTCGGAACAGGATACACTACGAAGCTGGCCCCGTCTTTGGTCTCAATACCCGTGCTGCCAACCATGATGTCGTTGGACTTGTCTGAGCTGCAGCTCCCCACGCTGGCGATCACATAGTATGTTCCCATGGAGGGTATTACCAGGGTCTGGTCTGTTGCCCCCGCAATGGGCTGGTCATCCAGGTACCACTGGTTGCCTTCCGTAGCGCTGCTGATCAGGACATCTCCCACATGGATCTCTGACCCAAGGCTTGAGGGAGTAATCTGGGGGTTGGGTGGAGGTGATGAAACCGTCACGGCAAACGGGGGCGAGCTGGCCCCATTACCGCAGGCATTCTTCCCATAGACTGCGAAGTTCCCGCTCCGGGCTGTGTTTGTAAAGGTCACCGTGATCGTCCTGGTGTTCGCCCCGGAGGTGATCACCACCCCTGACGGTATGGTCCATACATAGCTCGTGGCATTGGCAATTGCCCCAACCGAGTATAGCACCCCGGTGGTCCCGATGCATACCTTGGCCTTCCCTGAGATCACGCCTGCTGCTGAAGGAACCGGATTGATCGTGACCTGGAATGCGGGTGAGATGATGCCGTTCCCACATGCATTGTTCCCCCGCACCGAGATACCTCCCGATACGGCATTGACCCCATAGTTGACCGTGATGTTGTTCGTCCCGGCCCCTGTAGCCAGGATCGCTCCCGCGGGAAGGAACCAGTCGTACGAAGCGGCATTGGTGATCGCGGCTACCGAGTAGGCTACACCCTGGGCCCCGGCACATACCGTTGCTGTGCCTGTGATCGTGCCTGCCGGCGAGGGCATTGACGATACCGTCACATTCAACTGCGTTGGTGTGGGGGATGTACATCCTGATGCATTCGTGTATGATACTGCTACCCACTGCGGGCCTGCCGTTGACCAGTATACCTGGGCCTGGGCTGTGCCCTGGCCCGTGGCAATAAGTCCTCCCGACGAAACAGTCCATACATAATTGCTCATCCCGTACTGGGTCGTATAAGGGGTCCATCCCGATCCCGGACAGATATTGCTCGTCTCACCCGATAAAGTAGGAACAGGAAGTGCGTTGACCGTCACATTGTAAACTGTTGGCGTGGCAGCCGAACATCCGAAGGCATTGGCATAATTTACGCTTACGGTCCTTGCTCCGGCCGTGGTCCAGGTTACAGTAACGAAGTTGCTGGATAGTGTACCGCCAGCAGTTACCGTACCGCCGGCCGAGACTGTCCATACGTAGTTCGACATACCTGTCTGGGCGGTATACACATTGCCCGTCGAGTTCGAACAAACCGTTGAGGGTCCTGAGATAACAGGCAGCGGCAGCGGATTCACCGCCACATTGTAAATGGCAGGTGATGCTGCCGTACAACCGTTGGCATTGGAATAGTTCACAATTACTGTTTGTGCTGCAGCCGTATTCCAGGTGACCGTAACCGTATTGCTGGTTGCGGTTCCGCCTGCGGTTACCGTTCCGCCTGCAGAGACTGTCCATACATAATTGGTCATACCGGCCTGGGTTGTATACACATTTCCTGTTGTGGTAGCACAAACAGGTGTGGGACCTGCGATAGTCGGCACCGGCAGGGCATTGACCGTCACATTATAAGTAGTGGCTGTGGCTGCGGTACATCCGTTGCTGTTGGTATAGTTCACACCCACCGTTTGAGCCCCGGCTGTATTCCAGCTCACTGTCACCGTATTGCTGGTGGCTGTGCCACCGGCCGTGATCGTTCCACCGGCTGAAACAGTCCATAGGTAGCCTGTCATACCGGCCTGTGTGGTATATACATTGCCCGTAGAATTTAAGCAAACCGAGGGTGGTCCTGCGATGGTAGGCACCGGAAGTGCATTCACAGTGACCGGGTAGGAAGTGGCTGTGGCTGCGGTACATCCGTTGCTGTTGGTATAGTTCACACCCACCGTT